>NZ_CP074373.1:0-1276588 GCF_021560035.1 Virgibacillus sp. NKC19-16 | reverse complement strand
AGGCCGTATACATGGCAATCAGGCATTTATTGAAATCACGATTCTTGTCGACCCCGGGTTAACTGTTCAAGAAAGCCATGATATTACAGACCGTATTGAAAATTACCTGGCCAGCAAACACCATATCATGTACGCGCATATTCATATTGAACCGTATTAGAGAAACAGGCTGCCCGCCCGCGACAGCCTGTTTCTCTATATGCATGTCAGCAATCCCAGGCAACCTGGTTACATCGATATAAGAAATACAGTAATAATAGCACCAATAACAACCAAAATAACATTTAATCCGATATATGCCAATCCAATTGCCACAATCCCGCCTATCAATCCAATATAAGGCCGCTCCGGTATAACCGATAATATCCCTGGGAAAATAAGCGCCCCCAGTGCTGCATATGGTATGGCGTTTAACCAGCGATTTACCCAATCACGAAATTCCAATTTATCTACAACAAAAGCAGGAATTATCCTCGGGATCATTGTGACAAGTGACATGCCAATAATAATTAAAAAAATCATGCCCGCTCCTCCTTCAGCAAATAGATTCCACTCATTCCACCAATGATCGTGCCAAGCACAATAGCCCAGCCCGTACTCATGCCCAAATAAACACAAACTGCATTAATCAGCATCGCTATAATTGCAATTAAGCCGACTTTCAGTTCTTTTTTCACAGAAGGTATTAATAGACCAATAAACATCGCATATAATGCAATTCCCATACTCTGACTCAATCGATCCGGAATAACTTCCCCAAGTACCCCACCTAGAAAGGAGCCTAAAATCCATGACAAATAAGCCATTAAAATAATTGCTGTATAAAAAAGTACTCCTTTTTCCATTTTTGCTTCTTTCGGGTTTAAAGCAGCTACTGCAAACGTTTCATCCGTTAATCCCAATGATAATGGGGCCTTCCATTTTAATTTAATATTCCGCAATTGATTCATAAAGGATAAGCTCATCACAAAATGCCGGAAGTTCAATACAAACGTAGCGGTAATAATTTCTAAAGCGCCGGCTCCAACTGCGATCATATTCGCGCCCATAAGTTGACTAGCCCCCGCAAAAACCATGACACTCATCAACGTTAATTCGGATAAAGACATCCCCGCCTGTTTCGCTAAAACTCCATACGTTATCGCAATTGGCAGATAGCCTAGCATAATGGGTAGTCCGGTAGCGAGTCCTCTTTGGAGCATATATATAGATGGTGATTTATTCTGATTTCCAGCTGCATTCGTTCCCACTTTCCATCCCCTCTCTGAAACAATAATTCAAACTATTATATCTGATTTTCAAAAAATAAAAAAGTCCCTTAACTTGAAAATTAATGTTGACATACGCTGTGGTTACAGTGTATATTCGATATTAATCTAAATGAATACGTTAATCCAAGAATGCGAAGTAGATTATTTTTCTGATCAGCAAAAGAGATGGAGCGGTTGGTGCAAGCTCTGGCAGGAAATAATTGAATTACACATTCAGGTGTAGTGGATTTTTTACATGAGTGGTTGAACGTTAATGTTCATCAACCAGGGTGGTAACGCGGAGAGTGAGCTTCGTCCCTATTTAGGGATGGGGCTTTTTTTATTTTCAAACAGAAAGGAGATCAACGCATGTTCCCAGTCAAACCGAAATATAACCCGCATGTTGCCGAGTCGATTATCTTTTTTATCGTCATTGTTGGTTTAATCAGCTATTTTATCGTTGGATTAGGAGCAGACCCCCATATCCCGATATTGCTTGGTATATTCGTTCTTGTTGCGTATGGATTAATGCGGCGAATTCCATTTAAAGCTCTGGAGGAAGCAATGATAACCGGGGCAAAATCCGGCATGGGTGCTGTCTTCCTATTTTTAATAATCGGAATTCTCATCAGCAGTTGGATGATTAGTGGTACCATTCCTGCATTAATCAATACAGGATTCTCATTTATTGGTGGAACATGGTTTTATGGGATTGTATTTGCTATTACTGGCATTATTGGCGTTTCACTCGGGAGTTCCCTGACAACCACGGCGACCATTGGAGTGGCTTTTATTGGAATGGGAAGTGCGATGGATGCATCGATGGCGATCACTGCCGGTGCGATTGTTTCAGGTGCCTTCTTTGGCGATAAAATGTCTCCATTATCAGATACAACCAATCTTGCATCAACGATTGTAGGCGTAGATTTATTTGAGCATATTAAGCATATCAGTCTAACAACAATTCCTGCTTTTATAATCTCGTTTATTTTATTTGTCCTATTATCACCGGATCAGGCAATTTCAACTCAGGGCGGAAATAACTATCAGGCATCACTTGATGCAACCAATCTCATTCATTGGACATCATGGATCCCCTTACTTATATTGGTATTTTGTACTATGTTTAAAATACCTGCATTTATTGCGCTGGGGATCAGTAGTGTGATTGCCACATTACTTGCAAGCATCACGAGTGGACTTGGATGGTCGGATATATGGAACATCTGGTTTAGTGGATATACAGCCACAACCGAATTTGAACCAGTGAACGAGCTGTTAACGAAGGGCGGCATAAATAGTATGCTCTTCACCGTTTCTCTCGTTATTTTAGCTTTAGGATTTGGCGGGCTCTTGTTTGTAACAGGTATCATCCCAAGTATTTTATCTGCTTTTCAGGAAAAACTTAAGCGAGTACGAACCATTATTGTTTCGACTGCCGCAACTGCCATTGGGGTAAACGTATTGATTGGGGAGCAGTATCTTTCCATTATGCTAACAGGCGAAACCTACAAGGGAGTTTATCAAAAGGCAGGGCTTTCCAATAAGGCGCTTTCGCGAACGCTGGAAGATGCCGGTACTGTCATCAACCCACTTGTCCCTTGGAGTGTATGTGGGGTGTTTATCGCAGACGTACTAGGAGTTCCTGTGCTTACGTATTTACCATTTGCTTTCTTTTGTTTATTAAGTCCTTTGATTACCATTATATTTGGTGGGAGATCTTTGAAAAATTAAACATAGAATCTTCCTGTTTTTACACAAGCAGCTGGCGACCGCAAACATTCCTCAACTAAAAAAGGTTGTCTGGGAAAAATCCTCAGGCAACCTTATCATTAATAAATGGTTTGAACTAATTTACGCAAACCCTCAAGTAGCCGTGGTGAGGGTCTGCAAAATAATGATTCCTCAAGTACATGAATAGTACCATTCTGAATGGCCTTCATCTCACTCCATCCGGGACGCTTTTTAACAATCTTGGGGTTCATCTTTTCTTCCTTCACCCCGACCCAGACCATACAAATATGATCCGGGTTACGTTCTTTCACATCATCCCAGTCTGTTTGAACACTTGCCACATTTTCGGTTGCAAAAATATTTTCAGCTCCGGCAAGTTCACTTATTTCTGTTAGCCAATTGACAGATCCTGGAGTAAAAATAGGCTTTGGCCACCATTCCCAGTAGAGTGTTGGCTTATCCGATTGATTAGAAGCTTTTTCCCGGAAGCTTTCTACTTCTGCTATGAATTCGCCGGCCTTCTCCTCTCCTAATGTTTCACAATCCAGAGCGACAGCAACTTTCTTAATATCAGTTGCAATTTCTTCCAACGAATTCGGGTTTAAAATAATATATGGTAGTTTGCGCTCATCCAATGCTTCAATATTTTTTTCCATTCCAGGAACACTTAGTGATGCAAGCACAAGATCCGGCTCTAAAGCTGCAACCTTATCCATATCAATGGAAAGATCCGGACCCAATTTCGGCAGTTCCCGTACTGACTTAGGCCAATCGGAAAAATTATCGACGCCAACTAATTGATCGGTTTTTCCTAAATAATCTACAATTTCCGTGTTACTTGGACAAATAGATACAACGCGCATATGACACCCCCTAGCTTATTTATCCTGATCCGTGGTTAAAAGTGGGCCGTCTTTTGTAATCACAATCGTATGTTCATATTGTGCAGAACGTCCCCCGTCAACGGTTCTGGCTGTCCAGTTATTCGCATCCATCTGACTGTTCCAGGTTCCTTCGTTGATCATTGGCTCAATGGTAATAACCATGCCTTGTTTTAAGCGAAGTCCCTTATTCGGCAAGCCGAAATGCGGAATATGCGGTTCTTCATGTATCGTTGGCCCAATACCGTGACCAGTAAAGTCACGTACAACCGAGAAGCCTTCCCCTTCAGCATATTCCTGAACTGCATGGCCAATATCGCCAATACGATTACCGACTTGCGCCTGTTCAACCGCTTTATCCAAAGACACTTTTGACACTTCCAGCAATCGTTTGCCTTTTTCGTCCACATCCCCCACAGCATAGGTCCATGCAGAATCGGCGAGGCCACCATTCAGATTAACGACCATATCAATGGTTACGATATCCCCGTCTTTTAATTTTTCCTCCCTTGGAAATCCATGACAAATCTCATCATTAATCGATGCACAAATCGCATATGGATAACCATTAAACCCCTTTTGCTCTGGAGTTGCTCCATGATCGGCTAAAAAACCCTCTATAAATGTATCAATTTCCATTGTGGTAATACCAGGCTTAATCATCTTTGCAATTTCCTTATGTGCTTGAACCAGCAAATCTCCTGCTGCTTGCATTTTTTCAATTTCGCGCTTGCTTTTTCTTGTAATCATAATTTCTTCCTTTCTTTTTCCTCAAAATACGTTATACAATATGGATATGTTAAACTATTTATTATACATGTTTAGGTAGCAAAATCTACAATATAGTGTACCATAAAACAAAGCCACTTTCAGTAGGTAAACACTACTTAGGGGGAAATACCATTGATCGAAATTAAAGGCGTTAATAAAAATTTTCCAGGTAAAAAGAAGGCGATTAATGCGTTAAATTTAACCGTTCCTGACGGTAAAATTGTTGGATTTTTAGGGCCTAATGGTGCCGGTAAATCAACCATGATTAAGATGATCACAGGAATTCTGCCGATTGATAGCGGGCAGATTATACTTAACGGCCTGGATATTGAAAAAAATCCCCTTGCTGCAAAGAAGCTATTCGGCTATGTCCCGGATCACCCCGATATGTTTCTGCGACTAAAAGGAATCGAATACTTAAATTTCATCGCTGATATATTTGACCTCCCAAAAGAAATTCGGGAAGAAAGAATAGAACAACTGACAAAACAATTTGATATTTATAATGCACTTGGTGATTATATTCAAACCTATTCCCATGGTATGCGCCAGAAAATCATTGTTACCGGTGTGTTAATCCATGATCCGGCCATTTGGATTTTGGATGAACCGCTAACTGGGCTCGATCCTAAATCTTCATATATGTTAAAAGACATGATGCGAGAGCATGCCAATGAAGGAAACACCGTATTCTTCTCCAGTCACGGGCTGGAGGTTGTAGAACAATTATGTGATGAAGTTGCGATCATAAATAAGGGAGAGCTTATTTTTCATGGAGAAATAGAGGAGATGCGTGATCAGTATCAATCTGATCAATCTTTGGAAGAAGTGTTCCTGGAGTTGACTAACGATGAATAAAGCATGGCTCGTTATGAAGACAATGCTCAAGATGCAATATTCGAAAGCCGGAAGAAACAGTTCACAGGTTTGGGTCTTTGTTATTGCAGCCTTTATCCTATTGCCATTTGTGGGGCTATACATAAGTCTTGTAAATAGTATGGTTAGGGTTTTATATGAATTACTGCAACCATTCGGACAGGAATCACTAATTCTTGGAATTCTGTTTTTAATCCTTCATATGCTTTTATTTCTAATTAGTATTGTAACCGTTGTGAGTGCATTTTATTTCGCGGAGGATATTCAATCATTCATTCCATTTCCGCTTCAACCCTATCAACTATTGCTAGGAAAAGCAGCTAGTCCTTTTTTGTACCTGTATCTCACTGCCGGAGCTATCTTTTTACCAGCATTTTACTTTTATGGAAGTGTAAGTGGGGCTTCTATTTTATATTATTTATTCGGAGTCATCATATTTTTATTGCTGCCTATTATACCTTTTACGATTGCTTCCATCCTGGTGATGGTTCTCATGCGTTTTGTCAATGTGGCTAAAAACAAGGATCGTTCAAAAGTACTTGCAGGCGTTTTTTCGTTATTCTTTATTATTTTCATCAATGTATTCCTGCGACTTAATACAAATTCTGATGATATCTCTGCAAATTTTGCGGCCTTTATCCAGGAAAGGGATGATGTCCTTCAATTAATTACGGCTTTCTATCCCCCTGCATTTGTGAGTACATTAGCACTTACAGAAAGCACGACTTGGATTGGTGTTCTCTCCTTTGCTGCTTTGATAGGGATAAGTATAGCTGCTTTTCTTCTCTTCATTTGGATGGGTCAGTTACTTTATTTAAAAGGGGTATTAGGTATTGGGGCTGGTAATAAAAAGAAAATAGCTCAAAAGAAAGTAAAAAAACAAATGACCAAGAGGCCCGTATGGCTATCCTATATTCTAAAAGAGTTGCGCATTATTTTCAGAACTCCAACTTTTTTAATGCAATGTGTGATTCAGGGATTATTTGGTCCTGTTTTTATTGTGATCATATTAATGCTCGATTCCAGTAATGAATCACTAGCAGGTTTTATGCAGATGTTTTCTGAAAAAGAAAGCTTACTTCTAATGTTTATTGCAGTGGTATTTATTTTAGCTACAAATGCTACATCTATCTCATCTATTTCACGGGAAGGAAAGAGTTGGGAGGCTAATTTATTTCTACCTTTACATCCAAAGCAGGTATTCTTTAGTAAAATAGCTACGGCCTGGGCAATCAATTTAATTACGATTTTATTATTTTTAGTTGTTTTCATTATGGTTCTGCAAATTCCAGCAATTATCATTTTACATTGGTTGGTACTCACCTTAGGTGCAAGCTGGTTTACAAGCGCTTTAGGAACGTATCTTGATTTCTTGTCCCCTAAGCTAAATTGGACAGATGAGCAGGAAGTATTTAAAGCAAGAATGACGGGCTTATTCTCTCTTTTGTATACAGTAGGTATATTCGGTGTGATGGTACTTTTTATATGGAATATGAATAACGTTCAAGGTCTGTGGATGACTTCACTCGTCTTACTTGCTTGTTTAATTATTGCTGTAGGCATCGTTCACAAATTGCTTCAGAGAAAAATTAATGCAAATGAACAGCAGCGGTTATGAGAAAAAACGTTAACCTGTTTTAGAGGTTAGATGTTGGGGCGCGGGGATCCATAAAAGAGCGGACCTCCGAGTTGACTCTTTTGCTGTGCGGTTGTTTCTCGCTGCGCCCAAGTTGATCCCCCTGCTCTCCGCTCGATTCTTCCGTCCCATTTTAAATCACTAACAAAACAAGAGAGGCAACGGAAACTTAAAGTCCGCCGCCTCTCTTTTACTTACTAATAGCCACCGTAGCCGCCTGCACCACCTGTATAAGCGGTACCGATAATAATTAACAATATAAATAATACGACTATAAGCGCAAAGCCAGAGCCGTATCCTGTTTTACCTGCACCCATTTATTTCCCTCCCTGTTTTTTTCGGATTACTATACAATATATGCAGAGAAAAAGAATTAGGAAGGGCGTATACACAGTGCTAAATGAACATTTATAAATAATCCGCTACATTATATATTTTGCCATTTTCAATGTCGTCATCTGTAAGGATGTCGACAAGCACACTACCAACTGCATCGGTGTCTTTTAATAGGTTATTTTGTTTATAATCTTTGAACGTTTCTACTTCTGTAAATGCTTCCTTCGAGCTTTTACGAAGTTGCTCTTGCATATTTGTATCCATAATACCAGGATTGAATGCAATGACTTTATTTTCTGTGTTTCCTTGTTCCAGTGCGACCGTCTGTGTATACATGTTAATACTTGCTTTTGCCGTGCAGTAAGCACTCCAGCCGCTTACTGGTCTATCGGCAGCACCTGAAGTAACGGTTACACCGAAAAGGGGAACACGCGCATCTGTAGCTTTCCTCAAAAAGAAATTCATTAAAACCATTGGAGCGATTGTATTTACTTGTATGTGATTTGCTAGGCTTTCAGCTTTCGTATTCATTGCTTGATCAATAGGTTCTATTACGGCTGCATTATTTACAACGTAGAGTAATGTAAGCTCTTCTGTAAAAACTTCTTCACTAATAGCTTTACATGTATCTTCTAAGGCTGATATATCCCCTAAATCACAAGGGTAATGCATGTATCTTTTATTGTTTTGATCAGCGAGCTTCGATAATTTTTCATTTGTACTTCGTGATATTCCAATTACATTGATGCCGGATTCCAGAAATAATGTTGCAATAGATTCTCCCAACCCTTTCGAAACTCCGGTAATGATGGCAAATTTCATCCTCTCACCTCTTTATATATCAGTACATCTCAATCATTTAAAAGCAAGGTATACACCTATTTATTTCCATTCACTTCATTCCAATAATAAACCAAGGTCTCCATTCCTTTATCAAAGCTATCCAATGGAAAGCTTTCGTTAGGAGAATGCAGACGATCATCAGGCGTTCCGAAGCCCAGTAACACAATCGGCATACCGTAAATTCCCTCAATCCATTCTACAACAGGGATGGATCCGCCCATTCGTACATATACTGTTTCCTTGCCGAATGCTTTTGTATAGCTATTTGCCGCCTTTTTAATCAAATCATGTTCTGGTTCTACTTTATAAGCTTTTGCTGATAATTTTTCTTTTTTTACATCCACCGTTACGCCTGTTGGAGCTACTCGCCTTACATGATCCTCGAGCAATCCTTGTATTTTTTCCGGGTCCTGCCCTGGCACAAGGCGGCAGGTGATTTTTGCAGTAGCTGATGAAGGGATAATGGTTTTGGTTCCTTCTCCTTGATAACCGCCATACATGCCATTTACCTCAAAGGTTGGGCGCGCCATGGTGTGTTCTTTTGCTGTATATCCTTCTTCAGATACTGTTTCAGGTGCACCTGTTGCTTCAGGATAATTTTCTCCATCGACATCTGCAATTAATTTTCTTTCTTCTTCTGTTAATGGTTCCACATCATCATAAAAACCATCAACGGTAATAACCTCTTCCTCATTTTTCATAGAAGCCAGAATGTGACTCAGTGCCATAATTGGATTACGAATTGCCCCGCCATACATGCCGGAATGTAGATCATGATCAGGCCCTGTTACGTTGATTTCGATACCTGTGAAGCCTTTTAATCCATATAAAATGGTTGGCTGATTTTCTGCAACCATACCGGAATCAGAGATTACTGCAAAATCAGCATCAAATTGTTCCTTTTTCTCGTGTAAAGTGTCGTATAGATTTTCACTGCCAATCTCTTCTTCTCCTTCAATACACACTTTCACATTTAGTGGTAGCTTCCCGTCTGTTTTCATATATGCTTCGAAAACAGCAAGGTGCATAAATACTTGTCCTTTGTCATCACTGGAACCACGAGCAAAAACACGTCCGTCTCTTACTTCCGGTTTAAATGGATCACTATCCCATAGTTCAAGTGGATCTGCTGGCTGCACATCATAATGGCCATAGAATAACACTGTCGGTGCATCCGAACCAGCCCCGTTATATTCCGCATACACGAGTGGATGCCCGGGCGTTTTCTGCTTCTCTACATTTTCAAAACCAATATCTGTTAAATATGTAACCAAAAATCCTGCTGCTTCTTCTATATCTTGTTTATGTGCACTGTCTGTACTCACACTGGGAATCGATAAGAAATCATTTAATCGCCCCAATAAATCATCACGATTTTCTTTTATGTAGGCTAATGCTTTTTCACTCATCTGCCATTCCTCCTTGAATTCATGTTCTATTTATTTTAGCATAGCATAGTTAGAAAGAAAAAGGACAGCCCATCAGGCCATCCCCCCCTTATACATCTAATGCATTTTTTAAATCTTCTATTAAATCATCTGCATCTTCAATACCGACAGATAACCGAATCAGTCCGTCTGTAATTCCAAGTTCCAGTCGTCTTTCCCTTGGAATTGATGCATGGGTCATTTTTGCTGGTATAGAGATTAAACTTTCCACCGCACCCAAACTTTCAGCTAGTGTGAAATAGGTCACCTTATCCAATACCTCATCAGCTTTTTCTCCGCTGCCTGCATCAAAGGATAACATACCGCCAAAACCTGTTGCCTGGCTCGCAGCGATTTCATGCCCTGGATGACTGTTTAGACCGGGATAGTAAATTTTAGAAACGTGATCATGATCTTGCAGGAATTCCATGATCTTTTTTGTGTTTGTCTCGATTGCTTCCATACGCAAGCCAAGCGTTTTAATCCCGCGCATCAACAGCCATGAATCCTGTGGTCCCAGCACTGCACCTACTGAATTTTGTATGAAATGAATGTCCTCAGCTAATTTAGCAGAATTCACTGCTACTAGTCCCGCAACGACATCACTATGGCCTCCGATATACTTTGTAGCACTATGCAGTACAATATCTGCCCCAAGATCAAGTGGTTGTTGCCAATATGGCGTCGCAAATGTATTATCTACAATCAGAAGCAGGTTATGTTTTTTAGCGATTTCAGCCATCTTCCTTAAATCTGTTATTTTTAATAATGGATTTGTCGGTGTTTCAATAAATATCGCTTTTGTATTTTCTTGAATAGCTGCTTCCACTTTTTCGGGATAACTGGTATCAACATAATCATGATCCAATTTAAAGCGATTAATCACGCTCGTCATTAGTCGATAGGAGCCACCATAGACATCATCCGTCATTACAATGTGATCACCCGTATCAAATAACATCATCACAGAAGTTATAGCAGCCATTCCCGATCCAAATGCAAAACCGGATTTCCCGTTTTCCAAATCAGCAATTACTGTCTCTAACGCATGTCTTGTCGGGTTTCCTGTCCGTGAATATTCGTACCCTCCGTGATTACCTGCACTTTCCTGTTTATACGTACTTACCTGGTAAATCGGTACAGAAACAGCGCCAGTTTGTTCATCACCTGTAATTCCGCCATGAATCATTTTTGTTTTTGCCCGCATCCCTATTCTCCTTTACCTGAATAAATATTTTTACTTAAATAACGGTCACTTCCATCCGGAAAAACGGTTACAATATTCATTCCAGACTTTGCATTTTTTGCTTCCTGTAATGCAGCAAACATCGCTGATCCGGAAGAACTGCCAACAAGCAGGCCCTCTTTTCTAGCGAGTTCCTTCACAAACCGGAACGCGTCTTCATCTGAAACTGTATGGATCTGATCCATATAAGAGCGATCCATATATTCCGGTAAAAACTCCATGCCGATACCCTCTGTCAGGTGTGGGCCAGCCTCCCCACCTGCGATAATCGATCCCTCTGGTTCAACGATCACTGTTTTGATATTAGGATTCTTTTCTTTCAGATATTGCGCACTCCCCATAAACGTGCCACCAGTACCTGCACCTGCAACAAATATATCCACTTCCCCGTTTAAATCATGCCATAGCTCCGGTCCCAAAGTTTTATAATAGGTCCTTGTATTAGCAGGATTAGAAAATTGCTGTGGAGCAAAACTGTTAGGAATTTCGTCCACTAGTTGTTTCGCTTTTTCAATAGCGCCTGACATGCCTTGCTTTTTAGGTGTTTGAATAATACGAGCACCGAGCGCCTTCATGATCGACAACTTTTCCTGGCTGAAATGCTCCGGGACACAAAAAATCACCGAAAGATTTTTATCTAGTGCCGCTAGCGCTAAGCCGATGCCAGTATTTCCGGCAGTTGGCTCGATAATCGTACCACCTTCCTTAATGGCACCACTTGCTAATGCATCATCAATTAATTCCTCGCCGAGCCTATCCTTCACACTTCCACCCGGGTTGAAAAATTCCAGCTTTGCAAACAAACGCACCCCTTTTGGAAGTGGGAATTTGGTAATTTCCAGTAAAGGAGTCTCCCCAATTAATGCTTGAATTGACTTGTAAATTGCCATGTTTTCGCCTCACTTAGAAAACTTCGTGCCACTCCGTTCTTTTGCCCAACATCTCACGGGCAATCTCCTTAGCACCTTCCAGACTGTGGTTGGCAGCCCAACCACATTGCACTTCATTACATGCAGGAACTTCACCTGCTGCTAATACGTCCTGTAGTGTTTTATCTAATGCATCCAATACTTCATCATAATTATCGTTATTTATAATTGATAGATAAAATCCGGTTTGGCAACCCATTGGCCCGATATCAAGTACATTATCCATATGATTTCGAATGTTTTCCGCCATTAAATGTTCGATTGAATGCAAACCGCTCATTTCCATATGCTCTTTATTCGGTTGTTTAAACCGGATATCATATTTATAAACCTTATCCCCACTCGAACCTTCCGTTACGCCAACTAATCTTACATATGGTGCTTTTACCTTTGTGTGATCAAGATTAAAGCTTTCTACATTCATTTTCTCTGCCATGTTTAACCGCTCCTCTTAAATTTATTTGCTTTTACGATCCAAACAAAATCGTTCTCCTGTTTAAATGTTACATCAAAATTGTACTTTACGAAAATGTTTTGCAGTACATCGATTGTTGTATAATATTCCCGCTCGAGGTCTTCGGCTAACTCGAAAAATCCCTTATCTTTAGCATTTTCAATCATTGATTCCTTCGCAGCAATGGATTTAAACATCGTATCACCGAAAACAATTTTTCCATTTTCAGGCAACATTTCAGCGAATTGTCTAATTGCTGTATCTTTTTCACGATCTGTTAAATGATGAAATGCATACGTGCTTACAATTGTCTCTATTGAGCCTGCGTCTGGAAAATTTAAAAAATCCCCTTCCAATAACGTAAGCTCAGGTAATTTTTCTGCTGCTATTTCCAGCATTGCAGAGGAAGGTTCAACTCCTATAACCTGATGTCCAGCTTGGATCAGTTTTTCCGATAAATTGCCGGTTCCAACACCAAATTCAAGTACAGTTCCACTTGAATACCTGACTACTTCATCCAGAATCCTCTCGTACCCATTAAACACTGCTTCATATTGCGGATCTAATCCTGCCACACTGGTATCATAATCTTTGGCCCACTCATCAAATATACCAAGAAACTCCCGTCCCATAAGCATTCAGCTCCATTATTTTATTAGGCTCTTTTCGTAAGTTTTGTTGCTTTTAAATCTTCGCAGTTGATATAAAAAGCGACGTGACTTGAAATTACTTTTTACCCGCCGCTACGGAAATACATTCCGCTTTCCGCGGGCGGCTGATGAGCCTCCTTGTGCTCGCTGCACTGCGGAGTCTCATCTAGGCCTCTGCTCCCGCAGGAGTCTCCATGTATTTCCTCCGCTGGTATTTGGGTTACTGCCAATGAAGTGCATCCATATTAATATACAAAGCATTAATCAACTTACTAGTTCGGGTGAGCGGAGGGCGGTGACTCCTGCGGGAATAGCACGTGTCCGAAGACCCCGCAGTGTGGTTTTCTCGAGGAGGCTGAGGCCGTACCCGCGGAAAGCACCCGCCCTCCGTTCCCCCGAACGGCGGTTAAAACAAATTTTAATTACATCGCAGTCTATATCTTTTGTGTCAAAAACAACAAACTTTTAGATAACAGCCACTTATTAAAACATAGTAATTAACTATGGATAGTATGAATTATATGTATAACAATAGCATATGTTGCTGACTTTTTCTAGTGCAAAATTTAAAAACGAGTGCTCATATGATACATGAGACACTCGTTCTTCTTAAGGAAGTTATTATTTATTGATTTTCTGGGAATAATCTTTCAACCATATTACCGAATTGATCAAAGAATCCTTCAATCGGTTCGCCATTATTTACATCATCAACATAATTATTCGTTAAATCAACGAAATCCGGATTTGTTGAAATATAAACATTATCGATATCATTATTGACTGATTTTACGATACCAGATATTTCTTCTTTAACGTCATCGGTTAACTCATCGCCATTATCCTGGTTGTTGTTATTTATAGTGCCGTTATTGTTATTCGTGTTATTATTGTTATTCATGTTGTTATTATTATTGTTATTGTTGTTGTTATTGTTGTTATCGTTATCTAATCCAGCTGCAACATATGCATTATTTTCCGTTGTAAGTACATATGCATTGTCAATTTCATCTACTTGGTTCGTTATTTGCTCTGCAGCTTCCTCGGCAACATCATACTGATTATTTCCCTGGTTGTTATTTCCTGGATTGTTATTTCCTTGGTTATTGTTATTTCGGTTTGTATCCTGATTTCTCTCCGAATCTCTTCGCATTGTGTTATCTCGATCATCATTCATTCCGTCCCCGGCGTTATTAAACCGAGTTTGTTCAACGTTGTTTCCGTCAGTTGCACCCTCTTGATTATTTCCATTGCCATCACCATTGCCTCCTCCTTGACATGCTGCAAGTACTAAGACAAGCACAGCTAAAACACTAAAGATTTTCCACTTCATTTGTAATTCCTCCTTACTAATTTGTTTTTAGTATGTAACAGTGAAATAGTATTATACCTATTTTGTTTGAAAACCTAATTATGGTAAGCACACCATTTTTCTTTCCCTCATTATATATAAAATACGGGAAAGCTATCAGTATCCTTACTTTTTAAGGAGGGGAAAAATGGATATTCCGGATTATGATAAGGCACTGTACTACACGCTCTGGGGACAGTGGGATGACTTGCTTGTGGTTATGGTAAGGACGGAAGATGACATGTTGTCAAAGAAAATCCAGCTTTTCTTAAATGCATACCATTACTCACTTGACCAGGAAAAAATTATGAATTCCCACGATAACCTACTTTATTATATAGACCACGCAATGAAATACGAACCAGCGATTGTAATGGAAGTATAAGGAAGCATGGACGTTTGCTTCGTAAAAAGAGGCTCATGCCAAATGGATTGGAATGGGCCTCTTTATTGTTTATCGTCATCTTCAGAATGATTATCTTTTTCGGTATGATAAAATGTATGTATAATTTCTTTTTCTTTCTCATTCATCGATTTATCTTCTTTTCTCGCTGTGTCTCTTACATCCTTTGGGACACGAAAGGTTACAATTTCCCAATCAGGATCCTTCGCTGAGAGTTGTTTGAGGTTATCAGAAATAGGATTGTTGTTTGACTCTTTATTCATATAACTGAAGCCAACCAACATATTTTTTCCTTCATTTATTCGTTCTGCCTCTTCACTTTTTTTCATAATCATGCTAATTACTTTGTCCAATTGTGTATCCTGATACCCTGTTAATTCATTCACGAGCTTAGTTGCATCCCTATTTATTGGACGAATGGAATCAACATCAAGGTTCTCATCAATCACGAGTTCAATACTTGGATTAACATCAACATTTACATAAGCATATGTTTCATTTTTATCCATTGCCAAATAAAAAGGCACAAGAAGTAACACCAGTACAGGTACGATAACAAGTAATCGTGTTTGCACAGTAATAACGGTAGGAGCCCCTGTTTTAAATCCTTTATAGGAAACTTCCGCGCCGATAGCAGCATCTTTGATTGGGATCGTCTTTTGAAACGTCCCTTCTCTGGTCATAATAATGGTATAACGACGATGCTGCTCCATTACGATCCCTTTTTTCACTGACCCACCCCCTTTAAGTAATCTTTAAGATACACATAATCTTCACTGAGAACGATAAACATCGCTAATATGAATTTCCGGTTTCGCTCCAATGTTTTTTTGCTGACATCCACATGTTTCATCAAATGCTTAATTGGCAATTTTTTCTTTCGTTGCACATATTCTCGCAAAGCTGCATTTTCATAGATGACCCTGGCTGTATAAACAGCAGAATCACGAGCATCTCTGTGCCTTGGTGACAAATGCGTCAACTCTTCAAGTGTCAGCTTATAGGTATCAAGCTTTTCTTTAAAGTCCATAATTTCATCTCTACGATACCAGGCCTCTTGTTCCTGCTTGTACTTTTTTCCCGCAGCAATTGTTTCTATTGGGTTTTCCATTTTTTCTGTATCATAACTTTCATCCAATGACACAGCTTGGGGCTTTTTTTGCATATAACGAATATAATCAATCACTTTACGCTTGACGACAAGACTCGCAAACGATAAAAAGGAACATCCTCTCTCCGTAGAATAAGCCAGAATTGCCTCATTAAAGGCTGATAGCCCGATACTGAACTCATCATCCCGCTTTGGATCTATATATCGTTTACAGACTTCAGAAACACATTTAGCTATAAAT
Organism: Virgibacillus sp. NKC19-16; assembly: GCF_021560035.1. Lineage (NCBI taxonomy): Bacteria > Bacillati > Bacillota > Bacilli > Caryophanales > Bacillaceae > Virgibacillus > Virgibacillus salidurans. The sequence continues at coordinate 1,260,449 of NZ_CP074373.1, read as the reverse complement.
GGCTGGTATGTCTTTAAAAGGTGATTTTGGACGGTGTGATCCCCTTGCTGTGCTGAGGCAATCATAGCATCAAGTGGATTGACTTGTAATGACTTACTCATCATCAAGCTAATACACCTCCAGCCATTATAAAATTCGTTTTATTATTATTAATTTTGACTGTGATTAGCTTACATTTATATTTATATTTATATTTATTTAAATTATATATCATCATTCATTCACCATCTCTATTTCTAGAATTACATTTACCTATTAATGTATGATTAATCTTAACGTACCACTTAGTCTTTAGGCTATCTCAAAACAATTACATTCTCTTTAAAAATAAGTTACCAGCGTCCAATAGCAGCAAACAAAAATGCCTCCGGTTACAGGAGGCATTTTTGTTTGCTTCCATTTCATCGTTCGAGTAAAATGTCTGCTTTATTTTTATATATTGTACTTTGATTGACATTTTCCAAAGAATCTTTTACATAGATATCTTCTCCGAACCAGTCCACGGATTCAATATCTTCAGGAGTGTAAACAAAATACTCCTCCTCAACCATGCTCTTACTGCTTCTAACAACAACATATTGAATTTTCCAGGATTCATTATCATAGATCATATCTGCAACTCTACCGATTTTTCCATCATTGGCGTGAACCTTAAAACCAATTGTTTCATCTTCACTTCGCAAGTCATATTCCTGAGACTCATCCATTTGTTGATCACGCTGTATTTTTGCTTCGGTAGGTTCTTCAAGCGATCCATACTCAATTCCCCAAAGTGGGTTACCTATCCAATATCTGCTCCAGCCGTAATATCCAATTATGGATTTTTCAGCTTCTTTTGAAACAGCTTGTTCGTCTGCGATCGAAGGGCTATTTCGAATCGTTTCTTTATCGAATTCCACTTCCAAATTCTCGTTTGCTTCATTCAAATTAATGAATGATCTAGGTGACAACAGTACCTTTCTTCCCGGTAGCCATTTTCTTGTATCGACAACCGCGTATCGGATTGCCCATTTCTTATCATCAAAATATACGTCTTTTATTTTACCCATTTCTCCATCTGATGCATCGATATTGTATGTTTTTAAGTCTGATGTGAAAAACAATAGGATTTCCTCCTTTAAAACGTGTTATATATTTTTAATACCCTCCTCCGTGTCATTTAAAACAATTTTACTGGCTATGCGCATAATAATAATCAATTGGCACAAAAAGTCCTACCCGGCCATGGGTATCGTGATTCAGTGTAGCAAAAATCACACCAATCACTTCTCCCTCTTCATTCATAACCGGGCTACCGCTATTTCCACGGTAAACAGGTGCTTCGATCATCAGTACTTCTTCCTCCCAACCCTCTAATTGTGTGTAACCAATGATATTTCCTTCATTTGCAATACCATTAAATTGCAATGGATTTCCAATAAAATGAATGGCTTCATTCTGCTCAAAATTCGTTTCATCAGCAAGCGTGAGATGTGGAAATTGCTGGGATGCATTTGTCTCGAGTACTGCTAAGTCAATCTGAGGATATGTATCTTTTATCTCCGCAGAAAAAAGACCTTCTTCCGGAAATGCTACCATAACCTCCTCTTCCCCTTCGATCACATGGTGGTTCGTCAATATCGTACCATCACTAGTAACAGCAAAGCCTGTCCCCTTACTGTCTTCTGTTTCTATTACGACTACCGCTTCTTTATCTGCTTGAATATCCTCACTCGTGGAGAGTTTTGCTGATGTCATTAAGAAATCAATTGCTGGTATGGAAAACGTTTGTGGGAGTAGTGCAACCACATTGAAGGCCATAACAGCAGCAATAAGCCAAAACGCCCATTTCGGAAATGGACGTTTCGATTTTCTTTCTTCTTTTTCCTGTCTATCCTTTTCGAATGCTTTCCGGCGTTCTTCCTGTACGAGTTCATATAGCTCTTCATCATCAAATTCTTCATATAAATCCTCATCGATCACGTCATGATTCTTTTTTCCTTCATCTTTATCCATAAAGTCACCCCGACCATAGAGCATTTTTCAATTTTTAATAATCCTTTTCGTATATGTTCTTCTATTTTACCATGTTTACGTAAATTCATAAAAAAGCAAGCGTCTACATGACCAAAAAAGGCCACAAACCGGTGTGACCTTAAATTTCTAAAAAGATATTCGAAAAAGGGATGAATCAATTGTACATCAGTACTCAAACTGTTTTTCTTCCAAAAATCAGCTTTATCATGTTTTGTGCTTTTTCCTGGGGAATATCGGTTGATAAAGAAATTTCTTTAATTGAAACATGTGGGTTTTTACGAATGAAATTGCGAACCCTATCCGTTTCCCTAAGACATGTTTCGCACATCATGAATGGACTGCTTTCCATTGGTTCCTTACACAATCGGCAATTACGGATAAACGCTGCCATTTCCCCACCCCTTATATTACTGGTAAATCTATCATAAACCATTCGCTAAATTTAGACAATCGACTTTCAGAAAAATAAGTCATTACTACTATACGAACTGAATTCAATTACTTATTTACCCTTACATAATTTAAACCACCTTCATACATACTATCCAAATAGCATCTGTTAGTTGGAGGTACATATGAGAAATAGAAGAAAAAGACAATCGAATCGTATCTTCCCATTAAAAGTCGACGAATTGAAAAGAATCATGGAGAGTAAGTTTGAAAATAATCCAGACTTAATCTTTTCCATTTATGAACAAGAAAACAAAAGAGTAGCTGTGTTTTTTATAGGTTACATGGTTGAAGTGGAAATGGCGGAAAATTACTTGTTAAAGCCATTATTAAGTATGCAAAAGGAATGGTCCAAGAAATCTGTTTTGAATGAAATTCCGTTAGGTGGAAGTGATACAAAAGATAAATTGGAAGACATCCTTCATAAAATTATGATTGGGGAGGTCTTTGTCTACGTGGAAGGGGAAGACGCTGTTGTCAGCTATCTTCTATCAAAAAAAGAAAAAAGGAATTTGCAACAGGCGGAATCGGAATCCTTAGTGTTAGGCCCAAAAGTAGCGTTTACGGAATCCATTGTCACCAATTTGAATATTGTCCGCTATGGTATTAGATCGACGGATTTGGTGCTGGAAAAACTGGAGGTTGGAAAAAGGGCTCCGCGTGAAGTGCGTATAATTTATTTAAAGTCCATTGCCAATGATACAGATATCAATACAATGCGACAGCGCCTGCAGGATTTAGAAGTTGATGAGATTGATGATGCTTCTGTGTTAATGCAATATATTGAGGATTCTTCATCAACCATCTTCCCGCAGTTTTACTTAACAGAACTGCCCGATCGTTTTACTTATTCTGTGATCAAAGGAAAGATTGGCGTATTGGTTGAAAACAGTCCAGATGCATTTATCGCGCCCACTTCCTTTTTTAGTTTTTTTGAATCGACAGAAGATTTATATATGCGTTGGAATGCCGGCACATTTCTACGAATCCTGAGATTTATTGCCATTTTCGTCGCGGTATTGCTCACCCCTGCATATGTTGCCGCAACAACATTTCATTACGAGGTTATCCCGACTCAGGAATTGATTACCATCGGTGAATCCAGGGCTGCGGTACCATTTCCTCCCATTTATGAAGTATTAGTGCTTGAATTCTTCATTGAACTTCTACGGGAAGCTGGGGCCAGATTACCAACGAAAATTGGACAAACAATCGGTATTGTTGGCGGTGTCGTGATTGGAACGGCGGCCGTTCAGGCGGGAATAACGAGTAACTTTCTCGTTGTTCTTGTTGCCTTAAGTGCACTGGCTTCCTTTACGATACCCAATTATCTGATGAGCACGTCTGTACGTATTATTCGCTTTCCAATGATTATTTTAGCTGGAACACTAGGTATGGTCGGAATGATGTTTGGTATTTGTTTCCTTATTATCCATTTATTAAAGCTAAAATCACTCGGGCGCCCTTATCTTGCGCCTATATATCCATTCCGGTGGGAGGATTTTAATAAAGTACTGTACAGGCTGCCAATGCAAAGGCAATACAAGCGCTTTGCCTCCTATCACCCAAAAGATTTAATACGTTTTAGAAAACGAAAAGCAGTTAAGAAAAAGGATATCGATGAGTAGGTGAACCAAGTGGATCTCAATGTCAACGTAAAACCAAACCTCCGTATTCAGGCATTTTACCTGTTTTTCATTATCTCCTTCATCCAATTAGGGGTCGGGTTGATGGGGACACCAAGGCTCGTTTATTTAGAGGCGCAGCAGGATGCATGGATATCCATCATCATCGCCCTTCTCTTTATACTCCTAGTTATCTTTAGTATGTTTCTTATTCTGAATCAATATGATAATGCAGATATACTCGGCATTCAGGTTGATATTTTTGGCAAATGGCTTGGCAAATTACTTGGTACAATCTATATCATCTACTTTGCAGTTGCGTTGGTGTCGGTATTCATTATGTATATCGAAGTTGTGAAAATCTACATTTTTCCCGAGTTAAGCAATCTCGTGCTGGGACTGCTTTTAATAAGCCTCATTATTTATAGCGTATTGGGAGGTATTCGGGTGATAGTAGGGGTTTCTTTTATCTTTTTCTTCCTTTCCATATGGGTGATTTTCTTGTTAATTGATCCAGCGTTACAGGCGGATATTTCCCATTTTCGCCCGATGTTTCAAGCGTCTTTTACAGAACTGATTCATGGCGCCTACGCTACCTCTTATACCTTTATGGGGTTTGAAATACTTTTTTTAATATATCCGTTTATCCAAAACAAAGAAAAGGCAAAAAAGCCAGTATATATGGCTATTGTATGGACAGCCGCAATCATTCTTATTATCACAGTGATATCAATCGGATTCTTCAGTCCGGAACAAATGAAGACACGAGAATGGGCATTATTGAATCTGTATAAAATGCAATCCCTTCCCTTTCTTGAACGCTTTGACTATATTGTTGTAACCACATGGATGATGGTCGTCCTGCCGAATATGCTTCTGCTTACATGGGGAATGACCTATGGATTGAAGCGGCTGTACCGTATTCCCCAAAAAATCACACTATATATAACGGCAGCTCTGTTAGTTATTTCCTGTTTCTTTCTAGATAACCATTTTCTCATTCAAGAATTTACTAACCGTACGAGCAAAGCCGGATTTTGGCTTGTGTATATATATCCGCTTTTGCTTCTGCCGCTCGTATTTGCAAAGAAAAAGTGGCGAAGGAAAAAAGGAGGCAACCGTCATGTATCCCCGTAGCAAATTTCTCCCATTGTTTCTAACATTGATGTTGCTGACAGGCTGTGTACCGATGAAAGAAATCGAAACACTTGCGATTATAAATGCATATGGTGTCGATTTTGCAGAAGACAAACCGGAGCAACTCGATGTAACTAGTATTGCTTTTCAATTCAATGCTCAGGCAGACAGCATCGCACAGACACTTTCTGGAACAGGGAGTACCATCAGGGAAGCCTTCCACAGCACTGGCTCAAAAACAAGTTATGACCTAAACTCCGGCCAAATCCGTTTAGTTCTTTACGGAAAGGAAACTGCACAAAATGGTATTTTGCCTTATTTAAATACGTTAGTTCGTGATTCCCGCGCATCTGAAATGTTGTATCCAGCTGTAAGCAATACAACTGCCAAAGAATTACTTACAACAGGGCAAGAAAGCACCGGAATTAATATCGCACAGCATCTACAGGGAATAATTGAAAAGGAAATTAAGGAAAATTCGATTCCGGATGTTTCATTTTATAATTTTAACCGTGTAAATCATAGTCCTGGAGAGGATCCGATGCTGCCACTGATTGGTATCAAAGGAAGTAAACCAGAATTAATTGGTATGGCACTATTAAGAGAGAGCAAATATGTTGGTGACATATCGATGGATGATGCTTTTCTTGTTAATCTGTTTCAAAGAAATATAAGCGACAAGCCTTTTAATATTTCTCTTCCAAAAGAGCCTTTTGCACAATATATTGAAGACACCGGGGATGAGGAGAGGCTAAATATTGATCTTTTGATTACGGATGCGAGAAGTAACACAAAATTAACGGATATAGATCAGCCTCGCTTTCAAACAAATATCATAATTGAGGCAAACTTGTTTGAAACCTCAGAAGAAATGGAAATAAAAAATGAACATGTGTTCAATTTGCTGGAAAGAGAAATAGAAAAAGAAATCCAAAACCAATATAACGAACTTTTGAGTAATTTGCAGGAGGCCAATACCGATCCGTTTGGCCTCGGTAAGCTTTATCGGATTCATAAGGAGAATGGCAAATTAACCTCCGAAGAATGGCATGAGAAGTTCCCGGATGCAGCCATGGATTTTAATGTGGATGTAAAGCTCATAAATTACGGAACCGTTCAGTAAACGAAACGCAGCCTAAAAAAACAGCTAACCCAAATGGGCTTAGCTGCTTTTTAGGCTGTTTTCTAAAAGATTGGGACTGCACCAAAGGTTCGTCCCACCGAAAACATTTGTTGCTTTTGACAGAAAAGATATAGACAAGTTACTTAAAATTAAGAAAGAGTCCTAATATATTACGCATCATGATATTCTTCACTCTCTTCAATGTCACTCGAAACCAACCCAGCCAATACATGAATCCGTAAAACAAATCCGACTACTTTCTCCTCGTCATTCACTACTGCAAGCGGAAACTTAGATTCAAGCACTTTCGGGATTAATTCATTGACATACTCGTCCCTTTTTACGACGGTAACATCATGGAGAAGAACATCCTCTAATGTTTGTTTTTCCTTTACCCCTTTTATGGCATCATCAATTGTTATAATGCCCTGCAAGCGACGGCCCCGATCGACAACGAACACACTTGATATTCCGTTTTCTTCCATTTCCTTAACCGCTACCTTTAAGCCATCCTTGATAGACACAAGAGCATTCGGCTTAATCATAACATGCTCTGCTTGAAATACCTTCGAACGATCAATATCTTTAATGAAATCGGAAATATAATCATTTGCCGGTGCTTCTATAATCTCTTCCGGTGTACCAACCTGAACGATACGACCATCTTTCATCACCGCAACACGATCACCTAGTTTAAATGCTTCATTCACATCATGTGTGATGAAAACAATCGTTTTTTGCAATCGCTCTTGTATGTCCAATAGCTCCAATTGCATTTCCCTGCGAATCAGTGGGTCGAGTGCACTAAATGGTTCATCCATCAGTAGTATTTCCGGATCATTTGCCAGAGCCCGCGCTAGCCCAACACGTTGTTGCATCCCACCGGATAATTCATCAGGATATTTATTTTCATAGCCTTTTAATCCGACGTTTTCAATATTTTCAAGCGCTATTTTATGCCTCTCCTCTTTCGATACGTTGCGAATTTCTAAACCATACTCCACATTTGCCAGAATAGTTTTATGATTGAATAATCCAAAATGCTGAAAAACCATTGCTATTTTTTCCTGCCTTACTTTCTTCAGCTGATCCGTACTGTATTTCGTAATATCTTCATCATCGATATAAATGGACCCATCTGTTGGTTTGTTTAATAGATTAAAACATCTGATAAAGGTTGACTTTCCACTACCTGACAACCCCATAATTACAAACACTTCTCCTTGCTTGATCTCTAGAGAAGCGTCATATACGCCAACCGTATGATTCGTTTCTGTTAAAATCTCTTCCTTTGTCTTGCCGCTCTTTATCATCGGGATAACGGATTTTGGTTTTGGTCCAAAGATTTTTGATACATGTTCTATCTTAATTTTTGACATTTGATCGCTTACCTCCTATGCTTTTGAAATTTATCTGCTATACCATTCGTGACACGATCAATGATAACAGCTAAAAATACAATACTAATGCCTGCCTCAAAACCTAAAGCAATATCAATACGGTTAATCGATACAAGTACTTGCTCCCCTAGACCTGAAGCTCCTACCATGGAAGCAATAACGACCATTGCCAGTGCCATCATTGTTGTTTGGTTAACCCCTGCCATAATCGTAGGCAGTGCTTGCGGGAGCTGAATTTTTCTCAGTGTTTGCAATTTCGATGAACCAAATGACTCAGCTGATTCAATTACATCCTTGTCCACACCACGTATCGCTAATTCCGTCAGGCGGATAACAGGCGGTACAGCATATATTAACGTTGCAAAAATAGCAGATACATTACCTAATCCGAAAAAGAAAATGGCCGGGATCAGATAAACGAAACTTGGCATTGTTTGCATTGCATCAAGGATGGGGCGCAGTATATTCGAGACAGGTTTACTAAATGCCATCCATATCCCTGAAGGAATACCTATTAATAAACAAATCAAAACAGCCGTTACGATAATAGCAATTGTTGTCATCATATCTTCCCAAAGGCCAAATGTTCCTATTAAAAATACAAAAAGGCCATAAAGAATACCCGAAAATATCGATTTAAAATACCATCCCACCAAAATAATAAATATAATAAATAACCACCATGGCATCAATGTTAAAAAGTCAGCAATTCCTCCAATGGTACGGGATGATATAAAAAATATAAAATCAAAAAAACCTTCTAACGATGAATCTAAAAAACTTACAATCTGATCTGCATAATCACCTAGATTTGTGCGTATATCAGGAAAATTCCCCATAAACCCATTTCACCTCTTTATAATTTGTTAACCTCAAGAAGCAGCTAACCAAGCGGCCAGCTGCTTCTATTTTATTACAACGCCTCTTTCACTGTTTCAGCTACATCCTCAGGTACCCAGCTTGTCCAAATATCCTCATGTTCGTTCATCCACCAGTTTGCAGCTTCCTCAGGCGTAGCATCATTTTCATCCATATATGTTAAAGCTTGCTCAGTAAGGTCGCTGCTCGTTTCATAGTTACTCAAAAACTCTACGACATCCGGTGCTTGCTCCGGCAAATCTTTATGAACGGCAACCGTAACATCATTTGGAGGAAATTCTGTTGCTTTTGTTTCTTCCCATTCTGCTTCATCATATTCAGGCTCTTCCAGTAAAGTTAAATCCATCGTAGCCGTTACAGCAGTTGGTGACCAGTAGTATCCTACCCAAGCTTCACCTGCATTGTATGCGTCTGTAAGATCTGCCACGATCGCAGCATCAGAACCAGGCATGAAATTATTCATTGTCGCGTCCAATCCATAGATATCGAATTTCGCATCAATTGCTTCTTGAACAGCCCATCCACTTGGAGCATTCACAACTCTTCCTCTGCCAGGATCTTCAGGGTCTTCAAACACTTCCGGGTAATCCTTTAAATCTTCAACTGTTTGTAAATCAGGTGCCATTGGCTCAATACCTCGCTCCTCGTCACCCTCAATGACATATGTTGGTACATATAGGCCTTGATTATTATCGTCAAAGTTAACAGAAACCTCTTCAATATCCCCTGCTTCAATTGCTTCTGTGTAAATTTCTTTTATGTTATCTGTCCATGCTTCCATGTAAACGTTAATGTCACCTTCTATAAGACCTTGAAACGTAGCTGCTGTTGTTCCAGCTGTAACGTCTGTATCATAGCCATAACCTTCTTCAATGATCGTTTGTGCAATACTATTGTGAACACGATTGCTGTCCCAACCAGCATCAGATAATACAATTGTGTCAATTCCCTCTCCCCCTGCTTCGTCTGAGCCGGAATCTCCATTTCCATCTGAATCCCCACAGGCAGAAAGCACTACTAATACAGTAGCACAAATTAAAATGATTAACTTCTTCATAAATTTCTTTACTCCTTTTTATATTTATTTTTAATGATTTAACAAAATGAAATGAATACCCATTACTAATTTTAATAGAATATGTGGATGGCATATCTCGGTCGTAAAAAAAGTGGATTGAAATTCCATTTACAGAGGATGACACGAATGAAATTTCCTTGATGGCTGCCTGCAAACAATGATATTAGTTTACCGAACTCGACATAATTCTACAAATATGCTAAACAGCTAAAATACGGCAAAAGTTGTTATAATATGGCAATACATGAGTTAAAATGCATCTATCAGCTTATTTATCTCTATATCTATCGATAACTCTCCTTATCATCAAAAATAAAAAAGCTCCCTTGATTAGCCGTAGCCAGACAAGGGAGTTTCGTCCTATTTCATGTTTTCTTCTAAGATCTCCATCACACGTTCACGTGCTTTTTCACTTTTATATTCTTTCATATGATCGGTCATAATTGATGAAAACTCTCTTAGTTGCTGAAGTTCCCTAACCAATACCTCTATCGTTAATGATTCCTCTTCAAGCACTCGAGCATATCTTTTTTCAGCGAATGATTTTGCATTGATAATTTGATCCCCCCTGCTTGCTTGTTTCGATAACGGGATGAGCAGCATAGGGATACGCAATGCTAAAAATTCAAATATTGCATTGGAGCCCGCCCTTGATAATACAAAATCTGTTGCCGCAAAAATATCCTTTAACTCTTCATTTACATATTCAAACTGTGCATATCCCTCTTCATTAATAGAGTGATCTACTTTTCCTTGACCACAAATATGGATAATTTGGAAGGATGGCAACAATTCAGAGAGGCTTTCTCTGAGTGTTTCATTTATTTTCTCAGCACCACCACTGCCTCCCATCACGAGTAAAACTGGTTTTTCTTTTGTCAATCCAGCGAATGCCAGCCCCTTTTCTTTATTCCCTTGGAAAAGCTCTTCGCGAATCACAGCACCAACATATTCTCTCTTTGGTTCAGGGAGATATTGCATTGTTTCTTCAAAGGTTGCTAGAACTTTTTTTGCAAAGGGAATGGCAATTTTATTCGCAAGACCCGGCGTGTAATCCGATTCATGAATAACTGCCGGCACGTTACGCAATTTAGCAGCTGCTACGACTGGAACGGAGACAAATCCGCCTTTGGAAAAAATGACTGCAGGCTTTCGCTTGCCAATAATCCTCCATGCCTGCATGGTCCCTTTCAGTACTTTAAACGGATCCTTCAGGTTTTCTTTTGACATATAGCGGCGCAACTTCCCGGTTGAAATGGGATGATAGGTAACATCCTCCAATTCTCCGATAAGCTTTCTTTCAATTCCATCTTTTGACCCTATATAATCAATTTCCCATCCCGCGCGTGCATACACAGGGATCAATGCAAGATTCACAATAACATGGCCAGCACTCCCCCCACCAGTGAAGAGGATGCGTTTTTTTCTCATAAATAGTACTTCCTTTCTATCTTAAAAACGGTGTAATAATCTTTATGATTACATTCTAAAGTGTAATAGAAATAGATAAAAAAAGGAAGTATCTTATATACGAAACAGAAACATGTGAATGTTGATATAAAGCAGGGAGTTTCACCTCGCTTTATATCAGCTACAGTAAGCTATTCATCCAAATTCAATACAACTAGCCTTTCTTCGGTCATTTCTTCAATGGAATATTTAGGACCTTCTTTGCCCCAACCGCTATCTTTCACTCCTCCATATGGCATGAGATCAACACGGTATTGGGATGAATCATTAATAATTAACCCCCGACTTCCACATTCCGTGCTGCATAAAAAGCAGTATCAAGATTTTTGGTGAATATTCCACCTTGAAGTCCGTACGGTGATTTGTTTAATTCCTCAATACATTCATCTAAATGGTTATATTCAATAATACTAACTACTGGTGCAAAAATTTCCTCGTAAACAACCAGCATATCCCCCTTCACCTCGCTCAGCACTGTTGGATCATACATTGCTCCAGTGCGTTTTCCGCCTGTAACTATTGTTGCACCGTTCTGCTGAGCTTCTTTTACCCATTCTTCAGCGCGCTTTGCTTCCTCCTCAGAAATCATAGGTCCTACATCTGTGTCTTCATCATTTGGGTCACCGACGACAAGGTCCTTCATCGCTTCTGTCAATTTTTCCTGAAATTCTTCCTTAACGTCTGTATGCACATACAGACGCTGTGGTGTAATACAGGTCTGACCTGCATACGCGAATCCTGCTGAAGACAGTGTAGCTGCTGCTTTATCCAAGTCTGCTTCCTTATCGATAATAACCGGTGAGTTGTTCCCAAGTTCCAATATCAGCTTATTTAGTCCTGTGTTTTGCTTCAATTTTAATCCAACTTCAGCACTGCCGGTAAATGTATAAGTGGAAATACGTTCGTCCTGTTGCATTTGTTTTCCAATTACAGAACCCGAACCAACAATTACATTCAGTAAACCTGCTGGTAGACCTGCTTTTTCAAACAAAGCCGCTAATCTTAGAGCAGTTACAGGTGTTGCGCTTGCCGGTTTTAGGACAACTGCATTTCCTGCAGCCAGTGCGGGGGCAATCTTATGTGCTACTAAGTTTAAAGGAAAATTAAATGGCGTAATCGCTCCGACGACCCCTACCGGAACACGGATTGTAAATGCCATTCGGTTTTCTGATCCTGGGGCAGCTTCTACAGGCACACCATGTCCGCTAATTCGCTTCGCTTCCTCTGCAGAAAGTTCCATTGTCTGAACAGCACGGTCAACTTCCGTTCGTGCCTGCTTCATCGGTTTTCCAGCTTCCGCCACCATTGTTTTTGCTAATTCCTCTTTCTCTGCCCGCAAGAGTTCAGTAACCTTTTTTAAAATTTCAAAACGTTCATAAGGGGCTAATTGCTTTGATTTATAGGCTTCCTCAGCACTTTCTATGGCATGGTCTACATCCTTTTCAAAAGCTTTAGAAATAGTTGCATAGGTTTCTTGTGTATATTTATTAAGAACTTCCAGCTTTTCTTCTCTTGCTATCCATTTACCATCAATAAAAAGATTAAATTGTTCACTCATCTTATCATTCACCTCTTACTATATATTTTTCCTTACAAAGTTGATTATAAACATTAAAAACAGCCCCCTACGAACGAAGGCTGCTGTTTGTTTATTATTTATAAGAAAAGACCTGCGACTGTAGCGGATAAAATTGATGCTAATATAGAGCCTATCAACAATTTCATGCCAAAACCTGAAACAGTAGCCGCCTTATCACCGTCAATACCTTTCACGGTTCCGGCAATAATTCCAATAGATGAGAAGTTAGCAAAACTTGTCAGAAATACGGTTACAATACCAATTGTTTTCTCTGACATCTCATCAAGCAATGGCTCGAATGCAAGCATTGCTACAAACTCATTTGTCACTATTTTCGTCCCCATTATGGAGCCCGCTTCAATGACTTCACTTGGGGCTATCCCCATTAATAAACCAATTGGGGCAAGAATATATCCTAAAATCTGTTGTAATGTTACGCCGGCAAACACTAATTGAATCAACCAGTTTACTAATTCCAAAGAAGCAATAAATGCAATTAGCATCGCAGCAACAATTAATGCAATTTTACCACCTTCAAGCGCGCCGTTACTCATTGCTTCAAAAATACTTCTATCATTTGAGACATTTTTTACATCCACATAATCTTCTTCTTCCGGAACTGTAACAGGTGCAACAACAGATGCAACCATCAATGCGCTGAACATGTTTAATGGTAGTGCCAACAAAATATATTCCGCTGGCATCATCTGAAGAAAAGAACCTACAATAGACGCTGACACAGAACTCATGGCAGAAGCACTAACGATGTACAGTCGATTATGAGTTAAATGGTGGAATTGTGATCTAATCGCTATTAAAGCTTCAGACTGCCCAAAAAAGATACTGTTCACACCATTAAACGATTCAATTTTTGGTAAGCCTGTAATTTTTGAAATAAGACCGCCAATATATTTAATAGTTATAGGTAGAACTTTTAAATACGTTAAAACTTGGAGCAGGGTTGCGAAAAAGATAATCAGTAACAAGACGTTAAAAAAGAAAACGCCCCCCTCTTGAATCTCAAACCCACCTACCACAAAGTTTATTCCTTCTGTTCCAAATTCAATTAATTTATTAAACACTGCTGATATTCCATTTATAATTGCTTGTCCAATTTGTGTTGAGAACATAAACCAAGTTATCAACAATTGTATTACCAGCATAATGCCAATAGCTTTAAAATTAATGTTTTTCTTATCATTAGACATCAAAAATGCGATGCCAATTACTACTACAATTGCTAATAATCCTAAAATAACCTCCACTATAATCCTCCCCATCTCTAGTTGTAACTGCTTTCATACAGCATAGGTAATTGTACCAAGTCGTCAGACGTCATGCAAGAGATTGTTTATTCTGCATTTTGTTATATCATGTAATTAGTTGTTCCCAATATAACGCGTTTCAACCCACCCAATCGCTTTTGCCTTAGGTTTTCAATCCATTAATGCATAGGGAAGAAAATCATTTGCAGTACAAAAATCACACCAAACAAATATAATATCCAGTGTACTTCTCTTCCTTTCCCACCTACGAGCTTCAATAGCGGATATGTGATAAATCCAATAGCTATTCCTGTGGCAATACTTGATGTAAATGGCATGGTAAGAATAACCGCAAAAGCCGGAAATGCTTCGTCAAAGGTTTTCCAGTCAATTTTAGACAGTCCCTCCATCATGAAACAACCAACGATAATTAATACAGGTGATGTTATCGCAGGAATGTTTGCGACAATCTGAATGATGGGCGTAAAGAAAACGGATAATGCAAATAAGGCTGCTACTACGACAGATGTCATCCCCGTTCTCCCACCTGCTGCAACGCCTGAGGTGGATTCAACATATGCTGACGCGGGGCTTGTCCCGAACATAGAACCAACTGTTGTAGCGGTCGCATCTGCCAAGAGAGCTTGCTTTGCTCGTGGCATATTTCCATTTTTCATGAACCCAGCCTGTTCAGCAACACCGATCATTGTACCGGTTGTATCAAAGATCGTTACAAGTAAAAACGCGAAAACGACGGTATAAAGACCATTCGTGAAAACTCCACCAATATTCATATCAAAAAACACCGGCATAGGAGGCATTGAAACAACCTCGTTTGTGAATTCCAGTTGTCCTGTGAAAAACGCAATGAGCCCTGTTGCCAACATCCCTAAAAATAGGGCACCCTTTAATTTCAGAACAAGCAATATTAAGGTTATAAACAATCCAGTAATCGTCAGCAGTATCATCGGATCACCCAGGTCACCTAACCCAACAATATTTGCATCGTTTGGAACGACCAAACCAGCATTTCTCAGCCCTACAAACGCAATGAAAAGACCAATACCCGATGTGATTCCGTACTTTAATGATGCTGGGATCGCATAAATTAATGTTTCCCGTAATTGCGTAAGACTTAATAAAATAAAAAGAATACCAGCTAAAAACACAGCACCGAAAACTACCTGATAGGATATACCCTGTGTGGCAACCACACTGGCAAAATAGGCATTCATCCCCATCCCCGGTGCTATAGCAATTGGATAGTTTGCAAAAAATGCCATATATAATGTACCAACCACTGCGGAAATAACAGTAGCCATAAAAACCTGGTCAAATGGTACCCCAGCTGAAGACAGAATAGCAGGATTTACTACGATAATATAAACCATTGTAAGAAAAGTTGTAACCCCAGCTACAAATTCTGTTCGAATATTTGTGTTGTTTTCTTTAAACTTAAATAATCTTTCCACCGCTAGCCCCTCTTTCCGAATAATAAAATCAACACAATCTATAATATTCGTTTTTTAGTATTTTTGCAAGGCTATTAAACGTTTTTTTATGTAAAATTATATTTTTCTAGAGTTATAAGGAAGGAAAATACAATCTTCGTCTAAGTAAGTTTGTGTTTTGCCTATTAACTTTTATAGAAAAAACGATTTTTGATAGATGTAAAATGAGATAAGCATGCTATAATGGTTCAGGAGGAGGTGAGTAGAATGAGTGAAGAAATGGCTACTGTATTAACAGAAATTCGCAATTTGAATAAACGGTTTGATTCCGTGGATGAGCGGCTGTATTCTATAGATAAACGGTTTTATTATGTGGACAAGCGGTTGGATTCTATGGATGAGCAATTTAAGTCTGTGAATATGCGGTTGGATTCCATGGACAAGCAATTCAATGAAATACGCGAAGATTTACGTATTGTCAAAGCGCAAACTGCTAAAAATTATGAGCTTCATCTTACTATGGAAAATTCGATGAATAAGAGAGTATCGGAGTTGGAATCGGATGTAAAGATACTTAAAATGGCCATTTCCGATTAACAGATGAAATATACTTTTACACCACAAGTAACTAAATGACAAAAGAAGTACTTCTCACTTCTACAATTTCAAAATTTCCCAAGCACAAAAAGCCCTCACCCTGATATTCCATCAAAGTGAGGGCATATGTTTTTATCCTTCAAGCAATAGATCATATGGATCTTCAAGTAATTGTTTAATGCGTACTAGGAACCGAACTGCTTCACTACCATCAACGATTCGATGGTCATAAGAAAGTGCAATATACATCATCGGACGAACTTCAATAGAATCATCAGGCATAACCATCGCACGTTTTTGGATATTATGCATCCCCAAAATACCAACTTGTGGCGCATTTAATATTGGAGTGGATAACATTGATCCAAAGGTTCCACCATTTGTAATTGAGAATGATCCACCTTGTATTTCATCCAGTCCCAGATTATTTTCCTGTGCTTTTTTACCAAGTTCTCCAATTTTACGTTCTATCCCTGCAAAATCCAGTTTATCTGCATCACGTACAACCGGAACTACCAATCCATCTTCTGCAGATACAGCAATACCTATATCATAGAAGTTTTTCTTTACAATTTCATTGCCCTGGATCTCCGCGTTAAGTAATGGGAACTCTTTCAATGCACCTACAACTGCTTTTGTAAAGAATGACATAAAACCAAGTTTCACACCATGTTTTTCAATGAATTTTTCCTTACGCTCACTACGGATTTTCATTACTTCCGTCAGGTCTACTTCGTTAAAAGTTGTGAGCATTGCTGCCGTTTCTTGTGCTTCCACGAGACGCTTAGCAATGGTTTGACGGCGACGTGACATTTTTATACGCTCTACCGGTTTATCAAACTCTGTTTTCTCGGATTTCTTCGTCTCTTCTTTCTTAGCAGGTTTCGACTCTTTCTTTTCATTTTTACTTTTTGCTGCCGCGTCTACGTCTTCCGGACGGACACGACCTAATGGATCACGCGGGCTCACTTCTCCCAAATCAATATTTAATTCGCGTGCCCGTTTTCTGGCTGCCGGTGAAGCAACGACATCATTTGTACTGTCATCTTTTGGCTCTTCCTTTTTAGAAGATTCATCTTTGTCTTCGATAGATGCTTTTTCTTTCGACGATTCTTCTTTTGGTTCTTCTTTGGATTCTTCTTCGGTAGTATCCCCGCCAGCTTCACCGTTCTCATCTATTTTAGCGATCACATCACCAACTTCTACATCATCGCCTTCTTCGCTAACGATTTCAGTGATTACCCCAGCGAAATCGGAGTTTACTTCAACATTAATTTTATCCGTTTCTAACTCGACAACCGGATCACCTTTTTCTACTTTATCCCCTTTTTTTACTAACCACTCGGCAATTGTGCCTTCTGTAATTGATTCGGCAAGTTCTGGAATTTTAATTTCGTTCACTGGTTTCTCCTCCTTTTGATGAATTGAGTGCTTTTTGGATTATCTGACTTTGTTCTGTTTTATGAACATTCGGTACACCGACTGCAGGAGATGCACGATTAGGACGCCCGATATATCGTAAGGTTTGGCCATCCTGCAGGAGATCTCTTAAATAATCATCAACGAAATCCCAGCTGCCCATATTTTTCGGTTCTTCCTGTACCCAAACAATTTCTTCCACATTTGGTAGATCTTTTAATTCTGCTTCCAGCTGCTTTTTAGGGAATGGATAAATTTGCTCCAGACGTAATACCTGCAGCCAATCGAATTTTTCCTCTGAATCATCCAGTTCCTCTTCGATATCCACCATTACTTTGCCACTCCCTATAAGTAAGCGTGTTACATTCTCTTTCTTAACATTCGGGTTTGGCTGCTTTCGTAATGGTTGGAACCTACCATCTGTGAATTCTTCCGCTACGGACGCTACACGTTGATTACGCAACAGGCTTTTCGGTGTCATTAATACTAATGGTCTGGCTTCTTCACGTCCACGCATTACGGCTTGCCTGCGAATTAAATGGAAAAATTGTGCAGATGATGTGACATTTGCGACAATCCAATTATTTTCTGCAGCCATTTGCAGGAAACGTTCCAAACGCGCACTGGAATGTTCCGGTCCTTGTCCTTCATATCCATGCGGCAATAGCATTACCATATTTGATTTCTCGCCCCACTTTGCACGAGCGGCAGAAATAAATTGGTCAAATATAACTTGGGCAGCATTCGCAAAGTCACCGAATTGCGCTTCCCAAATAACCAATGTATTTGGTGATTGAACACTATACCCGTATTCAAATCCTAATACACCTGCCTCAGATAATGGACTATTACGAATATCAAATGATGCCTTCGCCGCGTCCAATCCGTGCAGTGGACTATATTCATCACTATTCTCTGTATCATGTAATACAAGATGACGGTGAGCAAAAGTCCCTCTTTCCGTATCCTGGCCCGTCAAGCGAATTGGAACCCCGTCCTGTAAAATAGTTGCATAGGCTAACGCTTCTCCTGCACCCCAGTCTACTTTATTGCCTTCTTTCAGTGCATCCTCGCGCCGTTTAAGAATTCTTTCAACTTTTTTAAAGCTATTAAATCCTTCCGGCCGGTTCATTAATCCTTTATTTAGGGATTTTAGCGTATCAAGTGGTACAGCTGTCTCGTATTGATCAATTCCATTTCGTAAGGCTTTTGGAATGGCCTCTGCCTCAGCTTGACCTGCTTCGTTTTCCTTCATGCTTTCATATATATCACGAAGATCACGCTCGACTTTTTCTTGTATACCTTCAAATCCTTCTGTATCCAAAACCCCTTTTTCTTCCAATACGTTAGCAAAAACGTTTACTGCTGTAGGGTGGTTATCAATATCCTGATACAGCTTTGGCTGTGTTGATCTTGGCTCATCCATCTCATTATGGCCATAACGGCGATAGCCTACTAAATCAATAAGAAAATCCTTATGGAATTTTTTCCGATATTCATAGCCAATTCGAATCGCTGATATACAGGCTATTGGATCGTCAGCGTTTACATGAATGATCGGAATTTCAAACCCCTTGGCTAAATCGCTTGCATAACGTGTGGAACGCCCATCCCTCTGATTTGTTGTGTAGCCAACCAGATTGTTTGCAATAATATGAAGCGAGCCTCCTGTTGTATAGCCCGGCAATCCACTCAAGTTTAGCGTCTCCGCAACAACACCCTCACCAATAAATGCAGCGTCTCCATGAATAAGTACTCCAAAGGCTTTACTATCATCACGCATTGGATATCCTTTTTCGGAACGATCATCCTGTGCTGCACGTGCAAACCCTTCAACCACAGGATTTACAAATTCCAAGTGTGACGGATTATGCGCCAATGTAATACGTGTTGCTGTTTCTGTCTCGTTAACATCCTTCGTTGCACCAAGGTGATATTTCACATCTCCGGTCCAGCCATGATTTATCCCCATCGATCCTTCAGAAGGCATTAATTCCTTATCCGGGGAATGATGGAATTCAGAGAATATCTTGTCATATGGTTTTCCTAACACATGGGCCAAAACCGAAAGTCGACCACGGTGCGCCATTCCCATCATGATATTTTCTATTTTATCTGCAGCAGCGTATTTAACAATTTGGTCAAGCATTGGTACCATTGATTCTAA
The DNA here is from genome assembly GCF_021560035.1 of Virgibacillus sp. NKC19-16. NCBI lineage: Bacteria > Bacillati > Bacillota > Bacilli > Caryophanales > Bacillaceae > Virgibacillus > Virgibacillus salidurans. The sequence continues at coordinate 1,240,793 of NZ_CP074373.1, read as the reverse complement.
ACCTTCAATGGAAAAACGCTTTTGACCAACAAATGTTTTTTGAAGGAATGCTTCAAAACCTTCTACATGTGCAAGGCGTTCGAGTAGTTGTTGCTTGTCTTCATCAGATAAATCCAACCGCGCTTCTCCAGCTTCGATTAATTCCAGTAACCATTTACGTTCTTCGTCATTATTCACATGATCATATTCATAGGTGATCGTACCCGTGTAATACTTTTTAAATTCATTAATAACATCCAAACCGCTTTCAATATTGCTTGGTGCTTTTTCCCATAACCATTCTGCTGGTATGTTTTTTAAATCTTCATCGCTTAATCCATATTTTTTGGGGTCGACTAACTCCGATTTTCTTGTCTTTTGAAGACCAACCGGATAAATATCTGCCTCCAAATGCCCATAACGTCGAATAGCCTCAACAAGTTTCATTGCAGAGGTCAGCTTTTTAACATCATTTTTTGAAGTTTTTTCAGATAGAGTTTGAGTCTCACCATTTGATTGATTTAGCCAATCAGGTGCCCCGTATTTGTCGAACATTTCTTTTGTAGAGGCGTCAAGGCTTTCCGGATCCTCTTTATACAAATCATATTGTTCTTCTACATACCCCATGTTTGGTCCATTAAACTGTTCCCAGAATCTCTCACTGGATTCCTCATTCAGTGCCACGTTTTATACCCCCATTAGAAGTTAACTTTATCTGTTTCACAACGATTCTTAACACTCATTTACATTATAGAACTGACAAATGACTTCATCAACTAATATACCCTATTTTATGCTTGGAAACAATATATGTAACCGGATTTATGCGCTAAATAGGATATTTGCATTTTTTACGGTTTTATGAATAATGAGGCATTATTTTGTCAGGTTCAATTTTTATGCTGTTTTGTTGCTTTTGACACAAAAATATAGAATGCGACATAACTACTGTTTGCTATTAGCATTTGCTATAATTGCCGTTCGGGATCGCTCCGGGCGGATGCTTTCCGCGGGCACGGCCTCAGTCTCCTCGCGGAAAACCCACCGCTGCGGGGCCTTCGGACACGTGCTGGGACTGCGCGTAAATGCTCGTCCCACCGAAGACATTTGTTCCCGCAGGAGTCACCGCCCGGAGCGATACCGAACTGGTGAGGTGGTTCGATGCTTTGTATATTAATACTGATGCAGTTCATGGGTAGTAATCGAAATACCAGCGGAGGTAATACACGAAGACTCCTGCGGGAGCAGAGGCCTAGGTGAGACCCCGCAGTGCGACAGCACAAGGAGGCTCAACAGCCGCCCTAAGGTGCGCGAAGTGTATTACCGGAGCGGCGGATTAACGGGCACATTAAGTTATGTCGTAGTTTTATATCAACTACTAAGATTTTAAAACAACAATATTTACGAAAAGAGCCTTTTTTACGTTCTACACTTCCAATTATAAGATTTATTCTGTATAATAAGGGTATAATAAAATATACGCAAATTTACATATAACTCTAAAGGAGGACATCCCATGTTGGACTTAGCATTATTAGGCGGTGTAATTGTTGTATTCTTAACATCTTGCCTAACTTCAGCATATCAATCAAAACCAGGTGTTCCAAAAAAGAATCAATAATGGAACAAAGGCGGAAGCGCCCGGTTAGCAACGTACAAACTGGAGCATTCCGCAATGAGATAAAGGAAACACGGTGAGCTGACAAGCGAACCGATGTTGACTTATCGTAGTGTAGGAATGTGAAGTTTGCTAGTTGCTGGGCGCTGGAGCCGGACGAGACCTATTTGGCTACTTAATTATCCACATCCCAACATTTTTATAATTTCCTAGACGATAAAACGCCATGCGAAAAATTCGCACGGCGTTTTTTTAATCCATTTTTGGAAAATGCTGTTGCCTTAATGCTTCATAAATAATAATTGCTGCTGTATTTGCTAAATTCAAGGAACGAATTTTATCATTCATATGGATCCGAAGACACCGATCCTCTTTCCCTTCTAACAGTTCTTTTGGAATTCCGTCTGTTTCACGGCCGAAAACAAAGAATATGTCCTCATCTATATTACTATAATCATAATCTGTATAATGCTTTGTACCAAAATTTTCAATATAATAAAATATACCTTCCGGGTACGTTTCATATAATTCATCTAATGAATCATATTCCTTAATTTCAACATCTTTCCAATAATCCAGTCCAGCTCGGCGCAGCATTTTGTCATCTGTAGAAAAGCCGAGTGGATGGATTAAATGTAGTGTTGTATCTGTACCAAGGCATGTTCTTGCTATATTACCGGTATTAGCGGGTATCTCTGGTTGAAATAATACGACATGTAAACTCACTTTCATTCTCCTTACAACTTTTAATAACTAATCTATTATACCACTTCTACTCACCAATTTGAAAAAACTTATACTGTATATTCGGCGTCCATGCTGTTGAATCCTCATAAGACCAGTATCTATTGCGACTATTATCAGTATGTGCGTTAACGAGCGGCATACCATAGGAATCTTTTGCAACAACGATTGTATTATGATCAAAGCGCCCATCACCCTCGAAATCATAGCAAATTATATCTCCAGGAAGTAGCGCTTCCGCATTCTCGACCTCTTTTCCTTGCAATCCTTCTTCAGACCCACTTAAATACCATCTCATGGAATGAGCAACTGCCCAACTAAAGCTCCAATTATCATCCTGATACCACCAGCCTTGCTCTCTAACCGGAGCACCACGCATTGGCGCACCACCTGCCCGTAAACACTGTGAGACGTAATTCGTACAGTCCACGTCAAATTTCCTGTAATTTGGGTTATAACTGTTCCACCAACGCTCTGCATATTGCACTGCAGCAAGACGGTCATAGGAAAAACGCATGTGTGCGGACCTTTCCTGTATTTCATCAGGAGTGATTGACTGTTTCGCTGTTGGCTGCTTAGCTGGCACTATCTCTTTATGATCTGTTATTTCACCATCAAGTAAACGGAATCTATATGGTGTAACCTGCTCCTCCCTATGAAAATGATCCCCCTGCTTGATAAAATAGGCTACATGCAGTAAGTATGCATACTCTGCTTCATTCTCATAACGGATTTTCCGATAAATTTTCGCGTCTCCCTGGATGCGGACAATTTCACTTTCCCGCTCCCTCCATAAAGCCTTTTTTCGTACCCACCAATCATCTGTATTTCGTTCTTCTCTTAAAAAATTCATCCACATTTCTTTTAATTTTTCCACACAAATCCCCTCCATTAAAGAGTATATGGAGGGGAAGCTTGGCAAAGTATGTGATTTTAATAACGATTTACTTGACTGGAATTTCCTGCTGAAAATCCATTCCTTTTTGCATCTCATATAAAACCTGTTCATCCTGTTCTTTTTCCATCGCTGCTGTGATGGCATCATATGCTTCAGGGGTACCTATTTTTCCGAGTGACCATGCAGCTGTTCCGCGGATTACCGGACGCGGGTCATTATTCATAACAGTAATCATCTTATCTACAGCTGTTTTATCCTTATAATGTCCAAGCGCGATTAATGCATTTCGCTGCAAGGGCTTTTTGCCTCTCCAAGAACCTGCTATATGACCAAATGTTTCTTTAAATTCACGATTGGAAATTTGCAGCATGGGTTTAAGTTTTGGTTTTGCAACATCATGCTCCGGTTCAAGTTCCGGATGAATGTGGAAATCTATGCTTTTATTCTTCGGACATACAAGCTGACAAGTATCACAGCCATACACGCGATTTCCGATTTTCGTACGGAATTCATCCGGTAAAAAATCTTTGGTTTGTGTTAAAAATGCGATACAGCGCTGGGCATTTAATTGACCACCCTCGACAATCGCACCAGTTGGGCATGCATCAATACATTTCGTGCATTCCCCGCAGCTGTCATCAACCGGTTCATCAGGAATAAATGGTATATTGGTAATCAATTCACCGAGATACACGTAGGAGCCGAATTCCGGCGTGATGATTGATGTATTTTTTCCACTAAATCCGATTCCAGCACGTTCCGCTACAGCTCGATCCGAAAGCTCTCCCGTATCTACCATCACTTTATTTTCGACACCTGGAACTTTTTCCTTGATAAAAGCTTCGAGTTTTTCCAGTCGCTCACGTAATACCTTGTGATAATCTATTCCCCATGAAGCTCGAGCAAATAGTCCACGGCGTTCTTCTTTCGTACTTTTTGGTGCGTCTTTCATACGGGACGGATAGGCAATTGCAATAGAAAGGATCGACTGTGCCTCAGGAAGCAGACGCTCTGGTTCGGTACGCTCTTCCAATGATCCTTTTTCAAAGCCTGATTGATACTTTAATTCCTGCTGGCGTCTCAGGCGCTCTCTTAATTCACCGAATACATCTGCAGAGGCAAAGCCGATTTTATCGATACCGATTTCTTTACTATAGGCTATAATTTCAGTCTTGAGTTGCTCGGTCTGCATCAGAACTAAGACCCTCCTTTCTATTTTTGCTGTACGTTTGCAGTACGAATCCGATTCAATACAGCAGCGATTTCATACCGGCGTGGACGGGCAATATCGCCGGGATGCTGATTTTTAAATGCCGTAAACGAAGCTAGCCCTTGTTTGTCCATTTGCTGCTCCAGTTCGCCTAAGAGTTCATGCAATGATTTATGTTGCAAGCCATTCGTACGATCAAGAAACTGAATGATTTCCGCAATCATCCTAGTCTGCGAACTATCAACTAACTGTTCTGTATCATCAAAATCGATATCTGTTCTTCCCATAATGATCTTCGTTAATCCTTTGGCTTGCGTTTTGGCTCGATTACCCTTTTTCGTTTGAAGCGTGTTTTGCTGAAAAGAGCGATTCGTAATATCCCCAAATGCTTCTTCTGCAACCTTATCACGTTCCAGCGGATATTTTTCCATAATTTCCTTCGCTTGGATAGTTACATTATATGGGACATATGCTTCCATCATAATAACCGAATCAGCCACTGCAAAATAATCCCCGGATCCGCCCATCACTAGTACTGTCGACACATCAAGCTGGTCACGCATTTGTTTGATTTTATCAATAAATGGGGTGATCGGCTCTTTACTGCTTTTCACCAATTGTTGCATGCGATGATCACGGATCATAAAGTTCGTCGCACTAGTATCCTCATCAATTAATAACGTCGTTGCACCTGCTTCGAGCGTTTCCATCACATTAGCAGCTTGAGATGTACTGCCACTCGCATTTTCCGTGGAGAAAAATTGCGTATCTTGCCCGTGTGGTAGATTATTAATAAATGGAGAGATATTGACACCTGTAATTTGTCTGCCATCCTCTGCACGAATTTTCACAGCGTCAGGATCTGTTAGCACATACTCACGGCCGTCCCCTAACGCATGAGCGTATACGCCACGTTCAATGGCCTGCAAAATCGTACTCTTTCCGTGATAGCCACCACCGACAATGAGCGTGATTCCTTTTTTTATTACCATTCCTTTTATTGGCTCTGATTGATGCGGAATATCCACAGACACCTCGTTTTCTTTCGGACTCTGAAACGGGATAGCTTTTTGTAATGGACGATTGCTGACACCACTTGCCCGCGGTAAAATCGACCCATTTGCCAGAAAAGCAATCCAATTATTGTTGTACATCTCTTCTCGAATCACGTCCTGCTGATCCGCAAGCTCTACAGCCTGGATGATTTGGGCATCTTTGATGCTAAAAATAGAATTGTTTATAATAGCTGGAATAGCTTGAGAGAATAATTTCTCTGCTTCCCTGCCGTTAATACGACGTCCGTTGGCAGGAAGACCTATCGAAATGCATACCGTAATAGCTTCTGCGTTTATTTGTACTGCACTCCGTTCCAGAATTTCTTGTCCTGGATTGTCAAAAAGGATCGCCCCACTCTTGCCGGATCCTTTAATGGTGAACTTTTGGTTCGCAATCGTTTTGCCAACAACCCGTGCAAATGCATCTTCAGTAGCAGTTTTCCTCGATGGGGTATTGAGCCAATCACTTTCTACATGACGCTGCCCTCGAGGAATAACTATCCGAATTTTCGATGGTGTCGCAAAAGGATCGCCCTGCACATAATCGATATATAAATCAAAATTATGATAACTGTATTTTCCCTGTATATCTTTGTACGCTTTATAGCTCTTATTATCCAATTGTTTTAGTTGCTGTAATAGCTTTTTCATGAAAACCCCTCAAATATAGTAGTTTAGTCCCTTTAGAATACTATGCAGGTGACAGGTAATTCAAGTAATGCGGTGGCAAAATAAAAACGCAACGCTTCGTATTAAGATACGAAACACTGCGTTAGGACATATGTATGGAGCGGATGATGGGAATCGAACCCACATCATCAGCTTGGAAGGCTGAGGTTTTACCACTAAACTACACCCGCAAAACCCTGCATACTATGTAGTGCGTTACACTCTTTTTTAAGAATGTAATTTTTATTATAACAAGACCTTTCACACAAAGCAACAGGAAATTCCACTTTTTTTGACAAAATATTTTAGAAGGCTGGTGAAACACCTTCTCATCTAAAGGACACAATTCTCCACACCGCAGTTTTCACAAACAAGCAACCTCCTAAAATAATGCATATTTTTAATCAAAAAATATTTGTTATCATTTTCAATAATTTCTTTTTGCTTCCACTTTTTCACAATACGGCTGACTGTTTCACGAGAGATTCCGATTTGCTTACTAATATCTGTTATCATAATAGGTTCGGTTATAAGAATTCCTTCTGTTGTTACGACACCATACATGTTTGAAATTCTTATAAATACCGAAGCAACGGCACCTTCTGATCCAAAAGCAACATAATCACGTATTTTCGCATTACTTGATTCCAGCGACTCTGCGACCCATCTAGTAAATTGCTGGCCCAATCTACCATTTTGTGCCAGGAGATTTTTAAGTTTATTTTTCCCAATATAATAGATAAATGAATGTTTTGAAGCTTTTGCTGTTGTGGAATATGTTTCTCCACTGAAAACACCCATTTCCCCAAAAACATCATAACCCTTTCTTGTGAAGAAGGTTATCTCTTTTCCAACCCCTATTTCTTTAAAAATACGTATTTCTCCTTGTTGTATGAAATATAAATAATCGGAAGGGTTTTTTTCGGTATAGATGTATACACCCTTTTTAATTTCAATTAACTTCGAGTTAGCTATAAGCATATCATAATCATGTGTATCTAATCTTTTTAATAAAGGTTCCATCATAATCCCGCCCTTCTTTCTTACTAGAGGATGTTCAAAAAGTCCGGTAAAAATGACACTTCGCAGGTGACCTTCTGCTAAAACCGCCCACGTCCTGTGGGCAACGCAGAAGTCACCACAACACGCGAGAAGCTCGTTGGCTTGTTTCTCCGCTCCTTGGAAAAGGAAAACCACTTTTCCTTCGTGTAAAAGCGTCTGCTCGAAACTACGCCGCCTCGAACTTTCGACGCACAGGACGTGCTAGTGCCGGTGTTGCGACAGGACGTCGCGAACTTAACCGGCCGGTCCTTTTTATCCTCCTTTTTGAACGCATACTACTACTATAATCAAACAATTCAATCAAGATCAGTGATGTTTGTCACTAATGCCCCGAAAAATTCGTTTACAATTCAAAAAAATAGATATAGAATAGGCTTATGTTTAAAGGAGGTTTATTGATTTATGTCCGTCTATCCGATTATTTTGGCACAAACAAAGTTTACTCATCGTGACAGTTTAACCTATCCATATGAAGAACGCGGTTTGCAATTTGGCGATGGTGTATATGAAGTTATTCGAATCTATAATGGTGCATTTTACTTACTAAATGAGCATGTGGATCGTCTTTACCGCTCTGCAGAAGCCGTGAAAATAGAGATTACATCAACCAAAGAAGAGCTTACCAATTTATTAATCGATTTATTGGTTAGAAACGATATGACAACAGATGGAAAACTTTACCTGCAAATAACCCGTGGATCAGCACCACGTGATCATGTTTTTCCAGTGGATGTACCTGCAAATATGTATGCCTATATCACAGATGCTCCTCGTAATACCACAAACCTGGAAAACGGTGTTTCTGTCATTACCGAGCGCGATGTCCGCTGGGAATATTGTTATATTAAAAGCTTGAATCTACTGCCAAATGTGCTTGCGAAACAGACAGCTAAAGAAAAAGGAAGCTACGAGGCTATCCTGCACAAGGATGGATTCGTAACAGAATGCAGCTCATCCAATGTATATCTGGTTAAAGATGGAGAGATTTACACACATCCCGCTACAACTAAAATTCTGCATGGTTGTGTTCGCATGCGTATTGAACAATTCGCACGAGACCTTTCCATTCCATTTAACGAGGAAGGATTCTCAGTCGAGGATATTGCACTCGCTGATGAGCTATTCCTATCCAGTAGCACATCGGAAATCACGCCAATTGTGAAAGTCGATAATCAGCAAATTGCTGACGGAAAACCTGGAAAAATCACGAAACAGTTGCAGGAAGCATATGTGGAAGATGCGGCTATTAAAGAGCGTAGCATGGAACATTAGAAAATTGGGGAGCAAGGGACGGTTCTCTTGCTCCTTTTTATTCGATGTATTGAAAAAAGAAAATTCTAGTAATTTAATTGATTCGTAAAGCGAAGTAGTTTACTATAGTTGTAAATCTATTCACTAGGAGGCTATTTAATGAGCGACGATTCAAAACGAACAATAACAGCAGCTGACATCACGCAAATTGAAGTATTCAGTGACCCCAAGTTCACCCCGGATGGAAGTGCATATACATATGTTTCAACAGTGATCAATGACAATAATGAATATGAATCCCATCTATTTTTTCAAAATTTGGATGAAGATGAAGCAAAGCAATGGACGTTTGGCGACGTAAAGAATAGTAGCCCCAGGTTTTCACCTGATGGCAAAAAGATCGTATTCGAGTCCAATCGAAGCGGTCTTCCGCAGCTTTGGATGCTAAACACAGATGGTGGGGAAGCCTGGCAGCTCACTACATTTAAAAATGGCACAGGAAATCCAAATTGGTCAAAGGACGGAAGATACATCATTTTCAGTGCTTCCTTAGACGCTGATGACGATGTACAAAAGCAAAACGAACAAGCAAAAGAAGAGCGTCAAAAAGAGGCTGAGGCGAAAAAGAAACAGCCACTTGTTATAAAACGTCTAGATCACAAATCAGATGCAAACGGCTTCCATGATAATAAACGCGCACAACTCATTTTATTTGATACAGAAAATGGAGATTTCTCCCAGTTGACTAAGGCCGATGCGGATCACGCATTTCAAGATATTTCACCTGATAGCAATACCGTGCTACTAGCAGCCAATTTAAATGAAGATGCAGATTATGAAAATACGAATGATTTATTCCTATTCAATCGTTCAACAAAAGATATAACAAAACTTACAAAAGGCGCATATCATAGTGCCAGTTTTTCTCCAAATGGTGACAAAATTGCCTGCTTCGGTCATGAATATACGTATGCTGGGGCGACGCAAAATGAACTCTATATATTCGATGTAGAAACTGGAGTTCGCACTTGCCTTAGCGAAGAATGGGATATCCAGCTTGGTGATGTCATGATCGGTGACATGAGACTAGGAAACTCCACAACAGGACCGGTTTGGTCAAAAGATGGAGATCGCCTCTTCTTTATAGCTAGTGATTTTGGTGCGACTGGTTTGTATCAGGTATCATTAAATGGCGATTTGGAAGTACTCTATAAAGAGGCGAATCATGTATTTGGATTTTCCTATTATGCCGAATCAGAATCTTTCATTCTCGGGATCAGTACACCAACAAATCCATGTAATTTTTATCAATTGAAAAATGGATCTGAGTTGAAGCGGTTAACCAACGCTAATGCGGCATTTTTAGAGGAAGTTGCTATAACCGAACCGGAAACGTTGACTGTAACCGCAGAAGATGGCTGGGAAATTCAAGGGTGGCTCCTTCGGCCATATGGGTTTGAAGAAGGCAAAAAATATCCATTCGTACTGGAGATTCATGGCGGCCCACATATGATGTATGGCCAGTCATTCTTCCACGAAATGCAATTATTGGCAGCAAAAGGTTACGTTGTACTATACACCAACCCAAGAGGAAGCTACGGATACGGACAACAATTCGTAGATGCTGTTCGCTCTGATTATGGCGGAGGAGATTACACCGACTTAATGAGTGCCGTCGATTACGCGCTGGGAAACTACAGCTTCATTGATGAGACCCGACTTGGTGTGACCGGAGGAAGCTACGGGGGATTTATGACCAACTGGATCGTTGGACATACAAACCGTTTTAAAGCAGCGGTAACCCAGAGGTCGATTAGTAATTGGTTGAGTTTTTATGGTGTGAGTGACATTGGTTACTTCTTCACAAAATGGGAACTTGGTAAAAATTTAATGGAAGATCCAGAGAAACTATGGAACTTCTCCCCATTAAAATATGCAGAAAACGTAGAAACACCATTACTGATTCTGCACGGTGAACAGGACTACCGTTGTCCGATAGAACAAGGTGAACAACTGTTTGTCACACTAAAACATTTACGAAAAAATGCTGAATTTGTCCGCTTCCCGGATTCTAGTCATGAACTAAGCCGAAGTGGGAAACCTGAAATGCGAATCGAGCGCTTAAATCATATTTGCCGGTGGTTTGAGGAGTATTTATAAGAAGTTGTGGTTCATTCAAGTTAATTTCAATGGATTAAAAACCCGCATTTTCCCCTTTGAAAATGCGGGTTTTTCATTGAAAAAGTTGCTTTTGGTAAATCGATCATCATCCATTCCCCATATAAAAGAGGTTTTTAAAATCCCGAACAGTGGTGGGAACCTGTACTTTCTGTTCATCTGGAAATACGGTCGCCTTTTTTATTTTTTCCAGCCTTAGTGTTGTTTCTCCATCAAAATAACGTTCTCTACATTGAAGGAAAATTAGTAGATTCATTATATACAGCAGAAATATCAAATATTTGGGGTCTATCTCCCACTATGCTAACACTTTAGCATAGTGGGAGATAGACCCCTTATAAATTCTATAAAGCGCTCTTCGCCAGCTCGAGCTGTTCCCGCACTTGCTGTTGCGAGGTGCCTCCGTAGCTGTGCCGATTTGCTACAACCTGTTCTGGAGCCAATACATCATAGATATCAGCTTCAAACAGATCACTAAATTTTTTATACTCTTCCATCTTTAAATCTAGCAGATATTTTCCGTTATCAATCGCGTGCAGCACAATTTTCCCAATGATTTCGTGCGCCTCACGGAAAGGCATTCCTTTTGTGACGAGATAATCCGCAATATCTGTTGCATTGGAATAATCCTCAGAAACGGCTTGTTTCATGTTGGCTGTTCTTACAGTCATAGTGTCAATCATTGGCGCAAGCATCAACAAGGAGTTCTCAAGTGTGTCAACCGTATCAAACATGCCTTCTTTATCCTCTTGCAAGTCTTTGTTGTACGCGAGCGGGAGTCCTTTTAAAACGGTTAATAAACCTATTAAATTACCATATACACGTCCAGTTTTTGCACGCAGCAACTCTGGTACATCTGGGTTTTTTTTCTGTGGCATAATGCTTGAACCTGTGCAAAAAGAATCATCCAGCTCGATAAATTGAAATTCCCGACTGCTCCAAATGACCATTTCTTCCGCCAATCTAGAAATATGCATCATCATAATCGAGGACGTGGACATGAACTCGAGAATAAAATCCCGATCACTGACTGCGTCCATGCTATTAGGATAAACATATTCAAAGCCTAACTCTTCTGCAACCTGCGTTCTGTCAATTGAGAAAGTTGTTCCGGCAAGCGCACCGGCCCCCAGAGGAGAACCGCTGACCCGCTTCAGACTATCCACAAGACGTTCCCTGTCCCGCTGGAGCATCCAGAAATAAGCTAACAAATGATGAGCGAAAGATACCGGCTGCGCTCTTTGCAAGTGTGTATAACCAGGAAGGATTGTATCTACATGATCAGAAGCCTGGTTTAAAATTGCCTTTTGCGTTGCTTTAACAAGCTCAATCAGTTCTTCTGTATGCTTTTTTAAATAAAGATGCATATCTGTAGCAACTTGATCGTTTCTGCTTCGTCCGGTATGCAATTTTCCACCCACAGGGCCAATTTCATCGATTAGGAATTTTTCAATGTTCATATGGATATCTTCATTTTCCACGGAAAAGATAAGCTCGCCCTGCTCTAGTTTATTTTGTACAGCTTTCAATCCTGATACAATAGTATTTCCTTCCTCTGCGGTTATAATTTCAGTGGAAACTAGCATGTTCACATGTGCGATGCTTCCCTGTATATCCTCATTCGCTAATTTTTGGTCAAATGAAATGGATGCCGTTTGCTCTTCAACAAGTTTATTCGTTTCTTTGGTAAATCTTCCGCCCCATAGTTTCGACATTGTAAAATTCCTCCCTGCTCAATTACTCCCCGGACTTAATCGCTTCTTTTTTCTTATTTACCTGGGAATGCACTTGCGTTGATAGTCCCCATAACTTAATAAAGCCAACTGCTGCATTGTGATCAAACATATCCCCTTTGGAATAGGTTGCTAATTCTTCATTGTATAAGCTATTGTCGGAATCTCTTGCAACAACCATTTGTGTACCTTTCCACAGCTTCACTTTCACTTTTCCGTTAACACTTTTCTGTGTCTCACCCATAAATGCTTCCAATGCATTTCTTAATGGGGAATACCATAGACCATCATAAATGAGTTGGGTCATTTTTTGATCAATTTGCGTTTTATATTGCGTAACTTCCTTCGTTAACGTTAAAAATTCCAATTCCTTGTGGGCATTAATTAAAATTAAAGCACCCGGGTTTTCATACACTTCTCTGGCTTTAATGCCTACTAAACGATTTTCAATATGATCGATTCTTCCGACACCATGTTTACCGCCAATGTCATTTAATTGTTCGATAATATCAACCATCCCTAGAGACTCGCCATTTAAAGCAATAGGCTCGCCTCCCTTAAATTCAATCTCCACATATTCCGGATCATCAGGAGCGTCTGCAATGGATGCCGTCCATTCAAAGGCTTCTTCTGGTGCTTCATTCCATGTATTTTCAAGAACCCCGGCTTCACAAGCTCTGCCCCAAATATTTGCATCGATGGAATAAGGTTTATCCACATTCACGGGGACATCAATATTTTTTTCCTTCGCATAAGCAATTTCTTCATCCCGGTTCATTCCCCACTCACGTACTGGAGCAATTACTTCCAAGTCCGGATTCAGTGCTTTGATCGATACCTCAAAGCGTACCTGATCATTTCCTTTTCCGGTGCAACCATGCGCAACAGCTACTGCGCCTTCCTCTTCAGCTACTTCAACCAATAATTTTGAAATTAACGGTCTGGATAGTGCAGAAGATATCGGGTATTTTCCTTCATACAGACAATTCGATTTTAGTGCAGGTAATAAATACTCTTTCGCCAGTAATTCTTTAGCATCTATAATAACGGCTTTGTCCGCCCCCACTTGCAACGCTTTTTCTTTAAGTGATTCTAAATCTTTTCCTTCCCCAACTTCTAATCCGAGTGCAATTACATCATAATCATATTTATCTTGAAGCCATTTAATAGAAACCGAGGTATCTAATCCCCCGGAATATGCTAGAACAACTTTCCCTTTACTCATCGTTTATCTCTCCTTGATGCATTTTTATTAATTATAACGTATATTTATGCAAAAATCTATATAAAAATAGAAAAATTATTTTTCCATTAATAATTTTAATAATGCCTTCTGTGCATGTAATCTGTTTTCTGCTTCATCAAAGACAGCAGAATGCTCTCCATCAATAATTTCAGCAGTGACTTCCTCACCTCGGTGCGCAGGCAAACAATGCAGGAAAAGATAATCAGATTTTGCAAATTGCATCAGTTCTTTATTCACTTGAAAGGCTTCAAACCGCAATTTTCTCTCATCTAACTCATTTTCTTCTCCCATACTCGCCCAGACATCTGTGACAACAATATCTGCATCCTGAATTGCCTCTTTTGGATTGTCATGAATAGCCAATTTGGCCCCGTTCTCTTCCCCTTTATTTTTAGCCTGCTGAAAAATCATATCATTGGGCATGTAACCTTTGGGACTTGCTACTGTCATATCCATACCTGTAATCGCAGCGGCTTGAAGCAGCGAATGTGTCATATTATTATCTCCATCACCAACATAGCACAGCTTTAATCCCTTTAATTTTCCTTTATACTCATAAATTGTCAAGAGATCAGCCAGGACTTGCGTTGGATGATGTGGATCTGTTAGCCCATTAATAACGGGTATGGAAGAAGCGTGAGCAAATTCCTCAAGCTTTTCATGAGAAAAAGTTCGAATCATTAATCCATCAACATATCTGGATAGAACTTGGGCTGTGTCGGACACGGTCTCCCCACGCCCTAATTGGATATCGTTTGCACTCAGGAATAACGCATGGCCCCCTAGTTGGATCATGCCAACTTCAAAAGAAACCCGCGTTCTCGTTGATGACTTTTCAAAAATCATGCCAAGCGTTTTTCCTTGAAGATGAGGATGGGAGACACCTTCCTTGACCTGTTTTTTCATCACCAACGCTTCCTTGATTAACACCATAATTTCGTCCCCGGTTAAATCTGCAACTGTTAACAGATGATCTGTTTGTAAGGACGTTTTTATTTGCTTCATGCTTCCCATACCACATCCCCTTTCCTTTTTCCTGGCAGATGTTTTACGTACGCTTGTAATGATCGTGGTATTTCATCTATTGTTTCACCTCTTAGAGAATTTGTTACCTGCCGTAATGTTTCCAAACTCGTGAAGTAAGGAATTTGATAGCGAACAGATAATTCACGAATATAAAAGCCGATCTTCTCTTTCTCTCTTCCCTGGTTAGGAATATTAAGAACGATGTTAGGGGCTTTATGTTGCCAATGGTGCAGCAGATCATCTTTATTTTTTAACATCCTCGTTGTCTGAATTCCATTTGCTTCCAGATATTTCGCCGTTCCTTCGGTTGCCGTAATGTTAGCACCTTGTTTCTCAAATTCGGCAATAAGTTCAACACTTTCCTGTTTCATACGGTCTGATACAGACACAAAAAGCTGTAACTCTTCCGCCTGAGTGAAATCATCCACATAAGGAGATGTTTTTTTCAATGCTTCTTTTTGACTCCAGCCTAGACCGATAATTTCCCCAGTTGATTTCATTTCCGGCCCCAGTACATGATCCACATCTTTTAGCTTACTAGCAGAAAATATTGGTGCTTTTACGGTGTAATACGCTGGTTCTGCCAATAAATCCAGGTCTTCTGTCAATTCTTTCAGTGGTACTCCAAGTTGAGTCATAACTGCCCATTCAATCATCGGGATATCCGTTACTTTACTCATGATTGGTACCGTTCTTGAAGAACGAGGGTTCACTTCCAATACGTAAATAATATTTTCATGAATGACAAATTGAATATTCATCATCCCAATAATAGGTACTGTTTGGCTTATTTTCCTGGTTATATCCACCATAGTCTCTTTCATCTGTTCAGATAAAGATACAGGGGGAAAACTTGTGATACTATCCCCAGAGTGTACGCCAGCTTTTTCTAGATGCTCAAAGATTCCTGGAATAACGATATCTTTTCCGTCACTAATCACATCGATTTCGCATTCTAATCCCGGAATATACTGATCGATTAATAACGGCCAGCAGTGGTCGTTAGTATCTTTTTGAATGCGGGTCACATAGTTTCTCAATTCATCTTCATTGTAGCAAATAAACATCGATTGTCCGCCAATAACATAGGATGGGCGAATCAGTACCGGAAAACCTAATTCATAAGCAGATGCAGACAATTCATCTAGACCATGGACAATATGGCCGGCGATGTGCGGGATGTTTAATTGATTCAAAACATCGTAAAACTGTTCCCTGTCTTCCATCTGATCGATATGTGCCGGTGCAGTTCCTAAAACATTTATACCCTCATCCTGCAGGTCATTTGCTAAATTGATAGCGGTCTGTCCGCCAAATTGAATCAGCACACCAGCAATGTTTTCTTTTTCAATCACGGCCAGAACATCTTCTAGTGCCAACGGTTCAAAATAAAGACGATCAGCAACTGAATAGTCTGTGCTGACGGTTTCCGGATTATTGTTAATCACAACAGCCTCGTAGCCCATTTTCTTGACAGCTAACGTTGCATGAACACTGCAATAGTCAAATTCAACACCTTGACCGATACGAATGGGGCCTGATCCCAGGACAAGAATTTTCTTAGCTGCATCATTTGTTATGACTTCATCGTCCCCAGTCCATGTAGAATAATAATATGGGGTGATGGCATCAAATTCGCCAGCACATGTATCTACTAATTTATATCCTGGTTTTAATGAAGCTTCTTTGTACGTTTTCCGCAATTGTTTTGCCGTTGTGCCTACTAATTCAGCGATCCGTTCATCACTAATGTTAAAATGCTTCGCTGCTTTCACCTTTTCCAAAGAAAGATGTTGCAAGCTATCGTTCGCGAGCGATTGTTCACATTGGATGATACCTTCTATTTTCCTTAAGAACCAGTAATCAATTTCTGTAAGTTCCATCAATTGGCCGATGGTCATTTGACGCATAAAAGCTTCCCCAATGGCAAAAAGCCGTAAATCATTAGGTGTGGATAGAAGTGCTTCTAGTGATTCTGTTGATTTTTCACTCATCCCCGGGAAGTGTAAACTATGCATACCCATTTCCAGCGAGCGTATCGCCTTATTGAGAGCTCCTTCAAATGTCCGATCAATGGCCATCACCTCTCCGGTAGCCTTCATTTGCGTTCCAAGCGTCCGGTCTCCTTCGGTAAATTTATCAAATGGAAAACGAGGGAGCTTAACGACAACATAGTCCAAGGCTGGTTCAAAGGATGCGTAGGTGTTGCCTGTGATCGGGTTAAGAATTTCATCCAGTGCGTAACCGATAGCACATTTTGCGGCGATACGAGCAATAGGATAACCTGTTGCTTTGGATGCTAATGCTGATGATCTACTTACCCTTGGGTTCACTTCGATAATACAATATTCATTCGACTCCGGATGTAATGCAAATTGAATATTACAACCACCGACAACGTCTAAAGCCCTAATCACATTAAGTGATGACGTTCGCAGCATTTGATATTGAACATCGGACAGGGTCTGGGATGGTGCGGTGACAATGGAATCCCCTGTATGAACACCAACAGGATCCATATTTTCCATATTACATACAATCACGCACGTATCGTTTTCATCCCGCATGACTTCATATTCTATTTCTTTCCATCCTTTAATACTTTTTTCTACAAGTACTTGATTAATCGGGCTAAGTGTTAGTCCATGATTTAAAAGATCAATAAATTCCTCTTCATTATATGCAAATCCCCCACCTTCACCACCAAGTGTATAAGCTGGACGTAAAATTACCGGATAACCGATTTCCCGGATGAAGCTCAATCCCTCTTCCATAGATGAAATAATTTTCGATTCTGAAATCGGTTCGCCAATATCCAGCATCAATTGGCGAAATTTTTCACGGTCCTCTCCTTTTTGAATCGAAGGGACGGACGTACCTAATAATTCCACATCATATTTCTCCAAAATACCTTTTTCATATAGCTCCACCGTTAGATTTAGTCCCGTTTGTCCCCCCAGTGTTCCGATCAGCCCATTAGGTTTTTCTTCTGCAATGATTTTTTCAAGGGTATTTACTTCGAGAGGCTCCATATAGACGTGATCAGCTATTTGTTTATCTGTCATGATCGTTGCTGGATTGTTATTTACTAAGACGACTTCGATGTCTTCTTCTTTTAAAGCCAGACAAGCCTGTGTGCCTGCATAATCAAACTCAGCGGCCTGACCGATAACAATAGGGCCGGATCCAATAACGAGAACTTTCTTTAATGGGTTATGCTTCCACATACTTGCTCCCTCCTGAGGTCACTACCTGTTGTATAAAATTTTTAAAAATATATTCGGTGTCGCTTGGTCCGGGGTGTGCTTCCGGGTGAAATTGAACCGATTGAACCGGCAAGCTCACATGCTTAATACCTTCAAGGGATTTATCATTCACATTTTGGAATAAGACATGAAAGGCTTCCTTATCTACGCTATCTCCTTCCACCACATAGCCATGATTCTGTGATGTCATTCGTACTTTCCCTGTAAGCAGTTCTTTCACAGGATGGTTGCCTCCCCGATGACCAAAAGGCATTTTCTTTGTTTTTCCGCCGTAAGCTAATGCAATAAGCTGATGTCCGAGGCAAATGCCAAGTGTTGGAAAATTTTCAGTTAGCGCTTTGATCATTGGAAAATATTCCGCCATCTCTATTGGGTCTCCAGGTCCGTTACTTAATAGAATCCCATCAGGACGCAAATCCTCAATCGCATCAAACGACGTATCAAACGGAACAATGGTCACCTTACAATCTTCTAGTAACAATGCATCCAGGATTGATTTTTTGTAACCAAAGTCAACGAGCACCACATGATATGAACCATTCCCGTACGTTTCCTGCTCTTGTACCGAAACCTGTTTGACTAAATCCAGGCTATGCTTATCTTGCCATTCATTTCGCCGATCTTCATTGTTTTTTGCTGTAACGATTTTTCCCCGAACGGTCTGATGCTTTCGAATGACAGCTACTAAAGCCCGTGTATCCACATTTTTCAAGCCAGGGATATTCGCTTCTTCTAATCTATCAGAAAATGAAGAAGCAGATTGATAATGGCTAGGCTCACCCCATACATCGCTCGCAATCACTGCGGATACAGCGGGACGTTTACTTTCGTTATCCTCATTATTGATCCCATAATTCCCAATTAAGGGATAGCAAAACATTAAAATTTGTCCAGCATAAGATGGGTCAGTCATCATTTCCTGGTAGCCGGTCATACTCGTATTAAAAACGACTTCTCCTGTTATTTCGTTTTCCGCACCGATCCAATCTCCTGCAAATTCCTCGCCGGTTTCTAGTATAAGATAGCCTTTTGTCATGATGAAACCCTCCCTTCTTTCTCCATTAAAAGCTGTTTAAACGATTGAATAAAATGTTCCAACTCTGCTTTCGGCGTTGTTAATGGAGGTAAAATTCGAAGCACATTTGATCCTGCTGCAAGAACAAGGATTTCCTTTTCCCTAAAAGCGCTAATCCATGATTTCACTTCATCTGTCATTTGAATTCCTATCAAGAGACCGAGTCCTCTTATTTCTTCAATACTGGAAAATTCCTGTTTCAATTCTTCCAGTTTGCCTCTCAGCCACTCCGCTTTTTCTCTAACCTCATGAAGTATATCCTCATTCAAGATCGCTTCCATTGTTGCTAGACCGGCACTCATCACAAGTGGATTACCACCAAATGTACTCCCGTGAGATCCAGGTTGGAAAGATTTCGCGACCTCCTCTTTTGCCAGCATTGCACCGACTGGAAGGCCAGATGCAAGCGCTTTTGCTGAAGTGATAACATCGGGTTCTATTCCGAATTGTTCATAAGCAAATAATGTTCCTGTTCTTCCGATTCCAGTTTGAATTTCATCTAGAATAAGTAAAATATCTTCCTTTTTACATAATGCTGCAAGCTCACTTACCCAAGCAAGACCGGCAGGATGTACGCCCCCTTCGCCCTGAACAAGTTCTAGAAGCACAGCTGTGGTCTTTCCATCGTTTATTTGCGTCAAAGCATCAAAGTCATTCAATGGCAAATAACGAAAGCCTGGCGTTAAGGGGGTGAAGCCCTGATGAATTTTCTTCTGACCGGTTGCGGCCATGGTTGTTCCTGTACGACCATGAAAGGAATTGGTAAACGTTACAATCTCCGTCCTTTCAACATTCCCGGAATCACTCGCATATTTTTTCGCTATTTTTATGGCCGCTTCATTTGCTTCGGCCCCACTATTACAGAAAAACACTTGATCAAAACAGCTATTGTCCGTTAACGCTGTTGCTAATTCCTGTTGGGGAGGAATATCATAAAGATTGGAACAATGCCACAATGTATCGAGCTGTCCCTTGACTTTATGGTGAACATTATCTGGCACATGACCTAAATTACAGGTGGCGATACCGGATGTGTAGTCCAGGAACTTCTGGCCATTATCATCCCATACGTTGCTCGCCTTTCCTTTCACAAGTGTTATAGGAAACCGTCCGTACGTATTCATTACTGCTGAGGTGGATTGGCTTTTTACTATGTTAGACATGGTGGGCCTCCTTATCGATAAATACTTTCGTGCCTGCTTCTTTTCCTTTGATGTAATCTTTCAAATCATCCGGGGTTAGCCCATTTAATATGACAGACTCACTTGCACCAGCTGATAAACTGTTTAATGCAGAACGGATTTTCGGTATCATTCCGCCATGAATAACACCTGACGTGATTTTCGCTTCAATTTGCTGTTTGGTAAGTTTGGAATGGACAATTTGCTTGCCATCAACGGTTTCCATAACGCCTGGAATGTCACTGATTAGTGCCAGCTTTCCTTTCAAACTTTCTGCTACAGCTGCTGCTGCCATATCTCCATTAATGTTGTACCGCCCGCCTGATTCATCGATACCGATCGGTGAAATAACTGGAATTCCTCCATGACTCATGATAACTTTTAACCATTCATCATTCACATTGGCAACCTCCCCGACATAACCCAGCGCCCCTGTAGGATCTAGAGGGCTTGCCTTTAAAAGAGAGTAATCCACTCCACTTGTACCAAGTGCTGTTCCACCAGCTTTTTGCAGGTTGGTGACAATTCTTTTGTTAATCGATCCGCTCATCACCATCTCCGCCACGTCTAACACTTCTTTCGTTGTTACGCGAAGACCATCAACGAATGGACTTTCCACTTCCAATTGATGTAGAAGTCGATTAATTTCCGGGCCGCCACCATGAACGATGACCGGTTCACAAATACCGGAACTTTTTAATTCCACAATCATTTTATAAAAGGAATCCGGAAGCTTTTCTAAAATACTGCCTCCTATTTTTAAAACCATCGCGTTCATTACGATCACCTCACGTTCGATAAGATGCATTGATTTTGACATAATCATAGGTTAAATCACAGCCCCATGCAGTTGATACGTGAGAGCCATTTCCTAAGTCTACATTCAATTCTACTGTTTCATTTTCCAGATACTGCTTTGCGTACGTCTCATCAAAATATACTGGAAGGCCTTCTTTCACGACTGCAATATCTCCAAGTGAAACAGATACTTTATCTGGGTCTATCGGCTGTTCACTATACCCTACAGCAGTTACAATGCGTCCCCAGTTCGGATCCGTTCCATAAACAGCAGCCTTTACTAGATTAGAAGAAATAACTGCTTTGGCCACTTGGCTTGCCACGTTATCTGAAGGTGCGCTGCCTACGTTCACTTCAATCAGCTTGGTTGCCCCTTCCCCGTCTCTGGCAATCTGTTTCGCTAACCCTTCGCAGACATACTGGAATGCTTGCAGGAAGGAAGCCCACTGTGGGTGTGACTCATTTAAAACTTTATTATTCTGCTGTCCATTCGCTAGAACTAGAACCGTATCGTTTGTGCTGGAATCACCATCTATTGTAATCATGTTAAATGACTTATTTGTTGTATCGCTTAACGCTTTCTGCAGACTGTCATGATCAACAGCAGCATCTGTCGTAATGAAAGAAAGCATGGTGGCCATGTTGGGGTCAATCATCCCGGATCCCTTCGCAGCCCCGCCGATCGTTATCGTCTTGCCATCGATCTCGACTTCTACCGCTATATGCTTTGTCACCGTGTCCGTTGTTAAAATGGCATTTTCGAAATTATCAGGGGAAGCGTGATTGCTGTCATCCATTGCCTCTATACCGGTATGAATTTTTTCCATTGGTAAAGGAACACCGATCAGACCAGTAGATGATACGGCAACATGATCAACAGCTACACCCATTTTTTCTGCCGCTAATGCCTGTGTTTCCAGTGCATCTTGAATCCCTTGTTTGCCGGTACATGAATTCGCCACACCGGAATTTACAACGACCGTTTGAATTAAATTCTCTTTTTCAATACTTTCCTTCGTCACTTTCAACGGGGCTGCCTGGAATGCATTTAACGTATAGACGCCTGCTGCAGTTGCAGGAGTATCTGAATGAATCCAGCCGAAATCCAGTTTTGTTTTTCGGAAACCTGCATGCATACCTCCTGCTGAAAAACCTTGTGGACTCGTTACATGTCCGTTATTTACGATGTGAATACCTTTTTCTGTTACAGCAACCATCTATTTTCATCCTCCTCATGGGTATATTGGTAAAGTCTTTAAACTGTGCTGCTCATCCCAGCCATTCATTAAATTGGCGTTCTGAATTGCTTGGCCGGATGCCCCTTTTACTAGATTATCAATCGCCGAGACAATAATAAGCTGATTTGTTCGCCCGTCAACATGAAGCCCAATATCACAAAAATTACTTCCATAAACATCCTTCGTAGTTGGAAATTCACCTTTGTCTCTAATTCGGACAAAAGGATTGGATTGATAAAAAGTTTTATAGATATTAATCACTTCTTCTGTTGACGTGTCCCCTTGCAACGTGCCATACATCGTACAAATTAAGCCACGTGTCATTGGGATAAGATGCGCGCTGAATGTAGTAGAAATAGACTCGCCTGCAGCCGACGATAAATATTCGTCTATTTCAGGAATATGTTTATGTGCTCCAATTTTATAGGGCTGAACATTGTCATTCGTCTCTGAAAAATGCGTCATAGCTGTTGGTGTTTTCCCAGCACCTGAGACACCGGTTTTCCCGTCAATAATAATGGGATGTGCTGAAATAATTTTCTCCTTGAGTGCAGGAATGAGTCCAAGTAAGGCGGACGTTGGGTAGCAGCCGGGATTGGACACGACACTCGCTTCTTTTACCTGTTCACTGTAAATTTCTGATAGTCCATAGACCGCATTGTTCAATGTTTCTTGGGGTGCCGCTTCTCCTCCATACCAAGACAAGTACTCTTCCCTGGAGCTGATTCGCAAATCTCCTGATAGATCAATGCATTGTACCGGTGAGTCTTCCAGTTTAGGAATAAGTTCTTTCGATACACCAGCCGGCGTAGCAAAAAACACAATATCCACTTCTGTTTTTAAACGCTCAATCTCCAATTTTTCCAATGGATCATCCACAAAATCAACCAAATGCGGATAAATGGATGCAAGCTGCTCTCCGTGATGGGACCCAGAAATAATTTTCTTAAGATGCATATATTCATGGTTATGTAAGAGCCTGATTAACTCTAGTGCGCCATATCCCGTTCCACCGATAATTGCTACGTTTTTCAATGCTATCTTCCTTTCATGTCATTTCTAAATTAATAATTATTATAAGACTTCACGTATAGTTATGCAAGTATATTTATGAAAAAATATTTATATTTATGCAAAATAATGTATAAAAAACCAAAATCCTAGATGTAGGATTGGTTTTTATTTTACCTATTCTTTTTTTGTCTTTTTAAACACAAAATATTTAATCATAAAAAAACTTGAACAGAATGAAAGAAACATAGCTATACCCTTCGCCACATTATAGCGCAGCCAACCAGGCACGCCTAAGGCCACAAGTAAGGAATTAACCCCTAAGAACACAAGGTTATTTACACCAAGACTAACGATGGCTTGAATAATAAATGTAATTCGCTGACGTTTGCTTCCCTCAGCTGAATTCCGAAACGTAATGCTGGCATTCCAAAAATAGCTGTTTGCTACAGACAACGTATAAGCTATTGTATTATACAATACAAGCATGCTGCTGCCTTCCGTGTGGAATAATAGTAATAATAGATTTAATGTCCCAATATCAATGGCTGCATTTGCAACACCTATTACACTAAACTGCAAAAATTGAAATGGCCCTTTTTTCCTTTTATGCTGTCTCATGAAACCCCTCTGTTTGACCAAAATTATCCACACGGCAACAAGTAATTATGTTAATTTTGCCTTTTCATTATTTCCTTCTAAACCCGTTACTTCTTCATAAAAATGAAGCAATTGTTCAGATTGTCCTTCCCAGCCCATATCCAAAACGTCTTTATGTGCTGATTGAGCCAAACGCTTTCGTAAAGTTTCATCTTCAAACCGTCTTACAGTGGCTGTAAAGTCTTCCGGATTTTCAGGATCGTACAGCAAGCCATTATAATTATCCTCTATTTGTTCGCAAGTCGGCCCACTTTTAGCAGCAACCAGCGGAAGACCGGAAGCCATTGCCTCCATAATAACTAGACCAAGCGTTTCTGTAGTTGACGGGAAAACGAAGACATCGGAAGACGCGTATGCCTTAGCAAGCTGCTCTCCGTGCATATAACCGGTGAAGACAGTATTCGTTCCACTAAAATGCTTTTCAAGTGCCAAGCGATGAGGTCCGTCCCCTATGATAGCAAGAACAAACTCATCCGATTCCTCTAATACAGATTTAATCTTTTCAATTTCTTTTTCCGGAGCAAGTCGACCAACAAAAAGCAGCAACTTTTTCTCCGGATACCCGTCAGTCAATCGATCACGCATTTTGGTGTCATACTGATCCGGTGTAAATAAATCCGTATCGACACCGCGTTTCCAAACATGCACATTATGAAAACCTCGCTTCGTCAGCTCCTTTTGTACCGTTTGGGATGTTGAGAGATTTAACGCTGCCTTATTATGGAGTTTTCGAAAATACCACCAAATTAATCCTTTGAAAATGGAAAGATGGTAGTAATCCAAATATTTAGCTACATTCGTATGATAGGAAGCTACCATTGGATATCCTAACTTTTCTGCATAATAAACACCAGAAAGACCCAAAATAGCTGGATTAACGACATGAACGATATCTGGATCATATTCCTTCAGCAGCTTTTTCACTACGCTATTTGGAAGTGCAAATTGCTTGGAACGATAAAAAGGAAGGGTGCGCGCCGGCACACCGTCAATTTTTGCCCCTTCAAATTCATAAACGCCCAGATCCGGCGCAATAATACGGACGTCATGCCCTTCTTTCATTAAGTAACGTATACTTGCTGTTAGTCGTGTAACCACTCCATCCGTAGATGGCAGGAAAGTCTCCGTTATTATAGCAATTTTCAATCAAGACACTTCCCTTACTTTTTATTTCCATGAAACTGTTGGCAGTACATTTTCTTCTATTACCCGATCCTTGTGATGAAGTACAGTTTTAAGGATATCGCGGATCACCTCATCGGTCAGTAAGTTTGGTTCCAGCCCAAGATCTCTTAGTTTTGTATTTTCAGCATGGTAGAAGTGTTCTTCCTGTTCGACCCTTGGGTTTTCCAGATGAGCGATCGTTGTTTCGATTCCTTCTTCATTCGCTACTTTTTGTACCTTACCTGCAAGATCCAGTACAGAGAAGGCTTCAGTGAATTGGTTAAACACACGGAATTCCCCTTTATCAGCCGGATTCTCTGCTGCAATCTCAATACAACGGACTGTATCCTCAATGTTCAGGAAGCCGCGGGTTTGTCCGCCCTTACCATAAACGGTAAGATCATGTCCGGTAGCTGATTGAATAATAAAGCGATTTAGCGCTGTACCAAATACACCATCGTAATCCAATCGATTGGAAAGTACTGGATCCATTTGGGTTTCTTCTGTATCCAAGCCATAAACAACGCCTTGGTTTAAATCTGTAGCGCGAATACCCCATATTTTACATGCAAACATAATATTATGACTATCATGCACCTTGGAAAGATGGTAAAAAGAACCTGGCTGCTTCGGATATGGAAGCATGTCTTTTCTTCCTTTATGCTCTATTTCAATATACCCTTCTTCAATAGGAATATTCGGTGTTCCATATTCACCCATTGTACCTAATTTAATGAGATGACAATCCGGAACGAACTCTTTAATACCATAAAGAACATTTAAATTACCAATAACGTTGTTAGCCTGGGTGTATACAGCATGTTCCCTATCAATCATTGAATATGGTGCAGAACGCTGTTCAGCAAAGTGAGCGAAAGCATCCGGCTGCTCTTTTTTCAATACCTCACTTAGGAAATCATAATGATTTAAATCACCATCATACGTGCGAATTTCCCTGCCGGTTAGTTCTTTCCATTTAGACACACGTTCATCGAGGGTAGCAATTGGTGTTAACGAATTAGAATGCAGTTCATTATCATATTTCCTTCTAATCATATTATCAATAATGGCTACATCATGACCCTGTTTCGATAAATAAAGGGCAGTCGGCCAGCCGCAAAAGCCATCTCCGCCAGCTACTATAATCTTCATTTCATTACCTCCGCATTTAAATTAATTTAATCCATTCATTTTTACTATCTACTGCTTGATAAGTAGTGCCTTTATCTTAAAATATACAAGGCCAATAAACAAAACCTATTCCCATAAAAAATATCATGTTAGGATAAGTTTAGCAATTATTATCCTTGTTTATCTTTAATCTTAACATATCCTAAACATCTTTCTTCAAGGGAGGGCTTCCTGCCCTTGGCAGAAAACCCTCATTATTATTCCATATATTTGGCCAAAAATTCTTCCATTTTCTCCACATATCTATCTTTTTGTGTGACAAAAGCCTCTCCGTGACCGGCTCCGTTAAATGTGATTAGATCTGCTTCACTATTCGTGTTTTCATACAATTCCTGCGTCATCGCAGTTGGCACAAATGTGTCCGCATTACCGTGAATATATAAGATTGGGATATCTGTCTTCTGCACCTGATCGAGTGCTGAAGCTTCTGTCAGGGTATATCCTGCACGCATATTTGTTACAAGGCTTGTACTTGGTAACACAGGGAAGGCCGGTAGATGAAACATGCGATCCAGTTGATATTCAAATAAATCATACACGCTCGAATAAGGGCTATCTGCAACAATTGCTTTTACATTATCAGGTAAATCTTCCCCGCTTGCCATTAACACCGTTGCAGCTCCCATTGATACCCCGTGTAATACTATCTCCGTATCTGGACCCTGTTTTTCTATTATCAAATCTATCCAATCCGCATAGTCCAGACGATCATGCCAGCCAAAGCCGATATAATCCCCTTCACTATCTCCATGGCCACGCAAATCTGCTGTAAACACATTATAGCCCAGTTCTTCATAATAGTACTGACCATACAAGCCCATATCACTTGCGCCTCCGAGATACCCATGTGCTAATACAACCGTTTTATCTGTGGGCTCTTCGGCTTCTAAAAAATACCCTTGGAGGTTTAAGCCATCAAAAGATGTCATCTCGATTTGTTCGAAATCCTGATTTTGATTCCATTCACGCCAACCACCCTCTGTGAAAACATCCATCGCTTCTGCAGAAACATCTAAATCTGAATTTCCTACGAGGAAATCCTTTACATTACGTTCAATTGCTAAATTATAAAAATAAAAGCTTGCAATAATATCTATAACTAATAAAAAACTAAGAAGTCCTATTCCAATTTTTATCCATCGTTTCTTCTTCACATTGGCCCCCCCTCTCCAAAAAAACTCTTATTCTATTATACTAGAAAATATAGATGATGGAACCGTGTTTGTGATGGTATTTCTTTACATTGAAGTTTATGTGCTGATTAAAGATTCTTTGTAAATTAGATCACTGCTTTTGTGTTTTTTTCAATGAAGAACTATGTTTTCTGACAGATACAAGCAGAGCAAAAACTCCCCGAAACGGAGAGTTTTTCTTTTTTCAGATATGTCTTCTTTCCATTAAATGAATCCCAATGCCCATAAAGACAACACCCATTAATAGCAGTATACTAATTGGATAAAGAAGTTCTTCCAGCGAATAGCCGTATACTGCAATACCATTAAGGACTTCCATGCCATAGGTCAGCGGATTCAATTTGGACAAAGCAAGTAGAAATTCTGATTCCACAATTTCAATCGGCCAAAAAGCACCACTAATCATCGCCATACTTACCGCAATAATGGGTAATACTGCATTGAGTTGCTGTACATTTTTAACAATAGCCGTTATCAAAATGGACAGGGCAACAATCGCAAACACATATGGAATCAGAAGAAGCAGGGTTTCTGCAAATCTGTCGTTAAACTCAACGCCGACCCAATAACGGAAAATGAGAAAAATAATTAGTACCTGCAAATAGCCTTCAAAAAAACTGTAAACTAAATTAGCTGCATACATTTCCCATTTTCTTAAAGATGATAAGATCATCCGATCCCAGATCCCATCTTGTTTATCTGTTAAAATCGGCAATACATTATAACCAATCGTGTAGATCACGAAGAATAGTGTAAAGCCAAACAATCGATGGAATGTATTTTTATTCGTTGGCGTCTCAGCACTGCTAAAATTGCTTGACTGAATAGAAAAAACCGGAGATTCCATGGATGATTCTAATTCTTCCAATGCATTTTCGCTATCCGCTTCATTCGAGGATAGGGCATCCGCTGCTTCCAGAATTTGTTCCTGTTGCTGTTCCTTCTCATACGCTCCCCGAATCGTTTGTTCAACCATATCGGTATTCGGTGAGTCGACACCTACAATTATTTGAAAATTATTCTTTTGAAGAATCACGCCAAGCTCTGCCCTTCCATTCGAAACCTCTTCCACCAATTCGTCTTCAGTCATCCAATTAAACGTAAAAGCATCTGTTTCATCCAAAGCCTCTCCGATGGAAGAAGCGCTTACCCCCTCGTCCTCTGCAAACACAGGAACGCTGATGGTTGTCACCCCTCCAGATCCACCGATAATAAGGGCAAATCCAATGGACATTACTGTAAAAATAGAAAAAACAAAAGGGTTGCGGATAAACAGTTTTAATTTTGAAAGTAAAATTCCAATCATGCTGACGACCCCCTTTTCGGAAAACTTAACGCTGCGAGAATAATGGCCACCATTGCAAAAATAACCAGAAATAAGATATGGTTCCAAATTTCCGACATACCATCACCTCGTAAAATCGTTAAGTATGCTGACATTCCTGCTCCATTTGGGGTGAGATTTCCAATGGTCCGCAAAAACACAGATGAATCCCCGATTGGGAAGAAGCTCCCACCTAAAAAGGCCATAATTGTTACAATGATTCCAGAGAAAAAATTTGTTATCAATTCCGAATTAAACCGGTAGCTTATCGCTGTCAGCAACACGGCTATACCACCAACTGCAGTGGCAAAAGCCAATGTGACAGTGAAAAACGCCAGAAGATCAGGCCACGTTACTCCAAAAACTAGCCAAGCAAAACCGTAAACAATTAATAGATGGAGAAACCCAATAACCATAGCTGACAGTAAAACACCGACAAAATAAACCCAACGCGAGACATTTCCCAGGATGATACGATCAAACACATGAAGTTTCTTTTCAAGGAATGCGATCGAGCCAATGGTAGAAGCAATGAACAGCACATTCATCGCCGCCATCCCGACAGCATAGTACCCTTTTGACGTTACAGGATTACCTTGATTAATTGGCGTTATTTCACCTACAAACATGTCTTCATCCAGTGCAATTGCACGTTCGTCAATTCCATTTTTGCTTAAAAACGTTCCTAATGTGAGTTGTTCCTGGTATTGCTGCAAAATATCATTTACGATAGAAGTTCCAATTTGATGTTCTTCATTTTGTGAAACCTGTAATTCAGGCTGCGTCGGTTCATCAAGCACCATATATGCCAGCATGTCATATGTGAAATTTTCCGGAATTTCGATAATAGCAGTATAGGTGTTATCATCTACTAATTCAGCCAGTTCTGAAGGATCAGCCTCATGAAAATCAACCATCTCCTCCAAAGCCTCACTTCTAAGAACATCCTCTTTTAATATGCGTATAGGCATCAATCCGTCGATATTTGCTCCAATCTCTTCAACTGATTCAGGGGGTAATTCATCTTCTATTGATTCCACGAAACGATCAACTTGCTCTTCTTCGTCCTCATGCTCAATCACTGCAAGTTTCACATTAATTTCCGGACTTTCACCACTCATCATGCCACCGAGCGCAGTCCCAAGTATGGCTATCAGTATGATGGGAAGCCCAACCAGCAATAACAATTGTACAGGATTCCTAAGCAATAGCAGCACTTGTTTTTTTACGATTTGCCAGATCATTTAGATTTCACCCCTAATCCCTAAGTGCTCGCCCAGTGAGATGGAGAAAAACATCTTCAAGCGTAGGTGTTTTCACATCAATTGAACGAAGCTCAAGTTCGGCTTCTTCTGCCAACTTAATTAATCTCGGGAACATATTTATTTCTTTAGGCACCATGATGGTTACTGCTCCTTCATTTTCTTCTCTGAGCACCCTATTAACTGTTGGACTTTCTTCTAACTTATTTATAAAGCTGTCATTCAACCGATTTGTTTTGATGGAAATTGCTTTTTCCGCGGAAAGAATTTGTTTAATTTCCTCTTTTGTTCCGGCTGCGATCAAATTTCCATGATCCAGGATATAAATCCGATCACACAGATATTCCACCTCTTCCATGTAGTGACTCGTGTAAAGAACTGTCATTCGTCTTTCCATATTCAAACGTTTTACAGTTTCCAGAATATAATTTCGTGATTGCGGATCGATCCCGACCGCCGGTTCATCCATAATCATTAATTGCGGATCATGCAGCATGGCGACACCAATATTCAAACGACGTTTCATCCCGCCGGAAAATTTACTAACTACTTCCTTTCGCCGCTCGGTTAACCCAATCAGTTCCAAAACCTCATCTATTTTCCGTTTCAAAGCAGCTCCTTTTAACCGATATATCCTTCCGAAAAACTGCAGATTTTCTTCCGCTGTTAAATCGGTATATAACGCAATTTCCTGTGGCACCATTCCAACAACTTTTCGTAATGGCGCAGGATTTTTCAAAATGCTTTTGTTGTTAAATCGGACGTCCCCATTAGTTGGTTCAACCAAGGATGACATCATCGAAATAGCTGTTGATTTCCCAGCACCATTTGGTCCAAGCAAACCAACAATTTCTCCTTTTTCAATAAACATATTCAGATTTTTGACTGCTTCCTTTTGTTTGAATCTATTTGTAAGATCCACCAATTCAATCATTGCGCTCACCTCCTGTAATTATTAGTTTACATCATCAGTTATATTGATCATATTGCCCGAAGTCACTGAATCATTCCTTTTTCATGTGACTGAAGTCATTTTTTAAATATAAAACAAAGGCTATCTCTAAGTTTTCAGAGATAGCCTTCACGTTTTCTTTATCATTTTAATTGTCGTATCGCGTTGTTCAATGATTTTATTTTCAGGTACAACACGTTGAATCCTCTTAACCATCAGCTATATCATGTTTCACTGCATAAATTGCCAATTGTGTCCGATCACGTAAGCCCGTCTTCTGCAGGATTTGTGTTAAGTGATTTTTTACTGTACCAACAGATAAGTGAAGTTCCTTCGCTATTTCCTTATTCGTCCGCCCTTCACCGATCAGTTTTGTAATGGCAAATTCACGCGGTAAAAAAGGCACATCCTTCGCTGATTCACTTTTAGCACGGTGCAGCAGACGTGGCATCACCTTTGCAGCTACCTCATCATGGATGGTCATACCACCCTTCATACAACTGTACACCGCTTCAATCAATTGTTTGGATTCCGACGTTTTCAGCAAAAATCCATTTGCCCCTTCCTTCAGCGCTTCTACTGCGTATTCTTCATCATTAAATGTCGTCAATATCAAAATTTTAATATTCGGCCATTGTTGTTTAATCTTCCTTGTTGCTTCAATCCCGTTCATAACCGGCATTCTCACATCCATCATAATAAAATCGACCATATGCTTTTCCAGAATGGCTATTGCTTCTTCCCCGTTTTCTGCTTCATGAGAGACATTAATTTTCTCATCCTGTTCCAGAATTACCTTTAGACCTTGTCTGACAATTGCCTGATCCTCAACCAGCAGTACCCGCCACATAAAAAATTCACCCCTTAAGCATTTGGAATTGTCCCCGTGACTACAAACTGTTTATCTGTTTGATATACATCAAGATTTCCATTAACTTCCCCTACCCGCTTTTTCATATTTGTAAGACCGAACCCATACACAAACGGCTTTTCATCATGTATGGCATTTGTTATTTTAAAAGAAATAGCTTCCGTTGCTGATTTCCCTATAGTAACATGTACTTCCCTTGATTGTGCGTGTCGCATTGCGTTTGTTAATGCTTCCTGAATCACACGATACAGTACTACACTTTTCTCATTCGATAATTGTACAGACAAGATTCCCTGCTTTATAGTAAATTGTACGAGAATATTACTTTCCGCTTCTAGTTTCCGGATCAGATGGATCACTGTCGCAATTCCTTCATTATCTTCTGTTTTAAGTGCTTTCACCGCTTGCCTTGTCTCGTTCAGACTTTCTTCCGCCATTTCCTTTAATTTATCATAACCGGAATGCTTATTTTCAATCGCCAGCATCTCAAGCTTCATAATCAGCGCAGTCAATCGATGCCCAACAGAATCATGGATGTCCCTGGCAACTTTTGTACGTTCCTCCAACCTGGCATTCTGTTCTGCTGCCAGATTCATTCGTTTTAAAATCCTGTATTCTCCCAAAAGCTGATCATAAATCTCCCTTTGTTCGCTTCTTTCATCCACCATTTGATTCATCTTTAGTATCAAGAAGGAAAAGAAAAGACTGAGAATTATAAGTTCAAACATTTGTCCGCTCTTTATTGTGGTTAGCGTAAAAGAAAACACAAGATTAATGACTAAATAGACTGGCAGCAATTTACCCTTCATTTTCATGGCAGCATCCATTGTAATAAACAGCAGCAACAAAGTAGTTAGCGCTATTTCATCTAACAGAAAATAGCCATGCATAACGATAATTGATGATAAAATTACATACAGCGGAAATAATACTTTTCCAATAGATAACAGAAAATATATTCCGCTGGCTATCGCAAAAACAATAATGCTTAATGGTACCATTTCGCTATCTCGTAAGATTAACAGCAACCACAAAATGGAAAACACACTAAAGCGTAACCAAAAAAATTTCAACTCTAATCCCACTTCCTATGATTCTGAAAAATTTCTACAAAAGATTTAAGCATGTGTAACTGGACTTGTAATAAGGACTGATCCCTCTTCATATAACCAACCTCTTTTTTATAAACAATACCAAAGATAAGTACATTTGGAAATGTTCTATACCAAATATGAGCGTCACATCTATTTCAATCCGTGTATGTTTTTAGAATCCGAAGGAAAAATTTACGAACGTAGATTTTTATCCATATATGTGGGACGGGTAGTGTTAATACCAAGGTATTAGCATGGGAGGTCGTCATAACTAATACATATCAACTGTTTGCACTACTTTAGCCTTGATAAATCATCTTTTATATAGGAATATTTTACCATTTATTAATAATTTAAACTTTTCTTAATAATTTTGTTGTATAATAGAGAGGACGGGTCCTGCAAGGTGTGCTCAGGAAGAAAGCAGTAAAAGAGATGAACTTTTTACATGGCGGCTTAAATCCCCTAATGAAAGGGGCGTGAGCTTGTGATACCAATTGACAAAGTGCTTGAGTTAATGTTTTTATTTGCCACACTTGTCCTGTTAGTTGTGAACACCAGCCAAGAAAAAAAGTAATCATCCCGATCAG
Organism: Virgibacillus sp. NKC19-16; assembly: GCF_021560035.1. NCBI lineage: Bacteria > Bacillati > Bacillota > Bacilli > Caryophanales > Bacillaceae > Virgibacillus > Virgibacillus salidurans. Next base: position 1,207,254 of record NZ_CP074373.1, on the reverse strand, counting down.
ATACACCCGACCCTTGGACAATTACTTTTTTTCCTTTCCCTAGACGAAGCCGCCTAACTGATGCAAGGCACCGTCTGAGGTGGGTCGTAAGTTATCCCTTACGACTCACACTTTAACATTGTATTCTATTGGTCTCAAAAATACAACTGGTTTCACATTTTGGCATTGGTGAAATTATTAAGTATAAAGAAAGGCATCTCTAAGTCGTGACTTGTAAAATTTTACTCCATGCCTCTACTTTCCCTGCAAATGATTTCGTATATTTTCCAGGAATCGGGCTGGTTGATGGCATTTTCACGACATCCACTCCCTCTAGTTCATCGGCTGGAAAATTTCTTTTAAATGTTTGATAGGATTTCCCTCCATTACATGCAATTAATGTAATGGTTGGGTGCTCCTTTAATAATCCGACGATATCATTCGGTTCCTCTTCCCAAATATTTGAATCCAAACTCCCTTCCCTGTAGCACTTGCCTATCGAATCCCATAAAGCAATCCCATGTTGCTTTACAAATGCAATTCTTTGTTCATACTCATCAAGCGGATTCTGATCAAAAAGCTCATAGAGATCGCTCCAAAAATGGTTACGAGGGTTCCCGTAATATTCCTGTTTTTCAAGCGACATCCCACCAGGAATAGATCCAAGAATAAGCACCTTGGGATCTCTCGGTACAACAGGCGGAAATGAATTTATTTTTTCATCCATTAAAATCACTCCATGACTACATATACCCTAACATCAGAATACCTACACTCACAGTAAAGGATAATCCCCATTTACCCAAGGGTTATGCGAAAACATCAGTTGTTAATAATTTCAAACCATTTTGATTCCTATTCATTAGTCTATATATGTATTGAAGGAGCTAAATAATACTTAAAGTCACTATTGGCCTTCATTCTAACTCCAGTTCATTAATAACCTTAGCTGGGTTTCCACCTACAACCGTATTATTAGGTACATCCCTTGTTACGACAGCACCAGATCCAATCACTACATTATCCCCTACATGAATTCCAGGATTGATGATTGCACCACCACCAACCCATACATTGTCTCCGATGATAACCGGTTTTCCAGACTCTATTCCGGATTTTCGTATGTTCGGATTCAATGGATGTATCGCGGTATAAATATGTACACCTGGCGCAATGAAGCAGTTATTTCCGATCCTAATTTCACAGACGTCTAAAAAAACACAATTAAAATTCGAATAAAAATTCTCCCCAACATGAATGTTATAACCGTAATCACATCGGAAAGTTGGTTCAATAAAAACGTTTTCGCCAGTAGAGCCGAAAAGTTCTTTCAAAATTTGGCCCCGTTTCGTATTTTCGGTTTCTAGGGTTTGATTATATAATCTCGTTAATTTTTTTGCATGTAATTGTTCGGCTTGTAATTCTGAGTCAGCTGGATTATACCATTCGCCACTTATCATTTTTTGTTTTTCTGTTTTCAAATTTTCTTTCTCCTTGTCCATCTATGATGTCTCTTCTATTCCATTATTCTATACAATACTGGCTTCATTGTAAATAATTACGTAAAGACTCTCTTAATTCATTAAACCCAAGTCGAATTTTCTTTATACCAGCTTTCTTCAGCCTCTTTTCAACTAAAACCTTTTATACGTTATATAATACGTATCATACGCCCCATCCAAAACATATCCAAGCTTTTGTGCTAACTCAGCAGACTCCAAATTCGCCGCATCCCAACTAGGATATAATCCCCTGTCAAGACACTCCAAAATTAAAGCAGCAGCTGCTACAGTCGCTAAGCCTTTTCTTCTATGATTAGGATGTGTACCAATTTCTATCTCAATTCCTGTATCATAAATACTATAGGATGATGCGCCGCATGCAACTTTTCCATCATACACAACAGCATAGCCTAATCCTCTATTTAAATAATCATCGATAGAATCAAACTGCCCTGTGAAGTCCTTTGAAATCTCATGCAAAGAGGCTTCCTTTGCCAAGGATGCATCAATTCTTTTTAGTTCATGTCCTTCTGGCAGACCTGATAAAAATTTCCCAATATGATTACGATCCAGATCTTCAACATTCTTTTTGAAACTATATCGCTGTATTTTTTTAATTGAACCTTCGTGAATCGTTTCGATGCGTTTTTTCCATTCATTTGTATTGACAATTGCTAGAATGTTTTCAGGCAAATTATTCAATAATGCTTCAGCTTCTTTTGCATGAGGGTTACCAGCATAGAATACAAAATCTCCTAGTGAAATTTGGCAGGCGGTGGGGCTTTCAAGATCATCCACCCAAGCACTTCCCATATGCCCTTGAAGACATGAAAGAATAATGGTGTCATTCATACCATCAAACATAGGGAATAACTTTTTTCTTACATTAAGATCTGATTCATAAATCATGGATGCTCCTTCTTTCTACATTAATTAAACTTAATGCTCTTTCCTAGCTAATTTTCGATTCCTTACAATACTATAAATACCAATTCCCAGAAAAAACAATGTTAGTATCACAAATAAAATTCCGTAACCTGCATCATTATTACCGAAATTATTAAAAGCATAAATAGCCATATTCAGCGCACTTAGAAACAGCCCTATTATAATTAGGGGTTGAACCCTGATTTTTGTCATACCTCACCTTTCCCTTTTGTTATTTAACTCATAAAAACGTTTTTTCACCGTTTCACTTAATGTCCGCATCCTCCTGATAACCGCATCCATATCCATCTCGTCCCGAATGAATAAAACCCACCAGAGCCCAACATACACTAAACAAAGCGTAATCAATACTGCCCATAAATCTCCATTTCCCAGTTGAGAAAAAAGGTATCCCAATCCATTCATGTCTGTTGTGTGCTGCGCACGGAATAATAATCCAACGATGGGGACCAGCAGTGAAACGATAATGCATGCATAAGCCCAATATATTAATTTGCCTCGAAAACAACTATAAATCGCACTGATTAAGGTTAACAACAGAAACAAATAATATATAACCCAAACCCAATTTGGCAATGTACTCACCTCTTTATTTCACGTATCATATCCGTCTTGACCTGCAATACGAATAACTCCAAGGACTGCTTATTTAACCAATTCGTTCCCCATACATCATCATTTTGCAGCATTGTGCCGAGTAGCCAAAATCTTCGTGCAGTGATAAATAGTGGTAAACTATCAACATCGTCTTTTGCCAATCTCCGTTGGGACGAATAGCCATTTAGAAGCCCATCCCAGCATTCTTCTTCCCGCTCGCCATAATTCGTAAGCAAGTTCCACCAAGATACCGCAACATCATATGCCCTGAATCCTATTGCCCCGCAATCAAAATCAAAGACCTCGACTCTACCTTTATTCATATGCATATTACGGCTATGAAAATCACCATGACAGAAGCCTGTTTCCAATTTTTTATTATTCAGTCCTGTCTTGAGGTTTTCTACAATCTCCTGAATATCCCCTTCTACTTCTTTGCCTAAGAACTTGCGAATAACCGGCAAAATAAGGGAAGTTGGTTCATCCAATAAATGATTCAGGTTTAATTCAAATCCGCGACTGCGCTCAGAATGAAAATCATCGGTAACATGATGCAAGTCCCCCAGTACTTCTCCAATTAATTTTGCGTTCTCTGCATTAATCGAAGGTCTCACGCCCTTTGAATACGTAAACAACACGCCATAACGCAGTCCTTCAGGCGCATCTATTTCACATACATAAGTACCATCACGTTTTGCGATCGGATAAGAAGCTGGATACTTTTTTTCATGTAAATGGTGCAGTGCATCCAATTCAAACGCAATAGTCTCTTCACTTCTCCATCCATGGCGGTAAACTCTGAAAATATATTGCTTTCTTGGTGTGATGATCAGATAGGTGTCATTTAAACCTCTTGTTAAAAACCTGCAGTGGCTTATAGGCCCTAAATTATAGCCTTCTAATAATCCTATGATTGATATTTCATCTATTAATGTATGTTTTACGCTTATGTTTGCCATTTTGTCCTCCATGTTGTAAAAACCCCTATTATTAAGATTCGCCATAAGTGGCTATCTTCCTGCTATGATTTCAGTATTTTTTAGCTAAAAAACACCCCTAATTCATGATAACAGAAAGAAGGGGATGTTTTGGTGCTGCTATGTTTTAAAATATTTAACCCATTTTATGCCCCTTTTCTACACCTATAATCGATTATAATTATAGAAAGGGGGCAAAAATGGTTATGTTAATTAATAGGAATTTCCTGTAAACGGAATGATCATTAATCTTCATCCAGTTTATATTATATGTGTTGTATTAAACACATCTAATATGAGTCCATCAAATTTAGGATGCAAATGGAGAAAGCACACTTGAATCGAAAGTGGAAGCGTCTAAACCGGGAGACAACACGTTCAAATCGGGAGAGCTAGCATCCAAGCCGGGAGACAGCATGTTCGAATCGGGAGAGCTAGCGTCTAAACCGGGAGACAGCGCATTCAAATCGGGAGAACCAACATCCGAAATGGGAGACAGCACGTCCAAAACGGTAGACAAAAACTGCTACCCTATAAAGTAACAGTTTTCAAACAACCTATTCCCCCAACACACCATCTATAAAATCCTGCAACCGCTCCTGAAATTCTGCAGTCGCAACCGTATGGGCATCCGTGTGTCCGGCATCAGGAACAATCCATAGTTCCTTTTCACCACCAGCTGCCGCGTATAGTTTATCGGCCATTTCCGTTGGGACAAGTTCATCTTCCGCGCCGTGAATAATGAATAATGGACGCGTGTTATCTTTCACCTGATCGATCGCAGAGGCTTCTTCAAAGGTGTAACCTGCTCTCACCTTTGTCATCACACTTGTTACATCAAGCAACGGAAAAGCTGGAAGATTATATAAATGGTTCAGCTGATGCGTTAATTCTTCCTTAGCCGTCGTGTACCCGCTATCTGCTACAATTCCTTTCACCTCATCAGTAAGGTCTTCCCCACTCGCCATTAAAACAAGAGCAGCGCCCATTGAATTCCCATGGAGAAATATGTCTTCAGCCCCATGGTTATCGACCAACATTTCGGCCCATTGTTGATAATCGAGTCGACCATGCCAGCCAAATCCGATATAGTCACCTTCACTTTCCCCGTGTCCACGGGCGTCCGGCATTAATACATCAAACCCTTGATCATAATAAAATTTCACCAGTTCATCCATATCCTCTTTCACCCCGCGAAACCCGTGAGCAAGAATAACAGCTTTACCGGTTGATACTTCATTATCCAAATAAATTGCTTTTAATGTTAAATCATCATATGAAGTCTGCTCAACGACTTGTTTACCCTGCACCCCGAACCATTCCTCAGCTTCTTCTATGATCGATTGATCCTGCTCGCTGGCAACCGTCTCAACTTCTTCACTATGTAATTCAACCTCATTCCCCCGCTGTACAGCTTCCCCATAAAAATAATTCGTTACCAGAAAAACTGCAACAAGAAGTAGGCTTGCAATAATCCCGGAAATAAGTAGTATTCTTTTTTTCAATTTACACCCCCCTTAATTTTTATTCATTTTCTTGATCCCTTATTACAGGGCTGTTTTCTAAAGATTTTTATTTTCAATTTTACAATATATTTTCATATTAGAAATAAAAAATGAGGCTAATACTCAAGTACAGCCCCAGATCCTCCTATACATACGCTCAAATTGTTCTATAATTACACCCACTCTAGAAACTCAATCCGATTACCAAATGGATCATTTACATAAAAGCGATTCGCTCCAGGTAGACGATCATCAACCCGAAAGTCAACATTTTTCGCAGCCAAGTGCTCCTTCATTCCTTCCAAATTCTTCACATGAAAAGCAGGATGAGCTCTTTTAGCAGACGTAAACGGGTCATCTGATCCAATATGTACATGTACATTCCCGGAACGAAACCACACTCCGCCTTCATCCCGCAATGTATCAGGTTTGTCTATTTCCTCAAAGCCTAATATATCCCGGAAAAATGCTCGTGCTTCATCTTCACTATCTACAGGTGCTGCAAGCCGCACATGATCAATTGATTCAAAGTAGAAATTCATAATATCCAGCTCCTTATATCGTATGATCTAATCATATCAATAACAACCCGAGGAGTATAATACATTTTAAATATCGCTTTTTTAAAGTTTTACTTATATCAACCAAATACTAAAAGACCAGCCTCCAAAAGAAGCTGGTCCCTATCATTTATAAAGTTACAGGCCACAATTGCCGTATTTAATATAAAAAGTTTTAAACCACCACTTCTCCAAGTGGGTGTTTGCAAAAACATTCCTGTCTTCCGCTACACATTGACGGCCCGACATTCCAATTTTTATATAAAACTCCCTATTCATCTGTTAGAGGTTAAAACTTATTTGAATACGCACATCGTAGCTTGTAAATACATTATATACCCGGGGCAAAGAAATTTCAATGGAAAATTCTCCTATTTATCAAAATAATAATTCGAAGACCTCCGTTAATTCTTTTGTCCGAACATCATCCCGAGCATTCCTAGCGTAATTAAGCTCACTTTCCAGAACATCATGTAAATACGCCATTTCCTCTTCACTTAAATCTCTAGCAAACATCTCTTCGTTCTCGTATTTATTGGCTTCCATTTTCCTGACAATTTGTTGGCACATATCACTTTCCATATGATTGGACAGTGATTCACGTAAATAATCTAGTGTATAATCGATTAGGTTCACCTTCTATATTTTCGTATTCTTCTTTTTTGCCCGTTGCTCAAGCTGGGATTTGGCTTGCTGATCCGCTATATCTTCGGACAAGCCCTGAGGATTTAAACTTGAATCGTTCACTTTTTGCTTGCTCCGATTCGTATTATTCTTTTTAGCCACTAAGACCACCTCCAGTAATTAGTGTTACAAAAATTTATGATTATATGCCCTAATTACTCTCCTACTACCAATTAAAGAACTGGGATGAAGAATGCTATCCCTCAGTCCCAGTTCTTTATTTTTTGAACAATTTTTTTGTTAATTATAGTGATAAGTGTTTCTTTGCCTTTTGTTGTTTTCTGTTTATACCATTCATTATAACTGGCGACTGTGATTAATATGGAACCGGCAATGAGGAGGTATGCCCACCATGGCATTGCTCCCCAGAATGGTCTTGTCTGCAGAAAGAGATTCAAGAGTAATACTCCCGCTCCCACAAAAAAGAATGATTTTTGTTTGGAATACATGCCGCCAATCATGGACGTGAGTGATAGTGTTCCTACAATAATGGCGTCATAAACCGTGTTACTTGCCAATCCATCCTGAACGAGGAATAGTGCCACAATCACCAAAATAGTCCATTGCATATAATTCATATTTTTTTGATGTTCTTCACCAGCAAGCCTTTTTATTAAGCTCGCCATCGCAATCCACGGCAGCACATAAAATTCGCGTTCCAGCAACGCAGGCAACTGAATAAATTCCAGCATAGAATAATACGGTTCAAATAAATAGCCGATCGCAATTACTACAACCCATTTACCTTCAACAAAATAAAGACGGTTCCTCTGTAAAAATAATGCAAGCGCTACGAAAATTCCCGGAAATATTTGTTCCCAAAGTACCCAGCCTGAATGGACATACATAAATCCAAGCGCAACAAACCCTGCTATCGTGTACCAGTCAAGCTGAGGAAGATTATTCTCATTCTCCTTATACACTGTAGAATACACGAACATCCCGGCACTGAAGAAAATGACCGCGAGTATCATAAAAAATAAGTAATCGGTTCCCGGATAATAATCGGCGATTTTCATAAATGCCGTAAATACAAGAATCAATGGAAATACATTTAAAATATCCCACTTTTTCACATGCAATAATCTGATGATCATTCCTGTGTATAAAAGGGTTACAATAAGCATGGTTAAATCAAATGGTTGCGAGAATGTAAAATTATAAGCACCGATAAAAGAAAATGGAAGTATATAATAAATCATTCTATTTTTCCATACTTGCTTGCTGGCATACCAAACAGTCATTAAAAGAATACTTGTTGCCAACCAAGCGTAATTCAGCTGATCCCCCATGTTCAGGTTCAGCATCACGTGGATAATCAGCATCCACAGCGATGTAAAGCCTGCATATAGGAATACCTTGATTTTCCATTCTTTTTTTGCATACAAAACGCTCAGACCATAAACAATAACAGCCAATGCCGCTGACCATACAGCTATTTCTCCATAAAACAGAGAAATTAACAGGGCAAACGGGTAATAGATATGACCCAACCACCAGAAAACATTTGTTAATTTCAGGTCATATTTCCTTAAAATCAGTCCGACCACAAATAACAGAAAAGCACCAAACGGCAATTGAAGTGAAGAAACGAAGGAAGAACGAATCATCATACCTTCAGCGTGAAGTGCAAACAGTGTTGTAAGATAAAATACTAAAGATACACTGCTTATGACATAGCGAAATGTTGCGGCTTTCGTTTTCTGGTACAAAAAGTATGCCATGATAATACCGCCAAATACGATTACTGCGCGTAATGTCGGATTAAAATCAAACTTAGAAAAATGCATCGTTAACAGCAAACCTGTAAAATAAAACCCCTGCGACACATAAAATGCATAATTTTTGTATTTTTCCCTTTTAACATAATGCCAGATAACTGTCATGACAAGAAGGACGATGCTTGCTGATACAAGTGCCAACGGTTCAAAAGGTCCGAATTCCGCAAATTCCATATTCCCAGTTACGTTTGCCGCATAAAACAGGGTGATGGAAAATCCCAGTGAGAGCGGCTGTAACCACGTAGTAAAGTTGGTATTCTTAGCAAAGTCTCTCAATTCAAACCGATCCATAGCAACAGCAACAATGCTGATAAACAAAAGCATGATTCCTGCCTGACCATAATCAAGAGCAACTAGCCGAATAAGCAAGCATAGCCCCATCACAACCATGGCGATATCCCGTGCACTTGTTTTGATAGCCTTTAAGAAAGAAGTGATCGTAACACTTCCAAATGTAATATAAAAAGCAAAGCCAACAAAAAACATAGGTAAAACAAGGGAATCATATGGAAAGAAAGTTTCACCAATCCTTACTGTTTCAAAGGAAGCGGTCATTAGGAAAATGGAACTCAAATAAGAAAAGAAAACATTTTTTTCTTTTGCCAGATTGGACAAATAGACAAAGTTACCGGCGATCAGCAGGTAAGCAATAACCAGGATGACGGACGGATCATCCATACGAACGACCATCCCCTGCAAGGTAATATAAATAAATGCCAGTCCGGATATAACAGCACTTGTGTATCGAAACACCTGCGTGATACCATGCTTATCTTCCATGAATTTCGGTATTGCCAGAAAGAAAAACCCGAGTAAAGCGTATGCAATAGGACCTATATGATGTAATGCTGAAAATTCAATGACCTGAAATGCACCATAAACAAGCATAGCACTGAAGACAAAGTTATATTCTCTATGGTTTGTTGCATAAATCATCGCAAAATATATCGCTGCAGTCAGGATCAGATTAAATCCGTGAAACACGTCACTGCTGTAAAAAACAAGCATCAGCATCGTGGATAAAATCAAATTCCCCTGCATGTAAACGACAAATTCTTTGGTAAACAGATTCCATTTATTATTTTTACGGAGAAAGTAATAACTTGCAATAAGCAAACTGTTAAACAGCATGATTCCCAAATAAAAACCGTCTACCGGTAAATGGAACAATAAGATGAAAAATCCAGCAAACAGCGTTAACGTAATATTGGAAAACCAGACAAACAACCTTGCCTGTAAGTTGGCAGCCAGAAATAAATAAACAGGAAGCAGTATCAGACTGCCGATTGCGCCATATAAAAATCGTCCTTCACCGTAAATCGATAAGTAAGAACCCAACTGTTCATAAAACCCGATAGATATGTATACGATCGGCAAAAACAGGCCCCCCAAAACATAAAAGGCAAATGCTGTTTTTGTTATATGAAGAATGCGATTCGTAAATATTGCCAAACCAAAAAACAAAACGGCAACAAAGGCAATCATTCCTGTTTTCATCCAATGTGACAACATATCCCACGTACTTGTGGCCAGTACGGTTCCGCCGATCAAAAGTAAAATAACACCAATTGCTAAAGACCATGTAATATTTCGTTCGCGGATTTCCTGGGCAGAGAGCCGCCGCTTGGTTGGAGGAACATCTTGTCTAACAGCAGGACTCTCTTTTTCATACGTTGTATCATCTGAAAGTTGTGTTTGAAAAGCAGATCGTTTATCATCTTCCGGTTTGTCTTCATGATCATTTACCTGTGGTATTTCGGATAATGACGGATAGAAATTTTCATAATAACGCTTATAACCCTGGAGCATTTTGTTATAAGTCTCATATGAAATATAGCTCCCTTTTTTAAGATTTTCCAACTCTTCCTCCATCAGTTCTTTTTTCTCCTGATCGGTCATCCGATCTTTCAATAAAAACACCTCTTTCCTATAGGGACAGGTGGACTATCCCAGAATGACCGGGATGAGGAACCTGCCCTCAGTGTCACCGCCTTAACATTCAAATTATTCGTTAACTTATTATACCAAATTGAATTTTACGATGAAACTTTTTATTCTATATTGGGTATCTTTTAAAAATGTAGAGGGTCTTTTAGATTGGGGATTCACGGGAATAACACGTGCAACATTAATAAGAGAGAATGGTTGTTATCCATTTCCCTCCTTTGCTGCTTGTAGGTTTATTGTAAACGAACAGATTAATAGATGTTTATCTTGAAACTTTTTGCTGGATCAAGTCTATGGCAAAATTCCTATTTGCCACAGCACTTTTTATACTTTTTGCCACTTCCGCATGGACATGGATCATTCCTGCCCACCTTCACTGACTTTTTACTCTCATTTTTTTTGGACGCTGGTAAAGGCTGCAGCGCTTTTTTCTCCTGCTCAAATAACTCTATAGATGTTTATCTTGAAACTTTTTGCTGGATCAAGTCTATGGCAAAATTCCTATTTGCCACAGCACTTTTTATACTTTTTGCCACTTCCGCATGGACATGGATCATTCCTGCCCACCTTCACTGACTTTTTACTCTCATTTTTTTTGGACGCTGGTAAAGGCTGCAGCGCTTTTTTCTCCTGCTCAAATAACTCTGATGATGTATATCCTTTGAGAAACCATTCCCTCGTGTTATTCATCAGTTCAACGACCTTATCCATTACAGCTTGAACTTTTTCCGTACTATTAAACTCAAATGTTTGACTCAAGAATCCCATTACTTCATTGGGTCCATCACCGATCCTTGTTGCATAAACGCATTCTTCTGCGATACCGTCCGCTTCCGCTTTGGTTATGTCAAAGTTTTTCGTTAGGTAGCTGACTAATTTCATATAGCTGTTATTTCTCTCCACGAATTCGGGCTCACCGGCTCTGAGCAGCTGCTGTTTTGTGAAAGGATAATAAGGTATATCGCTTCTGGCCTTATGTTCTTGTTTAACTTCCTTTGGATCGAACACTCTGCCATTTGAAAATCCATCTTCGTCAATATGGAGTTGCTTACAATAAGCATTCGAATCATGCATAACGAAATAATAATCCCTTAAATCGACCGGTTCGTTCATGTGATTTTCCACCATTTCAACCAATTTGGGACTGTTTAACGTTCCATAATAATACAAAATGCCTCTAGTAAGTTTAATCCACATCGTATTCCTTTTCACATTTGCTCTGACTTTAATATTATTTTTCAAGGCCAAAATCGGTTCGATAAGTTCTTCCGGTACAGCCAATACTTGTTTTCCTTCAAAAGTTCCAGTGTAAATCAAACCGGTACGACGTAAATATCTGATTTGTTCAACCTGTATATCCTCCTCAGTTGTGACTATAAACCCACCATTTTCTGCAATATTTGTCAGCAATTTAAAACGATCTGTGTCCCATAATTGACAAACACGCTCCAATTTATCCGGAATCGTTTCCTGCAACAGGTTTATCAGCTCAGCTTTTTTCAAACTGCTCGCATTTTTTATATCCAAATAACTTCTTATATCAGCAAGCTCATCTTTCGTATAATTATTCAAGCCTTCATGCAGGTTAAAAGGGACTTTTATATTTTTCCAATGCTTTTTATATTGCTTTTTTTCCATCTCAGCTCTATGTTCCTTCATCCCTGCTAACATATTTTTCATAGTTAATTCCATGTCTTCATCAAATTTATCGACCATAATATCACCCGCCTCTTCTTTACTCTATTATAATAGAGAGACTTTCGCGGAACAAGGGGACAGGGATAGGATCATCCTCCCATTATTCTTCCAGTTCCCGGGGACAGTGTACCCCTGAAAGAAAAGACAACACCCCCGCTTATAGGCAAGTTGTCTTTCATTAAAAAATTATTTCATGGGATCTATCGCATCTTTAATAGCTGTTGCTCCTTTCACTACCTGAAATTCCTTTCCGATCGATTTATCATTTTCGAGACTGGCGAGAATCGTTCTTGCTATATCCTCTCTTGGCACTTCGTCTCTATTTACTTCAGGAGCTGCATTTACCATTCCTGTTCCTTCGTCATTTGTTAATAACCCCGGATGTATAATCGTATAGTCCAGATCGGTTGCTTTTAACCATTCATCTGCATAATGTTTGGCAACGACGTATGGTGAAAAATTTTCATTTGCCTCCTGAATAGCTCTGCGGGTTGTATCAAATGAACTAATCATGACAAACCGTTTCACACCTGCAGTTTTAGCAGCTTCTATCGTTTTTACAGCCCCGTCCAAATCAATCATAAGGGTTTTGTCTTTTCCTGTATTTCCACCTGAACCTGCAGTAAATACGACCGTATCGACTCCCTCAGCTGCCTTTTCAATTACATCGACGTCATCCTCCAGATCCACTACAGCAGTTTCTGCGCCTAAACCTTCAAAGAAGGAAGCCTGCTCTTGTTTACGAATCATCGCTCTTGCTTCCATGCTGTCACTTCCCTGTATAAATCGAACCAGATGCTTTCCAATCTGACCATTTGCTCCAACTACAAGCACTTTCATTATAATCCACCCTTTCTATAATTCTGCTTGGGACGAGAACCTGTCCCTCCGTTCCTTTAGAATACTAAATATGACAGAAAATTTAAAGGATAAGGTTTCAGTATGAAATATCGTTGACAATTGTCTATAACAACTTTATCCCTTTCGGCAAGAAGACTCCATCTGAATTGTGTTTCGGGCCAGCCCAACAATTCAGGTGGAGATGAATTGTTGTCAGTCCGTAGGCTGAAAACTTCTCTTGTATTTACTTTTTTGCGAACAAAAATTCGCCTAATCATTTGTCCAATGATATAATAGTCATAGATAAGGATTTATATGATAATGAAATTAAACAATAGGTGGTGCGCCTATCGAAACAATCCGTACATACATTGAGTATCAAATAACGAAGTAATCCTATTTGACTCGCTGAGAAAGGTGGTGAACATAATGGCTAGAAAGAAAGCCGTTAAAGTATTGCGTAAACAAAAGAAATCCGAAAACATTCAACGGTTCACGCAGAAACAGAATATTGGACGTAGTAGGTTGACGGCTAAAGAATTCCGTCTGCTCCAACGTATGTCGCACAGTTCAAAAGCGTTGCGTAATGTTGGATTATATGCGATGAAACAAAACTATTTAAACAACGGTAAGATTCCGAACGCAAAAGAAGTTGACGCTGCAATGCGAGCTGATGTTAACTATTGGGCCGTTCAATCAAACTCCGCTCAAGCAATTCGCAGAACGTTGTATGCAGAAGCGAAAAGCTTTTTTGAAGCGCTTAAAAAATGGAAGGAAAGCCCGGAGGAATTCACGGGTCGTCCTAAATTTCCGAAGTATTCTCACGCTACGGACAAACGTATCATTGAAATCTACCAAGTTCCAAAAGTGGATAAAGACGGATATTGGGCTATTCCAATGAATGTGGCATTTAGAAAACGTTTCGGTTCTATTAACATTCGTATGCCTAAAAACTTGTTGAACAGGAAAATCTCATACATTGAAATCGTACCTAAGCAAAAAGGTCGGTTCTTTGAGGTGCATTACATTTATGAAATGCAAGTCCCTCAGATGAAGAAACAACCAACGACAACTACGAACGCTTTGAGTTGCGATTTAGGTGTAGACCTAATGATGAGTTGTGCAACAAACCATGGTGATACGTTCTTGATTGATGGCAAAAAGCTCAAGTCCATCAACCAATACTTCAACAAAACGATAAGCAATCTGCAAGCGGAAAATTTCGAAAACGGCATATCTAAACGCATTGTAACGAACCGTATGGCGACACTTTGGTACAAACGTGAAAATCAAATCAATGGTTATATCTCACAGGCTGTAGGATTGCTATTTAAAAAAGTAAACGCATTCAACATTGATACGATTGTTGTCGGTTACAACACTGGTTGGAAGCAAGCGTCCCGTATAGGGAAAAAGAGCAATCAGAAATTTGTTCAAATTCCATTTTATAAGCTGATTGCTGCAATCGAAAACAAATGTTTGAAAGAGGGTATTCGTTTCGTGAAGCAAGAAGAAAGCTATACATCACAAGCCAGTTTCCTAGACAAAGATACAATCCCTGTTTGGTCGAAAAATGATAAATCCAACTACACATTCCGTGGTAAACGTATCAATCGTGGTCTGTATCGAAGCAAAACTGGACAATGTATTCACGCTGACATTAACGGGGCATTGAATATTTTGCGTAAATCGGAAATTGTTGAATTGGACGAAGATCTTAACGTTAAAACGCCAATTAAATTGGAAGTACAAAAACGTAAAGCTGTTGCTTAGCGCATAGCTTAGTGGGTGCGTCAACCATCCATGTGTACTCGACTTGTCGGGGCTTGTAGCACACGCCAGAGCAATCTGAGTGGTGGCTTTTTCTATAAGAAGAACTACCCTTTTTCGGAAGAGTGGTGCAAGTGGGAAAACGATAGTTCGTCGTCAGTACCAACCAAAAACAGTGTTTGGGGAGTGCTTAGCGGTGCTTGTTATTCAGAGCGTCAAATCGTCTAAAGCATGTAGCGAGGAGACCTGAGTAGCTAACCCAAGCCCCCACTGAAAGGGGAACTGCAAGGTCCTCAGTGGGGGTATGTTGACCCATGATGAAAAAGAGGGATATCTATTTTTTGATCATGAAGGAAATCCAGTTAATTATGAAATCCCATGTGTTCTTTCCCAAATGGAATTGGCGGATGGACAAATAAAGCTGAATGGTAATTTACAAATTAATGGAGATCCTTTAACAGAAGCGGATATGGAATTTTTAAAGAAGGAAATGGCGAATGGCAATTAAATTACCGATCACCTGGGACCCTGGAATCTCCTATCCGCAAAAAAGGATTATTTCCATCGTACCCGGACTTACAGACATCCTATATTCACTAAATAATTAAGCAGCATCCATCGTTAGGATGCTGCTTTTTTCTATTCACTTAAAAGGAAAACGCCTTTTAATTCGGTTAAATTAATATAACTTTCGTCGCACACAAAAGAAAGCACTGCACCTCATGCAGCGCCCCACGATTTATTTTCCACCAAGGTCCCCGTACTGATCTCTCAATGCTCGCTTCATAACCTTCCCACTCGGATTCTTAGGTAGCTCATCCGTAAAATCCACGCGTTTTGGAACCTTAAATTTCGATAACTTTCCTTTACAAAAATCAATCACTTCGTCTTCCGACAGCGTGGCCCCTTCTTTTAAAATAATAATCGCTGTAACCGCTTCAACCCAGTACGTATCCGGAATACTGACAACCGCAACTTCAGACACACCATCCAGCTGATAAATTGCTTCCTCAACCTCTCTGCTGGATACATTTACCCCACCTGTATTTATCATATCTTTCTTCCGGTCAACAATGGTTACATAGCCTTCGTCATCCATCACACCTAAATCCCCGCTATGGAGCCAGCCATTTTTAAAGGCTTGAGCCGTTTTCTCCGGGTCATGCAAATATCCCTTCATCGCATGCGGTGTTCGATGAACAATTTCACCTATTTCACCGCGGGAGACCTCGATATCCTCATCATCCACAATTTTCGTCTGTACATTTAATGTCGCAACCCCTGCTGAACCGAGCTTACGCAATTGGTCTTCAGGTTGAAGCGCTGTCGCGAGTGGGGCAACTTCTGTTTGTCCATAGAAATTCCAGAAACGTGCGTTAGGTAAGCGCTCCGCAAGTTCTTTTAAGATTTCCCTTGGCATAATTGCCGCTCCATAATAGCATTTTTCCAATGTTGATAAATCACGTTTTTCAAAATCCGGATGACGAAGCAGCCCAATCCACACTGTCGGCGGGCAAAATAGTTGCGTCGCTCCTTCTTCTTCAATTGTTTTCAAAATCAGCTCAGGACTTGCAGCGCCCAGAATGATCCCACTTGAACCGACATATACACTTGGACCAAGAAACACATGAAGCTGTGCACTATGATAAAACGGCAATGCATGAATCGCTACATCAGCTGGATCCATTTTCCCGTCAACAATAGAACTCACATATTCGCTAATAATACTCTTATGGGAAAGCATCACGCCTTTTGGCCGCGATTCCGTACCACTTGTATACAACACTTGAGCAAGGTCATCGTCAGCAATTTCCGCATCAACAAAATCTGTTGGCTGACCGGTGCGCGCGGTAGCTAATGGTGTCCATTCGGTGAGCTCACCAACATAGGCAGCAGAAACTTCCATCAAATAGCGATGTTTTATGTCCAATCTCCCAGCTGAATGATCAAGTAAAGAAGCATATTCCTTAGAGGCAATGAATCCGCTAACTTCGGCGTGCTCCAAAATATACTGAACATCTTCTGTTGTAAGCATATAGTTGATTGGGATCATGACCGCGCCAATGCGTGCCAGGGCAAAATTCACCACAACAAAATCCAAGCTGTTTTTAGACATAACTGTTATCATATCGCCTTTTTTCATCCCATTCATTTGAAAAGCATGTGCCGTCTGGTTAACCATGTTATCCAGTTCCGCATAATTAAGGCGTTGCTCATTGTAAGCGAATGCAAATTTATCCGGCATTCGATCTCGGGTTCTTGCCAGTAAATCCCCTAATGTATTACGACCTGCCCTTTCCAACATCTTGCCAAGCCCATCATGTACATTTGTTTCTCTGTTCATTCTCCCACTCCTCAAATGAATTTGGATGCGACTCATGTTGAATTTTCTTAGTTTAATTTTATTTCAGATAACGGTTAATAGCAAGCAACACCTTAGCCTATAACTTTTTTAAAAAAACTTGGTAAATAATACATAAACTGAAGGACCCTGTGACACTCTATGTACAGAGCATGTTAATCAGCTCAAAAAACTTTCATGGAGGTTATTTCATTATGGCACAACAAAATTCACAACAGCAGATTCAACAAGCTGCTCAGCAAGCTCAACAAGCACAGCAAGCTGTACAACAAGCACAGGCTAGTGCAGATCCACAACAACTTCAGCAAGCTCAACAGCAATTGCAGCAAGCTGAACAAGGATTGCAAAATGCGCAAAATCAAGCAGGAGCTACTGCACAACAAGATCCACAAATCCAGCAAGCTCAGCAACAGCTTCAACAAGCACGTCAGCAAGCAACACAAGCTCAACAACAGCAAAACAACCAACAACAATAATGTAAGGAAATTACATGTAGAGGATCGCCATACTGCGATCCTCTTGTTTTGTTTATAGAAAATCAGGAGCCCCTGCAACATATGCAAAGAATCCTGCTTATTTTACTCCACGAACACAACTCTTGTATTCCCAATCATATCATGCACACCTTGTTTTTCCGGTGTAAATGCTACCACAATATAGAGAAGTACCATAAAGGAAAACACCCGGTAAATAAACCTTCCTACCAATTCTCTGAAAAGAAGATCACTCCACTCTAGTGGTCGTAAGTCATTTCGGATAACTTTCAAACCGAATATCATTTTACCTATCGTCTGATTAAAAAACTTTGTCATCAACAAAAAGTATACATAAAAGATCACCGCTCCAAGGATACCTGTTAATGTCCAAAACCCAACATCGATAGAAGCACCATCGTTTATAAATTTAAACGGGCTAAGCAGGATGCCATTTATGCTGAAAATGACTATTAAATCAACCAAATACGCCCAAAAACGCATCCAGAAGCCAGCGTATCGCCTCGGTAAAGAGCTTGATGTTGCTTCCGTGGTATATTCAATTTCTTCTTCATTCATTTAGGCACCCCCTTATTTCGTATATAAATACATCGCACGCGGCGCATTGGATTCCCTTAACAGGTCCTTGATTCCAGTTACATCAGATTCAGAACCGAACAAATTCTGGACGGCTCCACCTAACCACTGGTTGACTTCAAAGCCCTGTTGATATTCAATAACGCGAGCATTACCTAAGTCATAGTCTTCCTTCATCATAGCAATTGTATCGTCCATCGTACCAAGGTCATCTACAAGTCCATTTTCTTGAGCCTGTGATCCAGTGTAAACTCGGCCATCGCTCAATTCCCGAACCTCTTCTTCAGGCATGTCACGTCCGTCGACAATAACTTGCACAAAATCCCCATACATATCATCAATCATCGACTGCAAAATGTCTCGTTCCTCATCCGTCATCTCACGTGAGGCTGACATAATATCCTTGTATTCACCGCTTTTAATCGTGTTAAAATCAATGCCATGTTCATCGGCAAATTCAGCAAAATTGAAACTCTCCATAATGACACCAATGGACCCGGTCAACGTTGCTTCATGTGCCACAATTTTTTCAGCCGGTGCTGCTACATAATAACCACCGGACGCTGCCGTATTACCCATCGATATATAAACGGGTTTCTCATATTCTTCATGTATTTCTACTATTTTGTCATGGATTTCCGCACTTTCAACAACACCCCCACCAGGTGTGTTCACGCGTAAAATAATTCCGTTCACCGTACGATCTTGTCCAGCTTCCTCGAGCATTTCCAAAAATCGTTGATGATTATACCCGCCTGAATCAAGCACTGAATTTGAAGCAGTATCCTGAATAACGCCTTCCAAATTTAATACAGCGATCTGATTATTTCCATTCCCTTCTTCAATTACACTTTCTTGAAATTTGTTATCCTGCTGAAAATTAAACATTTCCTCAAAGTCAGCTGTGACCACACTTGTCGCCATTCGAAAACCTAATGAAAACACAAGTAAAACCACCGCAACAATGAGCGCGATCCAACGTTTACTATTCATATGTAGCGTCTCCTTTATGTATGTGATAATAAAAATAATACACTATTTATCCATATTCTGTAAAACAGCCTTTAACTCCTTCAACTCTTCTTCCGTCATCGTCACCCCTTTCCCCATTTTCCCTTTCTCAGGTGCCCAGTCCCTTAAATCATATTTTGGTTCACGCCCGTTCCAGCTGACTAAATTCAACTCCTTCGTCCATCCCTTTGGTGATTCAGAAAGCACACCAATGTTTTCCTTAATTTCATACTTCAATTCCGCCATATTCATTCCTCCTTCATTAATTTGTCATCGATTATTAAATATATAGACAAATGGGATGATCATGAGAACGGTAGGTATCAGATACAGGAAAGATAATGCAATTGTACCTAGAATGATCGCTAGTCCTAGCCCAATTAAAGAAAAATCAGTTCGTTTATCAATTTGATAGCCACTAACGATGCCAATCACACCAGCCAAAGCACCCAAAAGTCCAATATTTCCAATTGTATAAGCATTATCCATCACAGCAAATAATTGAGCGGCTAAAGAAATCACAATTCCTAGTACCCCGCCAAGTATGGCTGTTTTTTTCAACATAAATACCTTCTTTCTAAAAGTATAACTTTCGCTTTCGCCTAACGGGTTTACTCCTTGGTGGGACATATCCATGTTCATAGATTCTTCCCTTAGTCATCTGACATTTTTCCAAAAAGAAATCCATGGAACCAGCCTGATATGCGGCGAGAGCCGTCATCAAAATTTTTGCCGCAACCCGAGCGTCTTCCAGTGCATGATGATGTTCAAATCGAATACCGTGATGGGACGCCAGTGTGTTTAGTTTATGATTGATCAAGTCTGGCCATACCCGTTTAGAAATATTTGCTGTACAAAGGTAGTCCATATTCGGATAGGTCAAATTAAAATAATCCAGCGTCTGCCTGAGCACACTCATATCAAAGCTGGCATTATGCGCAACGACGGTGTTTTGTGATAAATAGTTATACAGTGTCGGCCAAACCTGAGGAAATGTTGGTGCATCAGACACATCACTCTCCGTAATCCCATGGATATATGTATTAAATGAGGTAAATTCCATCAACGGATTAATTAAACTGTAAAATTCATCCAAAATCTCATTTTCATTGGCGACAACTACACCAATAGCACATGGACTGAAACGCTTTTCATTAGCCGTTTCGAAATCTATGGAAGCGAAATTCATATGTATAGCCCCTTTTGATGTTGCATTATATTTTCTATATTAACATTAATATGGACGATGGTGGACTTGATAATAAAAAAACACCGGATTCATAGCGAAAGAAATCGCTTATATGGAATCCGGCAGCATTATTCACCAATCTAATTTATGTACCCATATATTCCTGAAGCAATTCCACAAACCGATCGCCCAGCTCCTTTGTGGAAGCTTTTCCTCCAAGATCAGGAGTCAGTTGATTCGTTTCTGTGAGAAGCGTTTTAATAGTTGAAAGAATCGCTTCATCCCACCCGTCTTCCCCGAAAAAATCCATCATCTGACTGACAGACCAAATGGCTGCGATTGGATTTGCAATTCCTTTACCAGCTATATCAGGGGCAGACCCATGTACAGGCTCAAACATCGAGGGGTATTCTTTTTCCGGGTTCACATTTGCCCCTGTCGCTAGACCCAATCCACCAGTAATTCCAGCACCGATGTCTGTTAAAATATCACCGAAAAGATTGGATGTGACAACAACTTCAAAACGCTCCGGATCCTGAACGAAATATAAACTGGCAGCATCCACTAAATAGGAATATGTCTTTACATCCGGGTACTCTTTTCCAACCTCTTCAAACACCTCATCCCAAAAAACCATAGAATAATTTAAGGCATTGCCCTTACTCACACTCGTCAATGTTCTGTTTGTTCTACGTGCTTCCGCGTATGCATACCGTATGATCCGCTCCGTACCTTTCCTGGAAAAGACACCTGTCTGCAGGACAACCTCTTCCGGCTTATCCTTATATAGCCAGTCGCCTGCTCCTGAATACTCTCCCTCACTATTCTCACGGATCACCAGAAAATCAATATCTTTTTCCGTCTTAGATTTGAGTGGTGTTAGGGATGGATTCAAGAGTGTAATAGGTCTTAAGTTTACATATTGATCGAATCCTTTTCGGATCTGCAATAGGAGCTCCCGTAATGAAATATGGTCAGGCACCCCCGGATAACCAACAGCTCCCAAGTAAATAGCATCGAAACCTTTTAGTTGATCAATACCATCATCTTCCATCATTTTCCCATGCTTCAGGTAATACTCACATCCCCAAGGGAATTCCTGAAATGAAAAGGAAATCTCCGGATCTATTTTTTCAATCGCTTTTAAAACTTTCACACCTTCAGAAACGACTTCCGGCCCGATTCCGTCTCCTGGTATTAGTGCTACATTAAAATACTTCATTTTCACCCTCCTTGAAATCGTGTGATCACACATACACCCGCCTAATTCGCTCCGTTAAACTCGACACTACTTCATCTACAATACTATCCATCCAATCTGCAACGTTATAGGCTGAAATTTCATCTGTACCTTGCTTCCCAATTAAAATTACTTCATCGCCTTCCGCTACATTCGGTATTTCTGTTACATCAATCAATGTTTGATCAAGTGATATCGTTCCAACAATTTTTGCCCTACGTCCTCCAACAAGCATCTCACCCTTGTTAGATAATGCTCTACTGTAGCCGTCCCCATGTCCAATCGGCACAACAGCTATTTTTTCATATCCTGTTGTGACATAACTGCCACCATAGCCAACTGGCGTATTTGGAGGTAATTTGCGCACATGAATCAATTTTGACTTCAATTTCATGACAGGTTTTAAGGTGATAATATCTTTTTGACGCGATGCAGGGGATATCCAAATAAAGCAACACCCGGCCTTACCATTTCCAAATGAAGGTCCGGTCTTTCCATAGCAATCGTAGAACCACCAACATGGCGAATGGGAAACGTAAATCCTTGGTTCTTGAGATTTTCTACCACATCTAAAAATAAGTCAAACTGCTTTTCTGTTGTTTCCACGTCCCCCTCATCCGCACTGGAAAAATGCGTGTAAATACCCTCCCACCTGAGGCCAGGGAGGTTGTAGGCAGACTCACAAAATGGAATCACTTCATGCGACTCTAACCCAAACCGATGCAAGCCTGTATCTACTTTTAGATGTACCGGAATTGTTTTCTGTTGCTTTATTGCCGCTTCGCTGATCGCTCGCGCCAACCGATACGAAAATACCGAAGCTGTGAGCTCATAATGAACCACATCTTCTGCCTGCTCGGGAGTGATTGAGTTTAACACATGAATTGGGACATTGATTTCATTTGCGCGTAACAGTGCCCCTTCCTCAACGGTTGTAACACCAAGGCGATCTGCCCCGGCATGAACCGCCTCTTTCCCTACCTGAATCGTTCCATGTCCATAGGCATTTGTTTTTATTACCGCCATTAACATGCTGTTATTTACTATAATTTTGATATTAAGAATATTTTTATATAATGTAGCAAGATCTATTTCGGCAGTGGTTGGATGATAGGCGGATAATGTGGGTGTATAAAACAATATAGGATACCTCCTTCTATTATTATCTCCTCACTACGATGGAGGAGGTACCTATCATGTTTTTGCCAGTTCCCGGATAAGCGAGCGAAATTCCTCTAAAATGCGTAATGTGGTTGCACCTGGAACTCCAGCCCCGATTTTGTGATTGTCTATTTGTAAAATGGGTATAATATCCGATTTTGTTGCAGAGACAAATACTTCATCAGCAGCAAGCATTTCATCAACAGTAAATGTCTCTTCATTCACCTTGATATTCAGTGAATCACATAGTTCCAGTATTTTTTTTCGCGTAATCCCATTAAGGATATAATTATTTGCAGGATGGGTGTACAGCTGTCCGTCTTTTACGATAAACACATTCGATGCACTTGCCTCTGTTACAATATCATCTCGGTGCAGAATCGCTTCAACTGCATTATTTTCAACTGCTTTTTGCTTGGCTAGCACATTTGGAAGCAGGTTTAGTGTTTTAATGTCACAACGCAACCAGCGAATATCCTCTGTGAGCACAGCCGCTCCGCCTTTTTCCTCCAGGTCAGTCATTCGATTCTCTGCCCTTGTATACGCTACAGTGACCGGGGGTACATCTGAGTCCGGAAATTCATGCCACCGCGGGCCTGCACCTCTGGATACCTGCAAATAAATAATACCTTCATGAAGTTCATTAGCGACCACTAATTTCTCTAAACTTTTCTTGAACTCATCCATCTGATACGGAAAATTCAGTTGGATTTCATTCGCGCTTCGCTGTAGTCTCACCAAATGCTCATCCATCATAAATGGCTTTCCGTCATAAACACCAATGACTTCATAAACCCCATCACCAAATTGATAGCCACGATCCTCTATATTGACGACATTTTCCCTTTCCATGATTTGATCATTAAATAGCATTTTAGCCATTGTAGAACCTCCTCCTAATTAGAATGCCGTAGTCGGGTGGTCGAAAGCTGAAGTCGCTCCCGCGAACGCCGAACATCCAGTGCTGAAAGCTGTAGCCGAACCTGCGAACGCCGAACACTGAACTCTGAAAGCCGTAGCCGAGCCAACGAAAAGTTCCTATCTGCTCCATTTAAAAATCTGGAAATTTTGACAGATATTTATTCGCAATATCCATGATGACGGATGTATCAACACTGCAGCCACTAATAATAATCGCAACGTTCGACCCTAAAGGCGCCTTATCATGTAAAATGGCCCCGATCCCAGATGCCGCTGCTCCCTCAATGACTAAGCGATGCTTTTCCAGCATGAAGTTCATTCCTTCAGCGATTGGCTCTTCGCCAAGCAAAATAATTTCATCCACATATTGTTGAACCATTTTGAAGGTATACTGATTATTTTCACCAATTCCTCCTAGCAAACTATCAGCCAATGTATCCTGCTCCTGCACGACAACAGGTTTACCCTGCTTGATACTTTCATACATGGTAGCACCTCGAGCGGTCGATACTCCCAGAAGCTTAAGCTTAGGTTCCATAGATTTCAAAGCAACACCCATCCCGGAATGAAGCCCGCCACCTGAAAGCCCTCCAATAACAGTATCAAGTCCAGGCAAATCCTCCAGCAGTTCCAAGCCAATTGTACCCTGGCCCGCAATCACCTCAGAATCATCAAAAGGATGAATCACCGTTAAGCCATGTTCTTTTTCCAATTGATACGAATATTCCTGCGCGTCATCTTGGGACTGGCCAATAACTTCAATCTGCGCGCCCATATCCCGGATCAGGTCCACTTTCGCTTTCGGGACACGGCCTGAGATACAAATAACTGCTTTCATTCCTAGCTCTTTAGCAAGATAAGCGACACTCATCCCAAAATTACCAGTCGAAAATGTGGTCACACCACGTTTTTGTTGTTCCGGCGTCAAACTTAACATTTTATTGGCTGCTCCCCTAATTTTAAAGGAGCCGCTCACATTCAAATTTTCCAATTTTAAATAAATCGATGTTCCTGCGATTTCAGACAATGTAGGTGAAAAAATCAAAGGAGAGCTTTTTACGATTGGAGCGATCCGCTTATGCGCTGTTTGAACGTCTTTTAAAGTTATCGGTTGTATGTTGCGAGTCATGTTACACTCCCTCCGCTTCTTCCTTCATTAAATAACGTTTGGCTGTTTCGGCAATAATGCAGACACCAATTGGTAAAACTTTTTCATCAATATCAAACGTTGGTGTATGGAGATTCCGGGGAGAGGAAGCCCTGTCATCGATTGCACAACCAAGGAAAAACATCGCCCCCGGAACTTTTTCCGTCATATGAGCAAAGTCTTCTCCACCCAGACCAAACGGCGTGTTGCGTATATAAAAATCAGGATAAAGGTCGCGAATAGTACGGTCAATGAATCGATTAATGCCAGGATCATTTTCAAGTGCAGGGTCCTCACAGGAAATCTTCAACCTATAATCCCCGTTCCACACTTTTACGATTGAAAATGCCTTCTCCAGTTCCGCGTGCATAATTTTGCGAACATCCGGGTTATAGCTTCGAATCGTTCCTTTGATTTCGATTTCAGATGGAAGAACATTGCTGGCAGATCCGCTATGAATGGATCCAATACTGATTACCGCTGATTCAAGTGGAGACACCCGTCTTGCGGTAATTCCGTACACCGCATCCAACACTGGACTAAGCATCCAGATTGGGTCTGTCCCCTGATGTGGATAGGCCCCGTGCCCGCCTGTTCCAAAGATCTTTGCTTCAAAAACATCCACATTAGCCATACTGTATCCATCATGAACCAGCACCTCACCCACTGAATGCTCTGGACTCATATGAAGCGCGATGACAGTATCTACATCATCCAACACACCCGCTTGAATCATATACGGAGCCCCTGTAGAGCCATGTTCATCAGCACGTTCTTCCGCAGGCTGAAACAGGAATTTAATCGTTCCTTGAATTTCTCTATTCTGGAAGTATTCGCTCAACAGATGAGCTGTTCCGAGTCCAATCGCCGTATGCGCATCATGCCCGCAAGCATGCATTACCCCTTGGTTCTGCGATCGGTAGTCATGTGTATTCTCTTCCTGAATTGGCAATGCATCCATATCCGCACGTATCGCGAATGTAGGTCCTTCTCCGGAAGAAAGGGTGCCGACAACTGCGGTTGGATATCCCACGTCCCTTTGAACATGCATGCCTGGAATATTTTCCAGAATCCGGGCAACCATCCGGGACGTTTCTACTTCCTGAAAACTTAGTTCCGGATTCGCGTGAAGCTTGCGCCGCCACTCGACCAACTGCATGACCATTTCCTCTGCTTTTGCCTTTATTTCTTTATTCACTGCAACCAAATGAACGCCCCCTTTTGATCATCCGGACTCGAAAACTACTCCCTGTATGCAATGGCACTGATTTCCACATTAACCTCCAGCAACTGGCTACCAACTGTAATTCTTGCTGGCTTATTGGCCACATCTTTAAAAAATGCTTCATAAGCTTGATTGAATTCAGCCACTGTATCTTGATTTAAATCAGCCAAATGGCATGTTACGTACACGATATCATTGATAGTCCCATTTGCTTCTGCTAATACATGTTTAATATTTTCCAGACTCGCAGTTGTTTGCTCAGAAATGGTGTCTCCCGCTAAGTCACCGTTTGGATGAACACCATCCATGCCTGACACAAAGATAAAATTTTCGACGTTGACCCCTTGTGAATACGGTCCACTAGGTTGAGGAGCGTTCTTCGTTTGAATAATTTGTTTCATGGGCAGCCTCCTTTCAGGCATTACTCCATTCCAATTGCTACATACTGTGTTTCCAAAAACGCTTCGATTCCGTCATGGCCGCCTTCTCTGCCAATGCCGCTCTCTTTCATGCCACCGAAAGGAACTTGTGCAGCAGATGGAGCCCCTTCATTCCAGCCGACAATACCGAAGTTCAGCTGTTCAATAACACGAGTGCCTCTTCCAACACTCTCGGTAAATACGTAAGCTGCCAAGCCATATGGCGTGTCGTTCGCAAGTGCGATTGCTTCGTCTTGAGTTTCTACTTTTTGTACAGGAGCCACAGGGCCAAACGTTTCTTCCTGCATCATCACCATCGATGGATCTGCATCTCCAATTACAGTAGGAGTAAAAAAGACACCGCCATCGGTTGTTGATGCCTCTCCTCCAGTAACAATGGAAGCGCCCTTATCTATCGCATCCTGCACATGATGATTCACCTTTTCCAGGCCTGCCTTATTGATGAGAGGACCAACATCGACCGATTCATCCTCCCCATTTCCTACTTTCAGTTCATTTACTGCTTTCGCAAACTTTTCAACAAATTCATCATACACGCCTGACTGAACATACACCCGGTTAGCACAAATACATGTCTGCCCTGCGTTTCTGAATTTCGAAGCCATCACACCTTTAACGGCCACATCAACATTTGCATCATCTAGAACAATCAGCGGTGCGTGGCCACCGAGTTCCAGCGACAAATTCTTCACCGTATCAGCACTTTGTTTGATTAAAATTTTTCCTACTTCCGTGGAGCCCGTAAACGTTACTTTGCGAACCTTCTCACTTTCCATCACGGCTTTTGCAATTTTTGATGAAGACCCTGTAACCAGGTTAATGACACCTTTAGGGAATCCTGCTTCTTCACATAACTCCATCAATTTCATAGCAGTTAACGGGCTTTCACTTGACGGTTTAATCACAATCGTACAACCTGCGGCGAGTGCAGGCCCCATCTTGCGCGTCAACATAGCAGCCGGAAAATTCCATGGGGTAATTGCCGCAACGACGCCGATTGGCTTTTTCCATACTTGCAGGCGTTTACCTGAAACATGCGTTGGGATCGTTTCCCCGTAAACACGCTTAGCCTCCTCTGCAAACCATTCAATAAAGGAAGCAGCATATTTTACTTCTCCCCTTGATTCGTTAATCGGCTTACCCATCTCAATCGTCATCGTTCGCGCAAGATCTTCTTGATTTTCTAACATAAGCTCATGGAATCGTTTTAAATAGACAGCCCTGTCGTATGCAGTAAGATTCGACCACTCTCCAAAGGCATCATGGGCCGCGTCAATTGCCTGGTTGGCCTCATCTTCGCCACCCACAGGCACGGTGCCGACTATTTCATTCGTTGCCGGATTAGTAACATCCTGTGTCTTCAAATTTTCTCCAACGGATAATCCATTAATATGCATCAAATAGTTTTTCATCATTTGTTCTCCTCTCTGTGTTTAATGTAGGTAGCCGATGCCACACCCGGCGAATACACTAAGGGCGTGGCCTGCTTAGCTCTTGGTTATGATTATTTTGCGGTAACTGCCAGGACTGCTTCAATGGACTCTTCCAATATATCCAACCCTTCCTGCAACTGTTCGTCGGTTATAACGAGCGGCATCAGCAAGCGAATTACATTATCATAAACGCCCGCTTTAAGGGCTACAACGCCACGTCGATGCGCTTCTTTGAAAATCTGATCCGTTATTTGTTTATCAGGGATTTACTCACGCGATCTGTAACAAACTCCATCGCACACATGGCGCCGATGCCTCTCACATCACCAATCACGTCAAAACGAGCTTGCATTTGCTTGAATTTTGCCATGACCTGTTGACCAATTACGTCTGCGCGCCCGTTCAGGTTTTCCTTCTCCATCACATCCAGCACCGCAAGCCCGGCACGGCAGCCAAGTGGACTTCCACAATATGTTCCACCCAGTTCACCGGCACCAGCAGCATCCATAATTTCTTTTCGTCCAATCACACCACTAATCGGCAGTCCCGCAGCCATTGACTTGGAAACGGTAACTAAATCCGGTTCAACTCCGAAATGCTCCATGGCAAAATATTTCCCTGTACGTCCAAAGCCAGTTTGAATCTCGTCAGCTATGAGAAGAATGCCATATTTCCTGCATAATTCGCTTATCCCCTGCACAAATTTCTTATCCGGAATAATGAATCCGCTTTCTCCTTGAACAGGTTCCATAATAACAGCAGCGACCTGATCAGGAGCCACTTCTTTTATGAAAAAATCCTCCATTTCATTTAATAAAAACGCAGAGTACGCTTCTTCACTCATGGACTCCGGGCGGCGGTAGAAATAAGGATACGGGGCATGGTAAACCTCTGGTGCAAATGGACCATATTCATATTTAAATGGCTTCACCTTACCGGTTAAAGACATCGTCATTAACGTTCTGCCATGAAAACCACCGGAAAAAGAAACAACCGCTTGACGTTTCGTATATTTACGGGCAATTTTCACCGCATTTTCAATAGCCTCTGCCCCACTATTTAAAAACATCACTTTCTTTTCAAAATTTCCGGGAGAAAGTGAAGCAATTTTCTCTGCGAATTCAATATATGGGTCATACATCATGACATTAAAGCCGGTATGAATATAGCGGTCAATCTGATCATGCAATGCATCTGTTACTGTCTCATGGCTATGGCCTGCATTTATAGTCCCAATAGCACCGGCAAAATCGATAAAATCATTTCCGTCCACATCTTTTAGCAATGCACCTTTTGCTGAATCTACAAATGTTGGAATTCCGTAACTGACCGCATCCGGAACGATCGCGTGTCTCCTATCAAGTAACGCTTTTGCCTTTGGTCCCGGTAATTCCGTTTGTACGTTCGCAAATTTTTTACTCATATGTTTGGCCTCCCCAAATTTTATTTAACTCCGAGTAAGTTCTCCCCGACGTATGCTATGTGGTCTCTCACCCGTTCATGAACGGTTTGGGCATCCTTTGTTACTAAGGCGTCGTATAATTCTTTATGCTCCTCATAAAATACTTGAGGACTAGAATAATATTGATCAAGATGCACGAGATATGCTCGAATTTGCACTTGAATCGAGTCATAGATTTTGATAATCCTAGAATTGTCGCATAAACCCACGACATAACTATGGAATTGCATATCCAGGTCAAATAGCGCATTCCAATCTTTCCGGCCTACTTCCTCCTTCATTTGTTTAATAATTGCTTCCAGTTCCTGAAAATGTTGCTCCTTCAGATTAGGAAACGCATCCGTGAAGGCATGAGCCTCGATTAATGTTCGAAGTTCGATAATCTCTTTTAAATCCTTATTTGAAAACTGTGCAACATACGTACCTTTTCGTGCTTTACTTATCACAAGCCCTTCCTGTTCAAGAATCTTCAATGCTTCCCGGAGTGTACTCCGGCTGACATCAAACTGCTCTGCCAGCTCTACTTCCAGCAACCGCTCCCCGAAATCAAGCTCAGAATCCCATATTTGCTGTCTAAGTTGTTCCGCGATAAGCTCACTTAGCGGTTTTTGCAATATCACAGTATCATCATCCATATGTTGGAATCTCCTTTTATATTCATCATTTACAACGTAATGTTTTTTGCCGATTGTCGACATTATCTATATCCTCATCTTAAAACACCTATTTTCAATTGTCAATATATTTTTTGAATTATTTATTTTAAATTGACTTTTTTAATATTTATAGCTATTTTGATAGTAAGGGACGCGGGGACAGGAACCTTGTCCCCCCTTGTTCTCCTTCAGGTATTGGGACAAGGAACCTGTCCCTATGTCTTACTCTTAAAATGGAGGTCTGTAATTGAAAAAAATAATTGCTTATGAACGTGTAGAAAAGCCTGTTCTGGAATATTTACAGCAAAAATATGATGTTCAGTTTTTTAAAAATATAGACCCGAAAACTGACCCCGAATTCCTGGAACAATTAAATGAAGCGGACGGTATTATCGGATTGGATTTACCGGTTGATAACGAATTACTGGAAAAAGCCCCTAATCTAAAAATTGTAAGTAATGTCTCTGTTGGCTATAATAACCTCGATCTGGAGCAGTTAGCCACACGGAATATAATGGCCACCAATACACCAGGTATACTAACAGACACGGTGGCCGATACGATATTTGGCATTCTCATTGCCACAGCTAGACGCATACCTGAATTAGATCATTTTGTTAAAAATGGTGAGTGGCAGCAATCGATTGAATCGGAGCACTTCGGTACAGATGTTCACCATAAAACATTAGGAATCATTGGAATGGGACGGATTGGTCAAGCTATCGCGCAAAGGGCACATTTCGGTTTTGATATGGATATTGTCTATCATAGTCGTACACGAAAAACGGATGTGGAAGAGACATATAGCGCAACGTACGCCAGCCTTGACGAGTTGCTGTCTACGTCTGATTTTGTTTGTCTCATCACCCCATTAACACCTGAAACAGAGGGGATGATTGGCAAAAGAGAATTTGAGCTGATGAAGAAATCAGCTATTTTTGTTAACGGCTCTCGTGGTAAGACGGTTGTCGAACAAGACTTAATTGATGCACTTACAAATGGCGAAATAGCCGCAGCAGGCGTAGACGTATTTGAAAAAGAACCAACAGATCCTGACAATCCGCTCTTGAAAATGAAAAATACGGTCACCCTACCACATGTGGGCTCGTCCACACATGAGACAGAATTAAAGATGTCTGAACTTGCCGCAACTAATCTCGAAAAAGGATTAAATGGAGAGAAACCTACGAATTTGATCGATCCAGAAGTGTGGGCACAGCTACATAAAGGCAGCTAGAAGGCTGCCTTTACTCATTCACCTTAAGCTAACCGGATGTTTGGTTTCACGAAAAGTTCTTGTGGAAAGTTATTGAATAATTCAACTCCGGTTTCCGTCACCCGGAATGATTCACTAATCTCCATTCCGGCATAGCCTAAATCAATGGTTGGAATCATGTGAAAGGTCATATTCGGTTCGAGTACGGTGCGATCTCCTGGCCTGAGGCTTGCGGTATGCTCTCCCCAGTCCGGTGGATAATTAAGGCCCATGGAATAGCCAATCCGTGACTCTTTTTTAATCCCGTTTCTTTCAATCGACTGTCGCCATGCCAATTCAACTTCTTCACAAGTAATGCCTGGTTTCACAACATCAAGGGCAGTGTTAACCCCTTCCGTAACAACTTCACTCAAACGTTGTATCTCCTCATCTGCCGCTCCCACCACTGCTGTACGAGCAAGCGGAGCATGATAACGCTTATAACAGCCGGACAATTCAATAATCACAGGCTCGCCCGCATTAAAAACATCATCTGTCCACGTCAAATGACAAGCAGAAGTCTTTTCTCCCTTTGGCACTAGTGGAACAATGGCCGGGTAATCGCCACCAAATTCTTCGGTACCACTTATTTGAGCATGTGAGATTGCTGCAACAACATCACTTTCCCTAACCCCTTCATTTAAGATTTCAAAAGCCGCTTCCATCGCTTTTTCTGAAATCCTGGCTGCTTTTTTCATATAGTCAATTTCCTGATCCGATTTGATAATACGGATCCAATTGGCCAAATTTGTGCCATCCTTGAACTTCGCATCCGGCAGGCCTTTTGTTAGCTGAATATATGACTTTGCCGTAAAATAATAGGTGTCAAACTCCATCGCAACGGTCTTCTTATCCCACTTTCTCTCTTTTAAAAAGTCAGCTACAAAGTCCATCGGGTGCCTAATCGTTGATTGTACATAATGATCCGCATATGGGAAAATATGATCTTCATCCAGCCAACTGGTGTGCCTTGCTGCATTCGCATCCAATCCACGGCCTATCCAGTACGGCTGGTCTTCATCTATCATAACGATGAGCAACTGGTGAACATAAAACGACCATGCATCATAGCCACTTAAATAATTCATATTCGCCGGATCTGTCACTAACAAAATATCTATACCTTCAGCTGCCATCCGTTGCTTTGCTCTCTTCATTCGCTCATGAAACTCCAAAACAGGAAACCTTAACATTACCATCCCTTCCCCTCTTCCTAAATTTACACAGTTCAGCGCACCGCACTGTTCATGAATACAACCGTTTCGCAACACCCCTTTCACTATTTATTCTATGCAATCAAATTACATGTAAGATAAATTTGTTAATGGAAACGCTTACTTATTATATGATAAAACATCACCTAAGGGTGGCTTGTTTCGCAGAAAACTGCGCCTATTTTATAAGATCAATCCAGAACAATAGCCTTATTTATTTTATGTCTAATTATATATCTCGGAACAACTTCCCTTTTATGCCGATTGTCGACATTTATACTTACCACTATCATAATTCAGTCCATTATCATTTGTCAATAAACTAATTTCACAATTTAAAATTATTTATACCCTTGTCATTATTCGACAAAAACCGGGGCTGTACAGGCACTGTTCGGTCTCTGTTCGTATAGAAAAAGCCTTGCAGAGGTGTTACAATTCCTCTGCAAGGCTTAAGATTAAAGATGCTAGCTTACTTCTGACTCCAATTCTTCTGCTGGTAATACTTCGTTCATGCTGCCTGTGCGGTAGCCACGAAGGTCCAGTGATACATAGTTGAAGCCAAGTGACTCAAGTTTTAGCTGGATTTCCTCTCGATGTTCCAGTAATTTGGTTATTTCCTCTGAAGTCACTTCGATGCGAGCAACATCCTCATGGTGACGGACCCGTACCATATCAAATCCTAATTTCGTAATAAATTTCTCTGCCTGATCAACTTGATTGATTTTTTGCTTATCCAGTTTAATACCATAAGGAATTCTGGATGCCAAGCTGCATGATGCAGGCTTATTCCATACCGGTATATCAAGTTCTTTTGTAAGCGCTCGAACTTCCTGTTTATAAAGTCCCGCTTCTTGGAGGACACTACGCGCGCCCGCTTCTGTTCTTGCTTTCAAGCCAGGACGAAAATCATCCATGTCATCCATAATCATGCCATCCAGCACATTGTCATAGCCCATTTCCTCAGCGAGCCCATTCAAATGGGAATAAAGCAATTTTTTACTGTAATACCAACTTTCAGGGGTGTTAGCTACAATATTCGCATCTTCTAATTCTTTTATTTCTGTTTGATGAACACGCACACCCATTTTTTCTGCAAGTTTTACTGCACCTTCAAATTCTTCTTTACGGAATAATTCAGATGCAACGACAACCCCAAGTACATTATCTTCTCCAAGTTCCTGCTGGGCACGCTTTAATACCAACGTACTGTCAACTCCACCGGAAAAAGCTACGATAACCCGGTTCATTCCTGAAAGAATCTCACCCAGCTTGTTGTTTTTCTCCATTGTTGTTTTATTCATACTACCTCGCCTCACTTTTTATAAGATTTCCTTCATTTGGAAAAAATTAATTTGTAAATACAACCTTTTATTTCCTTCTCTTTTTCTATTATAACAGCCAACTAAAACCGTTTCCACAAAAAACTTGAATAGCAACCTATTTCCCACCTATTAAAATAGTTTTCAAATTTCTCCTTGACTTTCCAAAGATTCGATTGTAAAGTATTGTTTATCAATTAAATATACAACTTTCTTATCCAGAGAGGTGGAGGGACTGGCCCTTAGATACCTCGGCAACAGGCTTAACTTAAGTACTGTGCCAATTCCAGAAGTGTAATGCTTGAAGATAAGAAGAGTGACCAGCTTATGGCGTCAAACCTCTTCTTATATTAGGAAGAGGTTTTTTTGGGCTAATAAAATATAGAAAGAAGGAATGAACCATGTCAATCAAAGCACCATTCAAAGCAGATCATGTTGGAAGCTTACTTAGACCAAATAATTTACACGAAGCAAGGAAAAATTTTAAAGAAGGAAACATCACTGCTGAAAAGTTACGTGAAGTGGAAATAAGTGAGATTAAACGTATTGTTGATAAGCAAATAGAAATTGGCCTGCAAGCTGTTACCGATGGTGAGTTCAGACGCACCTGGTGGCATCTGGACTTCCTCGAGCATTTAAACGGATTTGAAGGATATGTTCCTGAGCATGGCTACAAATTTGAAGGAACAGAAACGGAAAAATATGAAGTCAAAAACACAGGGGAAATTTCCTTTAACACTGATCACCCTTTTGTAAAAGACTTTACCGAATTCAATGAAATTGTCGGTGGACGCGCTGTTGCAAAACAGACAATTCCAAGTCCAAATCAATTATTTAATCCAAGGATTCGAGATACATCCATTTATCCGGATATCGAGGACTATGCAAAAGATATCATTAAAGCATACCAGGACGCACTACAAGCATTTTACGAGGCTGGTGTCCGCTACTTGCAATTGGATGATGTATATATTGCCGGCCTCTCTGCACCTGATCTTCCGCCCAATGATATCGCCTATTCGAGAGAAGAATTAATCGACTTAGCATTACGTGTCATCAACGGTGTTTTAGAAGGAAAACCGGAGGACTTAACGGTGACAACACATTTATGCCGCGGTAACTATCAATCTACTTGGGCTTTTGAAGGCAGCTATGCGCATATCGCCCCAACATTACTGGCAAAAGAAAAAGTAGATGGATTTTTCCTGGAATATGATGATGATCGCTCCGGAGATTTTAAACCACTTCATCACATACCAAATGGCGGAGCTCAAGTCGTGCTTGGTGTAGTGACATCAAAAAATGGAGAGTTGGAAGATAAAAAAGCAATTAAAGCACGTATTAGAGAAGCTTCCGAGTACGTGCCATTAGAACAGTTAGCCCTAAGCCCACAATGTGGATTTGCCTCCACGCACCATGGGAATAAATTAACCGAAGAGCAGCAATGGGATAAATTGAAATTCATCGTGGATACAGCGAAAGAAATCTGGACATAAACAGTTATGCAAAGCCCCTTCTCATATTCATAGAGGAGCGGGCTGTTTTATTATTTTTTGCAAGGAGATGAACACATGACAGATAACAGCATAGAAACCAGGTTAGCACAATTGGGCAATAAAAGTGATGAAAAAACCGGCGCCATTAACCCACCGATATATTTAACAACAGCCTATCAGCACAAGGGACTTGGCCAGTCAACTGGCTATGACTACAGTCGCACCAAAAATCCTACCCGGTCTCTATTAGAGGAAGGTATTGCAGACCTTGAAAACGGGGACTCAGGATTTGCCTGCAGTTCTGGAATGGCAGCCATTCAATTGGTATGCTCCTTATTTCGTTCGGGTGATGAGCTGATTGTTCCGCAAGATATATATGGCGGTACATACCGGCTACTTGAGCATTATGAAAATGCCTATGGGATTCAAACCGTATACGCTGATCCGGGGGACATACAGGAAACAAAAAAAGTTATTACTCCTGAAACAAAAGCCATATTTATCGAGACACCGACAAATCCTTTAATGCAAGAATTTAATATCGCAGA
Organism: Virgibacillus sp. NKC19-16; assembly: GCF_021560035.1. Lineage (NCBI taxonomy): Bacteria > Bacillati > Bacillota > Bacilli > Caryophanales > Bacillaceae > Virgibacillus > Virgibacillus salidurans. The sequence goes on along the minus strand of NZ_CP074373.1, from coordinate 1,171,314 downwards.
AATTGCAGCACTTGCTCAGAAGCACAATATTTTATTTATAGTTGACAATAACTTTTTAACCCCTTATCTGCAGCGACCATTGGAACTCGGAGCTGATATTGTTATCCATAGTGCAACGAAATACATCGGAGGCCATAATGACGTGTTGGCAGGATTGGTTGCAGCAAAGGGAAAGGAAATTTGTGAAAAGCTATCCGTCATTCATAATACGTCAGGGGCAGTTCTTTCCCCTTTTGATTCATGGCTTTTAATTAGAGGGCTAAAAACACTTTCTCTCCGAATGGATAAACATGAAGCAAATACGAAAAAGCTAGCGGATTTTTTACATAGCCATTCGATGGTTACAGATGTTTTATACCCGGGTAAAGGCGGCATGCTGTCTTTTCGCCTTCGTGAAAGTAAATATGTCAATGCCTTTCTGCAAAACCTTCAAGTCATTACATTTGCGGAGAGTCTTGGAGGAGTGGAAAGCTTTATCACCTATCCTGCAACACAGACACATGCAGAAATTCCCGAAGCGGAGCGAACGGCGCGTGGTGTTGATAACAGGCTCTTAAGGTTTTCTGTTGGTATTGAACAAGCAGATGATCTGATTAAAGACTTAAAACAGGCATTTTCAACTTTAGGGAAGGAGCAAAAAAACGATGAGCGCGATTAGGGGGCCAAGTAAAGGTATGACGTTTTAAAATTTCCAACCATGGGAAAAGAATAGTAGATTATTATTCCTAATGGAGGTGTTTTAAAATGGCCAAAGAAATTATTGGATCCTATCCCTCTAAAGATGAAGCAGTGAACGTGGTAGAACGTTTAGAACTTAAAGGTTTTGTCGCTAAAAATATTACTATCTTCGCAAACAGCGACCATAAGAAGGAAATGGAAAAGCGTACCGATGTGAAGGTCAAAAGCGATGCCACTGAAAATGAAGATGATGAATCCTTTATGGATAAGGTGAAAAAGGTATTTACAGGGAACTCAGTTACGGATTCTCATATCGAATTACACGAGAAATTAGTAAATGCCGGCGTATCCGAACATCAAGCACAAAAATACTCAGATGAGATCGAGTCCGGAAATATTCTGGTGGTGGCAGATGATGAATTAAAAATGGGAAATGATGCAACGAGTGATACGGTAACACTGGAAGAAACAGCAATACGGCGAGATTAGGGGGGCCGCTCTGCTTTAATGCATTAGCGTAGTGAGGAAACCCCACAAAGAAGGCGAACAGTGCCAGGCACTGTTCGCCTTCTTTATGTCTACAGTATTTTCAAAAAGTGTTTATTTATGTATTTAAGGGGTCTTTCCCGCTCCGCTCTACCACTTTAACGTAGCAAGGAACAGATCTATAAAAATTTATATGTTTATTTCCGGAATAACTGCACATAATATCCATAATTCGGCAGTTTCTGCAGATTAAGGAGGAATAGTAGTGGCAGATGAAAAGGACGATAAGAATAAGAAACAATCAGAAATGTCCCGGCGGAAATTTATAAAAAATACCGGTTATGTAGCTGGTGGGGCAATAGGTGGCGGTATTCTCGGTTCACTCCTTGGTACCAATTTTCTGGATGGGAATGAGCAGCAAACGGCACCCGAATCTACAAACGGGCAACCTAATTATAACCGTGCTTTTATGCATTTTGACAGTGAAGCGGATTTTAATGTATTAAGTGCAGCAACGGAGCGAATTTTTCCTGAAGATGATAATGGTCCCGGTGCAATTGCATTAGGCGTTCCCTTTTTTATCGACCATCAGTTGGCAGGGGGATATGGGAATAATGATAGAGAGTATATGAGAGGGCCATTTTTCCCTGGATCCGATTTTCAAGGATATCAGACAAGATTAAAACGACGCGAAGTTTTTGATATGGGTATCCAAGCTATCGAACGAGAGAGCCAAGATGAATTTGGCGCTTCTTTTGTGGACCTTGAAGGCGAGCAGCAAGATGAGATATTGCAAAAATTCCAGGAAGATGAAGTAGACATGAAAGGTGTTACACCAACTACCTTCTTTGAATTACTGCGATCAGCAACACTGGAAGGCGCATATTCAGATCCCCTGTATGGCGGAAATAGCAATATGGAAGGCTGGGTAATGAAGGAATACCCTGGCACTTACATGAGTTACTTAAATGAAATTGAGGAAGAAGGATTTATTGAAAAAGAACCAAAAGCCTTGGGATCACACATGTCATCATAATATTGATTGGAGGATAATATATGGCTACAGAACTGGATAAAGTAGAAGTTGTTACAGTAGGCGTTGGCTGGACCGGCGGCATCATTGCTGCAGAGCTCACCAAACAAGGAGTAAACGTTGTAGGTCTTGAGAGAGGAAGAGACCGGTCAACAGAAAATTATCAACATGTTCACGATGAATATCGGTATGCTATTCGTTATGATTTGATGCAAGATCTATCAAAAGAAACCGTAACATTTCGAAATCATAGGGACGAACGCGCACTCCCCATGCGCCAATTAGGCTCTTTCCTACTTGGTGAAGGGGTTGGTGGATCAGGTGTCCATTGGAACGGACAAACGTGGCGTTTCCTGCCATATGATCTTGAAATTAAGACCATGACCGACGAAAAGTACGGACCGAATAAACTGGGTGATGAGTATACCCTACAAGACTGGGGGATTTCCTATGATGAATTAGAACCTTATTTTTATAAGTTTGAAGAAATGGCTGGTATCAGTGGCGACGGGGACTCAATGCCAATGAGCGCACCAAGGAATAACCCGTATCCAACACCAGCAATGAAGGAAACACCGATTACGCAGCGTTTTAAAGATGCGGCTCGTAATTTAGATTTACAGCCTTTTCATATTCCTTCTGGTAACATGTCAGAAACCTATGAAAACCCGGATGGCCAGACGATAGCTCAATGTCAGTATTGCGGTTTCTGTGAGCGTTTCGGATGTGAATATGGCGCCAAGTCTTCGCCAAATGTGACCGTACTTCCAACAGCTCGGGAAACAGGAAATTTCGAGTTACGAACACATGCTAACGTAACTGAGGTGATGTACGATGGCAATCGGGCAACAGGTGTCAAATATATGGATCTGCAAACCGGAGAAGAATTTATTCAACCAGCAGATATCGTTGTCTTAACAAGCTATGTGATGAATAATGTCCGTTTGCTATTAAACGCAGGCATCGGTACTCCTTATGATCCAGAAACGAGAACAGGCGTGATTGGTAAAAATTATTGCTATCAAATCTTACCTGGTGCTACAGGTTTCTTTGAAGAAGAAAAATTCAATACGTATATGGGCGCAGGAGCCCTGGGAGCTGCTGTCGATGAGTACAATGGTGATAATTTTGACCATTCCGATTTAGACTTTATACATGGTGGCGTTGCCAAGATTGCCCAAACCGGACAGCGTCCTATTAATAACAATGTCGTCCCTAACGACACACCGAATTGGGGACAGGAATTTAAATCCCAATCGATAAATTACTATCACCGTAGTTTAAACGTTGGCTGCGAGGGTGCATCCATGCCTCATCGCAACAATTATTTAAGTCTGGATCCGGATTACACGGATATATTTGGATATCCACTTCTTCGTTTAACTTATGACTATACAGAGCAAGATAGAAACCTGCATGATTATCTCGCTGGTAAATGTGCAGATATTATGAAGGAAATGGGCGCAGATATAGTTGAACCAAGTGAAATGACAGACCATTACAACATTGTCCCATATCAAACAACCCATAATACCGGTGGAGCTATCATGGGAGCCGACCCTGAAAACTCAGCGGTTAATAATTATTCGCAAATGTGGGATGTGGACAATCTATTTGTTATTGGCGCTTCAGCATTCGCGCATAATGGAGGCTATAATCCAACAGGTACAGTAGGTGCTCTAGCATACCGGGCAGCAGAGGGCATCATGCAGTTCAGAGAAGAAGATGGCCAGCTTGTTGAAGGGAAAAAGAACAGCAAGATGACGTAAGAATGCCTGACATTTCAAAACGAAAGGAGATAGCAATATGGGCTTTACAAATATAGGCATACCGGGCTTAATTCTCATTGTAATCCTTGCTTTAATTATTTTCGGGCCGAAAAAACTTCCCGAGATCGGGTCTGCATTTGGGCAGACGCTTTCGGAATTTAAGAGATCTGCGACGAGTCTGATAAGTGATGAAGAACCTAAAGTAGAAGTAAAAGAAGATGGGAAGTATGATTCTCAGGCTGAGAAGACGGATTAGGAGTGTGGGAGGAAAATAGTCTAAATCGAAGCGAACAGTTGGTGCTGTTCGCTTTTTTGGGTTGTTTTCCGATTGATATGCGGTCTCTCCCGTTTCGGTGCTGATCTCTCCCGGTTTGACGTTCTGTCTCCCGATTTAGTGCTGCTCTCTCCCGGTTCGACGTTACTCTCTCCAGGTTCGGATATGTCTCTCCCGATGTGAGTCGACGTTAAAAATCACTGGTCAAGGAACAACGGAATGCCTTAAAACAAGATAAGGAGATGCTGCCAGGCCATGAGATTTTATACTAATGAATATCCAAGAACCATTTTAAAACATAAAAAACTCCCTCTATTCAGAAGGAGCTTCATTACAATAGGATTTAAGAAGCGGCGCGACGTTGAATGGCGTCTAAACGCTTGTTGTTTGTCGCAATAATGTAAATAACGATCCCCCAAATAATAACCGCGATAATCGATCCAATGTTGAAAATCCCCTTTTCGGCTGTCCACATAATCGAATAACCTATGGAACCTAACAACAATGAATAATAGAAAAACGGGAGAAGCGTTTTTCGAATAACGTCTCCTTCTTTCCCTACAAGCCCAACAACCGCTGATGCTGCGACAACGTTATGCACACAAATCATATTTCCAGCTGCACCACCAACTGCTTGAAGTGCAACCATCCACGTCGCGTCACCACCGATGCGCTCGCCTACCCCGAATTGGAAAAGGGAGAACATCATGTTACTAACCGTATTACTGCCAGCAACAAATGCGCCGAGCCCTCCAACGAACGTTGCAAAGATTGGATACATAGATCCCGCAAGATTTGCAACACCTTCTGCTAAAGCTAGCGGCATTTCTTGATAACCAGCCGCTCCGCCGTCTGAGTTAAGAAACACCTGCACCATAGGAACAGTAAAGATAAGAGCCGACCCAGCAGCAATCATTGTTTTACCGGAGTCTTTCCAGGCTCTAGCGAATTCCATGGCTCTCATCCCGTGCATATAGTATGTGAATACTGCAACAACGATAAAAATAAATCCCGGGGAAAATAGAATTTCCCAGCTGGAGGTTATTTCTGTCCCAAAAATATTAGGAACCGTTATCGTGCCAGCCTTAAGCCAATCTCCAACTACGGTTAGCCTTGAAATCAATAAAAGTGCGGCAATCAAAACGTATGGAGCCCATGCGCGCCACATGCTTATTTTACCTGCATAAATATCACTATGTTTAAGTTCAACTCGCCCGGTCCACGTTGGATCCCAGCGGTCTTTTGATTCGAAGTCCCAAATTTCGTCTTCCTTTGGCATTAGGAAACCCCTTTTGGCAGCTGGAATTACAATTGCCAATCCAACTAAGCCACCAATCATTGCAGGAAACTCAGGTCCTAATAAATTTGCAACAATAACATATGGTATCGTCATCGCGAGGGATGCAAAGATTGCGAACTTCCAGACCTTTAACCCTTCACTGAATGATTTATTCTTCCCAAAAAATCGTGTTAAGATAGCGACTAAAAATAACGGAATTAATAGTCCCGCAATGGTATGAAGCAAGGCCGCCTTACCAGCAACACTAAATACGAAGCCGGACACATCAGTGATTTGGGCGAGCGGCTCAACTCCTGTTCCCACTCCCACAATCATTGGCGTTCCAACTGCTCCAAATGATACTGGTGTACTTTGGATAACCATGCCGGAGACAACAGCTGCCATCGCCGGAAATCCAAGTCCAACCAATAATGGCACTGCAACAGCTGCAGGTGTACCAAATCCTGCTGAACCTTCAATAAATGAACCAAACAGCCATGCAATGATAATTACTTGAATACGCCGGTCAGGGGTAATATCTGTAAAACCGCGACGAATAGTATGAAGCCCTCCGCTTTCTTGCAGTGTGTTTAACAGTAAAATAGCGCCAAAAATAATAAATAAAAGTGTAACAGCAACGATCAGACCATGAACAGATGCAGCAGCTACTTTGGGAAAGGCTACATCCCAAACGAAAAGAGCCAGTAAAACAGCGACAATGTAGGAAAGCGGCATGGCCTTACTCGCTGGCCATTTAAGTCCAACTAAAAAAACAGCAACAACGATAATTGGAAGCAAGGCCAGAATAGCTAATATTCCACTACTCATTTTAAAATCCCTCCCTTTTACATATTTTTTATATAAAACAATACGTATGTCTGCCTATAACAAGCAGGAAAAATATTGTTTAATAACCAAAATAAAGTCAACCCTGTTTTACTGGATTACGAAGCTCACCAATTTCAGCAATTTTACAGTTGATTTCATCTCCATCTTTCATCATTTCAGCGCCGAGCGGACTGCCAGTTAAAATAACATCCCCCGCTTCCAGCGTCATCACACTGGAAAGGTAAGCAATCATCTTTCTCATGGAAAAAATCATAAGTGCTGTTGTGCTATCCTGTTTCTTGTCACCGTTTAAATATGCTTCAACTTTGACATTATCAGGGTCGAGTTCAGTTTCGATGTATGGTCCGAGCGGTGTAAACGTGTCAAATGATTTTCCTACCATCCAATGTCCATCTTCATGGAAAAATTGCGGTGCCGTTACATCATTGGCTACCGTATAACCAAAAATATAGTCTGTAACCTCTTGTTCAGTAAGGTTACTCGCGCGTTGCCCAATCACTACTGCAAGCTCTGATTCAAATTTCACTTCTTCAACTTTTCTTGGTAAAACTATAGCTTCTCCACTTCCAATAACAGAGGAAACTGGTTTATAAAAAAACACTGGAATCTCAGGTAATTCAGAGGGTAAGTCATCCGTTTTACCGACATAATTTGCACCAATTCCAATTACGTGTTTCGGTATAAGCGGTGCCAATAATTTAATCTCAGAATAGCTGTGGATTACTTCTGTATGGTTCCAACCTGTAAATATGTCTCCTTCAATTTGTTTGATACCATTGTCTGTTGCGATTCCTTGCAAAACTCTTTCATCCATCTGTTTTTTAAATCTAGCGAATTTCATTGTTTTCACTCCTCAAGCTCCAGTTCTTAAGAGATGGGTCAAGTGGCCCGTCTCTCAGGCTATTATACTTCTACTGTCTTCCATTCTTGCTTCACTTCTACACAGCGACCAGGGCTTGGAAATAGTTTACCGGGATTTAATAGATCCTCGGGATTAAATACAGCACGTATATCCGTTTGCGCAGCCATTTCCTCGTCACTGAAGATAAAACGCATTTCCGCTGACTTTTCGATCCCTACACCGTGTTCACCAGTAATCGAACCGCCAATATCGGCACAAACTTTCAAGCATTCCGAACCCGCTTTTGAAGCTCGTTCACTTTGCCCGGGAATACTTGCATCGAATAAAATAAGCGGATGAAGATTCCCATCCCCTGCATGGAAAATGTTTGCAATACGAAGCTCATACTTCAGACTAATTTCGGAAATTTTTGCAAGCACTTCAGGCAAACGTGTTCTAGGAATAACACCATCTTGTACGAGGTAGTCAGGAGAGATTGCCCCCATTGCACCAAATCCCATCTTGCGGTTTGCCCACCAAAGTCCTCGCTCTGCTTCATCTTTAGCCACTTTTACCTCACGTACATTATTATTTTGACAAACGTCAAGAATTTCATCGATTTGATCATCAATTCCAGCCGCGATTCCATCAACTTCAATAAGCAAAAACGCAGCAATATCTCTCGGGTGCCCAACCGGATAAGCGGCGGATTCAACACCTTCGATGGCTATAGAATCCATCATTTCAAGTGCGGCTGGAATAATACCAGCAGAAATAATATCTGAAACAGCTTGGCTTGCATCATTAATATCATCATAATAAGCAAGAACGGTTTTCTTACCTTCAGGGGTTTTTAACACCTTCACCGTAACTTTTGTCACAATGCCAAGCGTCCCCTCTGAACCAGTCAAGAGCCCAAGTAAATCGTATCCCGGACGATCTGGAACCCCGTCCTCACCTATTTCAATAATTTCACCACTAGGAAGAACGATCTCAAGCCCCAAGATATGATTTGTCGTAACGCCATATTTTAAACAGTGAGCACCACCCGAATTTTCAGCAACATTGCCACCAATTGTGCATGCATATTGGCTTGAAGGGTCTGGTGCGTAATAATAGCCTTTGTCTGAAATAGATTGTGTCAACTTTAGGTTAATATAGCCAGGCTCAACAACTGCTTTTCTATTTTCCAAGTCAAGATGGAGCATCTTCTTCATCCGAACCAGACTAATTAGGACTTCACCTCCGAGCGGGGTTGCGCCTCCGCTCAAGCCTGTTCCAGCCCCACGCGCGATATAAGGAATTTCTACTTTATTTAAGTATTTCACAACATCTGAAACCTGTTTTGTATTCCTCACAAAAACAACCGCTCTTGGCATCCCTTTTGACATCGTATAGCCGTCACATTCATATGAAATGAGATCTTCTTTTAAATAAAGAACTTCACTCTCGCCAACAATATTGATTAATTGCTGAACAACAGCATCAGGTTTTTGCTTTTTACGCTTTTTTCCAAACAAACCTTTCACATCCTTTTTTAATTAAGATTGCACGAGTTTGGCCTGCTCACTTTTCTCTTTTTCATAAGCCCAATCAAGCAGTTGTACGGTATGAACAACCTTTTCACTTCTACCATATTTTTTAACCCCCATTGCGATTTGCAGCATACAACCGGGATTACCCATTGAAATCATGTCAATATTTTCAGGAACATCGTCCACCTTACGCTCAAGAAGTGCCCCTGCCATCTCAGGATGTGTAAGGTTATAGATTCCTGCACTTCCACAGCATCTGTCAGCATCAGGTAAATCTACCATTTCCACGCCTGGTATTTCATTTAAAAGTTGGCGAGGTTCAAAGCGTATACCCTGCCCGTGCGCTAGATGACACGCGTCATGGTACGTAATTTTTGTATTAACTTCTGCTTTTGGACGTTTAAAATCATTGTCATACAGGAACTTAGAAACATCTTCAATTTTCGCTGAAAAATCTTCTGCTAAAGGGAGCATTTCAGGGTCATTTCTGAATAATTCATTATATTCCTGAAGTGCACATCCACAGCCTGCAGCATTTACAAGGACTTTGTCATAATCTTTAAAGGCCTCAATATTTTGTTTGGCGAGTTCTTTCCCTGTTTCTCTTTCACCGGCATGAATATGAAGAGCCCCACAACACCCCTGTTGTTTCGGAAGACCAACTTCAAACCCGTTATGTGTGAGAACGCGAATGGTCGCTTCGTTAACATCACTGAACATGACGTCCATGATACATCCTGTCAGCATGCCAACCCGTTGCTTTTTCTCTTCTTCAGCAGGCACGATCTCTGGATATCTGCCAAGTACAGGTTTTTCAACTTTCGGGAGAATGGATTCCATATCTTTCAAGTGTGTTGGCATTACATTTAGCAATCCTGTTTTTCTAACTACACTTTGCATACCGCTTTTTTGGTAAAACCGCATAAAAGACCCAAGCATATTCATACGATTCTGATACGGAAAAAAGCCGTTCAAAGCTGTCTTACTAAGCATACCTGTAAGACCTGTTAAAGGCATCGCTTGGCGAATTTGTCCACGAGCTTCTTCAATCAGCCCACCGACTTGGACGTCTGCCGGACATGCTGTTTCACAAGCACGGCAATCAAGACAATCAAAAACGGGTTTGGAAAAAGCTTCATTAATATCAATTTTTCCTTTCCCAACTGCTTCAATTAAATAAACGCGTCCTCTTGGTGAATGCTGTTCTTCACCTGTTTCTTGGTAAGTGGGACAAGCTTCAAGGCACATGCCACAGTGAACACAGTCTGCCCATTTATTTTCATCGGGAATATCCTCCCCAAGATAGTTTCCTAACGTCTTTGTTTGACAGGCTGGCCCATTTTCCAAGAGATTCACCAGGTTAGCAGATTCTTTTTCACCCACACTCATTTATATACCTCCTACAAAACGTTGTCGATTTAGGTTTCCCTTAGGGTCGTTCGTTCGTTTAATACCTTCCAGCAAAGCAAAATAAGATGGTTTTTCACCCCAAACATTAACCAACTCTCTTAACTTAAATGGTAAATGTGTACAAACAGCATATCCATTCCTTTCTTCTGCCTTTGACCTTAGTGCCTTAATATATAAAACAATATTTTCAGGAAATCCCTTTATAAATATCCTCGAAATACCATGACCTACACCACCATGCGCTTCAACGGAAACTTGATATACTTTAGAAAGTTGCTCAGCTGTTTCCAAGATAACGGGAACATCTAAATTATTACTTCCAATTTTCAATGCAGCTTGTGTATCCGCTTCGTTCTTTTCATCATTGTACCCATTGGGTCCAATATGGCGAAATCTTTCCCACCATTGTCTTGCTTCTTCCGCGTGTAATACAGAATGTTCCACTTCACCTGGCAAATGTTCATCTACCCAATTCTCCTGATCGAGAACAGCATTTTCTCGGTCTTCAAATGAAATGGCAAGTGTATAGTGATTTTTGCCAGTCATCTTTTCAGCAACAGAAGGATTTAAAAGTTCAATAGATACCGGTTCCATCATTGAATCGAGGATGAACACAGAGAATTCACGAATCTTTTGTTCATTACCTTTAGGGAAATACAGAAGAGACAACCCCTCATATTTCGGGAGCGGACGTAACTTAATCGTGATTTCACTAATGACACCAAGCGTTCCCATTGACCCGATGAAAAGTTTATTCATGTCATAACCCGCGACGTTTTTCACAACTTTACCACCTGTACGGATAACGTTTCCGTCTGCGTACACGATTCGTGTTCCGATAACCAAATCTCTGGCAGATCCATAAAGCAGTCGTTTCGCCCCGCTGTCATTCGCTGCAATAATGCCGCCAATCGTTGCCATCTCAGGCCAGGGAGCGTCAAGCGCTACACGCTGCCCTTTTTTGCCTACTTCATCTGTAATTTCTTTTAACGTCGTTCCAGGTTTCACCGTTAATGTCAGGTCTCCAGCTGAATGCTCCACAATACCTTTGTATTTGGCAAGCGATAATAGAATATCTGCCTGTTCAATCGCCCCTCCGTATCCTCGTTTCGTACCACCTGAAACAATATTGACCGTTTTATCGTATTTATTCGCATATTCAAGGACTTTTGAAATGTCTGCTTCAGAATGGGCCTCCATGATTTGCATACCGCCATTTCCAAGCGGATGCCTTGTTTCATGGCTTGGCTTCATTTGTACTTTCGGCAAAAGTCCTGCTAGATCCGGAGAAACCATGTTGCCATACCCCCTTTGGTTTTTGGTTGAGAAATCGCTTAGCTCTTGTAAATATCTATGCTTCTAAAATGATTTGATCACTTAATGAAATCGTTTCCATTAAATGGATTAACATATCAGTACCGTACCTATTTATAGCGGTTCTTTATTCTATTAAATCACTGTACTATATCTAGGTCAACACACTGTTTCAAAAAATCAGAAATATCATTATATATTTATAGAATAGTAGGGACTGGCTGCATACGGAAGCAACAGCCCCATTAACCTATTCCTATAGACGAGGCGTGAGTCACCTCCCCCCTATCACGATTTTAGTACATGTGCACTTTCTTTTACTTCTTGACGTCGACGGTGAAGAATTGGCTCTGTGTAGCCGCTTGGCTGATCTTTTCCTTTAAATACAAGGTCGCAAGCTGCTTGGAATGCGATCGAGTCATCGAAGTTAGGCGCCATTGGACGGTATAGTACATCTCCTGCATTTTGCCCGTCAACAATTTTAGCCATGCGCTTCAGCGTATTTAATGTTTGCTCCTCTGTACAAATACCATGGTGCAGCCAGTTTGCTATCATTTGGCTGGAAATGCGCAAAGTAGCTCGGTCTTCCATAAGCGCAACATTGTTAATGTCAGGAACTTTGGAACAGCCCACACCTTGCTCAACCCAACGAACAACGTATCCAAGTAATGTCTGTGCACTGTTATCAAGCTCTTCCTGTATTTCCTCTGCCGACCAGTTTGGATTTTCTGCAACTGGAATTTGCAAAATTTCATCACGGTAATCTTTTACTTCGTTTGCTAGTTCTTCTTGCACTTTTCTTACATCAATTTCATGATAGTGAAGTGCATGCAGTGTTGCTGCCGTTGGTGATGGAACCCAGGCTGTGTTCCCACCTGCCTGTAAATGCCCTCTCTTCTCTTTAAGCATCGCATCCATCAAATCTGGCATGGCCCACATTCCTTTACCAATTTGTGCTTTCCCTTTCAAACCAGCAGCTAAGCCAACACGTACGTTATTTTTCTCATAGGCATTCAGCCAAGTGGATGATTTCATCTCACCTTTACGAATCATCGGACCTGCTTCCATTGATGTATGGATTTCGTCACCTGTACGGTCTAAGAAACCTGTATTAATGAAAACAATTCTTTCTTTTACCTCATTAATACTATTTTTCAAATTCAAGCTGGTACGGCGTTCTTCATCCATTAAGCCGATTTTCAGTGTATTGCGCTTCATATCAAGCATATCTTCTACACGATTAAATAATTCATTTGCAAAAGCAGCTTCTTTTGAACCATGCATCTTCGGCTTAACAATATACACAGAGCCTTCCTTCGAATTTTGCAATGGTCCATTGCCTAAGAGGCCGTGTTTAGCCATCAAGCTTGTAAACACACCATCCATAATACCCTCAGGAACTTCTTGCCCGTTTTCATCTAGAATCGCATTGTTTGTCATTAAGTGACCAACATTACGGATAAACATAAGCACACGGCCGGATAGTATGACATCTTCGCCGTTCGGGCCTATGTAAGTACGGTCAGAGTTCAATGTACGTGTCACTTCTTTTCTTTCTTTTGTGAATACAGATGTTAAATCCCCTCTGCTAAGACCAAGCCAGTTGCGGTATACGAGTGTTTTATCCTCTGCGTCTACAGCCGCAACGGAATCTTCACAGTCCATAATGGAGGAAGTAGCAGACTCTAGGTAAATATCTTTCACGCCCGCCTCATCCGTTTTTCCAATCGAGTGATTTCGGTCGATTTGGATTTCAAAATGTAATCCGTTATTTTTCAGCAAGACAGCACTGGGATCTTCCGCTTGCCCCTGGTAGCCAGCAAATTTAGAAGCATCTATCAGTTCCGTTGTGTCACCGTTTTTAAGTGTGACTTCAAATTTCCCATTAACGATTGCATAATATGTTGCTTCTGTATGTGAGGAACCCTTAAGTGGTACATGTTCATCTAGAAAGTTTTTAGCAAAAGCTATGACTTTTTCACCGCGCACAGGATTATATGAACCTTTTTTCTCGGCCCCTCCTTCCTCACTTATTACATCTGTTCCGTACAATGCATCATAAAGTGATCCCCAACGTGCGTTAGCAGCATTGATTGCATAGCGCGAATTGTCAATCGGTACAACAAGTTGCGGCCCAGCCTGAAGTGTAATAACATCATCAATATTATCTGTCGTTATGTTAAAATCATCAACACGCGGCTCCAAGTAGCCGATATGCTCCAAGAATGCTTTGTACGTATCAGAGTCAAACGTTTGGTTTTCTTTATGCCATGTATCAATTTGCTTTTGAAATTCCTCGCGTTCTACTAACAATGCTTTGTTCTTTGGAGTCAAATCAGAGATAAGCTCCCCCAAATCTGTCCAAAACGTTTCATTGTCAAGACCTGTTTCCGGTAACGCTTCCACATTCACAAAATCATAAAGCTCTTTTGCAACCTGAATACTTCCCTTTTTTACGTAATCCACCATTCATCATACCTCCACTTCCTTCATTCTACTTCTATTCTATTACAGAGCGGTGTAAAAACAAAAATACATTTTTTGCATGAACGTTATTCCTTTTGGCTATACCTTGTAGTATAATAGAGGAAAAATTACAAAATATTGTCTTGAAAGGGTGCCTATCATGGAAATAAGACAGATAGAATATTTTGCAGAAGTTGCGAAACAGTTGAACTTTACAAGAGCCGCATCCATCCTTCATATTTCTCAGCCGTCATTAAGCAAGACAATTAAAAACCTTGAGGCCGAACTCGGTGCTCCGCTTTTTTATAGAGGGGCTAATCAATTGGATCTAACGGATGCAGGTCAAGCCCTTTTAGTAAATGCGAAACATGTACTGCATGCGTTTGAAAATTTAACATCTGAACTAAATGATGTCATTGATTTGAAAAAAGGTGAAATTAAAATTGGAATCCCCCCTATTATAGGTGCTGCATTTTTTTCAAAATTAATCAGCCAATACAAAGAAGCTTATCCTTCCATTGAATTGATCTTAACTGAAGTAGGCAGTAACAAAATTAAACATGGCGTTGATGAAGGCACACTTGACATTGGTTTAGTATGTAATGTGCCCATTCGAAAAGGAAACTTTGAAACTGTTAAACTATTAAAGGATCCCCTAATGCTTATTGTGCATAAAGACAATCCTTTAGCTAAAAAAGATACAATCGACTTTTCACATATCAAAAAAGAGCCATTTATTTTGTACCGGAATGATTTCTCCCTGCATGACAGTATTATTGAAGCTTGCGAAAAACACGACTTTTATCCAAATATCGTCTGTGAAAGCTCGCAAAAAGACTTTATGGTTGAAATGGTTGAAGCAAAGTTAGGTGTTGCTTTATTACCGAGTAAAATTTGTAACCAGATTAACAACGAAAAAATTATCGCCATTCCTTTTAACAGACCTGTTGTTAATTTGGAGTTAGGCATGATTTGGAGAAAAAACACCTACTTACCGTTCGCTGTACGTGAATTTATCGCCATGTCGGAATTGTTTACGATTTAATATATTATATATGGATTGGCTAAGGTGTGGTAAACAAATTAACAAAACATTGAAAGAGTATGGCCCTTCAAGGTTTTGTAGAATCATAATCTTTTTTCAATTTATCTAAAATACTGTACTTATTATGAGGATCCAACTCCTCAATACTGACTATATGTCCAATATCCATTCCGATAGTTCAATCATTTATTAGAAACTCAGGACTCACCAAACCAATGTTTCCATTGACAGTATAAAAAATTAAATTTATACTATACTTATAAATAAGGAACCGAGTAGCATCAACTACCCGGTACCGGCAACTACAACTGCATCAAGAGCAGTTGGCCAACTTTCTTGTTGTTTACCTGAGAAGTAACCGCTAGCCTTGGTCTAGGAGCGGTTATTTCTTTTTATCAGGTAAACGACAATAGTCACAACAAAAGTCAAATTAGCAATTTGGAGTAATCCAAATTGAGCTAACAGACTCAGTGTTTCATATGTCGTCATTCCCTGCCACCTCCTCTCTTGAGGACTTAAAAAGAGGAAATGGCCAACCGCTCACAATACCTATGTAGTTGCTGATATTATTTTAACATATCTTTTCATAGATTAGTAGTAATAAAGAATAAATGTTCGATGAATTATTCCCCATATCACAAATATAATTAACAAAACCTTGAAAGAGCATACCCTTTCAAGGTTTTATTAAAATCTCAATCATTATTTTTCATCTAATCTATAATCCTGTTGTGGATCAAACCCACCTCGTAGTAATAACCTTCTTCCGCGTATAAAAATTAAGCCCATCTTTCCCATTCGCATGCAAATCCCCATAAAACGAATCTTTCCAGCCAGCAAATGGGAAGAATGCCATTGGCGCCGGCACACCAATATTTACACCGAGCATCCCTGCATCAATCGTTTCACGGAATTGGCGGACACTGCCTCCATCATTTGTAAATATACACGCACCATTTGCAAAGCGTGATTTATTTGTTAGGTCAACAGCAGAATCAAGATCCTTGACTCGGGCAATAGATAGAATAGGTGCGAACATTTCATCCTGCCAAATTTTCATTTCCGTCGTTACATTGTCAAAAATAGTCGGTCCTACAAAATAACCTTCACGTTGCGCATCTTTATCGCTACGTCCATCACGAACGAGTTTAGCTCCTTCTCTTTCTCCCGTTTCAATATAATTTAACGTTTTCTCTTTATGATTCTCACGGATAACCGGTCCCAGGAAAACACCTTCATCCAGACCGTTACCAATTTTAATTTCATTTGTTTTTTGTGTAAGCTGTTCAATGAATTCATCCGCAACTGATTCCTCAACAGCAACAACGGAAGCTGCCATGCAACGTTCTCCAGCTGAACCAAACGCAGCATTAAGAATTTGTGTTGTTGCATTATCCAGGTTTGCGTCAGACAATACGATGGAGTGGTTCTTAGCTCCTGATAATGCCTGCACACGCTTCAAATTGTCTGTACCACGTTTATATACATACTCAGCAACTGGCTGCGAACCAACAAAAGAAATTGCCGCTACATTTTCATGATCAAGCAGACCATTCACCACATCATGTGCACCATGAACAATATTGAATACACCGTTTGGCAATCCTGCTTCTTCTAATAATTCAGCTAAACGATTAGCAAGTAATGGCGTACGTTCAGATGGTTTTAGTACGAACGTATTACCAGTTGCAATGGCCATTGGGAACATCCAAGCTGGGACCATCATCGGGAAATTAAATGGCGTAATTCCGCCGACAACCCCGATTGGATACTGATAAACACCTGATTCAAGTCCATTAGCAATGGATGGCAATTGTTCTCCCATCATTAAGGATGGTGCGCCTGCAGCAAATTCAACATTCTCAATACCTCGTTGTACTTCCCCTTGTGCTTCTTTAAAGCTTTTTCCGTTTTCAATGGTTACAATTTCAGCCAACTCATCCCAGTGATCTACGAGTAATTGTTGATATTTAAATAAAATACGTGCGCGTTTTGGAACTGGTACCTCTTTCCAGGTTTGAAAGGTTTCAGAAGCAACGTTTACTGCTTGATCCACATCATCCAATGAGGAGATCGGTACATGTGCGATAACTTCTCCTGTTGCCGGATTATATACGGATTCTGTTTTATCCGATTTTGCTTCAACCCATTCTCCACCTACATAGTTTTGAACTGTTTTTACTTTTGTTTGACTCATTTAAATAACCTCCAAAAATTATAATGATTGCGCTGCTATTTCTCTATCATTCAATAAGGAGTTTGGATCCTTATACTCCACTACATGAGAGTCTGCAACAGCTTTATATGTTACATACCCATCCATCGTATTAATTCCCTTTAAAATAGCTTCATCTTCTAAACTTGCTTTAACATATCCCTTGTTGGCAATTTTGAGTGCATATGGGAGAGTAACATTTGTTAATCCAAGTGACGATGTTCTTGGAACCGCTCCAGGCATATTCGCTACAGCATAATGAACGACTCCATGTTTCTCGTAAGTCGGACTATCATGGGTGGATATTTTATCAGCCGTTTCAAAAATCCCCCCTTGATCAATAGCAACATCTACGATAACCGATTTTTCCTTCATTGCCTTTACCATGTCTTCCGATACCAATTTTGGTGCTTTTGTTCCCGGGATTAATACAGCTCCAATAACAAGATCAGATTCCGCTACGGCTTCAGCTATATTAAAAGGATTTGATATAACGGTGTTAACTTGATTCCCGAATAGATGATCCAACTCTCGCAATCTATTGGCATTCAGATCAATAATAGTTACTTCCGCCCCTAATCCAAGGGCAATACGAGCTGCGTTTGTTCCTACAACTCCACCACCAATGACAGTTACCTTTCCTCTTTTAACACCAGGGATACCACTTAAAAGAATTCCCTTTCCGCCCTTTGTTTTTTCTAAAAATTGAGCGCCAATTTGGGTTGCAATTCTGCCGGCAACCTCACTCATTGGTGCAAGTAACGGCAGGGAGCCATCTTTGTCCTGAATGGTTTCATATGCGATACTTACTACCTTCGAATCCATAAATGCCTTCGTTAAAGCTGGCTCAGCAGAAAGATGAAGATAAGTAAGTAATAGTAATCCAGGATAAAAATAGTCATATTCTTCCGGGAGTGGTTCTTTTACTTTCATAACCATTTCCTGAGACCATACCTCTTCCGAATCTTTTACAATCTCAGCCCCCGACACCTGATATTCTTCATCACTGAAACCTGACCCACCTCCAGCTTGACTTTCTATTACAATCTTGTGCCCCGAATTTACAAGTGTATAGACACCAGAGGGAGATATTGCCACCCTGTTTTCATTGTTTTTTATTTCCCGCGGTATACCAATCTTCATTTATATCCCTCCATATTACAGCAGATTAAAACTCACTCACCTTAAGCTTCGTTATCTTTAAAAACTTTTTTTACGACATCAATAATGAATTCCAAATCATCATCTGTACTCGACAGTGGTGGACATAACGTTAGTATATTATTATAGCCCGCAACCGTATCTCCGTTTTTCCCAATGATCAATCCATTCGCTTTACAGTCTCCAATAATTTTTCCGATTCGTTCTGTGGATGCCGGCTCTTTTGTATTTTTATCTTTGACTAATTCAATCCCCATTAAAAAGCCCAAACTGCGAATATCCCCCACATACGGATGACTTCTTAGTTCTTCAAGCTCTTGCTGAAGTCGGTCACCTAATACAGCTGCTCTATCTGTTAGATTTTCTCGTTCCATAATTTCAATGTTTTTCAAAGCGACGGCACAAGACGTAGGGTTTCCTCCAAATGTATTAACATGACGGAAATGACTATTTTCCTCACTTGCTTTAAATGATTCGTACAAATCCTTACGTACAGCTGTGACTGATAATGGCAGGTAAGCACTTGTAAGACCTTTTGCCATCGTAATAATATCTGGCTTAATATCAAAGTGCATATGACCGAATGCTTTACCAGTTCTACCAAAACCGCAGATTACTTCATCAATAATTAGTAAAACGCCATGTCGCTTACATATTTTCTCGACTTCTTTCACATATACTGGATCTGGAATTAGCACACCGCCACCGGTGATTAGTGGTTCCATAATAATACCAGCAATGGTCTCTTTTTGCTCCCAAATAATTTTCTCTTCCAGTTCCCTGGCTCTTTGTAAATTGTGTTCCTCAACAGACATTCCTGCAGGCTTCCGGTAATTATCAGGAGGGGCTACATGTAAAAAACCAGAAGAAAGTGGTTCGTATTTGTATTTACGTAATGCCTGGCCCGTTGCAGCCAGTGCACCCATAGAACCACCATGATACGCTCTATAACGTGAAATAAATTTATATCTTGAAGATTCACCATTTTGTTGATGGTATTGCCGGGCGATTTTAAATGCAACCTCATTTGCATCGGATCCACTATTCGAATAAAAGATCATATAGTCATCATCTAACATATCATTTATTTTTTCAGCAAGCTGAATTCCTGGCACATGGCTTTGTGTCATTGATGTATAAGCCATCTTTTTCATTTGTTCGTATGCAACTTGTGCCAACTCCTCACGGCCGTAACCAACGTTTACACACCAAAGTCCAGACATCGCGTCCAGATATTTATTTCCTTGATGATCTGTGATCCAAGAGCCCTCCGCTTCAGACGCAATCATTGGATAGCTTTTTTCATTATACTGGGAAATATGGTGCCATACATTTTCCCGATCCTTTTCATTAAGTAACTGTGCTTCTTGATTTACTGTTTTCATATTCATCCTCTCCTTTCGAAAGATTGATAAAATCAAATCATTAAGAGCCTCGTTGAATTTACTAATTGTCCAACTATTTGTCATTAGCCATATCGGCTCTTCATTTCTTTCCGTATTATTAAATCTTATTTGACAGCGCTTTCTACATCGTTCATAATTAATTATATAGATAATTATTAAGATTTTCACTTTACATTGTGTTACATTATACCGATTTTAAATTAACACTTCGGAGGGATCGAATTGAACAATAAATTTGAACCAACTGTTAATAATGTTCTTTCAAGAGAAACATTTAAAAATGCAGTAGTCCTAGCAGGGGCTGGAGGGTTAAATAAGAAAATAAAATGGACACATATATTGGAAACGAAAAAATTTGATACGCTAATAAATGGGAATGAATTAATTCTTAGTACTGGTTTGGATCTTCAACTTGATTCATCCACAGCAACCTATGAAAGATTAATTGAAAAAAAGACTGCAGGCATCTGTATCGAATTGGGACCTTATTTCTCTGGTCTTACATCTCAGATAAAACAATTAGCGGATGAAAACAATTTCCCCATCATCGTATTTAAAGAAATTGTAAAATTCGTTGATATTACGCAGGATCTACATACATTGATTATTAATCAGCATCACCAAATGCTAAACCAATTAAGTGAATTGACACAGAAATTCACCGAACTATCCCTTGCCCCAAATGGCATATTAAAAATCTTACAGCAGCTACATAACAGTTTTAATCAACATGTGTTTTTTTTAACCGATGAAGCAAAATCATATTATTATCCTCCAGAAGCCAGTCATTTAGAACTGTTGCTTCAAAAATATTTTAAAAAATCAAATCCAATAAATATACAACAAAAAATAATTACAATGGATAATTACTCATTTGCTTTAGCACCAGTCGTAGGACTAGGGCAAGTATGGGGATATCTGTGCTTGCATATAGATGACAAACAAACAGATGAGTTATTTTTCTCTGTATTAGACCGTGCTGCACTTTCGATAGCTCAGATCTTATTAAGAAATAGAACGATAGAAGAGAGAAAATTAAATATGGAAGACAAATTAGTGCAAAATTTACTTCAAGGGAGAGATTATGAATTAGAAGAACTTCAAGCCTTTCTCCCTTCCATAAGTGAAAATCTATATTATAGAATTTTTATCATTCAGACCAATGCCCCTCCGTTAAATATGGAAGAAGACTGGGAAGAAATAAAAGTGCAACGATCCATGCTGATTCGTACTCTATTTAAACAATCAGGCTGTTTTCCGGTCGTTTCAGTTAAAAAGAATGAAATTGCCATAATGTGTTCTTTTACTGCTGAAGACAAAAAAATAAAAGAAACAAAATGGCTATCAACTATAATTGATAAAATATTCAACGTAGATGAAGAAAACATTATAGATGGAAGATCCACTTCCATTGGCGTGAGTAAGGTTTACCAGAATATTTCTCGAGCACCAATCGGTTATATAGAAGCAAAAGAAGTTCTTCAGTTACAGAATGTGGGTCTCTCGCAATGCTTCTACTATGAAAATATAGGTATCTATCAACTCCTTTTTAAAATACAAGAAGAGGGACACCTGGAATCTTATATTAATGAACATATTGGTGATTTAATTTCTCATGACCATAAAACGGATGCTGAGTTTCTAAGGACACTTGAAGTTTATTTCGAATGTAATGGTTCAAAAAAGGAAGCCGCTGACCGTTTATTTATTGTTCGGCAAACACTATATCACCGACTAGATAAAATTGAACAGATTCTAGGCAAAGATTTTATGGAACCGATGAACCGAATATCTATAGAAACTGCTATAAAGGGTTACCATTTAATGAATAGCAGAATTGATAAAGAAAATAAAAGATTAAATGTAACGGGTTTGGTTAACTAAACTGATACCCTATTCATAAAAAAGTTTGCAGACAAAGGGCTAAGTCCCTTGTCTGCTCAGAAACGAATCCCATTTTTAATATGTAAAATTCGCTTTCCGATCTGTAAACCTAGCGTTCTCATCAACCTTATTTTACACCCTATAATTTTTTATAGAGGATGGTACTGACCTGTTACACCATCCACAATAAAATCCTGTCCATCCCTTTTTTTATTGTAAACCACCCAGAAAGGTCGATAGAATAATTGTTGTTTTTCTACCTGGACGTGTGAGAAAGAAATCATTCTCATTTTTAAAGATAATGATTGAAAGATAAAACTCTCGGATATGGGTAAACAGTCTTCAAGTGTCTGATATTGCTGCATTCGCTGTTCATCCAATATCTCAGTCTCTTCCAATTTCGGGTTGTAATCTACCAGTGAGCCATTCCCACTTATAGCATCCACCGCACAACCCACCTTTTCATCCATCGGCAGAAAAAGTCTCTTAGCTTTTACATTATAGATGAAAAAGTAATACGGATAATAGATAATTCTATCCGCTAAATACTCTGCATCAGGCTGTAATTTCATGAGACTTGTTTCTATTTGTTTCTTTTCAAATTTAATTGATTGTGTTAAGATTTTTTCTCCCATGTCATTATCCCTCTAAATTTAGTCTGACTTTTGGATCTCCAACTGTACGTCTGTGCACTTTGTCAAGCGACGATTCCTGTTGCATTTCGTTTGATTTCGGCTGGACTTCTTTTGTTTCAAGAAAGTAGGAAATATTTCGTGCTTCAGGTGCTAAATCTTCAAAAATTCCCTTTTCCAATTTCTTAGGGATTCTTTTATTTTGTTTGGCTAAGTCAAATGCACCCAAAATTGGATCTGAAGGAGGCGTCCCAAACTTATTTCCAATCAGAAATGCAATTAGGGAAATCAACAGCCCTGCCAGAAATGGGTGTATCCCAGTCGCATTTTGAAGCGTGAATAACTCCCACACAATATTGGTTACAGAGCCACCGACCATTGCACTCAGAATACCAATTTTATTGGCTTTTTTTGAATAAACGGAAGCAATATAAGGGATCATAAATGTATTGCCCAATACGCCAAAAGCAAATATTACAAGAGCAAAAACGGTTGGCGGCTCGTATATAGCCACAACAATACCGATAATGCCCCAATTAAAATACATAACCTGGACACTAGTAACTGTTGTTTGTGACTAGCCTTCTTATTTATAAATCGGCTGTAAACATCACGTGAAAGTGTAGTCCCAGCTTGCATTAGCAAAGCATCACATGTAGACATAATGGCAGCCATAATGGCTGAGAGCAAAATCGCCGCTGCTATTCCCGGAAATAACATATAAACCATCTCCGGAATAACCATCTCAGGATCTGAAATGCTGGGCATAAGTATAATGGCTGAAAGTCCTAATATATAAGGGGTGAAAGTAAATAGTTGATTAAATCCTGCTGACCATAGAATTGCATTTTTGGTGGTATCGGCGCCTTCCATGGACATATGTTTAACAGAAACGTGTGGCAGTCCCATATAGCCGATAGCATAAATAAGTACTGCCCCCAGAATAACTCCCCATTGTCCGTAATAGATCAAATCCCTACCCCAAATGCTAAGATAGGTGGGGTCAATTGCTGCAAGTTGTCCATTTAACCCTGATAGCCCCCCCACTTGTGGCAATACCATGATACCAATTATGCTCACGCCTATCAGCATAATAACCCCTTGCACAAATCCACTGAAAGCAACAGCCAGATATCCTCCTGCAACAGTATAAATAACTATAACGCCTATACCTATAACAAGAGCCAATTGATAGGAAAACCCTGACATGGCTTCCAATGCCTTTCCCGCAGCAATAAACTGTGCAAATGCATATGCAAACAGGAATATGATTGCTACAGCTGCTCCATACACACGGATTGCTGTACTTTCAAACCTTTTTTCTAGATATTCTATTGGTGAAAGAGCACCTAATAACTGCGACATCCTTCTCATTCTTTTTCCCAGTACTGATAAATTAACAATGGAACCACCAGCATCACCTATAGCATACCACAGCGCATGCCAGCCCTCTTGGAATGCTTGCGCAGGCCCACCCATGAACATAAACCCGCTCATAGATGAACTTTGCATGCTTATAGCTGTAACTGGTGCACCGATTTTTCGATTCCCTAATAAATAATGATCTGTCGATACTGATGCTTTCCTGGTAAAATATAATCCTATCCCCAGCATAGCTAGTAAATAAATGAAAAAAACGATAATGTCTAAGTTCATTAATGATTACTTCCCTTCTAGTAAGTTTTTATGTTATTCTTCTGTATCTCCAATTTTTTCATCCCGACGCATTTTGAAATACATGACTAAAGCTGAAGTGACCCAGATCACTGGCCAAGGCAACATTAACAGTACAGTTTCCCAAGGTAAATTAAACATGGATTCGCCCCCTTTAATAGTAATTACAACTTTGTTAGGCGTTTTCACACAATCTAAATCTAAATTAGATATATTTTTACAAATATTTTGTTACAAGTTATTGTATTTTCTTCAGTTAACAAATATACTAGACAAAGTGTCAAGTTCTTATAGGTTTATGAAGACATTTTGTGACAGATGAATAAAATAGAAAAGTCCTCTGCCTTTTAACTTCAGAGTTTACCCATGCTAGGTGTGGAAAAACAGGGATAAGAAGTCTCGGTATGCATTATAAAAAAGACCTTTTTTAAAATAATGACAATGGTTTCGCGATCCTAGTCAAACTAGAGGACGGAACTACAATGGAATTGTTACTGAACTTGAAACCTTCCTTCAGCCAATCTACGGGAAACAATTTCTATTTTAGAAGAGTTTTAACGAAACAAATTTCCTTGAACTAAAAGTAAGAGGAGAAATTCTAAAAGAAAAAAAGAAAACCAACAAATTCATCATTTTGTGTTGTGAATTTGTTGGTTTTCCTTTTTTATTTATACTTAATCGTCACACTCTTTAACTGCTTATAATTATACAAGTGGATACCGGAAATGCTCCTTAAGTCAGTCTGTGCCCTAATGGTTTGAATATCAATCGTCTTCTCCGTATTCGGTTGTAGTAAGTGTTCATCTTGAGACAGCACCTTTTTTATTTCCTACAAAGCGTCTTTCCTATAACGAAGCTTGATCTCTCTGTTGAAACAAATAATCCCATTCATGAGCTTCAATACCATTAAAGTGAATTTTCTGAATAAAAATTTCCAATATCTTTTAAAAAATTATTTTTTAACCAGCGTTCATCCATACCTTTTAATCATGGAATAGCTGACTTTTCGTCATTCAGACTGTCCCACAGCGCGCTATACGCAATATATTACTCACCTCTTAAAACTTCAAGCACCATATGTGCTACAAAAGCACCTCTAACAGCAATATCATCTGTATTAATATATTCCTTACCTGGCTGATGCGCGAAATCTCCACTCATTCCCATACCATCAAGAGTTGGACAACCAACAGATGCAGTGAAATTACCATCAGTTCCAGCCCTCCCAATATCTCCTGTCATATCCATATTAAACCTTTTTCCAACCTCTTTGGCATTTTCATAAAGAGCCCTGTGTGCAGCATGATTTTCATCAAAAGGCGGTTTTTCTATACCACCCTTTGTCGTAATTTTAACCTCAGAGTTAAATGGCTTTAGATTTTGAAACAATGAATCGTATTTTTCCGCGATATCGGCAGAAGAAAATCTGGCATCTATGGTAAGCTCTCCAAAACCTGGTACGGTGGGCCAGCCAGCATTGCCGCTATTTAAGCAAGTACAGGCGATTGCCACACCATTTTCCAGATCCGTAAGGCTTTCTAGGTAAACAGCCTGCTGCGCCAGTTCTTTCAAGCTGCTTTCTGCATTTTCAGGCTCTTGACCAGAGTGCGCTGGCTTCCCTTCTGCAACAAATGTATAGTTCCCTCGGGCATAGCGTCCGATTGTCAAGCCACCAGAATAGTCCCCAAAAGTTGGTTCCACAACAAAGGAAGCTTTGCTCTTTTTGGCTAACTCTTTATAATGCATATGTGATGTAGGGCTGCCCGCTTCTTCATCAGAACTTAAAAAAAACACAATCTTTTTGTTTTTAGGAAACAAACTAAGCTCCTTTAGTGCTTTTCCAACCATATAAACTTGCAGGTCTCCACCTTTCATGTCAAATACACCTGGCCCCCATACTTTAGTACCTTCTTGTTTCCACACGTCACCAAATGCGCCTTTTTCATACACAGTGTCATAGTGACCCACAAAAAGTACCTGTTCATCACCCTCTCCTAATTCCATTAGAAGATGGTCCCCATAACGACTGTCGTTACTTGGCACAACATTGCACTTAAAGCCTATTTCTGAAAAGGTTCTTTCGAAATAATCCCTGCATTTTTTTAAATCTTCCTTGTCACCCTCAGTTGGTGATTCTAAATTCACGGCTTCTTTTAACATATCTAAAAACTCTTCATTATGTTTTTCCATATATTCTAAAAGCATTTTTTCTTCCGACATTAAATTCTCTCCCTTTTGTAATTTAGGTTCTCGCCATTCACCGAGGACAATGGAACAAGTTTCTCCTTGCCTCATCTGCTTGGTTTTCCTCCTTTTTTCGGAAGAATTTTTTCAGTTTCGCTCGGCCTTGAACTAGGAATTTAGCATTCCCCTTTTTTTATCCTCGAATTTTGTGAGACTATTAATTAAACATTTTTCCATATGCCCTTAATTTTTTGCTTTTTATGCTTTAGAATTTAATACTCAAGTGCGTACACTATACTCAATTCTTAGAAGTAGGTTAAGATTATTAAATTATAAATTCACAGGGCTTTCCTTTAATCCAAGTCAATTTGTTATCAGTCAAATCCATAACAATGCTGAAGACAGTTTCCATTCCTGAGAATTTTGAAGTATTCTTCTCAAAAGAATGGCGGCATATAGAATCTGGGTAGTTCTCATGATTTGAAAGTAAATAAAATAAATCTTTTGCATTTACGTCTTCTTTTGTTAAATTTCTTGTTAGTTCACCGATTTTAGTAAGGCGATTATAGGAATCTGAAGCAACATCTTCTCTTACTTTTCGCTTCATTTCTTCTGCACAAATATGATTTGTATGAATTAACACTCCATTTTTTGGTTGTAATTGTTCAGTATGTATAGGAGATACCTCCATACTTACTGATTGCCCCGTTCGTGAAGCTATTAAAAAATTAGCAGGAGATGCCATTTGGTTATTATCCACCCTAGAAATAGCCTTTTCAATTGAATCAGATTCAAGTACGGATCTTAATCCTAAATGAATAGGAACTTTGGCTTGCCAAGTATTTGTTACTAACGCATTAAGACATACACCGATGCCCTCACTATTACAACCTATTTTTCCGATAATTCCCGCTTCAGTTATAATTTGTATTGTTGGAAGATTTGTTTGCTGAATTTCTAAGTGTATTAATGAATCAGTTTGCTCTCCTTTCCAATCCCAATTTTGAGCTAACCAGGATTTAAGAGTTTTGGGTCTTGTTAAAGCAAATGAAGTGCACCCATCCGGTGAGTCTACCAAAGCAATTTCACTTCTAGTATTAAGGATGAGAATATCTTCAAACTTAACATTGGCACCATCAGCAATGCCTTCCATTTCTTTAATATAATTTAAATTATATTCTTCAATAGCTGTTAAATGTAATAAAGATTTTTCACATGCCTCTTTCCATGAATATCCTGATGTCTCTCTAAACATTTTTTCATATGTTTCTAGGCTATTATGAACTTTATCTTTCAAAGTATTACCATGCTTATATCCAATTTGGTAAGGTGTACCTGATAATCTTAGTATCGTATTTTCTTCTGGTGAAAATTCTGTCATTTAGTAAACCATCCTCCCCTATCATTAACAAAACATTTTAAAACAGTAATACTTAGCCATTTCTTGAGCATGTTAGCAATCTACAGGTTTACCTATTCACGAAATATAGGGTTTCGGTAGCCTTTGTTTTTATATCAAGCTTTATTACTCTTTATACTTTGTAATTAACAATTCAAACCTATAAACCCTATAATCTTCATTTCTATAAGAAATAATATTATCCAACTAAAATTTTTATTCCCCATAAATTCGAGCTTTCACCTTTGATTTGGTGTAAATCAAAATCGTTTCTCCATCTACAATAGTCCACTCCACTTGTGCCTTAGGTAACTCATCAAACAAGAAGTCAGCTAGTTTACTAGGCTCCAATATCCCCTTAATAAAATCTTCAAAGGAAGCAAGTATCATTAAAAGTATAAATCCGTATTGCCTGAAGAACTGACACTCTTTTATCATAGCCTGGCCCAAGGTAGACTGGTAACTGATGCATGAATTCCACGCATTGAATTAAATGGATTTGAAGTATTCTTGTCAGTAATAATTTCTCCATCAATATAAAGGTATAGTTTCCCCATATATATTCCACGTAAATTTATTTAACATGGACTGTGGATTCATTTTCATCTTCATAAAGCTCATCAATCATATCAGGGAAGAACCGTTCGACAGTCTCTTTAGATACCGGCTGAGTCATTAATGAAACAGCAAAAAACACTACAGCGTTAGCTATTAAACCCCAGATTCCAGCATGTATATCAAGCGGATGTACGACGACGAAAGAAAAAATTAACGTGATAATAAAACCGGCAATTATTCCCCATAAAGCTCCGTGTTTAGTTCCTCTGGGCCACATGAACATACCTACTATAGCTGGAAACGATTGTGCAATAAATCCATATCCAATTAATAACATATACACTAGACTTGCAGGTTGTATGATAGCAATTGGTGCTACAATAAATAACATGATCGGAAATATTAATCGTCTCGTCCACTTACCTGCAGTTTCATCGCTCCAGTTAAGCATTGGTTGTAATACATCTTTACTGTAACTTAAAGCGGTTGCATGAAAACATGGTTCACTAGATGACATTGATGCTGCAAGAGTTCCAGCACCCAATAAACCAGCTACAATGACTGGCATAGTGTCAACAGCTAATTGAATAGCAACATGGTCTGGATTACCTATTTCTGGATACATAAATATTCCAATAAAACCTACAATTATCATCGGTATGAGAACAATATAGAATGTTGGTAGTAATCTTGCAGACCTTCTAAGAGACTGCTCGGATTTTGCTCCCATCCACTGAATCCAGTGATTTTGCCATATTGAGAAAAATGATATTAATATTGAAGTTGTCCAGAAAGTAACATTCATATCCCCTAAAGCGCCAGGAAGTGTAAAGAACTCGGGAACGTCTTGTGCTACTCTTTCAAAAATAGGGGTTATGGAAAATCCACCAGTGAATTGATTAGTGGCCCATAAACCTACGAAAAAAGATACAAACAACATTAAAGCTCCCTGAAAAGCATTCGTTAATCCAATAGCTTTCAGGCCACTTCTATAAAGATAAATTGAAACTGCGCCCAATGATAAAAAAACACCGATCCAAATTGGAATTAGCCCATAACTCATTACATTTAAAATATAAGCTGCACCAGTAGTCTGAATTACTGCGTAAGCTAAAAGTCCAATTGAGGTAACAATAGATGTTATACCTCCTAGAGCTTTGCTTTCATAACGATCAGCAATAGCCCCTGGCTGAGTTACGTGATTATATTTTTTCCCAAGCCTCCAAACTTTAGGCCCAAAATACCACGCTAAAAATGCCATATATGTTAAATAAACAACAACATATAAAGCAGGAGCACCTTTAGAATACGCCCATCCTGGAGATCCCATGAAAGTATAAGCGCTTACACCGCCAGCACCAATTAAAAGGTAGACCATAATAGGCCCCATGCTTCTACTACCAACCCCCCAATTTTCTGCGCTATCCATATTCATTCCCTTTCCTGCGAAGGAGCCCATTACTACGGCAATAACCATATATGATAGGGTTATAATTAGAGGAATATACTCATACATCAATCGGCACCCCCAATTTTATCGATTAGTATCATAGAAAAAGTTGTTAAAAAAATAAGCACAATAGACCACAGCATCATTAATGGCATTCCTAATACAATGATTTCTTTATTAAATAGATGAATGATTGGCCAGGAACCTAAAGCAATTACAAACGCAACTAAACAAACACTAAACCAACCTTTTTTAGTTTTTGGTAGTTTAAATGTAGCTTTCATCTGAATTTCCCCTTTTCCTTTTTATTTCTAATTTATACTCTCAAAATTCACCACCCATTTTTTAAGATTTTAATTATATTCTTATAAATCTCAGGTCGCTCACCATAATCCGAATAAACCTTAATTATGTAATCGCTAATAAAAATACTCTAAAATTAATTTAAAAATATCACGAGATAGAATATATCTTGAATTTTTGATATAATTGAATTATATCATCTATAAGATGATAATCCACTAGACATATTGTTAATTTTCTATTGGCTTAAGAATACTTTGTGTTAAAAAGTATAGACACATTACCTAAATCGTCTATACTTGAAAACCCTCCTAGTACTTCGTAAATCATCGGAATCGTCCCCTACTTGACGTTTCTCTTCTGTTAATACTATCACTTCACATGTTATTATACTTTCTGTTAAATCATCCAATTTTATTTAGTTTATCTTTATTCATTCTACGACCATCAATATCTTCTCCCTTCATCTCATTGAAGACGTTTTATAAATATCTTTTACGCTCCACTTTTGGACTATGCGTGGTAGAGATCGAAACCGGACGTGAATTTAGCTTCAACAAAATAACATAAAAATCCACACAAGCGCTTTACTTTTTTAATTATTAATGATTAGACACTTCATAAAGTGAAATTGTTACCGTGTTTTCACTTTATGACAAGTGCGCTTCATCTTCAATTCCTTTATAGAGTAGTTAAGTTGTATTCTGTTAATTTAAGATGATAAAAAAAGGGGAAGTTCATTCATGAACGAGAATACTTCTATAGAGAATACAATAATCAAATTAACTGTTCGTCCTATGAAATTGGATTTAAGCACGGGGAGAAAGCTAATGGAACGGATCCAGGGAAGAGGCCAAAACCTTCTCTTCCCAATCGACCAAGAGTTCCTAAGCTTCTTCCAAATTGTCACAACGATCCAGGCACGAAGTTTTTGATGAAGGTGCATGGTCCGTGCCAATTTCGGGGGTGTCTTTTTCCATTGCTTTAGCTGTTCCGGTTGTTCTTGAGTCAAATCTTCTAACACTTCGGCGATCCATTACTATGTTTTTTTCTCCCTAATCATAATTGTTTCTTAATTTTATCCATAACTAGAGCACTGAAAAGAAAAAGTGAGCAACACTTGTAATAAAGAGTCGTATTAAAGAAATCGGAGAACTAAACGATTTTCATTCTAACACGCTAAGAGTTTTAAACATCTTTTTAAAAACTAAGTAAGCACAATGCCACTGAGAATCTTTCTATTTTCAGTTAAACTACAGAAGGATATAAAAAAGATGACTCAAATTCACTTTTGAAATTAAGAGTCATCTTTTATTGAAAAAGCTTGAGAGAAATCTATCAGAATAGATTTCTCTCAAGCCTTTGCCACTAATCCAGTTAATTTACTCCACTGCCAAACCTAAAACCGTCTGCAAAATAACATTCACGCCGTTTTCACAATCCTCCCAAGGTGTTAGCTCATCTTCCGCATGGCTCTTCCCGTTTATACTCGGTATAAAGAGCATGGCGGTTGGAATATAAGTTGAAATAAACTGCGCGTCATGGCCTGCGCCGCTTACCATGCGTTTATAGGAATATCCCATACTTTTCGCCGATTGTTCCACTGTATTTACGAGTTGTTCATCAAACCATACCGTAATCCGGTCCCATTGCTTAATTGTTTTCACTTCACACGCTTCTTTGCCTGCAGAATCCGTCAGGCCTTCAACGATTTCTTCTACCTGGCGAAGTGTTTCGGCTTCCTGATGACGTGCCTCCAGGGTGAACACTACCTTATTGGGGATGACGGTATGGATATTTGGGCTTACATTTATCCTACCCATCGTATAGACCAAACGATCATCCAATTTATTCATTTTCTCACGTATTTCGGTAATTAAATTGTTAGCGGCAAACAAGGCATCTTTACGCATTGGCATTGGTGTTGTACCCGCATGGTCGGAGTCACCCGTTACTTCGATTTCATAATTGACCATGCCAACTACACCTTCAACGACACCAATCTGCAGTGATTCGCTTTCTAAAACAGGTCCTTGTTCAATGTGCAGTTCTAAAAAAGCTTGAGCGTTTGTTAAACGATTTTCTTCCTTTCCTTCAAATCCGCTGTTTTTAAGTGCTTCCCCAAACGTCATCCCATTCGGGTCTGCAACCTGCAACATGGTCGATTTATCAAACCAGCCGGAAAGCACACCGGAACACATCATCGCGGGTTCAAATCGTGCTCCCTCTTCATTGGTAATATTGGCGACTACAATAGGGACTTGGGGTTTGATGTCATGTTCCACGAGCGTTCGAACTACTTCTAGTCCTGTCAATACACCAAGCACCCCGTCAAACCTTCCACCCCTTTCGACCGAATCCAAATGGGACCCCATAACCACCGGTAACGCATCTTCATCTATTCCCTGCAATGTAGCATACATATTAGCCATATCATCCCACACGACTGTCATTCCAAGCTTTTCACACTCGGACTTGAAATGCTTCCTGACTTTAAGGTCTATTTCGGATAATGCTAAACGTGTAACGCCATTGTTTTCAGTCCTCCCGAAATCAGCGAACTCTTCTACGGTATTTTTTAGCCGTTCTCCATTAATAAGTACTTTTTGCTTTTCCACCACTTATTTCCTCCCATTCATTCTCTCTAATCCTTTTTTTGCGCTTATTTTGCTGTTCGATAGTTGCTTGATATACAGCGTCGTATAATACTTTCGGCTATCTGGGTTAGTTAAAAGCATTGTTTTTTTATCAAACGTCGTTTTATTCTCAAATTCAACCACATCTCCATCAAGCGTGCCTTTTGAACCGGTCATAATGTATCCTTTTTTGACCAGATCATCAACTTGGAGTTTTTCTGTTAGAAAATCAACATGGCTTGACAATGATATCCCCCTCCTTATCCATTATCCTATCACTTCTTCCTGATCATTTTCACTATCTTCATTAATCACCCAATCACGTCCAACAGTGATTCCCAGATATTTCTCATCACTCGGATCTTCTATTTCCGCTTGCGGAAACTTTTTGAAGTACCAATATTTAGACAACAAATAGTAGATTGCTCCTGCTATGACAAAGCCGACGATAAATGAATAATCCAAGAACAAAATAGCAACAGCACCGCCAATCACCCAGGCAATAAACCCCACTATGTTAACACCACCGTGAAATTTGAATTGACCCTCATGCCGATAAAGTTCCTGCACATTAACCCTTCTTTTTCGTAACAGATAATAATCAACAACGAGAATCCCGCTGATCGCTGATAAAACAGCCCCAAAGAATAACAAAGCCTGTGTTAATATTTCATAGACACTCCATGGCTGAATAATCGTCCCTACTATTCCTACAATAAATACCGCCACCATATTTGATACTTTTGGCCCTAGCACATTTGAAAAAATAGCTGCTGCAGGTACAATATTCGCAGCCGTGTTTGTTGACCACTGCGTCAGTACAATCATTAGAAGCAATATAGCAAGCATCCAACCTGAAGCCGTCTCCTGCAGTGCAATAACCGGATTGGAGATACCTGCAACCATAAAGGCTGCCGCACCAATCATTATCATAAATGTCTCCGTCAATGGCATCGCGATCAGACTGCCGATTAAATTCGTTCGGTTCCGTTTAAACCAATTTCTTTCATGTTTAGGTGCTTTAAAAAACCGTGATATGGTCGGTATATCACATCCTAACGTCGCCCAGAAACCCATATTGGCAAAAATAACAACCATAAACGCAGTAACCGCTGCTCCACCCGTAACCGGACTCGCTGCCCATGCCCAGACATCGCCTCCCTGCGCTGCGATATCTGTTGTCAGGGTATGATAGATAACTAAAGACAGAATAATAATGATTGGAGCAGCAAAATCAGCAAATCTTTCTACCCATTTAATACCAGAGGCGGTATTGATCAACTGAACAAGGGCAAATATGATATAACATAACAACCAGTTATCAAATCCTGAATTAAAGGTATTGATAATCGAGTTGATTGCGGTTGAACCGAAATACGTATTTAATCCAAACCAAAATGATGCAGTAATTGCTCTTGCCAGGGAAGGGATGTGTGTACCTACTATGCCAAATGGTGCCCGCATATAAACTGGAAAAGACAAGCCATGTTCAACCCCTATATCCCCGACAAGTGAAATAAAACCGCCAACTGCAACACAACCTATCAATGTTGCTAGTACTACCCAGGGCAAGGAAATACTTTGAACTCCGGAAGCGCCAATATCAAAGGTTGCCAAAAGTATGGCCATCCCAACCCACATTGCAAAAAATCCCATTACTCCTATCTTCCTATGGTTGTAACTAATTGGAAGCAAGTCCGGTGACTTTAGGTACGAGTTTCCTTTATTGGTCTTTCCCATTTTTCGTCCCCTTTTGGTTTATTGAGGATGGTGAAGCTGTTTGATTTTCCAAACCATCAAAACAGCTTACTCCTCGATTAATAACTTTAACTCAACGAATCCCTCCACCTTTTCTTTTTTTAGTTATATACTTATATACGTAACTAGTAAATTCATAACAGTTATTTACTATTCATCACTTGCAAAGCCGCCTGTCGATTATTCCAGGACATTGGCGGTTCGGTTGGCTTAAGATCTATCATATCGATTGCCCCTTCAACCGGACAAACGATTGAACAAAGGTTACATCCGACACATTCATCCTCCCTAACTTGCAAATAATCATTACCATTTTCATCAACGAGCATATCAATACACTGGTGGGCAGTGTCCTCACAAGCAATATGACACTTATTACAATTAATACAAATATCATTATTGATACGAGCAACCGTCTGATGATTTAAATCCAAGTCGCTCCAATCTGAATATTTTTCAACTGATTTTCCAACCAGTTCCTCTACAGAATCAATTCCCTTATCATCCAAGTAATTACTTAATCCCTCGGTCAAATCATCGATAATACTGAACCCATGATGCATGGCAGCTGTACATACCTGTACACCCCCGGACCCCATCAACATAAACTCAATAGTGTCCTGCCATGTTGAAATACCACCTATTCCCGAAATTGGGATATTAATATCCGGCTGACGTGCACATTCTCCAACCATATTAAGAGCAATTGGTTTAACCGCCGGGCCACAGTAGCCACCATGGGCAGCCTTTCCATTCACATTAGGTGTTGGATTCCATGTATCAATATCTACACCTATTAAACTATTGATCGTGTTGATCATACTTATGGCATCGGCTCCACCACGTTCTGCAGCTCTTGCAGTCGCCGTTATGTCTGTAATATTCGGTGTTAGTTTAGTGATGACTGGTACTTCAGCGACTTCCTTCGCATACAGGGTTGATTTTTCAACTAAATCTGGATGCTGGCCCACCGCTGCTCCCATTCCCCGTTCAGACATACCATGTGGGCAGCCAAGATTTAACTCAAACCCATCTACCCCTACGTCTTGAACTCGTTTTATAATTTCATGCCACTTATCCCGCTCTGGTTCTACCATTACCGAAGCAATTATGGGATGATCCGGAAAAAGTTTCTTCGTTTCATATATTTCTTTTAAATTCTCCTCAATAGGCCGATCGGATACTAATTCAATGTTGTTAAAACCAGCAACCCGCTGACCATTAAAGTGATGTGCTCCAAAACGTGAGGTAACGTTCAACACTGGCTCACAAAGCGTCTTCCATACAGCCCCGCCCCATCCAGCTTCAAACGCACGTTGCACTTGATAACCAGTATTCGTTGGCGGTGCAGATGCGAGCCAATACGGGTTGGGAGATTTAATCCCTGCAAAATTGATACTAATCTCAGCCATATTCATCCTCCAATCATTCGAAATCTTTTTTATACGTTCTCCATTTCCGTATCTTTTAATTGTTGATGTATGGAATATGCCGCTTCTTTCCCCTGCTGTGCAGCAGATACTGCCATTGCTTCACCAACGCCTTTTTCAAAAACCACATCTCCTGCAGCATAAACTTTTGGGTTCGAAGTAAGATATGTCTCATTATCCACCTTCACAACACCATCAGAATGTTCCAGCTCAAATTCATCGATTAACTGGTGATGCCGCGTCTGACCGATTGCTTTAACCACAATATCAATATCCATTAAAAATTCAGATCCTTCGATTTCTACTGGTCGCATACGGCCATCAGATTCTGCCTCTTTTAATTCCATGTGAACACATTCCATCTGCTTTACATTTCCACTACCGTCACCGATCAAGCGCTTAGGTGTAACTAACCATCTGAATTCAACGCCATCCTGTTTGGCAAATTCGTATTCAAAGTCATATGCTGACATTTCCGCTTCTGTCCGCCGGTAGAGTATTTTAACATTATCAGCACCAAGTCTTACCGAAGTTGTCGCACCATCGACCGCTGTATTTCCTGCCCCAATGACTGCTACACGCTTTCCAATAAATTCGGTCGAATAATTTTCATTCTTCGTTTCCTCAACTAAATCAATCGCATCATAAATGCCTTCTAAATCTTCGCCATCAATGCCTAACATCGGCACCTTTGACATTCCTGCAGTAAGTATGACGGAATCATAAGCACTAACAAGGTCTGCTGCGAAAACATCTTTACCAACTTCGGTATTTGTACGAATTTCAACACCTAAACTTTCAACCTGTTCCACCTCCCATAATGAAATATCCTTTGGAAGACGGAATGGCACAATACCATGGGTGTCTAACCCCCCAGCTTCATCTTTAGCTTCAAAAACTGTCACCTCATATCCTAGTCGCCCTAGCTCTCGGGCTGCTGATAAACCTGCTGGACCACTGCCAACAATCGCAATTCGTTTCCCGTTCTTCCTTCCAGCTTTAAACAATACTTGTTCATTTTTGATCGCCCAATCTGTTGCAAAGCGCTGCAGGTCACCAATCATAATCGGTTTTGTAGAATCATTAAGTACACAAGCGCCCTCACATAATTCCTCCGTTGGACATACACGTGCACAGCTTGCACCGATGGGATTTTCCTCCATAATGGTTGTTGCCGAACCTTTTAAATTTCCGGACGCAATTTTTTTAATAAAAGTGGGGATATCAATTCCAGTTGGACAAGCTGTTATACAAGGTGCATCGTAACAATATAAACAGCGATTTGCTTCATCAAGCGCCTCTTGTGCATTATAACTTGGTTTAGACTCCGCAAAGTTTTTTTCTAAGGCCTCATTCGGCACTAAATTTTGAAATAAATTTCCCATGATTATCCTCCTTTCATGGTTCATCAGTTAAAAAACAATCACCACACCAAATCCTTTTCAGCTCTCATCCCGCTATAAAAACATATTATTGATCCAGAAATCACCTCCTAAAATATGAAGCACAAAGTTTTCGACAAATTATAGAAAGCGCTATCATTTAATGTTATTATTACATAGATTAATAATCTAATACTCACGTTTTTTTACCCGTTTACTATATATTCAGTCATATATGATTACATTTGAAAACGTAATTATATCAAGAATAGAAACTATTATGGTATGTCATTTAGTTTCTATCCCTAATATAATATACAATCGAAATGCTGGTTAGCTTCATTACTATTTTATCTCGACCATTATGATTATAATGATAGAGTTATACTTAATTTCATACACCCTTTAGTTCTTTCGTGGATTTTATATCATCAAAACAAAGGGCGAACGGTTCTCCATGAATAAACTTTCCGTCGCCTTTTTCACCAATAAATTCACCGTCGTCGACCATGAGCTTACCTCGGAGGAATACTTTATCTACTTTACCTTCCTGTTTGTACCCTTCAAACGAACTATAGTCCACACCATGCAGACTGTTCTCATTTGAAATAATCGATGATACATTAGGGTCATATAAGACAATATCCGCATCCATGCCAACACCTATATGTCCCTTACAATGGTCTAATCCCATATTCTTAGCTGGTGTTGTTGCAAATAAATCAACAAATCGTTGTCTGGATAGCTTTCCAGTATTAACTCCATATGTCCAAAGGATGCCCAAGCGATTTTCTACACCTGGTGCGCCATTTGGGATATTGGTAAAGTCATCAGCACCCATATGTTTCTGTGATTCCCAGTCAAATCCGCAATGATCTGTACTGATCGCGTTTAGCCAGCCATTATCAACAGCCTTCCATAATGCTTCTTGGTCGTCCTTCGTTCGTAAAGCTGGCGACATCACATATTTAGCTCCTTCAAAATTAGGCTTAGCTAAATCATTCTCATCAAGCATTAGATATTGGACACATGTTTCGCCATATACCGGAAGACCTTCGTTTTTTGCGGATCGGATGGCTTCCATCACACTCTTAGCTGTAACATGAACAATGTAAACTGGAGCTCCTACCATAGCCGCCAGATTGATCACCCGTTGGGTAGCTTCCAGTTCCACCCGTGCTGGCCTTGAAACTGCATGGTAATACGGGTCTGTCTTACCTTCAGCTACGAGATCCTTTTGAAGAAGATCAATAACATCAGCATTCTCACAATGAACCATTACTGTGACACCAGCTTCTTTTGCAGCTTTTAATGCTTTGTAAAGCGCCTCATCATCACTGTGTATCGGCATACCTTTATAAGCCATAAACAATTTCACAGTAGAAATACCCCTATTGGGCAAATCGGCAATTTCTTCAAATGTCTTATCCACTGGATCACATACGACAGCATGGTACGAATAATCCGCCATGGCCTGGTCAGATACTTCATTCTTATCCATATCAAAGATGCTATCCGCCATCCCCTTGCCCTCTTCTTGATTGACAAATTCAACAACAGTTGTGGTTCCACCGGCAACAGCGGCATGCGAGGTTTCAAATCCTCTTACCCGCTCACCTTTAAACTCAAAGGAATAATGGACATGTTGATCAACTCCGCCTGGAAGGACATATTTTCCTTTCGCATCTACTATTTCGACAACCGTCGCCTCTAATTGTTCCCCAACAGCGGTTATCTTTTCATCCTCTATTAATATATCTCCAATAAATTCGTCGATAGCGGTTAGAATTGTTCCATTTTTAATTAAAGTACGCATATATATCCTCCTTTTAATTTTTGTGAGCACCTATCTTGATGTCTGATTTGTTTCCTTTGTCTTCACAGCCAATTTTTCTATCACCTGTAGTAATAAATCACCTCCCGATTTGATATCCTCTTGCCTTGTATATTCGTCAGGGGAATGACTTTTTCCTTCCATACTCGGAATAAAAATCATCCCTACATCTGTTAAATCAGTCATCATCGCCGCGTCATGAACGGCGCCACTATTCATTCTCATATAATTATAACCATATTCGCTTGCTGTTTCTTCAATAGCATGAGTGATTCTAGAAGATAGTTTGACAGGATTCGATTCACCAATCAATTCAATCTTCCCCTGAAGATTATCTTCAGTAGTCACGGCATTTACTTTTTCAGTCAAAGCGTTGGCAATCAGATCAATCCCCTCAGAGTCCACATCCCTCACATCCACAAAAAATTCCACGCGCTGAGGAATGACATTCGGCATATTCGGCTGACAGATTATTTTTCCAACAGTGGCGACTGTTGTAGGTAGGGCTTGCGTTTTTGCTACCTGTCGAATATGTGAAATGATCGTTGCTGCTCCTGCCATTGGATCCTGTCTCAAATCCATTGGCGTTGTCCCTGCATGATTGGAATCGCCTTCCAAATTAATTTTGAACGTTTTCATTCCTGCAATTGCTTGCACAATACCAACCGATTTATTCTGTGTCTCCAACACTGCTCCTTGTTCAATATGTAGCTCAATCATTGCATCGACTTCTTCGTTTTCAAGAACATCCTTTTCGACATGATCTACACTAAGACCAAAGCTTTTTGCAATATCATAAGCGGATACTCCTTCTCCATTTTTAATCCTTTTGAGATCTGCTGTTCCATACTTCCCAGTTAATACCTTGCTACCCAGCATCGTAACGCCAAAATTAGATCCCTCCTCCTCGGCAAAAATAATCAATTCGATCGGGTGGCTTATCGCTACCTGTTCTTCTTTTAGAACTCGAATTATCTCCAGGGCTACCAAAACACCGGACAGTCCATCATATTTCCCTCCATTTTCTACGGTATCAATATGAGAACCGATCATGATAGAGGTTTTTTTAATTTCCATCCCATACTTAGCTCTGATATTTCCAACGGCATCCACTTTTATCGAGAGATCAAGATCCTTCATTTGCGAAATAAGATATTCTCTCGTTTGGCGATCCTCATAGCTGTAAGAAAATCGTGTACAACCATTATTCGGAGTCCTTGTAAAGCTAACAATCGTTGAAAAATCGTTTAACATTCGCTTTAGATTGATATTCACTTTTGTCATCCCTCCTATTTGTAGTTAATCGGGATTATCTTACATCGGATAGTTATGAATACATAATATTTGCTAAATATAATCTATTTAGATAATAATATTATAACTGTAGAAATTCTTCACCACACTAGACAGATTGTTAAAAATAAATCAATTACATATAACATAATGACAAGTATTCACATATATACAAAATATCTCAAAATCCGATCTCAGCTATGGTATGAAAGCTGGGCCTTTTCTTACCAAATAAGACAAACTGAAAAAAGACTCCGACCATCAGAATCCGATGATCAGAGCCTTTTTTAGCTAATTATGTCCCAACCTCAATTATATTTCACCGCAACATTCTTTACCTGTGTATAATTATAAAGCGCAATCCATCCTTTTTCCCGACCAATACCACTCTTTTTATAACCGCCAAATGGCATCTGCACACCACCGCCGGCACCATAATTATTGATAAAAACTTGTCCGGAATCAATTCTGCTTGCCAGGTAATGTGCACGACTGATATCCTGCGTCCAAATGCCGGTAACCAACCCGTAATCCGTGCTGTTGGCCAAATCCAGCGCTTCTGCCTCATCCTTAAATGTAAACACCGTCAATACCGGGCCAAAAATCTCTTCTTGGGCCAGCTTGCTGTCCTTGCTTACCCCATCAATAATCGTTGGCTGCACGTAAAAACCGCCTTCATATCCTTCTACAGTTACCGGGTTCCCACCTGCCACAACGGAAGCTTCTTTTTTCGCCTGTTCAATTAAACCTAGTACATGATTATATTGTTTTTCATTCAATATAGGTCCAAGATGTTTATCATCCATTCCTGCTCCAACGGTTAAACTTTCAAACTTCTCCACCACTTTCTGTAGGAATTCGTTTTTAAATGAGTCTTCCACTAAAAGTCTGGCACCGGCCGAGCAGGTTTGACCGGCATTTTGAATAATAGCCCGAACAACTCCCTCTACGGTTTTATCGATATCACAATCAGCAAAAACAATGTTTGGTGATTTACCGCCAAGTTCCAATGTAGAAGGAACTACATTCGCCATAGCTGCCTGTCCAACCGTAATACCCGTCCCTACCGATCCGGTAAATGTCACATGATTAATTAACGGGTGAGAAGATAATGCTGCTCCGGCTTCATACCCAAACCCCGTTATATGATTAAACACACCTGCAGGCAAATCCAGTTCATCAAAAAACGCTGTCAAACGCATCGCCGTCATCGGCGTATCCTCCGCACTTTTCACTACCACGGTATTCCCCATTGCAATAGCTGCGGCAACACTCCTTGAAATAATCTGCAACGGATAATTCCATGGCACAATATGCGCGGTAACCCCTAACGGCTCACGCACGACATAATCCAGAAGACCATCTTCAATAGGGATCGTATCACCCATGACTTTATCTGCCGCTCCGCCATAAAATCGGAAATACCGAATCGCAGCATCCACATCGGCATATGCCTGAGACAATGGTTTCCCGACATCCATGGATTCCAGTTTTGCTAGTTCATCCCTGTCAGATTTCATTTTCTCTGCAATGTCAAATAAAAGATCGCCTCGTTCATGAGGTTTAACGCTTCTCCAAGCGTCACTTAGAAAAGCGTCACTGGCTGCATTCACAGCATCATCTACATCCTCCTGTGTTCCTCTGGGGATACTGGCAAATACGTTTCCACTGGATGGATTTTTCACATCGATATGCTCTCCATTTTTACTGTTGGTCCAATTTCCGTTTATATACAGTTTAAACCGTTCCATTAAACCCCTCCATACTATTCGCTATAGTTGAACTTCATCTTTGACCCGTCTTGTCATAAGCAAAATCATATATTCCGCCCACCATCAACATGTAAAACGGCACCTGTGATCATTTTTGCTTCATCGGAAAGCAGATATTTAATAGAATCAGCAATATTTTTTGGTGTTAGTAGGCTTCCAAGGGGGACACTTTTTTCGAAAATTTCCTTCCTGGTATCGTCCACACTTGCACCCTCCGCTGAAAATTGACCGAGCATCGTCGTATCGGACGGACCGGGATGAAGCACATTTACATTAATCTGATTTGGAGCCAGTTCCAGTGCCAAAGCCTTGGAGAAAGCCTCTACCGCACCTTTTGAAGCAACATAGGATTGTAAACCCGGTCTTGGTCTGGTGACAGATACCGAGCCAATATTCACAATACTACCTTGTTTCTTTCCCTTCATATATACAGAGGCTTCACGACAAGTTAGAAACATCATAGTCATATTAATATCCATAATGTTATGCCATTCATCCAAACTAACTTCATCAATAGGTGTGGCACTTTGCGCAATACCTGCTATATTAACCAACCCGTCAATATCTCCAAATTGATTAGCTGTTACTTTAAAAATATCTTTTACAGTATCTTCATCCAATAAATCCCCTTGGAATGCTAAAAATTTATTCGTATCTTCATATTTCGAAAGATTATCTGTATGAAGGTCACAACCAACTACATTTGCGCCGTTATCCAGCAAAAGTTTAACTGTTTCCTTCCCCATACCTCCACCTGCACCGGTAACAATGAAGGTTTTGTTTTCAAATGTCATGAAAATCACATCCTTTTTTTAAGTTTGTTTACGATCGCATCCCCGACTTGTCCTGTAGTTGCTTTTCCTCCAATATCTGGTGTAAGTGTTTTCTTTTCTTCCAATACATCTTCTATAGAAAAAAGAACTTTATCATGCAGATCAGAGCGGCCAAAATTCTGCAGCATTAAGGCTAAGGACCAGATTTGCGCAATTGGATTAGCAACCCCTTTTCCTGCTATGTCAGGAGCAGACCCATGTACCGGCTCAAACATGGAAGGGAATTCCCCGTTAGGATTGATATTTGCAGATGGCGCGACACCCAATCCTCCAGCAATGGCTGAACCTAGATCCGACAATATATCTCCAAACAGATTGGAAGCAAGTACCAGCTGAAAATTTTCGGGACGTTCCACAAACAAAGCAGCAATCGCATCTACATAGTATTTTTCATAGGAAATAGCCTCAAAGTCATTTGCTATCTCCTCAACAACCTTGTCCCATAATGTCATCGTATGTATGATAGCATTTGATTTAGTAGCATTGGTTACTTTCCGTAGCTGATGTTCCTTTGCATACTGAAATGCATATGCTGCAACCCTGGAAATCCCTTCCCGTGTCATGATCGTGTTCTGTACAGCGAGCTCCCGCGATTCTCCCTGATACATCTTCCCGCCGGCAGTAGAATATTCCCCTTCCGCATTTTCCCGTATAATCACAAAATCTATATCTCTTTCCTGTTTTAATCGGGTTTCCAATCCTTTTAGCAATTTTATCGGCCTGAAATTGATGTACTGCTGAAAGTTTTTACGGATAGGCATGATCAGCTCCCATATCGGAATATGCTCCGGTACCCTTGAATCACCAACAGCCCCGAATAAGATATTGTCAAATTCTTCTAGTTGTTCGAGGCCATTTTCAGGCATCATTAATCCGTGTTTCACATAATGATCCGTATTCCAATTAAATTCCGTTGTTTCATAAGTGAACGTGGAATCTATCTCGGATAACGTTTTCAATACTTTTAATGCTTCCTTCATCACATCAGGGCCAATTCCATCCCCGGGTAATACTGCAACCTTATATACTTTCATTTAAAAATCATCCTTTTTTCTGACTGTACATTTATGCAAAATATCTATCATGCTGTTATCCTCAATGTTATTTCTGTGGCTATAAATATATTTTTTATCTATATTTCTCTTATTTCTTAACTCAAAACAGAATTCCAGCACGATTAAATATTAGTTACATAATTTGCTGGTTTTCGTCCGTGATTCCAGTTTCCATTCAATTCGCGCTCAATCTGTGCACCCAACTGCAGAAGCAAGCCATCTTCTCCCTGAGGGGCGAGCATATGCATTCCAAGTGGCAATCCATTCTCTAGTTCA
Organism: Virgibacillus sp. NKC19-16; assembly: GCF_021560035.1. NCBI lineage: Bacteria > Bacillati > Bacillota > Bacilli > Caryophanales > Bacillaceae > Virgibacillus > Virgibacillus salidurans. The sequence goes on along the minus strand of NZ_CP074373.1, from coordinate 1,127,200 downwards.
GCCATCGGTAAGGAGATCCCTGGCAGTCCACAAATATTGGCAATTGGCGTATAGGAAAAAATACTCCACAGATTTTCAAACCAATCATAAACAGAAGGATTATCACTAATAGTCAGATACTCGGTCGCACCAATCAATGGTGTGGGTTTGGCCATCGTCGGCGTAAGGACTATATCCCAATCTTCAAAGAATGCTGCCATCTTTCTGGAAATTTCGTTAAACATTGTCTCCATTTTGACACGGTCCGTATAGAAGGCAAAGCGGCCTTCCTCCCAGACCCTTATACACATGGATTCAATGAGATCTGCTGGCGGATGTTCCATGTTCTTTTTCTCGAGTATATCTGAAATAGTTTGAGAAAACTTCATAATATAGGATGCTGTCTGTGCCTCATAAGAAGCGTGAAGATCAAGATCCGGTACAACCCATTCAACATAATGTCCAAGCCCTTCAAGGTAATCAGCCGTCTTCTTCAGTTCTGACACAATATGCGGTGTGGCTTTATAATCACCCCACTCATGAGAAACGGCAATGCGAAGTTTTTTCGGATCCCGCTTTATCACCTCGGAGTATGGCTCCTGCGGGGTCCAATAAGGCATAAACTCACCAGGTGCCCCTCCCCTGCAATGATCGACAAAGGCAGCAGTATCACGTATCGTACGGGTATGACACCCTTGCGCAGAAACAACATTCATCAGATCCGAACTGTTAGGGGCTCCCGAAAAAACACCGCGTGACGGTTTCAATCCGATATTGCCATTTACGCCTGCAGGAATTCGAATCGATCCACCCCCGTCTGTGGCATGGGAAATTGGAATGATTCCTGCTGCGACGGAAGCTGCGGTCCCGGCTGAGGAACCACAGGTTGTATAATCAAGATCCCAAGGATTCCTCGTAATATAAACTTTTGGATTCTCTGCAGAACTACAGAGCCCAAACTCCGGTGTTGTCGTACGCCCAATAATGTTTAGACCGGCCTGTCGAATTTGTTTTGTCAGAAAGCTATCAGCCGCAGACCGATTCCCTTCCATGAGCAGCGAACCCCTTTCCTGTAACCTTCCTTTAAGGGTAGGCCCCAGATCCTTCATGAAAAAAGGTACTCCCGCAAAAACTCCATCGGGGTTCATTCCATCACTCAAGGGGGCATCGACTACATCATCAAAAATCTCAATGACAGCGCCAATTTGAGGATTTAATTCCTTGACCCCCTTTGCAACCTGGCTTGCCACTTCTTGTGGAGTAATTTCACCTTTTCGTACTAATTCGGCAAGTCCCATGGCATCAAGTTTAGACCATTCATTCCAGTTCATCGCTAAACCCACAAACGTCACTCCCTCATTGTTGGTACAGTTTTTATGTTCGATTCGACTCTATCATTCTTTGCTTCCATTACAGAAATCTTTTCTCATTCTTATTAAATTGTTTTCTGCAAGTCTATTGTTTAATAAAAATCCCTGCTGAAATTATATGTTCCTATGCTTCTTTTTTAATGTTTCGAGTTGGAAATTCATATGCTTCCTGCTTAAATATCAAACTAAATACGACAAATACAATTAATGAAAGGAATACAGGAACCGTAACGGCATGTACACCGAATAAATCCCCATAAGCCTGATTATATAAGTGTATGGCTATATAAGAACCAATGCCTGTAATCATGGATGCAATCGCACCGGTTTTATTAGCATGCTTCCAGTATAAGCCCATAATAAACGGCCACATAAACGCTGCTTGCAAACCGCCAAACGCAAATAAGTTTAAAAATATTAATAAATCTGGTGGACTGATAGCTAGTAGGAAAGCAACAATCCCAATTACTGCTGTCACACTCATACTGACATTTTTTACTTGTTTTATTGTTGCTTTTGGTTTGACATAATTTATGTAAACGTCCTTAACCACCGACGAACTAACTAGCAACAAAAGCGAGTCAACAGTGGACATAATCGCTGCCAAAGGTGCAGCAAGTATGATACCCGCAAGCCATGGTGGTAAGACTTCCAACGCAACGAGTGGAATAACCTGATCCGCCACATCAATTCCTGGCATGATTGGTCGTGCAAACACCCCAATCAAGTGCATGCCAAGTATAATCGTTCCTACCACTACAGTCCCAATCATGATTGCTCTGTGCATGGATTTGGAATCTTTGTAGGACATCGCCCTTACTGCAATTTGTGGTAAGGCAACAACACCTACACCAACAAGAATCCAGTAAGAGGATACATAAGCAGCAGATAATGAACCATCATTTCCAAAAGGTGTAATCAAATTTGGGTTAATGGATACCAAATCAGAAAAGACGTTGGATAATCCTCCCCCTGCAATGATGACAGCAATAAGCAATACGATAGTACCAAAAAACATGACAATACCTTGAATCGTATCTGTGATTACTACAGCACGAAAACCACCGATAATGACATATATCAAAACAGATACCGTGAAAATAAACAAAGCACCTATATAACTAATACCTGTTAGGGATTGGATAAGATAGGCTCCCCCTACCCATTGAGCTGCCATTGCGGAAAACATAAATACGATAATACTAAAAGCCGACAACAATACAACCGTTTTACTATTATATCTTTCCTTCAAAAAGTCGATAAACGTAACAGCATTATATCTTCTTGATACGATCGCAAACTTTTTTCCCAACACGAGTAACACAAAATATCCCGTTGCTACCTGGGACATGGCAAGCAAAACCCAGCCAAATCCAATGGAATATGCTGCTCCCGGTCCTCCTAAGAAACTGGATGCACTTCCATAAGTTGCAACCATGGTCATGGCAAGTACCAATCCCCCAAACTCACGGCTCCCAAGAAAGTAATCACTGAGAAAGCCGTCTGATTTATTTAATTGCCGGCTGGACCACATTCCAACCACAAAAATAATCGCTAAAAATATTAATAATGGTACCACCACACCCCAATTCATATGTTACTCACCTCATCTTCCTCTTCTTGATTCTCTTTTTCATTTTCATCCTCATCCTCCAAAGATACTTCTGTCAGCATAAATTTCACAACAAAAAATACTAGTGCAAACATAAAAAGCGTTCCCAAAATCAAACTAAAAAATATCCATGCTGGGAATCCCAATATATAGGTATATTCTTCAGGAGGTTTCGAACCCAGTCCATACGCAAAGCCATACCACCATATAAAATTAATGATAGCCAGTGCGCAACCGATCAGAGCTTCCCGGTTAGCTATAGCAAAACGCCATTCCTGCTTTCTTTTATTTTTCATATTAATACTCCTTTCGCTAATGCAAATGATTAAAATGAGATATAATCTTTTAGTTTAACAGTTTATTAGTATTTTGGTTAATTTTCGGCAGGAAAATATCCGCGCTTTTCGAATATCAACTCCTTTGTAGATTTAATTTCTTTATAAGCGCGTTTCCAATTCCAATCAGAAAACCATTTACGTTGACAACGTTTTCATTCCAGTGATTAATGGATTATGTTTACTGAATTGTATATTTTAAGAATTTACATACTATGTATGATGTAGTATATTGTACATAGTCTACCAAAATATTTTTTAATTGTAAATATTAAATGACAGAAAAGTTGCATTTACTAAATATTTTAAATGTATATTATAACCACGCTCATTGTAGATGAGCCTATAGGAGATGAAAGAAAATGACATTATCCTTTGGAAAAATCAACTTAAGTCGAACCATATCCTCAGAAATTGTATTAATTATAAAAGATAATCTTCTTAATGGTTCTTTAAAACCAGGTGACAAATTACCCACTGAAAAGGAATTAATGGAACAATTAGGAGTGAGCAGAACCCCTGTTAGGGAATCAATAAAGATTCTAGAAGCTATTGGTGTAATACAAATTAAACGTGGTGAAGGCATGTTTATAACAAATAGCCTCTCCCAGTTTACATTAAATCCATTAATATTCAGTTTAATTATGCACAGCAATAACATAGAAAAACTTATAGAGTTTCGCCAGCACTTTGAGGTTCTATTAATGAACATGATCATTACAGAAACAAATAATATCAAAAATATTGAAGATGCTTACCACTCCCAAGTAAAAAGAATGAATTCCAGCTTAAGTCCTGAAAAACTTGCTAATATTGATTTGGAATTCCATTATGCCGTTCTAGAAACAACGAATAATCCATTTGTCATAGAAATAGGAAAAACAATTTATGAAATTATCAAGCCAAATATGATTCATTTCAAACATTCAAGTAATATTGAGCGAACATTAAAAACCCATCACTATTATTTAGAATTACTACGCGGCAACATCGATTTTAACTCCACCCAGTTAGTTGAAAAGATGATTAAAAACAATGAGGAAATGATCGAATAGTAACTATAATAATATCCTATTTAAATTGGTTCTGTAACAAATCGCGAGGTTAACGATAATATTCAACAGTTAAAGAGCAGGAAATAGTTACAGACAGCATATTTGTCGAAATTGTTATCTAGCTAGGCGCTTTGCTGCTCATTTTGCCTTAAACGACGCTCGTAACGATTCTGGTATCTTCTCTATTTGGTCATGGCATCCCGTTCTTCTTTCATCGACATTCGAGCTTGATTGAATTTAATGAATAACCAAACCCTTGTTGAATCATGGTTCGAACCTGATTGTTTTTCCCTATTATTTTGGCGTTCGATATGCGATAAATGAAGCGATTGAGAATTGCTTCCTCATCTTCGGTATCGGTCGCCGGCAGTGATGCATTTAACATCTCTTCGAAAGTTACGCTATCTTTACCCATTTATAAAATCTCCCTTAATAGAGCATCTCTTTTTAATTACTATCGTACCGAAAGTTGATTTGGTGGCATTAAAATGAAAAAAATTTATGCTGCCTTCTGGGAGTTTGTTGACAAAAGTAATATAGCTATAGAAAATGTAGAGAACTAATTATAACTTTTTCAAAAAGATACCCCTATTTCCTAACTTTTTTCGATTGTATTGGTGAGTAGAACTATTTATATCATATCGCACCATTACAGCTTGAACATTTAAAGAGAAAAGTCACTCTCCTTTCCCTGCTTTATATATAACCAATGGATTTCAAAATTGTATATGAAAAACCGATAAGCTTAAATCTCTATTGCACTGGTACAATCAGCTCCTCTCGTTCCGGTCTTTAAGCCTGACACCCATGTTGTCATAAATCTCTTTGCAAATCCATAGTTTTAAATGTAAATAGATTTAGTCACTGCAAAAATCAATGAATGGAGGGATCTGATGTTACAAAGGAAGCTTACTGACATCGAAGGCATAAAAGTTGGGCATGAACAAGATTATAAAGGAGCTACGGGATGTACTGTTGTTTTATGTGAAGAGGGAGCAACAGCTGGTGTTGATGTAGAAGGTGGATCACCAGGAACCCGTGAAACGGCACTTCTTTCCCCTGTAAACAGGATTGATAAGGCACATGGAATCTTATTGTCAGGAGGAAGTGCTTTTGGTTTGGATGCTGCGGCAGGAATTATGGAGTACCTAGAAAATAATGACTCAGGATTTGATGTCGGAGTTACTAAGGTTCCGATCGTTCCAGGGGCAATACTATACGATTTGAGTATAGGGGATTATAAAAAAAGACCTGATAAAAAAATGGGTTTGCAGGCATGTGAAAATGCCACTGGAGATGATTGTAAAGAAGGTACTATTGGTGCTGGAACAGGGGCAACAGTTGGAAAAGTCTTAGGAATGGACCGGGCAATGAAAGGTGGTCTAGGTACATATTGTCTTCAGGTAGGTGAATTAATGGTCGGTGCTATGGTAGTTGTGAATAGTTTTGGAGATGTGGTTAACCCGGAAACAGGAGAGATTATTGCCGGAGCGCTCTCTGATTCTGGTGATTTTGTAAATACTGAGGAATTTATGATTAAACAATTTGAGAATCAAACAAATAAAAATCAGGAGAATACCACAATCGGCATTGTTGTTTCCAATGCAAAATTAAATAAGTCTGAAGCCAATAAATTAGCTTCTATGGCCCACGATGGTTTTGCCAGAACAATGCGTCCATCACACACTATGGTTGATGGTGATACAATTTTTACATTGGCTACAGGGAAAGTTGAATGTGACCTGGATTTAGTTGGACTTTTAGCTGCAGATGTAGTGGGAGAAGCTGTCATCAGGGCAGTAAAAATGGCAACCTCGTTACATGGGGTTACCAGTTACTCTGATTTACAGAAGAACTAATAAGACGTTGAGTGAGAAAAAGTCTATTTGAGTAAAATAAAAATTAATGCATCAGATATAGCAGTATCAAGGACTGACTCCAAAATAGCATTTATCGGTCTTTTGGAGCAGTCCAATATTTTTTTGTAGGATAACTCCCTCAAAATTTCTCACATGATAAATCTATTAAATTACCATATCAAATAAAGCTGTTAGCCCCAAAGAGAAAATTCATTCATTCTCATCAAGTCTAACAGCTTCATCCATACTAAAATTTAATTACGCACCACTTAAATTTTCTTATTCCACCAATTCCTCTACGGTTCTAACCACATTCCCCACCGTAAAACCATACGCTTCCATAATCTTTTCACCTTTTGCTGAAGCACCAAATGTATCGATTCCAAGTACTTCACCTTCATCACCTACGTAGCGTTCCCAGCCAAACGAGGAAGCCATTTCAACGGCAAGTCGACGTTTAACGTCTGGTGAAATTACTTTATCCTTATATCCTTGATCCTGTTCTTCAAAACGATCCCAGGAAGGCATACTTACGACACGAACATCAATACCCTTTTCGCTCAGTTCTTTTTGTGCTTTTACAGCTAGCTGCACTTCAGAACCAGTTGCGAGTAGCAATGCATCAGGCGTTTCCTTCGATGCTTCACTAACAATATACGCACCTTTTTTAACACCTTCATAGGCATGTTCTTTTGTTCCTTCCAACGTTGGTAGACCTTGTCTAGTCAGGACTAATGCAGTTGGTTTATCCGTTGACTCAAGAGACAGACGCCAAGCTGCTTGGGTTTCGTTTCCATCTGCTGGACGAATAAGTGAGAGTCCTGGCATTGTTCGGAACGATGCTAAATGCTCAATTGGTTCGTGTGTTGGCCCATCTTCACCAACAGCGATGGAATCATGTGTGAACACATAGGTCACAGGTAATTTCATAATCGATGACAGTCGAACTGCAGGACGTAAATAATCACTGAATACGAAGAATGTACCTGCATAAACATTCAGTCCGCCATGTAGTGCCATCCCGTTTAATGCCGCTCCCATCGCATGTTCACGGACACCAAACCAAATATTTTTTCCTGCATAGTTCTCACGTGTGAAATCCGCTTGGCCGTCAATCAGTGTTTTATTGGATCCTGCTAAGTCAGCACTTCCACCAATAAAGTTTGGTACTGCTTTGGCAATCGCATTTATTACTTCACCAGAGGCGGCACGTGTTGCAAGCTTATCTTTTCCATGCTCGTAAACTGGTAGATTTTTCTTCCAATCTACTGGCAACTTCCCATTCATCGCTAATTCCAAATCATTAGCAGTTTCAGGGTATTTTTCTTTATAGGCCTGTACTAATTGATTCCAATTTTCTTCTGCTTCAGCACCTTTTTTGCCTATTTTTTCATTAAAATCGGTGTAAACTTCCTCTGGTACATAAAAAGGTTCATGTGTCCAGTTGTAGTTTTCTTTTGTTAATTTCACTTCATCTTCCCCGAGTGGTGCACCGTGTGATGCTGCAGAACCAGATTTATTAGGCGAACCGAATCCAATAACGGTTTTTACTTCAATTAACGTTGGCTGGGCTGTATTTTGTTTCGCTTCTTCTAAAGCCTTCCGTAATGCGCCTACATCATTTCCATCTTCAACACGAATGACTTGCCAACCATATGCTTTAAATCGTTCCTCTGTATTGTCGGAAAATGATCTATTTAACTCACCATCCAGTGATATATCATTCGAATCATATAGTGCAATTAATTTCCCTAAACCAAGATGTCCTGCAAGTGATGCTGTTTCATGTGAGATGCCTTCCATTAAGTCCCCATCACTGATTAATGCAAATGTGTGATGATCGATAATAGAAAAATCATCTTTATTAAACGTTGCAGAAAGATGCGCTTCAGCCATCGCCATTCCTACCGCAGTTGCAATTCCCTGCCCAAGCGGTCCGGTAGTTGTTTCTACACCGTCTGTATGATGGACCTCAGGATGACCTGGAGTTCTTGAACCCCATTGGCGGAATCCCTTCAAATCTTCCATCGTGACATCATACCCTGACAAATGAAGCAAGCTATACAAAAGCATCGATCCATGACCAGCAGACAGGACAAAACGGTCACGGTTAAACCATTTAGAGTTTTTTGGGTTATGCGTCATAAAATCTGTCCATAATGTGTACGCCATTGGTGCAGCTCCCATAGGCAGTCCGGGATGCCCAGAGGCTGCGTTTTCAATTGCATCAATGCTAAGGGTACGAATAGTGTTAATCGATTGTTGTTCAACAGAAACTTGAGTTGTTGTCATTATTTTCAGCCCCTTCTATGATAAAGTTTCAGCTTTCTTTGGAACCTTTTCCCAATCTGCTAAAAATTGTTCAATCCCATTATCCGTTAATGGATGTTTCCATAACTTCGGTAAAAGTGACCCAGGAATCGTTGCTATATCCGCCCCAGCTAAGGCAGCGCTTTCTAAATGACCAATCGTTCTGACGCTAGCTGTAATAATCTTTGCATCATATTGATAGTTTTGTAGTGTTTGTTTTAAGCGTTGGATTAACGCTATTCCGTCTTCCCCGATGTCATCCACTCTGCCAACAAAAGGACTAATATAAGTTGCACCTGCTTTTGCTGCCATCAGACCCTGTGCAACAGAGAACACCAACGTAACATTTGTTTTGATCCCTTCTTTAGAAATCGTATTAACTGCTTCTAAACCAGCTTCGGTCATTGGGATTTTAACAACCACGTTTGATGCCCACTTCGCAATCTCTCTTGCCTCTTCTACCATTTCATCTGCAGTAAGACTGATTACTTCCGCACTGACGGGGCCATCTACAATACTGCAAATTTCTTTGATAACTTCTTCAAAATCCCTGTTTCCCTTTGCGATAATGGACGGATTTGTTGTAATCCCATCTACTAAACCTAAACGGTTAATTCGTTTGATTTCGTCTATATTAGCTGTATCTAAGAAAAATTCCATTATTATCCTCCTTGATAATTTAAAATTTTAATCTTTATATGGCTTGCTTCGTATTGTATTGGCTTTCAATATACCGCAATTGTTTATCTTTACCATTTATTAAAATAGAGTGGGTCGTACAGTCTCCATTGTTCATTTTAATACCGTTCAATAATAGATTATCTGTGATTCCTGTAGCAGCAAAAATACAGTCTTCTGAATCAACCAATTGATTGTGTGTTAAGACGCCTCTAGGATCAGCCAATCCCATTTCCTTGCACCTGTTTACTTCTTCTTCATTTCGCGGCAAGAGTCTGGCCTGCATTTCACCACCAAGGGATTTAACCGCGACAGCGCCTAACACCCCTTCTGGTGCCCCACCAACACCAAGGAACATATCGATATTTTTATTTTCAATGCATGTTGCAGTAGCGTAAATAACGTCTCCATCATTAAATAGATGCGCTTTTGCTCCTGATTTTCTTATCGTATCAATATACTCTTTGTGCCTGGGTCTGTCTTGAATAAGAACATTTAATTCTGTAATATCTTTCCCAGTTGCTTTAGCCACTGCTTTTATATTCTCAAGTAATGGAGCTTCAATATCAATTTCACCTTTTGCTTTTGGCCCAACTGCTATTTTTTCCATATACATATCTGGAGCATGAAGCAACGTGCCTTTTGGTGCTGCTGCTATTACTGTAATCGCGTTATCTTGCCCATTCACAGTCGGTGTCGTTCCTTCGATCGGGTCCACTGCAATATCAACTTCGGTTTCCCCGCCTTTTCCAAGATTTTCACCAATATAAAGCATTGGCGCCTCATCAATTTCCCCTTCTCCCATCACGATGGTTCCATGCATGTTCATCTCATTCAGCTGATCACGCATTGCACTTGTTGCCGCATCATCCGCTGCGATTTTGTTCCCACTGCCAACCCAGGGCAATGCAGCAATGGCAGCCGATTCGGTTACTTTTAAAAAATCTAATAACAAGGATTGCATTAGATATTCCCCCTAATTTAGCTGCATTGGTTACCAGATGCCGCTTCCTCTTGCATCCCTTTACCTGTAAACTCTTTTTCCTTTTCAATAATTTTATCAACTTTACGCTTAGAACCTTCTGCCCATTCCACATTCAAATAAGCCTCAGCCACTTTCTTCCCAACTTCTACACCAATGATTTGTGCTCCCATTGTGAGGATCTGTGCATTATTGCTTAATTGTGCTCTTTCAGCAGAATACGTGTCATGCGCAGTTGCTGCTCGAATGCCAGGATATTTATTTGCAGCGATTGCAACACCAATTCCTGTTCCGCAAATAAGAATACCTCGATCAAGTTCCCCTTCACTAATTGCTTGTGAAACTTCAAATGCTACATCCGGGTAATCCACTGCATCACAGGAATGACAACCATAATCCACTACTTCATGGTCCGTCGTTTCCTCTACGTGTTTTTTGATTTCTTCTTTTAATTCAAAACCATTGTGGTCGCTTCCGATACCTAGTTTCATATATAATTTCTCCTTTCGTATTTTTATAAGGTTTATTGTTTCTATTATTATTTTATTATATTTTTTTGTTTTTATCAATGGTTTTTACTCATTTATTTTCATTTCGAAAATAATCGACAATAAATGAACTTGCTTTTCTTTGAAGCATTGATATAAATATAGTGTAATTAAATAATTCACCTATGTTTTCCGTATTTTTGTTTTCTTTCGTTTATATTCGTGGTATGATTAATTCGTAGTATTAAGATTTATTTTGTAATATATTAAAAACTAACATAGTATGTAGGTGATAATTTGAGTAAAATGTTTGCTGCCGAGCGAAAAAAGTTAATATTAAATCTCCTTCAACAAAATAAGCGAATAACGGTGAAGGATCTATCCAAATCATTAGATGTATCAGAAGCAACGCTGCGTACAGATTTAAATACAATGGAAAAGGAAGGGTTGTTAACACGTACACATGGGGGAGCGGTTCTTAATGAAAATGCGCCCCCATCGAATAGTTTTTCTGAAAGGGCTATGAGAAATATAGAAAGTAAGCAAACAATAACAAATAAAGCTGTGGAACTCGTCCAGCGAAAAGATTGTATTTTATTGGATGCAAGTACAACTAGCTTGGAATTAGCTCGACACCTAAAGCAAGAAGAAATAAAACTGACCGTCGTAACAAGCGGAATTTCCGCTGCTTTAGAATTAAAAGAAAACCCTGGCATTAATGTTATATTAATTGGCGGTATGCTAAGAATGGGATCAACGGCATTGGAAGGACTTTTAGGAATTAATATTTTGGACAAAATTAATATTGATCTAATGTTCACTTCAGCCAGTGGATTTACAATTGAAGATGGCCTTACTGACTTTAACGTGTATGAGGTAGAATTAAAAAAAGTAATGGCAGAAAAGGCACATAAAGTGATAGCACTGTTAGATTACACAAAAATAGGAACCAGTTCCATAGCCAGTTTTGCATCAACGGATCAAATTGATACGATCATTACTGATGAAAACGTGTCAAATGATGTATTACAGAAGTTGGCCGATCATCAGGTTAATGTTATAAGATAAGCTTTTACCAATGATAGAGAGCAGCCTTTTTGACTGCTCTCTATTTTCTATCCATACAAATGCTTTTCCAACCGTTCAAGAATTTCACGGAAACTATCCGTATCCCAAGCTGATCTACCGATAAACAGACCGTTCACATCTGTTATATCAATATAATTTAGGAAGTTTTCTCTATTGACACTTCCCCCATATAACAAAGGAATACTACTACCAGAATGATCAAAAAGATTTTCCAACGTTTTGCGCAGATAGGTGTGGATTTCTGCCACATACCCAGCATCTGCAGGAACTCCTTTTTCGCCTATTGCCCAAACTGGCTCGTAAGCGATCATTACATTACGTGCCTGCTCATCCGTTAACCCCTTCAAACAGACTTTAAGTTGAGAGGCCAATGTTTCCTTAGAAATATTATTGCTTTTATGTTCTATATTTTCCCCAATGCAAATTAGTGGTTTCATGCCATAACGTAATGCAGCTAATACCTTTTTATTTATATCCTCATCGTTTTCATTATAATACTGCCTGCGCTCGGAATGTCCAAGTTCTATGATATCTATCCCAATCTCGTCTAACATCCGAGGAGAAATCTCTCCGGTATAAGGACCCGAATCTTCCCAGTGCATATTCTGAGCACCTAAATGAATTCTAGAACTTGAAGTCAGCTCCTTGATCGACACTAAAGCAGTATACGAAGGGATAATAAATAACTCAATAGCGGAAGAGACGTTTTCTGCTATCTTTTTTAGATCTTCTGTATAGGATAAGCCTTCTTCGATTGTCTTTGTCATCTTCCAATTGGTCCCTATCCAAATCTTATTCATTAGCGGCAGAACCTTCCAGCCATTCCCTCATAGATTTAAAAATGATCCAAATCGTTGTGGCACCCGCATCTTGATGACCAATCGCCCTTTCTCCCAGTGATTTAGCCCTTCCGAATTTAGCTACATATTCTTTGGAACTTTCTACACCTTCAGCAGCCTTTTCTTCTGCATTTTTTAATCCTTCCAGTAAACTTACAGGTTTGTCTGCACTTTCTTTTAACCCCTCTACAGCAGGCTCAAGTGCATCTATCATTGTTTTATCTCCCAAACTAGCTTTCCCACGTGTCTTAATGGCCTCCAGAGATTTTTCAAAAATATCAGCCATTAATTGTAAATCCAGCGTTTCTTTAGCATCGAGCTTCTTGACCCCTCCTGTAAATAAAGTACCAAAAATAACACCTGATGCCCCGCCCATGGAATTAATCATGGACATACCAATTGTTTTAAATATATCATTTATTGATTTACACTCTTTTTGGCTTAAGTCTTCTTCTGCTTTGGAAAAGCCCACTGACATTCCAATCCCATGGTCTCCATCACCGATTGCACTGTCGACTTCCGTTAAAAGAGGCTTATTTTCGATTATTTGCTTCCCGACATAAAGAAACATTTCCTTTACTTGGGCTACACTCAAGTTTACTGTTTGCGCTTCTACATTCATGTTGCTTTCCCCCTACCTATAGTTTAACTTTTCGCTTACTTCTTGTAATATGGTGAATTCGCTGTTGCATCATGTAGCTCTTTTAATTCATCATCTAATTTCAGCAACGTGATGGAAAACCCACCCATTTCTTGCGTGGTGCAATAGCTATTTACATCCATATCATATACATTAACCCCTTTTTCTTCTAAAACCCGTGCCACTCGGCGATTGGCAATAAACAATTCCATTAATGTCGTCGACCCAAGTCCATTTACAAGCACACTAACTTCATCGCCTTCGCGTACATTGCTTTCCTTTAACAACGTATCCATTAATCGATCAACCAATTTATCCGCTTTCATTATTTTCGTTCGTTCCATCCCTGGTTCGCCGTGAATACCCATGCCTAACTCCATTTCATCATCAGCCAGTGTAAAGGTTGGCTCTCCGGAATCCGGAATCGTTCCAGGTGATAAAGCAACTCCTATAGAATATGTCTGATCACACGCTTTTTGTGTAACTTCAAAAACTTCATCCAACGATTTACCCTTCTCAGCAGCTGCACCTGCTATTTTTATAACAAATACATCTCCAGCGATTCCTCTGCGATCTTCTTTCCTTTCAACAGGAGCGGATGCTACATCATCACTGACTCTTACAGTACGTGAATCGACATCTTCCATTTCAAGCATTTCAACCGCCATATCAAAATTCAAAACATCACCAGCATAATTTCCATAGATAAATAGAACGCCCTTGCCTGAATCAGCTGCTTTAGCCACTTCCTGTATCGTGTTCGGTGTAGGTGCTGCAAACACATTTCCTAGTGCCACACCATCCGCAAGTCCTTCTCCTACAAATCCAAGAAACAATGGCTCATGTCCACTACCTCCACCAATAACTACTGCTACTTTATCTTTGAGATCTTTACGTGTGATTCCGTTTACATTTTCCAGTTTTTTATGGGAATTTTTATAGGCATACATGAATCCTTCAATCGTTTCTTGAGCGACTGATTCAGGTTTGTTGATGACTTTTTTCAAGATCTACATCTCCTCTCGATTATATGCAATTACTTTTATTTACTTTTGTTTTGTTTTGTTTCATTTTAATTATAAACATAATAGGAATTTGTGTCAATTAAACATTCATTTTAATAGCAGGTGTAGTTCAAGATAAGAAATATTCTATTTAAAAAGAAGAAAAAAATTAAATTGATGAGAGGGGGTAGCTACTAATAGAGTTAGAGAGCTGTCTGTTAAAATGACGAATGAATCTATTATTTCAATAGGGGGGATTCTATCCCCCCTGATTTACTAGATTCCTAGGATTTTCCTCCTTTTGGCGTTTGGAAGTTTCCCATTCTTTCAAAGAAGTTAATGATATATGAATGATCCTTTTTTCCATTTCCATTTGCAATTTCTGAGCTAAAAATTTCTTTTACCAAATTTGTAACAGGAAGTGGTACGCCAATAGCATTTGCTGATGATTGGATGTTTCCTAAATCTTTATAATTCGTTTCGATTCGGCCACCTGGTTCGAAGTCTCTATCAATGATTCGCGGCATTTTAGCATCCATAACAGCACTACCTGCTAAACCACCATGAATGGCTTCGAATAGTTTATTTAAATCGATACCGGATTTACTTGCATATACGCAGGCTTCTGATAATGCAGCAAGGTTGGTGCTGACAATTATTTGATTGGCAATTTTTGCCGCAGATCCAGTCCCAGCTTCCCCAAAATGTACGATATTCTCTCCCATTGCTTGGAATATCGGTAGTACTTTATTAAACTGTGCTTCATCTCCGCCGACCATGATGGAGAGTTTACCTTCAATCGCCATTGGTTCGCCCCCGCTTACAGGCGCATCAATAAAGTGAATATCATATTCCTTTAATTCGCTTGCAAATGCTTTTGATTCTTCCGTTGATACGGAGCTCATATCAATAATAACGGATCCGGCTTTACCATTTTCAGCAAGACCATCATCAGCTGATAACACTTGTGACACATGTTTTGCGGTAGGAAGCATTGTAATGATTATATCACTGTTTTCTGCTACTTCTTTATTTGATTCACATGCATGTCCGCCCAATTCTACTAATTCATTGACAGCATTTGTATTTATGTCAAAAAGATAGGTTTCAAAACCATCTTTAATGATATGACCAGCCATTGGTTTTCCCATAATACCTAACCCAACAAATCCAACTTTCATTTGTAATTCCTCCATTAAATAGTATTTTAGTAAATTGATTTAATATTCCCCGATAACCAAAAGGTAGTTATCGGGGTGACATTTAAATCACTCTTAGTTGTTCAAAAATGGTTGGAATGTAGATAAAATAAAATAGGCAGAAGTAGCTCCTGGATCTTGGGCGCCTATTGATCTCTCACCTAATCGACTTGAACGACCTATTTTCGAAACAATATCTTTCGTAGATTTCATTCCTTCCTCCCCTGCCAACAATGCTTCTTTGAACGCACTTACGAAATCATTTGTTTGAGCAAAGGTTTCTTCCAATCTATTTGCAAAAGGAATGAGTGTATCCATGATGGTTTTATCACCAACTTCGGCTTTTCCCCGTTCTTGTACACCATTAACAAAGGCAGTCCAAAAGTCTTTAAGGTCTGTATCATTAAGTTCTGATTTACCTTTCACTACTTTTCCACCGCGCATAAATCCTGTAGCATATAATGGGCCAACAGAAGAACCAACCGCATTTAAGAATGTCATACCAACTGTAGAACTGATCTTTCCACAATCTGTTTCATCCGCTAGCTTATTATTTAACTGTTCATTTACAGCCTGCCAACCGATGGACATCGTGACACCATGATCTCCATCACCTAATTTACGATCAAGTTCACAGAGGTAATCTTTTTCATTTTCCATAACTTCGACTACTTGCTTGAAATATTCAGTAAAATCTGTTGCTGTCATATTCATTATGCATTCTCCTTATCTTTGTACAAACATTGGGCAGTCGACAGGTTGATCTACCATTTCCTTTAACTCATCATCTAATTTAGTGAGTGTAATGGAGCATCCTCCCATTTCGAGTGATGTAATATAATCACCAACATAAGAACGACAGATATTAACTCCTTTTTCTTTCAAAACTTGCTCAACTCTTCTAAACATAATATATAATTCCATTCGAGGAGTTGATCCCAAACCATTAACAAGGACTGCAACATCTTCTCCCTCATTTATTGCCATATCTTGAAAAATAACGTCCAAGAGTTGATCTGCAACACGATCAGCTGATTCTAGTGGTACTTTTCTAATTCCGGGTTCCCCATGGTGTCCCAGGCCAATTTCCATTTCATTATCACCAATTTCAAAGCTTGGTTCTCCTGTTTGTGGCAATGAACATGGTGTTAATCCAACACCCATAGACCGTGTGTTTTCATTTGTTTTTCTCGCTATTCTTGCAACGTCCTCTAAGTTATATCCTTGTTCTGCAGCGGCACCAGCCGTTTTATAAACAAAGAATTCACCTGCAATACCACGGCGTTTTTCTTTTTGTTCTTTTGGTGCGGATGCAACATCATCTGAAGCAAGCACCATTTCAACATTAATATCTTCCATCTCCACAAGCTCTGCAGCCATACCAAAGTTCATCACGTCACCAGCATAATTCCCATAAAGATAGACTACGCCTGCACCCTTATCGATTGCCTTTGTTACTTCTACAATTGGTGCTGGTGGTGGAGATGCAAAAATATTACCGACAGCAACACCATCTGCCATTCCTTCCCCAACATAGCCCATGAATGCTGGCTCGTGACCAGAACCACCACCAATTAGAATAGCAACTTTACCATCATCCTTTGTCTTTGCCGAAACCAGTGCTCGGTCATTTTCCTCCAAAGCTTTAATATGGTTTGGATGTGCCTTCACATATCCATCGATCATTTCTTCAACTACATTTTCACCATCATTGATAAGTTTTTTCATTCCAGATGCTCCTTTCATAAAAATTATTTTCTGAATTATCCTTAAAGTAACTCTGCTTTCTTTAAGATTTCTTGAAGCTTTTCTTGTTTTTCCGAATCAAGCATGCGAGTTGGCGGTAGAACGTGTGTTGAAATATCCAATCCTTTTAACTTCATTGCTTCTTTGACAACACTGATGAATGGTGAATCAAGTTTATACATTGTTGGAAGGATTGCTAGTCTTTTGTATAAATTCACTGCTGTTTCCATATCATTTTCATAAAAAGCATTATATACACCTATTGCAAGTTCTGGTGCAAAATTTATACTTGCACAAATTGCACCATCTCCCCCCAAGCTTAACGTATTTAGTAAATGATTATCAAAGCCAGCAAGAACGGTAAATTCAGGATATTTCCCTTTCACAGTTAAAATCATATCGTGTATATGTCCTACAGAATCAATCGTGTCTTTAATTCCAACAATATTAGGATGTTTTTCTATCAATTTCAAGACAAATTCCGGACTCATGTTTTGACCTGTTAAATCAGGATAATTATATAGTAATATTGGTAGATTTACAGCCTCAGCTATCTCGCCGTAGTGTACTAACAAGTTTTCTTCTGTTAACGGCCAGTAGTATGGATTAATGACGACAATTCCATCAGCACCAATTTCTTCTGCATGCTTACTTAATGTAATAGCTTCATGAGTGCTGGGACTTCCGGTGCCTATTAATACTGGCACACGCTTATTTACATACTCTGTCGTAAATGCTGCCACTTCCATTCTAAGTTCTCTTGACATTTGTGAGAACTCTCCGCCACTACCAAGAAAGAACAGGCCATCTACACCCGCATCAATTAAAAAATCAATTACATCTGCCATTCCTTTTTTATCAAGTTCTCCATTCGTATCAA
Organism: Virgibacillus sp. NKC19-16; assembly: GCF_021560035.1. Lineage (NCBI taxonomy): Bacteria > Bacillati > Bacillota > Bacilli > Caryophanales > Bacillaceae > Virgibacillus > Virgibacillus salidurans. The sequence continues at coordinate 1,109,135 of NZ_CP074373.1, read as the reverse complement.
AGATGATTGATACTGGTGGAATAATACCCTGAAAGTTTCTTTTTGTAGACATAAAGTCAGCCCCATTCCAAATCATTTAAAACTGATAACGTTCATCCATAACAAACGGTTTTAATTCTACTTTTTCCTTAACACCTTTATTTACAAGGTATTTTGGATATTCTCCACGTAATAAGACATCTGTAATACCCAATGCTGTTTTTGAACGCATTTCTTCAGCAGATTCTTCTGAATAGCCCGCCATATGTGGTGTAAGCGTCACATTTTCCATTTTTAAGAATGGATGATCTGGATTGATTGGTTCTGTTTCAATGACATCTAGGCCAGCACCAGCAACAACTCCACTTTCTATCGCTTCTAAAAGTGCATCTTCATCAACAACGGGTCCTCTGGCTGTATTGACAAGATAGACACCTTTTTTCATCATGCCAAATTGTTCTTTCCCGATCATTCCTTTTGTTGACGCAGTAAGTGGTACATGCACAGATATGAGATCAGAGCTCTCACATAGCTCTTCTAATGATACAAGTGTGACGTTACTCTCCTTAGCAATATCTTCAGATACAAATGGATCTGATACAATAACATTTAAACCTAATGCTTGTACTTTCATTGCCAGTCTCCTAGGAATGTTTCCAAATCCAACTAAACCTATTGTCAACTTATTTAATCTGCGGATAGGTTTTGATAGATTTACATCCCATGTACCATTTTTAACGATTTGGTTTGAAGTAGTTATTTTGCGTAAAAGACTCAAAATTAAAGCTAGAGCATGATCAGATACCTCATCAACACCATAGTCTGGTACATTACCAATACAAATCCCATGTTCAGTTGCAGCATCTAAATCAATCGTATCTACTCCGACACCGTAACGTGTAATAACTTTACAATTTTTTAGATTCTCAATAACTCTACGTGAAATCGGAGCATATAGATTCATGATTGCATCTGCATCATGACAAGCTTCAATTACTTCATCCTCTGTTTTACATTGCATTTTTATAACTTCAATATCTTCATGATCCAGTATTTTATCTTCAAAACGCAGATCTTTATATTCATGATCAGTTATTACTACTTTCATTGATTCTACCACCCTCTAATTAGTTACTAGCTAGTTTTAATGCCTCTTGTAAAATTGTTCTTAGCTGCTTTTCATTTTGGAAACAAGATTCTTCATTACCTTTACCGCGCACCTCAGCAGCTACACGCAAGCCATTCTCTTGAATTTTTAGTTCATCTGCTTTTCGCAAAATCGCACTGATTTTTTCAGTTGTTAAGAATCCGGGAGAGCCAATTTCCATATGAAAATCGCCATATAATTCACTGTTTGAATCAAGAACAGCATTTGAAAAATGAATTTGATGAATAAGAGATTTTCCTTTTTCTAATGCTTCAAAGATATCCTCGCCATTAAGTGCTGCATGTGCCGTATCAAATGCTATACCAACATTATCATGCTTTTCCTGTACTCTGCTTAACAACGCAACCGTTTCATCCGTTGTACCAATAATGCGCTTTTTATGTGCAAAACGGTCAAGTGGTTCGATCAATAAGTTCATATTGTATGCTCTTCCAGCTTCTGCTATTTCGCATAAACTTTCATAAAGACCTTCAATACCATCTGCCCAAAGATCTGCACCCGGGTCATCACCCGTCACAAGTGCAATATTTTTTGCACCGATTTCTGCAGATGCATACAAACTATCTTTTATTTGGTTTACAGTTTCTAATCTAAGCTTTGAATCTAGTGATGAAACATCAAGATTATTCTCTTCAATTAAGAATGTAAGCCATTGCGTTACTTCAATCCCATTTAATTCAGTTAGTTCTAAGATGCGCTTCCGTTCAGGCTTCTCAAAACCATCACCTAATTCAATCGATTTGTAAAAATCTTCTTCAACGACCTTTTCAATTACATCTGCAGTAAAGTTCTTTTCTCTTTTTAATGGATGAAAGACTTCAGGTATTAGTAAAGAAGGAATAAGATTTATATTCATGTCTACTATTCTCCTTTAACAATCGGATAAATGTTTTTCCTTACGTAATCGCCAAGTTCTACAATGACTTCGCTTGTATTTTCTTGCTCAGCTCCTGTTTCTTCTTCAAGCATAACCCATCCGTTATAACCGCCATCTTTAAGAACATTTATACATTTTTCGAAATCAATATCTCCTTCACCCATCTTCATCCATTCATTGTTCTTCGAAGCATCTTTGAAATGGACGTGTTTAACCAATGGTAAAGCTTCTTTAATAATTTCTGCAGCTTCCATTCCACCAAATTCAATATGACCAGCATCCGGCGTATAGCCCATATATTTTGGATCTAATCCATCAAAAAGCACGTCATAGTCTTCTTTAAATCTCCAGTAAGAAGTCACATATGAAATTGGATGAAGGGATGTAATAATACCATGATCTTCAATCGCACGCTTTCCTAATTCATTTGCACCTTTAATGATTTCTTTTTGTCTTTGCAATAAATTATCCCGATTTTTTCCGACTCTAGAAGGCACATTCATGATAGCGCCCGGAAAATGTTTTAAGTACTCAAAATAGTAATCTTCTAATTCCTTTTCTTGAGGAGAGGGTTTTCCACCTTCAAAAGCATGTGGAATGGTTAACGCAGCTAGCTTAAGTCCTCTTTTATCAAGTTCTTCTTTAAACTTTTCAGGCGCATTTTTGTATTTCCCTAATAGCGAAACCTGCATATCTAACCCTGTTAGCCCACCATTTTTAATATCATCCATAATCTGATCCATGATGTCTGCTTCTACATCATAATCCAATACCCAAGTTGAACCTTGATATCCAAATTCCATTGCCATTTTAAATTCCTCCTATTTCTTCTATTTTGATCTTTATTTAGTATATTACAATTCTATCATACCGGTTTTTGAAAGAACCCTATAACAAAATATAGAGTTCTTTTTCAATTTTTCATAGTTGTTACATTAGAAATAGACTAAGAATTAAAGTTAACCCGAAACCTACAAATGATATGATAGTGGCCAAAACAGTCCAGGATTTAAGTGTGTCCCCTACACTCATACCAAAATAACGGTTAACCATCCAGAAGCCTGAATCACTAACGTGAGGTGCAATAACAGCACCAGAAGCAATAGTGATAACAAGTACAGCCATCATCGGATCACTAATACTCATTGTACTTAATATTGGAGCAACTATACTAGAAGAAGTAACCATTGCAACAGTAACTGACCCTACAGCTAGTCTCAGCAAGGCTGCCGTTAGGAAAGCAAATACAACTACAGGTAGATTTACTTGCTCCATCGCATTTGCCATCACATCACCAACGCCGGAAGCAACGAGCATTTCACCAAATATACCACCAGCACCTGTAATTAGAATGATAATTCCTGCAGGTTCAAGCGATTTTGTAGTAATTTGTTGAATTTCGTCTCTTGAATATCCTCGTTTTGTACCAAAAATATAGAATGTTAACAACGTGGTTATCGTTAGCGCCGCGTAAGGATGACCAATAAATACTAGAATGTTTCTTAAAACAGATCCTTCTTCTAAAATAAAAGGCGCTAGTGTATTTAATAACATTAAAATCAACGGCAACATAATAATGGAAATAACACTGATAAAGCTAGGTAACTCCTTTTGCTCCTTTGCATCAGCCTGTTCTTCTAAATCAGCAAGTGCTGCTGCCTGTTGGTTCATCTCTTCCGGTACAGGAACATGAATTTTTTTAGAGATGAAGTTACCATACACTGGACCTGCTAAAATCATTGCTGGAACACCAACTAGAATACCGAACAGGATAACCCAACCTAAGTCTGCTCCTAGAATCGATGATGCAGCAATTGGACCTGGTGTAGGCGGTATCATACCATGAGCAACAAGTAGTCCAGCCAACAAAGGAACACCAAAGAATAACAATGATTTCTTTGTTTTGTTCGCTAATGTATACAATATAGGCATAAGAATAACTAGTGCTACATCAAGAAATATTGGAATGGAAATGATTAGACCAGCTATACCGAGTGCCCATGATGATCTTTTTTCACCAAACTTATTTATCATTGTTAGTGCTAGGCGTTCGGCACCACCTGACACTTTTAACACTTCACCAAACATAGCCCCTAGTCCAATTACGATCGCAATAAAGGCTACCGTTTCACCCATACCCGTCTCAAAAGTTGCTATAATTTCTTCTGGCGTCATACCAACAGCTAAACCAACAATAAAACTTATCAAAATAAGCGCCAGAAACGCTTGAAGCTTTGTTCTCATTACGAGAAACAATAACGCAACTACTCCTAAAATGGCAACAATAATTAGCCATGCTGACTCTCCCATATAATACCCACCTTAAAATCAACTTTTATGATAGTTAGTAATTGGAGAAGAGATAGAACAATATGTTCTGCGACTTCTCCCTTCTCACCCTATCAAACATAATTAAAATCGCTGTTTAGAATTAAATTTTCGTTCCAGACAAGACTATTTGAATCACTTCTTATTATTCGCTTCTTCAATATCTTTCTTAAGCCAATGAATTAATTCCTCTTCACGCTGGTGTTCCATTTGTTCTGTGAATTCAGGTGTCCATTCATAAAAGCCTTTTCCAGTTTTTGGACCATGGTGACCATTATCAACCAGTTCTTTCATGGCTGGGAAAATATCCTTTTTATCACTTAGATCCTCAAACAGATAAGATGTAATAGATGCATTCGTGTTTAAGCCCCCCATATCCATAGTCATAAACGGTCCAGTTACACCAAAGCGCCGACCAAGACTATATCGTATAGCGTCGTCAATATCCTCCATAGATGCAATTTCTTGTTCGAGAATGTACTGTGCTTCTCTAAAAATTGCATATTGTAGGCGGTTTCCAACTGAACCTAATGCATCCTTCTTAACAAGAATCGGTTTCTTATTCATTGATTCCAGAAGTGCCATCGAACGTTCAACTGTTTCGTCAGATGTATGTTCTCCACGTACAACCTCAACTAATGGCATTAAATGAGCAGGATTCCAGAAATGTGTCACAACAGTGCGCTCAGTATTAGTAGTTAATTTAGCGATTTCAGTTGCACTAAGGCCAGAAGTATTACTGCCTATGATTGTATTTTCTGGGCATAATTCATCCAATTTCTTGAAATAATCTTGTTTGAGTTCAAGGATTTCAGGTATCGCTTCTATCACGAATGTAGCGTTAGAAACGCATTCTTCAATGGATTCAGTGAAAGTAATAGAATTAATAATCCGTTGTTTTTCATCCTCATTGAAAACGTCATAACCTACTAATCCATTCAATTTGTCTTCAAGCCCAACACGCGCACGTTGAATATCTTCTTCGTTCATCCCCCATACTTTAACCTCAAGTCCTGACCAAGCAGCGGTCAAAGCAATAGAATGACCCATGATTCCAGAACCAACAATAGATAAATTCTCTTGACTAGACATATTTACACCTCTTATTATTATTTATTTTCTGTGAATGAAACGCTTACCAAAGTATTCTAGTTTATAGGATCGGCTTCAAATTACTAACTACATAATCATTGATATCATATATTACCTTATCTGGATTTACAGCTGTTTCTTCTGTTTCTTCTTCTACCATAATCCATCCTTTATATCCATAATCCTTGAGATTTTGGACAATTGTAGGAAAATCAATATCACCAGTACCCATTTTTTTCCATTCAAAGGTTTTACTGCAATCTTTAAAATGAACATGTTTAATAATGGATAGATTATCTCGTACTATTTCTACTGGGTTCATTCCACCAGCCATAATATGACCTGCATCTGGTGTGTATCCTATGAATCTAGTATCTAAGCCTTTAAATAAAACTTTATAGTCTTCTTTAGTTCTAAAATAAGATGTTGGAGGTGATGCTGGATGAAAGGAAGCAACTACCCCATTTTCAGATGCTCTTTTCCCTACTGTATTTGCACAATTAATAATTTGTTTTTGTCTTTTTAATAAATTATCCCTATTAGGACCAACTCTTGAAGGCAAATTCATAACAGCTTTCGGGAAATTTCTTAAATAGCTTATATAATAATCAGCGCGATCTTTTTCTTCCTTTGTTTCCTCATCATTCTCCCAAGAGAAAGGCACAGTTAAAGCTGCTAATTCTATACCTCTTTTATCAAGTTCCTCTTTAAGTCTCTCTGGCTGCTCTTTGTACTTCCCTAACATAGCAACCTGTACATCAATACCATTGAAGCCAGCATTGCTAACCGTATCCATGATGTCATCTAAATAATCTACTTCCTTATCATAATCCAGTTCCCAAGTAGATCCATGACAACCAAATTTAATTTCCATCTTCTGTCACCTCTTTGTTGTAAAATGGATTCTGGTCAATTACCAATATTGGATTTGTAATCGTTTACTCATTTCTTCACTTCTATATTATCACTTATTTTTAATTTGTCAATATTGTTGTTGTATATTTTCGTATGAAAAATAACTGTAAATTAAATGAAAGCAAACAAAAATAAATATGCATGTTTTTTGATAAAATTACTCTACTATTGAATACTATGAAATTATTAAAGAAAAGAGCAACTGTTGATAAATAATTAACAAATTAAAAAAACTGATAATAGATAAGCTCGTATGCTCGTCTGTTATCAGGGAATTAATTAAATCTTATATACATTAATAGCCTATAGCAATGGCTATTAAAACGCTACTCCAATTAATGAAATAAACGATTCAAGCTTTGCTTTAAAATAGCAATGACGAAATTGAATATAACAATCAATAAATTACCAGTTGTCATAAACTTTCTTCTCTATATCTATATCTCATGTTGACGGACATGCCAACTATCTGTACTTATTTGTCGACCCCTATTTGATGCGTTCTTGTTCTAGGTATTTTGTTATTGAATGTAAATCTACTCTCACTTAATAAAAGTTCACTTGTTAGCAAATAACTTAATAAATTTAGTCATTACAGGTTCCATAGAATGCTGCATCTCTGCCATTACAGTTGAGAGATGAACCATTTCTTTATTTTCGAAATAAGCTTGTAAATGGGAAACGGCAGCCATGGATATTTCTGTGTTCACATTAATTTTACAAATTCCTTTTTGTATCGCTTGTTTCATTTTATCTTCCGGTGTACCAGAACCCCCATGAAGAACCAGGGGGACATCAACAGACTGGCGAATTCTATCTAAAAGATCAAGCTCAATTTTAGGTTCTCCTTTATACATACCATGTGCTGTTCCAATAGCGGCAGCTAAAAAATCCACGCCTGTTTCTGCAACAAATTCTTTTGCGGACTTTGGATCAGTAAGTGTCCCATCGCCTTCTTCCTCATCAGAAAAAGCCCCTCGTGCTAATGAACCAATCTCCGCCTCAACGGACACCCCTGCCATATGAGCGATTTCTACTATCTCTTTTGTAAGACGCATGTTTTCATCAAGATTATACGCTGAACCATCAAACATAACAGATGAAAATCCACAGCGAATGGCACGAATGATGGATTCTTTTTCATATGCATGATCCAAATGAAGCGAAACTGGGACACTAGCTTTATCTGCCATTGCCCTAACCATCGCTGAAAACCCTTCAACATCAACGGTTAGGAAGTATCGCTCCCCTAATGCAATAATAACGGGTTGACTTTCCCTTTCAGCAACATTGATAGCTGCTTGAACAGTTTCTAGGCTATATACATTAAACGCTGCGACACCGTATTTGTCTTTCTGTGCATTTTCTAATACATCTTCTGTATTTGATAGCATTTTGTGCTCCTTTTTCGTTTTTTTAAGTTTTTTCACTCGTATACGAGCCTATACACCATTATTGTTAACATTCAGCCGTATACGAATGGGATTTTTCAATAGCCTATTTATCTAAAATTTCAACTGTCTCCTTAAGCGCATCTTTTGTTCCCACATTTCCAGGGAATATAATGTAAGAAATACTTGGAAACTTACTTTCCTCCCCAGTAAACCATACAGGAATTCCTGGCTTGATTTGTCCAGCAACAGTCGATCTTTGCACTTCAAGGCCATTTGTTCTAATATCACTTGAGGTAATACCGCCTTTAGCCACAATATAACTAGGTCTTACTTTTAACCTTTGAACGATACTTGTTACTGCTTCTGAGATCTGAACGGAAAGCTTAAGTTCTTCTTCTTGTTTGTCTTCACCAAGATCTAGTCTTTCCCGTTTTGTATAAATGGCTACAGTTTTACCTGAACGAATGAGATTTTCACTTGTTTCAATCACTCGATCTGTTTCAGCTTTGAACTGTTCAGGGTGTAAAACAAGGTGAACATTAAATTCAACAAACTCAATAAAATCACATTTCTTCAATTCCTCAAGCTGCTCAGTCGTCTTTTTAACGTGAGAGCCAACAATGATTAAACCACCATGATTGACTTCCTCTTTAATCAATTCATCTCTAGTAAGTAAGCCTTTATCTCTTACTCCTCCTATCACTTTCGTAAGAGCAGCTCCAGATCTAACCATAAAGCGTTTGCCTGCTTTCATTGCTTTAATGAGGGAAATAACAAAAATCTCCACATCGACGTAATCTACCGCATTAACAACGACTTTGTTAAAATCACTCACTTCTAATAATTGATTTGTTATTTTCTCTATCTCAAGTGCTCTGAGTTTTTCCAGTGATATATAGGTTGTATCTTCGGCTTTAAATTCGCCATTTGATTTTTCCTCAGCCCATTCACCTAAATGAGATTTCGTGTAACCAAATGTTCTGTCTTTCGCAAATTCCGTTTCGCCAGCTGGTACCAAATAGTCCTCATTTTGAACATAGTGGATGTTGTCGATCGTAAAACGGTTGCCTTCTTTGAAAAACGGAAGGATTACTTCTCCGTCAAACTTAGTTTCAGAGCTTGATTCAATGGTTTCTTTTAAGACCTTTGTTTCAAGAGGGTAATGACCTCGTAAAGTAGAATCTCCACGACTAATGATGATAAAATCCTTATTATTTTTTTTCGATACTTCTAACACATTTTCAGCAATTTCTACATGTGCTTTTTCCGTTTCAGCTTCTGTGAATCCTCTGGAGTTTGTCAATATGAAAAACATAGAATTTTGCTCGGCAAAACCCTTGTTCAAACTATCTACCGACCAATCCGTGTAAACTGAAATATCGTGAACAGTTTGTACTCCTGTCGGGTCATCATCAAGCACAACGATTTTTTTGTTTAGATCAGCTAATTCTTTTTCAAGCATTTCTTTGATAACATTTGTATTCACCGCATGGATTTTATCAAAAACTTCATTAGCTAATCTTTTTTTCGTACTGTTAATCATGCTCATATTTATGTCCTCCTTACCTCAGCATTCGCAAGTTTTTCAAAGTATTGAACAATACCACCATGATCACCTGTTGCTTTTCCACCGACCTTTAATGCATGGAAAATTTCCAGTAATTGATTTGATAATGCATTGGCACACCAATTTCATGAGCGGTATCTACTACATTCGTAATATCTGCATCAAGGACTGAATTTCCTGCTAATCCACCTCTGATTGCCTCATACAATTTTTTTAACATCAATGTCTTCTTTACTTGCCATAACAAATGCTTCGGACATAGCAGCGATATTTAAATTATTTCACCGTAATGTAGATTATACGAACCGCCATGCTGATCCCCGTAGGTTGGTGAATCGGATGAATCAATATCCAGCACAAGGATTTCAGGTGGCTCCAGCTCGTGAAAGCGATCAATCATTATTCGGTTTACCTCCTGGAATTGTTTCATTGTTCCCTTATCCAATTGTTGATTTAATCAGGACATGGTAAGCTGGGAAGCTAGTTCGTGCTTATCAAAGACTGTCGTAAATACCGGGGTGTTTTTCAAGTTATCTACATGATCGCCTGCATATAACCCGTAGCATTTTGAAAAATCTTTTGCATGATAACATCATGATTGACATGATCACGATGGGATACACCATCTTTTATGTGAACCATTTGTTCAACAATTTTATGTAATCTGATAACATCACTAAATTCCTGATATAATAAAATACCAGCATCACCCGTTAAATCACCGGCGTCAAAATTTACCTTCACACACTATTAGTCATAAAAGGAGTCCGCTTTGGTATGTTTTTTGTTTTGTCACTTATTACATTACCATTACCAAAAATGGGCTCCCTTTCATTTATTTTACTTTCACATTGTATTTAACAAAAATTCGTTGTTGGTAGACATTCCAATTTCAAGAGAAGTAATAACGTTTTTGCAGCGCTTTTGATTTTATTATAACCTCTTCAAAGACTCCATTGACATAGCGTAAATCGAAAATAAAGCGTTCCACTTTGTTTCACTCGATCACTGCAACAAATAAGGCAAGAACGTACGCGCTACCGGCTCCCCATCAAAAATAAGATCCTTCTTCTCATCTAAATAACTATAATTAATATGAGATTTTGGAATATCTAGCTTGATTAGTACAATGATTGTGCATCCGTTTCACCACATTATGATTTTTTGTTCGCATTATCATCATAATAAGGGAAACAGATGTCTTTTATTTACCTTAAAATTCTATCCGAATAATTTTCGAACTTCACAATCTTTTGGACATAAAGGGATGCAGATTAAATGAACTCAGTTTTGAGATATTTATTTTATTTATTGTAATCAAAGAGCTGTGCGTTTTTAATGTCTTCTATTGTTTGTGTACCAGCTAATTGCATAACTGTTCTCAAATCTTTTTCAAAATACTCGAAAACGGATTTAACTCCTTTCCATCCACCGTTGGCCAGCCCGTATAAAACAGGACGGCCAATTGCTACTAAATCTGCACCGCTTGCAATTGCCTTAAATATATGTTCACCACGTCTAATGCCACTATCGAATACAATCGGAACTTCTCCTTGAATAGCATTTGAAATATCTTCCAAAGTATCAAATGAACTAGGAGCACCGTCTAATTGTCGCCCTCCATGATTAGATACCCAAATACCAGAAGCACCAGCACCGATAGCTTTAAGAGCATCATCTGGCGTTTGAACACCTTTAACAAAGATCGGCAAATCTGAATAATTAGTTAAAAATTTAACATCTTCAACTGAAAGTTTTAGTTTTTTATTACTATAAACTGTATCAGAAGAAGTATCATCAGCGCCATCTTCTAAATACCGCGCAACAATTGGCATTCCAAAGGGGTAAACAAATTTATTACGGAGATTTCGTTCTCTTCTACCATCTACATTTGTATCAGCTGTTAAAATAATCGCTGAAGCTCCTACAGCTTTTGCTTCATCAATAATATTTTTATTAACTTCAATATCATCACTCATATAAATTTGGAACCATCGATTATTACCCTGTAGGCCGTTTTCGATATCATCAAAATTACTACTAGAGTAAGCACTAATAGACATAATACTTCCACCATATTCTGAAACACCTTTAGCAGTTCCAGCTTCTTTTGAATCATGAGCAATACCATGCGCAGCAATTGGAGCAACTATAACAGGTAATTGTAATTCTTGATCTAATATAGTAGTACGCATGTCCGGATTTTCTGTATCAGCTAATACTCTTTGTAAAATACCTTTTTTATTCCAAGCTTCAATATTATTTCTTAGAGTATATTCGTCTCCAGCACCACCATATATAAAATCATATCCATCTTTTGGTAACACAGCCTTAGCCAATTTTTCTAATTCAAAAACATTTATAACATCTAACTCTTTAACATCTTTTGGTGCACTATAATTTATTTTATCCTTTATTTCATTTAACATATAAACTTCTCCTTGTGAAATAATTTTTGTATTTAAGAATAAACTATCTTTAAGTGATTCATTGTTAGTGATTTCTGAGGTCCTTCCTCAGAAGAGGGAGGGAAATCTTCAACATCTCACCTATAACCCATTTTTTCTTTGAATCAATGAATCTATGTTTGATATCTTGATTATTTAGGTCTACTTCTGTGTAAATATGAACGATTGAGATATAGTTTCAGTCTCTTTGATATATTTTCTACAAAATAAACAATTTTTTTACTAATTTTCTTCTATGGTCTTCCTATTTATACTTATTTTTGTTTCTTCATTAATTTGGCTTTCAAGTGGATATTGAGGGCTTCCATACTTTTTAGCCCACCAGTTCGTAATTATTGGAACCAATAATGCAGTAAAAACTACTGAAGCTCCAACTTGTACAGTAGCAGAAGCAACATAAGGTTCATATGCTGAATCAACTGATGCAACAATAGCAGGAACAGCAACAGCATTTCCTCCAGTAGTTGCTACAGCCCAAGCTGCATATCCAGGTCTTTTACTAATTTTTCTATCAAAAAACAGAATAAACAAACCTCCTACGAAAACTGTAATTAAACCTAGTAGTATTCCAGAGAGTCCACCTCTGAATATATCCAAGATATTAATCCCTGCCCCGAGACCAAATCCAACTAACGGAATTAAAGCTGTTCCAACCGGCTTGAATAGATCTTGAAAACCTTCGTCTAGATTACCTAACAGCATCCCAACTGCCATAGGGACAACTGCTGCTACAAGTTCCGTAATCCCTATACTCGCAAGCCCTGAAGCACCAAGAGCTAACAAAGTAAATACTGGGCCATCATTGAGTGCTAAAAGTGGAAAAGCGCCTGCATCAACATCATCTCCATATTCACTTACCAATGCTAAGTACATACTTCCGTTACTATTAGTAACGGCTGCAACAACAGCAAGTGCAGAAATTCCAAATACTCCAGCAAGACCAAATATATATCCAAACGCGATCGCTATTCCAGCTCCTATAGCAAATTTTGAAATTAACAGTGTTCCACCTCTTTTAAGGACATGAAACATATCACCAAGTTTTAGTGCAGTACCCAAACAAAATAACTGTGCTCCTATCAACGTATTGACACCCGCATTAGAAAATAATGCAGTAGTTATACTACCTATTTCCAATACAGATGGAATAAATGTATAAATTAAACTACCCAAAAGCAATGGAACAACCATGATGCCAGCAGGAATTTTATTCACATATTTTAAAATCATTCAATTCACATCCCCATTTTATTTATTGATTCTTTTAACAAGAAAGAACTTTTCTCTGAGTAAATCTCTGATCGTTTAATTTTCATCTTCTGTCACCCCTCGCCGAATTTCGCAAATTCCATTATTGTTTTTGTAACCGTTTACTTATATCTTGATTTCTATATTATCACTTATTTTCAATTTGTCAATATTATTATTGTATATTTTCGTATAAAAAATAATTAGTAATAAAATGAAAGTAATCAAAAGTTAAATGTATATTTCTTGATTAATAAATCTACTATCAAATATCATTAGACTATTAAAGAAAAAGATAACTGAGGGTAAGGATATAAACCCCTCTGAAAAGAGATTAACTCAAAATGCTCGTCTATTATCAAAGTAACTTCGTAAATAAATCTTATAAGCTTAGTAATATCGACGATAATAGGTACAATATATAAACCATCGATAATCCTGTTAACCCAGCGATAAATCCTTCAAGTGTCCATGTTTTAAGTGTTTTGGGGGATGGCAAGGTTACCAAATTGATAACAGCTCCGAATGCTTCGCCAATTAAAATAAAGGCTTGCTCAGGAATTGGGCTTTAGCCGTACACCTATAAGGGAAGCTCTTAGGCAATTAATATATGAGGGCTTATTATAAATAAAAAGGTCGTACAATCTACCGATAAAGATTTACGAAACTTATTTCAAGTAAGGATCCTCCTAGAAGGATTTTCAAGTCAAGCAGCAGCAATATATTTACCTGAAGAGAAATTAAATTCACTTTCTCAATGTATTAAATTTGGGCGAGAAGGAACAACTGAAGAGGTTATGAAAGCAAACGAACATTTTCATGAATTAATTGTTCAGGCAAGTGGTAACTCAGAAATCATTGATATCATTAACCACATGAAGTCAATTATCTATCTTTTTCGTAAAACTGTAGTGCTGCACATGCGCCCTTTTCTAATTGATGAGCACGAGGAAAAGCGATTAAAAACAGAGATGGGCAGGCAGCTAAGCAACTGATGGAAAATCGCCTTCAAGCAGATCTAGACTTTTGTTTGCATATTTTAGGGAGTAAAGATTATGAATGATATGGGGGAATTTGGAAATCAGCCTACCTTTCTTATGAAGGTTAGAGAGTAGAGGGCGAGGCTAACCCGCAGTGAATTAAAGCGTGGTACCTCATTATGAATTGGTGAAGGTACCACGCTTAATTTGTTTTAATAATATTTTTTTAGAAACAATTTCATAATTTAACGGGTTGCTATGATGTACTGTCGTAAGGACCAGTTCTTTAGCTAATTATTGATCAATCACAGATCCATCTACGTGAAGTCTAGTATTTATCTCCCTTCTTTTATACGGAAACTTCTCGTCTGCGTTTTCTACTAAATCCATACCAATTCCTACTTGTTTAGGCACATCAATAAAGCCATCTGTCACTGTAGGAACCCATGTTACGAAATCGCTCTGTTTAAAACTTTCTTCCTGGATAGTCTCGGAACTGGTAAACCTTTCTGTGGCAGATAAGGTATTGTGATCAGGTAGTTCCTGTATAGCCAGATTATCTACTGCAGTCGCAATTTGAATACATGCTGCTGTACTTACCGGACTTAATGGGTTATGAGGAACAATCTGTACCCCATGCGCTTCTGCTATTGCAGCAATTTTCTTTGTACCAGTAATTCCACCGCATAAACATACACTTGTCCTTGCATAAGACATGGCGTTTCTGGATAAAAGCATTTCGAATTCCTGGATTGTATGAATTCTTTCGCCAGTAGCAATTGGTACATTAGACTTGCTAGCTATAAGTGCCATCGAATCAAAATTATCGGGTATAACTGGATCTTCCAAGAAGAATGGATGGTACTTTTCAACCGCCTTTGAGAAGGCAACTGCTTCCCCAGGCTGCATTCTTCTATGTAATTCCAAGCATAAATCCATATCATTACCAACTGCTTCACGTATAATTCTCACCCGCTCTGTAGCTTCATTGATCATTTTTACATAAGGTTCAAAATAAGGCGTACTTCTTGGTTCGTCCAAGAAAGGCGACAAATGACCAATCGCATTAAAACCGAGCTCTTTTGCTTTCATGCAATTAGCCACTAGTTCTTCTGTAGTTTCTCCGTGGACATGGTAATAGGTTCTAATTTTATCTCTGCTTTTTCCTCCTAGTAGCATATAAGTTGGCACATTAAACCATTTACCGGCAATGTCCCATAAGGCTATGTCAATAGCACTAATTGCTCCCATGATTGCTGCGCCTCTAAAATGAAAAGAACGATACATATATTGCCAGTGATGCTCTATTTGAAGTGGATCTTTTCCAATTAGATACGTCTTAAACGAGTTAACCGCCTCGGCAGAAGCATCAAGAAATCCCCATGCTCCAGATTCACCTAAACCAACAATACCCTCGTCCGTGAACACTTTTACATATAAAAATCGATTTACAGGCAAGATCTTTACATCAGTAATTTTCATAGTATCCTCTCCCTAATCTACTATATGTATAGCTTTCACCAATCGGAATAACTGATTGGCGGTAAATCTTAAGTTTCGAAAAGTTGTATCTGAATCCATAGCCTCACCCAAAGTCATAGGTGCATTTATTATAGAAAAGCAGGATGTCATCCCTCGGTCATTTAAGATGAAATTATCCTGATTGATTCCACCGGCTAAAGCAATGACAGGGACATCGTATTTTTCAGCCAATTGAGCAACACCAATTGGAGCTTTTCCCATCGAAGTCTGGCCATCCAGCATCCCTTCCCCAGTTATAACAAAATCCGCGCCTTGAATATATTTTTCCAATCCAATAATCTCTAAAACAAGTTCAATTCCAGACTGTAAATCGGCATTTAAAAAGCCCGCAAATGCAGCGCCTAAACCACCGGCAGCTCCAGCACCTTCAATAGCATGAATATCGAGTTTAAGTTCTTGAGAAACCCTGTTTGCAAAACTCTCAAGTCCTTTATCTAATTCTTTTACATCATCTTCTGTCGCACCTTTTTGGGGACCATATACATATGCGGCACCATTTACACCATAGAGGTAGTTATTCACATCACATGCCACCTGAAATTTACAGTCCTTTAATAATGGATTTACTAGATTCGTGTCAATATGCTGAATCTCCCTAAGTACTTTACCCCCGGTTTTAACCTCCTGATTTTGATCATCCAAAAATTTGTATCCCAATGCCTGCAGCATGCCGACCCCGGCATCATTGGTTGCACTCCCACCCAAACCGATAATAAAATGGCGACACCCTTTTTCGATGGCATCATTTATAAGCTCTCCTACACCGTAAGTGCTTGTTTTCAAAGGATTCAGCAAATCTCGTGAAATGAGTGGGAGTCCGCAGGCAGCTGCAACTTCAATCATAGCTGTTTTTCCATCACCCGAGACTCCATACATTGCATTTACATTTTCGTCAAGTGGGCCTCTCACCATTTTTTCTATCCATTGACCTTCTGTTGAGTGAACCAAAGCTTCAACAGTTCCTTCTCCGCCATCAGCCAATGGAAGAGTACTAATTTCTGCATCATTATAAGCTTCAGTTAGGCCTAATGAAATAGCTTCACTTCCTTTTATTGAAGAAATACTTCCTTTAAATGAATCGATAGCAATTAAAACTTTCACCCTCAACACTCCCTCCGTCTATATATTTCGTTTTTCCGCTCCTTGTAACAAATTACACGTGAAAACATAACGAACATTCAATTCCGTTATGTTTTCATTACATTTAAATATGACCTTTTACATTAGGAAAGGAGCTAAAATAGATAAAATAATTAACATAATTGCTCCACCTATCCGCGATGAAATCTGCAAGAATGGCATTAATCCCATTCTTTCTGCTGCACTTAGCACAGCTACGTCACCCGATCCACCCATGTCCGCCATACCAATACCTGCAGCAATGGAAGATTCAATAAAATAGAAACCAACAAGCAAACCAATGAATCCTGCAGCAAGCACTGCAACAATTACTGTTATGACTGTTAAACTGATATAACTTGGGTTCGTAACAATTTCAATTACACTAGTAAAATCAATCATGCCAGCACTGATTGCCACAAGGATAGCTGGCACCCACGCTTTTGTAATTAGTTCATACCAATCCTCTGCAGCTTTTTCAATATATTCAGGTAGGAGGTTGAATATTTTTAAAGCTGCTGCCCCTAAAATAATCCATACATAGTA
Source organism: Virgibacillus sp. NKC19-16 (assembly GCF_021560035.1). Lineage (NCBI taxonomy): Bacteria > Bacillati > Bacillota > Bacilli > Caryophanales > Bacillaceae > Virgibacillus > Virgibacillus salidurans. The sequence goes on along the minus strand of NZ_CP074373.1, from coordinate 1,091,912 downwards.
ATGAAACCCCGGTATTAATTCAGCAACAATTTGACCAAAAACAAAAATAGTAGTAGCTATGATAATCCCAATACTCAGACTGTTTAAGGAAAATGGAAAGGCAGAGTTATCACTTTTTAAATCAATCTTTTCCTCGCCTTCTTTTAATCTCAATATCTCTCCATCACCAGAAAAGTTTTTCGGTCTGTTTTTTCTTTTTCCAAGGCCATTCAAGGCACCTGCAGCAAGAATACAAATCATATTTCCTACCATTACGGCTGGTGCGATTTGAGCTAATATCGCTCCTGCATCATCACCGCTACTGGATGCAAAGATTTCTGCCATCGGTACAGCTCCTGCCGCCATACCTCCACCCATGATCGGGCCAACAACATAGAAAATAGTCTGACCAAATCCAAATCCGATTAACTCCCCAACCAGTCCACCAATTAATAACCCTGAGAAAATTGCACCTAAAAGAGGAATAAAAAATCGCACGCCAACCTTCATTAACATCTTACGGTCCATGCTTAAAATACTACCTACAATAATACCTGTTACAGCAAAATCAGAAAAACCAATTTCATTGTAAAATGTGTCTGTAAGAGCTCCCATACTCTCAGGTAACCATCCCCAGTACAGAAATAATGCCGGTATTAGGATACAAAGAATAGGCCCTCCGCCAAATGTACTAAATACTGGTATCTGATTGCCTACCCACATTAATAATAACCCCATAACCACAGAAACGATAAACCCACTTGCAAAATTCACCGGCAAGATTTCCATATAAACAGCAACGAGTAATACAGCAGTAATTGCTAAAAATATTGTTCCATCAATACCAGCGATTTTAAATTTCTGTTTTGGTTCCAAATCATAATTGTCCACTACCTGTTCCTTTTTCACACTGCTCATCTTAACACTCCTTTTATTGTTTTTTTCATAAATCTTTCATCGAAAGCGTTTGCATATATTTGTCAATATATGAATCTATCAATTTCGATAGATTCATATATGTGTTACAGATTCTATGATGTTAGGCTCTAGATTTTAAACGGGTAATAATTTCTTCTGTTACCTCTTTTGTTGTATGCTTTCCACTGATGTCCGGGGTTATAATACCATCACTTGTTGTGCTTTCAATGACATCCAACAGTTCTGCACCTATTTCACCTTCTCCCATATGATCAAGCATCATTTTCGCTGTCCAAATTTGGCCAATTGGATTTGCAATTCCTTTTCCAATAATATCGGGCGCTGAACCATGAACAGGTTCAAACATGGATGGGTACTTACCATTTACATTAATATTTGCAGCTGGAGCAATTCCAACACTACCCATTATTCCAGCACCTATATCCGTTAAGATATCTCCAAACAGATTACTAGCTACAATCACATCGAATTTGTCCGGATGTGTTACAAAGAAGGCAGCCAGTGCGTCGATATGTTGGGAATCTGTTTGAATCTCCGGATAATCTTTAGAAACATCTTTAAATATCTCGTCCCAAAATGGCATGGAATGGACAATACCATTGGACTTCGTAGCGCTGGTTACATGCTTGTTGCGTTTAGATGCTAACTCAAACGCATACCGCATTGCCTGTTCTGTACCTCTCCGAGAAAAAATATTATTTTGAATGGCAATTTCGTTATCCCCACGGAAGATCCTGCCACCAACTTCACTATACTCCCCTTCACTATTTTCCCTGACAACAATTAGATCAAAATCTTTTGGATTGACTAGTGGGGATTTGACACCACTAAGGACTTTGGCAGGTCGAATATTAATTTCTTGTTCAAACTCACGGCGAAGTTTAATTAAAAGTCCCCATAAGGAAATATGATCAGGTACTAGTTTGATATTTCCAACTGCTCCTAAGAATATCGAATCAAAATTTTTAAGTTTTTCTAGACCGTCTTCAGGCATCATAACACCATTCTCTAAATAGTACTCACAGCTATAAGGGAAATCAGTAAACTCAAATGATAGCCCACCATGCACTTCCGATACCGCTTTCAAAACTTCCTTAGCAGCAGGTACTACTTCTTTACCGACCCCATCTCCTGGAATAGTTGCCACTTTAAATTTATTCATTCTCGAATTCCTCCTAAGTAAATAATTATAAGAGTCGTTAGTCGACTGTATTAATTCTTAGAATTATAATATAATATATTTTAACTTTTTGCAATAGCTTTTTTATTTCTTTTATTATTTTTCATCCAACTAAAAAAGCTGTATTCCACATATACGGGATCCAGCTTTATAAAGGTTATTAAATTCATGTTTTTTCTTCTGTAACATTAAGTATCTCCATTAAATGCTTAACATCAAGTTCTAAATGTTTAATCATTTCTGTTGATGCACTTATTTCATCTCTTTGTTCTATATAATCGAAAATCTTTCGATGCTGTCCCAAAATTTCCTTCGCTCTTAATTCTCCTTTAAAATTCAATATTCGAAAATAGTTTATAAGTGCCTTTAGATTATTGACCTGTTTTTGAAGACGACTATTTCTGCAATATGTGAGGATTAAATGATGGAAATTTTCATTAAGCGAAATAATTTTATTGGATTCCTCTTCTGCTTGTATAGCAGTTTCCGTTGTCTTCAACGTATCTTCAATGTCTTTAAGTTCAGCATCTGTAGCTATTTTTGTTGTTAACTTTACCGCAAATGATTCAAGCGCCATGCGACATTGATAGATATCCATTACATCTTTCAATGTAGGTTTGTAAACAATTACTTTTGACTTATCTACCACTAACAGTCCTTCATTTTCAAGAATTCTTATTGCTTCTCTTATTGGACTTTTGCTCACATTGTATTCCTTCGCCAACTGAGTTTCATTGATTCTTTCCTCTGGCTGATATTTCCCTTCAAAAATCATTTGTTTAATCATATGATAAAATTGAACATAATAAGGTTCCCTTTTTTCCAAGGATAAATTGCTCATTTCTTACATCATTCCTTTCGAGTTTTATACTAAGCATTTTTGATTCATAAAAAGATTGGTATCTTATTTAAGTAATATTGTTTCCATAAAAGAGCAGTTGAGGATCCGACCCCTATATTTTACTATATCACAGAGTGGACTTGGAGTAATATAATATTTTCCAGTCCCAAACACAATTAAACTCTCACTATCTTAGTAATATAGAACTTCCATACACCAGATGGACAAGAAAAGGGGCGCTGATCTTTCAATTCTAGCTCTTTGTTCTTGCCGTACCATTCAGGCTAGTAGTTTAAAAATATCCTGAAGAATTTTTATAACTGCTACATTTCATAGTAGTTCTATTTGACCGCTACTTTCTCACTACTAAATCTACTAAGATAGTACTTTTTTAATATTTACTATTTTCAATAAACAATGGTATTATTCTAGTACAAAGTAATTTTTGAATAGTTAGTAAATAAAGTTTACTAACTAACTTGATCGAAAAGGGGGGTGTAAATGAATAAATATTACTTTGTAAAAAATAATGAAAGGGGTTTCATATTATGAGGAAAATTTTCTCTGTACTTTTTTCAGTCGTGTTAATTCTATCTCTTTTGCCACTACAAAGTTCAGTAGCAACCGATGGACAAGAAGAGCCAGATGTAGATTTATGGAATGCAGTAAAACCGCTTAGTACAACTGTGAGTTTTCTAAATACTGGGGCACATCCAGACGATGAACGGAGTGATTTCCTTGCATATCTATCACGTGGATTGGGTGTACAGACTTCTAGTCTTATAGCAAACCGTGGAGAAGGAGGTCAGAATGAGATTGGAAGTGAATTAGGGAATGGACTGGGTATTATTCGATCAAACGAAATGATTGAAGCGGCCGAAATTACTGGGGTAACAGCATATCACTTGAGCGAAACTACTTCTGATCCCATTTACGACTTCGGCTTCTCCAAGTCACCTCAAGAAACTTTGGAAAAGTGGGGGAGGATTTGACTTATGAGCGTCTCATCCGCTTCATTCGCACATATAAGCCAGATATTGTTATGCCTTCTTTCCGAGATGTAGAAAGTCAGCACGGCCATCATAGAACAATCACGATCTTAAGTGAACAAGCATTTGAGGATGCAGCAGATCCATCTGTTTACCCAGAGCAGCTTGAGGAAGGATTGGATGTTTGGCAAATAAAGAAATTATATTTGCCTGCAGAATCTGAAGAAACTGCTACAACATCCATCGAAATAGGTGATTATGATCCTATTTATGGAATGACTTATCCCCAACTTGGAGAAGAATCAAGATATTTGCATAAGAGTCAGGGAATGGGAAATGACATACCTGCAGAACCTAGACAAACTCACTTGGAGCTGGTTAAATCATCAGGAGACAGCGAAAATGATGATCTATTCTCCAGTATTCCTTATAACCTGAATGATTGGGCGGAAATAGTCCCTAAAAAAGGGCTAGGTAACCAATTAGAAAAGTTGCAGCAGGAGATCGAAACCATAATTGAACTTTATCCAAACAGAGATGAAATTTTTCCAGCTACTCAGAACGCTATAAAAGATGTTCAAAAAGTATTAAAAATGACTAAGAATACTGATATGGACGAGAGTACTAAAAATGATTTGGTTCATAAGCTCGAACTTAAAAAAGAACAATTACAACAAGTAAGCTTTGTCTCTTCTAGTCTTAATGTCGAAACTACAATCGATTCAGAGGTTTTAACACAGGGAGAAGAAACACAAGTAACCATGGAAGTCACCAATGAAGGAAATCAAAAAATAAAAAACGTTGAAGCTTCTCTTGTCACTTCTGAAAACTGGGAACATGAAGAAAGCCAAAATCTTAAACACTTAAATCCAGACCAATCCAAAACAGTCGTTTTCAATGTTACAGTACCTGAAGACGAGACATACTACCAACCATATGAGGATTCAGTCTTACAAACTCAAGTTTCGTTTAAAGAAAAAGGAACGCACACTACCAAAATGTTAGAATTAGATGATACTATTGCCGTGTTACCTGCTCTTAGTGTAGAGGCAGATCCAGATAAGTTAACTATAAATACGGCGGATTTACAAGAAGAGGTTCCTGTTTCTGTTAATGTGAAAAATTATTTTAACGGAGAAAAGGATGCAGAAGTATCATTGAATTTGCCTGAAGGATGGACAACAGACACTGAACAGAAGGAAGTAACATTGACAGAGCGTCTGGAGGAGCAAGAAGTAACTTTCAATGTAAGTCCACCGTCTGATATAGAAGAAGGTGACTATTCTTTTGATGTGATTGCTGAATCAGATGAAGAAACTTATGATACCACTGTTCAGGAAATAAAATACGATCATATAAACGATTCCTATTATCAATATCCATCTACTGTAAGTACGGTAGCATTTGAGTTATTAAAACCGGATAACCTTAAAGTCGGTTATATTGAAAGTGGTTTTGATGAGGTAGCCGATTATTTACTGAATGTAGGATTTGATGTAACGAAATTAAGTGAAGCAGATTTGGAATCAGGTGACTTGAGTCAATACGATACTATTGTAACAGGCATTAGAGCAAACCTATCACGGCCAGATTTAATAGAAAACAATCAGCGTTTACTTGATTATGCTGAAAATGGAGGACATGTCGTTGTCCAATATCATAAACCGGGGGATAATTGGGATGTAAATGAAACTCCACCCTATTCATTAGAATTAGGTAGTCCGTCGATTGAATGGCGAGTTACAGATGAAGAGGCACCAGTTACTATGACACAGCCAGATCATAAATTATTTAACTTTCCAAACAAAATATCAGAAAGCGACTGGGATGGCTGGGTACAAGAAAGAGGACTGTACTTCCCTATGAACTGGGATAATCGATATGAAACGTTTGTAAGCATGGCCGACCCAGGAGAAGATCCGTTTGATGGTGGTATTTTGATGACAGATTATGGAGAAGGAACCTATCTGTATTCCAGCTTAGTGTTCTATCGTCAAATCAATAATCAAGTACCTGGTGGATATCGCATCTTCACCAACCTCTTAAGTTATGGCGCCGATGAAAATGTTGAAGAAATTAGTGCATCTAAAATGAAAAGATTAGTAGAGCGTCTAGCGGATGACGGTGAATTTAATAACGAGGACGATGTTCATTTATTAACAACTCACTTAACATCTGTTGACCACTATGAGAATAAGGAGCAAGGTACAAAAGTTGTTAAACATATGTCTAGCTTTAAACAACTAATGAATCAATTGCTGGAGAACGAATCAGTTTCCGAGAAGGCATACAGCGATTTGGATAAAGATGCGGACTCTTTGATTGAAAAATGGCAGTAGAATAATTTATCCCCCTTGTATTAATTTCAGATTGTTACAAGGGGGATTAAACATAGAGTTTGGCTATGCATTCATTCCATTAGGACCAATTCAAAATGAAGTCTCGCCACCAAATATTGATGAGGATAATGGCATATAAATGTTTTCTCTTCATTTATTGATCAACAATAGAACCTTCCATATTTTATCTAGTGTTTATTCCTTTTCTGTTAAATGATATTTGTTTTCAGCATCCTCAACCTAGGTGTAGTAACAAACACCTATAAGCAAAAGGCATCTCTCAGAAAAAGTTAAACTGAGAGATGCCTTAAATTCTATTGATAAAAAATCACGCTATATTACTTCATTCCTGTTAAAACAATTCCCTTAATTATATGACGCTGTAGAAAGATAAAAACCAAAATTAAAGGAATAACAGAAATTGTAGCTCCGGTCATTATCAAATGCCATTGGGATTCAGCCTCTCCAGATGAAAAGTACGACAACCCGACCGGCAATGTTCTAAGGCTAGAAGATTCTGTTACAATCAACGGCCACAGAAACGCGTTCCAGTTACTGAGAAATGAAAATATACCTAAAGCAGATATTGCTGGCCAAACTTGGGGAACAGCTATTTTAAAGAAGATTGAAAACTCATTCATTCCATCAATACGTGCAGCATTCAATAGATCCTCAGGTATCTGTTCCATAAACTGCTTCATCAAAAATACCCCAAACCCTGTCATTAAACCTGGAAATAAGATACCCCAATATGTATCTGTCCACCCTAATTCCGAGCTCATCATATACCAAGGGATAATTAGCATTTCAACAGGTACCATTAAGGTACTGAGAATTAATATAAATAAAAGTTTCTTTCCGAAAAAGTTAAATTTAGCTATAATGTATCCTACAAGTGTATCAAAGAATATTACACTAATTGTCGTAATCACTGCAATGATTATACTGTTGAAGAACCACCTAACAAACATACTCTCTTGCAGAATCTGAATATAATTTGCTAAAGTAGGGCTTTCAGGGATTATGTTCAGATTAAAGATGTCCATTGGCGCTTTCAAGGAAGTGGATACCATCCATATAAATGGAAAAAGCATTAAAACTGCACCTATTATAAGTACTATATAAGGTAATAATTTTCCCGGTTTCACTTTTTTCGCCTCCCTTATCAATAATCAAATTTCTTCGTTAGAACTTTCATTTGAAAAATAGTCAACCCCATAATAAATAGGAATAATACTACGGTTGCAGCAGAAGCTAGTCCCATATCATATTGCTGAAAGGCAGTTTGATAAATATATACAACAACTGAAATTGTAGAATTTAATGGTCCTCCACTGCCATCCATACTCATATTAACGACTTGAGTAAAAGAAACCTGGATAAATGTTATCATCCCAATTATGGAGGAGAACACGATAGTTGGGTTGAGTAATGGAACTGTTACATGCCAAAATTTCTGCCATGGAGTTGCTCCGTCAATATCAGCCGCTTCATATAACATTTCTGGTATATTTGATAACCCAGCGAGAAATAAGACCATTTGAAATCCAATAGATTGCCAAATCATAGCTGCCGATATTACGAAGATTGCTTGATCTGGTGAATTTAAAAAAGGTTGCTGTGAGAAACCTAAATTTATCAATAAATCATTAACAAAACCATTGCTCATGAAAAGCCATTGAAATATCCAGCTTATAGCAACAATACTTGTTACATATGGAATAAAATAAATAACCCTGAACAACCCTACAAAACGATTGATTTTGTGCAGCAAGAGCGCAACAGTTATACCAAGCGTTAATTGGCCAATAACTCCTATTACTATATATATAAAGGTGTTAAGCAGGGATTTAAGAAAAACTTCATCCTGAAATAATGTTACAAAATTTGAAAGCCCCACAAAGGGCCTCTCTCCCGTTGAAAGAAGATTCCACTCCCTAAATCCCACATTAAAGGTAAACAAAGTAGGTAAAATCCGTATACCTATATAGAAGATGAGTGGAAGCAATAAACAAATAATAATGAAAAAGTATTTTTGATATTTGTAGTTATTTCTCATTTTATATAGGAAGGATGGGTTTTGTCTTTTCTTTGGCTTTCTATCTTTCTTATCATAATCTGGTGACGTATTTAATTGCTCCATAGTGCACCTCCTTATAGTAATTAGGGATTAAGGGTACCCCCTCAATCCCAAAAACCTTTTATTTATCGCTCCAATACTCATCATAAAGTGCCTGTGTAGCTTCCACTAATTCATTGAAAGCTTCCTCCGGATCTGCTCCTTCTAGTAAAACTTTATTGGCAGCTTCGATCACAAGGTCACGTTCTCCAGTTTCATCTATAAAGAAATGGGCATTCGCATAAGGTAAAGATTCAATAAATGGACCATATAATTCATCATTTACAAATTCATCCTGCATTGCAACTGCTTCTTTAGCAGGAAGCTCACCTGTAGCATCCAGCCATCTTTCCATTACATCCTCACTGGTTAAAAACTCAAGAAATTTAATCGAAGCGTCCAGTTTTTCACCTTCTACGTCTGCAGTAATACCATTCGTCCAAAATGAAGCATTGGTAGATTGTTCATCCTGTGCTGGAAGTGGTGCAATACCATAATTTAAATCAGGCGCATCACTCTGAAGTGTTCCAACTCGGAATGATCCATCAATATTCATTGCAGCATTTTCTGTAACAAAAGCTGTCACATCATCGGTATAAAAGCCTTGCTCGGAAGTACCCAGTTCACCAGGGAAGCTTAACCAGTATTCAAATGCTTCAAATCCTGCTGGATCTTCATCCCAAACTACTTCTCTACGGTCTTCACTCAATACTTCTCCTCCAGCCTGCAAAGTCAGACCATCTCTAAGCCAATGATGCCCTTGTTGATCCGGTTGCCATGCCATACCGGATTGCACTAAAACGTCATTATCATCTCTTTCAGTTAATTCTACTGCATATTCCTGAAGTTCATCCCACGTTTCTGGAGGAGCTTCAGGATCAAGGCCTGCCTCTTCGAAAAGGTCTTTATTGTAGAACAACGCCAGTGTTCTCACCGCTGTCGGTATCGTCCAGTACTCATCGTCTATTTTAGTTGCATCTACTAATGGGAAAAATTCATCTTCTATTTCTTCATGTGGAAAAGCATCCTGGGGCAGTGGCTGTAAATAACCAGCGTCCACATAGGATGGCACCCAACCATAAAATAAATTAATTACATCCGGCCCCCTACCGGCAGGCACTTGGGCAGCTACTTGTTCATTATATTGATCATAAGGGAAAGTTGTTTGCTCAATTGTTATACCAGGATTTTCCTGCTCAAATTCCTCAATTAATTCATCCATTAAGGTAACCTTTGAATCAAAAGCGTACTGCCAATATTCCAAAGTGATTTCCCCATCACCATTTTCTGATTCACTTCCAGAAGTTTCATCATCTCCACCTGAACAAGCAGCAATTACAAACAATACCAAAACTCCCAATAGTGCAAATCTCCATTTCTGTACCATTTTAAAACCTCCTACTAATATTTTTTTAGAACAGAAGTCCATTATTGAGCACTAATTACATTTTTAATATTGAATCGTGTTCCTTTAACAACAAGTAGCCCGCTCCTAACAACGAAACATCTTTGACACCTGTCGTCTCAAGCTCTGTTTGTATTGGTATATGTTTTTCAATTGTTGTAGATAAATATGGTAAAAATTGATTCATAGACTTTGAAATTCTACCTCCCAATACAATCCTTTCCGGGTTTAATAAAGATATTACATTAATTAGTCCAAAGGAAAGATGAGACAAGGGCTCATTAAGAATTTCTAAAGCAGTTTCATCTCTCTGATTTGCCATTTGGAATATTTTCTTCGCTGTCCATTCGCTTTCTTCAGTTTCTCCTAAATAATTAAGCATTCTTCTTGTAATTGAGGGCCCACCAACATGATTATCTAAAAATCCATATCCCGTAAAAGTATGTTCATATTTTTTCTCTGCAGAATCTTTATCCGTAACCATGTAGCCTATTTCCCCTGCTGCATAAGAAGAACCTCGATAAAGTTGGCCATTAATAATCAATCCACACCCGATACCAGTTCCAAGTGTTATCATTAAAAAATTGTAATTAGTCTTCCCTACTCCTTTCCAGAGTTCACCTAAGGCAGCAACATTCACATCGTTGTCTAGATAAACCGGAAACGGAAGGAGCTCTTCAAGATGAGATTGTAAAGGTATGTTTTTCCAACCAATACTAGGGGCATCCATTACAATACCATCATTTACATTTGTGATTCCTGGAACACCAATCCCCACACCAAATATTTGGTCATTTTCAAGGTTGCTGTTTTGAATAAGATTTGTGACGTTATCAGCAATTACAGCAATAAGTTGACTACCCACATAGAGTTGAGTTTCAAAAGCCGTTTTATTTATAATTTCCCCTGCCAAATTCATGACAGCCATTTCTATCGAGGTTCCTCCTATGTCTACCCCAACCAGATAGTATGCGTCTTGGTTAAAGAATACCTGGTATGGCTTCCTCCCACCAGAGGAACTACCTTTTTCACTTTCTTTCTCACTGACCCATCCCTCCGATAGCAACTCATCAACAAAATTTGATACCGTTGGCTTACTGATAAACAAAGCTTTAGAAATATCAGATCGTGAACTCCCTTGATTTCTTTGAATGTAATGTATAATTTTTCTTTTGTTTAAATCTTTTATGTTAGTCGAACTTACCTGGATGTCCTGAATACTTATGGCTATTCCCTCCCCTCTATAATTAATTATCTTTCAATAAGTTAGTAAGGTTAACTTATTAACTAAAACTGATAATACTATAATAATTCTGATATGTCAACGCTTTCTTTTATAATAAATATTATTTTTTAAGTTTAAACATTTTTAAAACAATTGACACTTTACAATGTAAGGGCTTTTATATACAATAATAAAAACGGAATTAGTAAGTAAAGTTTACTAACTAGAAATTCTATTAAATTTTGAGGTGATGATTAGATGAATAAATTTAAAACTGAGTTTGAGCTTGCTGAAGGTATTGAATTTCCCGGGAAAACATATGTGGAACAATTATTAAAACCCGTATTTGATGATCAAAAAGACCACTTATTTGAAGCAATGTTTAAAGTACATAAGGCACACACCATTATGCTGACAGAGCAAAATATTCTTACGAAACAAGAGTGTAATAAAGCTTTGGAAGGAATACAACTAGTAGAAAACCTTGATAAAAGTGAATTAACATATTCAGCACAATATGAGGATTTATTTTTTTTAGTAGAATCCAAAATTGGAGACCATATTGGTGATGAATTAGCAGGTAAAATGCATATTGCAAAAAGCAGAAATGATATGGGTGAAGCAATGTATCGGATAGTGATACGGAACTACCTGAAGCAGACTATTGAAAATGCAGAAGAATTAAATCAAGTAATTCTCTATCAAGCCGAACAGCATATAGAAACCATTATACCAGCCCATACCCATACTCAACCAGCACAGCCAACTACATTCGGACACTACCTTGTTGCAATTTATGATAATTTATCCAGAGATATAAGAAGATTACAACAGGCATATCAGACTGTGAATCAATCCCCTATGGGCGCAGCTGCTGTCACCACAACGGGGTTTCCTATAAATCGAGAACGTATGGTAGAACTGCTTGAATTCGATGGATTAATAGAAAATTCCTATGATGCAATCGGTACTGGGGATTATTTGATAGAGGCTGCCCAGACATTAATAAGCCTTATGACGAATATGGGAAGATGGATACAGGAACTTTTGCGAATGGCTTCAAAAGAGGTTGGATTGGTAAAAGTCTCTAATGCATATGTTCAGATAAGCAGTATTATGCCCCAAAAAAGAAATCCAGTTTCCATGGAGCATTCGCGTGCCATAGCCAGCAGTGCTGGAGCTGAGGGAATGGCTGTACTTCATATGATTCATAATACACCATACGGAGATATAAACGACACGGAAGATGATCTGCAGCCCCATTTATATAATGGGTATCAAAAAGCAATTAGAGTAATAAAATTAATGCGTGCAGTTATTCTTACAATGGATTTCAATAAAGAGCGAGCTTACCAACAAGCAAGAGAAAATATGATTACAATAACTGAACTTGCTGATGTACTTGCCCGAGACTATGAAACTCCTTTTAGAATTGCCCATAAAAAAGCCAGCATTGTAGCAAAGCGTGCAGATGCTGCAAACAAAGAATTATATGAATTACCATTAGCTACAGTGAATGAGTGGTTAGAAAATATTACATTAAAAAGTAAGGATTGGAAATCTATTCTTGATCCCAAACACTTTATTGAAAAAAGAAAAGTAACAGGTGGAACAAATCCTAGAGTGGTATTAAATATGATACAGAGGAGAAAAAAGTAAAACTATTCTGGGCAGTTATTACCCTTCCCTAAATGATATTAAGGAGGGAAAACTGCCCTTTATTCTTGGGTTTAATTGACACTACTAAATTAAGGAGTCAAATTGTTAATATACTTTTATTATTTTCATTAATCATAAGAGTCATAAGAGAATTGCCTCAAATAAGGTTTGTTAACCTCCATTAATTCATGATAAATATTCATTGCAGCATCTGCGCTTGGGACGTTCGGATCAGTAAGTAAAGCCTGAACAACCAAATTCCGGTCTCCATTTACTCCTGCATCTACTACAAGGTGTTGAACATCAATTTGTGTTTTACATAAAGCTGCAATCCCCCTTGGAAGTTTACCTAGAGCAAGTCCATTCACCCCATTACCGCTGACTATAGAAGGTACTTCAACAATTGCATCATCTGGAAGATTTGTAATATACCCTTCGTTTGGTAAATTGATTGATTCAAGAAGCTCATTGGTGTTGTTTGTTATTCCGTTTATAATATTAAATGCTTTTTCTCCAGAGGGTTTAATCAAATTGCTGTCAATAGCAACATCTTTATTAATAATGCCCTCCAAGATTTTCACCACATCTTGACGCCTTTGTTCGTATTTCCCAAAATCATAGCCTTCTTTACTGATCATTTCATGCGCATAGGGGAAAAATTCTCCTAAATGATCGTCACCAGATGTTGGAAAAAGTCCATAATGACGGAAGATAAACCTTGATAACTTTTCATAGGAAGAATCATAAGTTTTCTCTTTTTCTATTAAAGCTGGATATAAGTCTTCTCCAGTGCGTTTATCTCTAATATCAACCATCCAAGTAAAATGATTTATTCCCCATGCTTTCACATCAATATATTTTCTGTCAGTATGGGTTAAAGTAGAAACAATATCAATCCCCGCATTTATTTGATGACAGAGCCCTACCACTTTCACATTCGTATATTTTTTGATTGCCATACATAAACGACTTTCAGGGTTTGTGAAGTTGATTAATAATGCTTCTGGACAATATTTTTCGATGTCTTTGCAGATATCGAGAATGATCGGCAGGTTTCTCATAGTGTGAAAGACCGCCCCTGGTCCAACATTTTCTCCTAAAACATGAGGAACCCCATGCTTTTGTGGTACAGAAAAGTCTTTCTTCCACATTTTCATTCGATCAACAGCGATGGATACAATCACGAAATCTGCTCCTGGTAGAGCTTCAAGTCTATCAGTGGTAGATGAAATCTTATATCCTGCCTTAAGCTGATCATTTATCCGATTAGCGGCTACTGTTACTTTTTCAACCGCGGCTTTGTCAATATCTACTAACACCAGTTCACTGCCCCATAATTCTTTTGTAGAAAAGGCATCTTTCAACATACTCAGTCCAAAAATTGCACTACCTGCACCGACAATAACTATTTTTGGTTTTTTTAGCATGAAAAGCCTCCATTTACATGAATTAAGTTTTTCCTATTAAACTGCTTTTGATAAGATCATATTAAGTCAAGAGTGAAATCATGAACAGATGGCCTGTTTTTCTTAAAGTCACTATATCTATATTATACACGTTGAGGCTAACTGTAAATTATCATTTCCAAAGCAGATTCGCAAAAAAATGCCAACTCCACCCGTATGAACTAACGCCCCATAAAGTCACCACCCACTAGTATAATCTGTGGCTTAGTAGCAGCTGTGGTTATTACACTTCTGCTTGCTAACTGGTCATCTCCTACGATAGGGTAATTTTGTGATTTGCTAGGTGCGTCCCTCACCACTGCTACAACACTTTCCTAATTCATTGAACAAGAACAAACATTATATTCAACGTATAGAATAGAAGCACTTATACACCAAAAAAGCGTCCATTGACGGACGCTTAACAGAATTATATTTAGTTATCCTTCCCCAGGATAAAACAAAACCTTTACATAAGACCCTTTTCTATTTATAAGGTTATCAAAAGTTTCCGGCCCTTCTTCTAATTTCAACCGATGAGAAATCATTGGTTGTACATTAATCTGGCCTGTACTCATATAATGTACAGAAGAACTCCATTCCTTTCCTGGGAACGGAGAGGAGATGGCGTTCCACGATCCGAGTATCCTTAATTCATTACGTACGATTTTTTCAAAATAGAAACGTTCGATATTGATATCTGCATAAGGAATGCCCATGAATACGACTTCTCCACCCTTTTTGGGTAGAGCAAGAACTTGTGCGGATGTAATTGGGGATCCTGCTGATTCTACAGCTAAATCAACACCGGTGCCATTGGTTTGCTCCATAATCTGTTCATGAGCGGGTTTTTCAAGCGAATTTATTAAAACGTCTGCTCCGACTTCTTTGGCAACTTCAAGCTTGGAATTATCAATATCGATAGCATAAACTTTTTTTGCACCGAATATTTTTGCCCATTGAACAGCAAGTAATCCGATACTGCCACATCCCATGATAGCCACTTCTGCACCTGGCTGGATGCTTGTACGGTAAAAACCGTGCGCAACAACGGATGAAGGCTCGACCAGTGCAGCTGTATCATAATCAACATTATCCGAAAGCGGTACAATATTTTCAGCTGGCAGTTTTACATATTCTGCATAAGCGCCTGGGTGTCTTGCACCAATAACAGTTAATTTTTCACAGCGTGATAATTCACCTTTCCTACAGCTTTCACATTCTCCACAATAGAAAGTAGGGCAGCCTGCAACACGGTCTCCCGCTTTGATTCCTTCTACACCTGTTCCAACCTCTGTTACTTCTCCTGCAAATTCGTGACCAAATGTCATACCTTCTACATAAGGCCCTAATTTATTGTATCTGGAAATATCTGAACCACAAATACCAACAACTTTCACTTTGATAATAACGTCATCTTCCTTTTCAATTACCGGTTCAGGTGATTGTTCAAAACGTATATCTTGCTTGCCATAAAGATTTAGGGATTTCATCTTTAACATCCTTTCTAAATTCTGGTTGACACTTTCTACTAGCTGACGGATTCATCCTTATTCTTTTTTTTATTGAAAATAATTTTATATAGTGCAAAGCCTACGATAAGCGTGTTAAAGATGATTTGATATTCAAAGTAAAAATCACTTATTGCCGTAAAGGGGCCCAACATAAAATCTATCATTGTTTCTACCATTTTCCACCCTCATTTCTATTACAAGTGATTGAACGATTAAGCAGAATTCCTTAATCGTTCTTCTTATAATTAGTACGAAACTTTTGATGTTTCCCCAGAGATAATTGCTATAGCACCGCTTGCTCCGATACGAGTTGCTCCCGCATTTACGATATTTACTGCATCTTCATAATTACGAACTCCACCGGCAGCCTTTACACCAAAATTCTCTCCAACCACAGAACGCAGTAACTTAACATCTTCAACAGTAGCTCCGCCGCCATTAAAACCAGTAGCAGTTTTTACAAAATCCGCATGAGCTTCCACAATTATTTCAGAGGCAGTGATTTTCTCTTCTTTTGTTAATAATGCTGTTTCAATAATAACCTTGGTTGTTAATCCTCCGGAAGCTTTCACAACCTCAGCAATGTCATTTTTTACAACATCAAATTCTTTTGATTTCAACGCACCTAAATTAATCAGCATATCTATTTCTTCTGCACCGTTGTTAATCGCTTCTTTTGTTTCTTCGACTTTTGTGTGCGTTGTTGCTCCGCCAAGTGAAAAACCAATCGGCACTCCAACTTTAATATTATGGGGAGATAATAGATTATGCGCATGTGAAACATAATACGGATTTACGAATACTGTTTTAAATCCGTATTCTATGGTTTCATTACAAAAGTGAGTAATATCCTCTTTGCTTGCTGTCGGTTTCAAAAGTGTATAGTCAATAATATTGGTCAATTCTTGCTTATCCAATTAAATCGCCCCATTTCATTTTTAATCGACGGGAGTTAATAATACCTTGATCGCTTCCCCACTTTTAATTGCCTGGTATGCTTCGTCCCATTGTGTAATATCAAATTCGTGCGTTACCATTGCTTTAGCGTTAACACTTCCATTATTCATTAATTCTAGAGAAGGTTCCCAGTCAGCAGGTTTTTGGCTCCTACTTCCGACAACGCGAATTTCCTTTTGAATAATTTTTTGAAGATCGAATTGAACTTCTGGCTGAGCAAAAAGCCCAACCTGGCCATATTGCCCTTTTTTACGCAGAAGATCAAGTCCTTGTTTCGCTGCAGGAACCGCACCGGAACATTCGAACACAACATCTGCACCATAGCCGTTTGTCAGACTGTTAACAAGTTCCTTGATGTCTTGTTCTTGTGTGTTCACTGCATAGTCGATGCCTATTTCCTTTGCTTTATCCAAACGCACTTTATCATTTGTTAAACCAGTAATTAAAACGGTAGCTCCTCGACTTTTAGCAACCTGTGCAGTAAATAGACCAATCGGACCTGGTCCAATTACAACCACAATATCGCCTTCGCTAATATCCGTTTTTGCCACTGCATGATGGGTACATGACAGTGGTTCTGTCATCGCTGCTGATTTATAATCCACATGTTCAGGAAGATGATGAACGCTACCTTCACGCGCAATCAAATATTTCGTAAATCCGCCGTCCTGCTGTGTACCCAATCCTTTACGATGATTACAGAGGTTATAGTCACCAGCTTTACAATACTCACATTCCCCACAAATATAGAAGGTAGTTTCTGAAGTAACGCGGTCGCCTGATTTAAATGCTGTAACACCTTCACCTACTTCTACAACTTCACCGGCAAATTCATGTCCTAATGTCACAGGGACACCGACTTTATAATGCCCCTCGTACGTATGAATATCTGAACCGCAGATCCCTGCGTATTTTACTTCAATTTTCACCTGGTCTTTCCCGGCTTGAGGTTCTTCCTTATCTTGTATTTCCAGATTTCCAAATCCGAGTTCTGTTTTTACTAGAGCTTTCATCTGAAGTCCTCCTAAACAATCTATTTTAGTTTATATCCAATAGATTCTATTAATTAAACAAGCTAAACACTTTAAAGATTACCCAGTTAACTAAGTTACCACCCTGGTCAATACTTGATACTTGAGTTGAACCTTCTGGCAGCTCAATTTGAGCAGTTTCAGCCATTTGCGTAAATATCGGTGCAACATCTGTTGCGAGGTATAGTGAGATAGCAATCATGAAGGTACCAACAATTACAGAATGAATAATATTACCTCTTGCAGCACCAACAATAAATGCTACAATAAATGGAATAGTAGCCAGATCACCAAATGGTAACAGTGCATTTCCTGGTAAAATAACTGCCAATAGAACTGTGACTGGAACAAGAATCAGTGCTGTTGAAATGACAGCAGGATGCCCAAGTGCTACTGCTGCATCAAGTCCGATATAAATTTCTCTATCCCCAAATCGTTTGTTTAACCATTCACGTGCGGATTCTGAAACTGGCATTAAACCTTCCATCAGGATCTTAACCATACGTGGCATCAAAACCATAACGGCAGCCATTGACATACCAATCTCAATGATTTCACCAATGTTATATCCCGCTAATGCACCAATACCTGCACCAAGAATTAACCCGATGAAAATAGATTCACCGAAAATACCAAATCGTTTTTGAATCGTTTCTGGATCGGCATTCCAATTTTTTACTCCAGGAACTTTTTGTAGTAATTTTACTACTGGAATAAATGGTGCATATGAAATTGTACTACCGGTTGCAATAGAAACACCCGGAAGTTCATAAAATTCGCTAACCATGGGCTGCGTCCAGTCTGCAACTTTAAGACAGACGATTTGAAATAGCACTGCTGCCACTAACCCTTGAATAATACTGCCTGAAATAGCGTAAACCATTGCAGCCATGAACGTATAATGCCAGAAGTTCCAAACATCCACGTTCATTGTTTTTGTCGTTTTCGTAACAAGCATGATGACGTTTACAACTAAACCAAGTGGAATAATAAATGCTGCTACCACCGAAGCCCAAGCAATGGAAGATGTTGCAGGCCAGCCTATATCAATAACATTCAAGCTTACTCCCAACCGTTCAACCATGCCTTGTGCTGCTGGACCAAGGTTTAAAACCAGTAAATCGATTACTAGGAAAATCCCAACAAAAGCAACCCCAATTGTTAAACCAGAACGAAATGCTTTACCCGGTTTTTGGCCAAAGAATAAGCCAAGTAAGAAAATGGCAACCGGAAGAATTACTGTTGCACCCAGATCAAGAAAGCCTTGGATAAAATCTGTAAATGCTTGCATATTTTTACCTCCTCCATATAAAACTGTTATATACCTCAATTTCTCCTAAGAGAAATCGAGGTTAAATAACTACGTAGCGGTTTATTTTTTTAGTTCTTCTAAAATTTGTTTTTTTGTATCGTCAGTACCGATTCCAGTTAGAAAAGAGCGTGCATTAATTACTGGGAATGGAAACTCTTTTTTTGTCATTGCAGTAGTTACAAGTAAATCAGCTGAATCAACATGAGAATCTACTTCAGCAATCTTGATTTGAACTAAATCTACTTTTAAGTTATTTTCTTTTGCCATTTCTTCAATCGCACTATTAACAACTGTTGATGTTGCAATACCTGCTCCGCATGCTACCAACACTTTTTTCTTATCTGCCATTATTATTCACCTCCTTTAAGTGCAGCAAAATCTAATTTATCTTCTAAATGATTCTTGATGCTTGTTTTGTCTGTTTGACTCACTAGATACTTCAACGTTTCTTCATTCTGGAATACCTGCATCAGTTTCTGTAATAATGCAAGCTGTGAATGTGCTTCATTCATTGCCAACATAAACACCAATTTCACGGATGTGGTTTCACTCTCATCACCCATAACACCGAAATCAACAGCATTTCTCAAAACACCCACACTGATTGTTTTTCTGTTGACATGTTCCACATCCGTAT
This sequence comes from Virgibacillus sp. NKC19-16, assembly GCF_021560035.1. NCBI lineage: Bacteria > Bacillati > Bacillota > Bacilli > Caryophanales > Bacillaceae > Virgibacillus > Virgibacillus salidurans. The sequence goes on along the minus strand of NZ_CP074373.1, from coordinate 1,072,341 downwards.
GTGGAATCGCTACAGAAAACCCTGCAGTTGGAAGGCCAGTTGCAAATTCTCCCTCTCTAGCGATAATTGCGTTAATGAAGCTTTCTTTCACAAGCCCTTTGTCCACTAGATTGTTCCCCATTGCTGATAAAATTTCTTCTTTTGTACTGCCTTCTATATCTAGTAAAATAACAGATTCATCAAAAACTAATTCACTCATTTCCTGCACCCCTTTATTTAAGTTATTCATGTTTTCTACTCAATCAACGGAATATAATTTTATAATTTCATAAATCTCTTCGGCACTACTGGCATTAATTACTCGTTTTCGATCTCTTTCTGAACCGGCAAGTTTCATTAGCTGCATTAGCGCATGAATATGTTGTTGCTTGTCTACCGCTGCAATGACAATCACTAGATTAATACTGTAATCGCTTGTAAAGTGTACACCCTCATCTAATTTCAGTAGACTCATTCCAACCTCGCGCACCCCTTCTTCAGGTGCTGCGTGAGGTATGGCAATGTTTGGGCCAATTACAATATATGGATCTTCCCCGGTGTGATGGATCATCGCTTCCACATATTTCGGATCAATTTTACCGTTTTCAATTAACGACTCTGCACTTACTCGTATTGCTTCCTCCCAAGAATTCACAGAATCTCTTACTGTTATATATTCTGGTGTAATCAATTCATCTAAATCAATATCCTTGTTTTCCCTACTCTGTCTTATAGATGATTCCTCATCTCGGGATATATACCTATACAAATCCTCGTTTAAAGCCTTTTCATTTTCAATAACTGTATGATTTTTGATAATATCTATTAAATGATCAACGTTAATATCATTCGGCATATAACCATGCAACTCAAGCATCACTTGTTTTCTCAGGCGATATTTTTCCTCCCGTCCAAGAAATGCTTTTGAGATAAACAGATTTTTATCCGTTTCCAAATACGTTGGCGAAAACACAATATCATAATCTAAACCATAATTTAGGAAGTCACGTACAGATAAGGAATCCAAGAACACAAACTCCGGAAATAGTTCCTTTAATTCGTTAAACATTAGTCTTGAAACCGATACACCTTGTGGACATACAACGATTGCCTTTGTTTTTTTCTCAATGCTGTCTCCCTGTCTTGTCATCCAACCCCCAATCAGCATCGTGATATAGGTGGTTTCATTTTCAGGGACATCCTTACCGATTAAATCTTCAAGCGGGCCTGTTGACCGCTTAACAAGATGATGTAATTCCTTGAATTCTTTACTCAGGGAACTCTGAATATCAATCGTTTCTGTAAGTTGATATTTAATTCGATAATAGGCGGGCTTAATATGCTGTATTAATTTATCCATCAACTGTTCCCGCTCCTGAAGATAAATACATGCACTTTTTTCAAACAGACGCAGCATATTATCTACTGCCGGAACTAGATTTGGAACAGCTTCATCTTCTGCCAGAAACTCCGACCAATATACATTTGTAGTTAATAGGTGCAATGTAATGAATAAGCGTTCTTCCATTGGAATTTGCTCCGCCTTACGGAAAATTTCCTCCGTAGCCTGATACTCCTTCGTGCTGGATAATTCCTCGTACTGGATAGAGAAAGCGTTTATTCCACTCCCATTTTCTATCCTTCTTAATATTAAAATAAGTATATAAGGCATCGTTACCATTTTTTCATCCGTGAATTTTAAGTTTAACTTATTCTCCACATTCACAATACGTCTATTAAATTCATCAATTTCTTCTGTTTTGATAGCTGCTATTTCCTTTAATCTGTTTTCTCCATTCTGCATTTGTAGTAATTGATAAGTTACTTTGATGAGCAGCTTTCGGATTTGAAACTCTTTACCCTCTAGTAAATACCCCGATTTTCTCGAATACCGGATAATCAAGTCATACTCATCTAAATAGGTTTGTGCCTGCTTCAAGTCACTAAGAATGGTATTTTTGCTAACTTCCAATTCTATCGTAAAATGATTAAGCGATAGTTCCTCATCGCTGCTTATAAGCATCATGATAATTACTTGTACACGCTGCCCCTCTGAAAGAACTGCCGTTTCTCTTGGAGTGTTATCGGGTTCGCCACTAAATTTGGTGAAAACAGATTGATCAATAATAAAATGGCCTTGTCTTGTTCTTTCTATTACTGGAAGGTTGTTGGTCATCAGCCAGTCATTAATTTTATTAATGCTGTAACCAAGCTGTCTACGAGTTAAGTTATATTTGTTCTCCAAAGCCGTACTAGTTATACTTGGATTACTAGTCAGTTCATCCAAAATCTTAGTGCTTCGATCACTCAGTGACACCTCTTCTCCCCCCTTCGCTAATTTTATTGTAACACCTATTATCCTTAAGTTGAATACGTTTTCAGCACAAACTCTTGGACATTTGATGTACAACGTTGTGATTTACAATAAAAAACCAAGTTTAGACATTTTTTGTTCACATTTTAGTACAATGTTCTTACTCTGGGTAATTGTATAATTGAACAAAGAAGGAGAAAACTAGGAATAGCGATTACTTACATTGCGACCAGACCTTCCGTGTAAAACTCTTGATGCGGATCTCTAATGTTCAGTTTGTGAATGTGATAGTGAATTCTTTTTTCATTCTGCTTGAAAATATCCTCGAGTGTTACGTTGCCTTTTTCCATATGTTTATCTCCCCTCGTCTAAAAAGCACTGCTGCTTTATTGAACTCTCTTTTTAATTACTATCGTATCGAAAGTTGATTTGGTGGCATGAAATTAAAAAATTCGTCCGATCTTCTGGGAGTTTGTTGACGATAGTAATATAGTTATATATCAGAATGAATGACCGTTATGTAAAGCGCTTTTGGAAAGATTGCCCCCTTTTCTTTCTACCTTTCGATTGTAGTAGTGAAAGAGACTAATTAAACTGAAGAAACAGCTTATGCAGAAAGAAGGTCTATTGTTTATGTCACACCGTACATTGGAGTTTTGCATTGTGGATAGTCATGCCAGTAAAACCTATCCAAAAATCAAAAAAGACCCTCACAAGCAATAAGCATCTGCTGTGAAGGTCTCTCATCTTCAAATCCTATTATTTTTCAATCGTAATTGTACTACCGGTTTCCACCCCAGCAATCTCTTTATCTTCTAAATAAAGCGTACCAGATTGTCCTGGTGTTGTGCTTCCGTCGAATTTCAACGTGATGTGGCCTAAGTCATTTAGGTTCTTTCTGACTGCATCACCAACACTTGTAATACGGTAAGAAACATCATCTAATTTTAATGTATGTTCTTCTGTTATATCTTCATCAACGGATACTATATCAATAACATAGCAGAAGTCCGCTAGTTCACTTGGTGCATTATCTCCAAATAAAATCATCATTTTTTCTGCTTCAAAAGCTTTCGCGTCTTTTCCGATACCTTTAATTGTTGTTTGATACATATTAAACACTCCTAAGTTAGTCATTAATTCATGATGTTATTTATATAATCCAAAGCTTGCAAGCCATGCGACAAATACCCTTGGTACACCGTTTAAGAATCTGGAATACAACACAGACGGTACACCAACCTCAATAGTTTTCGTTTCTGCTTCTGCTAATCCTAAACCAACAGGGATAAAGTCAGCAGCATTTTGTGTGTTGATTGCAAATAGTGCTGGTAGTGCTAGATTAGGCGGGATATTCCCTTTTCCAATCTCTACACCAATTAATGTCCCTAATACTTGTCCAATAACGCCTCCTGGTCCGAGCAAGGGACTTAGGAACGGCAGGGAACAAATAAAACCAATAGCCATAAGTCCCCAAATGTTTCCTGCTAAAGGAGACATGACATTAGCGAATAAGTCACCTATCCCCGAACCTTGGATGATACCGATTAGCAACGCTACAAACCCCATGAAAGGAATAACAGTTTGCAACATGGTTTGTACTGCATCACGAGCTGCTTGATAGAACGTATTAATGACTTTTCCTGCTGCTAAACCAATCCTTGTAAGCAAACTCTGCTTTCCTTGCTCAGCCTTTGTCTCCGTAATTTTTTTATCTTTAGAATAAGTGGATTGTTCCTCTGTTTCATTTTCCGAATCACTAGAAGAGGCATTAGAAGCTGACCCGTTCGTATCCGTCTCTTCTTCACCTGCAATACTTACTTGATCTACATCTACATTCGATACATAAATATCTTCGGTTATATATTCTCTTAATGGGCCACTTTTCCCTGTTGCCATAATATTGATAGTCGGAATTCCCTTTTGCGGATAGATACCACAACGTAGTGTCCCGCCGCAATCAATAACAGCGGCCATGATTTCATCTTCTGGTGCCGATGTTTCAAATCCATTTACCGCAGTAGCACCAGTAATTTCACAAATTTTATCTACAATAGCAGGCTTATGGCCACCTGTTACATACATTACTTTATCTTTTTTGCCATTTACACCAAGTACTAAAGGGCCACCAAAGCCACCAGAACCTTTGACAATTTTCACCTTTTTACTCATGATCTGCACCTACCCTTCTACGCATCAACGTTTTTACTTAGTTTTACTTTTTGTTGTTTTTCTACATAGCTTGTTGTCAAGTCAGTAACCCAACCGCCGATAAAGTTCATTAATAACCCTACTAATAAATATCGAACCGCTAAGTCTGTCATTGGCAATCCAAGCTGTTCAATTCCACTTGCAATCCCTAAGAAAATAAATAATTCTGCCGGGTTAATATGTGGGAAAATCCCGTTACTTGTATGAGCAAACTGTCCTGCAGCTGCAAAATAACTTGGCTTATATTTTTCAGGCATAAACCTACCAAGAGAATGTACCATTGGGTTTGCTAGCATAAAAGAACCTAAGAATGGTAGAACCATATACCTTAATAACGGATTCTTTGATGATTTTTGAGCTATCTTATTTATTCGTGATTCTCCAATTAACTGAATAATTGTATTCATAGCAATGAGTAACATTAAAACCAGTGGTACGATAGATCCCATCCAGTCAATAAATGTGTCTGCACCTGTTTGGAATAAGTTAATAAACCCTTCCGCAAAACTAACTATGAAGTCCATGTTTCTTTACCCCTTTCTTTGTAAACATACTATTTACTTTCTTCACTACTTTCATCATTGGCGAAGGAATTTGTTCAATTTCCCCACCTGCTTGTACTACCCTAAACGTATGCTGTGCATTGTGTATCGCTCCCTGAAGCAATTTATTGTAGTTTGCAAGGTCTTCTTCCCCGAGTTTATTTATCTTTTTTCCTTCTAAACCTTTTAAATGCTTGATACGCGAGAACACTGTTACTCCTTGCATATAACGTGATTCCTCAATTTCGTTCTTATTGTTTAATTGAAATAAGACAAGTGTTCCTGATCGGATGATCGTCGGACGTCTTCCAATCGCAACTCTACCTTTTTCTCTAAGCTCAGTATAATGCTTTGTGAAATGTTTGATTTGCACAAAACCAAATATATATTGAACGACAAAGCCAACTGCTAAAATAATAAGCAACATAATGAAAAACATAAGCTATTTCCTCATTTCTTGATTTAAAATATGCGCGAACGATGCATACTTTGTATCCTCGGTAATTTTATTTAGAATATAACTATTCGTTGTAATCGCTAGTACTTCCTCATATAGTCTAATTAGGACCGCCTCATTACCCGCTTCATCAGCTGTAGCTAATAGGAAAACGATTTTAACATCTTGATAATCACGTAATGGCGTATTTAGTAAAGCAACTTTGACAAATATCCCATGGTCATTGTGGCTCACATGTGGAAAACCTACTTTTCCTGACACAGTTGATTTCGCTTGTTCACGCGTGATAATTCTTTCCGTAAATGTTTTATCTACCTTTCCTTCACGAACCAACTCCTCCGACAGAAAGCGAATCACGTCCTGATAGTCGCGAGGCTTTTCGATATGATAAAAATCTTTTTCCTCAATAAAATCAACAATGACACTTTGATTGAATAATTTCTTGTTCCTGACATCTTTGTAAACCAAGAATTGCTCAATTTTTAATTTCAGCAATTGTGTGTCCATGATGTTCTCAATATAGACCACTTTATTAAATAATCGACTTGTCCAAATCGTGGATATAATTAAATCAAATGCTTCAATTTCTTCACTTTCAAATGCCTCTTCATTAAAAACAACGATCTCAATATGATTACCAAAGATTTTCTGTAAGTTAATCTTCAGGAGCTTGGACGTACTTAATCCTTCGTTGGTAATAATCGCTACTGATTGAATTTCTCGGATTTGTTGTTCCAGCTGCTCCAGGTAAACACTGAAATATAACGATAGGAAACCTAATTCACTAATTGGAACTTCAATATTAATTTCTTTTGTTATATTTTCTGCCAATACACTTGAAAGTTCATATGCAAATGGAAAACGCTGTTGCACATCATCAACCAAGTTATTATTTATTTTGACATCAAAAAGCAAACGATTAATTAAATACTTAATATGCAGCTGGATATCTTTACTAAACATTGCTTCATCAATCTTGATGGTATAATAATAATTGATATCTTCAATCGTCTGTTTAATAATTCTCTCCAACATCGAATGTTCACGTTCATTGATCATTTCATCGATAATCGAAGCCCTACGGCCAAGTAATTGAAGCACGATAAGGAAGATTTCTTGATTGGGATTTTCAATGGAGTAGATACGCACCATTTCTTCCTTTAAGGCCTGAAAACTTTTAAAATCCTCTGAGTCAAATACTTGGGAATCAATATCTAATTCCTTCTCTATGAAATGCCCATTCTCTAACCTGGAAATTGTTACTTGTACAGCTAATCGCAGTCTGGTAAAAGAAGCTTCATCCAAATGAAATTTCTTTTTCAAATCCATTAAATTTTGTTCCATTTGATCTGGAATAGGTATTTCTTCATAATGCATGGGAAATTGTTCAATAATTACTTTGCGAATAGTGAATTCATTTCCTTCTAAGCGTAATCCAACATTTGGCGTTCCCTCAACATCCAGTGGATAAGATTGTAATTTATCCTTCAACTCCCCCACAATGTTATTTACAACACTTTTGCTTAAATAAAGTGCTTCGGCAAGATCATCAATCGTGATCCTCTCATGTTCCAACAAGTGATGAAATAGGGCTTCTTGCCTTTCTTCTAATTCTGCTTCGTTGCTGTTCATTTCCTGTCGTAAGATCGCTAATCTATCTAAAAATTGTTCTTCGCCATTGATGAGGATAGATAGGATATTATACTCTTTCATAATTTGAGAAGTGCCTTCAAAATAATCATTGATGTGTGCTACATAATTGGATAAAGTTCTCTGCGATATCTTCATTAGATGGGAAAGTTTTTCAGCGGAAACATTTTCCGTCATAAGGACTTCTACAATTTTCAAATGCTTTTTATTAAGCTCCATAACTTCCCCCCTATTCTAATGAGATTTAACCTCTCGATTTTCCCCCAGAAATGTTAATTGTTGTTCCAGTGATATAGCTTGATTTCTCAGAACTTAGATAACACACTAAATCAGCAACCTCAGCTAATTGCCCGACCCGGCGAATTGGGATTGATTTAGAATAATCACCATTTAATTGGTCTACAGTTGTGTCTCGTGTATATGCTAATGCTTCTTCATATTGCGGTGTTCTTAGCCCAGTTTCTTCTAAGATTCCTGGTGCAATGGCAACCACACGAATATTATGCTTCCCTAATTCCTTTGCCCAGCTTCTTGTAAAGCCAATTAATGCTGCTTTGGTTGCGGAATAAACACTTTGTCCCTCTGAGCCTTCTTGTCCGGCTTCACTAGAGATATTGATAATAACACCTTTTTTCGCCTGAACAAAATAACGGGATACTTCTTGACTAAAAAGAACTGGCCCTTTTAGGTTAACACCAAGCATGAGGTCTAAATCCTTCCTATTAATTTCATATTCCGGCTTCTCACCTTTTGCATCTACTAAGAGTCTTGGTAAGTTAATCCCTGCATTATTCACTAATACATCAATTTGTGATTGTTCTTCTAAAATAGATGCAACTGTACTGCGAACTGCTTCCTCATCTGTAACATCGGTTTCTTTAAAGTGATAACGAGGATGATCAATAGGATTGTCGGTTAAGTCTGTGTTATATACAATCGCATCATTATCTAGAAGCGTTTGCACAATTTGTCTCCCAATTCCAGATGACCCACCTGTTACAATAACTACTTTATCATCTATATCCAACCAATTATTTGTCATTATTATGCCTCCTTGTTTTCTCTTTCTATATCCATTATATTTCGAACCGCTTTCAAAATTAATTTGTTGTTTTGTGCAGATTTATGAAAAAGGGAAAATAATTGTGGGGGATGGAGGGGGGTAGTATAATTTTCATCATTCAGAGCATCTCGTCCAGCGATTTCAGCTATAGGGCCCGCGTACATAGCGTCCCGTCCAGCGGGCACAACAGTTTATTCCGCGGTCAGGGCGTCTCATCCCGCGGCCAGATCGTCTGGTCCAGCGGTCACAGCAGTTTGTTCCGCGAACGGAGCGTCTCGTCCAGCGGCCGCAGCAGTTTGTTCCGCGCACCTATCGTCTCGTTCCGCAGTCATAACAATATTCGACAAAAACCGGGGCGTGACAGGCACTGTTCGGATCGACATTCCCCTTCTACCTCCCGTATAATACTCCCTAAAGGGGGCTACAAAATGTGTTTAATCAACTTACACTTAAATGATCATCCAAACTATAAATTAATTGTTGCTGCGAATCGGGATGAGTTTTATGAGCGGTCTACTGCACCTGCTGATTTTTGGGAGGACGAACCGCAAATTTTGGCAGGGCGGGATTTAGTTCAGATGGGGACCTGGCTTGGTGTTACAAAGCAGGGGCGTTTTGCTGCATTAACGAATTTCCGTGATCCGGACCACATGCAGGCAAGTAAATTTTCCCGTGGCGAGATTGTTAAAGATTATTTGAGGACAGACATTTCACCGGAGGAATTTCTTCATACATTAAAGCAGGACAAAGATAAGTATGTTGGTTACAATGTACTTGTCGGTAATGCCGAGAAATTATTCCATTATAATAATGTACATGACGAAATAACCGCAATATCGCCAGGCACCCATGGACTAAGCAATGACACCCTAAACACGCCATGGCCGAAAGTAACGAAGGGTAAGAAAAATCTGCGGGACTATGTCATGAGTCAGGAAGAAATCGAACCTGATAAATTATTTGAAATCGTCTCTGATGCCGAAGAAGCACCCGATGACGATTTACCGGAGACAGGCGTAGAATTGGACTTTGAACGGAAATTGTCTCCCTTGTTTATCCAAACACCTGATTACGGCACACGCTCTTCCACTGTTTTACTCATCGACAACCAAGATAACATCACGTTCCATGAGCGCACTTTTGATCAAGGAGAGTTTAAAAAGGAAAATCACTTTTCGTTTCAGATAGAAAATATCTAACTCCCACATAACAAAGCGAACAGCCCAATGACTGTTCGCTCATACTTCATCCTATTTCACGCGCGAATCTGTCCACTCCCACGTATGAAAAATTTGCTCGATGTTAATGCAGGTAATCCCATTGGTCCTCTCGCATGCAGTTTCTGAGTACTAATCCCAATTTCTGCACCATACCCGAATTCAAATCCATCGGTGAATCTTGTAGAAGCATTATGATAGACAGCTGTCGCATCCACATTTTGCAGGAACATTGCCGCGTGTTGGTCATTCTCTGTGATAATGGCCTCAGAATGCTTCGTGCCATAATTGTTGATATGATCGATCGCTTCTTCATTATTTGCTACTATCTTAACGCTTACTGTGAGACCAAGGTATTCACTTCCCCAGTCTGCTTCTGTTGCAGGTTTTACTTCAGAAAACACCTTACAAACCCCTTCGTCCCCATAAATCTCCACATTATTTTCATGGAGTTTAGCCAGGAGCTTGGATCCATATTGTTCGAAGTATTTTTCATGAATCAAAACGGACTCAATCGCATTACAAACCGATGGCCGTTGCAGTTTCGCATTTAATACGATTTCCTCTGCCATCTCTTTTTTAGCAGTTTCGTCAATGAAAACATGGCAATTGCCGGCCCCAGTTTCGATTACCGGTACCGTTGATTCACGAACGACCGTATCAATTAAATTTTTCCCGCCTCTTGGTATCAGCACATCCAAATAATCATTTAACTGAAATAATTCTTTTGCCGTTTCTCTGTTCGTGTCCTCGATTAATTGAACCGCATCTACTGGTAGTGCGCTTTTTTCCAGTGCACGGTGGATGGATTGAACGAGTGCCATATTGGAAAATGTAGCCGAAGAACTTCCTCTTAAAATGACGGCATTTCCTGTTTTTAAGGTAAGAGTTGCCGCATCTATAGTCACATTTGGCCTTGCTTCATAAATCATTCCAATAACACCGATCGGAACGCGTCGTTTTTCAATTTGCAGTCCATTTTCTTTTTCAATTGTTTCGAGTAATTCCCCGATTGGGTCTTCCAACGCTGCTACCTGCTTAATCGCAGCAGCCATATCTTTTATCCGTGTTTCATGCAACATAATCCGATCCAGCACCGCTTCAGAAAACCCTTTCGCTTTACCTTCGCTGATGTCCTTCGCATTTTCCTTTAAGATAGCTGCTTGGTCCACGACTAGCTGCTCTGCAATCAACATTAGTGCAGCATTTTTTTCTTCTGTCGTTGCTCCTGTTAATAGAAAACTAGCCTTTTTTGCGGCTTTTCCTTTGTTTTGTACTTCCGTCATTTTATTCACTCCCCATTTTTACCCAGCCGTCACGATGGATAACCTCAGCAGATTTTGCTACTCCACGTGCATCATCCCGTTTTTCGACTGTTTTTTTGATTTCATCTGATGACCAATTAATTTCACCTTTGCCTAAAAATCCGCTTGTGCCATATACGTTTACCACATCCCCTTTGTGGAATGTTCCTTTTACATTAAAAACACCTGCAGGCAATAAGCTTTTTCCATTATATAAAATAGCTTCTTCTGCTCCTTGATCCACATAAATTGTCCCAGTGGTTTCTGAGTGCAATGCAATCCATTGTTTTCTTGTATTAACAGCACCATGCCGACTGGCAATATAGGTTCCATCCCCATTTCCATGTAATATGTCAAGCAATTTTTGAGACCCTCGCCCATAACCAATAAAGACAGGAACACCCAGCGTCATGGCCGTCTTTGCAGCTAGCAGCTTTGACTTCATTCCACCTGTGCCAACTTTTGAAGCCGTGTCATCAGTCCCGTTCACCATGTCATCCGTGATATCCTCCAGAAAGTCAATCCTGTTTGCAAATGGATTTTTTCTTGGATTGCCATCATAAAGCCCGTTAATATCTGTTAAAATAATCAGCTGATCTGCATGGACAAAACCGCTGACAAGCGCAGAAAGCATATCATTATCCCCAAATGTCAACTCTTCAACCGATACTGTGTCGTTTTCGTTTATAATGGGCAAAACCCCGCGATCCAATAATTCCGTGATCGTGGCGAAAGCATTTCTATAGCGTTCCCTATTGGAAAAGTCATTTCGCGTTAATAATAGTTGTGCAGAAGTGATATTGAATTCCTTGAATTTTTCAATATATGTCTGTATTAGCAGCCCCTGCCCAACTGCCGCTGCCGCTTGCTTTCCCTTAATGGTAACAGGTCTAGAGGAATAGCCTAATCCGGTGAATCCAGCAGCAACTGCACCCGAAGAAACTAAAATAACGTCATGATTTTCCTGACGAAGAGCAGAGAGCGCATAAATATGCTCATGTAACTGCTCCTGATCTATTTCCCCTTTTTCATTTGTTAATGAACTACTACCAATTTTGACAACGATTCGCTTTTTGCCCATATTGCATTGCTCCTATGAAATATAAATATATAAAAAAAGCCCATTCATCCTGTATAAAAAAGGACGAAAGAGCTCTGCTTCCGCGGTACCACCATTATTGAATGCTAAAAACACATTCCGCTTTGCTTCGAATAACGCTGGAGTAGGCGCCCATCAAGGGGACTGAGAAGGCAGGTTCTGTGGCTTAATTGCATGCAGAATCTTTCAGCTCGTAAATTCTGCTCTCTTATCACAATAGTTTCACATACTAATCCTTCGTGAACGTTCGTTTATACGTATATAAGGCTATTATAAGATATTCTCCTTAAATGTCAAGCCGCAAAAATGGCAAAATACATTAGACAAAGGGGCCTGTCCCTCACCATGCTAAAGTGATAAAGTGATGAGGGACAGGCCCCTATAATAGGGATTTCCCCTAAATGTCAATAGGACAGGCCCTATTGACAATAAATCTGCATCTGATATGATAAAATTATTTTATAAAATTCTCCATATAAGGGGGGGCTCATTATGACATTTAATATATTAATTACAGATCCATTAAGCGAAGAAGGGATCCAGCCACTTCGCGAAACGGAAAACACGAAAATTGTTATGGATACAAATTTAACACCCGAAGAATTAGCCGTTAAAATTAAGGACTTCGATGCTTTATTAGTACGCAGTCAAACACAGGTAACAAGTGAATTAATCAGTCACGCTTCCAACCTGAAAATCATCGGGCGTGCCGGTGTTGGTGTGGATAATATTGACCTGGATGCTGCGACAGAACATGGAATTATCGTCGTAAATGCACCAAATGGAAATACCAATTCAGCTGCAGAACATACGATGGCGATGCTCATGTCCTTATCCCGAAACATCCCTCAGGCTTATCATGCACTAAAGAATCATCAATGGGACCGAAAAAAATACGTGGGCGTCGAATTAAAAATAAAACACTTGGTGTGGTTGGGCTAGGCAGAATCGGTGCAGAAGTTTCAAGCCGAGCAAAGGGACAACGGATGAATGTCATCGCATATGATCCATTTTTGACAGAGGAAAAAGCAGATAAAATGGGAATTGGCTACGGAACGCTTGAAGATGTCTTAAAAGTAGCGGACTTTATTACCGTACATACACCGTTATTAAAAGAAACAAAACACATGCTTAACGCCGAAGCTTTTCAAAGCATGAAAGATGGCGTGCAAATCGTCAATTGCGCCCGGGGAGGGATCATCGACGAAGAAGCGCTATACGAGGCGATCACCTCAGGAAAAGTAGCCGGTGCGGCAATGGATGTTTTTGAAGAGGAGCCATTCCTTGATCATAAACTACTGGAATTACCTGAAGTAATTGCTACCCCACATCTGGGTGCAAGCACCATCGAGGCACAGGAAAATGTGGCTGTTGATGTCAGTCACGATGTTGTCACTTTTTTAACAGGTGGATCGGTAAAAAATCCCGTTAACCTCCCTTCCGTACCAAGGGAGATTATGAATCAAATAGAACCCTATTTTAATCTGGCGGAAAAACTGGGGTCATTTCTCATCGATCTGACCAGGGAAGTAGCAGAAGAAGTAAACATCTATTATTCTGGGGATTTGTCTGAAGTAGAGGTAGCGCCATTAACTAGAAATACAGTAAAAGGACTATTGCAGCGCTATCTCGGTGACCATGTAAACGATGTAAATGCCCTTTATTTTGCGGAAAGAAAAGGGATAACCGTACATGAAAATAAAACCTCGTCCACAAAAGGGTTCACCAATCTTCTAACAGTAGAAGTGAGAACCAAATCCGGTAAAAGAAAAGTATCCGGAACCCTATTAAATGGTCTGGGACCTCGGATTGTAAAAGTAGATGATTACAGCGTTGACGTGGCACCAGTAGGACATATCGTTGTCATTCATCACTTGGACCAACCAGGTGTTATCGGCAGAATGGGATCCCTTCTGGCACAACACCAAGTCAATATTGCAACCATGCAAGTGGATAGATCCGATGTCGGTGGAAATGCAATCATGATGCTGACCGTTGATAAGCATATGGAAGAAAACGAATTAGAAGCATTAAAAGAACTCGAGGAAATTTATGACGTAACGGCAATAGATTTATAGAATGAAGCACACAGTGATTTTGCTGTGTGCTTCTTCCTTATTCCATATTTTTCGCTAGTGGTACTAACTCTTCCAACTCGGCGATTTCATAAGTCGGGAAAATTTCATTCGCAACTTTTTGTTTGCGATTAATCCAGACAGAATTTATCCCTGCCCTTGATGCCCCAAGAATATCCGTCGTCAAATTATCCCCCACCATTAATACCTCATCCTTTTGAACAGAAAGAAGCTCCAGCGCATGCTCAAAAATGGTCGGGTCCGGCTTCCCTTTCCCGAAAGCCCCTGAAACAACGATCTGGTCAAAATAAGGCGTAAGCTCTGGCGTAATATCCAGTTTTGTCTGTTGTAATTCAGGAGAACCATTGGTGAGCAGTAGCATCTGATAGTTCCCTTTTAACTGATCTAAAACACGAAAAGTATCTCCATATACAAAAGCCTTTTGTTTGCGAAACATTGGAAACTTCTCTGCCAGTTCATAGCCAAATGCTGGGTCGTCAACACCTGAATCTTTTAAGCCACGCGTCCACGCTTCCTTTCGATAGGCAGGAGCAATCTCACTTAATTTCCGAAAAGATTCCCCTTCATCATTAAAATTTCCCCATAAACCTTCAAAGGGATTGATTCCGATCATTTGTGTAAAATCATATGTATCATAATCTTCGTATAACGCCCGGGCATTCCTGCGAACATTCTCTTCCAATAAAACCGGATCAATCGTATACTTCTCTCCCGCAAGGTGGCACGTTGCTTTAAAAGCCTCTTTAATACTTTTCTCATCCCAAAGTAACGTATCATCCAGATCAAACAGAATAGCCTTTATCATCTATTCACCCCCTAAGGAAGCATGGGAACGGTTCTGCTGCTTCGCTCTTTAGGAAGCAGGAGAACCGTCACTTAGCTTCCTTCTTATTCTCCGTAGCTCTCAATCATATTAGCCATATGTGCATAAGCCCCGCCTGCAAGTAAAGCAGATGTCACGAGCACTGCTTCGGCTAATTCTTCATCTGTTGCCCCTTCTTTATCCGCATTTTTTGTATGAACATCGATGCAATAAGGGCATTGCGTTCCATGAGCTACCGCTACGCCAATAATTTCTTTGAATTTCGCGCTCAATTTACCAGCTTTCATGGCTGCCGTATTAAATCCAGAATATCCTTTAAAACCTTCAGGAGCATGCTTGCTTAAACTGCCAAGTCTTTTTAGATTTGAGCGGGTATATAACGCATCTTCTGCTTCCTCATTTTTTGCATTATGAATATGTGTACTATGCGTTACTGCACCACCTGCTTCAATAGCTGCCACTACAAATACAGCTTCGGTTAGTTCTTCAAGCGTAGCTCCCTCTGCTTTTGCGTTCCGCGTATGTGAATCGATGCAATACGGACATTCCGTAACATGAGCTACTGCTACAGCGATGATTTCTTTCTCTTTTTTCGTTAGCGCCCCTTCTTGCAAAACTGCTTCATTAAACGCTCCGAATGCTTGCATCTGTTCAGGAGCAAGATCTTTTAATTGATTTAGATGAGCCATATGGCTTTTTTGATATAAATTATTCGACATGATAAAACTCCTTCATTAAAATTTATTTTAAACTTTATGACTTGCTAGCATCAAATTTTCCATAATGAACAACTTCTTCTCTATCTACATGTTTTTTTGGTCCAGGTGTTTCTCTCGGGTAACCGAGCCCTAAAACTGCAACAATGCGATTTTCTTCCGGTATTTCCAGGATATTTCGTACATGATTTTCCTTAGGAAGTGAATCTTGTTCGTCTTCATTATTGTATACTGCGCCGAAAGCTGACCCCAGCTCCATCTCTACCGCTTCCACCCAGATGAACGCACATGCAATGGAAGCATCCTGCAGCCAGTATTTACTCACCACAGGCTTCCCTGTAACGACAATGGCAGCCGGGGCTTTTTCTAACCATTTCGTATACGGTGTTGTTTCAGCTAGTTGATCTAAAACGTCACGATTTTTTACGACAATTAAATTTTTGGAAGGCAGATTATTTCCTGTAGGTGCAAAATATCCAGCATCCTCTACTTTCCTTAACACTTCATCAGAAATTGGTTTATCTTTGTATTTGGTGATTTCACGACGTTTCTGTATCGCTTCAAATACATCCATACTTGTCCCCCTCTGTTAATTCAATAATAACATAGTTTTGACTTTTGAATGGAAGGATGTGCTTGTAAGCTTCGTTTTTTATTAAAATGGTTTCGATACCATAAGGAATACTTCTTGATAAAATTTTCATTCCTACTTTCTGAGCCTTAGTAAAGTCTTCGCATATATTTACCTTATCTAATAACTACTCGGAAGACGAAACCCCGTTTTCTTTTAAGGCTTATTGTCTTTTTTGAGTAAATACTAGAATATGAGTTGTCAATTCCCATGACGGTTTTAGCCAGTGAGCGGTAGAGACTCTTTACTTCCAATGAAAAAAGGAAAACACCTTATTAAAAGATGTTTTCCCTTGATTTATTTTATTTATTAAATTACTACTCTACCACAGTCACATCAACTGTACGTACACCCCAGTTGAGGGCTTCTTCGGTTGTTGGAACATGAACATCGATTTTATTACCGTTAATTGCTCCACCAATGTCACCTGCTACTGCATGGCCATAACCTTCAACATATACTTCGCTACCTAGTGGAATAACGCTTGGATCAACAGCAATTACCTTTTGGTTCGGATTTGCGTTTAAATCAATTCCTGTTGATGTAACACCAGAGCACCCCTCGCAATCAGCTGTATATGCTGTAGAAGTTACAGAAAATGTTTCACCATTTGCATTTTCCTGTGTATTGTTTTCCGTTTTCGACTCTGCATTTTCTGTGGAGTTAGTAACAGCTTGAGCATCAGTTGCTTCTTGTGCCTCAGTAGCTGCTTCGGCTTCTTTCTCTGCTTGTGCAGCTTCTTTAGCTTCTGCCTCTTCTTGTGCCTTAGCGGCTGCTTCTTCAGCTTTCGCTTCTTCTTGTGCTTTTGCAGCGGCTTCTTTAGCTTCTGCCTCTTCTTGCGCCTTAGCAGCTGCTTCTTCAGCTTCTGCCTCTTCTTGCGCCTTAGCGGCTGCTTCTTCAGCTTCCGCCTCTTCTTGTGCCTTAGTAGCTGCTTCTTCGGCTTCTGCCTCTTCTTGTGCCTTAGCGGCTGCTTCTTCAGCTTCCGCCTCTTCCTGTGCTTTTGCAGCGGCTGCTTCAGCCTCTGCCTCTTTCTCTGCTTTTGCGGCAGCTTCTTCAGCTTTTGCTTCTTCCTCTGCTTGAGCAGCAGCTTGGGCATCTGCTTCTTCCTGCGCTTTAGCAGCAGCCTCCGCTTCTAATTCTTCATTTGTCTGACTATTTTCGTTAAATTTGTCTACATTGGCTGATTCATTATCAGGTACTTGTGCAACAGGTGCTTCTTTCTTTTCACTATTTGACCCATTAATAGTTAACGTTTGGCCAATAGTAATGAGCTCTGATTCAAGGTTATTCCATTCTTTCAAATCAGTTACCGTTACACCCAATTTATTTCCGATGCCAGATAATGTGTCGCCTTTTTCTACTTTGTATTGTTCGTCAATGATTAGTATTTGGTTTGGATGAATGAGAGATGACTTTAAATCATTTACATCAAATAAGTCGTCAACGGTCGTATTATATGCATTTGCTATGCTCCATAAGCTGTCACCTTTTTGAACCTGATAATCCGCAGCTGAAACATTTGTAAAACAAGATCCAGCAACAATGACGCCTGTAGCAACCGTAGCTACTAATTTTTTCACTATGTAGTCCCCCTTAAATTTTCGATACAACTTATAATAGCACATTCTTCCAGACACTAGGTTACACAAATGTTAAAAGTATATTACAAACTGTGTCGAAAAGTAATAAATTAATAGTTTATCATTGTCTGATTATAGAAAATACCCAGCGGAATCCTTATAGCGCGTACCTTGTTTGTAGTATAACTGACAAGAAATACTCTTTTCTGAAAAAAATTACCTCTACTATTGTAGCTAAATTTTCCCATACTAAACATAAAAAACGACCATCAAATTGATATAGATTGTGATGGCCGTATATTTTAGAATGTGACTTTTTCAAGATCTACGCCAAATGATTCGTGATGTCTGCATTTTCGCGAAGTTGTTCAACAAGTACTTGTGATGCTTCCGCTTCTTTTTGATTCCTTACTTGTTCTTCAAGATCTGGTTTCATTTCGTCAAAAGATGGGACTTCAGCTTCTTCTCCATTTTCTCCACCCATTTGCTCTTGCTGGGCGGCAAACTGATCATAAAGTTCTTGTAGTTCTTCTTCCGTTGGCTCCGTGTCACCAGCTTCATCGGCAATAAGTTTATCTATTTTTACTTGCAACTGGAGCTGGGACATTAATTCTTCTTCACCCACGCCTTGTTCTTCCATAGCAGTCATGAACTCATCTTGGGATTCAAGCTGATTAAGTTCTACTAATTCATCCAGTATTTCATTCGTTTCTTCCTCTGAGGCTTCATAATCACTGTTATTTGCTTCCTGTATGAGTAGCTCTGTGCCAATCATGCTTTCTGCAACTTGTCCTTTTAATTGATCCTGGTCAACCTCTTGTCCACTCATCTGTGACTGCATGCTTGCTTGCTGAAATTGCCCTTGATACGTCGTTTCAAATTCTTCTTTGGATATTTCTTCTCCATTCACCTCTGCAACAACGTCAGGAACATCTTCTAAGTCTGGCTCAGGCATTTCTGGGGCTGCTTCTTCGCCTCCACCTTCTTCAGCTGACCCTTCCTCCTGCGTTTCTGAATCCTCACTATTATCTTCAGCTGGCTCCTCCGTATCACCACCACATGCAGCCAGTACAGCTATGAGGACAGCGAGTAATAAACTTAATAACCATTTTTTACTCAATGCAATTCTCCTTTCTTATTCCTACAGTTTGGCACATTGTAACACATCTTTATGAGTTGTACACCTATTTATAAGGTGAACAAATGTCTCTTTTTTATGATTGATTTTTCTACAAACTGTTATTCCGCCTTTTAAGCCCAATCTTATATTAGAAATAAGTTCGGTAACGGCACTGGAAAAATAAGAAAATACTATCGTTGGCATGGGGTTTGCTTTTTGCCATAAGTGAAGTATAAGAGAAGAATAATGAAGCTAGGATGGAATGATAAGGAGTTATAACAATCATGGTTCATGAAAAAGGAATGGGTTTATCTTTTTACAAAAATAAGGAATGTATAAAATGCTCTTAGTAAGGAAATGACCAAAATTAAAACTGCTGCCCATCCGCTATAATACGATTATTCAACCATTTTTTGAGCTTCGTGTAATTGTAGTGAACGGACAGATCTGGGTATAAATACGCGAATCTGAAATTCACTATATCCAACCATTAAACGCTTTTCATCATGGATGATCGGACTTTTTAATATACTTGGGTTTTCCCGGATGAAACTGTACAGATCTTTCAAAGGCAATTGATCCATATCAATAATATTTTTCTGAAAAACGGCAGACTTACCTGAAATAATATCTTCCGTGCCATTATCGGTTAACCGGAAAATTTCTTTAATCTCAGGTAAAGTTAATTGCTTTGAAAATATATTCCGTTCCATGAAAGGTATATCATTTTCTTGTAACCAATTTCTTGCTTTTTTGCAGGATGTGCAACCTGGTCTGACATAAAGTGTCACCATACCGTTATTCTCCATTCTTTTAATGATGTAGCAATACAATCATTCCTGAAATTTATATAAATCACGTCTAAGAATGAAGGTAGATTACTCCTGCAAGCTGATCATGCTGTTAACCTTTTCGGATATATCTTCAAATGAAGTATCCAGTGATAAGGCTAATTCCTTAAACATGACATTTTGTGTATTAGTTAACAGATCCCGATCCTGCGTGTTTATTCTTTGATTGTTCCTGCTTGCCTCTATATTTACCTTCATTAATGTATTTACTACTTTAGAGATTTCCTTGCGATCTCCAGTATTTACTAAACTATTGTATTTTTTGGCTCGCTCTCTTGCGTCCTCTATCCAACTGATACCCGGCTTTTGGAAGGATTGTATAATTTCTGCAGCTTCCTTTTTTCCCATAACCGCCAGCATGACAACTTGATCACTATCTACAGGATTGCTTATTGTTAATTTCGGATTTTCAAGCGGATGCATCACGTAGTAATTTCTCGTAACTTTACCATAACTTTTTTCACTGATATCATCTATTTCACACAATCCATGTACAGAATAGATAACCAAATCTCCAACATTAAACATTTTGGTAGCCTCCAACTCGACAATCGTCAATTTAGTTTACAATACTAGTATACACTAAATTTGTCGAATCGTCAACATAGTTGACAACAAGGAGAGGGGGTCTCTCCTTCGATCAGGAGGGGGTTTGCCTACTCTTCCACTTTGAAAACAAGGTTAACTGGTTTAGATATTAATGCACTCCAGAAGAATTACTGTTGTTTGAGCTTATATACTTCTCTTTCAAGGAAATGAACTTTTTCAATAGTAAAATCATTTTCATATTTTCTCACAATATTATCATCCAATTCTTCATTTATGCTCTCGCGTCAATAATGCTTAATACACGTCAAATCCGTCAAGTGGTCGTAAAAAATTAAAATCCACTTCTTGTTCCTAGTCTGGTTTAGCTTTACTCATGTTATATTTATATAAGCTCGGGGCTGTTCATTCCGCGCTTAGAGCATCTCATCCAGCGGTCTTTGCCACTCGTCCGGCGTTCGTTGCATTTTGTCCCGCGTTCAGCACGTTTTATCCAGCGATTGCAGCATTTCATTCAGCGCCTGTTCTATTCATCCGATATTTATCGAAAAGGAAGCAAAAGAACCGTTCCCTTGCTTACTTATTAAATCGATTGGATCAAATCATAAAAGAATTGCATTCCGTAAATCGCAAATAATGTATATATAAACAGGGTGATCGGTTTGCAAAGTAAAAAGTAAAAGACAAATTTTTTCAAGGGCATCTTGGTAAGTCCCGCAATCAAACAAATAAAGTCATCCGGAAAGCCGGGAAAAACCAATGAAATCCAGAAAAACCTTTCGAATCGTTTTCCCTTGTTGACCCAGCCAATATATTTATCATAGGTTTCCTGTTTGACAAAATAACTTGCAAACCCACGTCCGAACCTTCGTGCCAATAAAAAATTTGTCAAGGAACCAATAAAGATGCCAACTATATTCAGAACGGACCCCAGCCCGATACCGAATAACATCACACCAACTACTGTCGAAACATTTCCGGGCAGAACCGGGATAACGACCTGAACATACGTTAAACCCAAGAATGCCAAAGGTGCAATACTGCCGAACCCTTCGACCCAGTTTTGTACACGGTCAGGATTATTGAAAAACCCGCTTTCAAAAATTAAAAAGGCAATCCCGATTAATAAAATAATACCGACTATGCTTGTAATTCTAACGATTGGTTTTTGATAATTTATGAGTGTTTTCTTTAGATGCGTCATGCCTACTCCAGTTTTCATAAATTTATTGTTAGACTTTCATTTATACAATGAGCTAAGTATATCATAAAGGATGCATGGGGACGGTTCACCACCACTTACCGATTAACTGACGCCGCCATCCTTACATATGTGTGACGTTTCCCGCGAATAGCAATTGAATAGTCCATGATGTTATCCGGTACGGCAATCCCATGCGCACCAGCATCACCGATATGATGGATGTCCGCTCCAGCCATTTTATTGTAGAGGGCCATTTGCTGAGTTGTTTCTTTTGATGCCCCTTCCTGGCTTGTACCGATCGCAGTTAACGCCAATGCGCCCGACGCGTGGGCTGCCTGCACGAGCTGTTCAGTTTTTTCAAGTGTCGTCCCTGGAATACTGCCGACAGCTGGCAAAAGAATCACGTCAGCACCTGCCTGAGCGAATTCTGCCACGACATCCTTGCTGACAATCTCGCTACCAGCCTCATTTTTGACACCGGCACCATGCATTTTTCCAGCAATAATCATGATATCATCAATAATTTCTTTTGCCTGTCTAATTGACTTTAAAATTGCCGTATTCGTGACACCTGTTTTTGGATTCCCGGTCAGACAGATAAAGTCAACTCCCAGTTCCTTCGCTTTTTCCAGCGACTCATGAATTGCGGTACGCCCTTTTGGAAGATTTTCCAACGTTTCTGCGTTATCCGCATCAGGATCAACTGGTTCCAGATTTATCCCAATAGGACGGCCGATTAATCTTTTCAGTTCTTTGATTACTCCCCTCGGTTTATCGACAGTTAACCCTTCAATCTTCGGATGTTCAACGTTGAATAAGTTCAACAGCATCATATCCGCACCGAATGAAGCCGCATATTCCGCATTCGTCAGGCCAGGATAAAGCGGGGTTGATGCACAAATTACTTCTGACAGCATTACTCTACCTTCCGATGCTTCAATGGCTTGCCTTAACTGAGTGCCATTCATTTGGGCAAAATCGGTTGCAGTACAATTCAATAATCGCTTCATTTGTCAAAAAGTCCCTTCTGCAAAAAAGTGGTAGCTCTTCTATTATTTTACAATCAACTTCTCCCACTTAAACACTGATACGTTTTGAAGATGGGAGTTTGCAACGTATCGATCTTATAAAGCGAACGATTAACGTTACCGGACCTGCGACATCAGTGGACTATTCACACTTAGACCCTCTATTCCGTTGGTCTAGCCTTCGGAACTACATTTAGGCGATTTGATAACTTAAAACCTGATTTATTTCAACATCTTTGATGCATAAAGGGATCTCTTTCTTAACTAAATACTTTCTCATAATGTCAGCAGAACCGTTTACATCTGCATTAACCATTTGGTTTTCCTTTGTCCGGTATAAACCGCGTGAGATTCTCTTCCCTGAAAGGTTAGTAACAATCTCTTCCCCATAAGTTGGTATATCGTCCCTATCAAGAAAACTAGCTTTAGAAGTATAGGATTCTTCGGTCACTATGATATTAATACCAACCCGCTCCGCTTTGTATTTGATCATATTAATGAGCAGACTGAAAGGAATACCAACAAACCTCTGGTTATTTTTTGCCCCCATGTTAGCGTTTTGTTTCCACCCTTTATTGTTTCCAATAATAATTGTATTTATGTCTTCTAACTCCGCTATGCTCATTGCGACAAAGCTTGCTTTGTGAAACAAATCCTTTAATTTACGATGTTTAAGCGCATCGAGATTTTGAAGCCGATGAGATGAAAACAATCCTTCTTTCGATGACTTTCCTTGGCGTAGAATACGGTTGTAATACGCACGTTTTTTATTATAAAACTGATTTATTGATTTGATATTTTTGCCCTTCAACAAAACAGGTGCCTTTCCTGTGTTTGTTGTAATGGTTGCAAGGTTATCAATTCCTAAATCAATCGCCATCACACGCTTCGGAATTTCGGAAATAGGTTCGGCAATATTTCCTTCAAAAACAATTTCCACAACAAATTGACCGTACTTCGGAATCACACGAACCGATTTTAGTTTTTCATTTGTGTAACCCAGTTTTCCCAGGTTAAGCTTTTCTTTTATTTTGGGAAACTTCAAACATTTATTTTTAATAGTGCAATCTTGGTTTGAAAATGTAGCTATTCGCATTGCGCTCTTAATATAGCCTGGTATTCTCGGTCTTCCTAGATATTTAGATGGATTTTCTTTATAATCTTTTAAACTCGCAAAGAAAGACTGCCAGTCATCAAACGCATTACGCATCACACTTTGGCTATTTTGTGCAGGAAGTGATCGGTAATCTGATTGTTCGATTTGCTTAAAGAGGGCATCTCAAAGAGATTGCAACTCACTTCGCTTTGTTTTTCTTTTGTTTTTTTCTTTTCTTTGGCCAGACGTTTTTCGTATGTTATTAATTGTTTCGCATTTATCTTTTCGACATTAGCATGAATCGTATCTAATACTTCTTCTTGCAATGGTTGTAATGGTTTATTTGTGGTCAATCCTGTGTATACTTGCCGAATGTAAAAATTAGTGGTGTTATACAAATTCTTGCTGTTTTCACACATATCTTGAAAATAAGCGAACATTCGATGACTCGGTTTAATCCAGATTTGCTGCGTGTTATAGATTGCTTTTTCTCCCAAATCCTACCCCCTTTCCTTCATTTTAATTGTTAATCATATTATATAATTTTTACGATTTAAAAACAAACGTTTGGCTATCATATACTTCTATTTTTGTCGATTCACCCCGCCACCTACGCCTGCGCTAAGAGTTAAGGGCACTCTCGACATTGGTGATAGATAAGTTCAGTCTATTCGATTCAGTTTATGGAAGTAATTTTAAAGATAACTGGCTGACAACTATCTTCAAAGACCGGTTCGGGATTCATTGGCATTTGTACGGCGTTTTTTATCATTTGTTCGGCATTCACGCGAATAGATTCAATTCTTTACTACGTCCGCTTTGTTTCATCAACTTCCAAATGAAAAACGTCTTTCCTGGCATAATGTCCCACCGGATCGAAATCAAAGTGACCCTCGGGGATCTTATCGAGGTCGATATCTGCATAAATATTTTTCTCTTCACTGAAAACCGGTTCTGCGATAAATTCACCTAAGGGGTTGACTACACAGCTTCCGCCCCGTGTCATTTCTTCTGGCAGTTGTTCAAATTCCGGACGGGAGGCAATGTCTTCGGATACATGTCTTTTGTGGAATACTGATTGCAGGATAGGACAAAACATCTCCCCTCCGTGGCAATATGTCTCATGGAAGCAAACCATGTGTCCCTGTGATCTGCGGTTGGGGCGACATAAATTTGAATCCCTTTTTCATACATGGCTGCGCGAGCGAGCGGCATATAATTTTCCCAGCAGATAAGTGCTCCAATTCTCCCGTACGGGGTGTCGAATACAGGCATGGTGCCCATCCCCTTCTCCCCATATGAGTCTTTCGGAGCCCGTCGGTTTCAGCTTCCGATGTTTTCCGAGCAGCGTTCCATCAGGTCCGAAGAACAACACGGTACAGTATAACGTGCCTTCACTGGATTCGCTGTCCTTTTCGACAACACCAATGACCACGTATGCCTTAGCGTCTCTGGCAGCTTTTGCAATACGTTCGGTTTCTTTCCCTGGAACTTGGATGGCATTTTTCCAGTATCTGGTGAAGTCTTCCCTCCCTTGCTGTGACCTGCTGCCAACTACTGCACCAAACAACATACCACGCGGATAGCAAGGAATAAATGCCTCGGAGAATACAATAACTTTTGCCTCGTTTTCCCCTGCTTCGTTTATGAAACGAATGGCTTTATCGGTTCCTTTGTCTTTATCAAACATTTCCGAACCAGCTTGAATAACAGTAGCTTTGTATTGGTTGACCATTTCCATTTCAAATCTCCTCCTAATGTTTTTAATCTTAAATTTTACTATAACGCTACTTGCTGCATACCACCAACACATTTGACCAAGTAGTTTTCTGGAGAAAGAGCAGAAACTGCCTAAATTTTATCCTCTAACTTTGTACGACAATTTTTTACATGTGTTATCTCATGAAACTTTTAGCCCATTTAAAGTTAAATTTGATAAAGAATTAGTACTTTTACCATCTAGTAAATTTATGTAAAATTACTTATATTATAGTAAATAGATTTTTCTTACGACTATGGTTAAAGGAGGTTATTATTCAATTAATCTATCAACTTAACGGAATTTTTACAATTTATTTATAGTATATTAATATTCGTTCGTTATGGTAGATATAGGGAGGTGAAACGTAATATAGTATCTGCGAAATGGAGGTTGTTGTATGAAATGGATAAGTTACATACTCGTTTTTATTGGAGTAATTTGTATTACGGTATTCGGCTACCAATACATCTCCCATGAGCAAGCACAAAATGATTCATTGGAACAGGCGGAAAGGGCTATTGCAAAGCAGCCGAAAGATAGTACCGGAAGCATAAATCCCGCTGCTCCTGCTGATTTCGAGGCACCAGATGGGGACGCTTTTGCTACTCTCGAGATACCTAAACTGGACAAGGTATTACCTGTCGTAGAAGGAGCTGATCCGGATGCGTTGGCAAAGGGCGTTGGTCATGTAACAAATTCAGTCTATCCTGGTCAAAATGATCAAATTGTTTTATCAGGTCATCGCGATACTGTTTTTCGTCAATTCGACAAAATCGAGATCGGTGATCAGTATAAAATTACGACATCTTATGGAACTTATACATACGAAATTAAAGAGACTGAAATTGTTGCAGCTGATGATACTTCCGTCATAGGTGAAACGGGAGAAGAAGTTCTTGTCGTCTCAACGTGCTATCCGTTTGAGTATGTCGGAAATGCGCCGGATCGATTTGTGACGTATGCCTATCCGGTCGACGATGATGATAAGCAAGGTCATTATATCCGTCAGTGAAGTGTGGAGATGAATCTAGCATTTTTTTAATTTGTAGGCTAAACAACATTAAAAAGGAGGAAACGAAATGCAATCACCCATCAGAAGAAAATATTATAGTATGATGATGATTTTTGTATTGATGATAGGTATGCTGACACCTGTAGCAGGCCCCGTCACAGTTCACGCTGATGAGGCGGCGGACGAACCTATCACTGTCGGTGAGGCTATTGAAAAAGAAAATGACGGCAGTGAGCAGACAGTTGCCGGACATATTGTTGGGTATGTCATTAGTCCTGATAATGTATCAGATAATGATTTCCGGGAGGATCATAATGTAGCAATTGCAGAAGAAGCCGGTGAAACAGACGTCGGTAACATGTTGTTTGTCCAGGTGAGTAGTGATTACCGGACAGAATTTGGATTAAATTCAAATCCGGACAATCTGGATGAGGAAATTGTGGTCACCGGTATTATGGAGGAATATCATACCCATAATGGCCTGAAGGAACCGAGCGATATGAGGTTTGCCTCTGAAGAGCCGGATGAACCGCTCGAATTACAGTCCATTACGGATGTTAGAGACCAAGCAACCGGTGAAGTGAAAACAAAAGGTGTTGTCACAGCTAAGTTAAAAAATACCATTCAAATTCAGGATGATACAGCAGCAATTGCTGTGCGCCCAACAAGCCTTGATGTACAAGTGGGCGATGAAATTACTGTGACCGGCAGTTTGAATGATTACAGAGGATTATTGCAACTGGATAATGCGACTGTTGAGGAAAAAACAACAGATGCAGGCATTCCGGATCCTTTGAGCCTGAATGGCGATGAGCTGGAAAACCACCAGTCAAAACTGGCTGTCATCAATAATGTAACACTTACCGATGTCGAGGATGGCGGTGATTGGGCGAATTATACAGCTGAGGATGAGGCCGGGAATACATTTGTGGTGCGTGATGAAACAGGTGAACTAAACTTGGAAACTGGTATCACCTATGATTCTATTACCGGGATGGTGGTACAGTTTGATGAGGACCAACAGATTATCCCGCGCAACCAGTCGGATATTGTCGGTGACGCATCTGCTGTCCAGCCTATTATAGCCAGCCCTGACCCAGGGACTATTCCGGCTGGATCGAATGTTACACTGGAAACAGCGACTAGTGATGCGGACGTTTTTTACACGACAGACGGCAGTGAACCATCGTCAGAAAATGGGGAGCTGTACAGTAATGCGATAACAGTTGACGAGGACGTAACAATCAAAGCAATAGCCGAAAAAGATGGATTAGAATCCAGCGAAATATCTGAATTTCACTATTCGGTTTATGATTCTGAAGATGGTATCATGATTCACGATATTCAAGGTGAAGGACACGAATCACCGATGAATGGCAGCACAGTAGAAGATGTTGAAGGGATTGTCACCTACAAATATGAAATTA
The DNA here is from genome assembly GCF_021560035.1 of Virgibacillus sp. NKC19-16. Lineage (NCBI taxonomy): Bacteria > Bacillati > Bacillota > Bacilli > Caryophanales > Bacillaceae > Virgibacillus > Virgibacillus salidurans. Next base: position 1,044,613 of record NZ_CP074373.1, on the reverse strand, counting down.
GAGGTTCACATTATTTTCATATGCAAACACCTGAAGCAGATTATGATGGGAATGAAAAAACATCTGAAGGTATCGTTGTCTATACAGGAAATACAGATAATGTCGATGTCGGTGATCTCATTCATGTAACCGGAGAAGTCGATGAATATCATATTGATGGGTATGATGATAGAGCTGAAACAGATTTGCCGATTACAGAAATTAATGTGCGTGATGACCAGGGCGGTGCTATTGAAGTTATAGAAAGCGATGTTAAGCTACCGTCAGCTGTTGAGTTAACATCAAGCGATATTCCTGAGACCATCATTGGCGACGATGGTTTTGACAGCTTTGACCCGAATAACTATGCGATTGATTATTGGGAAAGTATGGAGGGAATGCGTGTTGAAGTAGCACCATCACGAGCAGTGGCACCACAAGAACATGGTGACCTGGTTGTGGCAACAGAAGAATTCACGCCGGAAAATACAGCTAATGGTGGTATTCGCTTAACAGAAGAAGGTCCGAATGCACAAACGATTCAGTATAAACTGCATCCTAACGGTGACGCTAGAGATTTTGCGGTCAAAACAGGGGATCGCTTCACAGAACCCGTTGATGGTGTCGTAAATTATGGCTTCGGCAACTACAAAGTCTATGCAGATCTGGAAGAAGTTGAATCTGTTTTTGAAGAAGGCGATACGCAGCCGGAGCAGACAAGTATCGAAAAAGATGATGATAAACTAACGGTTGCAACCTATAACGTGGAAAACTTTTCAGCCAATGAAAGTGAGACCTCACAACAAAAAGCGGAAGATATTGCCCGAGCATTTGTAAGTGATATGGAAAACCCAGATATTGTGGGCATTGTTGAAGTGATGGACAATAATGGACAAGAACAAGGCCCTGATGGTGCGGACGCCTCTGAAAGTTACGAAAGACTGATTGACGAAATCAGGAATCAAGGCGGTCCTGCTTACGACTATGCCAATATCGATCCAGCGTACAATCAGGATGGCGGTGCACCACATGGTAATATTCGCGTTGGTTTCCTTTATAATCCGCAACGTGTGTCACTGACAGACGGTGAACATGGCACAGCTACGGAAGCGACGGTTTATAATGAAGACCAATTGACGCTGAACCCAGGGCGTATAGCTCCAAATGAAGATGTGATGGAGAATACACGCAAGCCATTGGCAGCACAGTTTGATTTTAATGGTGAGAGTGTTGTTGTCGTAGCGAATCATTTTAATTCCAAGTCCGGGGATGATGGTGAATTTGGGCAAAATCAGCCTCCGATAAAGGGAAGTGAACCGCAGCGGCATGAGCTGGCTAGTATCGTCAACGAATTTGTCTCGGATATCAAAGCGGACAATCCGGATGAAAATGTCGTTGTCTTAGGGGATATGAATGACTTTGAATTTACAGAGACGATGGACATTCTTGAAGGCGATGAACTGACCAATGCCATGATGTCCGTGCCTGAAGAAGAGCGGTACACCTATCTTTACCAAGGGAACTCTCAGGTGCTTGATCACGTGCTCGTGTCTAATCACCTCGCTGATGTAACAGAGACTGACGTGCTTCATGTCAATGCTGATTTCACAGATATGCACGGGCGTGCGAGTGATCATGACCCGATTTTGACGCAAATTGATCTGGCGGCAGCTGAAGAAGTTGAAGATGCAGAAGATAACGTAGAGCTATCGATTATGCATATGAACGATACCCATGCACGCGTTGAACCACTACCGAAAATGGTGACGGCGATCAAAGAATTCAGAGAGGACAACCCGGATTCATTGCTTTTCCATGCCGGTGATGTTTTTTCTGGAACGCTTTACTTCAATGAGTTCAATGGACAGGCTGATTTGGAACTGTTGAACTTGATGGATATGGACGCCATGGTTTTTGGCAACCATGAATTTGATTTAGGTGCTGAAGAAGGTGGTCATGAATCGCTGTCAGCGTTCGTTGACAATGCTAACTTCCCATTCTTGGGTACGAACATTGACTTTTCACAGGATCCTTATATGAGCGATCTCGACACAAATCAATCGTTAGCTAATGATCCAGAAGACGGGGAAATTTATGATAGTATTATTAAGGAAATTGATGGAGAGCAAGTTGGGGTATTCGGGTTGACATCCGAAGATACGGCCAATATTGCAAGCCCGGCAGATGTCACGTTTGCCGATTTCATTGAAACGGCCGAACAGGCGGTGCAAGATTTTGAAGATGAGGGCATTGATAAAATTATCGCTCTGACTCACATTGGTTTTGACAGTGCTCCGGAAGTGGGCAATGACTTACGCCTGGCTGAAGAGGTTGATGGCATTGATATAATTGTAGGTGGGCACTCGCACACTGCATTGGAAGAGCCGGAAAGTGTAGAGAAAGATGCTGACGGGGAAACGAAAGAACCTACTATCATCGTGCAGGCAGGCCAGTATGCTGAGAACCTTGGCACACTTGATGTGACATTTGATGAGGACGGTGTCGTAACCCATTATGAAGGCGAATTGCTTGAAGTGGATGGTTATACGGAAGATCCTGAAGCCACGGAGGCACTTGCCCCGTATAAGGAACAAGTAGATGAGGTCATGAACGAGGAAATTGGTGCAGTGGCCATAAAAGATCTGACAAACCCGCGTCAAGATGAGCCTGGTGATGACAGTGTCAGAGCCAATGAAACAGAGCTTGGCAACTTGGTGACAGACGCTATGCTTGCTGGGGCACAGATAGATAATCCTGAGACGGTTATTGCCTTTCAAAATGGCGGGGGTATCCGCGCACCGATTGATGAAGGTGAGATTACGGCCGGTGAAGTCATCAACGTTCTACCATTTGGTAACAACCCAGCGGTAGCGACATTGACTGGCCAGGAAATCAAGGATATTCTAGAACACAGCGTTCGTCAGGCACCAGCTGAAAGTGGCGGATTCCTGCATGTATCTGGTATGCAATTCTATTATGACAGTGAAAAAGAACCGGGCAACCGTGTTGTTCAAATGTACGTTGAGATTGACGGTGAACTGAAGGAAATTCAGTTAGACGCGGAATATCAGGTGACAACGAACGGTTTTACCGCTCAGGGCGGTGACGGATTTGAAACATTTGAACAAGTTTATAATGATGGCCGCGTAAGAGACATCGGCGCATCTGACTGGGAGCAATTGAGAGATTACATGGTTGAAAATTTGGGTGGCATTGTTGATCCTGAACGAGAAGGTCGGATTGTCGATTTGATGGGTGAGGAATTCACGGAACTTCCTGAAGATCCGAGTAATGAAAACGGCGGTACTGGAGATGACGGAGATTCCGGTACAGATCCGGATAAAACGCCACCGGAAGAAGATGGCTCAGATGATAATGACACAACGCCTGGGGGAAATGATGACGACTCTGGTACAGATGGTGACGGCATAGCACCTGGCGGAAGTGGTGACGGTCCTAGTTCTGATGGCGATGACATAACACCTGGTGGGAATGGCGACGCTCCTGGCTCAGATGGCAATGGCACAGTACCTGGTGGAATTAGTGGCGGTTACGGGGCAAATGGTGATGGTTCAGCACCAGGTAGTAATGGTGCAACCTTGCCTGATACAGCAACTAATATGTATATGTTCCTGCTTATCGGTAGTGTGTTACTTGCAGCAGGTGGTGTGATTCTCCTTTACAGAAGGAGATATTCCCGGTAAGCCTAGTCATAAAATGAAGAAAGGTTATCTAAAAACAGCCCCCTTTTCACGATAGGCGGGGCTGTTTTACTTGAGTTTCTCCGTTACATTTTTTCTTGTGTTTCAATGCTATTCTCGATCGTTTTGCATCTTCGTGATACTCGGTGCAAAACAATCAAATAATTGCTGACGTTAGAAATCATGTGAACAGAACGTCCCTATATTTTCCATTACAATGGACACGCCACAATCACCCGATACCCTTTTATTAATTATCCCAGGATTGCTGATTTTTCCTTTTAACCTCTTCTACATCGGTATCACTATAGATATTCGTACCACTGCCCCCTGTTGTTCTAGCAATGAATTCCTTTGCTTCATTATATGACAGCCCAGAACGGCGACTTTGTTCTTTGATTGCCTCAATATCTGTTCCTGCAACCGTGTATTTACCACTGGTCTCATTATTTTTCTTCATGAAAAAACCTCCATTCCGTTTCCTTATTATTTTGCGCAAAAGAGGCTTTTTCATGAATGAAGATTTACATTACCAAAAGCAATCTCATCAAACTGTTTTTCTGGAGTTTTCATCGCTTGTTGAAATATCAAAAGCAATAGCAATAAAAACTAGGATATGATAGAATTTTTGTAGAAATACTCTCTCAATAAAATCACAGATTTAGGAGATATATATGCAATTATTTAAAGAATTAAACGTCCTGGAAGATAAAAAGTTATACTATAAGATTAATCTTTTCAGTTTAGCACTTCTCGTGGTTACTATAGCAGTCGTTTTATTAGCCCACCTGATCTTAATCGGTGAAGTTCATCTGTCTTTTTCTATTTCTAATCTCATTTGGATAATGGGTATATTACTTATTTCCTTACCTATACACGAGTTATTTCACGGAATATTTTTTAAGGCTTTTTCCGAATCGGGAACAATTAAGTATGGTTTTGAAAAAGGGATGCTTTATGCGTCAAACCCTGGGGTATTTTACACGAAACGTCAATTTTCCACCATTGCTCTGGCTCCTTTTGTTTTAAATAGTCTGTTGTTCTTCCTACTGTTCCTGTTTGGAGTGGATGGCACTATCATATGGAGCGTATTCATTTTACATACATCGTCCTGTGCTGGTGACTTTTGGTATATTTATGAAATGATTAAAAATCCAACAATTACACACTGCGAAGATACTCCGGTCGGGATTAAGTTATTTGTTGATGTTTAATACCTATATCATTTACTTAATCGAACGAATCACTTATCACCAACCCTAATCAAGCTCAACTGGCTCTGATTGAGAAATCGGATTGGTGCAACACTCGTCCCCAGCCCACTGTCAATATAAAGATGTTGGTTCGGCTTGAGTTGATATGTACCTTTTTCCAAACTCGGAAAAAGCCCTTGGCCGGGAGCAATTAATGCCCCAATAAAGGGAATTCTCACTTGCCCCCCATGTGTGTGACCACTTAAAATCAAGTCTGCCGGTATGGAATCGTATTTTTCGATTATGCCTGGGGAATGGGATAGCAGTATAGTATAGTGCTCTTCGTTAATACCAGCAAATGCTGCTTCTATATTTTCATGATTTGTTGAGGAATCATCGACCCCAACGATGTTAAGTGTTGTCTGATTTGCCGTGATTTGCTCATTTTTATTATCCAAAATAGTAACGTTTCGCTCCTGAAGACCATTTAGAAGTTCTCCGTAATGCGCATTCCCCCACTCATGATTCCCTGAAACAAAATAGACATCTTCATGGATGGCGGTAATATTTTCGATAAGATTAAAAATATGATCCAATTCATTCGTATTTCTATCGACAAGGTCGCCTGTTAATATAACAATGTCGGCATTTAAGTTTTCTACCGTTTCTACCAGTTTCTCATTGTTATCCCCAAAAATTTTATTATGTAGGTCACTGATTTGCAAAATGTTAAATTCGCCTTGCACTTTATTGCTGTGAAATGCCACTCTATTAACTTTGAAATAGTTTGTATCGATATAGACTTTAGATAAAAAAGCGATAACTATTACACCAAAAATAAGAGGGGTAAGCCATTTTTTCAAAATGTGCACCACCTATAGATATTTTATATCCTACGCCCATTGTATCATTATTTAGTAAAATTATTTATTAAAGATATATAATTAAATTACCGTCGAACACAAGATTACCTTTTGTCACATTTTGTAATAATTTGTAACCTATTTGTTTCCTCCCTATAACCTAAAATCCTATTTTATTTGCTAGAATAATAGTTATGATAGACATCAAATGAGGAGGCTACATAATGTTAAAAGGTAATCACTCAGTAAGGAAGTATATAGTTTCAACCGCTATAATAACATCACTCGTCTTTACACCGATTCTGTCCGGAAGTGTTTTTGCTTATGGCGGTCCAAGTGAGGAAGCAAGTCAAAATAATGAGCCGGTAAATGAACAAGTTGAACAGGTTGATATACAGGAGACAGAGGAAACTACGGAAGTTAATAATAATTTAATATCATCAGGAGATCGTGGAGACTCTGTTAGAGATGTGCAAGAAGAATTAAATGATCAGGGCTATAATCTGAGTGAGGATGCGATCTTTGGTCCGAACACAGATGGAGCAGTAAGAAATTTCCAGGCAGATAACGACCTTTTAGTTGATGGGATAGTAGGGCCAGAAACGTCGGAAGCACTGTCAGTAAACACTGCACCTGCTTCTATCAATGATAATTCAACAACTGAAGAAGAGCCTGACCAAGCAGTAGATACAATGACAATATCTACCACCTCTGAATCCGACGTTGCTTCTTCTGAATCTGATGTTGTTTCTATTGCACAAAGCTTAGTAGGTACTCCCTACTCATGGGGCGGGACCGATCCTGCAACAGGTTTTGACAGCAGTGGCTTTATCAATTATACATTCGCACAAGCAGGTATAGATTTGGACAGAACGCATGCGGCTATGTGGGCTAATAATGGTACACATGTAGAAAATCCAAGTCCCGGAGATGTTGTATTTTTCGCGGATACCTATCAAGGTGGCGTCTCTCATAGCGGAATCTATCTTGGAAACGGCCAAATGATCCATGCTGGTACTGCAGAGACTGGTGTAGAACAAACAACTATGAGCTATGATTATTGGCAAGACCGTTACATTGGCGCAAAATCTTTTGACTAACTACACGTTTTATATAGAAGGAATAGCTTCGAAGCTTTTCCTTCTATTTTTTATGTTAAAACCCATCTAATTACACAAAATAGCCAAAAACTGTTATAGTTTTATTAGAAAACATTCATAAAGGAGCTGACTCAGGTGCACTTAGAAGAAATGCTAGAATACAATAAAGAATTTGTAGCAGGGAAAAATTACGAGACATATGAAACAGATACCTATCCGAATAAGCGAATGGTTGTATTTACCTGTATGGATTCACGTTTAGTCGAATTACTGCCAAAAGCTTTAAACATCCAAAATGGTGATGTGAAGATGGTTAAAAATGCTGGCGCCATCATCCGTGACCCATTTGATAGTATTATGAAAAGTATTCTTGTTGCCATATTTAATTTAAAGGCAGATGAAGTTGTCGTCATTGGCCATCATGATTGTGGTATGTCCCATGTTGATACAGATGCACTAACAAAAGGCATGAAAGAACGCGGGATTACAGAAGAAACCATACAAACACTTACACATAGCGGAATAGATTTACACGCAGAATTTCGTGGATTCGATACAGTTGAAGAATCTGTATCGCAAAGTGTATCTATCATTCGCGATCATCCACTTTTACCAAAAGAAATTAAAGTCCACGGATTAGCTATTGACCCGGGAACAGGAAAAGTAGATGTTGTTACGAAAGACGAAAAATGATTGTAGCGTAAAATAAATCACAACTATAGCCACCAGCGAGGATCAACATCCTCACTGGTGGTATTTCACTTATATCGCTTGAAACATCACGATTCCTTCTTCTTCTACCCGCTTAACTTTACCAACGGATTCTAAATAAATCAATCTTGTTATGGTGGCCATCAGTTGACTCACATATAACGCACTTTCTAAATTTCCATATATTTCCTCACACACCTGATGGGCCGTTTTACGTTCGTTTTCCACACCCTCCAAAACCTGCTGCAATCGGGAGGCATGTCTACTCTTTGTTTCAGCCACACGCTTGTTTAACTCAAAAATAGATTCCCCGTGCCCTGGCAATGCGATATTTGTTGGGCAATTCGCAATCAGCTCCAATGAATGGTAGTAATCTTCAACAGGATTAGCTTCCTCCCCTGTCCATAAACCAATAACTGGAGAAATATCCTTTAATAGATGATCACCAACGATCATCACTTTATTCGATTTGTTATAAAAGCAAAAATGATCTGGCGCGTGTCCTGGCGTCCATATCGCTTCATATAATTCATCTCCCAGCAAAATCTCCCGGTTTTTTTCAAAAAATCCATCAGGTTCGAAATCGTAAATAAAGGATCCATCCTCACTATTTGTTGGAAGCTCGTACCCTCCATGTTTAACTACTAATCTTTTTATCTTATCCCTGACATTGGTTTCCCTGTTTTTTTGCATTTCCTTATAGCCGAGATTCGATGTATACACAGGTACGCCAACATTATCCTGAAACCATTTTGCAAGACCTATATGATCCTGATGCGTATGTGTTAATACTACTTTTTCCACAACAATTCCAGTCTCTAAAACACGCCTCCATACTTCAAATGCCTCTTTTGAATAGAGACCTGTATCGATCACCGTGTAACCTTGTTCTCCTTTGAACAGATAGCAATTTACTTCCTGCATCCCGGAAGAAGAAAAACGGATGTTGACTTTATAAATATTCTCTCTGATTTTTTCTAACACGAAACTTTCCCCTTTTTAATCATATCGAATTAATTACATTTTACAGTTAGTTATTTTAAATGCAAGAAGGAGAACTCGTGGGATGATTGGGTCTTTGCGTTTCCAAAATTAATAAAATCAAAGCTGCATACAATCATGCAGCTTCTAACCTTTTTCTATGAAAAAATACGGCCAATTTGCTGAACTTCACTATCGGTTAATTGAACGTCCAATGCTTTAAAATTGCTTTTCACTTGTTCCAGTTTTTTCGCACCAGGGATAACAGTGTCAATGGAATCGCGTGTTAAGTACCATGCTAGGACAACATGAGGAATTTCTGCCTGCTTAACATTTGCTATTTCACGTAGTTTTTCTACTTTTTCCAGGTTCTTTTCTAATTCTTCCCCCTGAAAATGTGGCATCTGTGCACGTAAGTCGTTAAAGGTTGCATCTTTCGTATATTTACCGGTTAACAAGCCTGAAGCAAATGGAAAGAATGGCACAAAGGAAATATTATTTTCTGCTGTAAACGGGAGTAACTCTTCCTCTGCTGAGCGATTCAGGAGGTTGTATTCTCCTTGGTAAACATCGACATAGCCGTCTTTGTTAGCTTCTTTTAACTCATCAATGGTAAAGTTGGATACACCGATTGATTTAATTTTCCCTTCATCTTTTAATTCTTTTAAAGCACCAACCGCTTCATCTTTTGGTGTTTGATTATCGGAATAATGGATATAGAATAGATCGATGTAATCCGTTTGCAGTCGCTTCAAACTATCTTCTACAGCTTGCTTTAAGAAGGCGGGCGAGTTATCGTTTTGCATGTCCTGACCTTCGAATTTAACGGATCCTTTTGTCGCAATAACAATATCTTCTCTTTTACCAGATTCCTTTAATGCTTCCCCGATTAATTCTTCAGATCTTCCAGGGCCATAGAGGTATGCTGTATCAAGGTAATCTACACCAGCATTTATAGCATCCTTTACTAACTGTTTTCCTGCATTGTCATCTGTACCTGGATAAAGGTTATGACCGCCAATATAATTGGTTCCTAACCCAATCGGGTTCACATATAAATCTGACTTACCAATTTTTACTTTTTTAACCATAATAAAAGGCCTCCTTGAAAACTTGAAAATAGTTGAATTTATTAGTTTAATCGTAATCAATTTGGATATTTTATACAAGTAAGATGCTTGTTTCTTCATAAAAAGACGCTCTCCCTACCATTAAGGAAAACGCCCTTTTTATCATGCCCTTTATTATTCTTTCGTAAATTCTTTCGTACTTCTCACTGTATCAATCGGCCGAACTAGTTTTTCAATTTCATCCCGTTGGGCTTCAAGCATTGAAGGTAACGCTAATTTTTCACCTAGCGTTTCATACGGTTCATCACCCATAAAGCCTGGGCCGTCTGTTGCAAATTCGAATAAAATCTGTGGTGCAACATTGGCGTATAATGATTCGAAATAGTGGCGATTCACATAACCGGATGTCGGGAAACGGAATTCTTGCATACGTTTAATCCATTCTTCCAACACGGAGCGATCTTCCACACGGAACGCGGCATGATGAACGGTACCAAAGCCTTGTCTTGCTTGAGGAAGAACTGTATTATATTCGACAACGACGCGCGCACCATTTCCTCCCTCACCAACTTCAAATAAATGGAAAGAGCCTTCTTTATCTATTTCCTTAAATAATAGTACTTTCTCCATCACTTCTTTAAAATAATCAAAGTTAGCAACAAGGACAAAAATCGGCCCCAGTCCTGTGATCGCATATTCTAATGGTATCGGACCATCTTGCCAAGGAATCCCTGCTGCAACACCTTCATTGTTTTCATCTGATATTAATTGATACTGCTGGTCATCAAAATCCACAAAGGAAAGTGTCTTCGTACCAAATTGTTTTTTAATCCCGGTATGTTTTACTTCCAAACGGTCAAAACGCTTCACCCAATAATCCAGTGCTCCGTCGCTCGGTACACGGAAAGAAGACTTATAAATTTCATTTGTTCCATGCTGGCCTTTTGGAATGCCAGGAAAGTCAAAAAACGTCATATCTGTACCCGGATTACCTGCATCATCCGCAAAAAATAAATGATATGTCTGAATATCATCCTGATTCACTGTTTTCTTCACTAATCGCATGCCAAGTACATAAGTGAAAAACTCATAATTCTTTTCCGCACTGCTTGTAATAGCTGTGACATGGTGTATTCCTTTTAGTTCGTTCATTTAGATTCCTCCAATTCATTTTGCAGTTAGTTGACTATTTTAAACTTAATTAAGTTATCTTTAATTAAATGTAAATGTATCATAGGTAAGGGAAACTGTCAAAAAGTAAGTATAATAGTTGGAGAAGCTTAGGAGCCCCTATACAAAATAAAAAAGACAGTGCCCACATAACGGACACTATCCTTTTTAATTATTCCTCAATTAAACCATTTTCTACTAAAAATTCGCGCGCTACTTCATCTACACTTCTTTCTTCAATGTCAACTTCATAATTTAAACCTCGCATTACTTCACTTGTCAACAAATCATCTAATGGTGCAAAGATTTCCTCTATTTCCGGATATTCTTCATATGTTTCAGCTGTCATTGCAGCTGCTGCATTATATGAAGGGAAGAATGGTAGGTCATCCTCTAAATTAACGAAGCCAAATGCATCGATACGACCATCAGTAGCAAAACCAACAGCCACATCTACCTCCCCGTCTCGTAATGCATTATAGGTAAGTCCTGTTTCCATTTCTCTCACATTTTCATTTGCAAATTCAAACCCATAGGCCTCTTCTACACCTGGCAGGCCATCTTCACGATTAGCAAACTCTGCGTTTGTAGCCATTGAAAGCTCGCCTGGGTTATTATTGATATAATCCGCCAGATCACTTATGGTACTAATTCCTAATTCCGTAGCATGGTCTTCGCGCATCATTAATGTATACGTATTATCAACTTCATTTAAATTTGTCCAGACAATGTCATTTTCTGCTTGATCAATTTCATTTAATCGATCAAATGCTTCCTGAGGATCAACCATCGGATCTTCACCTAAATACGTGACCAGTCCAGTTCCAACATAGTCCCATGTGAGATCAACTTGGTTATTTTCTAAAGCTTGTCTTAGTGCTGTACTCCCGAGGTCAGTGGTTTCATTTACTGTGAATCCTTCTTCCTCTAATAGGAGTGAAGACATTTTAGCGAATAGATATTGCTCTGTGAATGTCTTAGATCCTACTGTTATTTCTTTGTCGTTTCCACCACAAGCAGCTAAAACAACGATCAATACAAATGTTATACATAAAAAAAGTATTTTCTTCATTATATATTCCCCCTTATGATTTAACTGACTGTCTAGCTAATCGTAATCCTTTTGGAACTAATGCATGTTGCATCCCTCTGAAAAAATAGTCTACCAGGATTGCAAGAATGGACACTGGCACTGCTCCTGAGATCAAATAGGCATTGTCAAAGAGTTGAATTCCTGTGAAAATCCATACTCCAAAGCCACCACCTCCTATGAGATAGGCAAGTGCTGCTGTACCGATATTCATAACAATTGCTGTACGAACACCAGCGATAATGGAATAAGCCGCATTAGGCAGCTCAATCTTCCAAAGGATTTGTGTATTCGTAAGCCCCATTCCTCGAGCTGCATCCTTTTTATCATTATCCACTGAATTAATTCCGGCTATTGTATTTTGTAAGATTGGAAGTAGTGAATATACATATAGTGCTACAATTGCCGCATTCATTCCTATTCCAAGAAAACCCATAGCTAAGGCAAGGATTGCTAGACTTGGAACGGTTTGTCCAAGGTTTGCAAAATTCACCACCAAAAATTCAGCTTTTCGAAATTTAGGTCTGGTAAGTAATATACCAAGTGGTATAGAAGTAAGGATGGCAAGTGAACCGGATATTAACACAATCAGAATATGCTCCCCTAATAACTTAGAGAACTCCCCCGGGTTTTCATAAATAGGACTAAACATATCATTCATAATCGTCCATGAGAAGAATACGATGAGGAGAACCCAAAATACTATCTTAACAATTAAACTGATTAATTTATTTTTAGTCATACTGTCGCCCTCCTATCAATTTGAAGTTCCTCTCACTTCCGCATGAAGAAACTTTTCGATGAGATCGAGCGTCAAACTTCCCTTTCTGTTCCCTTGTTCATCTTCAACAACTAACTGATCTGCTTCCTGATTTAGCAACATAGAAATTACAATTCTAATTGACGTGTTTTCACTAACCGTTTTTATACCAGTCGATTCATCATATGGATTTAAAGGTAAGCTTTCATACAATTGCTTTACAGTATATAAGCTTGTACTTTTCAGCACACGATCCTGACCAACAAATTGTGAAACAAAATCATTTTTAGGATGATTTAATATCTCCGCTGGACGGTCAAATTGCATAACTCTGCCATCACGAAGCAAGGCAATTTTATCTCCCATTTTTACTGCCTCATCGATATCATGACTTACAAACAGAATTGTCTTATTCACTTCTCTTTGAATTTGCAAGAATTCTTCTTGTAATTTATTACGCATGATCGGATCAAGCGCTCCAAATGGCTCGTCCATTAACATAACAGGCGGGTCTGCAGCAAGCGCACGAACTACCCCAATTCTTTGTTGTTGGCCACCCGATAGTTCATGTGGATATCTCTTCCGAAACTCATCCGGATTCATTCCAATGAGATCCATTAAATAATTAAACCGATCATGTTTCTTTTTCCTGTCCCATCCCAATAAATCGGGAACAATCATTACATTTTTTTCAATTGTCATATTGGGAAACAAACCATTACTTTGAATAACATAGCCAATCTTACGACGCATCTCAATTTCATTTAAATCTTGTACACGCTGATTATTGAGATTAATTTCGCCTTCAGTAATACCCTCTAATTGATTTACCATCCGTAGTAATGTCGTTTTTCCGCATCCTGAAGGACCAATTAAGATAACGAATTCTCCATTTTCTACATTAAAACTCACATCATCTACTGCTTTGACTTCTCCTTTATAGCTTTTAGAAACATTCTTAAATTCTATCACCTTATCACCTGTCTTTAACTAATTCCCTTTTGGGGTAAATTTCTTTTGGATATACTTTAATAATAGATCGACGATAATCGCTAAAACCGATACAACTACTGCCCCGACAAGTACCATTGTATTATTAGATCTGGAGATACCTTGGTTGATTAAAGATCCAAGCCCCCCTGCGCCAATGTATGCCGCAATCGCACCAATGCCAATATTTAAGACTGTTGCCGTTCTAACCCCAGCCATAATAAGTGGCATTGCATTTGGGATTTCTACTTTTAACAATCTTTGTACGGTGGTCATGCCGATGCCTTTTGCCGCATCACGGATGTTCGGATCCACATCATTAATGCCAGTGTATGTATTACGAACAATCGGTAATTGCGAGTATAGGACAAGTGCTATTAACGCTGGTACAAATCCAATACCTTGCCCAATTATCGATAGGATTGGAATCATGATACCAAATAGAGCAATACTAGGTATGGTCATGATTATCGATGTAATTTGAAGTACGGTTTCAGCTAAATCTTCGTTGGTAGTTAAATAGATACCGAGTGGTACCCCTATCAAAATAGAAATAAGAATTGCAAGACCAACTAACTGAATATGCTCTACTGTGTACTCAAGTACCTGATTGTAGTTAGCAGAGAAATAACTAAGAAAATCAATAATCGCAAACACCTCCATTTTCAATTTTTAACTAAACGTCATTTCTATCTAATTAATTGTGGAGAGGCATCAAAAAGCAGTTAACTTTTTAATAGTATCAATGTTTCATTCATTTTACAAATAAAGTTTATACAGTTTTAAGTGTATAAACTGTAGGAATTTGAAGATAAACGTCGTTTTTTCAATAAATATATTGATTTTTGAAATAGTATAATCTGCAAAGCGAATCGTGATTGATTGAATTAAATAGTCTTTTCGCCTATACTAATTTGGTATGCAGATTCGATAGTGACATCATTGTCCCTATTTATACTTATATACCAAAAATTCAGTGAAAATAAGGATAAAAAATAAATGAAGAGGTGACTTTTACCATGAGTGGCATATTTGCTATGACTGGAAGTATTGATGATGAAAAAATGAACCACGTTTTACACTCGATGAAACATCGTGGTCCTGATAAAGGTGGCGATACATTATTAGATTCCTTTCATTTAGGACACCAACAGCTGTCTATTGTAGGCGTGAATGAGAGGAAACAACCTATTTCAAATGAAAATAAGACAAAGTGGATTGTCGTAGATGGAGAGATTTTCAACTACCAAGATTTGAAAAAACAACTTCGTGAAGCAACTACATTTTTAACAAAATCAGATAGTGAAGTCCTATTGAAGTTGTATGAGGCACAAGGCGCTCAAGCGGTCAAACATTTAGATGGCATGTTTGCATTCGTGATTGTAGACACAGAACAGAATACATTCATGGCTGCCAGAGATACACTGGGCATCAAGCCATTATACTACGGTAATGATAAAGAGGGGAATATGGTATTTGCCTCTGAATTAAAAACCTTATACCTTGTAACCGAGGATGTACATGAATTTCCTCCTGGGCATTATTATACCCCTGAGGAAGGATTTATCGCTTATCGGCATATCCATCAGCCTGATGCTGAACATCTTTTTTCTGAAAATAAAGTATCAGAAATAATGGGCGGCATTCGTGATCAACTGGACCGTGCAGTGCAGAAAAGTTTGATAGCGGATGTTGAAGTTGGTCTATTGCTAAGCGGTGGGCTTGATAGTAGTTTGATTGCCTTGCTTGCTCAAGAACAAAGCAAAATGAATCAACCAATGAAATCATTTTGCGTAGGCAGTGAAAATAGTGAAGATGTGATTCGAGCACGTGAAGTGGCTGAAGAAATCGGAACTGATCACTATGAATACATTTTTACGGAGCAAGAATTAATTGACCATTTGCCCGAAGTAATTTATCACCTCGAGTCCTACGATTCTTCGCTTGTCCGCAGTGCTATTCCAAGCTTTTTCGTATCAAAATTAGCAGCTGAACATGTGAAAGTAATTCTGTCAGGAGAAGGAGCCGATGAATTATTTTCCGGCTATAGCTACCTGAAAGGGATAAAAAACACACAGAAATTAAATGAAGAATTGGTTCGCATCATTAACACCCTACACAACATTAGCTTACAAAGATCAGACCGGATGAGTATGGCTCACTCTGTGGAACTTCGTGTACCGTTTCTTGATTTAGAAGTGATTGATTATGCTTTGAAGATCCCGGCAGACTTGAAACTAAAGGATGGCAAGGTGGAGAAATGGATCTTACGCAACGCTTATGACGGAAGGTTAGAAGACAATATTATCTGGAGAGATAAAGCAGAATTTTCCGAGGGAAGCGGAGCTCTTAATATTCTGGAGAGTTATGCTGAAAGTCAATATAGCGATCAAGAACTAGAAGAGGCAAATTCGGAAAATGATTGGGTTCGTTCCAAACAGGAACTGTTGTACTATAACATTTTCAAAGAATATTTCCCTCAGAGCTCTGTTCTTTCCACCGTTGGACACTGGGCTACAAGCTAAAAACCGAACAGTGCCTGTCACGCCCCGTATTTTGTCGAATAATGTTAAAAACGATCACTTTATTAGTGATCGTTTTTTTCGACTCTTATCTGCTCCACCTTGATTTTATCTGTGTGGAATCATCCGCTCCAGGGCGGGTGTATTTAATAAAGAAGGATAACACGAGACCAATAATAGCGGTAATCCCTGCAACAATAAAGGAGACGTTCACACCATGTATCATCCCGTTCAGGCCCTCATCCGGTATCGCGCCTGTTGTCATGACCGTTACAAGCAAGGCCGTTCCAACTGCACCTGCGACTTGGCGCATCGTATTATTCATCGCTGTCCCGTGTGGTATTAAGCTTTCCGGTAGCTGATTTAATCCTGCTGTAGTTACCGGCATCATAACCATAGCCACCCCGAGCATCCTTACAGCATTGACTATCGCAATATAATTAAATGTAGTCTGCTCAGATAAATTCGTAAACATGAATGTTGTTACGGTTAGGATGGATAGCCCAATAATCGACAGCCACCTGGCACCGAATTTATCAAAGAGTCTCCCTGTAATAGGATTCATAAGTCCCATTACAATCGCACCCGGCATCAATGCCAGCCCTGACTCCATTGCTGTAAATCCGAGCATATTTTGCATAAGTAACGGTAGTACAACCGCTGCTCCGATCATGGCCATAAATACAATCATACCAAGCGCTGTTGTTAAAGTGAATACTTTATATTTAAATATCCTAAATTCAAGTATTGGTTGTTTTAATTTCAACTGCCTCAATATAAACCAAGTAAGAGTAATGGCTCCAACAATCATGGAGATAGAAACTTGCCAGCTGGCCCATCCACTATTACCAGCGGTACTGAATGCGTATAATATACCACCAAACCCAAAACTGGAAAGGATAATCGATAAGACGTCAACTTTTGGAAAGGTCCGTTTTGTAACATTTTTGAGTATGAAATAAGCAACAATTACGTCAATGATAACGATTGGCATAATCACATAAAATAAGCTTCTCCATGGAAAATGCTCCACAAGCCACCCTGAAAGAGTTGGGCCTATAGCTGGAGCAAATGCGATTACTAAGCCAAATAGTCCCATCGCTGTTCCCCGCTTTTCAATAGGAAAGACGAGAAACATGATCGTCTGCATCAGGGGCATAATAATCCCTGCGCCAGAAGCTTGAAGAACTCTTCCTGCCATTAATACTGAAAACCCTGGAGCAATAGCACAAACCAATGTACCCACACCGAAAAGACCCATCGCCGTGAGAAAGAGTCCCCTTGTTGTGAAACGTTCAATCAAAAAAGCTGTGACGGGGATCATAATTCCGTTAACAAGCATAAAAACAGACTGAAGCCATTGGGCAGTGTTTGCGTCCAAATTCAAATCAGCCATAATATGAGGCAGCGCCGTACCTAAAAGGGTCTGATTCAAAATAGCAACAAAAGCACCTGAAATTAATACAAGCATGAGTGGTACTCTGTTGATCGTAGACCCAGCTGATTGTGGGGTTTCGTTTGTAGCCATTTTAATTTTTCCTTCTTTCTTCATGATAAAGATCTGTTTTACCGACACTATTATCAGCATTCTCTATAGGGTAAAAATCATCCATAGTTATGATTATTGCGTCGGGTACAATAGGATATAATAACACACGAATTTATAGAATGGAAGAAGGATGTTTTATAAATATGGACGTGATTTCATAGGTAGCAGATAAGTTTTCATATACACGAAAAAACAAGGTTGACGTTAAGGTTCGTTTTTCATATCGTCTGCTAGTGGTAATAGGAATATCCCTTCTTTTAATGAGCTTCATGCCTTTCATTCAACTGGCTAACATAAAGGGGTACGCACGCCTCGGATTTTGTCGAATCGTGTTCCATGTAAAAGGAAAACGTTTGGGTGTACACTTCCCTTTTACATGAGTGATATCTAGGATTTATAAAATCTTATTTAAAAATTCTTTTGTTCGTTCTGATTGTGGATTTGTAAATAATTGTTCCGGTTTTCCTTCTTCAACAATAGTTCCCTCATCCATAAACAGGACACGGTCGCCTACTTCCCTGGCAAAGCCCATTTCATGTGTTACGACAAACATTGTCATCCCTTCGTTTGCTAGCTGTTTCATTACTTCAAGTACCTCCCCAATCAGTTCAGGATCCAAAGCTGAGGTTGGTTCGTCAAACAGCATCATTTTAGGCTCCATGGCAAGCGCTCGTGCAATAGCAACACGCTGTTGCTGTCCTCCTGAAAGCTGGTTAGGGTATTGATCAGCTTTATCAGCCAAGCCGACTTTTTCGAGCAGTTTTTCTCCACGTTCACGTGCTTCTTCACTACTTAATTTACGAACCTTTTGTGGAGCGAGCATAATATTTTCAATTACTTTTTTATGCGGAAATAAGTTGAACTGCTGAAACACCATACCTACCTCTGCGCGGATCATATTTATATTGGTTTGGGGATCTCTTAAATTCTCTCCGTCTACAATCACGTCTCCACTCGTAATCGTTTCCAGCATATTTAAACAACGAAGAAACGTACTTTTTCCGGATCCACTTGGGCCGATTACACAAACAACTTCCGATGGCTCAATCTGGCAATTAATATCTTTCAACACTTCGTTGTTTCCAAATTTTTTGTATAAATTCTGTACTTTAATCACTGGATATCCAACCTTCTTTCTACAACCCTTAAGACAAGGGATAAGGTTAATGTAATAGCAAGATAAAATACGGCCACTGCTGTGTAAATTTCAACTGCGTTAAAATGATTTGCTGCTATGTTTCTTCCCTGGAACATAAGCTCCGGAACAAGAATGACAGATAACAGCGAGGTGTCTTTTATACTTATAATAAACTGGTTCCCCAGTGGCGGAATCATCCGTTTAAATGCTTGCGGCCAAATGATATGACGCATCGTCTGCCGCTGATCCAAACCAAGCGAACGCCCCGCTTCCATCTGCCCTTTATCAACAGACTGTACTGCACCACGTACAATTTCAGCAATGTAAGCTCCCGAGTTCATCGCAATCACTACGATACCTGCAGTAACGGATTCCATATTATATTGAGTAATTAACGGTAGAGCAAAGAATATCCAAATTGCTTGTACCAGTACAGGGGTGCCCCGCACTACTTCAATATATACACTAGCTATACCGTAAACAATCTTATTATTGGAAATCCGGCCAAGTCCAAAAATAGCTCCTAAAATAAAGCCGATTATTAGTCCGACAACTGATATTAACAGTGTGTAGTACAGACCCGTTCCTAATTGTGGCAGAAAATCAATTACACCTGCCCAATTAAAATTTCCCATGATTTCTCACCTCTTATTGAAAATAAAGCTAAGGCTTACCTATAAATTTGGAGATAAGCCTTAGCTTGTTCGTTATTTTAGATGAAGGATACCTCTAGTTGTTGTATATAGCTGTATTTGTACGATTTATTCTGCAGATCCAAACCATTTTTCATAAAGTTCATCGTATGTTCCGTCTTCACGCAATGTTGCTAAAGCTTCGTTGATAGCTTCTACTAATTCTGGATTGCCTTGAGTAATAGCAATACCATAATCCTCCGCTTGATACAGATCACCAACCATTTTTAAGTTATCCTCTTCTGATGTTTGAATATAGTACCGGACGTTTGGATCATCATATAGAACAGCATCTGAACTACCATTTTCTACTGACAAATACGCCTGATCCAATTGTTCATATTCATTGGCTTCTGCTCCCTCAATGTTCTCATCAATGTAGGCGGAGCTTGTTGAACCTAGACGGGTTGCAATTGTCTTTCCTTCCAAGTCTTCAATACCTTGAATATCTTCATTGTCTGCAGGTACTCCGATCGCCAAACCGGATTCAAAGTATGGATCACTGTAATCAATTACTTCTTTTCTGTCCTCCGTTATACCAATGCCTGCAATAGCAATATCAAATTGACCCGTCTGTAATCCTGGAATGATACCGTCAAAATTGGTAGTTTCTATCTCAATTTCGAATCCCGCCTCGTCAGCAATGGCATTAATGAGATCGATATCAAACCCAACAAGTTCTCCATCTTCCATAAATTCAAAAGGCACAAAGGCGTTATCTGATACGACGGTATATGTATCTTCTAATTCGCTTTCTTCTCCATCGCTTCCTTCTGCATTATCACCACCGGCATTACTGCCAGTCCCACAAGCTGCCAGAACAAATATAAGCGCTAGTGTTAATAATATAGTAACCTGTACTCTCCATTTACCTATTTTCACTGCAATTACCCCCTTAAGTTGTTAAAAAGTGCTGATTCATCAAACCATTCATCTAATTCAACTATCAATCTAATAATACCAAAGATTTAAATTTTAAGAAAATAGATTTTTAAGGCATTTTACGGAATAATCACGTCTTTAATAACCCTCAAGCTATATATAAAGCTTATTCCATCCATATAATAGAGATAACTCCGAAATGCTTTTTAACTCCATGCAGTGCCTGGCACGCCCCGTAATTTGTCGAATCGTGTCAAATCAATTCTCTTTTTGCTTTTATATCCTCTTCCTTTTTTAATAAAAAACGCTTCCTCAAGAACATAATCTTAAGGAAGCGTTTTCGCACCACTTTGCTAGCTCAACGGTAACTTAGTTACACAATCTCCAAGTTTTAATGGATAAGTCTTTCTTCACTCTATCTATCCAGGTATCAATCAAAAAATTCCATATGTGGCTTTTCCGCCTTATAATAATCAATCCGATCTTGGAATGTTCCAGTATGAAATTCAAATTTATGGCCATCCGGATCGGTAAAATAAATCGACTTTTTATCACGCTCATCCCTTGGTCGACCTGATAAAATTGCCACGTTTAGTCGTACTAGTTTTTCATATATAGCATCAAAATATTTTTCTTCGATGGAAAATGCTAGATGTGTATAAGACTGATAGATTTCATTGCGTGGAATATCCCTTTCTTCATTCAAAGCAAGCCACAAGCCATTAAGATCAAAATAAGCAGTGGTCTTCCCTTTCACTAAAAGTTTTGCATCAAAAACATCTCGATAAAAGTGAATCGACTTTTCTAAATCTGAAACAGAAAAAAGTAGATGATTTATCCCCTGTACCTTCACTACGATGCACCCCTTAAAGAACCCTATGATACCTCAGCGCCTTAAAATCCTCACCTTCAACAATGCCGTATTCATCCTGTTCATGGATAAAATGAAACCCCTTCTCCTCATAAAAAGGGATTCCTTTATCATTCGCTTTTGTCACATTCACCCACTGCTCTTTGGCACCGTGTTTCATTAATTCCTCAGTAACAGCGTCAAGGAGCATGGTCCCTATCCCCTCTTTTCTGCGCTCAGGATCCAAATACAATACAAACAGTTCTCCGTGATTTTCACTGATCATGCCGCCCGCACCTGCACCAACAACTTCCCCGTCATCAACAGCAACAATCCACCCATTCCATTGTCTGCTGGTTGTTGTAACTTCCTTTATAATTCTTTCATGGGTGTAAAATTCTTTTATCATCCTGTTTATGTATTCACTTGAAAGCAGTTCATCGTAAGTCGCCCAGTAACTATCAATACAAACGCTTGCAATGCCCTCCGCATGCTCTGGTGTTGCTTTTTGAATGGTTATCATGAAGTCACTCCTATTGAAAAGAAAAAGCTGGTTATCATTCACCAGCCCGTTCTACTATCGATTATTATTCTTCTTCTGTTTCTGCTTATTCAAAAACTTCCTTATAAAAGGATATATTATTGGTCCATATTTTATAATTTTTCTTAGCAATTTACCCATCGTTGTCTCCTCCATTGCACTAGGTTGTACTTTCCTATGTTTATATTACCATGAAATAGAAAATTTTAAACAACAGGAATTGAATGCAGTTAGTGTTACCAAGTTTCATCCAACTTTTCTGCATAAAATTTAATTGCTCTTTCATAATTTTTCAACCAAGGATCATCCGATGATCCGGCAAGCGTTTGCAAAAGTATCGTTACAGCAGCTTTTTCCTTACCCAAATTGTACATTACCATGGCTAAAAAAGCTTTTATAGCCGAATTATCAGGGAACTCCTCTAATCCTTTTGATAAAATTTCCTCTGCCTTCTCGTATTCACCAATACATCTATAGCTGCTCCCCAGTTGCACATAAGCCGCTTCACGAAGTTCACCTTCAATATTATTCGCAAGCGCATTTTCGTAATATGGAATGGCTTCGCTTTCCAAACCCTGCCTGTCAAATGTTTCAGCGAAGTAATGATTACCTTCTGCATTGTCGGGATTACTATTTAATATAGGAAGTAAAATTTCCTGGGCCTTTTCAAATTCCTCATTTTCGATCAGTTCCCTTGCTTTATTTAGCATATAACATTCTCCTCTCTTTATTTATAAATTTAGATTAATAGCGTGAATAACAAACGGGACAACCAAGAATAAGACGGCTATTCCAATTAACATCTTAGATACTTTCGCTGACAGTTTCATTCTGCCTTTTCCAACATACCATCCAGAAAATTGCAATCTATTACGGTATAACACAAAAAGCAAAATGTAAATGCCAACAACCGGAAACCATTGATAATTTTCTACATCATCAAATTGATAGAAATTACCAATTAGAATCCATAGTAGACCGCCTAATAGTAAAAATATAAAAATGATGCGTAATAATTCCAGTAGGACTCTTAACATGATTTTTCCTCCATAAACTTGTAACAATTCTTCACTTTTGACATCCAGTAAGCCAAGCCCTACCATGGAAGTTCTTCTTTACTGGTAAGTTCTATCAAAAAGGGATAAAGCCCAGCCACCAACGGAATAGAAACTAACAACATAATAAAATAACAAGTGAAGGACCGATGAAGACGTTAATAAGCATTAAGCAAGGTGCTATAAAGAGTAACATATTGGATTTTTTTCTTGTACGTGAAGTAACATATTGCTTCTCCGCGCAATACGGACAGGTCATTCCAGTATCTAATGTGAAATATCTTTTACATGTTTGCTTCCAACTCCATTTATGCTCGCAATTCTGGAAAATTGGCATGTGAAGACCCCCTTGATTATTCTAAAAGGTTAAAATGTATCTATATACAACACAATTAAAGTTATGCCCAACACCAAGAAAAAGCCTTTTATTATCTTAATAATATATTCTCTTGAATGTAGATACTTCCACATCATAAATGAATCAAAGGCATGAGAAACGACAACAAAAAATAACACTAATGGGATCCCAATACTTGACGAATTGAACAAGAAAATAAGAGATATAACCAATCCTATTACAATTAGCGCATTTCCCCATTTGTGATACGCATTTATATATTTTCCTGATTCCCCTACTTTTTCGATACCTAGCAATCTTCTTGCTAATTTTACAACAATGTACATTAAAACGAAGAAAATAGCCAGAAGCACTAGTAAAAATAAAAATGGCATAGATTCCAGCCCGTCCTTATATCAAATTTTTCATTCAATCCCATAATCTGAAGCATCCATCAATACCCGAAGTAAACTCTCAAATAACATCCGCTGTGATGGATCAGACCAGTCCTCATTAGCTTCCTCCAATAGCCACATCACTTCATCTAAAAAGACATGCTCTATCGTCTTTTGCCAGTACGAATGTTCTAAATCAGTTAAATGAACCGACTTATTGTAGCCAGACAAGAAAAGCTTCCATTGCTCAGGGGTGAATATTGTATCAGGTGCAGTCGACAACTCGTTATGAAACAAAAGCAAGGCCAATGCTAAATCAAAAATCCTCGGAATCCATCCAGCATTATCCGGGTCTATTAAATAAGGTTCTGGTGTGTAAATTAAATTATTAGCCTTAAAATCATACGGTGTTACGACATTCGGCAAGTTGCTATTTTGTAATTCTTCCTGCTGGGATACGATTTGGATTAACTTCTCTTTGTGCTGTACACTATCCAATACAAATTCATACTTTGCTGCATTCCTTTCTATATTTTGCATGCTCTCTTCCACTTCTTCAACGGTAAAGTCATAGACATCATATTCTTCCAATTGATATACATTTTCTTTGGGTGAATGACTGTGAATTCTCCCGAAAAACTTGCCAGCCTCATAAATTTCGTTATCTTTCCCCGTATATGTAGAACCTTCAATATAAGGATAAACAACGTATGTTTCTCCATCAATGGTTTGCGGGTTATGCCTATTCAAATTCACAGGAGTTACTACTTTGATTCCATTATCGCTTAAGAAGGTTGTATATTCGATCAAACGATATGCTCGCTCAATTGGCCGTTGTGTTTTCTTAACAATTACATCACCTTTTTCAAGCATAACATGGTATACAGGTGAAAAAGGATAAATACTAATCGGCTCTTCTTCCGTATAAAAGCCGAATTTCTGCATTATAGTTGCTCCATTCATTCTGTTCAGCCTCTCTGTGCATTGAATTAACTTCCATAGTTGTCTTCATACTCGATTAATGCCATCACACTAAAAAGCCCTGCAGAGAGTTGTACCTTTATTACATTTACTTGCTCCTCTTCGATAAACTTGTTTATTTTTTTCTCTAATCGATCTGCACCCGCGTATGATTCTAGAATTTTAACAGCTCTCCAAAAGAAGTCTCCCACCTCAAGGAATATGAAAGGCGATAGCCCAAGGACTAGGTGGGAGATGAATTTCGGTTAGCCTCAGTTAAATACCTTCTTTTCAAACTGCCAATTGTTATTATGGCTAATTCGTTTCAAGCTTTTGAGACCAAACTGTTTATAATTTTTATTGGGCATGGTGATATAATCCCCATCAATGGTCTTGACGTATGCCCCACTTGTCCCTGTAAACCCTGTAATATAGCCGGTTGATTCATATACTCTAACTTTGTCATTCAAGTAAAATCCCTTGAGGTATTTCTTGTTCTTTTCATTTCGTTTACTCATCGTGTTTTTCGTTTTACGCCCCTTCCTAGCCGTCGCTTCATGCAGGGAACGTTTCTTTTTCCGAAATTGCTTGATGTTGAAAGTGTCTCTGGTGTTTTCTTTGATGAATGGAATACCACTAATCGCAATCGCATCATTCATATGGCTTTTTTCCAATCCCAGTTCTTTACGTTTCGGCGTAGTTACTGATCCATAGGTGATTGCTGCGTGTGGATACTTGAAAAATACCCTCCTGCGAAAGCTATTCATGAACGGACCTTCTTTGTATTGTGGCAATCTTTTTCCTTCGATCATCCACTTCCAAAGAATGTTTCCGTTTTTATGATTCTCATGTGTGTGACAGTCCGTACAGACGGTAACCAGGTTATCTGCCCGGTTGGAACCTCCGTGTGAACGGTATAGGAGGTGATGAGTGTTCAAAATTTTGCCTTTCTGTTTGCACACGTGACATGTATAGTTATCCCTTGCGAATACAAAGTAACGCACATCATGATACCCATATGCCTGACCCTGTTGGTAGGCAACCCCGGCAATATCCGGGTCGATCATCTTTTGCACATCGAATTTGCCAACCTCTATGGTTAACGCAGGATTAGGCACAAGATCGTAAAACTTGTCGATCCAAAAGAAGGTATTTTCCACCCGGCTCTGGATACTCGGCGGCAACCATCCTTTCTCCCGGTTGCGGTTTTGAAAGCGCGGTTTGCGATAACGTGTTTTCCGGTTTCTTCTGGAGTGTCTGTAGGTTCTTCTGGTATCAATGGCAGCTTTGACATCCTGACGCAGTTCTACTTCTCCCTTAGCTAGTACCTTGTCGTCACTCGTGATAGCGATGCCAACATGTTTTGCTCCCAGATCTACCCCGATATTCACTTCTTGTGTATATCCACTGCTTCCATACAGTAATTGAATCGTAAAAGGGTTATGAGATACAATCTTTGCTTTCTTTTCTTTTAGTAAAACTCGAGCTTTTCTTGGTTTACATGGCATCAAAGGTTTACCATGCTTGTTGATAACGAACACTAACATAGAGTGTTCCTCCTCTCAGAGTGGTTACCCTTCGCCAATGTTGGTATGGCTTTGCTTATATAAGCCAAAGTCAGGTTGACCGTTCCTACCCATTTAGAACTATTACAGCGCCTGCACAGAGCAACGGACTAGGGTATCATCCGAGGGTGTGGTAACCAAACCAACGTAGTCAATGAAGACTAAGGCTAGACAACTAAAGGCTCTTTCAAGCCCCACTTCAATCGGACCAAAAAGGTCGATAAGTGGTGGGTAGTTGACAACTCCTTTCAACGCATCATCACAAAGAAACGGAATAAACATCTATATCCTTGCCCCATTTATTAATACGCTTTTCCCATTTCATCCCTATCCGTTCCGCCACTTTAATCGATGGAACATTATTTATATCGATTAAGGAAATCATCCTTGTCAATCCCAGTTCTTCAAATCCATATTTTTTACAAGCTAATGCTGCCTCAGTAGCGTACCCATTTCCCCACACACGCCTTGCAAATAAATATCCGATCTCCATTTCGACCACACCATCGACTTTTTGCAGAACAATCCCACATTGCCCGAGAAACTCTCCTGTTTCTTTTTCCTCAACAATCCACAAGCCAGAGCCAAAGTTGGCATAATTGCTTATTGTCCAGTCAATCCATTTCTTCGTCTCCTGTTCATCTTTGGTGGATGGATAATATTCCATAGCTACTGGGTCTGAGAAAATTTCCATTAAATTTCCCACGTCATTATTGTTCATTTTTCTTAAGTTTATTCTTTCTGTGCTTAATACAAACGAGTTATCCACTGGCATTTAATCTCCAATTTTGATCTATTTAAAGTAACAAATGTTACCTGCATATACAGTGCTAGACCGCCCTCTGTCCATTATAACAGCAATAAATTTCATTACACAACAAAATAACAAAATAGTATTAAGATTATTTGCAAAAGAACGTTTATTCGATTGTAATAAAGATAACTGAATTATAAAAAAATGGATGTGGTAAAATGATAGTAACGGATACAGTACTTGAAGAGAAATCCTCGTATTCAATGAGTCCGCCTTATTACGACGGGCTTTGGAAAAAGTTAATTAGTGAATTGTTTAAGGAATTTATGCAGTTTTTTGCCCCGGATTTGTATGATGAAATAGTTTTTGCAAAAACCCCGATTTCTTGCAGCAAGAATTGCATAAACTAATTATTAAAGAAAGAGAAGGAACAAATTATACGGATCAAATTGTAAAAATACCGTTGAAAAGTTGCAGCTTGAAGCATTAGGGATAAAGCATAAAACCCAAATCCTAGACTGCCAAATATAACAGCGATAATATTTTGTAACTTATAATTCTCTTACATAAAGACCGATTGGAAACAATATGGAAACAAGCATAATCAAGGCCTTGCTCCCATGATCCAATCCAATAAGCCCTTGATGGTTGCTATAATATTCTATTCCTGCTTCTGCCATTGTTTGTCATTCTATATACGACATCGGGTTTCTGATACTGAAACTAATACTGAATACCATCCAACCAATTATAAAAATATCATGTATTATTCCAATCCAACCGATAAATTTCAATTTGAACATCCATCCTTCAGGTAGATTAGCTCTTCTTCATCTTCTAATAGAATGAAATGGGAGTTTCACTGTCACACACCTATATCTATAATCCCTTTCATACGAAAAACCTTCCCATCCAACTCTGGACCAACTTTCTGCATACCATTCTTTATGTAAAATTTAATCGCATTTGTATTGCCTGTAGCCACTCTTAAATGAAATTCATTTACATTTCTTGTTTTGAAAAATTGCATTGCATAATGATGTAGCTCCCGACTGACTCCACTACCTCGCTTTTTCGGGGTTAGATAATATAAATGAACATAACCGATATTTTCTCCTTCATACTCTCGAATGGAAAGTTCAAGCTGTCCAATTGGTTCATCATTTTCTTTTACCAAAACAAATCCAGCTGGAAAATGAGCTATCTTATCTTCCAGCCAATCCAGATACTCAGATTCTTTTCCTAAACCTGAATCATCCCCAAAACTTATAACAAAGGAATCTCTTCGAAAGCGGATAACCGTATCACGATCCTTTATTAAGTCGATTTTATCAAAATGCAACAATGTCATCTCCACCTTTATAAAGCACTATAAAATTGCTTTACACCTTACCAAACTAGAATTCACTCAAATCATCCCATCCATAAACCAACTCATTAAGATCCACCCCAGCAATTGTAATTTCCATTGAATCTATCTCTCTAGCACCCAAGGATTCGTAAAAATACTTGGAAGGATTATCTTCTAAAGCCAGTACAATCATGGAATTGATACCGAATTGCTTAAGATCTTCAATTACTGGTTGCGTCAACATTTTCCCTATTCCTTTTCCTTGAAATTCTTCCATTATATAAATTGCATACAGCTCGCCAAGAAACGCATCATAATTTCCGGTTTTCTTTTTACCACCAGTTGAAAATCCAACTATCTCTCCTTCCTCATTTTCAGCAACATACACGTTTTGTTCAGTCACATTACTTTCCCATAATTTCGTTCGCTGATCATAGGACAACTTTTGTAAAAATTCATCTGGCAAAATTCCTTTGTATGTCGTTCGCCAACTGTCTACATGTACTTTTGCTATATGCTGAGCATCACTCTTTGTAGCTTTTCTAATATTCATTGATTATCTCCTTTCAGCGACATATACAACGCAGGATTCAATCTTTCCCTGTTTCTTTGTTAAAACTATAAACTTCCACGCTTTTTAATCATTCTTTCGGCAAAGAGGAAACACCCTAACTCAAACCAAAATAAATCAAGCCTGAAACTATTATAAATCCCGAGAAAAACAAAGCCTTATTCAGATTAGACCAATTTTTCATCCAGCCCCATCTTTTTCTATAGATATCAAGCCAAAAAACGTCCACAATAACGGCCAAAACAACAATCAAAATCACTGCAAATAATGCCATGGATTTTATAACCCCCCATCAACATTTACATAATTGAAATCCCAAAGGTATAAAACTCACCTCTATACTTTCAACACCATACGCACTGTCCGCAAAATATGACCATCAAAGTCATCATCAAACTCAGAGACGACTTCAAATCCCTTTGCTTTATAGAATGTTGTACCGATTTCATTATTTTTTTCAACGCTTAAATGAACTTCCCTTGAACCTAATTGATCCATACTTTCATGTAACAGAGCAGTACCTATCCCTTTTCCTTGGTATGCCGGAAATAAATAAAGCGCAGCAAGTTCCACGTTTCCGTCTTTGGAACCGGGAGTATAATTGGCAAAGCCCACCACTTTTCCATCCACTTCCGCAACATAAATAAGCGTGTTCTTTAAACGCTTTTTTATCATCTTGTTACTATAAGCAGCTTTTAAGAAATTTTCCTGTATACGGGCAGGAATAATGCCTTCATATGTTGCATTCCAGCTCGCTTTTGCAACATCCTGCACTTGCGGTATATCTTTCCTTTTCATCTTACGAATCAAAAAATCCATTCCCATCATCCTTATATAATTGTGCCTTAATTGCAATATTTGATAATATTATACCACCTATCAGCTCATCTGTACCGTCTATTTTTCTAAAAATTATTGCGTTGTTTTAAGATTATGTTATAATCGTTATAACGATTATAATATATTGGAGGTTGGTAAAATGAGTAAACATGAACGAAAAGTAACCAAAATCGGCAACAGCTATGGGATTACCTTTCCGAAAGAACTATTAAAAGAAGCAGGAATTTCTTATGGAGACAACGTTCAATTGGAAGTGAAGGAGGGCGACATTGTGTTAAAAAAAGGTAAACAGGTAGAGCTTCCTGAAGGTATAAGTGAAGATTTCTTTGAAGTGTTGGAACGTAATACGGATAAACATAAAGAAACAATAAACGAATTGGTGGACAGATAAATGCGGTACTTAACATATAAAGAAGTTGCTGCCATTAACCAATATATCATTGAAAGATTTAGTCCTGGAGAGCAAATTGGGATAAAGTCAACTGAATTGTTAGATTCAGCTGTGCATCGGCCCAGTCAATCCGTTTTTGGTGAAGATGCTTATCATTCAGTCTTTGAAAAAGCAGGAGCACTCTTTGAATCTATTGCCCAAACCCAGGCTTTTCACAATGCTAATAAACGTACAGCTTTTTTGTCATTAACACAATTTTTGTATTATAACGGGTATGATTTTGAAATGAACAGTCAGACGGAGCAAGCAAATTTTACTGTCAATGTGGTTAATAAAAAGTACAGCTTTAATGAAATGGTAGAGGTAATTGAAACATATAGTTTCCCTTTTTGATAAGTAAAATGAAAAGAAGAAAAAAGCATTGCGTTTGTCCAATGCTTTAAAAATTCCTCTTATATAAACTACCACCAGGTTTTTTATTTTTAAACAAAGCTTTTGAATTACTTTCACTTACAATCTCAATATCAAGCCCTTTATCAATCCGACGTCCACTGACGTGCGTTAACAGTGCAGCAATCCCCAATGAAACAATGAGCATCGCAATAATACCAAGGATGATCATGAAAGCAGGATAGCTCGCCTTCCAGGATAGAAGTGTTGCAAAGACGCCAACGAATGCACTCCAAAATCCGGACAGATCATTGCTTACCTCTGATAGAAATGCCCCGACATCACCGGGAATGACCAAAAGCACAAATGGAATTAGAGCAACGAATAGATAAAGATAGGGCACAACCATTAAAAGAATAGCTGTTCCAAATTTCACCTTCTGTTGCGGATTTTCCGGGTTATATTTCGCCCCGGTTGTGCCAAGCCATAATCCAATCGCACTGATCCCAACCGTAATAACTGCTTTCACAGCAATCCCGATAACAAACTGCGTGATTGACCAACCAAGTAATATTCCGATAATAACTTCAAGTACTGTTAATATAATAAATGGCAGAAGCCAGCTGATCCAGAGTTTTCCAAGTGCTATATCACGACCGGCCAATGGAAGGGTCCGTAATATCCAAACAGATACGCCTTCTCTCCCAATGGAAAAAGCAGCCAACTGTCCATTAAAAATACCATAAATGAAAAGTAAAACAAGCTGTGCGATCGGCCAGGATATTTCATTAAACCCTTGCAAATCACTGAGTGCTGCTCCACCAGTGAATAAACCAATCAATGGGAAAATAATAATGAATGCAAGAGGTAAAAAGACGAACCATTCCCGCATATCACGCTTAATTGCAAACCATTCTTTTTTTCCAACCGCAATAACAGGATGTCGTGGTGTATGTTGACCTCTTTTCACTTTCGTGGTCTTTTGTTTCTTTTTCTTCTTCCCACCACCTTCACTTAACCGGATCCAGCCCGTGCGGAAGCCTTTTTCAACAAGGCTGGATGTTAAAAGCATCATTAATACAGCCAGGATAAGTAATATGGCCAGCGGAAGCAGAAAGTCCGCTCTCCCATTTATGGCATGCACGATTGCTTCACTTGCACATGTGACAGGAACCCAGTCCGGAAATAATGGAAGTCCTGCTAAAAGTGCATCAACGATCGATCCCTCATTTGCCATATTCGGTATCATCACCGTAAAATAGCCAAACAGCCCGGCAACAAGACTTATGATTGGCATCAATACCTCATTAACCTTACTGGCTGGGATAATCTGAATCAACACGAGGTTCATTAAATAAGCAAGCGAAAGACCGATGGCGATTATCGCTAATAGCACAAGCAGCGAAACAGGGTAAAAAATTAAGCTCGCTTCCGCTAGAACCCCGTAGACCATTAGCAGAACAGCAAGAAACACGAAAATCACAAGCGGAACACCAATAAAACTTTGTATATATTTCACCCAGAAAATATACCTTGTTGGGATAGGCAATGTGAAAAGTAAGCCTAAATCTGTTGCGGCATACAAATTCTTAAATACTTGTGGCACGCCCATTAAAACAATGAAAACGATACTCACTAAAAAGCCGTATCCTAAAATTCCTAAAAGCACGGGCTCCGTGATCGATTCGCCTACAGCCAGGACGCCCCTGGACAGGAAAAACAGGAGGAAACCAAGTATAATCAAGGCTACGAAATAACTAATGATATTGGATCTGCTTTGTGATTTTATCGAATTGATTAGCAGTTTACGTTGATTATTCAGAAGTACTTTCATCATTTGCTGTCACCTTGCGCTTCTTTCGATATTTCGCTAATTATATCCTGCTGATCCTCCCCGCCGGTTAGCTCCAGGAAGATATCTTCAAGGCTTTGATCTCCTTTTCCCTCTTGTGTTTTCAGTTCATCCATCGTTCCTAACGCAATAATGTTTCCATCTAAAATAATGCCAACACGGTCACACATTTGTTCAGCGATCTCCAGGATATGTGTCGAAACAAAAGCGGTCATCCCGTTATCACATAACTGTCTGAGCAAGTTTTTCAGGCTTCGTGCGCTTTTTGGATCAAGTCCGACGGTGGGTTCATCCAAAAATAACACATCAGGCTCATGGACCAGCGCCCCGCATATGGCTATTTTTTGTTTCATTCCGTGTGAATAACTTTCAATTAATTCATTTGCGCGATCTGTTAAACTAAATACACGTAGTAATTCTTCTGTTTTTGCTTGAAATCTATCTTGTGGAATTCGAAAAACGGAGGCAATAAATTCGAGATAATCCCACCCCGTTAATTTTGGATATAGATTGGGTTGGTCAGGAACATAAGCGATCAGCTTCTTCGCTTTGATGGGCTCCTTCCAAATGTTAACGCCACCTATTTCAACTGACCCAGTCGAAGGTTCCAGTAAACCCGTCATCATTTTAATTGTCGTTGTTTTTCCTGCGCCATTTGGCCCTAAAAAGCCGAATAGTTCCCCTTTCGGAACTTCCAAATTCAGATTATGTACCGCTTCTTGTCTCCCGTATGATTTTGTTATGTCTGTTAGTTTAATAGATGCTACGGTCATGGATTTTCCGCCCAAAGATCGTTAATCCATTCTATTGTACGCATACTTATTAGTTGAGGTCAAAATAATTTTTTGTAATATTTTTGCCGTGATGGACTTAACTGCTATATTAGGAACGTGCATTCCCCGAACAGTGCCTGTCACGCCCCGTATTTTGTCGAAAAAATAAGGGTGGCGATCTTTGATTTTTCGCTACCCATTTTATTCTTCTACCTTATTTTTTTGTAATGATGGTGGACATGCATAATTGTATGCTTTGATTTTTTTATTAATCTCTTTGATTTTTTTGCGTCTCTCTTTTCCTTCAAGTGTTTGGAGCTCCACTTTTAAATGATCAATCTCATTTGCAAGCTCCACCCATCTCGGTAAGAAATTATTGTCTTTCAATGTTTTATACAGTTGCTTCTCTGGGGGATTCATATAATCGTTCCTGAGTTTTAAAGGTTTGCCTTTACCGGGAAGATCATCAAAATGACCTTCTCTTTCCGCCTTTTTTATAATTTCAGACATATGATCAGTGTACTGAATCCTCTCATCAATCTCGAATTCATCTTTCTTTCCATCATTCATGACGATCACCCCCTCGAGCCACTATTTCATCAACAAATGCTTCCAGTAGCGCTTTTTCCTTTTTGCGTCTCTTCCACCACAATAGCTATATACTTATTCTATGTTCAAAGGAAAAATTCCTGCGAATTTTATTGCACTATTCCGCGAAGACGGCTTTCTATTTTCAACTCCAATAATCCGGATCCGCCATCCTCATCTCCTCTACTGCATCATCCAAATCAGCAGGTGTAATAGTGAATATAGGGTAATCCTCTTTCGTGTTCTTAGCAGCTTCATTAAAAAACCGATTACTTCTCGGAAATTCATCATCCATCAGCATGAGACAGCCGTCACTCTTATCCACCAGCCACATGTTCTTCGCCTTAAACTGATATGCGCCTTTGTATTCTCCCTGGTAAATCGGCTTGTAAAAATCACAGACGGTAGTGAGTTCTTGGTATTTTTCCTGAAGTTCTTCAGGCCAGCGGGATTCCTGATTTTCAAAGGGAGGGAAAATGGCAATATTAACGTCATACGTTTCCTTTAAATCCAGCACAACTTCGGCAGTCCACAATTCAACACCCATCTGACCGGAAATCAGAACCCATTCCAAGCCTTCTTCAATAAAATAGATCAATCTTTTTTCAATGGCCGCTTTAATAAACGCTATCCGTGGGTCACCCTCTTTAAATATATTTAATTCCATTGGTTTATACCCTGTTACGGTCAAAATTTTCATATGTACAGATCACCTCATTCAAGAAAAGAACCGGCAAAATACATGCCGGCCTATCCTTAAGTTAACACCATTTATTCGGTTTTTTCCAGTGATTCATGCCATGGTGACCATATCCGTTTCCTTGAGAATGCGCACCTGCTACATGATTACTATTATGATCATTACATTTTCCCATTCCATGCGGTTGACCGCCGGGTGACATTGCGCCTGCTACTTGGCCTCCTGGTCCATAACCATTACCTGGTGACATCGCGCCTGCTACCTGATTGCCAGGGCCTGCAGGAACATTAAAGGACCCTGCGTATTCATCTACACTGTTTGTTGTATTTTGCATAGATGTGGAATGTGGGTACACATGCTGATTTTTCACAGTATGGTGATTCATAACGGTCGTGTGAGAAGGATGTACATGTTGTACGACACTTTCCGAATACTGATTTACACAATTATGCTTAGTCGGATGCACAATCTTCTTTGGGCATCCACAATGTGGGCCGTGGTGATGTCTCATTTAAAATCCCCTTTCCTATGATAGGTTCACTATTAACCTATGGAAAATGTACAGAAATTGTATAAGACATAAACCTATTTCAGAAAAAATATCTAATCGATCATCCTAGTAATGCCCCAGCACCCCCTTTTTCATCGCAACCTTTTCACAATACAAAAGGCAGCACCAGCTGCCTTTTGCTTGATCCAACTTTACATATCGTGATCCGCGCCCTTATTCTGGCGTGAGTGATTTCTCTGTTTTACTTTATGCGATCCGCTTAATGGTTCTCCATATGGTTGCTCTGGGCTTTTCGGTAAGTTTGGCTTTTCTTGTTGCTTTGGCCCTTTTGGTTTTCCACCCATCATTGTCCCCTCCTTTCCTGCTTTATCGATAGCTTTTGGAGAGGAATGATGTTCTATTCACAATTAATTACGGAGGGGATATCTGAATATCGGCCCATCAAACACAGTGGTATGGTACTCGCCCGATTCCCCCATTGGGCACACATCTTGCTCTCTAATATCTTGGATAAAAGCTTCATCTAATTTGCGACCTACCCATTCTTTAGGAAGTTTTGCATCATCTACTCTAATGACTACCGCCTTAAAATCCAGTGACACGAATTCCCGCAATAAGTCAGGCGCGTCTTCTTTCTTGGACCATAATGGATATAGCGCTTTAAGCCCAGCCGCTTCTGCAACCTGTTCACCCCACTCTCGATGTCCTTCCAAGTAAATATCACCAAAAGCAACTGCATCAATATTATAAAGTCTCTTTAATTCCTTCAACGTTTCCACAAAATCGTGCGTATACGTATCAAAATCCGTTTCTATAAAATGTTCTGGAATGTTAAAACTTTCTGCCTGTGCTTTGATTCGATCTAGCTTTTCATCATGTGCAACTGTTTTCTGCTTCTCTTTCCATACCGTGGTAACCAGACAAGAAACTTCCATATTTTGTTCCTGCAACCGATACAATGCTAAACAACTATCCTTCCCGCCACTGAAGGATAATGCGATCTTTTCAGCCATCGTCTCCACTCCTGCTCGTATAAATGCCTTTTCTAATACGGCTATACCATTTTATTTTCCCAGCCAATTTTCAATTCCTCTTTCTACTTCTTCTTGAGGAATCTATGTAAAATATACGATTTTCCTCTCCGCTTAGTTCAATTTATTCTGCTCTTTCAGCAAATCTCTAATTTCTGTTAGCAGCTCTTCCTGTACATCTACTTCCGGCTCTTCTTCAACCTCTTCTTCCTTCCGCTTAAATTTCATCAGCAAACGAATAAATAGGAAAATAGAAAAAGCAATAACAACAAAATCAAAAACCGATTGAATAAAGCTACCATATAAGATCTCTGCATCACCAACCCTAATCATTAAGTTGGTGAAATCAACACCACCCAGCAATATCCCTACTAGTGGTGTAATAATATTATCGACGAGTGATGTTACAATTGCACCAAAAGCTCCACCAATAATGACTGCAACTGCTAAATCCATTACATTTCCTTTAAACGCGAACTCTTTAAAATCATTCCACATGAGTCAACCTCCATTTACATTTCACTTGGTTATATATTAACCAATACAGCTGACACGTGCAATCTACAGCATGGAAGGTATATCAGAGACTGCTGTTGGGAATGCATACGTTACTTTTTTCAGCTCAGCAGTTGTTAGCTTCAGTTGAATGGCCATTGCAAAATAATTGATTAACTCATCTGCCTTTCCGGTTAGTAAATGTGCGCCTATAATATGGTCTGAATCCTTGTCTGTAATTATTTTCACCAAAGCAATGTTTTCATTCGTATGCTTGTATGTGAACCAATCCGCAATATCCATATAATTGATATCCACATTTAGCGAAGATTCCTTAGCCTCTTCCTCAGACATCCCAGCTGCTGCAAGCTTTGGCGTGGTAAATACGACAGATGGAACACCTGTATAGTCAGCCGTTTTCTGATTTCCCTGTAAAATATTTTCGGCAACTATTTCTGCTTCTAAGTGCCCAACAGGTGTTAACGGGGATCCACTTGTATTTGCCACATCCCCTGCTGCATAAATATTTGGGTTACTGGTATTTTGCATAAATTCATTAACAGTGATGCCGCCTTTTTCGTATGCTACATTTGCTTTTTCCAAATTAAGAGCATCTATCTCCGGTGCGCGTCCCCCACCATGAACGGCGATATCGCCTTGCCATGTTACTTCTTCACCGTTCTTGTCTGCTTTAACCGTGTAGCCATCGGCAGTTTTTTCGATTTCTTTTACAGATGCGTTCAAATGTACGTTAACGCCAATATCTGTTGATTTTTTTACAAGCTTATTAACAAGATCTTGATCAAACCCTTTCAGTGGCTGCTCGCCCCGTTGAATAATGTGGACCTCACTTCCTGACCTTGCTGCAATATGCGCAAATTCAAATGAAATGTAGCCACCACCGACAAAAATAATCCGCTCAGGTAGCTCTTCCAATTCTAAAAATTCATCACTATAGGTGAGATGTTCTTCCCCTTCAATTGGTAATGAAACAGGGGATGCACCTGTTGCAATAATAATTTTACTTGCCTTTAGATTATCATTTCCGACCTGCACTTCCTTTTCACCTATAAATTGTGCTTCTCCATGAAAGGTCGTTACGCCGGCGTCTTTTAAACTTTTTTCCTTTGCTTCAGGAACAGGCTCTGTAAAGTTGCGCTTAAACGCTATTAAATCCTGCCAATTTATCTTGCTGGAAGTTTCAAGTCCATTCCCTTGCATGCGAGCATTCTGATCAATAATATTCGTAGCACTTGTGAGTACTTTTTTCGGATTACAACCACGTAACGGGCATGTACCTCCATAGCCACGTGAATCTATAATGGCCACATTTAAATCAGAATTGCTGCATTTACTTGCTATATCTCCACCACTTGGACCAGTACCTATTACAATAAGATCAAATTGTTTAGACATGTTAATTACTCCCTTCATCACTAATTATCTCTATAATAGAAATTCCCTTTTTCTATTGGATTAAACACCTATAGCTTACATGGATAGTGTACACTAGACAGAGTGCACCTATTTATTCCAATAAAATAATCAGGAGTGTTAAACAGTGAGTCTACCAATAAGCCAAATCAAATTGCATCGTTTAAAAATGAGATTAAACAATCCATTTACAACAAGTTTTGGAACAATCCAGGACAAGGAATTTTTTATAACAGAGGCTATCGATGTAAAAGGCAGCAGCGGCTTCGGGGAGTCTGTTGCCTTTACGAGTCCTTGGTACACGGAAGAAACCGTAGAAACAACGCGTCATATGATAGAGGATTTCTTAATTAAAATTTTACAAGAAAATGAAATTAACCATCCCGATGAAGTGACGGATCTTTTTGCAGTAATTAAACGAAATAATATGGCAAAAGCCGCAATAGAGGGCGCTATTTGGGATTTATATGCGAAGCGAAACAATATATCACTCACTCAAGCGCTCGGCGGACAAAAAAAGCAAATCGATGTTGGTATAAGCATTGGAATCCAAGCCTCGACAAGTGATTTAATCGATAAAATTGACTATTATCTCCAAGAAGGATATAAACGTATCAAGCTAAAAATCAAACCAGGCCATGATATCGAAGTGCTACGCGTAGTCCGAAAGCATTTTCCTGACACCCCAATCATGGCAGATGCAAATTCTGCTTATACATTAGAAGACATCGATCTATTAAAACAATTGGATGATTTTCATTTAATGATGATTGAACAGCCCCTTGCGCATGATGATATCATTGACCACGCCAAGCTTCAGGCAGCTATAGAAACACCGATATGTCTGGATGAAAGTATTCATTCGTTGGATGATGCGAAAAAAGCAATCGAATCAGGCAGCTGTGAAATTATTAATATAAAAATAGGACGTGTTGGCGGACTAACAGAAGCAAGACGCATTCATGATCATTGTCAGCAAAAAGGCGTCAAGGTTTGGTGTGGCGGTATGCTGGAAGCCGGGGTAGGGCGCGCCCATAATATCGCATTAACGACGCTGCCACAATTCGTTTTACCCGGAGATACCGCTGGTTCCGCGCTTTACTTTGAAAAAGACATCATTAAACCGGAAGTTATTGCAAAAAACGGTGTGATTAACATTCCCGATAAGCCGGGGATTGGCTATGAAATAGATAGCGATCAGCTGGAACAATTCAGAATTGATTTTAAAACATTTGACCTTAGAGGCAGTTAAACACCCTATATCGCAACTTTTTCAACCACTATGAAACTTTTTTTCTTATAATGTATATATTTTTGTTTTTTTGTGTTATACTAAAGTTAATTATTTATGTTCGTTAGCAATATTAGATAACTTGGCTTTTCATAGGCCTTCGTTGCACTTATGCAGATAAATTTTTATCTGCCAAGATATATAGTAACTTTTAAGTAATTATTCGTCTTGAATTGTTAGCCAGAACAGAAATAGTAATAAATGTGCTAAATAAGCACTTGGAGGAATTAACATGAACACAGGTTCAGTAAAATGGTTTAACGCAGACAAAGGCTTCGGTTTCATCGAAGTTGAAGGTGGAGACGATGTATTCGTACACTTCTCAGCAATTCAAGGCGAAGGTTTCAAAACGTTGGATGAAGGTCAAAACGTAACGTTCGATATCGAAGAAGGCAACCGTGGCCCACAAGCTACTAACGTTGTGAAAAACTAAGTAACATCATTAAAAAAAGCTCTTTCCATTAAATTGGGAAGAGCCTTTTTTATGTTCCAAGTTATTTTGTAAATTCATCCGTAAGCACTGTAACAATCTGCTTCTTACGTGACACAACACCTTTTAATACTGCCCTGTTGTTCTCATCCAACAATACATCAAATCCCGACTCCACTTTCGCTTGTCCCACGCCGCGTGCAAGTACTTCCGAATCATTGTTTAGGATATCCGTAACAACGAATAAAAATAGATCAAGATCTTTATCTTTAACGATTTGTGCGATTTCTGTTTCTATATCATCCTGAAATGCATAAATTTGACTTGTGTCTACGGCGTTCACCTGAGCGATTTCTACTTTTGCATCACCCATGGAAAATTCCTTGGCATCCATTGTTAACAATTCCGTTACTGTTTTATCACTTAAATCAGCACCAGCCTGTAACAATTCAAGTCCGTACGTTTGCAAATTCACACCAGCAATTTCTGCCAATTCGTATGCTGCATCGATATCTTCCTGCGTGCATGTCGGTGATTTTAACAATAGCGAATCAGAAATAATTGCTGAAACTAATAACCCTGCAATTTCTTTAGAAACGGGTACACCTTTTTCCTTGTACATTTTATTTAAAATGGTTGCTGTACAGCCAACTGGCTCAGCTCGGAAATAGAGTGGCTCCTTCGTTTCGAAATTAGAAATGCGGTGGTGATCGATTACTTCAGCGATTCGTACCTCATCAATGTTATCCACACTTTGCTGAAATTCGTTATGATCAACTAAAATAACGTCTTCTACATCGCTAGGTACTTTTTCAATCAATTGCGGTGCTTCTACACTAAAATAATCTAGTGCAAATTGTGTTTCTTTGCTAACAGATCCAAGTCTTGCCGGTTCAGCATCCTTCCCTAGCTCGCCCTTTAAATCAGCGTATGCCAATGCTGAGGAAATCGTATCTGTATCAGGACTTTTATGTCCGAAAATTAACGTCTTACCCATGTTCATTCTCCTTCGTATGTAAAATAACGTGTCCAATTATTAGATTACCATAATTAATGGTTCATAAAAAATATTTTACTTAATATTGCTCTTTATACCAATCCAATATTTTCTTTCTAGTGACTGCACCCGCAACTTCCTGAACGCTCAACCCACCAATATCTACCACTTTAATAACCGGATCTAATGGACCGTCGTATTCCTGCAGTTTCACAATACAATAACCTTCAAAGGACGATGGTATAATTTCCAATATAGCTTTATCGGCATATGCTTCGTAAATTTTTTCTTCATCGGTTTTGCTCAGTTTCCATTCCGTCGGCTGCTCTTCATCTTTATCATGATCAGTTGCACCCGTATTCGTCGTTGTTCCTTTTACAAGCCCGGTTTTGCTATTAATCGAATGCAGTAATTTAATGATTTCCGAAAATCCTATAAGCAACAAACCAGCTATAACAGCTCTTATTGCTGTATGAAAGAAAATCGGCCATTGTATGGTAGTTTCCCGATTTCCGGCAGGCCCTCCATAGTTTGTAACATTCGCCATCGAGTATGCTAAAATGACTCCGACGACCATCACTACAATTCCAACATAAAATAAAATCCTGCCTATTATATTTCCTTCCATCTTATTACCCCCTTCTCTAATTATTCTCCACCTGCCCGCATATTTCCTTTACAAAAATCAAGTTATTTTACATTCACATTATTTATTCTTATAGTTAGTGTAGATAAAATTTTGGAGGGATATAAAATGTCAAATCTATTTAATTTTACACGGAACACTTTTCTTTCTTTCGTAAAGGATCTCGATGAGAAGACTGCGGATTACAAAGTGCAAGCTTTTAATAATACGATCCACTGGCATGTTGGACATGTGCTTGTAACCGCAGAAGGATTACTTCTTGGCTATCCGAAACAATCGGCTAATTTTCCGGAAAAATATAATGATCTGTTCGCAAGTGGAACAAAACCTGCAGACTGGCCATCAGAAGTGCCTGACCTATCAGAACTTGTGAAACTTTTGGAAGAACAGCAAACGCGTATCAATGAACTGTCGGATGACTTTTTCAAACAAGATCTGCCGTTTGAATTTATGAATTTCAAAACATATGACGAGTTATTTGACATGCTGCTCCATCATGAAAATGAACATCTTGGAAAAATGAAAGCAATGAAACAAGTAGCAAATGCAGGAAAGTAAATTTATTATTATCGGTGGAGGTATATTAGGCGCCAGTACAGCCTACCACCTTGTTAAAAATGGCGCTGAGGTCGTCTTAGTCGATCGAAAAGATAAAGGACAAGCGACAGATGCAGCAGCAGGGATTATATGCCCATGGTTGTCCCAGCGTCGAAATAAAGCGTGGTACCGTTTAGCAAAAG
This sequence comes from Virgibacillus sp. NKC19-16, assembly GCF_021560035.1. Taxonomy (NCBI): domain Bacteria; kingdom Bacillati; phylum Bacillota; class Bacilli; order Caryophanales; family Bacillaceae; genus Virgibacillus; species Virgibacillus salidurans. The sequence continues at coordinate 1,002,734 of NZ_CP074373.1, read as the reverse complement.
GCGGTGCCCGTATTTATCCCCACTTAATGGAAGAGCTTGCAAGCGATGGCGAAACAGAAACTGGATACGATCAAGTTGGAGCTCTTAGCCTTCACACCGATGAAAAGAAACTCATCGCAACATGCGACCGCGCACATAAACGACGGGAAGATGCTCCCGAAATCGGTGAAATTTCCCTTCTTGATTCGAAACAGACTCAAGGAATGTTTCCACCTTTAAGTGATGTCTTCGGCGCTGTTCATGTCAGTGGCGGGGCAAGGGTTGACGGCAGGAAGCTACGTGACTCCTTATTACGCGGTTTCCAAAAACATGGCGGTGTGCTCCGATATGGCGATGCTAGTCTGTTAAGTAGCAGCAGTCAAGTAACAGGTGTCAAGTTAGATGGTGAAATAATTGAAGCAGATACAGTCATTGCCACGTCCGGTGCCTGGATGAATGAATTACTCGAGCCTTTAGGTGTAGCGTTTGAGGTCACCATGCAAAAAGCACAAATCATGCACCTGGAGGTCTCCGCGGCGGATACTTCGGGATGGCCTGTTGTCATGCCACCGAACAACTCCTACCTTTTGGGTTTTGATAATAGGCGATTAGTTGTTGGGTCCACCCATGAAGATCACACAGGCTTTGACACCCGAGTTACGGCAGGTGGCGTTCATGAAATTTTAAAAAAGGCGTTAGAAGTGGCGCCAGCATTGTCTGACAGTACAGTGCTTGAGACAAGAGTTGGTTTCCGGCCCTTTACCCCAGGCTTTCTCCCAGTATTCGGAGCACTTCCAGGGTTTGACGGGATGTTACTCGCCAACGGACTGGGCGCGTCCGGCCTGACCATGGGGCCGTATATCGGCACACAACTAGCTAAACTCGCACTCGGAGAAGAGTTGGAAATTGATTTAGCAGATTATGACGTTTCCACAGCGATTAAATAGGATGGACTCTACGGGGTCTGTCCTTTTTTATGGCTAGATGTAACTTATGGTGTTCGGGTGATGTTTTGGATTATTAAGGCAATATTCACTCACATTCGAGCGATGCTTTAATACACTAAGGCGATATCCACGCTCAGCCGGGGGCTATAATTCTAAACGGAGATCGTTTAATTCTAAACTCCGAATATTCTCAGCCAATTTAAAAAGCCGCCTCTCACTCGAGACGGCCTCTACCAATCTACTATTTCACAATCAAAACCGGACATTCAACACGTTTAGCCACTTTATGACTGACACTTCCCAGAATAAACGTCTGCAGGTTATTTAACCCACGGCTTCCGATGACCACACAATCAAATTCACGTTCATTGGCAAATTCTACAATCGTAGGCCCCGGTTCTCCGTGTAGAATATGGGTCCCGAATATGACGCCCGACTGGTTTAGTAAATCTTTAATTGGTTTGATTTTCTCTTTTCGCTTTTTTTCTATTTCAAACTTATTCGAAGCATGCAGTACATCCTTTTTAGCTGTATCGCCATCCACAACATAAACGGCATCAATTGTTCCATCAAATTTTTCCGCAAGCCGGATGGCATAATCCACGGATCTTATGGAATGCTCAGATCCATCTACTGCAAGTAAAATTCGCGTAAACAAAGGGCCTCACCTCTTTAGAAACTGCTTTTTTTAATCATAACACAAAAATTAATGTTCCGAAGCATTTGAAAGCCCGCCAATGCGATTTTTCAACTGCTTACTCGCATCATTTAAGCCAGTATAGTAGACCATAATATTGTTTTGCGCAAATTTCATTTCAATTTTATCCAGTGCGCCAACTGCCGAATCATCCCATAAATGGGCATTGGTTAAATCAATTTCAACTTCTTTTACGGAATCTGCGAAAATGAACTTGTCTGTAAAATCACTTACCGAAGCAAAAAACAATTGCCCTTCCACATTATAAATCTTTTTTTGTTCCCGTAATATAAATTCTTCTGTCACTTTAACGTTGGAAATTTTCGCTGCAAAGAAAATTGCGCTTAACAATACACCAGCCAAAACACCCATTGCTAAGTTATCTGTTAGCAATACAATCGCAACAGTTGTTATCATTACAAGAGCGTCCGTACGTGGTAGTTTATGAAGATTTCTCAACGATGACCAATCAAATGTACCAATTGACACCATGATCATGACACCAGCTAATGCTGCCATTGGAATTTGTACAACAACACCACCTAAAGCAATAATGAGAAACATTAGAAACGTACCTGCAACAAGAGCTGACAGGCGCCCGCTACCGCCGGATTTCACATTTATAACCGACTGACCAATCATCGCACAACCAGCCATTCCACCGAAAAATCCAGTAACAATGTTCGCAATCCCCTGCCCGCGGCTCTCTTTATTTTTATTACTTTCCGTATCAGTCATATCATCCACAATATTAGCAGTTAGCAGTGATTCCAATAGCCCTACAACCGCCAAAGCTAATGAATATGGGAAAATAATCATTAATGTCTCAAATGTTAGTGGGACACTTGGAATTAAAAAGACAGGTAATTGCTGTGTCAATGCTCCCATGTCTCCTACCGTACGTACACCAATATCTCCAAAAATAACAATTGCAGTCACCACAATAATGGCTACAAGTGTTGATGGTACTGCTTTTGTGATACGGGGCAGGAGATAAATGATTGCCAGGGTCAAACCAACTAGCGCATACATAACCCAGGTCTCCCCTGCAAAATGCTGAAACTGTGAAAGTAAAATCATGATTGCAAGCGCGTTGACAAATCCGACCATCACCGAACGTGGTACGAATTTCATTGCTCTTGCCAATTTAAAGATACCAAATAAAATCTGAATAATACCTGTTAGAATCGTAGCTGCAAATAGATACTCCAATCCATGGTCCGCTACTAAATTAACCATGAGTAAGGCCATTGCTCCCGTTGCTGCAGAGATCATTCCCGGGCGCCCTCCAGCAAATGCAATGACAACCGCCATACTAAACGATGCATATAATCCAACCATCGGATCTACACCTGCAATAATAGAAAAAGCAATTGCCTCTGGGATTAACGCTAATGCGACAACGATTCCAGCCAGTATATCCCCTTTAACATTGCCAAACCATTCTTGCTTCAATTGTTCTGCCTTCAATGTTTAACCTCTTCCTTCACTATAGTATTTTCAGGCTACAATCAGCCTAATCCGTATATAACCTATGTATCATACCATATATTCCTATCTTACTAAAACGGCAAGTAAACGTAATCATTGCACTCACACTTCTTATTTCGTCCATTTACTCTTGTTTTCTATTCAAACTATCAGCCAACCAACTTTTTTAAAAACTATCCTACTTCAATATTTACAGTTATAATCGCTTTTGGTACGCTTACATAGTAGGAAGGTGATTTTTCAATGAAGGGTAAGATGTTAGTACTTCTATTAGTACTAGGTGTAATAGCAACTGGACTTGCATGCTGGTTCCTAATACAATATGTAATCGATGCATATGATATAGAAAGAGCTATGTCCACTACGATTGAAAAATATTTACATTTATAAATGATGACCAAAGAAATCCATCTATTTCTTTGGTCATTCATTCATTACTTTTTCTCATCTTGCGCTTTCTTTAATTCATCAACTAACACAATTCTTATTTTACCATCAGCTAGTTGCTCAATTATATTTTCATTATTTTTCATAGACTTTCTCCATCATGTTCAGGGTAATCATAGCAAGTGAAGGATACAGCTGCGGGTTAAAGTCGTAGTCGGTAGATATAGCATGCTTCTTAAAGTAAGGAATAATTTTACGCAAAACCTTCTGGGCTAACTCCTCAGGGATATGAAATAATCCACCTTGAGTTATGTATGTAGCATTACCCATTGGTATCAATAAACCGGTTATTATTTCACCACGTTTTGGCGTTAGGAAAATTCTCTGGTTGATACGCACAATCTTTGTGTCCCCACCAAATACATCCTTAAAAATAAATACCCTGTCACTCTCACTTTCACACTCAAGTACATGATAGAATCCTGGATTTAGCGATAGCCAGCTTACTAAAACATCTTGAGTGAAACTACCTTTATTTTCAAATCTATGCTTATTTAATTGCAAATAGTGCTGGAAAATTGTGATCTTTTCAGAACCAATAGGCGAACAAAACGTTGTCCACCATACTAATTGCGGGAAAATACGTTCAGCAAGCGTATCTGATATATTCATCCTTGAAATGATATGCTCTGTTTCTTCCATAATTGTTTCAGCAAAATGCTGGATCAAAAAATAAAATATTTCATCAAGTACCCCAAGCAAATCCTCCTGCTCTTTGTCAGGAAAATAAACACTATTATTCTTTACTGCTTTCATCTAACTTCCTCCCTACTTTTTTTACCATTCTAGCATGGAAAGAAGAATGCTGCAGAAGTCAAAAGCGCATTTTGGGAGTATAAACAATAGCAAAAATTAAATTTTCCCCTAGTGAAAATTTAAAAATCATGCTCTAAACATATTGCAAAATACTATTTTAGCCTATGCACTGGATTTTGAAGATTGCCTTTTAAGACCCGCCTCAATCAAATCAATCCATCCGCCAATTTTATGATAAGAAAACTGAAACAAGGGACTCTGAATAAAAGTAAAAATAAACGTAAACAAAAATACAGGTCCACCTAAAATTAGCCCAAGAAGTAAAATCAAGCTCTCCGTGATAATCCGAACCCTTCTTATTGGAGACCCCAATTTATCAGAGATCGACAGCATAAACCCATCACGCGGACCAGAACCTACCCCTGCCGCGTTATACATACCACCACCTACACCCATAATTACAATTCCAGTGAGTATAATAAGTATATCCGGCCAAGCATACGTAGCCTTTGGCAAGAAATCAAGCCACATAAAAAAATCTACAAATGCCCCAACTAAAAACGCATTAAAAAATGTACCCAATTTAATATACCTTTTATCAAGTATCCATGACACAATAATTAATAAGCCTGAAATGATTATAGCCCATGACCCAATCGATAAACCAACACGCTCAAAAAGCGCAACATTCAACACATCCCACGGGTGGATACCAAGATGCTGCACACTTATCGCAACAGTAATACCAAAACTAAAAAACATTACGCCTATTACGAAGACAGACCAGCGAATTATATGTATCAATAGGATCAACCTTCTTTCATGAGTTTGTAATTATAGAAAAATAAATCTATATCTCATAATAACAGAATCTTCGTGATGGTTGTTTTTTAGTGCTTGAAAATAAAAAATGCTGATTCTGCATTTGCAGAGATCAGCGACAATTACATATTTATTTAGATTAGTTTCGATACCGGTGGCCGGGATCGAACCGGCACTCCAGAAGGAACATGATTTTGAGTCATGCGCGTCTGCCAATTCCGCCACACCGGCATGTGTATGGAGGCGGTAACCGGATTTGAACCGGTGATAAAGGTTTTGCAGACCTCTGCCTTACCACTTGGCTATACCGCCATATAAAGTAATGGAGCGGGAGACGGGATTCGAACCCGCGACCCCCACCTTGGCAAGGTGGTGTTCTACCGCTGAACTACTCCCGCAAGTGGCTGGGCTACCAGGATTCGAACCTGGGGTACACGGGATCAAAACCCGATGCCTTACCGCTTGGCTATAGCCCAATTTTTATGGGGCGACCGGTGGGGATCGAACCCACGAGTGCCGGAGCCACAATCCGGTGCGTTAACCACTTCGCCACGACCGCCATATAAAAATGGCAGGGGTAGTAGGAATCGAACCCACATCAAAGGTTTTGGAGACCTTCGTTTTACCATTAAACTATACCCCTACATTTTAAAAAGTAATGGTGGAGGGGGAGAGATTCGAACTCCCGAACCCTGAGGGAGCGGATTTACAGTCCGCCGCGTTTAGCCACTTCGCTACCCCTCCATCAATTTTAAATAAAGAATGGTGGCTCGGGACGGAATCGAACCGCCGACACACGGATTTTCAGTCCGTTGCTCTACCGACTGAGCTACCGAGCCATGTTAAATCATTCATTTAGTTTTCTCACAATACTCGCTTAAATGTTAAAATGGCGGTCCGGACGGGACTCGAACCCGCGACCTCCTGCGTGACAGGCAGGCATTCTAACCAACTGAACTACCGGACCATTTATTAGAATTTAATTTAAAGTGAATATTTAAAGTACACTACTATTTCAATTAACATAAAAGTAATTCGAAGTAGGTAATTGAAATATTTTGGTTGCGGGGGCAGGATTTGAACCTACGACCTCTGGGTTATGAGCCCAACGAGCTACCAGACTGCTCCACCCCGCGATATAGAAAATAATATAAAATTGTTTCATTATACTTTGAAAATGGTGGAGGATGCAGGGCTCGAACCTGCGACCCCCTGCTTGTAAGGCAGGTGCTCTCCCAGCTGAGCTAATCCTCCGAACTGCATGGGACATATGCATTGATAATTTATATCATACATAATTCTTAAAAAAATATCATAATAAGAGCTGAAAAAGTTGGTGACCCGTACGGGATTCGAACCCGTGTTACCGCCGTGAAAGGGCGGTGTCTTAACCACTTGACCAACGGGCCAATTATTATATGTAAGGTGGCGGAGAGCGAGGGATTCGAACCCTCGAGGCCGCGGTAACGGCCTACACGATTTCCAATCGTGCTCCTTCGGCCACTCGGACAGCTCTCCATGGCTCCACAGGTAGGATTCGAACCTACGACCGATCGGTTAACAGCCGATAGCTCTACCACTGAGCTACTGTGGAATAATCAATTTGAGCATTTGTTGTATTGTGAAGCTATTACAAATTGGAATTGTCTGGCGGCGTCCTACTCTTGCAGGGGCAAAGCCCCAACTACCATCGGCGCTGGAGAGCTTAACTTCTGTGTTCGGCATGGAAACAGGTGTGACCTCTCCGCTATTACTACCAGACCTAATGTGTTAGGTCGTTCTGTGTTGATCAATCAGAACTTCCTTCTTTAAAATGAAGACAAGATATATTATATGCATTTCTAATAGAAAATGCAAGGGTTTTTTTCATTTATACCCTAAAAACTAAATAAGAGTTTCATGAACGACCATCAAAAAAGAAATTAGTTAAGTCCTCGATCGATTAGTATTCGTCAGCTGCACGTGTCACCACGCTTCCACCTCGAACCTATCTACCTCATCGTCTCTGAGGGATCTTACTCACTCGAAGTGATGGGAAGTCTCATCTAGAGGGGGCTTCATGCTTAGATGCTTTCAGCACTTATCCTTGCCACACGTAGCTACCCAGCCATGCTCCTGGCGGAACAACTGGTACACCAGCGGTGTGTCCATCCCGGTCCTCTCGTACTAAGGACAGCTCCTCTCAAACTTCCAGCGCCCACGACGGATAGGGACCGAACTGTCTCACGACGTTCTGAACCCAGCTCGCGTACCGCTTTAATGGGCGAACAGCCCAACCCTTGGGACCGACTACAGCCCCAGGATGCGATGAGCCGACATCGAGGTGCCAAACCTCCCCGTCGATGTGAACTCTTGGGGGAGATAAGCCTGTTATCCCCGGGGTAGCTTTTATCCGTTGAGCGATGGCCCTTCCATGCGGTACCACCGGATCACTAAGCCCGACTTTCGTCCCTGCTCGACTTGTAGGTCTCGCAGTCAAGCTCCCTTCTGCCTTTACACGCTACGAATGATTTCCAACCATTCTGAGGGAACCTTTGGGCGCCTCCGTTACTCTTTGGGAGGCGACCGCCCCAGTCAAACTGCCTACCTGACACTGTCTCCGAACCGGATCACGGTTCTGGGTTAGAAGGTGCGTGCAGCCAGGGTGGTATCCCACGGGTGCCTCCTCGTAAGCTAGCGCTCACGATTCTAAGGCTCCCACCTATCCTGTACAAGCTGCACGAACATTCAATATCAGGCTACAGTAAAGCTCCACGGGGTCTTTCCGTCCTGTCGCGGGTAATGCGCATCTTCACGCATAGTATAATTTCACCGGGTCTCTCGTTGAGACAGTGCCCAAGTCGTTGCACCTTTCGTGCGGGTCGGAACTTACCCGACAAGGAATTTCGCTACCTTAGGACCGTTATAGTTACGGCCGCCGTTTACTGGGGCTTCGGTTCTACGCTTCGCTCGGAAGCTAACGTTTCCCCTTAACCTTCCAGCACCGGGCAGGTGTCAGCCCCTATACTTCGCCTTGCGGCTTCGCAGAGACCTGTGTTTTTGATAAACAGTCGCTTGGGCCTATTCACTGCGGCTCCTCCTGAAGAGGAGCACCCCTTCTCCCGAAGTTACGGGGTCATTTTGCCGAGTTCCTTAACGAGAGTTCTCCCGATCACCTTAGGATTCTCTCCTCGCCTACCTGTGTCGGTTTGCGGTACGGGCACCTATGACCTCACTAGAGGCTTTTCTTGGCAGTGTGAAATCAGGAACTTCGGTACTCTATTTCCCTCCCCATCACAGCTCGCAATTGTTGGACGGATTTGCCTATCCAACTCGCTCACTGCTTGGGCGCACCATTCCATCGGTGCGCTTTCCTTATCCTCCTGCGTCCCCCCGTCATTCAAACAGTCATGAGGTGGTACAGGAATATCTACCTGTTGGCCATCGCCTACGCCTTTCGGCCTCGGCTTAGGTCCCGACTAACCCTGAGAGGACGAGCCTTCCTCAGGAAACCTTAGGCTTTCGGTGAAAGAGATTCTCACTCTTTTTTCGCTACTCATACCGGCATTCTCACTTCCAAGCGCTCCACCAGTCCTCACGGTCTGACTTCACTGCACTTGGAACGCTCTCCTACCATTGTTCGAAGAACAATCCGCAGCTTCGGTGATACGTTTAGCCCCGGTACATTTTCGGCGCAGCGTCACTCGACCAGTGAGCTATTACGCACTCTTTAAATGATGGCTGCTTCTAAGCCAACATCCTGGTTGTCTGAGCAACGCCACATCCTTTTCCACTTAACGTATACTTAGGGACCTTAGCTGGCGGTCTGGGCTGTTTCCCTTTCGACTATGAACCTTATCACCCATAGTCTGACTCCCAGGGCTAAGTAGCTGGCATTCGGAGTTTGACTGAATTCGGTAACCCGGTGAGGGCCCCTCGTCCAATCAGTGCTCTACCTCCAGTACTCATTCCCCTGAGGCTAGCCCTAAAGCTATTTCGGAGAGAACCAGCTATCTCCGTGTTCGATTGGCATTTCACCCCTACCCACACCTCATCCCCGCATTTTTCAACATACGTGGGTTCGGGCCTCCAGTCAGTGTTACCTGACCTTCACCCTGGACATGGGTAGATCACACGGTTTCGGGTCTACGACCACATACTAATTCGCCCTATTCAGACTCGCTTTCGCTGCGGCTCCGTGTCTTCCACTTAACCTTGCATGGGATCGTAACTCGCCGGTCCATTCTACAAAAGGTACGCCGTTACCCATTAACGGGCTTCGACTACTTGTAAGCGCACGGTTTCAGGTTCTCTTTCACTCCCCTTCCGGGGTGCTTTTCACCTTTCCCTCACGGTACTGGTTCACTATCGGTCACGAGGGAGTATTTAGCCTTGGGAGATGGTCCTCCCGGATTCCGACGGAATTTCTCGTGTTCCGCCGTACTCAGGATACACTCCGGAGAAAACGCTCTTTCAATTACAGGGCTCTTACCTTCTATGGCTGATCGTTCCAGATCGATTCATCTAAAGCATTTCTTTGTAACTCCTAATGGAGTGTCCTACAACCCCGAAAAGCAAGCTTTTCGGTTTGGGCTCCTTTCCGTTTCGCTCGCCGCTACTTGGGAAATCGCATTTGCTTTCTATTCCTCCGGGTACTGAGATGTTTCAGTTCCCCGGGTCTGCCTCATCTACCCTATGTATTCAGATAGATGTCCTGTTCCATTACGAACAGTGGGTTCCCCCATTCGGAAATTCCCGGATCAACGTTTACTTACAACTCCCCGAGACATATCGGTGTTAGTCCCGTCCTTCTTCGGCTCCTCGTACCTAGGCATTCACCGTGCGCCCTTCTTCACTTAACTAAATTACTAGTTAATTGTTCCAAAGAACTTACATTTTTTGATGTCGTTATTACTCTTATTTAGTTTTCAAGGTACAAAAAGAGAGATTTACTCTCTCAAAACTGAACCAAACAACCATGTATGTCTTCGACCAGAGGTCTAAGACCTCCAGCGTTCCTTCTAAATATCCTTAGAAAGGAGGTGATCCAGCCGCACCTTCCGATACGGCTACCTTGTTACGACTTCACCCCAATCATTGGCCCCACCTTCGGCGGCTGGCTCACGTAAACGTGTTACCTCACCGACTTCGGGTGTTGCTAACTCTCGTGGTGTGACGGGCGGTGTGTACAAGGCCCGGGAACGTATTCACCGCGGCATGCTGATCCGCGATTACTAGCGATTCCGGCTTCATACAGGCGAGTTGCAGCCTGCAATCCGAACTGAGAATGGTTTTATGGGATTTGCTGAGCGTTACCGCTTCGCTGCCCTTTGTTCCATCCATTGTAGCACGTGTGTAGCCCAGGTCATAAGGGGCATGATGATTTGACGTCATCCCCACCTTCCTCCGGTTTGTCACCGGCAGTCAAATTAGAGTGCCCAACTTAATGCTGGCAACTAATCTCAAGGGTTGCGCTCGTTACGGGACTTAACCCAACATCTCACGACACGAGCTGACGACAACCATGCACCACCTGTCACTCTGTCCCCGAAGGGAACTCGGTATCTCTACCGATTGCAGAGGATGTCAAGACCTGGTAAGGTTCTTCGCGTTGCTTCGAATTAAACCACATGCTCCACCGCTTGTGCGGGCCCCCGTCAATTCTTTTGAGTTTCAGCCTTGCGGCCGTACTCCCCAGGCGGAGTGCTTAATGCGTTAACTTCAGCACTAAGGGGCGGAAACCCCCTAACACCTAGCACTCATCGTTTACGGCGTGGACTACCAGGGTATCTAATCCTGTTCGCTCCCCACGCTTTCGCTCCTCAGCGTCAGTTACAGACCAGAGAGTCGCCTTCGCCACTGGTGTTCCTCCACATCTCTACGCATTTCACCGCTACACGTGGAATTCCACTCTCCTCTTCTGTACTCAAGTCCTCCAGTTTCCAATGACCGCTCACGGTTGAGCCGCAAGATTTCACATCAGACTTAAAAGACCGCCTGCGAGCGCTTTACGCCCAATAATTCCGGACAACGCTTGCCCCCTACGTATTACCGCGGCTGCTGGCACGTAGTTAGCCGGGGCTTTCTGGTTAGGTACCGTCAAGGTACTGCCTTATTCAAACAGTACTTGTTCTTCCCTAACAACAGAGTTTTACGATCCGAAAACCTTCATCACTCACGCGGCGTTGCACCGTCAGACTTTCGTCCATTGCGGATGATTCCCTACTGCTGCCTCCCGTAGGAGTCTGGGCCGTGTCTCAGTCCCAGTGTGGCCGATCACCCTCTCAGGTCGGCTACGCATCGTCGCCTTGGTGAGCTCTTATCTCACCAACTAGCTAATGCGCCGCGGGCCCATCTGTAAGTGACAGCATAAAAGCCGCCTTTCAACTTCTCATCAGGAGATGAAAAGTGTTATCCGGTATTAGCTCGCGTTTCCACGAGTTATCCCAGTCTTACAGGCAGGTTGCCCACGTGTTACTCACCCGTCCGCCGCTCGTTCCACAGGCGCACACCCCGAAGGGTGATTACCTGCTTCCCGCGCTCGACTTGCATGTATTAGGCACGCCGCCAGCGTTCGTCCTGAGCCAAGATCAAACTCTCCATAAAAGTTTGAATATAATTGACACCAATCAATCATATAATGTCTTAGCTTAAAAATTGATTTAGGGTTTAAAATCTTCCATTCAGATTATAATAATCTGAGCTTCGATATCTTACCACTAATATCTGTTTGACATACTGGTTGTTTTGTTCAGTTTTCAAAGAGCAAATTCATTTGTTGCGTTAAATTAGCAACTTTTTAATTATATCATACTCAATCTCTTAAAGTCAATATCTTTTTCAAGTTTCCTTTTAAGAAATGATATTTTGCATCGCTTCTTAAAAACAGCGACTTTCATAATATACCATGTTGACCTATTTAAAGTCAATAAGTATTTTTAAATTTTTTGTCGTTATTTACCGAATGGCTTTTTTGCGACGGAATTAACCTTACCATGGTTGCTATACAAAGTCAACAAGTATTCCACATTTTTTTCTTTTCATTCGTACAACTCCATCAAAATATCCGGCAAATTCCCTGCAGCAAGCCTCTCCCCTAGTCACCCATATATAACTATTCATCACACATCATTAATGTTCTTTATGTTTCACGATATACTTCCGCTTATAAACTCCCGTATTTTTTGTCTTTTCTAGTACCGTCTCGATGATATCTTTTTCTACTAAATAAGAAATTATTTCTGTTAAATATAACCTGTATGAAATTATCGGTGGTAATTCGGTTAAATCTGTATAAGACCATACAGTGTTTTCCTTCATAACATCCAATAAATGTCTTACTGCCGCTTTCGCCCTATTGCTTATAACATGATCCATTGCAATGATCATCAATTGGATTCTTTTTTCTATCTCTTCATTACCTTCAATGAACTCCTCGTACAGCTTATAAATTTCCAAGTCTATTTGCTTCACCTGGCTCCAAATTGTCACCCTGGGATAGTAGCCTTTTTCAATAACTGCCAACCGGGCTAAATAATGAAGGGAATAAAGTATATTGCTATTCGCATCTTTATATTGGCTGGATTCATAGAGGGCTTTTGCTTCACTATAGCTTTTAATGAATTTACCAAACTCGATTGTTTTACGTAAATCTCTTTTAGCATGGGGGAAATCCTTAAGTTGCTCCTTTAAGTTATAAATGAAACCATTGCGCTCGAAAATTTTCCTCCCATATAGAATCAACTCTGCTACGTTATGGTAACTGCTTGTATTAATCAATTCCATTAGTAAGCTCTCTGTTACAATATTTAAAGCAGTAGTTCTTCTCTCTATTTCATAATGCTCCACTTGCCAGAGTTGCTCTGAATCGTTTACCACTATAAATACAACAACATCGAAATCATCTGTAATTGAACCATTGTTATACGTTATTACTATACCCAAGGTGTTTAAGTCATTTATATAATCCTGATAGACAGGTCTTAATAAGTTTTCCATATCACACTATCCCCCAATTTCTTCACTACATCATATATATTTCGCCACATTGAAGTAAAATCCTTTTTTATGAAACGAAATTTTTATGAAAATATGCTATACTACCTATGGAAGATTGAAGGAGGGTAACGATGGCAGAGCAACGAGCAGTTTATTCAAGTAAAATAAATAAGATACGTTCCTTTGCATTAATTTTAGTTTTTGCAGGGATTCTCATTATGTATATTGGACTTTTTACAAGGAACATCGCTTGGTTAACGGCATTATTATTCATCCTTGGGATATTATCGATTATTCTAAGTACTGTCGTTTATCTTTGGATTGGTACATTATCCTTAAAGGCCGTACCGGTAATCTGTCCTGATTGTGGAAAGCAAACAAAAATGTTAGGACGGGTTGATGCGTGTATGTATTGCAAGCAACCATTAACAATGGATAAAGAATTAGAAGGCGAAGAATTTGATGAAAGATACAATAAACGAAGTTATAAAAGGGAGAACAACGAAATATAATTTAGTGGTAGATACTAAAACACCCATAAATATAAGGGTTTCTAGGAAGGCAAACAACACAACGCTTTCATAGAAACCCTTTAATAAATGCTACATTTTGAGATTACTGTTTTTGCACCACTGCACCCTGGCATGCTTCACATTTACCGTAAATCTCCATACGGTGGTGACTGACATCGAACCCAGTTACCTGTTCAGCTAATGATTCCACCTCATCTAATACAGGGTAATGAAAATCTACTATTTTGCCACATTCATCACAAATAATGTGATAGTGTTCTGTCGTGTTACTGTCAAATCTGCTTGATGAGTCTCCGTAAGGTAATTCACGAACAAGCCCAGTTTTTCTTAGTACACGTAAATTGTTATATACAGTTGCAACACTCATATTAGGAAATTTACCTTCAAGTGCCTTATAAATTTCGTCAGCAGTAGGATGGATCGCTGATTTAAGAAGATATTCAAGAACTGCATGGCGCTGTGGTGTGATCCGGACGCCTGATTGCTTTAATGTTTCAATTGCATGTTGTAATTGTTGCTCCTCAGACACGGCCAACCACCTCTCTTTCATTATTTTAATTATAGTCATATTATTACATTATAATTCTTATAATAAGTGTACCTGCTATTACATCAGCATGTCAATAGAAGTATATTACTATCAGAGTCATTTTATAACTATTCTAAAACACCAAAAAAGAAAACAATCCCATATTAATACCCTCTGGTTACATCCACTTTATTTACATATTCACCTTTATCAGTCAAATAGCATTGAAGATTATGTTCGAAAATTCCTAAGGCACGTCTTGTATAATGGGGTGAGAGTCCTGCAATATGTGGTGTTATTGTCACATTTTCTTCCCCCCAAAACGGATGATCTGCAGGTAGTGGTTCCTCTTCGAAAACATCCAGCACAATGTGGGCAACTTCCCCCTGCCTCGCAGCTTTTAGCAAATCGTCGCTATGGACCAGATCACCGCGTCCCATATTCAAGAATACCGCATGATTTGGCAGCAGTTGAAAGTGTTTAAAGGTGAAGAGTCCGCGGGTTTCTTCTGTGCTTGGAAGAATAGACACAACAATATCTACACTTGGGAGCAGGTTTTCTAGATTGTCTATTTTGTGATTTTCATCAAAATACTCAACAGATCTACCGCTTCTGGATACACCGATGGTTTCCACTTGAAAGGCTTTGGCCAGACGAGCAACTTCCTGGCCGATGGAACCCGCTCCCATTAAAAGCATCCTTCTTCCTCTCATTTCCTGCATACGGGCAAAACGATCCCAATGATGATCTTTTTCGCTTTGGTATAAGACTCTAGCTTCACGATACACTTGTAACAGCATAGAAATTGCATATTCAGCCATTGGCGTTTGATGAATTCCTCTTGCATTTGTCACAAGAATACCCTTTTGTTCAATTGCTTCAAATGGCATTTTCTCTATCCCTGCAGACATAACCATAATCCATTTCAGGTTTTCTGCTTGTCCAATTAATCCCTCGTTCAAATCTCCCCCATATGTAACTAGGATCTTAGCTTTATGTAAATGCTGCTTTGCCTCGTCCATATTGTCACAGAATATAAATTCCAGGTTCGAATGCTTTTCTTTTAATTTTTCATGATGTTTGTGCGATATTTTTGCAGAAAATAAAATCATGTAGACTACCTCCCTAATTGCGATTTACTTCTATTGTATACTAGTTTAATTGAAATTAGGAAGATAGAACACTTTTAATAATCTGCATTAAAATTTTCACATCCATTCTTATGCTGCAGTTTCCAATATAGAAAAGGTCACATCTTATTTTTTCACTATAATTTAATTCTCCTTTAAGCTGTGTATAACCGATCATCCCCGGCCTTACTTTCAAACGTTTCATCTGATAATAATTATAGTAGTCAACAATCTCCGGTATCTCAGGCGTTGGCCCTACTAGACTCATATCTCCTTTTAATACATTCCATAATTGCGGGAGCTTATGGAGCTTATATTTTCGAATCCATGTCCCGGTCGGGGTTACCGTAATATAAGAATCTCGCTCGAAATTAAAATCATCTGGCACTCCTTCGTCCCAGGAAGCTGGTACTGGGTGTGGTGGAAAGGCGCGAATGACACGTGATGGATTTGTCATCGTACGGAACTTCCATACTATAAAACTTTGATTAAACTTACCAACCCGTCTTTGACGAAAAAAGATAGGCTTCCCCTCTTTTTTAATAATTCTTATACAAATAAAGACCATTAATGGTGCTAGTAAAAGAAGCAGCGTAATACTTATAACGATATCCGTCGACCGTTTCATGAAAAAATAGACCCTTCTATTTTCAGTTGATGTTGCTCTGGCTTGTGCCCTTGACCTTATATTTTCCATACAAAGCACCTCACTTTTTGATAGGATAATCTGAAAGCTAGTACTACATCCTATTCTAGAAAGAGAGATTATATAACTTAAAAAAAGACAGCCCCATGGACTGCCTTATCTTTATTATAGGTTTTGGCGAATAAATTCCAATGCTTCCTCTACATGACCTTTCACACTAACCTTACGAAAATCCTTTTTTAGCTGCCCTTCCTTATCAATGATGAAAGTAGAGCGCTCGATTCCGTATGATTCTTTGCCAAACTTATTTTTCAGCTTCCAAACATCAAAATCTTCAGCTACTTTATGATCCTCATCTGCCAAAAGTTCAAATGGAAGATCATGCTTATCAATAAATTTCTGATGGCTGGAGGCAGGATCAGGACTTATGCCAATAATTACTGCATCCAGTTCACCAAACTTTTCATGCTGATCGCGAAAATCACATGCCTCTGTTGTGCAGCCTGGTGTCATATCTTTTGGATAAAAATACAAGACAACATTTTTTCCTTTAAAATCTGACAAACTAATATTTTCCCCGTTCTGGTTTGGCAATGTAAAATCTGTTACCTGTTTACCTGCTTCAACTGCCATAATGATCCCTCCATATTTAATCTGTATAGTTAACTATAGCATAGTGAAGAACAGGTTTCATTTATCTCTGCTTCTTTGATGTGATTGTACAAGTCGAAGGACAAATGCTGTAGGCAAAACATACCCAATAAGTGCCTCAATTAAAGCAATGAATCTACCAATTCCAATCGGCGTTATATCACCATAACCAATTGTTAGCATGGTGGCTCCACTAAAATATACCGAATGAATGATTGAACCTAATACACTAACCTCACGCAATTCTTCTCCCTCTACCAAAATTATCCCATGAAAGGAAATAATGAAATAGATAAGTCCAAATCCAATAATAACAGTACTGTATATGATCAGTAATGCATAAAAAAGCTCAGCAGAAAAACGGCTATCACGCATTTCCATATGCCAAGTGATTTTTCCACCACGAATAAATCCAAGTAAACTTTTGATAATAATGAGACAGATTACAACAATTACCAGCCAAGGAATAATTCCCATAAAATCCCCTTCTATTTTGATTGCTTTACATCATGTATATGCTTATCCATCTCCAGGCTTGTCAATTATTTTTTATAGCTGACTTTCCATCCATTGCAAAAATTGCTCACATGATCTATTGTTTTATCTAGTATTGGAACCACCCGCGGTCATGTAAATTTAAGGAGGTTTATGTTTTATGAATTTTTCAAAATCAAAACAACTGTATGAAGAGGCGCTTGAGCTTATCGTTGGAGGTGTGAACTCACCATCCCGTTCCTATAAAGCTGTTGGTGGTGGATCACCGATATATATGGAACGCGGACAAGGGGCTCACTTTTGGGATGTTGACGGAAATAAATATATTGATTATTTAGCGGCATTCGGACCGATCATAACGGGGCACGGGCACCCTCATATTGCTGAAGCTATTTCTCAAGCTGCTACAACTGGGGTGCTATACGGGACACCAACTCGATTGGAAAATCAATTTGCGAAAACACTAAAAGATGCAATTCCATCACTGGAAAAGGTTCGCTTTGTCAATTCCGGTACAGAGGCTGTTATGACAACTGTCCGCGTGGCGCGTGCCTACACGGATCGTACGAAGGTAATCAAATTTGCCGGAAGCTACCATGGCCATTTCGATGCTGTATTAGTTGAGGCGGGGTCTGGCCCCGCTACGCTTGGCACACCCGATTCAGCCGGGATTCCCAGGTCGGTTGCCGAGGACGTGATTACCGTCCCTTTTAATGATTTAGATGCTTTCAAAAGCGCTTTGGAGCACTGGGGAGAACAGGTCGCTGCAGTATTAGTGGAACCAATTGTTGGAAACTTCGGAATCGTCCAGCCACACGATGGATTCCTGCAAGCAGTGAATGAAATGGCTCATAAAACGGGCGCGTTGGTAATTTACGATGAAGTTATAAGCGCTTTTCGATTTACATATGGCAGTGCACAGCAGGTGTACTGCGTTGAGCCAGATATGACTGCAATGGGTAAAATCATTGGTGGCGGTCTACCCATCGGTGCATATGGGGGACGAAAAGATATCATGGAGACTGTTGCACCACTAGGTCCTGCTTATCAAGCAGGAACGATGTCCGGGAATCCTGCCTCGATCGCCGCAGGAATTGCTTGTTTGGAAATTTTACAGGTAGACGGGGTTTATGAAAAATTAGAGGCTCTTGGGGGACGGTTAGAAGAAGGAATCTTGGAAAAGGCGAGATTGAATGAAATTCCAATTTCTGTAAACCGCTTATGCGGTGCGCTAACCGTATATTTCGGTGACGGAGAAGTTACGAACTATGATCAAGCAAAGAATAGTGACGGCGATGCTTTCGCAAAATTCTTCCGTTTGATGCTTGAACAAGGAATTAACTTAGCACCATCTAAATTTGAGGCATGGTTTTTAACAACAGAACATACAGAAGCTGATATTGATGAAACGATTGAAGCAGTGGGGCGAGCCTTTGAAGTGATGGCTGAGAAGGTTTAACAGTTTAGTAACGAGTTTAAGATCATATTGTAACTAACCAGTAATCGCCGTACAAATTAGTGAGATGAAGCGCTTAGAAATAATCCTTCTGAGCGCTTTTTTACAATAAAGTTTCTTAACTAAAGAAGTGGGTTACTTTGAATCATATAAGTGGTTGACTACATAAAAACTCCTTCACAAAACCTGTGAAGGAGCTTCATTTAAAATCACTTTCCGTAACCCGTTTCCCCATCATTCAAATGCTGCACCTGATACAGATTATAATAGCTGCCTTTCATCCGCATTAATTCATCGTGTGTGCCAATTTCTTGAATTTCACCATTTTCAATGAGAACAATTCTGTCCGCGTGGGTAATGGTTGCAAGGCGGTGGGCAACGATAAATGTAGTTCGATCAGACGCCAATTTTTCGACAGCTTCCTGTATCATGTGTTCACTTTCCAGATCCAGTGCTGAGGTTGCTTCATCAAACATCAAGATCGGTGGATTTTTTAAGAAAACACGAGCGATAGAGACTCGTTGTTTTTGACCACCAGACAATTTCACGCCTCTCTCCCCTACTAACGTGTCATAGCCATAAGGTAGATCTTCAATAAACGCATGAGCATTCGCAGCTTTTGCCGCTTCTACAACTTCCTCATCTGTCGCATCCGGATTTCCCATTCTTATATTCATAGCAATGGATTCACTAAATAAGGTATTATCCTGAAGAACCATCCCAATATTATCGCGCAGTGAGCGAGCTTTTACATCACGAATATCCTTACCATCGACTTTTATCGCACCACTTGTCACATCGTAAAATCGTGGTATGAGGCTGATTAAGGTTGATTTTCCTCCCCCGCTCATACCTACAAAAGCAATGGTTTCTCCTCTTTGAACATTTAAATTAACATTTTTCAATACTTCATTTTCTTCTTCATCGTAACGGAAAGAAACATTTTCAATCGCCACAGATCCATCTATCCGTTGAAGTTTTTTCGCGTTATCCTTATCGACAACATCATATTTTTCATTAAAAAATTCAAATACACGATCAATCGATGCGATAGCTTGGACTAAAGTAGTTGACGAGTTTATTAACCGCCTTAGTGGGCTATACACTCTTTCCATATACCCGACAAAAGCCACCATTGTACCTAATGTCAAGTTGCCATTAATGACCTGATATCCCGCGAAAGTGATCACAAGTAATGGAGCTAAATCCGTAATCGTATTTGTAACTGCGAAGGTTTTAGCGTTCCAATCCGTGTGTTTCAAAGCCTTATCAAGGAAGTTTCCATTTCGTGTTTCAAATTGCCCCTGCTCATAGTCTTCTAAGGCAAAACTTCTTGTAACAGGAACCCCTTGAATACGTTCATGAAGATGTCCCTGCACCTCTGCTAATGCCTGAGATCTGTCTCGTGTCAATTCGCGTAGTTTTCCATAGAAGAATTTAATCGCAAACCCAAACAATGGAAATAAAACAATAGAAACAATGGTCAAACCTACGTCCATTGTCAGCATGATTCCAATAGCGATAATTATTGTAGCTAAATCAAGCCATACATTCATTAATCCTGTTATTACGAAGTTTTTCGACTGTTCGACATCATGTATTACCCGGGAAATAATTTCGCCGGTTTTTGTCTGAGAATAGAACTTTAAGCTTAATTTTTGAATGTGATCAAACAGTCGATCCCTTATGTCATACAGAATTTTGTTTCCTACCCATTGAGCTAAGTATTGCCTGATATATTCAACCGGTGGACGTAGTATCAGAAAAACAACAAATGCTATTCCCATTAACCAGAATAGTTCTGATACTTTATCTGCTGCACTCGTATCTGCACCAATAATATTATCAATGACATACCTTAGAATTAATGGCATTAATAATGGAATTCCAAATTTGACAATCCCAATAAGTATTGTCCATAAGATTTTCCATTTATATGGTTTTACGAATTCCATATATTGTTTTACGCTGCTCATAAACTAATCTACCTCAAATTCATAATAAATAGAAAATCCTTGCTACTAGCTGTAACAAGGGTTTCTTTACTACTTGCTAACCGGGCGCTTTAAGCCTTTGTTCATAAAAATTACCGGTATGTTAAATAACGTTCATACCATTGGTCAACGAAATCAGGCGAAAAGGGGCCTTTACGTTGCCTTATACACCTTAACAGATATTCAACGTTGTTATGCAAAATACGATCTAAAACCCGTGGATAATTCATTTGTATTTTATGTTCATCATATTCATCTTCATCTAACAAATCATACGTCATATCCGGGTACACTTTTACATCTAAATCGTAATCAATGTATTTCAACGCTTCTGCATCATAGGCAAATGGAGAGCTCATATTACAATAATAATAAATGCCATCATCCCGGATCATCCCAATAATATTAAACCAATGTTGAGCATGGAAATAACTAATAGCCGGCTCTCTTGTTATCCATGTCCTCCCATCGCTTTCCGTTACTTGTGTTTTGTCATTGGCTCCGATTACAATAGTTTCCGTTCCTTTTAACACTAGACTATTTTGCCAAATACGGTGAATTTGTCCATTGTGTTTATAACTTTGAATTTGCATCACGGAACCCGGTTTCGGAGCAACCACATCCAATCTTCCTTTCTATACATTTTTCCCCCGTTTCCAATCCTGTATTTATTATAATAGCAACAATATGAAATATAAAGTATAATGAACCGATTTAAATAGAACGTATGTTCGTAAAAGTGCCTGTCACGCCCCGGATTTTGTCGAATTAAAAAGAGCTTCCCTGGAGATAGGAAGCTCTTTTAATATGATAATTGGGGTGTGGTGCTAAGTTACTTTTTGTTTTGCTGC
Source organism: Virgibacillus sp. NKC19-16 (assembly GCF_021560035.1). Taxonomy (NCBI): domain Bacteria; kingdom Bacillati; phylum Bacillota; class Bacilli; order Caryophanales; family Bacillaceae; genus Virgibacillus; species Virgibacillus salidurans. The sequence goes on along the minus strand of NZ_CP074373.1, from coordinate 981,333 downwards.
GATTTTTGATTTTGTTTTTTTACCTCTTGAGCATTTGTCTCAGATGCAAATTCAGTACCGTACTGACCTTGTCCTTGAGCTGCTTGTTGATTTTGTTGTTTTACTTTTTGAGCGTCTGTACCTGCAGCTGTTTTGTTAGGTTTTTTAGCCATCAGTATCACCTCCGCACTAATAATTTGTCCATTTTAAACGTTGTTATCCACCTTACTGATAGTTAAATTATGGTAAATTATTACCTCATAATGTATAAATGACATCTTTCTACATACTATATAAAAACGAAAGACTCCCATATGAAAAAGGGAGCCTAAAAATTAGTCTATATATTTCATCATCTTCTGGTGGGAAACCGGAAATGGATATGCTTGCAGCCCTTCTTTATTTACAAAACATAAGCGCTCATCTGTCGTATATTGTTGCAGCGTTTCTGCTTCATATATTTCTAACTCCCAGATAATATGGGAAAATACATGCTTTAATTCTCCTTTTTTTTCATTCAATTTAATTTCTAGTCCATATTCGCTGAGAACCCAATTTTCCACATGGCCCCAGCCTATTTCATTGATCGGTACCATAGGAAATTGCCACAGACCTGCCAGAAGCCCTTTTTCTGCCCGTTTTTCAATGACGTACTCACTGTTTTCATTTTTAATTAATAGGCTAACATATGGAATTGTTTTTTGTTTCTTGGCTTTCGACTTTACAGGGAGATCCTCTTCTATTCCTTCTGCAAAAGCAAGGCAATATTCTTGAACAGGACAAAGCAAACAAGCCGGGGATTTTGGTGTACAAACAAGGGCACCTAATTCCATGATTGCTTGGTTAAACGAAGCTGGATCATCCTCGGATATAAGTTCACGAACATAGGATTCAACTAATTTTTTCGTTTTCTGCTGTGCTATATCGTCTTCTATTTTTAAAATACGGGAAATGACACGCATTACATTACCGTCCACTGCTGGTTCGGGCTGATTATATGCAATGGAGAGGATCGCTCCCTTTGTGTATGGTCCCACCCCTTTTAGCGATCCCAGCTCATCAGGATTAGTAGGGATTTCACCGCCATAGGTATCAACAACTTCTCGGACAGCGTTTTGTAAGTTTCTCGCGCGGGAATAATAACCTAGACCTTCCCATGCTTTCAGAACATCCTGAGGGTCTGCATCGGCTAGCTTATATACAGTAGGGAACTTTTCCATAAAACGGTAAAAATAAGGAATAACGGTATCTACCTTTGTTTGCTGAAGCATTATTTCTGAAACCCAGATCTTATAGGGGTCTTGGTCCATGCGCCACGGCAAGTCACGTTTGAAAACAAAATACCAGTCAAGTAAATCCTGCTGAAAGCCTGAAGTGTTGAAAAATTGTAATGTTTTCTCTTTCATAATAACACGTCCTTTATGGTACAATAAGCTGATAAAAATAAATCATTTATTTTAAAGAAATAACAAAAAATCTTAGAAAAACTTGAATTTTGCCAAGACAAAATTCAGAGTAGCACTTACGCGGATAAAAAGTTTTATACTATCTTATCTGCCAAGGAGGACCTTTTACTATGGATACTGGAACCCATATTGTGATGGGTGTTGCACTTGGAGGATTAGCAACCTTGGATCCCGTTGTGCAAAATGATCCAACACTATTCACCGCTGTTTTAACTGGAACGATCATAGGTTCTCATGCACCAGATTTTGACACGGTTTTTAAGTTGAAAAATAACGCCACCTATATCCGCCATCACCGCGGAGCTTCCCATTCCCTCCCAGCAATTATACTATGGGGGATCTTAATTGCCGGAATCATTTATATGTTTGTTCCACAGGTCAATTTCCTTCATCTTTGGCTATGGACCTTCTTAGCGGTTATTATCCATGTATTTGTCGATATATTTAATGCTTATGGAACGCAAGCATACAGGCCTTTCACCGATAAGTGGATCGCACATGGATTTATTAATACGTTTGATCCATATATTTTCATATTGCATGTTGCAGGTATTGGGGCCTGGATCCTGGGCGCGAATCCCGGGTATACATGGTTTATTATCTATGCTGTCATAGCATTATATTATATCAAACGTTACATGGACAAAAGGGAAATCGTTAAAAAGATAAAAGACTACATCCCAAATATTGAACAAATCGCTACATCGCCTACGATTAAACAAAATTATTGGCGTGTAGCCATTACGACAGATACGAAGTTTTTCGTCGCTGCAGTCGAAAATGGTCATATTGAAATCGTTGATGAATTTGAAAAAGTTCCATTGCCTAAGTCCACGATAATGGAGCTGGCCAAAAAAGATAAGAATATCTCGGCATTCCTTTCATTTTCCCCCGTTTATCGCTGGGAAATAAATGATTTTGATGATTTTACAGAAATACGCTTCATTGATTTACGCTATCGTTCCGATGGTCGCTATCCATTTGTTGCCGTTGTGCAAATTGATGATAATATGCGGATAATGAGCTCCTATACCGGTTGGATCTTTTCCGAGCAAAAACTGCAAAGTAAACTATATATGAGCGATAGCCCTGTATAAAAACAGCAAGTGCATTTGCACCTGCTGTTTTTTTAAATCTCATCACCCAATAATGAAATAGGCAGTGCTTCTTCCTTTTCATACGCCTCATCCAGTAGATTTACCCGCCAGCCCCAGGCAAAAACGCCGTTCACATAGTGAATCTTGAATTTATGTCCAGGATCATTCGTTAATTGGTACACCCCGCCTGCAGAAAAGTCTTCCGGGTTCATCGTATATGCTAATGCAACCTGCATTTTCCGTTCATTTACTGCTACTTCCGATATATTACCAAGTTGTTCTGCTTTCATTGCTTTTTCTTTAAAATTTCTAATTTCCGTACGTAATTGCTCAATTGAATAGTCGCTGTATCGATAATTCATGCTTTAATCCCCTCCAAGCTATCATTTTACCAAAATATAATTGGGCACGCATCCTTTCATTCCTCCAACTCCTCCTCTAAAAATTGATTAATCAACGCCATTGAAAAGCCTTTTCCAAATAAACTTTGCTTGATCTTGTTTCTGAGTTTATGTCCCGTAAGCTTTGCCTGATGTTTGCGCAGTAGCTTCTCTCCTTGATAAACGAGTGCATCCCATTCGGTATCGTCATCTTTTTGATTATTGATATCCGCTAAAGCATCCGTAATCACGTCTTGTGTAAAACCCTTCTGCATTAATGTGGCTTGCAGCTGTTGGACCTGCCTGCGAAACGAATCTTTTTTCCCAGTAGTTATTTTCTTCTCGATCCATTTAGCTATGTTTTCATATTGAACTTCATATGGATACTGTTCAACTGCTTCACTGGCAAGTTGGGCAGATACACCTTTTTCGATCAATTCTTTTTTTATGAGCATGGGCCCTTTTGTTGATGTATTCATTCTAGTGCCGACAAACATTTCTGCAAACTGTTGATCATCAAGCAAATTTTCCTCGTTCAATTTTTCCATAATCTGTGTTATATGCTCTTCATCCACTTCTTTTTTCACTAAATAATCACGAATTTCTTTTTTTGTTCGCATTCGGTAGCTTAAAAAGTTGATAGCTTGGGTATATGACTTATGTATAGTATCTTTTTGGATAAGTGTAGCAATAGTTGATTCTTCCAATTCAAGATCCCTGCGAAGGTTGAATTCAACTAATATAGCTTCATCCACACTAAAGCCGAATTTTTCATCTTGGCCATCATTCAAAAAGATATTGTATCGATCCTTCGATTTCTTTTGTGTGGTGATCCGTGCAATCTTTTTCATTGTTTCTCACCCCTTTTCCTAATAATAACATGAAAAATTTGTACGGACATCACCTTAAAAATCGTTAGAACTGCATATACTAATTTATAAGGGAGGGTTATCCATTGAATATATTAATAACTGGCGGGACTGGGTTTGTCGGTGAAAATCTGACCAAAGCATTACATGAGAAAGGCCACCATACCTACATACTCACAAGATCTCCTGAAAAATACACGGATAGCGCGAAATCAACTTTCATAAGCTATGATTATCCAGTCGAACAACTACCTGTGATTCATGCTGTTATTAACCTTGCTGGTGAATCGCTTTTCGGCTATTGGTCCGAAAAGAAAAAAGAATCGATCTTAAACAGTAGAATAGATATAACACAGAAAGTCATCGACATCATGAAAAAACTAGATCAAAAGCCTGAAGTCTTCATTAGTGGATCAGCTGTCGGTTTCTATGGTACATCTGAGGATCTAATTTTCACAGAAGAAACCTCTAAGCCAGGGGGTGACTTTTTAGCCAAGGTTACTACTGAATGGGAAAACGTAGCAAAACAAGCAGAAGAAATGGGTATTCGAACGGTTTATACGAGGTTTGGCGTTATTTTAGGAGAAGAAGGCGCACTCAAGTACATGAGCCTTCCAGTGAAAATGTTCGTCGGTGGAAAAATAGGAAATGGGGAGCAATGGTTAACATGGGTTCACATAGAGGATGTTGTGAAATTGCTTCAATATTGCTTATTTAACAAGGATATGATAGGTCCTATTAATGTTGCCACGCCAAATCCGAAACGAAATAAAGACTTTACAAAAATACTGGCCAATGTGCTAAAGCGCTCGTATTGGCTTCCAATTCCTGCCCCACTAGTTCGTCTGGGAATAGGCGAGATGAGCCTATTAATCGCGAAGGGGCAATATGTTTTACCAAAAAGAGCGCTTGATCAAGGATTCCAATTTTCTTATCCATATTTAAAAGAAGCACTAAAGGAGATCAAGCCCTAAACCCCACTGCCATAAGGAAAAACAAACCGTGTTTTAGATTATCCACATATATCAACAGGGCGTTAATAACTCCAATCAAAGTCTTTATAAAGGTAGGACGTTATTCACATGTAGTTGTTAATAAGTTCCTAGCACGTTGTGTATATCGTGGATAATCCAATGCATTTGCTTTATCATCGCAATTTGCCTGTTCATAACTATGTGGATAGACTTTCTCCAGCCTTCTCCGTAAAAATCCATTCCTCTAAAACTGCTTCTGCTTCTTTTATCGCATCATTTTTCCGATCCCCAAAACCATAACCAATTTTCATATTGGTTGTTTCAAAATTAACAACTGCTTGCCAAACCTTCTCTTTATCTAAATTCCATAGAAATATGATGACTGTGTTCTCTCCAATAACATTTATTTCAAATTCTTCTTCGTGAAACATAGCTCGGAGTATTTTGCATTTTGTCAAGCTTGTGATTGTAGAATGATACAAAATTAGACAGCTGACCATTAAAATCCCTCCACACATTTGTTCTTAATAGGAACATTCTACTATATGTTACATATAAGAACAAACATTCACCCTTTTAGTTCATGAAATCATGGTAGGATTAAATGTAAATCTAGATGTTAGAGTGTGATAAGGATGAGTTTGGAACAAATTGCGCATAATATAAGATTCTTCCGGGATCGGCAGGAATGGACACAAATGGAACTTGCCGAAAAACTGATGGTGTCCCGCTCGGTCATTGCCAAATGGGAAAACTATTCCACTACTCCAGACATTTCATCATTAATGAAATTAAGTAATGTCTTTCGTATAACGCTGGATCAGCTCGTAGGAAATCATTCCTACCGAGATGACCTCTTGAAGGATTTCAAGCAAATCTACAGTTCAAAATCAAAGCCATTTGATGAAGAAGTAGTCGATCTCATCGAATACATAATGACACACCCGAATTTCAAAGACCAAATTTATCGCCTGAAAAATCTACCCATCAGAAAGCAATTATCATTACATACTATATTTGCAGGAATAATAGATCAATATGAAAAGATATGAAAAAATCGAGTGCATTCTCGATTTTTTTCTATTTATACAAAACCTTTTTAGCCCTTCATTCGTATAAAGATTATCGATCTGGATTGGAGTGTGCTATATGCAAGAAATTTTGAATGAAATTAATTGGGCGGTTATTGCTCCGCTTCTCGTTATTCAAGGGATATTGCTAATTGTTGCCCTAATTGATTGGGCGAGGGCAGATAATACTAATGGGCCTAAATGGATGTGGTTCATTATTATTGTTTTTCTAAATATTATAGGCCCTGTTTTATATTTTATTTTTGGAAGGAGTAAGGATTAATGACTTTATTGAAAGTTAGTAACCTCTCAAAAAAATATGACAGTAAACCAGCAGTAAATAATGTAAGCTTTGCTTTCGATCCCCGGAAATGTATAGCACTAATCGGCCCCAATGGTGCTGGGAAAACAACAATATTACGAACATTAGCTGGTCTTTTAAAACCAACTGCTGGTTCTGTTCAATTTGCCAGTATGAAGACAGATGATGACATCCGTAAATATATAGGCTATTTACCGCAACACCCTGTCTTTTATTCATGGATGACCGGCAAAGAATTTTTAGTCTACTCTGCCCAGCTTGCTTTTTTAACAAAAACAGAAGCCAATAATCGTGCAAAAGAGTTGCTTGACAAAGTAGGAATTTCCGATTCAAAAGATAAACGAATCGGCAACTATTCCGGTGGCATGAAACAACGTCTTGGTATCGCGCAGGCGCTCATTCACAAACCGGAACTATTGATACTAGATGAACCTGTTTCGTCATTAGACCCTATCGGGCGACGCGAAGTTCTGACCATGATGGAGAAATTAAAGGAAGAAATGAGTATTCTCTTTTCTACCCATATATTAAGTGATGCTGACAAGGTTAGTGATGAACTACTGCTTTTGCATCAAGGGCAAATTGTTGAATCAGGTCCCATGAATGAATTACGCCAAAAATACCAAACAGCTAAAATCGAGCTCGAATTTCAGGATGATATTGAAAAATACAAGGCCCAGATTGATCAGCTTTCAGCTATTACGAACAGTTATATCGACCGAAATATATTACATATTACCAGCAATGATATTATGAAAGCAAGACAGGAAATCCTCAGAGCGGCATCGCACAGGAATTGGCCGTTAACAAGTTTTACACTAAACCGTGCCTCCCTTGAAGACATGTTCATGAAAGTGGTGAATAACTAATGCAATGGTCAACGATTTTAAAAAAAGAAATGCTGGAGAATTGGCGAAATATGAAATGGATATGGGTTCCTCTAGTCATTATTTTACTTGCAATTATCGATCCAATATCCAATTATTATTTGCCGCAGATTATTGAATCAGTTGGCGGAATGCCTGATGGCGCTTCTATTGACTTGCCTGAATTTGCCCCAGCTGACGTTGTGATGATGAGCCTGGGACAGATAAGCAGTTTGGGTGTTTTGGTTATTGTCCTCATGTCAATGGGAATAATAGCGGGTGAGCGCAAAAGCGGAGTCTCTGAGCTTATATTAGTAAAACCGGTTTCTTATCGCAATTATGTTACCGCAAAATGGGCAGCGCTGCTTCTGCTTGTATGGGGATCATTATTTTTAGGAATGCTGGCAAGCTGGTATTACACCAATATTTTATTCGGTGAATTGTCCTTCGTGGAACTCCTGCAAATTGTCTTTTTCTACGGACTATGGCTTACGCTTGTTGTGACACTTTCAGTATTTTATAATACATTATGTAAAACGCCCGGTCTAGTAGCTTCCCTGACCATCATTACGATCATAGTGATGAGTATCATTACACAAGTATTTGGACATATACTTACATGGAGCCCAAACAATTTATCAAGTCATATTCATGAAATGCTGATTACTGGGAGTCTTTCATCAGACTTGGTTGCGACTGGGTTTGTAACAATAGCCATTACAATTATCCTGTTAGTTGCTTCTATTTTTGCGTTTAAGAATAAAGAGTTGGCAAATTAAAAAGGATGGAGCCTCCTCTATGCTTGATGAGGCATCAGCTTTTTTATCTCATCTTTGCAATTACTATATAATTTTGTCAATGTTTCTGAAAAAAAGGCTCTGCACTATTTATCTGCAGAACCTTCATCTTCTTCTATTTTCTTATCTTCATTTTTTGGCAGTCTTCCTGCTTTTTTTACTGATTCCTTTAGTAAAAATTCCACATGGCTGTTAACGCTGCGAAATTCATCCTTTGCCCAGGCTTGCAAGGCGTTATATAGTTTCGGGTCAATTCGCAATGGAAAATTCTTTTTCTTCGCCATAAAAACCCTCTTTTACTGATATAATGATCCAGTGTTCACGACGGGCTGTGCTCCACTGTCAGCGACGATAGAGACAAGTAAATTATTTGTCATGGAAGCCCGGCGTTCGTCATCCAACTCGACTAACCCATCTTTTTCCATTCGCGAAATTGCATCCTGAACCATGCCGACTGCACCTTCAACGATTTCTTTTCTTGCTGCGATAATCGCACTGGCTTGTTGACGTTGAAGCATTGCTTGAGCAATTTCTGTCGAGTAGGCAAGATGGGTTAACCGTGCCTCAATAATTTCGACACCTGCCACTGTTAGGCGTTCTTGTAACTCAGAAGTTAATTCATTTGAAATCTCTTGTGCATTCCCGCGGAGGGTGAGTTCCACATGCTCAAATGTATCATACGGGTATTTTGTAGCAACAGCGCGGATTGCTGTTTCACTTTGAATCCCAACGAATTGCTCGTATTTATCCACATCAAAAACAGCCTTAGCTGCGTCAACCACCTTATATACAACAACCGCAGCGATCTCAATTGGATTCCCGTTGATATCGTTTACCTTCTAGACGACTACTGTTAAAATTTCGCACACGAAGCGAAATCGTTCGTCTTACTGACAATGGAACTGTGACTACAATTCCTTCCCGGCGGATCGTTCCCATGTACTTTCCAAGAAAAATAACAACAACTGATTGATTTGGCTGAACAAGCGTAATCCCGCTACCTAGAGTGATGGCCAAAACTAAGCAAATCCCGCCCAATACAAATTGTTGTTCAACAAAACTAAACACCGTCCCAACTAAAAGAAATGCAATCAATAAAATTCCTAAAAACCCATTCATCATCCAAGCATTCCTCTCTTGAATCATGTCAACACACCTTCCCCAATTAAAGTGATTTTCATATTATTATGACATCACTTTGATTTCATATTGTACAGTATTAACTTGCTGTTTTCTCCAAATTACGAAGTGGGTTGTCATCCGGTATCACAAGATAGCTATCCCCATCTGTTCGAAGCACAATGTCTCCAAACGTTGCTGTTGAATAAATAGTCGAGTTAATTCGATGTAAATTTTCTATAACCCGATCGACTGGATGGCCATAATCATTTTCCACACTGTACGTAAGGATTGCAATTTGTGGATTTACTTCCTGCAGAAACTCCAATGAACTACTTGTATTTGATCCATGGTGGGCAACTTTAATAATTTCAGCTTGAAGCTTTTTGTTCTCCATTAGTTCTTTTTCCTGTTCTTTCTCCACATCACTCATCAGCAAGAAGTCAATCGCGTCATACGTTATTTTTAATACGATGGATGATTGATTATTGTTCTTCGTCTTCTCGTAACTGTTTAAAACGCGAATTTTTAACAACGGATCAACCTTTATGAGTTCATTTTTCTCCGCTATTTTTATTGGGATATCTTGTTTTCGAATCTGGTTTACATATTTGGCATAAGTTTTCGTGGAATGCAGTTTTCCTGAATCGAGTATTTGATCAATTTCGATATGTTCCATCACATAAGGGAGACCGCCAATATGGTCAATATCAGGATGTGTAGCAATGAGAAGATCAATTTCATCAATTTGCTTATCTTCCAGGTAGGATACAACCTTTTTTCCGGAATCGGGCGGTCCACCATCAATAAGGATTGTTTTACCTGTGGGTGTTTGAATGAGCATACTGTCGCCCTGGCCGACATCAATGAAATGAACTTGCATATCCTGTTGCGATTCACTATGAATTAGTGCCGGTTGCATGGTAAGAATGGAAATGAGCATTATAAAACCGAGTAAAAACTTACTGCTGCGCATGGAAAACATCCTTTATAAAATGATGCTGTTAGTTTTTACACGGATCTTGATTAATATTTATTGGTGGGTTGAAAATTTCTGTGATAATACAAAAACCCGCTGCACAAAGGCAACGGGTTTCCTATGATCATGGTTCTTATGCATTTTTAACTACAATTTCCTCATCTTCAACATCGATTTTAACATTTTCTACAGATTCTTCTTCTAAAATGAAGTCTGTTAGCTGATCTTCAATTTTATCTTGAATAACTCTGCGTAAAGGTCTTGCACCAAAGCGCCTATCATAGCCTAGTCGTACTAATTCTTGTTTTGCTTCATCTGTGATGGTAATTGAAATATCATTTTCCTCAATTGTTTTTTGCAATTCATCAAGCATTAGATCCACAATTACCATTAAGTTATCTTCAGATAGTTCATTGAAATTGATGATCGCATCGAAACGGTTCAAGAATTCAGGTTTAAAATAGTTACTTAAATTTTCTAGTGTAGATACAGCTTCATGTGCATCTCTGTTAAAGCCTACATTGACCTGTTTTTCACCGGTTCCTGCGTTACTTGTCATGATGATAACTGTTTCCTTAAAGCTCACTTGGCGACCTTGGGAATCAGTTAGATGCCCATCTTCCATAATTTGCAGGAACATGTTTTGTACGTCCGGATGCGCTTTTTCGATTTCATCAAGCAGAATAATTGAATACGGATTATGACGTACACGCTCGGTTAACTGTCCAGCTTCTTCATGGCCAACATAGCCGGGAGGTGACCCTATAATTTTGGAAACCGCGTGTTTTTCCATATATTCACTCATATCAAGACGAGTCATCGATTCACGGGATCCAAATAGCTCTTCAGCAAGTGCTTTTGTTAGTTCTGTTTTACCAACACCGGTTGGCCCTACAAATAGGAATGAACCGATTGGACGGTATTTTGATTTGAGGCCTGCACGGCTGCGGCGAATTGCTTTGGCAACTTTTTCAACTGCCTGGCTTTGTCCGATTACTTTTGCTTCAAGGTTTTTACCAAGATCTTTCATTTTTTCCTGTTCATCTGCTTGTAATTTTGTAACAGGAATACCTGTTTTTTCTTCGACGATCAATTGAATGTCAGAAACATCTACATCAATGACAGTCTCTTCATCTTTTGCTTTGTCCAATTGCTTTTGCAGTTGAATTTCTTGATAGCGTAAGTGTGCTGCACGTTCATAGTCTTCTTTCTCAGCTGCTTGCTCTTTCTCTGCAATGATTTCGTTAAGACGGTTATTTAGGGAATTCGAATCTTTCTCTGCGTTTTTTAGATTCAAACGAGATCCAACCTGGTCCATTAAATCAATCGCTTTATCCGGTAGAAATCGATCCTGTATATAGCGACCGGATAGTGTTACGAAAGCTTGAATAGCTTCATCAGAATAACGGACTTCATGGAATTTCTCATACCGATCTTTTATACCATTTAGAATTTGCACCGCTTCATCAGGTGATGATTCTTTTACCATAATTGGCTGCAAGCGACGTTCCAGTGCTGCGTCTTTTTCAATTTGGCGGTACTCTTTTAATGTTGTTGCACCAATTAACTGCAAGTCACCACGAGCTAACGCCGGTTTTAGAATATTTCCCGCATCCATTTGGGAGCTTTCTGCAGTTCCGGCACCGACAAGTAAATGAATTTCATCCACGAATAGGATAACATCCTCACGGGATTGTAATTCCTGAATTAATTGTTTCATACGTTCTTCAAATTGACCGCGCATGCTAGTGTTTGCTACTAATGATGCTACATCCAATAGATACACTTGTTTATTCATTAATTTGGATGAAACATTTCCTTCTGTAATATTTAGTGCAAGTCCTTCAGCAATGGCTGTTTTCCCAACACCAGGTTCCCCAATAAGGACAGGGTTATTTTTATTTCTTCTATTCAGTGTCTCAACAACCTGTTTCACTTCATTATCTCGACCTATGATTGGATCAATCTGACCTCTTTTCGCATCGTCTGTTACATTTTTTGCTAGTTGGTCAAGTAAACCATTATTTTCTTGTTTTTGTCTTGTTTTTGTTCCCATTTTATTTGGACCATTTCCTTGTGCAAAGTTATTAGAAAATGCATCATTAGCATTTCCATTAAACGATGAATCTGAGAAAAAGTTATTTGAATTCATCAATTCGCTTTGAATTTCACGGAAACATTCATTACATACATGCATGTTTACTTTTTCATTATTGATTTGCATTGCGACATTAATGGTAGCTGGATTTGCTCCACATTGTTGACATTGCATTTTCCATTCCTCCTTAAAGGTTTATAATCAATTATTAATATCAAATTTGACTTTGACTATCTTTGACCTTATGAATACATTATAACTTGACCTTCTTTGACTTTCAAGTGGTTTGTTTCATGTTTTAGATTCATTAAACTATAGGTCATTCAAGGTCTGACTAACTTTGACCTTTGATTATTATTATACTCTGACCTTCTTTGACTTTCAAGTGGTTTAGGGATTTTTTTGAGAAAGATGAGCGTGTGAGTCGTTTCCTGCGTTAAACTTTCTTGTGCTTCAGGAACTAAAATAATAAAAATCCTGAATTATTTTTAAGGCAGATGACCTTACTAATATTCTGTTGGTTTCGTTTTTGCGACGTATCATTATGTGAACCGGAGAGAGCTAGGTGTATAGGTTGATGGCTCTTCAGAGTTTCTCTCATTCCGCGATGGGGGACTGTTGTCCCGCGCACGGTCGGAATTGTTCCGCGAAGAGAGGCTGTAGTCCCGCGCGCGGATGAGTTTGTTCCGCGATATGGGGTTCTCGTCCCGCATTGGTGTACGTTTATTCGGCGATAGCCCACACTTGAAAAAGTCAAAGAAACCTAATCTGAATAAGATTAGGTTTCTATTTAAGTTATATTGATTAATTTACAAAACCTGCTTTTCTTTTTCCCTCAGTTCAACTCTCCGAATCTTCCCTGATGTGGTCTTCGGTAGCTCCTCAATGAATTCAATCAGTCTCGGGTATTTATATGGCGCGGTTGAATCCTTAACATGATCCTGTAATTCTTTGACCAAGCCCGTATTATTTTTATCCACATTTTCCTTCAATACAATAAAGGCTTTTACCAGATTTCCGCGGATTTCGTCTGGGCTTGCAACAACTGCGCATTCCTGAACATAGGGGTGTTTGACCAAAGCATCCTCCACTTCAAACGGGCCAATCGTGTAGCCGGAACTGATGATGATGTCATCCCTGCGCCCTTCAAACCAGAAGTATCCATCTTCATCTTTTGAGGCCTGATCTCCTGTGATATAGTAATCGCCTCTCAATGACATTTTCGTTCGTTCCATGTCCTTATAATACTCTCTGAACAATGCTGGAGAATCCAGTTTAACAGCGATGTCGCCGACTTCATTAACGGCTGCAGGACGCCCGTCTTCATTAATTACTTCCACATCGTTACCTGGTGTTGGTTTGCCCATGGAACCTGGTCGTACCTCCATACCTTTCAGGAAACCTAATAGCAATGTGTTTTCCGTTTGGCCATAGCCATCGCGAACCGTTATATCAAAATATTTTCGAAAAATATCAATGACTTCAACGTTCAATGGCTCACCAGCAGACACTGCACTATGAAGCGCAGGGAATTGATAGTCGTCTAAATTATCGACCTTTGCCATAATACGATACTCTGTCGGCGTACAGCATAATACATTTATTTCGTTATCCTGAAGCAATTGCAAATAGGTGTTTGGGTCGAATTTTCCGTTATAGACAAAACCTGTCGCACCTGATCCAAGCACCGATAGAAATGGACTCCAAACCCATTTTTGCCAGCCGGGACCCGCTGTCGCCCAAACTTTATCCCCTTCATTGATAACTAACCAATTTTCCGATGCTGTTTTCAAATGCGCAAAACCCCAGCCATGGGTATGTACGACTCCCTTTGGATTGCCTGTCGTGCCCGAAGTATACGGCAAAAAAGCGATATCATCACGAGTTGTAGCAGCTATTTCTAACTGCTCGGAAGCATTTTCCTTCAGCTCATCCAGCAGGTGCCAGCCATCTGCATGTCCTCCAACAACAAATTTGGTTAATTGATCATATTCTTGTATACCCTTGTATTGGTCAACAAAAGGATAATAACTTACAACACCGCGTACCTCCCCATGACTGACACGATATTGTAGATCACGCGTTTTTAACATCTCAGAGCTTGGAATAATAATGATCCCTGTTTTCAGTGCTGCCAGATAAACTTCATAAGCCTCAATGAGGCGTGGAATCATAATAAGAATCTTGTCGCCTTTTTTTAATCCTTTTTCCAAAAAAGCATTTCCAATACGATTTACATTTTTCATCAGATCAGCATAGGTAATTTCCTTCGAATCACCGTTGTCATTCTGCCATATTAAGGCTTTTTTCATCGGGTCTGTCGCGTATTGCTCCATTTCCATCACAATATTATAATCCTTTGGAGCAATTAATTCTTGCTTTTCCATTGTATAACCCCCAATGCTAATGTACTGTTTAGTATAGCAAAGGTTAGGAAAATTTTAAATAAATATTGCACACTGTAAATGAAAACACGAGACAGATAATCTCTGCCTCGTGCATTATTAGTACCCATAAATCCCTTCAGGAAGTTTATCTTTTAGCACAAAATCATCCAAGCTCCTGAAGGTATACCCTTGAGCTTTAAGTTCTGTAATTAAATGCTCCAATGCTTCTGCGTTATCTGCTGAAACGGTATGGAGGAGCATCACCGCTCCGGGATGAATTTGCTCCATAATTTGATCAAAGGCATATTCCCATCCTTTTTGATTGCTCGTCTCCCAATCAACGAAAGCCAATGACCAAAAGACATGAATATAACCGAGTTCATTTGCCCAATCTAACGTTTCCTCACTAAAAACTCCCTTTGGAGGCCTGAGATATTTTAACTCTTTTTGATCAGATACCTCTGCAACCGCCTCTTCAAGGTCCTCAAGTTCTTTTCTCATGGATTCTTTGGATATTACTGTGAAATCCGGATGATGATAGGAATGATTTCCAACAATGTGTCCTTCATCCACCATCCGTTCGATAAGATCCGGTTGACTCTCCACATAATGTCCTGTCACAAAGAAAGTTGCTGGTACATCTTCTTTTTGCAATACATCTAATACTTCATCCGTATAACCTTCTTCATAGCCATTATCAAATGTTAAGTAAATATTCTTCTCCCCGGAATTGTCTGCATAATAAGCACCATATTTATTTAAGATATCCTGATATGCTCCAATATCAGGGACTTCATGATTTGTGTTTTTTTTAAATCCCCATCCATACCCATTGGACGCCTTAGTCTCCAGCTGCAGACTGCCAATAAAAAAGGTAAGAAAAACGATGACTATTGTCATAAGCGTACATTTCCGCATAACAACCCACCTTCTTTTTCCTTACCTTTTCCTATTTCGTGCTTCATTATTCACTTATAAAATGAGTGCAGCGATCCATCCAAATATAAATAACGGAATATTAAAGTGGATGAATGTCGGAACAACTGTGTCCCAAATATGATGATGCTTACCATCTGCGTTCAAACCTGCTGTAGTCCCCAGTGTACTATCTGAAGCCGGTGAACCTGCGTCGCCTAACGCACCGGCAGTACCAACTAATGTTGCGGTTGCCAGTGGTGAAAATCCTGCTGCCATACAAATCGGTACATACAATGCAGCGATAATCGGTATCGTACCAAAAGATGAGCCTATTCCCATTGTTATAAGCAGGCCAACAAACAATAATATAAATGCAATCACTGCTTTATTATCACCTAAAAAGCCCGAGGAGGCTTCAACTAACGCAGCCACCGCTCCAGTTTCCGTTAAAACATTTCCAAATCCGGCAGCAACCAGCATAACAAACGCAATCATACCCATCATGCTGATACCTTCTGTAACTATCTTTTCACCGTTTTTAAATGGTACTACAATGAAGGCAAACATTAATACCAGCCCAGTCAAGGCACCAGCAATTAGATTATCAGTAATAATTTGTACAATCAATGCAGCTACTATAGCAACAAGTGTTAGGAAATGTTTTATATTAAATGTAACTTTTTCTACCTCAGGTTCTATTAGCGTACTTCCAGCTCCACCTGCTCCCTCTATAGCATCACGGTCCTTGCGATACGTTATAAATATAGCGATTAGTAGACCAAAAACCATACCCAAACCAGGAATAAGCATTGCCAAAGCCGTTTCTCCAACGGTTATTGGTGCTGCTCCGTTTTGTTCCATACCGTCCACAATGGTGTTGTGAAAAAGCAATCCAAAACCAGCCGGAATCATGACATATGGTGCTTTCAGGCCAAATGTCAGTGCAGTTGCAACGCCGCGTCGATCCACACGCATTTGATCAAAAAGTTTTAATAATGGCGGGATTAAAATTGGTACGAATGCAATATGCACAGGAACTGCATTTTGTGATAATGACGCCACACCGGCAATTGCCAGCATAAGCATCGTTTTCTTACCTGTTAATACACGAATAAGAAAGTTTACGAGAATAGTAGTTATTCCCGTGTAGCTAATTGCTACTGCAAAAGCACCTAGCAAGATATAACTTAACGCTGTATTCGCCTGCCCCCCCATTCCAGCTACCATCATTTCAATCGATTCGACAACTCCAAGTCCTGCCATTAAACCAGCAGTGATAGAGGCCGCTATAATTGCTATAATGACATTTACCCGCAGTAAACTAAGAATTATCATGACTAATACTGAGACAACGACAACCCACTCCATACTTGCTTCCCCTTTCGCTTTCTATATCTTTATGGTTTAATTATGTTTAACTTTATTACTTCACTATGATAAAGTATTAAAGTATAAAAATCAACCCTTTGATTAAAATTTTATGTGCAGTAATTTACGTCTTAATATATGTAAAAAGAGCCCTTTCAAGATACAAGGGCTCTTTTTCGAATAGTCCTATTTCAACTGGAACGAGAAGGAAATATGGTCCTGAATTGGTATCCACGAACCGATACCCTGTTTTGTTACGTTTTTGATAGCGATGGACTTGTTCGATCCTTTTAATTGAATATAAACTTCACCAAAGGTCACTTGCCCTTTTTCGCTTACAGCCGGGGCATATGCTTGTAATTCGGCTTGTTTTTCGACAGGAACATTATATGAATTATCCTTCTTTGTATTTTTTCCAATTGTTGTCTCATAGGAAAGTGGTAGCTCTGTCTTTTCTTCTGATTTTAATAACATCATCTTTTTCACATCTTCAGGATCAGAAATTTTATTCGTAAGCGCACCTTTTATTTCCTTATCCTCTTGTTGTACGTAATTCATTTCCTGATCGGTGTCCCCGCCCAAATTATTAAGTTCATTCGTGTTTATTCCCTGATACTCCCAATTAACGGTTGTTTCCGTTGACTCATAATTGAGCGGCCATCTTCCAACATAGACCATTCCACGATAGCCAAATGCAATTGGGGATGGATCTAAGGATGTCTCATTAAGCATCTTAATTAATTCAGGATTTTCAATCGGGATATCGAGTTCATCAATTAATTCCTGCGTTAATTCGCTTGGCTCAATGACCTCTTGATCCTCACCTGAATTAGGAAATGTATTTTCCTTCGATATCGTGAGAACGTGAGCAGGGGGTTCAAAGGGATCGTCCGTCTTATCCTCTTCCTTTTCTTCAGCAAAACTAATTACCGGTAATAAAAAGGCGTAAAAGCATACAATTATTACAATTGCATAATTACTTCTTTTCTTCATGTATCCCATTCCTTTCCTTTTCCTATAGCTTTTTCGGATACATGAATATTATACCTTGATTTTTTACCTGCTTAATTCAATACTTTCGATACGCTCTTTAATTTTGATACTATCCTCTACAGAGCGAACCATAGAACAGTTTTTTCGGGATATTTCCAGGTTTTTATAAAGTTTTTCCGGGTCAAGATTATAGCCTTTCACCGTGAAAACCAAGGAAATTTCTTCAATTCGATTTGCTTCTTCCGGATTTCTGACAACCTCTGCATTAATAATCAGATCTTCAATTTCAGTACGTTGTTTTTCCAAAATTTTACGAAATACGGATCCGCTGCAGCCAGCAATAGACGCTACCATTAGCTGAAATGGTCGGAATCCATAATCCTCATTTCCCGAAACAGTTAGTTCACCATAATTCAAATCTGCTCGCATGCCATTTTCTTTTAGATAAAGTTCCATGTTATCCCCTCCATTTTTATGCTTGTCCTTATATATTTCCATTATTGATTCTATAATAACCTAAATTTTATCAAATAACAGTTTCTAAGCATTGACCTTCCAGACGAAAGCAATTAAATTAGAATCATGCAAATGACGAAATGAACGGATGAACAAAATGGTATCTGCAAAAACTAGATTCTGGATATTAATTGCGCTTGTAACTATTTCCGGCTTTTCACAAGGGATGTTACTACCGCTTTTGTCGATTATTTTGGAACAAAATGGTGTCCCATCTTCGGTCAATGGCCTTCATGCTACCGGCTTATATATTGGTGTACTTATAGCTTCTCCATTTATGGAAAAACCAATGCAGCGATTCGGATTCAAGCCAATCATCATCGTTGGTGGTATGCTTGTATTTATTTCCTTGACGCTATTTCCGTTATGGGAAGCCCTATGGTTTTGGTTTATCCTTCGTGTGACAGTTGGTATCGGGGATCAAATGCTGCACTTTGGCACACAGACTTGGATCACCACAGCTGCAACAAAAGAAACAAGGGGCAGGAGCATTGCTTATTACGGGATGTTTTTTGGTTTAGGTTTCGCACTCGGACCTCTGATGACGCAATTATTGGCGGTAAATGAAGCCCTTCCTTTTATCGTATCAGCAATTCTTAGCATACTTGTATGGTCATCGATGCTATTTGTACGCAATAAATGGCCAGAGAGGGATATTGATACAGTTAGTACTACAAATTCCATTGGGAGATTCCTTCAAACAGGAAAAATAGCCTGGGTAGCGCTCCTGCCAGGATTTGGCTACGGATTTCTCGAAGCATCGCTGCATAGTATTTTCCCGATTTATGGGATACGGATCGGTCATGATGTCGGTATGTTATCATTAATTATTCCTTGCTTTGCTGCAGGAAGTCTCATTACACAGCTGCCATTAGGAATGTTAAGTGATCGGTTTGGACGAAGGACCATTCTTCTTTTTGTTTTAACCGCAGGAACGGCTTGTTTTGCGTTGGCTGCAGCTTTAGAATCATCTGTGGTTGCTTTGTTTATATTGTTTACATTGGCAGGGATGTTTGTCGGCTCGCTATTTTCACTGGGAATCTCCTACATGACCGACTTACTGCCAGGAAATTTACTTCCTGCAGGCAATCTGATGGTAGGAATCACGTTCAGCTTAGGAAGTATTAGCGGCCCCCTACTCGGCGGCTGGTATGTGGAGCTTTTCCCAGGTATTTCTTTCTTTTATTTGATTGTGGCAGTACTGGTGATTATTATTGTGGCGATTTATTTTAAACAAAAGGCTGTTTTCTAAAAGATTGTTGCTTTTGACACAACAAATACCAAACTGCGACATTATATCCAATACTCGCCGCCGTCCGGGATCGTTCCGGGCAGTCGCTTTCCGCGGGCACGGCCTCAGCCTCCTCGCGGAAAACCACCGCTGCGGGGTCTTCGGACACGTGCTGTTCCCGCAGGAGTCGACTGCCCGGAACGATCCCTGACTAGTATTACACGAATAATATATAGTACGCCAATGCTAGCGAAGGAAATACACGGAGACTCCTGCGGGAGCAGAGGCCTAGGTGAGACTCCGCCGTGCGCCAGCACAAGGAGGCTCAGCAGCCGCCCGCGGAAAGCGTAGTGTATTTCCGTAGCGGTATGCTAAGTCGCATTTTATATCAACTGCGAAGATTTAAAAAGCAACAATACTCACAAAAAGAGCTAAGCAAAAAGACACTCACGCAACCTGAGTGTCTTTTCGATTTACAAAAACCTGCTATATCTTAATTCCAATCGATCCTGCATGAAGCCGATCAATATACATATCGGCCAATAAATCAAAGCGACCAAGACATACATTGTCATTGCATCAAATTCTCTTCCAGCAACAATCTGTGTTTTTTGAAAAAGCTCCGGCACTGTAATTACCGCTGCTAAGGAAGTTCCCTTAACGACATCCATGAACACACTGGTCAATGGAGGGATTGCTATTCTTGTTGCTTGAGGCAATATGATTGTTCGCAATGTTGGCCAGTAGCTTATATTCAAAGCTCTCGCTGATTCCCATTGCCCGTTGTCGATACTGTTCAAGGCGGAACGATCGATTTCAGCAATGTACGCGGCACTGTTTAAACCAAATCCGAGGGATGCTGCCATTACTGCTGTGAGTTCTATCCCAACAACAGGCAGCCCAAAATATAATATAAACAAAAATACAAGCATTGGCGTTCCGCGCATAAATGATATATATAGACGCGCTGGCCAGCGAAGTACAACTCGCTTCGAACTACGTGCTAAAGCCAATAACAGTCCCAGTACAAGCCCGATCGCCATCCCCACAATAGCTACAAGAAGTGTCATTGGGATCCCTTCAAGAATAAAAGGCAAGCTTTCCAAAGCCAGTTCAACATCAAATAAACCACCGAAATCAAACCCATTAAAGTCCATTAGCAATTCTCCCTATAGTTCTAATCCTTTTACTTCTTCAATGTCTTCTTCCTATTGCAAGTCTTGCTCTAAATTTTATTCGATACCTTCAATTTCGACAATATCCTCTTCTGGTTCTTTAGAAACATCCTTACCTTCAAAAAATTCCTCTGATATTTCAGTAAGCGTACCATCTTCTTTCATATCAGCAATAGCTTCATTTACGTTTTCTAAGAACACGTCAGCCTCTTTATCTACTACCACATTATTTGTTGTAGAGTGAAATTTTAAATCCGGGTGTATTTCAATATCGAACTCTGGAAATTCGGTTAAGCCCAAGCTTTGTAAATAATAATCATTAATCACGAAGTCTGTTCTTCCATTATTCACATCCCTTAAGTAAGCTTCATTTGGAGCATTTCCATATGTAGCCACTTCTGCACCAAACTCCCTGGCAATATCACTATAGACAGTCGTAGCTGCTCCACCCGCTTTTTTCCCTTCTATATCTTCCAGTGTTTCTATTCCGGAGTGGTCATCTGAACGAACAACCATCGTGGAATACGAGTATTTAACAGGGTCACTAAACCCAAATTTTCCTCTACTTTCTTCCCTTGGGCCTGCTTGAATCATATCAACACGGCCTGTGTCCAGGGCAGTTAACATGGAATCAAAGCCCATTATTTCAAAATTGGTTTCTAAACCTAAACGATCACCAATCGCGCGGGCAACTTCTACATTATACCCTGTAAGTTGATCCTGATTTCCCTCTTCTCCTTCATAATAAGAAGCTGGAAATAATGTACCGGCTGTCCCTACAACAATCTCTCCAGCATCCTGTATTTCTTCCCATTTTTCATCTGTATTATTTTCTTCGCCATTTCCTGTATCACTTTCGTCCGTATTACCACAAGCACTTAAAACGGCTACTGACACCAAAATACTAAGCAATAACTTTAGACTCCGCAAACTATAGACCCCCTTAAAAATATCTGTTATATAAAAAACTTAATAATTATAGTAACAGATTTATAGTGCTAGGTCTATATTTAGGATTCATTTTGGATTCCATTTAACTGCCAAAAGAGACCATACAAAAATAGCTGACCATTCGGCCAGCTATTTACGCTAAATTCTTCCTGATAACGGCGTTAATCACACCACCTGTCATAATGATAATTCCAGAAATATAAAGCCATATCATTAAAACGATAACAGCACCAAGACTGCCATATGTTGCTGAGTAATTAGCCATGTTGTTGACATAAAAAGAAAAACCCAGGGATACCAATTGCCAGCTGATTGTAGAGAATAACGCTCCCCAGATAACATTTCTAAAATAAACTTTTATATTCGGCGCCAGCTTATACAGGGCAACGAATACAACAAAAAATATAATGGAAGATACAAGCCAACGCAGTGCTTCCCACACAGCTAGAAAACCTTCAGATAAACCGAAAAGTGAAAATATCGACTCCCCGATCACCTGACCGAAAACTGGCAGCAAGAAAGCTATACAAATTACAAGGATCATCGCAATCGTCAATACGATAGCAATTAATCTGGAAACAATAAACATACGATCTTCTTCCACTTCATATGCCTTATTTAAAGCTCTCGTGAGTGCATTAATCGCGTTAGATGCAGCCCAAAGCGTACCTATAATCCCTATCGACAATAAACCTCCATTTTGTTGATTGATCAATTGACTAACATTTGCGTTGATTAAATCCGATATTTGCGCTGGTGCATAATTTGTGATTGCAGCAATAACCCGACTTTCTTCGATTGGCAAATAACCAACTAATGTTAATAAAAACATTAAAAATGGGAAAAGGGATAATAGAAAAAAGTAAGCCAGTTGTGCAGCCAAACCCATAATATCATCATCCATAATTCGTTGATATACGTTTTTCGCAAATCCCACTGCTCTTTTCATACCCACTCTCCCTTCTTTATTTTATTCTAGTTCTTTTTTGCTTTCACTTTTAGTTGAAACTTTCTCCAAGGAACCTTCTACTTGCTCTAATGCATTCATCAGATTGGAAGAGCCACTAGATAAATTATCATTAAGCTTATTTAAAGCTACACGCATATTATGTACTGTTTCGGACGGATTTTTCACCATATAGGTTGTCCCTGATTTTACCGTTGTTAGTTTATTTTTTGCATAATGTCTTGTTTCTCTGTCAAACAATGTAACCAAACCCCCAACAACGGCACCTGTGACAACTCCTAGAAATAATTTACGCTTACTCATTTGTATTCTCTCCTTTTAGCATATAGTATCTTTTCCTTTATATTATACAGGAATTATGTATTAATTTCCTTTTGTAATCGGCTCAATACATGTTGCATCATTATTTTTCGCAGCATTAACATAAGTCCCTACATCGTAAGCTGTTAATTCATCATCTTTTATTGTTTGTAAGAATTCATGCGCTTGTGACGGAGACTTTTGAGTTGGTGTGATCCAGTCATCTTCTTTGTTTTTCGGTAAAATAATTGGCATGCGATGATGAATATCCTGCATGAAACCATTTGCTTCTTTTGTCAAAATGGTACATGTAAAAATTTCCTTTTCTCCTTGTTCCCACTTATCCCAAAGACCTGCAAAGGTGAATAATTTTCTATCCGCTGGCTGGATTCGCTTTGGTTGTTTTCCGCTATCTGTTTTCTGCCATTCATAAAAGCTGTCTGCAACAATCAAACATCTTTTTCTGGACATCAATTTTTTAAAGCTCATCTTTTCATGAGCTGTTTCACTTCTTGCGTTAATCATTTTATAACCAATTTTCTCATCATTTGCCCATGAAGGAACGAGCCCCCAGCGCAAATAGCCTGCCCGTTTCGCTTTGCCATCATGAATAATTGCCAGCACATTTTGACCAGGCGCAATATTATAGCTAGGCTGATACGAATTAATTTCCTTCTCCAACCCAAATTCCTGCAAAGTTTCCAATTCATCCGCAAGCAATGTATACCGTCCACACATAACATCACCTCACTCTTAAAATAAACTCAAATCCCACTGGTTAGCAATATGCCGAAGTAATCGAATACCGGCAATACTGTTCCCTTTATCATCTAAAGCCGGGCCATATACACCGATCCCGCATCCGGTAACAAAAGGTAATTCCTCATCACGAACGCGTGGTGGTGATAATGCAATGATCCCACCGGAAACACCGCTCTTAGCAGGTACACCAACATACGCAGCAAATTTCCCGGACGCATCATACATCCCGCATGTCAGCATTAACGCTTTAGCAAGTCGGGCTACCTGACGTGGTATAATTTCTTCTTTATTATTTGGGTCTTCCCCATCATTGGCAATGATCATACCAATTCTGGCCAAATCCTCAAGGGTAACTTCAATGGAGCATTGTTTAAAATATGTCTCTAACGTGATATTAAGATCGGATTCCAAGTAACCAGTTTCCAATAAATAATACCCGATCGCTCGATTCCTCATGGATGAATCTCTTTCTGATTCGTATGCATCTACATTCAGGTGCGGACGATAATCAAGCATGCGTTCCAACAACTGAAATACAGGCTCTAGCTTTTCATCAGAGGTTCTACCCTCAAGCATGGATGTAACTGTAATTGCACCAGCATTAATCATGGGATTAAATGGTTTTTTTAGCTGTGTCATTTCCAGATGCATAATCGAATTAAATGCTTCACCTGTTGGCTCAACGTCAACACGATCAAGTACATAGGACAGGCCTCGTCCCATACAAGCAACAATAAAGCTGAACACTTTGGAAATACTTTGTATGGTGAATGGCACCTCAAAATCGCCGGAACGTATCGTCATACCATTTTTACCAACAATCGAAATTCCTAAATGATCCCGGTTCGCCTCCTGCAGTATTGGAATATAGGATGCTACGTTTCCGTCAACGGTATGTTTCCTGTAAAAGGATACCCAGTCATCTACATAATTTTGCAACCATTCCTGTGTTAACTCTGTATTCCAATTTGTTGCTCCTTGTACCATTGCTACACCTCGCTGCTGGTATTATTTGTAAAAAGCCTATTGTATCACTTCCACCTGTATTATACCTTTATTGCCCTCAAAATATAAAGGAAATGCGGCTAAGTAGCAAGTATTACGTATAAAAAGAGAGACTAACCGAAGTTAGCCTCTCTTAATCTATTATTTATTTTCCAATAAATTGTTGTGTCCAGTGATTACCCTGTTCTACGTAGCCTACACCAATATGCGTAAAGTCACCATTTAGAATATTAGCGCGGTGTCCATCACTGTTCATCCAGCCATTTACAACCTGTTCTGGTGAGGTTTGGCCTTTCGCAATGTTTTCACCGGCAGTACGGTAATCTACTCCATAGCTTTGCATCATATCAAATGGAGAACCATGAGTTGGACTATCATGTGAAAAATAGTTGTTTTGTGCCATATCAAGTGATTTATCTCGAGCAACTTTACTTAGCTCGGTATCAATCTCAAGTGGACTTAGACCATGCTTTTCACGTTCTGCATTCGTCAATTCTACTACTTCCTGTTCAAATTGATTTAACTGTTGTGATTGCTCTTGACTTTGATTTTGCTGTTCTTGATTATTATTTGGTTGTTGCGGAGCCGGTGCTGATGCTTGCGGCTGTTCTTCTTTTTGTTCTGGTTGTTCTTCTTTAGCCGGTTGCTCTTCTTTCTGTTCTGGTTGTTCTTCTTTAGCTGGTTGCTCTTCTTTTTGCTCTGGCTGTTCTTCTTTAGCCGGTTGCTCTTCTTTCTGTTCTGGTTGTTCTTCTTTAGCTGGTTGCTCTTCTTTCTGTTCTGGCTGTTCTTCTTTAGCTGGTTGCTCTTCTTTCTGTTCTGGCTGTTCTTCTTTAGCTGGTTGCTCTTCTTTCTGTTCTGGCTGTTCTTCTTTAGCCGGTTGCTCTTCTTTCTGTTCTGGCTGTTCTTCTTTAGCCGGTTGCTCTTCTTTTTGCTCTGGCTTTTCTACTTCTTCTTGTTTCGGTTGGTCAACTTGCTGAACTTGATTAAAGTCCCAATTGAAATTCCCCAAAACACTTTGAACTTTGTTAAAAAGTCCATTCATATTATTTCCTGAAAATGTACCCGAAACTCCATTCACAGAATAATAGACGTTATATGATAAGTTTTGTGATTGATCAGCATCAGCTGATGCATCTACAGAATTTTGAAAAGCCCCGCCAACAAATAATGTGGCTGATAATGCTGTAACGATGCTTATTTTTTTAAACATCCTAATGCACACTCCTTCGTTTTTTGTTTTTGCAAAATCATCATAGCACGAGTTTTTTGTAATATTTATGGCAGCCTTTTCCAAACTAGATAAATAGAATTATTTTCCACTAAATTCTTCTATTTTTAGGCGTTTTAAGACAACCTGAAATGAGACATGTAGGAAAAAAATCAATGTAGTGGTAAAAATTACAACAAAATAGCTGTTGACATCTCTTAAAAACACCTGGTTTTGTTACAAAGACTCGAAATTTGTAATCAGATTGTTACTTGCCATTCCGGTCTGTATGCTTTATTTTAATAGTATTTACATGGATGTTACACTACCAAAATGTGTAACTAGTAAAAATACCCCCGCAAATTGTCATATATGATAGAATGAATATGAAAGAAAACATCATTGGAGGATCACTAACTATGTCTATGTTATCTAATGCAGAAATTGGAATCGATTTAGGTACTGCAAATATACTAATCTATTCAAAAACAAAAGGAATTGTCTTAAATGAGCCGTCTGTTGTGGCTATTGATATTCATACAAAACAAGTAGTAGCAGTTGGAGCAGAAGCAAAGGAAATGGTAGGGAAAACACCTCAGAACATTGTCCCAATACGCCCATTAAGTGACGGGGTTATTGCAGATTATGATGTAACGGCTCAAATGCTGAAAGAATTTTTGAAAAAAGTAAGCAAGCAAGTTGGATCGTCCATGCGTAAACCGACCGTCGTTGTCTGTACGCCATCTGGAAGTACATCTGTCGAACGACGCGCTATCCATAATGCAGTATCAAGCTACGGCGCTAAACAGGTGCATTTAATTGAAGAACCTGTTGCTGCTGCAATTGGGGCCGACCTACCTGTCGATGAACCTATAGCCAATGTTATTGTTGATATCGGTGGCGGAACTTCTGAAGTAGGAATTATCTCATTTGGAGGGGTTGTTTCTTGCAATTCCGTTCGCACCGGCGGCGACAGAATGGATGAAGAAATCATACAGCATATTCGCAAAAACTATAACATTCTAATAGGCGAACGAACTGCAGAAAGTATTAAAATGGAAATTGGATGTGCACTAGAGGTTCACGATGAGGAAACAATGGACATACGTGGACGGGACATGGTAACGGGATTACCTAAAACGATAACCATTACGTCTACGGAGATTTATTTTGCCCTGAAAGAATCATTACAGCAAATCCTTGAAACAGTTCGCTCGACGCTTGAAAATTGCCCACCCGAATTAAGTGGCGACATTGTCGATCATGGGATTGTGCTAACAGGTGGCGGGTCCTTGTTAAAAGGAATGAAAGAATGGCTTAGCGATGAAATCATCGTCCCGGTACACCTTGCCCCAAATCCGCTTGAATCCGTCGCAATCGGAACTGGACGAGCAATAAAAATGATCGGGAAACTCCAAAAAGCAGCGAAATAAGTTTTAACATAAGTAGTTCAGTTATAGAGTACAAAATGTCACGTTGTACCTTAAAATGGACTACTTTTTTGATTAAAATTATATTAAAAACAAGATTCGGGGCGTCATGGTTGTTTATGGCTACCATGTTAGCCACTTTTGCAGATTTTCAGATATTATTATCTAAAAACAGTTGCATATTACTCAAAATAATGTATAATTAAAATAATGAATCATATGAAAGCGCACTCACATATGAACACTAACAATTTAAAATACTGCCTAATCTGTTCACAGTTCTATGCCAGAATTGTTCCAACAGGTAAAAGCCAGTTCATTTTGGAATTACAGGAAGACTGTAATCCACTTTGATCTGGCTTTTTTTAGTATATAAGAAAGGAGTGAGAAAATGACTGGTGCATTGGAGAATATTCGAGTACTGGATTTGTCCCGTGTTCTCGCAGGTCCTTACTGTACGATGATTTTAGGCGATCTTGGGGCAGAAGTAATTAAAGTCGAAGCCCCGGGCGGGAGTGATGAAACGCGTAAATGGGGCCCCCCTTTTCAAAAAGACGTGAGTGCTTATTACCTTTCCGCGAATCGGAATAAGAAAAGCATAACTGTTGATTTGAAATCAGATGAAGGTATCGAAGTTATTAAATCACTTGTTCAAGAAAGTGATGTCATTATTAATAACTTTAAATCAGGCACGATGAAACGATTCGGGTTGGATTATGAGACACTTACCGAACTAAACCCTGGGATTGTGTATTGTTCTATTACCGGCTTCGGGGAAACAGGGCCGCACAAAGACATGCCAGGCTATGATTTTATCATCCAAGCCATGAGTGGATTAATGAGCATAACAGGAGATGAAGAATCGGGACCACAAAAGTTGGGAGTAGCCATAACGGATGTTTTAACAGGTTTATATGCCTGTATCGGGATTCAAGGGGCATTGCTTGAGCGAACGTTATCCGGCAAAGGTCAGAAATTGGATCTGTCGCTATATGATTCTGCAGTGAGCTCGCTTGTAAATGTTGGCAGTAATTATTTAATGTCGGGAAAAGTCCCTACAGCTCTTGGAAATCATCATGCCAATATTGTGCCATACCAGACCTTCCGGGCGTTAGATGGTGAGATGGTCATCGCAGTAGGAAACGATAATCAATTCGCTAGGTTATGTACCATTCTGGAAAAACCCCAATTAAGTACGGATGAAAGATTTCAAACGAATCCGGATCGTGTGCAGCATCGGGAGGCATTAGTACCATTACTGCAGGAGGTTTTTTTAACAAATACAACAGCATTTTGGCAGAAAAAATGCCAGGAAAACAAAATACCATGCGGGCCAATTCACACGATTAAAGATGTAGCAAATGATCCGCAATTACAGGCTAGGAATATGTTTATTGAATATCATCATCCCACTGCAGGAGCAATAAAAATGATTGGAAGTCCACTGAAGCTATCACGAACCCCTGTTACGGTCCGGCATCATCCGCCTGATGCAGGTGAACATAATGAAGACATAGTAACACGATTTGAATTTAAAAAATAAATTTAAGGAGCTGAACAAGATGAATTTTAATTTTACAGAAGAACAGGAAATGTTACGCGATACGGTGAGAAGCTTCACAGATAAAGAAATTTTTCCATATATAGCAGATTGGGATCGAGAGGGCAAATTCGACCCTGAGATCATAACAAAGCTTGGTGAACTTGGGTTAATGGGTGTATGTATTCCTGAAGAATATGGTGGCAGCGGGATGGATTACAACTCCCTAGCGATTGTATGTGAGGAACTCGAACGAGGCGACACAACTTTTCGTACTGCTGTATCGGTCCATACAGGCTTGAACAGCATGACATTGCTGCAATGGGGCACTGAAGAACAGAAGAAAAAGTACCTCACCCCCAAGCAAAGGGTGAAAAACTTGGTGCTTATGGACTGACAGAGCCCGCAGCAGGTTCGGATGTCTCCGCACTACAGTCAACCGCTGTTAAAGAGGGAGATTACTATATATTAAATGGCCAAAAAACGTGGATTTCTCTATGTGATACAGCTGATCATTTTATCGTTTTTGCCTATACGAAAGACAGATCTGCAAAACATAAAGGGATTTCCGCATTTATTGTGGAGCGCTCGTGGGAAGGCTTTTCTTCCAAAGCTACGAAAGGAAAACACGGTATTCGTGCTGGTAACACTGGCGAGATATTTTTTGACCATATTAAAGTACCTAAGGAAAATCTGCTTGGCGAAGAAGGAGAAGGATTTAAAATTGCGATGGCCGCACTCGATAATGGCCGTTTCACGGTGGCTGCAGGAGCAGTTGGACAGATCATGGCATGCTTGGAAGCCAGTGTAAAATACAGTCATGAACGCGAAACTTTCGGCACAGAAATCGGCAAGCATCAACTTGTACAGCAAATGATCGCAAAAATGGAAGCAGGATTTCAAATGAGCCGCCTTCTCGTATATCGCGCCGGCGAATTGAAAAATCAAGGCGTGCGAAACACAAGGGAGACATCACTCGCAAAATGGCAGGCATGTGATTTTGCCAATAAAGCCGCTGATGATGCTGTTCAGATTCATGGAGCATACGGCTATTCGGATGAATACCCGGTTGAACGTTACCTGCGCAATTCCAAAGCTCCTGTCATTTATGAAGGAACCCGTGAGATTCATACCATAATGCAGGCAGAATATGTGTTAGGCTATCGTCAGGATAAACAGTTAAATAAAATGCTCCCGGCTTGGGATTTTGAAAAGCATGTAACGGTAGAGTAATTTTTTCATTTTTCGCATCTAATAAATTGATAAATGTTTGTTAGATGCGATATCCTTATGGAAAAGGGAGGGTTCAGACATGTTTGAAAAGTCAACGAAAATCATTTTTATTGATGGTAAATGGAAAGAGGTTGATGACGGCAAGGGAGTAGCGGTTTATAATCCTGCTACACTTGAGCCGATCACAGAGGTTGCAGATGGTGGCTCACGTGTTACAGAAGAAGCAATTCAGGCTGCGTCAAAAGCATTTCCTGGCTGGAGCGAATTAACCGGGCGTGAGCGGTCACGCATTCTGTATAAAGCATATGAACTGATGTCTGAAGATGCAGAGCGCTTAGGGGAAATTTTAACAACAGAGCAAGGAAAGCCTTTAAAAGAAGGAATTGGTGAGGTAAAGGGCGCTGCCAACTTTTTATTATGGTATTCAGAAGAAGCGAGCAGAGGTTACGGGGAGTGGATTCCCTCTTCCATTAAGTCAAAACGAATGCTTGTCATTCCACAACCTGTTGGTGTTGTTGGTGCTATTACCCCGTGGAATTTCCCGTCATCCATGATCACCCGAAAAATTGGGCCAGCATTAGCAGCCGGTTGTACGGTTGTATTGAAACCCGCACCGGAAACTCCCTTGTCAGCCATTGAAATTGTAAAGATTTTCGAACGCGCCGGCATGCCAGAAGGTGTTATTAATCTAGTAACCGGGGACGCTCAAGAAATCGGGAATGCAATGCTCAAAAGTAAAGAAGTACGCTTACTTACATTTACAGGCTCTACTGCAGTTGGAAAATACCTGATGCAGGAAAGCGCAGAACATGTGAAAAAGCTGTCACTTGAACTTGGTGGTCATGCACCCAGCGTTGTTTTTGAAGATGCGGATATCGATAAAGCCACAAGCCTTGTACTGGCCAGCAAGTTTAGAAACAATGGGCAAACCTGTATTTGCACGAATCGTTTATATGTCCATGAATCAATAGCAGATCAATTTACCGCAATGCTTACAGAAAAGGTGTCTCAATTAAAAATCGGCTCCGGTTTTGAAGAAGGGGTTGAGCTTGGACCATTAATTAATGAACAGGCTTCGGAAAAAGTTCACTCCCATCTGAGGGATGCAGTCGGAAAAGGTGCACAGGTGGTTCTTGGCGGCGCAGAATGGGAAGGCAATCTAGAAGGCTATTTCTATAAACCTACTGTTCTGACAGATATTTCAGATGACATGCTAATTATGAATGAGGAAACATTTGACCCAATTATACCCGTACAAACATTTAGCGATGAGACGGAAGTTTTACAAAAGGCAAATGATACAGATTACGGATTAGCAGCCTATATTTTTACAGAAAATACAAACCGAGCCATCCGCGCTTCTGAGAAATTAGAATATGGAATTGTTGGTGTGAATGATGTCTTCCCTGCCGTTGCAGAGGCTCCATTTGGCGGGATAAAACAATCCGGAAACGGCAAAGAAGGCGGGCATTATGGGATGGAGGAATTTTTGGAAATGAAATTTGTTTCGATTGGAATTGGATAGTGAACGCAAGAGGATGGTGACGCTATCGGTTGACTGTACGTTTCCCGGTTTGATGAAGCTCTCTCCCATTTCAGAGGGACTGTCTCCCGGTTTGACAGTAATCTCTCCCGGTTCCGAAGTGCCTTCTCTGATTTTTAAGATGCTCTACTATTTTGATCACTCCCCAGCGGAGTGATCAATTCCCAATGTAAGTCTCATACTGCTTATACAAATCCTTCAACGCTGATACAACAGCGCCCCCGGCTTTTCCTAAATAATGTTCTTTTACTTCCTCTACTGGTTTGTCGATGCCATCTTGCAAGCTGTGACCGCGAAGTAATTGCTGTACAAACTCTCTCCCATGAACTGTCGCTAAGGTACAACTGGCTGTTACAACAACGCCATATTTTTTATCTATTTCTGCAGTTATCGTTAATGTTTCATATATACTCTTTGCAGCCATTCCAGATGGAAGACGCGAATGGCCTGCTATAAATACGGTATTCACCTCTATTACTCCCCTTCTCTTTTATAACCTAATGTTCTTGATATTTTCTTTGCTGTCTCTAACGTTTTCAACTTTAAAATTTGTAGATTTTCTCCTTCGAAACGGCTGGATAATCCGCTTACCGCTAATGAGGCAATTACATCATTGCTGTAATTATAAATCGGATAAGATATACCTGTTGTATCCGCATCCTGTTCTCCGATGCTATACGCATAGCCGCTTTCCCGAATTGTCACTAATTCTTTCAGCAGCATTTTCTTATCTATTGGTTTATCATCCTTTAATGGATGTAATTCAGAGTTAGATAGAATTTCTGCCTGTCTTTCCGGTGGCAAAAAAGCCAGTAACATTTTAGGTCCCGAACCTATGTATAAGGGCGAGCTTTTCCCTATCCTGGTATACAACCTGAGCGCACGGTTACTTTCGACCTTCTCGATGTACGTGGCTTCCTGTTGATTCACAATCACCAAATGAACTACTTCATTTATATCTCGCGCCAAGGCTTCCATAAACGGCAAGGCCATTCCTCTTAACTCTAACTTATCGGAGACAATTTGTCCTAATTCAAGCAATTTCAGCCCCAAGCGATACTTGCTATCATGTTCATTTTCCTTTGTTTTATATAAAAAGCCATTTGCCTCAAGTGCTGATAACAAGCGATATGCTGTGGGTTTCGGTATACTTGCCCGATGGGAAATTTCTTTTAACGTTAGCTCATGATTATCTTCGGTAAATAAATCCAACAGTTTTAATGCCTTGGTCACACTTTGATTCATCTCGCCACCTCCCCTCTTATATGTAAAAAAATTTCCCTCTGCTATCAAGCAGAGGGAAATAACCTACATATTCACTCGGTATTTTTCTGCATTTTCTTTTTCTATAATAGTAACACCGCGTTTTGCCATTTTGTTGATATACACCTCACCGGGGACGATTTTCTCTGGTGGATATACACCTTTTTTAGAAATGGTCCCATTACCAATCATCTGAGCGACGACGGATATCGTGTTTGCGGTGGCTCGGGCCATAGCCGTAACATTAGTCTTTCTATCTTTATATGTTGTCATTTCATATTCGTAGACTGCTGGGGCACCTTGTTTTTCGCCGCTAACGACGACCCTTAATAAGACAGCGTCGTCTTTTTCACCAAGCTCAACGACAGGATCCAGTACTTTTAGCAAAACTTGGCGCGGATTAATTTGTTGCCCGTTAACATCAACTTGATAATCCATCCTGGTTAGATTTAAATCCACTAGTAATTTAAATTTTTCAGCATGACCGGGATAGCGAATTGTCTTATACTCCAATGTTTTCAGATCAGGATACGAAAGCGATAAGGTCGATGTCCCTCCTGATGTATGGAATGCCTCCAAGGGGCCGAATTTTTCAAAATGAACACGTTCAACCTCTGACAGTGATGCTATTTCCTGTTTAATCCCATTGCGGATAATCAAGGACGGGTCTGTGTAATGATCAAAGACGCCCTCCATGGAAAAGACATGATTATACTCGAATGGCGGCTCTGGTTTTACCGGAATTCCACCAACATACAATTTTATAGACTCCGGGTTATCTAATTTACTAGCTCCGTGTCCTGATAGAATATTAATCATACCAGGTGCAACACCAAGATCGGGTATCAATGTAACTCCCGCTTGTTTGGCATCTTCCTTCATTGCTAACACTTTATCGGTCACATGCCCAATATGGCCACCTAGATCTACAGAATTTACCCCCATTTGAATCGCTGTTTTTGCAACAATTTCATTAAAAGAGTAAAATAACGCATTGATAATAACATCAAAATGCCGCATATAATTTGCCAGTTCAACCTCGTCACTGGCATTCACTTGATATGCCATCAGTTTTGATGAATCTAATTGATCTACAACCTGCTTTGCTCGGTTTACGTCAATATCTGCTAACCCAACAGCCGTTACATCTTCGCTTGCCACTAAGTCACGTGCGGCTTCTTTCCCCATTAAACCTGACCCTAATACACCGATTTTCATACAATTCCCCCTTGCGAAAAATTGATCAACAAATCTTATATATTAATCCACATCAATTTGTGCGCGCTGCAGTTTGCCACTGTAATCAACGTAAATAGCCTTCCACTCTGTAAACACATCCAACGCCTGCACGCCAGAATCACGATGCCCGTTCCCTGTACCTTTTGTGCCACCAAATGGCAGATGGATTTCCGCACCTGTGGTCCCTGCATTAACATAAACGATCCCGGTATCCAGATCACGCTGTGCTTGGAACACACGATTGACATCAGTTGTGAAGATCGAGCTTGAAAGTCCAAAAGCAACACCATTATTTACCTCAATCGCCTCTTCAAAACTCTTAACCGGGATTAAGGAGACAACCGGCCCGAAAATTTCCTCTTGAGAAATACGCATATCTGCAGTTGCATCCGAAAATAATGTTGGTGCAAAATAATTTCCTTTTCCCTGATCCCCAGCATTCAGTTCATAGCCACCCGCAAGTAATTTAGCACCTTCTTCTTTTCCGATTTCCATATATCCGTTAATTTTATCCATCCCAGCTTTGTTAATAATAGGACCAACCTTGATCGATTCATCCAAACCATTACCGATGGTTAACTCCTCCATCTTAGCAAGCAAGCGCTCTTCTAGCGTTTCTTTCACCTTTTCATGCACGATCACACGACTACATGCTGTACAGCGTTGCCCGCTCGTTCCAAATGCACTCCATAAGATACCTTCCACTGCGAGATCCAGATCTGCATCATCCATCACAATGACAGCATTTTTCCCGCCCATTTCCAAGGACACTTTTTTCAACTGTTTTCCACATTCACTAGCAATATTGCGCCCTGTAGCGTCCGATCCAGTAAATGAAATAACACGGATATCCTTATGCTGAACCATAGCATCTCCCACGCTGGATCCTGAGCCAAATACGACATTCAACACTCCATCAGGCAAACCGGCTTCTTCAAATATTTTTGCAAGTTCGTAAGCCATAATTGGGGTTTCTGTTGCAGGTTTCCAGATTACAGCATTTCCGGCAACGATAGCAGGAAAAGACTTCCATGTAGCGATAGCAATTGGAAAGTTCCATGGTGTAATAATTCCAACAACACCAACCGGAACACGCTGGCTCATCGCAAATTTGTCTTTCAGTTCCGCTGGTGTAGTCTGCCCAAATAGGCGACGCCCTTCGCCAGCCATATAAAAGGCCATATCAATCCCTTCTTGTACTTCTCCACGTGCCTCTTCCAGTACCTTTCCATTTTCCATTGTAAGTAATTGGGAAAGTCTTTCTTTACGTTCTTTCATAAGGTAGCCAACCTGATAGAGTACTTCCGCACGTTGTGGTGCTGGTACTAGTGCCCAATCTTTCTGAGCTTTCTTTGCCCCGGCAACAGCATGATCGACGCTAGATGCATCCGACAGCGGTACCTCCACAATCGCCTCATTTGTTGCCGGGTTGATCACCGGTGCAGTACTACTCACATCTACCCATTCTCCGTTAATATAATTTGCTAGTTTGTTTGTTTCCAATGATACAACTGTCATGAAAAATACCTCCTACAAAGAATTTTTATTTCACCGATCACGTATTTGCGTAATCGTTGATGAAACAGAGATTTGTTCCTTGCCTGTTATAATTTCAATTACTGCTGGTCGTAGCTTTTGTATTGCTTGGTCAAAGGCTACTTCAAATTCTTCTATTGTACGTACGGAATATCCATCAGCGCCCACACTAATTGCTAAATCTTTAAAAGAAACATCACCCAAGTCAGTTGCCTCTACTTTTTTTGGATAATGCATTTCCTGATGCATGCGAATGGTACCATACATATTATTGTTAAAAACGAGACATATGACAGGAATATTATTTCTCACCGCTGTTTCCAGTTCCTGACCT
The DNA here is from genome assembly GCF_021560035.1 of Virgibacillus sp. NKC19-16. Taxonomy (NCBI): domain Bacteria; kingdom Bacillati; phylum Bacillota; class Bacilli; order Caryophanales; family Bacillaceae; genus Virgibacillus; species Virgibacillus salidurans. Next base: position 945,419 of record NZ_CP074373.1, on the reverse strand, counting down.
GTCATCATAAATCCGCCATCACCGGATAAGGAAACGACTATTTTCTCCGGAAAGGCGAGTTTCGCGCCGAGTGCTGCAGGCATCCCATACCCCATCGCTCCTGAAGTCGGACCAACATACGTATGTTTTTCTCGGAATGGATAGAAAGCATGGAGCCATCCGGCAAAATTCCCTGCATCTGTTGTTAGGAGTGCATTTTGGGGAAGTCTTTTTGCTATGTGTGCGATAATCTGCTTATTGATCACGTCATCTGCTGAAGCTTCTATTCGACTCACCTTCTCATATGCTTGTCGTCGTGCGTTAGCCCAACTCCCCCAGGCACCATCTATCTCCATGTACATCAATACTTGTAATGCCTCTTTCAAATCTGCCACGATTCCAATATCTGGCCCGTAGACCTTCCCAATCGTGTCATGATCAATCGCTACGTGAATCAATTTTTTATCCGGTCTAATAATCGAATAATCCTGTGTCGTTACTTCAGAAAGCCTCGTACCAAGCGCGATAATCACATCCGCTTGATTGACGGTTTGAAGAATCTCCCTATTCGTACCAAGACCGAGATGCCCTGCGTATAAGGGATGATCATTTGGAAAAGCGTCCTGACGACGAAAAGCTGCGAGTACCGGAATCTTGTATTTTTCTGCAAAAGCTACTAAATCATCTTCTGCTTGTGCATTTTTCACCCCGCCTCCAGCTATAATCACCGGTTTTTTGGCTGTTGTAAGGAGTCTCTCAACAAGCGTAACTTCCTGCTGTGATGGCGCAGGCTTCGGTATAGACGTCACAGGTCCAAAGTGCATTTCTGCTTCTTCAGGCAAAACATCTTCCGGCAATGCGATGACAACAGGGCCTGGTCTTCCTGATTTTGCAATTCGAAATGCGCGTTGTACTATTTCCGGCATGCGCTCAGCATCAGTCACCTCTACAGCCCATTTTGCAATATGCCCGAAATACCTGTCTAAATCTACTTCCTGAAATCCTTCTCTTCCCCTGAATTTCCGATGAACCTGACCTAAGAAAACAACCATTGGTGTAGAATCCTGATAGGCTGTATGTACACCGATGGATAGATTTGCTGCTCCTACCGCCCTTGTGGCAAGCACGATACCTGGCTTTAAAGCAGCTTTCGCATACCCTTCTGCCATAAATGCAGCCCCGCCCTCATGTCTGGTAGAAATAACATCAATCGAAGGCTCATCATGCAGCGCATCCAACACAGGCAAATAGCTCTCACCGGGCACACAGAACGTCTTATCAGCACCTTCCTTTTTCATACATGCTACAATAGCTTGAGCTGCGGTCATTTTCACTTAGGCTTCACCCCCTAAATCAAGCTGTTTCAATCGATTTATAACTTCATCAAGACGTTCTACAGTTACCGTTAATGCGATACGAAAATAGCCTTCACCCAACGAACCAAAAGCAACTCCAGGTGTCACAATAACACCTGCCTCTTCCAATAGTTTATTTGCAAAATCAATGGAATAAAACCCGTCCGGAACTTTTGCCCAAAGGAAAATCGTCCCTCTTGGTTTTTCCGCATAAATCCCCATCTCTTTTAGAGCAGCATACATTTTTTCCATGCGTTCTTTATATATACTGTTCATTGCTTTTACGGTGGAAAAGTCGCTTCCGAGCGCGGCAGCGGCAGCTTTTTGGATAGGAAGAAATTGACTTGTATCCATATTGCTTTTTAATGTTGCTAATGCTTGAATAACATCTCTATTGCCAACAACATAGCCAATTCGCCAACCGGTCATATTGAAACTTTTCGATAGTGATCCGAATTCTACTGCACAGGTCTTGGCGCCAGGGACTTGCATGATGCTTGGTGCCCTGTAGCCATCAAATGTCACCAAATCATACGCCGCATCATTCACAAGCAAAAGATTGTTTTCGACAGCAAATGACATCGCTTTCACAAAAGTGTTTGAATCAATAGTAGCCGCTGTTGGATTGCTTGGGTAATTTAAAAACAGAAGCTTCGAGCGATCGACATCCTTTTTTTCCAGTTCATTAAATTGTGGAACATATCCGTTTTCTGCATCCAGTGGCAAAGGAATATTTTCCCCGTCTGCTAAATGTACGCTCGTTTGATAAACAGGATATCCGGGGTTTGGCAAAATTACCGCATCACCTGGATTAATTACTGCTTGAAATAGATGTGCGATACCTTCTTTTGACCCAATTAATGTCAATACCTCTGTATCCGGATCCAAGTCAACTGCATAATGTCTTTTATAAAAATCCGCAACAGCCTCTTTAAATTCAGAACTGCCGCTATAGGTAGAGTACCTGTGGTTAACTGGCTTTTTAGCTTCCTCCACCAGCTTATCATATACAAAATTGGGCGCAGGTAAATCCGGAGCTCCGATACCTAGATCAATAACGTCTACCCCATTCGCCTCCAAATGTTTTTTCTTGCGTTGAAGTTCGGAAAATAAATACGGTGGTAAGTTTCTCACTTTGTCCGAAACAAAAGACATTCCCATCCCCCTATTTCAATAATTGAAACGTCATTTTATATATCTAACAATAGTATATACCCATATTTTATAATTTGCAATATTATTAAAGTGATAACTGTATTATTTCTCATAAGTATTTTTGCTTTTAAATCTTCGCTGTTGATATAAAAGACGACGTAATGTGCAATAAGAATTGTCACTACGTCGTATTCTCTATCTTTTGTGTCAAAAACAATAACTTTTAGACTTTCACATACAAAATTAACTTCGTTTGTTAAAATGAAACTACCTATACAAAAAGAGGTGTACTGCAATGAAGACCGATAAAAGCTATGCACAACATTTAGATCAGCAAGACAATCTAAAAAACTTTCGAAACGAATTTTATATTCCGAACGACACGATTTATTTTGACGGTAATTCATTAGGACTTATGTCTAAACGGGCTGAAACGACTGTAAATACACTGATGAATGCCTGGAAGACCTATGCAATCGATGGATGGACAGAGGGAAAGCATCCCTGGTTTTACTTATCCCAAAAGCTTGGAAAAATGTCCGCACCTTTAGTTGGAGCTAAACCAGAAGAGGTTATCGTAACAGGGTCGACAACAACTAATCTGCATCAGCTTGTTGCAAGCTTTTTCCAACCTGAAGGAAATAAAACAAAAATCCTTGCAGATGAATTGAACTTCCCTTCAGATATCTATGCATTAAAAAGCCAATTGAGACTACATAATCTCAATCCGGTAGACCATTTAATTCAGGTGAAAAGCAATGATGAAAACACGCTCAAAACGCAAGACATTATTGATGCGATGACGAATGACATTGCGCTCATTATTCTGCCAGGCGTACTCTATCGAAGTGGTCAAATTTTAGATATGGAAAAACTAACAAGGGAAGCGCATAAACGCGGCATCCTAATTGGCTTTGATTTATGCCATTCGATTGGATCTATTCCTCATCAATTATCCGATTGGGACGTCGACTTTGCTTTCTGGTGTACGTATAAGCATTTGAACGGAGGTCCCGGCAGTGTTGGGGGATTGTATATGAATGAGAAACACTTTGGCAACGAACCGGGACTTGCTGGTTGGTTTAGCTCATCCAAAGAAAAGCAATTCGATATGGAGCACACCCTTACACCAGCTGGCGACGTGGGAGCATACCAAATTGGCACACCGCATGTATTAAGTGCCGCGCCGTTACTCGGATCTCTGGAAATGTTCCAGGAAGCAGGGATAAATCACATCCGCCAAAAATCGCTCCAATTGACGAATTATTTAATGGAATTGATTGAAACCAAACTAACCGATTACAATTTTACAATTGCGAACCCAAAAGATGAGAGCATGCGCGCGGGCCATGTTTATTTGAAACATCCGGAAGCTGCTCGTATTTGCAGGGCATTAAAAGCAGATAAAGTCATCCCGGATTTTCGTAATCCGAATGGCATACGTCTAGCACCTGTCGCCTTATACAATACATTTGAAGAGGTCTGGCAAATGGTACAAATTTTAAAAACCATCATGGATGAAGAACGCTATAAAAAATATGAAAATAAACGAGGTGTAATCGCATAATGTCAAATTGGATAGATATTTCTCAGTCGCTAACAAATGAAATCGCACAATTTCCAGGAGATACTCCCTTCTCCTATTCACCTACGTTCACAAAAGAAGAAACTGGCCCTGCTAATATCGGGCAAATGACAACAAGCTTACATATTGGCACACATATCGATGCACCATTTCATTATGACTCAGCAGGAAAGACAGTAGAACAGCTGGATCTGGACTTGTATATCGGAAAGGCAATTGTCATCGATGTAAGTCATACAGATAAAATAACTGCAGCAGTCTTACAGGAATTTGAATGGGAGAATGTACCCCGAGTTTTATTACGCACCTCCCTACCGAATAACCCGAAACATTTTCCGGATCAAATACCAAATCTCGATCCTGATATCGCAGCCTTTTTACAGGAAAAAGGCGTAGCATTATTAGGTGTTGATATACCATCGGTCGACGCCCCCGACAGTAAAGAGCTAGAGACACATCATGCACTTTACAGAAATGGTATTAATATTTTAGAAAATATTATGCTCGATCGTGTAGAGGAAGGTCTTTATGAATTAGTCGCACTGCCACTGGCCATTCACGGTGCTGACGGCAGCCCGGTTCGTGCAGTTTTACGTCCCATCAATGAGGAGAATGAATCATGACAGATAAGTATACTAGTGATACATTTAAATCAGAAGAAGGCATCCATACTGACTTCATTGAAAAAATGACCTATGGCGACTATCTGCAGCTTGATACTTTATTATCGAGTCAAAAAAGGTTATCCGGCCATCATGATGAAATGTTATTCATTATCATTCATCATGTCAGCGAGCTTTGGCTCAAACTAACCATTCATGAAATACAGGGTGCCATCACTGCTATTCAACAAGGTGATCTGCAAGCTTCCTTTAAAATGCTGGCACGTGTTTCTAATATCCAACGACAGATGATTCAAGCATGGGACGTTTTATCAACGTTGACTCCAGCAGAATACATGGAATTCCGTGGGAAATTAGGCAATGCATCTGGCTTTCAGTCCTATCAATACAGACTTGTAGAATTTGTACTTGGCTATAAAACATCTTTTATCCTGAAGATCTATGAAAAGGATCCAGAGATTTATGCCATGTTAGAAAAGGCATACCAATCCCCAGGGCTTTATGATGTTGCAATTGAAACACTGGCTGGAGTTGGCTTTCCGATTAATGAAGCCATTTTAAAGCGTGATTTTTCAAAAACATATGAGAAGGATGCATCTGTTGAACAGGCCTGGCTTACTGTTTATAAAAACGTCGATCAATACTGGGAACTATACCAGTTGGCAGAAAAACTGGTGGATATTGAAGATTCATTTCAGCAATGGCGCTTTAAACATATGAAAACCGTAGAACGAATTATCGGCCATAAAACGGGAACTGGCGGGTCTTCTGGCGTTGGCTATTTAAAGAACGTACTGGACCATTATTTTTTCCCGGAATTATGGGATATTCGAACAGAAATGTAGAAGTAAGACTTGACTTCTAGTCGAAAGGTCAATAAAATTTGTCCAACAAATCAAAAAAGGTATATCAGAAAGGAAGTCGTACAATGCCAGCTAAAAACGATCAATGGGCCACAAAGCTTGGCTTTATTTTATCATCCGCAGGGGCTGCAATCGGCCTTGGTGCTATATGGAAGTTCCCTTATATGACGGGAATGAACGGTGGCGGTGCTTTTTTCCTGCTATTTATTTTATTTACGGTTATTATTGGACTGCCTATTTTACTTGCCGAATTCATTATCGGCAGAGGATCACAAAAGGAAGCGGTCAGTGCCTATAAAACGCTTGCACCTAAAAGTGGCTGGTCATCCATTATCGGACGCTGGGGTGTTGTCGGTGCATTCCTCCTTATGTCCTTCTATAGTGTGGTAGGCGGCTGGGTGTTAATTTACAGCGCTATGTCCATTCCTGGGATGGTCATTCAGGACAACACCGATTATGAAGCATTATTTGCGACGATTACTGGAAATCCGTTGATCGTGATTTTCGGTCTCGCGTTATTTATAATCATTAACATAATCGTTGTTTCATTTGGGATCAAAAATGGGATTGAGAAGGCAAGTAAAGTATTAATGCCCTTATTATTTGTCTTTTTCATTATTCTCGTCATTCGTGCGTTAACCTTTGAAGGTGCTATGGGAGGATTATCATTTTTCCTGCAGCCGGACTTTTCACAAATTACTGGTGAAGGTGTTCTGTATGCACTTGGGCAATCCTTTTTTTCCTTAGCTGTCGGATTCTCGGTGATGGTCACCTACAGCTCTTATTTAAATAAAGATATCAGTCTTCCAATGTCCGCAGGGTCTGTGTCGATTATGAACATATTCGTTTCACTGCTAGCCGGTTTAGCTATATTCCCTGTTGTATTCGCGTTTGGGCTTGAACCAACGGAAGGACCTGGATTACTGTTCATGGTTTTACCGGAGGCTTTTGCACAGATGCCATTTGGTGAGGTCTTCCTAAGTCTGTTTCTTTTGTTATTCTTATTTGCGATACTGACATCGTCATTCAGCATGCTGGAAATTATCACTTCTGCTTTCACAGAAAAAAAACAACGATCTCGAAGAAAAGTCGCTGCCGTAGCTGGTATGATTGTTTTTATTGCAGGAATCCCAGCAGCATTGTCATCAAATGTCTTAGCGGATTTTACCATTTTCGGTTTAACCGTATTTGACGCAACTGACTATCTCGTAAGTAACATCCTGCTTCCTGGTGGCTGTTTACTAATTGCTTTATTCATTGGCTTTAGAATGGATAAAACACTTATAAAAGAGGAGTTTTCCTATAGTAATAAATTATCTCCCGGACTTTATCAAGTATGGTTTCAGATTATGCGATGGGTCGTTCCTGCTACGATTATAATCGTTTTCTTGGGATCAATGTAGGAAGGATATTTTCGTAAGTATTGTTGCTTTAAATCTACCTGCGGGAGCTAAAGGCCTAGGTGAGACTCCGTAGTGCGCCAACACAAGGAGGCTCACCAGCCGCCCTAAGGTGCGCGTAGTGTATTTCCGTAGCGGTATACTACGTCGCATTCTTATCAAAAGCAACAATTTTTTAGAAAACAGCCTATAGAAAAGATGTCGGATTGGTGGAAATTGGCGGTAGAGTCGATTTCCTTTATTTGGTATAAATACTACGTTAGAATAAGGAGCGAATTAGATGGCACAAAAAATTTTAATTGTCGGTGGAGTTGGCGGTGGAGCAACTGTTGCGGCTCAAATTCGCAGGAATGATAAGGAATCTGAAATTATTATGTTTGATAAAGGTGATCATATCTCTTTCTCTAATTGCGGGATGCCCTATTATATTGGAAAAGTCGTCGAAAGTAGAGATGATTTATTAATACCTGCATCTACATTTAGTGAAAAATATGATGTCACAATAAGAACAGGATCTGAAGTTACAAGTATTGACCGCCAAAACAAACAAATTCAGGTAAGAAATGAATCAGATATATACAAAGAAACTTATGACAAACTAATCCTAGCACCAGGCGCATCAGCCGTCGTTCCAAACGTGACAGGAAGAAATGAAGCTTGTATATTTTCCTTGCATACGGTTCCAGACATGGATGAAATACACAATTATATCAAAACTAATCAGCCAAAGACCGCAGCAATCATCGGAGCTGGTTTTATTGGTTTGGAAATGGTCGAAAATCTGCATGCCTTAGGATTGGATTGTACGATCATTGATAGATCTGACCAGGTAATGAAATCAGTCGATAAAAATATGGCTGCTATCATTGAAGACCACCTAAACGAAAAAGGTGTTAAGCTAATTTTAGACGATGGGCTGGCCGGCTATTCTAATGAAGGGAAAACGATCCAGCTTAACAGCGGAAATTCCTTACATGCAGATATGACAATCATGGCAACAGGAGTTAAACCAAATACGCGTCTTGCTATTGATGCATCCTTAAAACTCGGAAATACAGGCGCCATCTCTGTAAGTGAATACATGCAGACGACTGATCCGGATATTTATGCGTTAGGTGATGCTGTTGAAACAAAGGATTTAATTGCACAAACACCAAGACATACAGCTCTTGCATGGCCGGCACACAGACAAGCTTTTATTATCGCCAGTCATCTCAGTGGTGAAAACATTCCATATAAAGGGACGCTCGGATCGTCTATTTTAAAGGTGTTTGACCTAACCGTTGGAGCAACAGGACATAACAGTGCCACTTTGAAAAATTTAGGGTATACATTTAAAGAAGCTACATTACAATCTTATTCTCATGCCGGATACTATCCCGGATCTGATAAGCTCTGGTTGAAAATTTTATTTAATGATAAAACAGGAAGTCTATATGGAGCGCATGTCGTCGGATTTGACGGGGTCGATAAACGGCTTGCAGTGCTGACAACAGCCATCACAGCCAAACTAACTGCAAGGGATCTGCCTGAATTGGAACTTGCCTACGCACCTCCTTATTCTAGTCCAAAGGATCCTGTTAATGTTCTTGGTTATAAAGCATCAGCGATGATTGATTGAACAAAATCGTTAAAAAGTTGGTTTAATCAATCAAGACTGTTTTCTAAATTGTGGCTTTTGACACAAAAGATATAAAAGACGACATAATGAAAATTCTAATGATAGTTGGGTGCTTAGACTTCGCTCCGGAAACACATTTCGCGCACCTTAGGGCGGCTGGTGAGCCCCCTCGTGCTACGCACTCCGGGTCTCGCCTAGGCCTTTCCTCCCGCAGGAGTCTACATGTGTTTCCTCCGCTGAGTGTTCCGGTTTTTGCCGCTAAATTGCATTAGTAATCAGTATTCAAACCATCTCACCAGTTCGGGTCAGCGAAGGGCGGTGACTCCTGCGGGAATAGCACGTGTCCGAAGACCTGAGAGTGGTTTTCTCGAGGGGCTGAGGCCGTGCCCGCGGAAAGCATCCGCCCTTCGCTGACCCGAACGGTGATTATAGCAAACAGTAACTGCTTCGTCTTCTACATCAACTACGAAGATTTTAAATACCAACCATACTTACGAAAAGAGCCTAAATCAAAAATCCCAGCCGTAAATTTCAGCTGGGATTTCATTGCTTATAAATCTTCTTCAAAACGGTACACAAGTGTAAAATTATTTTCATCCAGTAGCTCTGCAACATGGACACGGACTCCATGTCCAAATACAACTTCATCCTCTGTCATTGCAACAATCATTGCTTTTGTATCATTTCTGACATCAATATAGATATCGCCTACTACCGGTTTTAATGTATTATCTTTCTCTGATAAATAAGTAATGGACTCATCTTCAATTTGCTGTGCTTCCGGCACCAGGTTTTTATCACGATAGGCAATTTCCTGGCTGGCATCTGACTTTCCAGGAACCATAACAACATATTCACTATGTTTTACACCATTATCTTTTGTTGTGACTACATTTCCATCTTCAATACTCTCTACTTTCTCAATCTCATTAAGGGAGTAATGATCCAGAAAATCCGGCGTTGGTTTTATGATTAGAATATAATCACCTGGCTCTGGCCTCAAATCTTTATTAATTGTATACCGCTTTCCATAAAAGATAAATGTGTCATTATGCTGAGGTCTATACAATTCAATGTCAGCAGCTCTTGTCAAAAATTGCTGCATATCCTTCAATCGATATAGATGAATCGATTTTCTAAACACGGGTTTTACAGAATACACTTTGTGCAATTCATTATTATAAAACACAAATTGCCCTTTTCTTACCTGATAAAGTTTCATTAAATTACCTCCTATATAACCTTGTAATTTTATAACTGCATTTATTAGAAAACTTGGTTGCCACCAAGCCTTTCGGTGACAGCCTTAGTTGCAATATGCAGTAAGAAATATGGATATACTTTTATTACTGCTGAAAATGAAGTTCTGCATATAGATAGTTTCCCTTACTAGTATACGTTTTAAACCTTAAAATAATCAGAAATCAGTTCAATTTATCCGAAAGCCTATCGTACAACTTCATCCATGTGTCCGAATGCCAGATCAGTATCAACCTCACCTAAGATGCGCGTTGTTGTAATTCGCTCCCCACGAAGCCACCTGTCAAAATCAAAAATAACCGGCTTACGGTCACCACCTAAAGCAAACCATGCTTTCCGTTGCTTCGGAAAATAAGCAGATGTATGAATAGTTCCTGCCCAGTTCTTATATTTATCGGAAAAAATACCTCTATCTGTATCATTCATCATCCGAAATGCTTGGTATTCGTCCGTAGCCTTGCTTTGCTGCTGCCTGATAGCTTCTACTCGTTTATATGAATCATCTAAATGATGACGATTTTCTTCTTTTAATACTTCGAAGTGATTGGTACAGACATTTGACTGACGAACTTCCACTCCTCTTGGTGTCGCTTCAATGACATATGTTTCCTCGTTTTCATCTAATACGACATAACTGAATGAGTGGCGATGCGGTATTTCCTTCAGGAGCGAAATTGCCTCAAAAACATTAGCGCAGTTTTCCAGGATCATTCGCCCAATCATGTTACAGATAAACCCCTCACCAGGTTTCCTCCGGTGGATAAAATTATAGCCCATCGCGAGCCCTTTCTCATTCATCCCGTCCATCCGCCCTGTAATCCGCTGGGATGGACCGATAACAGCATAGCCCTGATCCTTCGGTTGAAAAATCGTATAACGTCCCTCATATGTTCTTGGATGAAAATCATAATTTCGAATCATATAATTAGAGTCTGTGAAAATAGAACATCCACTCTTAACATAGTCAAGCCGATATCCACCAAATTCTTTTAAAACCTCTTCCATCGGCATTTGCAGGCCATCCTGAAGGCCGATAAGCTCATCCCAAATCCCCGGAGCAAACGGTAAAATCGCTCGTTTTACTTCATTCTCACTAATGGAAAAACGCTGCTTTCTGATTTGCCATTGCTTCCTACGATTTGTAATTGTAATAGAACCCTTTAATAATTCCCCCTGCATATAGCCAAAATCATAGTGACTTCCTCGAAATTGGATAATATCGCTATATATATGTTGCATGAATTAATCCCTCATCTTTTCATTTTCTACCCTTAGTTTACTCGATATGGAAGAAAAATGAAATAAAGATTTTCACAAAAGATTATATTTTTCTTTTCGTCTTCTTTATTTTAAAGAAAAGCCTTGTCATCCACAGAGCGAGGAACGCAACTACTATGTCAATAAGGAATAAATAAAATAGATTCATGCCATTATGCATTCGCAGTAAGTCCACGATCATTGAAATTCCACCAAACCCACATCCAAAAATGAAGGAAGCGACAATAGCATAAAGGTAAAAATTTTTACCCTTATTGGTACAATATTGATACAGCAGCATGAAAGTTACTGGAAGTACAACGGCCGTTACCGTGACCCCAGCAGGAATGAACCCGGTCAGGGTGTGGGGATGGCTGAGATAATTTTGTGCGGTTAAAAAATTATCCACATTTGACCACAGCACATGTACCGTGTAACCATAAAAGGAAATTTCGAATAACCTTTCTCTGTCGATTGCGAAGTAGAGGATAATAAATGGTATCACAACACTTGCCAGGTTAAACCAAAAAAACCATGTGCTCATATCCGAATAGAGGTTCCAGTAATTAGAATAAGCATCACTAAGTTGTTCCCTCAATTCATAAATTCGTTGATACATTTGGGCTTCACTCATTGGTTAGACCACCTAAATAAGATGCTATACTATAGCTTGTATCTATAACACCAATCTTATTCAGGTAGTATATTATTTGTTTTCCAACTCCTCCACCATCAGTGAAAGTTCTTCCCAACGCTCCATCTTAGCCTCAAGTTCCGCTTCTGTCTTCTCCTGCTCGGCAAATAACTCCTGAACTTTTTCCGAATTACTGCCTGCATCTATAATCTCTTGCTGTAATTCTTCTACTCTTTCTTCCAACTCCATGATCTGATCCTCAATTTGGTTCCATTCTTTTTGCTCATGGTACGAGAGCTTTTTCTTCTGTTTTTTTGGCCGCTGCTCTACTTTATCAGGTTTCGCTTGCTTCTCTGAAACCTCATGGACTTCCTCTAAATACGCACTATAGTTTCCAAAAAAGCGTTTTACTTCCCCACCACCTGTAAACACGAGCAACTGATCCACAACCCGATCCAAGAAGTAACGATCATGGGACACCGTAATCACCACGCCAGGGAATTGATCCAAATAATCTTCCAGTACACTTAATGTAGTAGTATCCAGATCATTTGTTGGTTCATCCAAAAATAGTACATTCGGTTCCGTCATTAGCACTTTAAGCAAATACAAGCGCCGTTTTTCCCCGCCGGAAAGCCTGCGAATATAGGTCCACTGCTCCGGTCTAGAAAATAAAAATCGCTCCAGCATCTGCTCCGCCGTAATCACTGACTGATCTTTTGTATGAACGACTTCAGCAACCTCTTTAATATAATCAATCACCCGCATGTTACCGTCGAGTTCTTCCTCACCTTGTGTATAATAGCCGATTTTAACGGTTTCCCCTATGTTGACTTCACCTAGATCAGGCCTTATCCGCTCCGCCATTATATTAAGCAACGTCGTTTTCCCGGAACCATTTGGCCCAACAATTCCGATACGATCATGCGGTACAACTAGATGACTGAAATCCCTCAATAGCTTCTTACTGTCATAGGCTTTTTCAATATCCTCTAATTCAATGACTTGTTTTCCTAAACGGGTGGACCCTACCTGAAAATCTACATCCTGCTTTTTTGTATCAAAGGTAGTCTTCTTCATTTCAGAAACACGGTCAACTCTCGCCTTTTGTTTTGTCCCTCTAGCTTTTACGCCGCGTTTTAACCAGGCAATTTCACGTTTTAATGTGTTTTGATGCTTCTGTTTGTTACGCTCTTCCAGTTCTTCACGCTCTGCCTTTTTTTCTAAAAACACTTCATAATTACCTTCATAGATATATAAATTTCCCTTATCCAACTCAAAAATCCGATTGGTTACCCGATTTAAAAAATATCTATCATGGGTAACGAGCAATAGCGATCCTTTATACCCTTGCAAAAATTTCTCCAGCCACTCGACCGTTTCATTATCCAAATGGTTGGTCGGCTCATCCAGTATTAATAAATTCGCTGGCTGAATGAGGGCTTTTGCTATTGCCACACGTTTTTTCTGTCCTCCAGAAAGCTCCGTGACATTTTTATCAAAATCTGTTATTCCTAATTTTGTCAGTACTGTTTTTGCGGTGGTATTCGCTTCCCAAGCTTCATGCTCGTCCATTTTTTGCTGCATTTTAAGTAGTTGGGACTGTACGTCGTCACTACCTGGGTTATTTTGCAAGCGTTGCAGCGCTCGCTCATAGCCACGCATGACCTGCATAATGGCAGAATCCCCATAATAAATTTGTTCAATCACCGTTAAGCTCCCATCAAGCTCCGGGTCCTGAGGCAGATATTCAATATGATAATCTTTTGGATGCTTAATCGTTCCTTTCTCCGGTGCATCTACACCAGCTATTGCTTTTAAAAAGCTGGACTTTCCCGTACCATTGACACCGATGAGACCAATGCGTTCCTGCTCGGTAATCGTGCATGAAATGTCGTTAAATAATATCTTTTCACCATATGATTTATATAAATTTTCAATGTTAAGCATATGCTAACCCTTCCTCACGCTTTTTCAGCAGCTATTCTGTATTGTTCCTTTTATTACTGATCCACGTTTTAACGATGATAACGAGTAAAAACAGAAGCCAAGACGTAACAATATAAAATATGGCTTGACTCATCGTATTCATATCAGAAAAAAAGAAAGCCATCCCTGTCCAAATAACAGCTATGATGATAAATTGTGTAACTAATAGTTTGATGGTAAACGCCCCCGTTCATAAATAGCCTTCCTACTAGTTTATCGTACTCATAGCTGATTTTCCATCTAAAAAGCCGAGAAAGCTGAACGCAGTCGCTTTCCCGGCTTTCTATTATTCCTCGATTACTTTTATGAGGTTTGCCATTTCAATCGCAGACACTGCTGCTTCTGCTCCTTTGTTTCCAGCCTTGGTTCCTGCACGTTCCACTGCTTGTTCAATCGTTTCTGTTGTGAGGATCCCAAAGATTACCGGCTTTCCGGATTGGACAGATGCATTGGATACACCCTTGGCAGCTTCATTACATACATAATCAAAATGCGGCGTTGAGCCTCGAATCACCGTACCTAGCGTAATCACTGCATCATAAGCTGGATTGTTTGCCATTTTCCCGGCAATTAAAGGGATCTCAAATGCACCGGGAACCCATGCGATATCTATATTATCATCCGTTACCCCATGTCTTTTCAATGTGCCAACTGCACCCTCCAGTAATTTACCAGTGATAAATTCATTAAATCTCGCTACAACAATTCCTATTTTCAAATCACTGCCTACCAGATTTCCTTCAAGTGTTCTTCCCATTAGAATCTTCTCCCTCTATTAGTGATGAAATGATAGTAAATGCCCTAATTTAACATATTTCGTTTTCATGTAGCTTTCATTTTCTTCCCGCATATTTGTTTGTATAGGAAGACGTGACTGCATCGTTATTCCAAACGACTCCAGTGCCTTTATTTTTTCAGGGTTATTGGTTAAAAGGTGGATATTTTTCACTCCCAAATCCTTTAAAATTTGTGCACTAAAATCATATTTTCGCAAATCCGGAGCAAATCCCAGCTGTTCATTGGCTTCCACCGTATCGAACCCTTCATCCTGCAGTTTGTATGCACGAAGTTTATTGATCAGTCCAATACCACGGCCCTCTTGTCGCATATAAATTAAAACGCCACGTCCAGCTTCTTCAATTTCCGCCAGTGCTTGATGGAGCTGCGGGCCACAATCACAGCGATGGGATCCAAAGACATCTCCTGTAAGACACTCGGAATGAATCCGCGTCAAAATTGCATCATCTGAATTAGAATCAATGTCTCCTTTTACTAACGCAATATGTTCTTTATCATCCAGGTCATTTGTATAACCAAATATTTTAAATGTCCCGAATTCAGTTGGTAAAATTGTTTCTACTTCCCGCTTAATATGACTTGATTTATTTTTTCGATAGTCGATTAGTGCTTCAATGGTTATTATTTTCAAGTCGAATGTTTCCGCCATATTCTTTAGTTCAGGAACCCTTGCCATCTCGCCATCATCTTTAATTATTTCACAAATGACACCTGAAGGAAATGCCCCGCTTAATGATGCTAAATCAACCGAAGCTTCCGTATGCCCAGGTCGCCTCAAGACCCCGCCCTCTTTTGCAATCAATGGGAAAACATGTCCCGGTTGTTTAAAATCTGTTACCTCCACATCTGGATTAACGAGCGCTTGAATGGTTTGAGACCGCTCTTTTGCACTAATTCCTGTTGTTGAATCTTTGTGATCAACAGATACAGTAAAGGCTGTGCCAAATGGATCTGTACTCTGACTAGTCATTAGAGGCAACCCTATTTTATCAGCTAAATCTGCTTTAATCGATGTACACACTAATCCTTTTGCATGTGTAATCATAAAGTTAATCATTTCTGGTGTCACATGTTGAGACAGCGCAACTAAGTCACCTTCGTTTTCTCTATTCTCATCATCTACAACGATAACCGGCTTTCCTGCTTTTAAATCTGAAACTGCCTCTTCGATTGTATGAAACATAAGCTTCCCTTCCTTCGCGTAATAGCAATTCTTGGTTAATTTTCACTGTTTTGCTTTTGTTGCTCCAGCATCTGTTGCATATATTTAGCGAGCATATCACACTCGATATTAACGGTATCCCCTTTATTTTTTTCACCTAGGACAGTTTCTGAGACGGTATGTGGGATTAGGGAAATCGTAAATGTATTCTCCTCCACATGAAAAACAGTCAAACTGATTCCGTCCACAGCTACTGATCCTTTTTTTATGAAAAATGGGGCAAGTTCTTTAGCGATTTGAACATCATAATAAACCGCATTCTCTTGTCTTTCCTTCCGAATAATCTTTCCCTTGCCATCAATATGACCGGAAACAAAATGACCACCAAATCTGCCATTTGCCGCCATGGATCTTTCCAAATTCACCTTGGATCCTGGCTTTAATGCACTCAGAGAAGTGGATTTGATTGTCTCAGGCATGACATCCACTTGAAAATTTTCCGAATTATAATCCGTAACAGTTAGACAGATGCCATTAACCGCTATGCTGTCCCCTGAGTTTACGTCCGATATAACGCTGTCAGAGCCAATTTTCAGCTTAACTGCCTGATCAGATACATGTTCCATACTTTTCATGGTGCCCATTTCTTCAATTATTCCTGTAAACATCTGATACTTCCTTTCTCGGTTCAGCGATAACTTTAATATCTTCACCAATCATTACAACTTGTTTGATAGTCAAACCTAGAACTTCAGCAATGTGTTGAAATCCTTCGCCTGTAAATGATGTTGGTGCATCTTTTCCGCCAATTAACTTTGGCGCCATATACATAACAAACTGATTAATTCGTTGTTTTTTTAAAAAAGAGCCATTAACCTCAGATCCGCCTTCTACATATACAGACATAACTTTTCTCTCACCCAGAATCCCAAGCACCGTATCTATATCGATCTGTTCCTCGTCAAGCTGAATAACATCCACCTGAGGCTTTTTCAAAAAAGGAGCCTTTTCTTGTTCTATTACATTTCTTCCGGTAAAAATCCACGTTGGGGCTTCATTATCAGTAATAATAGTAGCATCCAATGGCGTTCTTAAGTTGGTGTCCAAAATGATGCGTACCGGGTTTTTCCCGCTATTGGGAAGTCTTGTAGTAAGCTTGGGATTATCTGCAATTACGGTGTTGACACCTACTAAAATTGCGTCATGCTTATGCCGGTAATGATGTACATCAAGCCTAGCTTCTTCACCGGTTATCCATTTGCTATCACCAGTTTTTGTCGCTGTCTTTCCATCCAGGCTGACAGCAGATTTTACTGTTACAAACGGTGTCTTGGTTTTGGTATAATGGAAAAATACTGCATTTACTTCTTCAGCTTCATTTCCCAATACACCAAGATCTACTTGTATATTAGCATTAAGAAGCTTTTCAATACCTTGACCTGCCACCTTTTCATTTGGATCCGCTACCGCAATAACTGCCCGTTCTATACCTTTTTCTACAATCAGATCAGCACATGGCGGGGTTTTACCATGGTGGGAGCATGGTTCAAGCGTGACATATATCGTTGCACCTTTCGTTTTATCCCCAGCCATTTCGAGTGCATGCACTTCTGCATGAGCTTCCCCTGCTTTTAAGTGAGCACCAAGCCCAATGATATCCCCGTCTTTCACAACAACTGCGCCGACTGGGGGATTCGGGCTCGTTTGCGCTGAAACTCCGCGGGCTAGGTCTAGCGCGTATCGCATATAATCTTCGTCATTCAAATAATCACTCCTCACGATTAAAAGGCCTCTGAATTCGCTTCAGAGGCCTGGGTTAGAATTTTTATCAACAAGTTTTAAAAAAAGTATATCTAAAAATGATACATGGACAGAATAATGAAAACCATGCATTGTTCGATTAGAAACATACTCGCTGCTTAAAAAATTCCTTCTCCCATCCAGACTATAACTGTCGGTTCCGGAGTTTCACCAGATCCACCGCTTGGTTTTCATAACCATACGGGTCGCGGACTAAGAATTGATTTCATCACCGCCGATTGGGAATTTCACCCGACCCCGAAGGAATATTGCGTATTTGATTTTCTATAGTATAGCACTGACTTCTGGGAAAATGCAAAAATAGCGTTTGAGTGAATGTTTATTTGCTGGGTTAATCGACAGTTGGTGCGAGATGGTAGTTCGGCATTTATCAGCGTTTCGGACTGTTTTTTCAGCGGAACCTCATACTTTATCAGCTTTTCGGGGACTTTTATCAGCGGTTGATGGCATTTTATCGGCTGTTCACGACTTTTTATCAGCGTTTCCCGGTTTATTCCTGCAAAAAGTGTAAATACTTCACGGCATTTTGGTATAATAACATTTACCAAACACAGACAAGCTAGAAAAGGAGCTCAACCTATGCCTCTCCCAAAAGGAAAATCCAATTGCATTACAGATGTCCAGGATGTGAAAGTAGGACACGTCACATTATATGAAAAAATCGATGAAGTAACTACAATCTGCACAGGCGTCACCGCTATCCTTCCACATAAAGGCAATCTTTTCAATCAGAAAACTCGTGCAGCCAGTGCAGTGCTCAACGGTTATGGAAAAACGACAGGTCTCGTCCAAATGGAAGAACTGGGTCTATTGGAATCGCCAATCATGTTAACAAACACATTTAGTGTTGGAGCAGTATGGCAAGGTACCCTGCAGTACATGATTGACGAAAATAAGGAAATTGGTGATTCAACAAGTACAATCAATCTCGTTGTAGGCGAGTGTAATGACAGCTATCTAAATTCCATTCGGCATCAGGCAATCAAGCCCAAACATGCCGTTCAAGCTATTAAAAGCGCAACAAACAAGCCTGCCTTAGAAGGTGCTATTGGAGCCGGCAAAGGGATGGTCTGCTTTGGCTATAAAGGCGGAATCGGAACAGCTTCACGTGAAGTAACTGCTGCAGGGGAAAACTACACAGTTGGCTGCCTCGTTTTGAGTAATTTTGGCAAAAGGGAGCAGGCACTATTTGCGGATTGGAACAAACTCGAAATGAACACACCTGATGGCTCCATTATGATGATCATTGCAACAGATGCACCCCTTTACGACCGCCAATTAAAGCGGCTAGCGAAGCGTTGTACAACTGGACTCGCACGCACGGGAAGCCATATGGATAACGGCAGTGGCGACATTGCTATAGCATTTTCTACTGCTAACAGGTATTCCCATAACAGAAATACCGCTGTAGAGTCTCTGAACTTTATTCGTGATGACCACACAATAATGAACCAATTGTTTCAGGCGGTTACCGAAACAACGGAAGAAGCAATTATCAGCTCACTTAAACATGCCGAAACGACAGAAGGCAGAAATGGACGGGTTGTGGAGAAAGCTCCATTACAGAAGGATTGACATTTTGCTCCGTCAATCCTCCACGTTTTTCATTCCATTTTTCATCGCGTCCAGCGAATGACTCTCAGGCAATTGGAGAAATGGAACTTTATTATTTCTCCGGTTGGTTTTATCCAAATCAGGTGGCTGTATTTCATCCGCTTCCCACATATGCTTTGTAATTAAAATCGTATCATTTATCTGGGAAATGATATTACGCATGCTGGTAGGTGCATAATTCACCGAATCACATTGTTCCATATATTTATCCACTACTTTCGTGTCAAAACCATCTGCCAGCAAATTCTTCCTGATCCCGTTTTTCATCAGTTCATCAAATTTCATAAAATCTTTCTTAACCAAACCGCCCAGAATAAAGTTATATCGGGATTTATTATTCATGACCAACACATATTTCCTTCTTTTATAGAGGAACATATGCGCATGCCAGGAATATAGCAGATCATTGTCCACTAACTGATCTTTGGATGTTTTTATATTTAATTGTTCAGCGAGCTTTTTGGTTACTTGAAGTAGTAGCATACCTGTCACCTCATTTATATTTTGTCTTTTCAACGTATTCGTAGACAGTTTCATTCTAGCAAAGGGATCCCCAATGCGCAAAACAACACAATTACAGTGGTCATAAGCTTATTTCTGCATCGTAATATTCCCATTATTCGTAGTCAATTTAATCTCGTTATCACCATTTCCAATTACGGTATCCAAGTCGGATTCTCCAAAAATATTGATAGGGTGAATAATGAGAAAGTAATTATTAAGCCTACATAAGAACCCCAAGCGATGGTAAAACGGAGTTAGCTGTGAAAGATGATGATAACATGTTATTCATTGAAACTGGGATGCAAAAAGAGAAACTATTCCAGTTTTTTACTTGGGGAGGTGCGATGACGCTCGCAGTATATCTCCCAGACATAAAAATAACCCCTATGAGTAGGGGCATTCTTAGTAGTCGATTTCTTTCGTGCTTATTATTTCAATTTCTTTTAAAGCTTGAGATGCGAGATGATCTGCTTCACGATTCTTTTTCCGGGAAACAAGTTCATATGCAGCT
This sequence comes from Virgibacillus sp. NKC19-16, assembly GCF_021560035.1. Lineage (NCBI taxonomy): Bacteria > Bacillati > Bacillota > Bacilli > Caryophanales > Bacillaceae > Virgibacillus > Virgibacillus salidurans. The sequence continues at coordinate 925,288 of NZ_CP074373.1, read as the reverse complement.
TCTATTCCTAATTGAGCAATTTTATTTTCAATCCGATCCGCCCATTTGGCTAACTCCTTCTCATAACAGGGCCAATCTTCTTTTAACTGATTAATAACGACTTGAGAATCACCAACTACCGTAACGGGCAAATGATGGACGCCAAGAAGCTCTAACTCTTTTATAGCAAGATGCAGGGCAGCGTATTCTGCCTCGTTATTCGTATCGAGTTCCTCCACCAAGGCATTTTTTCGCAGTCGAAATGATTTTTTGTTCTGTTCATAATAGATCGCACAGCCAAGCCCTGATTTTCTCGTTTCCAGATCAAAGCCACCATCAAAGAAAACTGTAACATTATGTGGTTCTGTTTTGATTTCCTCCAGCTGCTTCTTTAATTGCTTAAAATTCCACGTGGTTTCCCTCGTATCGATGAACTGTATATTTTTCATGCGGCCTGTTTTTTCCAGATCTTCAGCAAATAATAAAGCCTTTGGGGCATACATTTGGTCTGAAGTAAAGGCTGTTTCTGCTCCTTTTGGTGTTTGGTAGGTTATTTCGATTCTGACTTGCATGCTGATGCCTCCGTTCTGAATTTATGAGAAGGAGTTCTTTTTGATTATAGTATTACCGTTTGTTGAATAATATACAGGTTGAACCGCAGCAAAATAGATAAACGGTAGTAATAGTTGCTCTTTGATGACCAATAGCTTGAAAATGTAGCCATAACGGTAACATAAACCGCTTCTTGGTGACCAATATCCTGAAATTGGTGCCATAGCGGTAATCTAAACTGCTTCTTGGTGACCGATATTCTGAAATGGGTGCCATAACGGTAATCTAAACTGTCACCACGTACCGCATAAAAAGACCCTACATCAAATTTTCAATACAGGTTCTTTTAATAAGAAATTACTTTAGTGCCTGCCTCTTCACTACAGCTGTTCCTTTTGATAACTATACCCCTTTATCATATTTTTAACACAATAACATCCTCACCTGGACTTCATCAAAAACGACTTCGGAACATCCGCTTCAAATCGCAATAATTCACCTGAAGTTGGATGCTTAAAAGCCAAAACCTTCGCATGAAGACCAAGCCGTCTTATAACATTTTGCTTGGAGCCATACTTTTTATCACCAACAACCGGATTACCCAGATCCTGCATATGTACGCGGATTTGATTTTTCCGGCCTGTTTCGAGCTGAACTTCCAGTAAGGAAAGTTCTTTGTTGGATTGGATAACTTTATAATGTGTAATCGCATGCTGTCCGTCATTTTTCTTTGGACTGGAATACATCAAACGGGTTTTACTTTCCTTTATCCATGAGGAAACATATCCTTTCTCCTTCGCCATTTCCCCTTCTACTAACGCCGCGTAAGTTCGTTCGTTTACATTTTCTCTCCATGCATCTTGCATCAAACGCTTCGTTTGTTCATTTTTCGCAAACATCATAACGCCTGACGTGTCCTTATCGAGCCGATGCACAACGAAAACTCTGTTTTGTGGATCTTCGCGACGGACATACTCCATCAATTGATGATGAGCGGTTTGCTTCTTCTCCTTTTCGGTAGCGATGGAAAGTAAGCCAGCCTCTTTATTAATGACAATGATGTCCTCATCTTCGTGTAAAATTGACATCCCAATTAATGCACTTTCTTTTATTGCCGCCTTGTTTTTTAAAATGGTAACGGTTTGGCCTGGATAGAGTGAATAATTGTGTTTTGTTTCGATATGGTCATCAACAGTAACCTGGCCGCGGGTGAGAATAGATTTTACTGAGTTTCGACTACGATTGGACATTGCCTCAAGTAAAAACGGCAGCAGCTCTGTTTGTTCTTTAACAGTGTAAATAAACGAATCTCCTTGTTTTCTGTTTTGTTGTTTATTAGACATGTATGATCTCCTTTAATGCTAAAAATAATTTATGTCTTTACTTTAACCGATGTCGAAAAATCTAATCCTCATCCTTCACATCAATATCTTCAGGTAGCGGCTCATTTAAATAATCCTGAATCATTTTTCGATACGTTTCTACCTGCTTGAAATGTGTATCGAATTGGTGCTTGTTAATCATGTACTGTTTTCCATCATAAGCAGCACGAATACGCCCTTGCAAAACGAGCGCTCTAATTTGAGGCTCTTCTATAGACAGAAATTCAGCGGTTTCTGGGATTGTAAGGTACATGGGGGTTATCCTTTCGTTGCGATTTTAGTGTAATTATTATTCCCTATTATACCATATCCCCTTCACAAAAAATCAGAACCCCTCAACAAGAGAGGTCCTGATTTCCATACCTATTTTACTGATTCTCCAGTACGTCATGATATTCTGACGTTTTTTCCAGTTTGCTTTTGGCATACGGACATAATGGCATAATTTTTTCCCTTTTTCCCGCGCGCGCATTACTACTTTTTCTACTAATTCTCCAGCAATACCTTGTCCACGAAGCTCGTCCGATACATAGGTGTGATCGATAACAAGTCTATTATCACCATTTTCTATAAACGTAATTTCAGCCAATGGATCTTTTATATCGTCTCCTACATAAAATTTATTTTCGCCTTTATTGATAGTAGCCATCAAAATACCTCCATTGAATTGTTTTTCTTAGGCAATTACTAGCCAAAAACAGGTAACGTACTGATAATCATCATTAAAAATAAAACGAATAAATAACTTAGTGAATATATAAAAATAGTTTGAGCCCATTTAAGATTGTCTTTTGTGAAAAACCCGCGTATAGCCAAATATAAAAATCCAACATTAAGTAATGTGGCCAGTACGATAAAGGTTGTACCAAATGTTGTTAAAAAAATCGGTAATGGGAGTAAACACGCGACATAGACAACAATCTGCCGTTTTGTAAACGCAAAACCATGTACAACCGGTAACATCGGAACGCCTGCAGCTTTGTATTCGTCATGTCTCTTGATTGCAATGGCAAATGTGTGCGGTATTTGCCAAATAAATAAAATGAGAAACAAAACGATTGGTACGATATGAAAAGCAGGTTGTATCGCTGCCCATCCGATTAAAGGTGTAAATGCACCTGACAGGCTGCCGATTACCGTATTGAGTGTATATTTTCGTTTCGACCACATGGTATATAAAACGACATAGACAAACCATCCAAGCATAGCATATAACGTTGCTTCGAGCGTAGTAAACAGCATTAAGATGAATCCAAGCACTGTGGACACTGCTGCCATTCTAAATACCGTTTGAAGTGAAATGTTCCCAGTTACAGTAGGACGTGTTTGCGTGCGTTTCATTTCTTTATCAAGGTCAACTTCATACCAATTATTAAAAAGAAGTGCGCCTGCTATGATTAATGTACTACCAATTAACGTTAGCAGAAACGTGGACAACTGCTCTGTAAAAGAACCACCGGTAAAATAAACTGCTAACCAGAAACCTGTAAAAACAGGGAAAACATTTGCGATTAACACCTTCATTTTTAAAAGTGATTTGATATCACGAATTATGTTATTGTTTGATGCAACTGACCTGTCCAACTTCTGCGCGGAAGCTGATTCCTCATTGTTCATTTCTGACCCCCTTAAAAACATAAGGTTACTCTAAAAGTATAGTATATCACGAAATGCAAAAGTCGAACAGTGTCTAACACACTGTTCGACTTTGATCTTTCTGTTAATATATCTTTACTTTAAATTGGAACACTTCTACAGTTTCTCAGCCCCATCAACATCAAAGTCATCAATCAATGCACGCACTTCATCTGTTGATTCTGTGCTCATCAATTGATTTCTTAATTCACTCGCTCCTCGATACCCACGGACATATATCTTAAAAAAACGACGAAGAGGTCTGAACGGACGAGGTTCTAATTCTGAATATTTATCATGGAGATCCAGCTGCAACCTTAAGAGATCAAGCAATTCCTTACTACTATGCTCTTTCGGCAGCTTTTCAAAGGCAAATGGATTTTTAAAAATACCACGTCCAATCATAACCCCATCAACGCCGTATTGGTTAACGAGCTCCAAACCAGTTTGGCGGTCAGGGATATCTCCATTGATCGTCAAAAGTGTATTTGGTGCCACCTCGTCACGAAGTTTCTTAATCTCCGGTATTAGTTCCCAATGCGCATCGACTTTGCTCATTTCCTTTTTTGTACGCAGATGAATGGAAAGATTAACAATGTCAGTATTCAATACGTGCCTCAGCCATTCTCGCCATTCGTCTACATTCGTGTAACCAAGCCGTGTCTTCACACTTACAGGCAGTCCCCCTGCTTTTGCTGCTTGTATGAGCTCTGCTGCAACTTCTGGACGTCGGATAAGGCCACATCCCTTCCCATTACGTGACACATTAGGTGCAGGACATCCCATATTGATATCCAGACCCCTAAATCCTTCTTTCGCCATACCAATACTCATTTGCCGAAAATGTTCAGGATTGTCTCCCCATATATGAGCTACCATTGGCTGTTCATCCTCTGTAAATGTCAAACGTCCACGCACACTATAGATCCCCTCTGGATGACAATAACTCTCTGAGTTTGTAAACTCTGTAAAAAACACATCAGGTCTGGCTGCCGCGCTTACGACATGGCGAAAAACAACGTTCGTCACATCTTCCATTGGCGCCAGTATAAAAAACGGCCGTGGTAAATCACGCCAAAAGTTATCTTTCATATTCAAATCCCCTCATTATAGGTTAAAACCCTTATAACAAAATTAAAAAGCAGAAATCTCCCTGCTTCCCTTATACTTATATCATGCTTAAGCAGATTTTATCAAACGAATAAGACCCCGAATCCGTAAAAGTAATATTTTTACGAAAATCAGGGTTTGCTGCAAATGTTTACTTTCACAAACAAATTTAATTAGACAATTTCCTAACTACTATCTCCGCCACACACTCCACGTGATTCGTATTAGGAAACATATCAACTGGCTGAACTTGTTTCGTTTCATACCCACCGTCTTCTAAAATTCGAAGGTCCCGTGCTAATGTCGACGGATTACAGGATACATAAACAATTCGCTTTGGCTTCATTGCCATCATTGCCTCTAGAAAATCAATGTCGCAGCCTTTTCGTGGTGGATCGACGACAATAACATCAGGATCTAAACCTTGTTCTTTCCACTTCGGCATAACTTTCTCTGCTTGTCCAACAGCAAAATTCACATTTCCCATTCCATTTAATTCTGCATTCATGTTCGCATCTTCAATTGCTTCCGGAACGACTTCAATGCCATATACTTTTTTCGCCTTTTGCGCTAAGAATAACGAAATACTCCCAATACCACAGTACGCATCGACGACAACATCGTCCTTATCAATATTGGCATAGTCTAATGCTTTATCATACAATACTTTCGTTTGCTCTGGATTCACCTGGAAGAAGGACTTAGGAGAAATAGCAAAGGTGAGATCACCTATTTTATCGTAAATGTAATTATCTCCCCAAAGCACCTTCGTTTTGTTACCTAGCACGACATTGGTTCGTTGATCGTTCACATTTTGAACAATCGATTTCACTCGAGGAAATTGTTCGGTTAATTCCTTCATGATTTTATCCTTCTCTTTGAATTTCGATGTTTTTGTCACAAAAACGATCATAATATCCTTCGTGTGATGACCTGTACGCACCATAATATGGCGCAGGAGTCCACGATGGGATTTTTCATCATAAGCCTGAATGCCATATTTATTCATTAATTGGCGTGTAAATGGTAGTATTTCATTAATCGCCTCATCTTGCATATAGCATGTATCCTGATTTTGTAGGATGCGATGGCTTCTCTTTTGATAAAAGCCAACGATAAGCTCCCCATTTTTTTCACCTGCAGGAATTTGAACCTTATTACGATAATGAGATGGATTTTCCATTCCTATTATAGGATGGACCGGGACATGTTCTAAATGAGCAATCTTTTTCATGACATTATGAACTTGATCTTGTTTCATTTGCAGCTGAAGTTCGTAGCTCATATGCTGCAATTGGCATCCTCCACAATGAACATGACAAGTTGGCTCAACTCGTTGTGGGCTTGATTTTGTAAGTTCGAGCAATTTACCGAATCCAAAGTTTTTATTTACTTTCACAACTTTAACCTTTGCTTCTTCTTGGGGTAGGGCATTCGGTACAAATAATGGATAACCATCTATTTTCCCTACACCATTTCCCTCATGTGTAAGATCCTCAAAGCTAAGTGTGATTGTTTCATTCTTTTTCACTGGAGCTGTTTGTTTCGCCATTTATATCTTCCTTTACGTTAACAAGTGATTCTTATCTTATCACACACGACTCAAAAAGAAAAAAGACTACTTCGATTAGTAGCCTTCCTTCTCTATAAGTTCATACGGTACCAGCAGTTCAATATGCTGCTGCAAATTGAAAAATTCGCCTGGCAGCAATCCGCCGTATTCACCGTCTATATTTAATTGCATTTTTTCATCTGTAGTTACCTTTATATCTTTAGCCTGTACATATATGATGTTTTCATGTTCCAAATGGAGACCACGCAGTGCTAGTGTCACAATTCGGATAAACTCTGCCAAATTCGTTTTACGTAAAATGAGTAAATCAAAATAGCCATCATTAAGCCTGGCATCTGGTGCAAGTTTCTCAAAGCCACCGACTGAATTGGTGTTAGCTACTAGAAACAGCATGATGTCTTCATCAATTACATTTCCATCATATTCTATCTTTGTACGTATTGGTTTTAAGGAAGGGAGCATCTCAATCCCTTTGACATAATAAGCAAGATGGCCAAGCATTGTTTTTAACTTACTTGGGACGTCATAAGTAAGCTCCGTTAACTTTCCGCCACCGGCAATGTTCATGAAGTAATGACCATTCACTTTCCCAATATCCAGAAACATCGATTGATCCGCTAAAATAATATCAAGTGCTTTATGGATATCACGCGGAATATTTAATGCCCGGGCAAAGTCATTCGTCGTTCCACCTGGAATAATGCCAAGTTTGGGTCTTCCCTCTTGCTCTGCTATTCCATTGATGACTTCATTAATCGTACCATCCCCTCCTGCAGCAACGACCAAATCATACCCTCTGTCCACAGCCGCCCTCGCTGCATCTGTCGCATCCCCTTCACAGGTTGTTGCATGAGCAGATGTTTCATAACCGGCAATTTCAAGTCGCTCCAACACAGCAGGTAATTCTTTTTTGAAAACTTCTCGACCAGATGTCGGATTATAAATAATTCGAGCTTTTCTCATTACGTTCCCTCCCCCATTACTTTCATCATGCAGGGCCGCGATTTGTATTATAATTCATTACACCTTAGAAAACCAGTGAGCAGTAAGAAAGTTTACTTTCTTAACTGCCAAAAACTATCATAGCCCTTTTTGCGCATTTTGAAAAGGGGGTGAGCAAAAGATCACAGAACTAGACGCCTCAGATATGGCATCCATCACTAAATTATCTTTTATCTATTTCTTCTGCAAGCAGCTTATTAACCAGCGGCGGATTTGCCTGCCCTTTGGTTGCTTTCATAACTTGTCCGACAAGGAAGGCTAACGCTTTGCCTTTACCGTCTTTATAATCAGTAACAGATTGTTCATTTTCATCCAGCACACCTGAAATGATTTCTTTTAACTGACCTTCATCGGAAATTTGGACGAGTCCTTTTTCTTTTACGATTGTCTCTGGATCGCCGCCATTTTCAACTAATTCAGAGAATACCTTCTTCGCCATCTTAGAAGATAATGTGCCATCCTCGATCAGTTGAATCATTTTGGCTAAGCTTTTAGGTGTTACCTGCAAGTCATCAAGCTCTTTTTGATGCTTGTTCATATAGGCGGAAACCTCACCCATTAACCAGTTAGATGCCTGTTTAATAGCCGCACCGTTTTGTACTGCTTCTTCGAAAAAGTCAGCCATCTGTTTGGAATTCGTTAAAACAGCTGCATCATATTCCGATAGACCCAATTCTCCTATATAGCGTTTTTTCCTTGCATCCGGTAACTCCGGAATCTGGCTTCGGATTCGTTCTTTCCATGCCTCATCAATGAATAATGGCAGGAGATCCGGTTCCGGGAAATAACGATAGTCATCAGATCCTTCTTTCACGCGCATCAGAATCGTTTCTTTCGTTTTCTCATCATAACGCCGTGTTTCCTGCAGGATCTCTCCGCCGGATAATAATTCTTTTTCCTGACGTTTTTCTTCAAATTCAAGCCCTTTTTGTACAAAGGCAAAGGAATTCAAGTTTTTGAGTTCGACTTTTTCTCCGAACGCTTCCTGACCAATTGGCCTTAGTGAAATATTGGCATCACATCTTAGGGAGCCTTCTTCCATTTTCACATCGGACACACCAGTGTACTGTATAATATTTTTCAATTTCTCCAAATATGCATACGCTTCTTCTGGCGTGCCCATATCCGGCTCTGATACAATTTCAATCAATGGCGTTCCTTGTCGATTAAAATCAATGAGAGAGTAGCCGTCTTCCCCGTGGGTCAGTTTTCCTGCATCTTCTTCGAGGTGCAGTCGCGTAATCCCAAGACGTTTTTTCTGCCCGTTAACTTCAATTTCTATCCAACCATTTTCCCCGATTGGTTTGTCAAACTGGGAAATCTGATATGCCTTTGGATTGTCTGGGTAATAATAGTTTTTTCGATCAAATTTCGTATGTTCCGCGATTTCGCAGTTTAAAGCCATCGCAGCTTTCATCGCAAAATTGACTGCTTCTTCGTTTACCACAGGCAGTGTACCTGGGTAACCTAAATCAATTGGATTTACATTTGTATTTGGCTCTGCACCGAAATTATTTGGGCTGGAACTGAATATTTTTGATTTTGTTTTTAATTCCACATGTACCTCGAGTCCAATAACCGTTTCAAAATTCATTATGCATTGGCACCTCCTAATTGAGGTCGTTTTTTATGGTGATCTGTTGCCTGTTCATACGCATGTGCCGCTTGATAGACGGTACGCTCATCAAAATGTTTTCCAATAATTTGCAGGCCGAATGGAAGTCCGTCTTCAGAAAATCCACAAGGCAGCGATATCCCCGGTAATCCTGCTAAGTTCACTGGAATCGTTAAAATATCATTGGTATACATGGTTAATGGATCATCTGTTTTTTCACCAACTTTAAATGCAGGTGTTGGTGTTGTCGGCCCGATTACGACATCATAATCCTCAAATACTGCATCGAAATCATTTTTAAATAATGTACGAACTTTTTGTGCCTTTTTATAATAGGCATCATAATATCCTGAGCTAAGTGCAAACGTTCCGAGCATAATACGGCGTTTGACTTCTTCTCCAAAGCCTTCGCTGCGGGATAGTTTGAACATATCCATCATGTTGGTGGCGTTTGCCGAGCGCGTACCGTAACGTACACCGTCAAAACGGGCAAGGTTAGCTGACGCTTCCGATGATGCAATAATATAATAGGAGGAAATAGCGTACTTGGTATGCGGCAATGAAACTTCTTCCCATGTAGCCCCCAATGATTCGTACACATCCAGTGCACGTTTGACGGATTCTTTTACTTCTTCTGAGACACCTTCACCAAGGTATTCTTTTGGTACGGCAATTTTCAATCCTTTTACATCATTGGTTAGAGCGTCGGTAAATGCAGGTACTTCCACATCAGCACTTGTCGAATCATTAGCATCATGACCTGAAATCACTTCAAGCACCCTTGCGTTATCCTCTACTGTACGCGTGATTGGTCCGATTTGATCAAGGGATGACGCAAATGCAACCAAGCCAAAACGCGAGACACGGCCGTATGTCGGCTTCATGCCAACCACACCGCAAAACGATGCAGGCTGACGAATCGATCCACCGGTATCCGATCCTAGGCTGAATACCACTTCTCCAGCTGCTACGGAGGCTGCCGAGCCACCACTTGACCCACCTGGTACATAATCTGTATTCCATGGATTTCTTGTTGCAGTAAACCCTGAATTTTCGTTGGAAGACCCCATGGCAAATTCATCCATATTGAGCTTTCCAATCGTAATCGCTTTTTCCGCATTCAGTTTATTCATCACGGTTGCATCATACAGCGGATCATCAAAATTTCTTAAAAATTGACTCGCACACGTTGTCCGTAGGCCCATTGTGATGATATTATCCTTAATACCGCTTGGCATCCCGAACAATTGATTTAATCGGCTATCATTTGCAGTATTATCAAGTTCCTTCGCTTCCTCGCGAGCTCTCTCTTCATCCAGTGTCAAAAATGCCTTCACCTTATCATCCACTTCTTTAATACGATTATAAGAAGTATCAACAAGGTCTTCTACCGAGATCTCTTTCGTATGTAGCTTTTCTTCTAATTCCTTTATACTGTAGTCAAATAGTGACATAATTTGTCCTCCCTACTCCAATATCGATGGCACTTTAAAATGACCAGCCTGTTTGTCGGGAGCGTTTTTCAATGCTTCCTCTTTCTTCGTCCACTCTTTCGGCTCGTCCTTACGCAGTACATTCAAATGTTCTTGATCATACACGGTTGGTTCAATATCACTAGTATCGAGTTCGCTTAACTGATCGGCAAAACGAATAATCGAACCTAATTCCTCCGTCAGTTTATCCGCTTCTTCCTCACTAACCGCAAGCCGTGCCAAATGCGCGACGTGCTTCACCTGATCCTTTGAAATATCTGTCATATCTTACACCTCCAAAAAGGTTGAAATAACTCTCACAATACTATAGATAATAGCAGAATTAGACATGCCTTCGCAACTAATTGGCAAAGTATCAAGGATAGGACCTGGTTTTTGAACAAAAAAAGGCCTGAAATAGCTTCCACACTATTTCAGGCAACTCCATCATATAGTAATAGGGTAAAAAAATTACTGACTAGCTCCCCTCAGGTTTATAAAAGGGTGCTAGGTCGTTCGACTGATAAAATGCTAGGCTCCATCTCCATTGATAAATCAGTTGATTGAGTGTCTTGCGCAAATGCTATACCAACCAAAAGAAGAGATCCTAGAGCTAAAGATGTAATCATTTTTTTCATTTTCTCCCCCCCTTAAAGATTAATTAACTCCTCATATGTTGAGTTTGCGAGTTTATAGTATTTAACAGATTCTTTATACTTACCTAAATCCTCAAGGTGTTCAGCTAACATTTTGGAATATATCACCAAGTTAGCATAGTCTTTGTTTTCTTTTAAATAAGGTATAAAAGTATCTGTAACTAGCATTCTGAATTTTTCATGTTCCTTATTTATAGCATATGTGTATGTTTGAATAATATACTCAAATAAACCAGTGTAGACATCTTTCTTAGCTATTTCTAATAACTCCGAAGCCTTATTTATCATTTCTTCTGACTTATCATAGTTAAGAATAGTATAATATTCTTTTATTAGAGCTGTTATAGCACCTAATCTTTCACTATGAGCAACTCTTTCATCTCCTGCAACCTCAACAAAATAGCTTATCGCATCCTCTGTATCTCCTTTTGCAGCATAAAGATATCCTAGGTTGAGGTTGGTTAATTGAATAACTTGATTATCCTTATTTAATTCACCTAAATGCTTAGCTAGATTATAATTTTTAATCGCCTTATCATACATTTTAATTCTTCTATATGATATTCCTAACAAGATATGGCACTGAGCGCAGCGAATAAAGTTATATTCTCTTTGAAAAAGATCCATTGCCTTACCCGCATAATCAATAACTTCCAATGTGTTTCTAAGCTTACTATGTGTAACTGCAATCGTATATTGTAAATCCCCAATTTCTTTATCCTCTAATTCAATTTGGTTTAGCTTTTCTTCTGCTAGTTTATACAAACGGATCGCCTGGTAGAATTCTCCATTTAATGAGTTATAATTCCCCCGAAACTTATACCAATAAAACTGATGCAAGTTATCAAACGAACTGGATACATCATTTAGCTCATTAATCTTATCCAGGGCTTCTTCAAATTTTCCCAAGACGAGATAATATCTTACCTTATGAATCTCGAACATTAATAAGCTATTTGTAAGGTTGGTATCCATTAATGCTTGTACTTCATGGTGTTTTTCTATAATTTCTTCTTTATCATTTACTTCGAAGAGCATACTGTACCATTCTTTGCATTTTTCCTGGATCGTTGTCTCCAATTCATTATCTAATTGGATGCCCAGACGGGTGCATAGCATTTGGATAACCTCAGGGCTTGCTTCAGTTTTCTTGTTTTCTATCTTGGATAAGTAGGACAAAGAAACTACGCCTTTAGCTAATTCTCCCTGTGTCATTTCCTTCTTTTGTCGTTGTAATTTGATAAAGGATCCGATTTCTACCAATATACCCACCCTAACATCAAAATGGATTTAATTTCCTTGTGTATTTATATTATAACACACTTTCAGATAATTCATATTGGGAAAATTACAGGAAATATATACGATTTTGAGCAAAAAACACCCCTAAAAACTTTCCGATTTTCCTAAATGAGGAAAATCAGCCCATTTTTAAAGCAAAATTGCTAAAAAAGGACTGATTTTAAATACAAGACTATTTACTTAAAAAAGTTCTGGTGTTTTCCCATTGACTATAATGATATAGGTAGACCAGACTACCAATACTTCTAATCATAAATATGAACTGTTGGCGATTCAGCTCCAGCCTCCCGGTAAATAAGGCTTTCCATTTGATTACTCGATGTAATGTTAATTTCTAAATCAAAGTAATCAGCAAACATATCCTGAACCAGACCATACGTATATTGCGTAAATCCGATAACCTCTGCTTTGGCGTTAAATTCAAGCGGAATCTCTATCGTCAGCTGCTGTAATTCTTCATTAATGTAGAAACCTTCACCGATGATGCCTGTATAGTTCGGGAAGAATTCTGCAATTTCATTTCCAAAACTTGTTATAATTTCGTGGTCATCAAAATAGTTTTCCTGTCCTTCTCCAGATGGAAAAAGAACTGTTTCTTCATCGATGGAATCCCAACCACCTATTGACGTGTCTCCGCCAGATACATTCGTTTTTGCGACAAAGTTGCCAGGCACCGGTGAGCCCTGATCTTCTTCCTGGTATATAGCAAACATAATCGGGATATCTTCCAGTCCTTCTATTTGGCGCATTTCTTCCAGTATCGATTGAGCCATTTCCTCTCCCTGCGCCATCATTTCATCCATCGGGATATCTTGGGTGTGCTCGGCTCCCTCTGCCTCGAATTGATAAACAGATTTTAATGCAAGCCCAATCGAAATACCTGCTAAATGAACGGAGTCTTCTTCTCCCTGTACTAAGTAATTCTGCTCTAGAATATGTGATAGATAACGCGGGTTTTCCCGATGCGTATCTTCGTCTGCATCATCTTCCACGTCTGGATTTAACCCATCTATCCATTGCAGTGCCATATCCTCCGTTATATATTGACCCTCTTGAAAATAATGATCTTCCGGGTCATATACTTGCTTCGAATGACGCATCAGCCCTTCTTCCATCTCATCAATATCTACACGATTTGCAATCTGATTCGTAATAACTCCTCTGGCTTCACTAGTCTCATATGGGAGGATCATCCGGTACGTCTCATCAGTCAATTGATTGCTTGGAATAATTGAGGTTTCTTGTTCTGATTCGTCCTCTTGTGAAATTTCCTCATCATTATTTATATTTGGTGCACAGCTTGTGATGAACAGAAGTGCGCTCACAAGCAAAATACTCATTTTCTTCATGGCAACTCGCTCCTAACAATAATTGCTTGTTGCAGCTGTTCCTCATCCCAAATCGTGACCCCAAGTTTTTCCGCTTTATCATACTTGGATCCCGCATCTTCACCTGCAATAAGTATATCTGTATTCTTACTCACACTTCCTGTTACAGAGCCGCCCATCGATTCAACCAGTTCTTTTGCCACACCTCTTGTGAAGCTTTCCATTCTCCCCGTTATCACAACCGTTTTATCTGCAAAAACGCCATCTTGTTTGGCTTGCTTCGGCCCCGTATATTCCATATTAAGGTCCAGCTCTCGTAAAGCATCCAACAGATCGATTACTTCCTGTTCAGAAAAATATTGTACGATCGAATCAGCCATTTTATCGCCAATTTCATCTACTGCAATAAGCTCTTCATAGGACGCGTTTTGCAGATTCTCCATCGTCTCAAAGCTAGCAGCGATCGTTTTTGCAGCTTTTGACCCGATAAATCGAATCCCCAAGCCGAATAAGAGCCTTTCCAACGAGTTTTCTTTGGATGCTTCAATAGCTTCAAGTAAGTTTGTGACTGACTTTTCACCCATACGCTCCAGTTGAAGCAACTCATCCCGATTTAACCTATATAAATCAGCCATGGTATGAATTAATTCTTCCTGGAAAAGCTGTATAATTACTTTTTCGCCTAACCCGTCAATATTCATCGCGTTTCGGGATACAAAGTGGATGAGCCCTTCTTTTAGTTGTGCTGGGCAATTTGGATTGATACATCTTAGAGCAACTTCTTCCTCGAGCCGGACCAATTCACTTCCGCACGCTGGACAAACTTCTGGCATATGATATTCTTTTGTATCCTTGGGTCGCTTCTCTTCCACGACACGAACCACTTCAGGGATAATATCGCCTGCTTTTTTAATGACGACCGTATCACCTATACGAATATCCTTTGCGCGGATTAAATCCTCATTATGCAACGAAGCGCGCCCTACCGTTGTACCTGCCACCTTCACCGGATCTAAGATGGCAGTCGGTGTAATCACACCAGTTCTCCCAACATTCAGCTCAATAGCTGTAAGATTTGTTATAACTTCTTCTGCAGGAAACTTATACGCAATCGCCCAACGCGGATTTTTCGCGGTAAAACCAAGTTCCTCCTGTTGATCAAGATCATCTATTTTGACAACAATCCCGTCAATTTCATAGTTTAAATGAGGTCGCTCCTCTGCCCAATAGTTAATATAATCAATAACTTCTTCAATCGTAGCGCATTTTTTCCATTCCGGATTTGTTTTCAATCCTAATTCCTGCATTCGTTCGAGGCGCTCACTATGCGACGTTAATGCACTGTTTTCCCATTCGCCAACCCCATATAAAAATATATCCAAGTTACGCTTTGCTGCGATTTTCGGATCAAGCTGTCTTAATGAGCCTGCCGCAGCATTTCTTGGATTCGCAAAAGGTTCTTCTCCATTTGCTTCTTTTTCTTCATTCAAAGTAAGGAAAGATTTATGTGGCATAAATGCTTCCCCGCGAACTTCAATTGTACCCTGTTCACTTATCGCCAAAGGGATACTGCGGATGGTTCTCAGGTTACTGGTGATATCTTCACCTATCGTTCCATCACCCCGGGTTGCTCCACGAACAAATTTCCCATTTTCATACGTCAGTGATACTGCCAATCCGTCAATTTTCAGCTCACAGACAAAGGATATTGGTTTATCCGTACCCTCGCGCCCGCGCCTTGCAAAAGCATGTAGGTCTGTTTCATTAAATGCATTACCAAGACTCATCATCGCCACATTATGCCGTACTTTCTGAAACCCTTCTAGTGGTTCACCGCCAACTCGTTGTGTAGGAGAGTCTGGTGTAACAAGTTCAGGAAATTCCTCCTCCAGCTTGAGGAGTTCTTGTAATTTCTGGTCATATTCCGAGTCTGGTACGCTTGGTTTATCAAGAACATGGTATTCGTGATTATAACGTGTAAGTAACTCACTTAAATGTGCTATCTTTTCCTGTGCTTGTTGTTTGTCCACGTACCAAGCACCTCCTATTGTTTCGTAATTGGGGCAAATTTGGCCAGTACTCGCTTGATGCCTACTGGCGCCGGAAATGCGATATCAAGTTCGATTCCTTCACCTTCACCATCTACTTTCACGACAGTACCTACACCCCATTTATTATGGCTTGCTTTGTCACCCGGCCCCCAGGTTTGACTTTCTGCTCCCGTTGTTTTTTGTATTTTTTCTGCTTTTCGTTTCACAGGTGGGGTCAGATTTTTTGGTTGTCCAAATCCACCGCCAAACGTAACTTGTTCCTCTTCCATGCCATCAACTAATTCTTCGGGGATTTCATTAATGAACCTGCTAATTGGATTCATATTCGTTCTCCCATATAGTGTGCGCATTCTTGCATGGGTTAAGTATAGTTCTTGTTCAGCACGGGTAATGCCTACATAAGCCAGCCTGCGCTCCTCTTCCATCTCTTTTTCATCAAACATGGAGCGGCTGTGTGGGAATACTTTTTCCTCTAAGCCGATCAAAAAGACAATTGGGAATTCCAACCCTTTTGCAGCGTGCAATGTCATCAAGGTGATTTTTGGTTCATCTTGATTATCACCCGCATCAACACGGTCAAGATCTGCAATCAGTGCAAGATCTGTCAGGAAAGCAACAAGGGTTTTATCTTCTGCTGTTTTTTCAAAATCCTGTGTAACCGTCTTGAACTCTTCCAAGTTTTCGAGGCGGCTTTGCGCCTCAAGGCTTTTTTCATTCTTCAGCATTTCTTCATAGCCTGTCCGCTCGAGCACAGCCTCAACCATATCTGTAGCTGTTAAAAATTCCTGCTGCTGAGACAAGGTCTGAACGAGGCTTCCGAATTCAGCTAATGCATTGGCAGCTTTCTTGGATACCCCAGTAAAATCAATTTCTTTTACAGCTTCATTGAAGGAAATATCATGGGCAGCCGCATGCGCGCGAACCTTTTCAATAGACGTTTTACCAATTCCGCGTTTAGGTACGTTCACGACACGTTCAAAGCTTATGTCATCATCCGGGTTTGTAATTAAACGCAGGTAGGCGACCATATCCTTGATTTCTTTTCGCTCATAGAACTTTGTGCCGCCAACCATTTGATAGGCAACACCCGACTTCATTAATGTATCCTCGATCGCACGGGATTGCGCGTTCGTCCGGTATAAAATTGCCAAATCATTCGGCGAATAACCCTCTTGTCCGGTAAGCTCCTGAATTTTATCTGTAATAAACAACGCTTCTTCCTGCTCGGTAGCGCCCTGATAATAATGAATGTTTTTCCCGTCTGGATTTTCTGTCCACAGATTTTTCGGTTTGCGTCCAGGGTTATTTCGAATCACTTCATTTGCCGCAGAAAGAATTGATTTTGTCGAACGGTAATTTTGTTCCAGGAAAATTGCCCGTGATGATGGGTAGTCTTTTTCAAATGAAAGGATGTTTGCTATATCCGCGCCACGCCAGCCATAGATCGACTGATCCGAATCCCCGACGACGCAAAGATTTTGAAAACGGCTTGCCAATTGCTTCACAAGGAAATACTGTGCGTGGTTTGTATCTTGATACTCATCAACATGAATATACTGAAAACGGCGCTGGTAGTATTCGAGCACTTCCGGAACCCGTTTAAACAAATGAATCGTCTGCATGATCAAATCGTCAAAATCAAGGGATTGGTTTTTCTGCAGCATTTTCTGGTACGCTTCATAAATTTGCGCAACCTGTCTCTCGAAAAAATTCCCGACATTTTTGTTGTATTCTTCCGGTGTAATCAGCTCGTTTTTCGCCCCGCTAATTTGTCCTAACATTGCCCGAGGGTCAAATTTCTTCGCATCGATATTCAGATTTTTTAAAACTTGTTTGATAACCGATAGCTGATCACCGCTATCCAGAATCGTAAAATTGCGACTGTAGCCGATGCGATCAACATCTCGTCTTAATATGCGTACACACATCGAATGGAATGTGGAAACCCACATCTGTTCACTCTCCGGACCAACTAATCTTCGTACACGATCCTTCATCTCACGTGCAGCCTTATTTGTAAAAGTAATCGCCAGTACATTTCTTGCTGAGACATCCTTTTCGCCAAGTAAGTAGGCGATGCGATGTGTAAGCACCCGTGTTTTTCCACTTCCCGCTCCCGCCATAATAAGCAGGGGGCCGTCCGTATGTTTAACAGCTTCTCGTTGCTCTTTATTCAATCCTTTTAGTAAGCCATCCATCGTCTGACTCATGTTTACACCCGCTCCCTGAATCAATATTCTTTAACTGCTTTCACTGTTTTAATCGCTTCTTCTATGTCTGTATAAATGCCATTCCCTACGATAATCACGTCCGCATGCTCTTTTATTTCACGCGCTTGGGAGACGTTTTCGATCCCTCCACCATAAAAAAGCAATGTAGACTCAAGCTCACTTTTCACTTGTTCAACAAGCTTAGGGTTCCCGTATTTCCCACTATATTCCATATAAAAAATCGGCAAATGAAATACATGCTCCGCCATATAAGCATATGCCGTCACGTCCCCGTCATCCGGCATAAAGCTGTTCGTATGCGTAAAGGCTTTTGCGTCTTGATTTAAAATACAATACCCTTCGAAAAATATTTCATTCCAATTCATCAGTTCCCTATATTGTTTTATCGCCTGATGCTGCATGTCCATCATCCATTTTTTCGCCTTGGAATTCATCACCATAGGAATAAAATAATAATCAAACCCCGGGGCGATTGCCTCCATTGTAGAAATTTCCAAAATGCATGTGATGCTATAACGGCGAATGCGCATGAGTAAATTCATCACTCCATCCAATGTTACATTATCCGTCCCACCAACAATGACAGCATCCGTCCCTGACTCACAAACCATCTCAAGATGCTCATTCGAAATTTCCTTAGCCGGATCCAGCTTGAATATATGCTTCCATTCGTTCATCGTAGTATGCAAAGGCCTAATCCTCCAATATGATAATCCTTTATTTATTATACCAAAAATCACGCTCGGAATTTAGGGATATGTGGAATCTTTTTTCAGAATGGGGGGTTGTTGCTGTGGGGTTGATATTTACACTGTGTGGTTGATTTTCTTGTCCCAACGGTCGATCCCCCAGCTTTCCGGTTAATTTTCTCGCCAACCAATTCTATTCACAGAACCGTCACCACTAGTCACCGAAAAACCGCCACCCAACCAGGCAGCGGCTAATTCATAGTGTATAATAATACATTAGATGATCATAACACAACAATAGCTTTGATGGGGCTATGTCATTTATCTTCCAGTATCCGATCCAGTACGATTTGATAACCATCACTTCCATAATTAAGTGCTCTGCGCACGCGTGAGATGGTTGCTGTTGATGCATTTGTTTCATTTTCAATCACCGTATACGTGTATCCCTCTGTCAGCATTTTTGCCACTTGCAGGCGCTGAGATATCGAATGAACTTCTGACATTGTAGCAATATCATCGAAAAATTGATAGCATTCTTCTCGGTCTTTTAATGACAGTATTGCGTCAAACAATTGATCTAATTGTTCTCCTCGTAATTTATCAATTTGCACGTTTTTCTCCTCCTGCTTCCAAACTAGTTTGATATGCTTACGGCTTGTCCTATTCCAGGGCTTGTTGGAACGACGTTGACCCATGTTTTACCTGGAACAAATCCAACAGGTACCTCGTCTTTAACCGGTATGATCCTTCCATCCTGATTGTCCCATTGAACTTCCTGGATTTGACCTTTTTGAATTAAATAGCCATTCCCGCCGGATTCAAGATCAATCGCACGGCGACCTGTATCATCAATTACTTCATGTTCGGTTTCTATAATGAAGACATTATCCACCTCGATAGGATCACTCGAATTTAAATCAACGGTTTGCTCCCGGTCGTTATATCTTGTATATGTTTCACTATTCTCGTCATAGCTAAATTCTACAATTTGCATTGGGTTATTTGAATAAACAATTTCCACATGATTTGCCGCGTCTCCCGGCAACTCCCGGACTTCACCTTCTCCTAAAAAGGGTAATGGATCATAGGAAGCCGTTGTCTCATACCCTTTTTGGCTTGCGTAGTCATAAACACCTGCAAATTGTAAATAGGAATTGTGCGGTGCTTCTCGAAAAGACTCCCGCTTAAATAGAGTACCATTATTATCATAGATAGAACCATCTAAATGTTCAATACCTCTATCTTCTATCATATCATTTACAACGTTCGCTGCCCCGTGATAAACATATAGCGCATTATAACTGTTCGCAAGTTCAAAGTAATATTCTCGCGCACTCCGGACAGGCCCGACTACTTTCGGCATTTCACTTTGATAGAATGCTAGAAGACGTGTAATGTTCCCTTCTGCCAAAATTTCAAAGACGATGTCTGCCTTGGATAATCCGGATTGCGGCCTTGCTGAGTCATGATTATTTACCATGACACTAACAATTCGGTCATTGACTTTTTTATCTGTTTCAATCCCAGTTAACGGAAAAACATTTTCAGATTCATCCGACCCTTCATCTGCTGAATCCGGCACATTCGTCGATTCCATTTTTTCCTTTACATCTTTTCCTTTTGCCTCATTATCCTGTGAACTACCCTCTTCATTGGAACAAGCAGCAAGAAGCATAAACACTAGCAAAACATAAACTATTTTTCTCATTTATTCCCAACACCTTTGCATAAGTTTCCTCTATTAGATACCTATGCAAAATTCTATTATATATTCTAACGCATCGTAGACGGGAAGAGTACTTCTTTTTCTTCACATCTACGATACCTTGCTGTGTTATGCGAATATACGGCAAATGGGTAGATGACAAAAAGTATATCGTGTAGATTGGATCATTATGAGAATAACCAAATTCCGCTAGCGTTTCTTTAAGCTGCTTTTCTTTTTCAATTAATGTACTCATTTTTCCATTAAACATGACGCCCCCAAGGGTGAGAGGTAGTTCAACTAATACTTCACCATTGTGAACAAGTACGATTCCGCCGCCAATTTCCTTTAAGCGGTTGCCTGCAAGGAGCATATCAGATTTACTTTTTCCGATGAAGACGAAATCCCCTGTTGTTGAATAGGAGCTTGCTAGGCCTCCTAACTTTTCAGTGAACCCGCGAATCGTCGTATTTACACGCCATTCTCCGTTGCGATCCATCAGTAACAGAAAAGCGTCCCCTTTGTTAGCAGGTAACTCTTCTGGCGTGATATCCATTTCAATTGCATATGGTTTTATAATAACATCATTCACCATATCGAGTCCGATCGGCACGGAAAATTGTAAATCCGTCTCTTTTAGAACCGCATCAGAGGTAAGAGGCTTTATGTTATATTGTTCCCAATCGATTGATGGTGTGACAGCCTGCGCTTCATCTGCTTTGACGATCCACTTCCCTTTTGCTAAGACACTTTCCGGATGCGGATTGCTTTTTTCGCGTAAAATATTAATGTGGGCAATCCGACCGGGCGCGATGCTCCCAAGCTGTTCCTCCAGCCTGAAATGTTTTGCCGCATTATAGCTTGCCATCAGGTATGCGTCCTCTATTGGAACCCCTTTATCAATAGCAATTTCAATACAAACATTCAAAAGCCCATTCTCATAAAATCCTGGTGTTGAACCATCTGTCGTCATTGTCAGGTTCTCATAGGTTGGTAGTTTTGCTGCCACTATTTCTTCGATGAGCTTCGGCAAATCCGGTCTAATAGATGAGTAGCGAAGGCCAACCTGGTACCCTAACTGCAGGCGTTTGATCACTTCTTCCCCTGTCATTGATTCATGATCGGCATTCACACCAAACAGCTTCATTTTCGTTAACGTCTTTTCCGATGCTCCAGGAAAGTGGCCCTCGACAGGCTTTCCATGCCTTTTTGTTTCCTGTATCCAATGAAGTAACCTGTCACCGCCATCTAACAAGCGCGGCCAGGAGGTTAACTCGCCGCCTTGGACAACAGATGGATGCGCAAGCCACGACAGGACCTCTCTTGTATTAAATAACGCCTCCTCATCCTTAAGCGCTGTTTGTGCATCAAAACGTGCCCACCAATACATCGAAACAGGCAAATTATTAAACTCTTCCAATATAGAAAACGCTTTCTTTTTATCCAACAAAAAATGCCATAATAAATTATCATTCATTAGTGTAGTTGTCCCCGTTTTCGCAGCATGATATGCCAATTCTTCCGGGTTGTACAATTGTGACGGGTGTGCATGTGGCTCGATATACCCCGGGACAAGGTATTTTCCCTGGCAATCTATGATTTCCGCCGTGTCCTGTTTTTCAGGCAGCTTCTCCCCTACATAGACGATACGGTCATCATAAATCCAAATGTTTGCTTGTAGCCACTGCTTTGTATATGTGTTTAAATAAGTACTGTTTTTTAAAATTAGCGTAGGCGCCTCGATACCATCAATGACGTTGACATGATGTCGAAGCTCACGATTTCTCCAGTAATATTCATCTTCTATCATAAAGCTCAACTCTCCAACTAATTATTTTTCTCTATCGTAACATACTTTTCGCTTTAACACTGTAAATTTTTGTTAAGTTGAAGTGAATTTTTTGTGACAGAGAGGCACCAGTCCATTTTATCCATAAGCCAGTTTCTCGGATTTGAAATAACCATATACGGAGCACGTATCCAATTCGAAGGCTAGTACTTTTTTCTTCCGCGAAGCCTTATATCAGCTCTTATCCCTAAAAAAAACATGCTCCGCCCTAATCTCTTCTCCAACTGTTAGAATGGCAAAGGAATAATAAGGGAGTTTTCGTTTGTCCGTGGGAGAGCCCGGATTCACTAATAGTTTCTTTTTGAAGTAGCGAAGCAAAGGAATATGGGAGTGGCCAAAAATGATGATATCCACCTCTTCTCCCTCAAATACCTCCAGTGCTCGTTTTTCGGTTGTCTTCTTGTCACCATGCCCATGGATAACGCCAATTTTATGTCCATGTACTTCTAATATCTCTTGTGCCGGGAAATGTTCCTTGATATCCTTACTGTCGACATTTCCATATACACCCTTTACTTCTGCATATGTACGAAGCATGTGATGAACTTCCATCGAATTCCAATCACCCGCATGAATAATCAAATTTGTCGTTTCCAATTCCTTTTTAAGTCTTGACGGGAGCTGCTTTCCCTTGTCTGGCATATGTGTATCTGCTATTATTACTATTTTCATTGCAAGTTTCTCTCCTCACAAAAAAGGCCTGTCCTCCACTACTTTAGCACATTAACGGCCGGGGGACAGGCTCCTTTTTAACTTTTCCCTATGTCCCTGCGATAAAAGTATCCTTTCATATCATCAACAGAAGCTAGGGCCTCATATACATTTTCGGCAGCTTTTTCCAATGAATCTTCCTTGGCGCCAACGAGCAGCACGCGCCCACCATCGGATACGAGTGATCCACCTTCCAGTTTCGTCCCAGCATGTACAGTAAAAGCGCCTTCGACTGAGGACATTTCAGGAATCCGCACACCTTTATCGCAATCAGCCGGATAACCCTCTGACGCCACAACCACCCCTGTACAGGAACCTTCCTCCCATTCAAGCTGCGGATCCTTCCCATCCATTACGTCCACTAATACGTGAGCAAGGTCATTTTTCAATAACGGCAAGACTATCTGTGTTTCCGGATCCCCGAAACGTGTGTTAAATTCAATGACTTTCGGACCCTCCGTTGTCATAATTAGTCCCGCATATAAAATCCCTGTAAACGGGCGCCCTTCTTTCATTAAACCATCAACCGTTTTTTGCAAAATTTCTTCGGTAGCAAAAGCCAAATGTTCACTCGAGACATCCGCCACTGGTGCATAGGCACCCATGCCACCGGTGTTCGGGCCCTCATCATTGTCGTAGGCACGCTTATGATCTCTAGCCGTCACCATTGGATAGACATGATTTTCATGCACAAACGCCATCAACGAAAATTCTTTTCCCGCTAAAAATTCCTCGATAACAATTGTAGCACCTGCCTCGGCAAATGCCCTTGTAACTAGCATTTCATTAACAGCCTCTTGCGCCTGTTCGACTGATTCTGCAACAACGACACCTTTGCCGGCAGCTAGCCCATCTGCCTTAATAACGATGGGCGCACCTTTTAAATCAATGTATTGTTTCGCTTCTTCCACACTATTGAATGTTGCAGAAGCTGCTGTTGGGATGTCATACTTTTTCATAAATTCTTTCGCATAGCTCTTGCTTCCTTCCAACAATGCTGCTTCCTTTGTTGGCGCAAAAACCTTTAAGCCCGCTTCATAAAACCGATTCGCTATTCCTGCATTCAATGGATTTTCTGGGCCAACAATCGTCAGGTCAATCGCATTCTCTTTGGTAAATTTAACCAACCCCTCCATATCCATCTCATCAATCGCAACACAGGTAGCCTCTCCAGCGATGCCACCGTTTCCCGGAGCAACATAAATACGGGTCACATGTTCACTTTCCGATAGTTTCATGACAATACTATGCTCGCGTCCTCCCCGGCCGACGACTAATATATTCATAGCGTACTCCTTTCAATTAGAGGATGTTCAAAAAGTCCGGTAAAAATGACACATCGAATTTCTTCGTTGGCTTGCTTTTCCGTTCCTCACGTATTAAGTGCATACGTTCCGCTACTCAAAGCTACGCCCCCTCGAACTTCTCGGTCCTTTTTATCCTCCTTTTTGAACACACATTATTAGTGTTTGAAATGACGCATTCCTGTGTAAACCATTGCGATACCATGCTCATTACATACATCGACAGAATCCTGATCACGCTTGGACCCGCCCGGCTGAATGATAGCAGTGACCCCTGCTCTGACGGCCGCTTCTACCGTATCCGGCATTGGGAAAAAGGCATCTGAAGCTAGCACGGATCCACGCGCTTTTTCACCAGCTTGCTCTATCGCAATCTCCGCTGATCCGATTCGATTCATTTGCCCAGCACCAACGCCGACTGTCTGATTATCTTTTCCTAACACAATTGCGTTGGATTTCACATGTTTCACGGCTTTCCAGG
Organism: Virgibacillus sp. NKC19-16; assembly: GCF_021560035.1. Classification (NCBI taxonomy): domain Bacteria; kingdom Bacillati; phylum Bacillota; class Bacilli; order Caryophanales; family Bacillaceae; genus Virgibacillus; species Virgibacillus salidurans. The sequence goes on along the minus strand of NZ_CP074373.1, from coordinate 900,658 downwards.
CAAACTGCAGATCCATTAATTCCCGCGCTGTAGGCTCGCGCTCTGTCGCAACAGTTAATTCTTCTTCCGCAACCTCACCATAATCATTATGTTGAATCAGCACACCGCCTTTTATCGTTGTGAGTTTATGATATGATGCCCCGTCACCCTTCATTTCAAGCTCCAACAACCGAATGTTTTTCTTTCGGGTTAAAATTTCCAGAGCCTCTTCTGTAAATCCTGGAGCAATCACAATCTCTAAAAATATCTCACTCAATTTTTCTGCAGTGGCCGTATCTATTTCTCTATTACAAGCAACAATACCACCGAATATTGATACCGGATCTGCATCATACGTTTTTTGAAAAGCTTGGAATAAACCATCTGCTACACCAATTCCGCATGGATTCATATGCTTCACAGCAACGGTTGCCGGATCACTATATTCGGATAAAATTTCAAGCGCGGCATTCCCGTCTTGAATATTATTATAGGATAGCTCTTTTCCGTGCAACTGACTCGCTGCAGCAAGACTCACGCTTATAGATACAGGATTTTTATAAAACGCCGCTTGCTGATGCGGGTTTTCCCCGTAACGCAACCCCTGTGATTTTTCATATGTAACGGTATAGGTTTCCGGAAAATCCTCTCCCGTTTCTGTAGCAAAGTAGTTTGCGATAAGTGCGTCATAGTTCGCTGTGTGCCGAAAGACTTTCGCGGCTAAACTCCTGCGTTTTTCAACGTCTAAACTATCCTCACGTAAATCCATAAGCACCTGTTCATAATCTTGTGGGTCGACAACCACGGTGACATCCTGATAATTCTTTGCACTTGAGCGAAGCATGGCTGGCCCGCCAATATCGATGTTTTCGATAATTTCATCATTTGTAACTCCTGTCTTTTGAAGGGTCTCTTTAAACGGATATAGGTTCACAACAACCATATCAATCGGAGAAATTTTATTTTCATCCATCTGTCTTCTATGTAGTCGGCTTGAACGTTTTCCCAGTAATCCTCCATGCACATATGGGTGAAGTGTTTTTACACGCCCCTCCATTATTTCCGGGAATCCAGTAATATCCTCTACTGCCTTTGCAGGAATTCCAGCGTCTTGAATGGCGCGCAATGTCCCCCAGTGGATATAATTTCATAATCCAGTTCAATAAGTCCTTTAGCAAAATCTGTTATATCTTCTTTATTGGAAACACTAATAAGTGCTCGTTTTTGCATGAAAAATCCCTCACTTTAAAATTAGCTGATTAATAACCTGTGGATATAAGTTGTGTTCCAGTTGCTGCAAGCGTGTTCGCAGCGCGTCGATGGTATCACTTGGAAAAATATCTACTGACTCTTGCGCGATAATCGGCCCTGTATCAATACCTTCATCAATATAATGCACGGTTACACCTGTTTTTTCCACACCTGCATCGTGCGCCTGTTCAATCGCATCCTTCCCGGGAAAAGCCGGAAGTAGCGACGGATGAATATTAATGATTTTCTCTTCAAACGCCTGCAATAATGTTGCGCCGGCAATTCGCATATACCCGGCGAGAAAAATCCACGTGACGCCAGCTTCATGTAACTTTTCGATGATTTCCGCTTCATAATCCTCTCTAGACGCAAATGATTTCGGATCAAACACGAATGTTGGCACGCCTCGTTCGGCAGCCCTATCCAATACTGCTGCCCCTGGTTTATCACAAACAAGCAGCACCACATCACAAGCGAGATCCGTCTCTAACATTGCCTGAAAATTACTGCCTGTACCTGAAGCAAAAACGGCTGCTTTTACCTTACTCATGATGTGAAATGCACCCCTTCATTTGCAACTACATTACCAATAATCGATGCATTCTCACCATTTTCATGCAATACCGCTACTATTTGATTCGCATGTTTTTCCTCAACAACCAACGCCATGCCGATCCCCATATTAAAAACACCATACATCTCTTTATCAGAAATACCAGCAGTTTTCTGTAAAAATGGAAAAATTGCAGGCATTTCCCAGCTTGATGGATCAAGCTCCACACCTAACCCTCAGGGAGCATCCGGGGGAAATTTTCATAAAATCCGCCGCCGGTGATATGAGAGATTCCTTTAATGGAATGGTTTTCTAAAACTGCGGCTACGGCTTTCGCATAAATTTTCGTAGGTGTAAGCAGCGTCTCGCTAAGTGACCTAGACAGGCCAGCATACTGCTCGGATAAATCTAAGTCCGCCACGATTTTACGTACAAGCGAGTAGCCATTCGAGTGAATTCCACTGGCTGGAAGACCAATGACAACATCCCCAGCCTGAATGGACGCACCAGTGATCAATCTTGATTTTTCAGCAATGCCGACAGTAAATCCCGCCAAATCATATTCATTTTCCGAATACAAGCCTGGCATCTCAGCTGTTTCGCCACCAATCAACGCAGCACCCGCGTCCACGCACCCAGTGGAGATTCCTGCAACAATACTTTCAATCATTTCCGGCTCATTTTTACCACAGGCAATATAATCCAGGAAAAATAGGGGTCTGGCTCCTTGTGCGACAATGTCATTCACACACATGGCGACCAAATCAATACCTACCGTGTCATGCTTTCCCAATTCAAAGGCAAGCTTCAGTTTTGTACCGACACCATCTGTTCCAGAGACCATAACTGGTTCTTTATAGTTAAAGGATGTTAATTCAAATAGTCCGGCAAATGCTCCAATTCCACCCAACACCTCAGGTCGAGTCGTTTTCGCAATATGTTTCTGCATTCGCTCAACGGCTTCATAGCCTTTATCCACATCTACTCCGGCATCTTTATAAACATCTGACATGCTAGATCCCCCTTCCATTAGCCATTTGTGTAGGATATTTCTCTTTCCCTTTCTTCTTTCACAGGATAATTCCCTGTCATGCAGGCCATACAAATCCCTTGGTGTATTGTTTTATCTTTGACGATTGCTTTTTCAAGACCGACTTCTGATAAATAAGCCACGCTGTCTGCCCCGATAATATCACACATTTCCTCTGTGGTATGATTCGCAGCGATTAATTCGTCTCTTGTAGACATATCAATCCCGTAATAGCATGGATGTTGAATCGAAGGAGAAGCGATGCGAACATGAATCTCCAAAGCTCCTGCCTCTTTTAGCATATGGACTATTCGCTTACTCGTCGTCCCGCGAACAATCGAATCATCGATCATCACAATCCGTTTCCCTTCCACGATTCCACGAACCGGTGCTAGTTTCATTTTCACGCCTTGTTCCCTTAGGTCCTGAGAAGGCTGAATAAACGTCCTTCCAACATAGCGGTTTTTAATGATCCCCATTTCATACGGCAATCCACTTTCTTCTGCATAGCCAATCGCAGCTGAAATACTGGAATCCGGTACCCCGATCACCATATCTGCTTCAACAGGAGATTCCTTGGCTAGTTCGGCGCCCATCCGCTTCCGCGTGGCATGTACATTTACATGATTTAAATCACTATCCGGCCTCGATAAATAGACATATTCCATTGCACACATGCTTCGCTGCTCGGAGGTGGCAAATCGGGTAGACCTAGTACCTTCATCGCTAATCGTAACAAGTTCACCTGGCAGGACTTCACGAACAAACGTCGCACCTATTTGGTCAAAGGCACATGTTTCCGATGCAACGACATAAGCATCGCCAAGTTTTCCAATGGATAGCGGCCTGATACCACTTGGATCCAGTGCTGCATACATTTTATCCTCTGTTAAAATCAAATAGGCATAGGCACCGACAATTTTATTAAGCGCCTCAGCGATGGATTCCTCATTTGTCTGCATACCGCTCTGTTTAATGAGATGGGCAAGTACTTCTGTATCGGATGATGTTTGCAAAATACTACCCTGATCCTCTAGCTCGCCGCGCAGTTTATGGGCATTCATGATATTTCCGTTATGTGCTAATGCCATACTTCCCGTTTGCGTACGAAACAGCAGTGGCTGAACATTTTCGATTGCTTTTGCCCCTTGTGTAGTGTAACGAACGTGCCCTGCAGAAGCACGTCCGGAAAGTGCCTCAAACTTGGCATGCTTAAACACATCATTAACTAAACCCATCCCTTTATGCGAGATTAATTCTTCGCCGCCATCATTTACAACGATGCCAGCACCTTCTTGCCCGCGATGCTGCATCGAATGCAGGCCATAATACGTAAGCTCCGCTGCCTTTTCATGGCCCCAAATTCCAAATACGCCGCATTCCTCATTTATGCCATTGACTTCAGCAAGCATGGGATAGCTCCTTTCCATAAACTCTTTAGTTTGGCCGTATCTTCCTGAATGACACTTGTATTATTTATGTTTATGTTAAGTTTTCCACCTGAGGTCACCATACCGATTTGACGAGCGTTTTCTACGACTTCTTCAAACCGCGCTTTATTTTCTTCTTTTACCGACACTAAAAATCGTGATTGAGATTCACTGAATAGGGCTACTGTTGTATCACCTTCCAGTTCAACATCAATGCCTAACCCCTTTTCATTAAAAATACTTTCCGCTAAAGCAACAGCTAATCCGCCTTCCGCAAGATCATGTGCCGACTGAACACTCCCTTGATGTATCGCAGTAAGTAACTGATTTTGCCGGATAGCTTCCTCCTCCAAGTCAATCGCAGGTGCTTTTCCTTGGTATTTACCTTCCAGGATATTCTGCAGCTCGCTTCCTCCAAATTCCGCTTTCGTCTCGCCAATCAAATAAATTAAATCTCCTGCTGCCTGAAAATAACTTGGTGTAATATGATTCAATGACGAATGCAAGCCAACCATTCCGACAACCGGGGTTGGGAAAATGGAGTTCCCATTTGATTGGTTATAAAGAGAAACATTGCCTCCAATAACTGGTGTACCAAGCGCTGTACATGCCGCACTCATCCCGTCAACACTCTTTTCCATTTGCCAAAAGACTTCCGGATTTGTAGGGTTGCCGAAATTCAGCCCATCTGTCAGTCCAAGTGGTGTTGCGCCTGAGCAGACGATATTTCTTGCTGCTTCAGCTACAGCAATTTTTCCACCTGTTTCCGGATCCAAATAGATATAACGTGAGTTACAATCGGTGGAAATCGCCAGTGCTTTTTCGGTTCCTTTAATCCGTATAACCGCTGCATCGGACCCAGGGGATACAACTGTATTGGTTTGCACCATGGAGTCATACTGATCATAAACCCATTCCTTACTAGCTATTGTCGGCTGCTGCAAGAGCTGTTTTAACATTTCTGTATGATCTTCCACATGGGGGATGCTATTTTCTATTTTCTGAAATTCCTTGTAATAACTCGCTTCTGTTGATGGCATATGATAAACAGGTGCCGCTTCCGCTAATGCATCAACCGGGATATCTGCCATCACTTCACCGTGCTGCTTGATGCGGAACACCTTTTCCTCAATCACTTCGCCAACAACAACTGCCTGCAGACCATATTTTTCAAAAATATCTATAATTTCTTTTTCGCGTCCTTTTTTCACACATAGAAGCATGCGCTCCTGTGATTCGGACAGCATGAGTTCATAGGCGTTCATGTTTTGTTCACGCTGTGGCACCAGGTCCAGATTCATTTCCATCCCTGTCCCGGCACTACTGGCCATTTCACTTGCTGACGATGTAAGTCCGGCTGCACCCATATCCTGCATACCAATCAATGCGTCCGAGTGAATGACTTCTAAGGATGCCTCAATCAAAAGTTTTTCCATAAATGGATCTCCGACCTGAACAGCCGGACGGTCCTTATCCGAATCCTCTGCTAGATCAACGGAAGCAAATGTTGCCCCGTGAATCCCGTCACGACCGGTAGGCGCGCCTGCATAAATAACGGTGTTGCCGACTCCTGCTGCAATTCCCTTTTGCATGTCATCATGGTTGATTAAACCAATGGCCATTGCATTCACAAGTGGGTTCTCCTCATAGCTGTCATCAAATTGAATTTCGCCACCAACCGTCGGGACCCCAACACAGTTGCCGTAGCTTGCTATCCCATTTACAACCTCTGTAAAAAGATACTTCGTGCGATCTGTCGTTAAATTTCCGAACCTGAGTGAATTCATCAACGCAATCGGCCGGGCACCCATCGAAAAAACATCACGGAGGATTCCACCGACACCTGTCGCAGCCCCTTGGTACGGCTCCACTGCAGAGGGATGATTATGACTTTCCACTTTAAAAACAACTGCCTCGTTGTCACCAATATCAATAACTCCTGCACCCTCTCCCGGCCCTTGAAGGACATGAGGTGCTTTTGTTGGGAACTTTTTCAGCAAGGGTTTGGACGTTTTATAGCTACAATGTTCCGACCACATCACGGAAAATATCCCCGTCTCGGTAAAATTCGGATGACGTTTCAAAATGTCTTTTATCCCAGCAAATTCCTGGTCGCTTAATCCCATATTTTCATATAACTGTCCCTGTTCTACTTTTTCCGGGCTAATGTCATGCGTTCCGAGCATAAGTATCCCTCCAATTTTGGATCATGGACTGAAATAATTTTACACCATCATCACTGCCAAGCAATGCCTCCACAGCACGCTCCGGATGTGGCATCATGCCAAGCACATTACCTGCTTTATTGATAATCCCGGCAATATCTGCTACCGATCCATTTGGATTGTTTTGATAGGTAAAGGCGATTTGATTATTTGCTTTTAGTTCTTCGAGTATTTCCTCATCACAGAAGTAATTTCCTTCCCCATGGGCAATCGGAAAACGAACAACTTCCCCTTTTTTATAGCCAGTGGTGAAAATCGAATTGTCATTTTCCACAACTAATGATTCTTGATGGCACATAAACGAAAGATGTTTATTGCGCATCATCGCACCGGGCAAGAGTTCCGCTTCTGTTAACACTTGAAATCCATTACAAACACCGAGGACCGGCTTTCCTTCTGCGGCATGTTTCTTAATCTGTTTCATCACAGCTGAAGTTGACGCAACCGCCCCGGAACGTAGGTAGTCCCCATAGGAAAAACCACCTGGCAGAAGAATAGCGTCATAGTTTTCGAGATTAGCCTCCTGATACCAGACCAGATCTGCTTCTTCCTGAAGTATCTCTTTCACCGCATGATACATATCCCGGTCACAGTTGGATCCTGGAAAGACAATCACAGCAAATTTCACGATTGACGAGCCCCCTCCGTGCTAATGGAATAATCTTCAATAACCGGATTTGCCAGCAGTTTGTCACACATTTCTTTTACACGTGCTTCCAAGTCTGGCCCATCTTCTACCTGCAGTTCGATATACTTCCCGACACGAGCCTCTTGGATTTCCTGATAGCCTAGGGAATTCAATGACTCCTGTATTGCTTTTCCCTGTGGATCCAGAACACCTTGTTTCAACGTAATGTGAACCGTTACTTTTTTCATGACGTTGCCTCCAGTCGCTGCAAAATTTCTTCATATACCTCGATTAAGTCACCTGTCCCCTGACGGAAAACATCCTTATCCAATTTTTCCTGTGTGTTACTATCCCATAATCTGCATGTATCCGGAGAAATTTCATCAGCAAGGACAATGCGACCATCTTCCATTCGTCCAAATTCCAGCTTGAAATCTACCAGCGTTATATTGATAGATTCGAATAATGTACTTAAGCTTTTATTGATTTCCAGCGCAGTTGCTTTGATTTCTTTTAACTCCGATGGTGTGACGTTGCTTAAGAACAACGCATGTTCATCATTAATCAACGGATCCCCTAAGTCATCATCCTTGTAAAATAATTCAACGAGCGGTGGCTCGAACGGTGTTTTTTCTTTGATGCCAAGTCGTTTTGTAATACTGCCAGTTGCCTTATTGCGAACAACAACCTCCAGTGGAATAATTTCCGTTTGATAAACAAGCTGTTCCGTTTCATTCAGTCGTTCAATAAAATGGGTTTTTATCCCATTTTCATGAAGGATTGGGAAAATACGCGATGAAATTTCGTTATTCAGGCGCCCTTTTCCGTTAAAAACTTCCTTCTTCTCCCCATTAAAAGCTGTTGCATCATTTTTATAGGATAAAACCAGTTGTCCGGGTTTATTTTTCGCCGCATAAACCTGCTTCGCCTTACCCTCATACAAAAGCGCATCCTTCATATTACTCACCTCTTGTTAATCCGATTCGGTTAAAGATGCCATCCACATTTTTCAAATGGTATGTGTAGTCAAAGCAAGCATCGATTTCTGCTCGCGTTAGTTTTGCCGTGATTTGTTCATCTGCTTCTACAAGCTGTTTGAAATGCGTTGCTGTCTCCCATGCCTCCATGGCTTTTGGCTGAACAATATCGTATGCCGTTTCACGAGCCATTCCTTTATCAATTAGGGTGAGTAGTACGCGTTGGGAAAAAATCACGCCATGTGTCTTATCCATATTACGCTTCATATTTTCCGGAAAAACAGTAAGATTTTTTACGATGTTTCCGAAGCGATTCAGCATATAATTCACAGCAATCGTAGTATCCGGCAAAATCACCCGCTCTGCTGAGGAATGGGAGATGTCACGTTCATGCCATAGGGACACATTTTCATACGCCGTCATCATGTAGCCGCGAACGACGCGTGCCATTCCGGTCATATTTTCTGATCCAATTGGGTTGCGCTTATGAGGCATGGCTGATGATCCTTTTTGGCCTTTCGCAAATAATTCCTCTACTTCGCGTGTTTCCGTTTTTTGCAAGTTGCGAATTTCGGTTGCAAATTTTTCAATCGATGTGGCAATTAAAGCGAGAGCTGAAACATAATCTGCGTGACGGTCCCGCTGCAGGGTTTGTGTTGACACAGGTGCTGGCGTCAGCCCAAGATGCCCGCATACATATTTCTCAACAAATGGGTCAATATTGGCATAGGTTCCAACTGCGCCAGAAAGCTTTCCGAATTCGATGTTCTTGGCAGCTAATTCAAACCGCTCCAGATTTCGTTTCATTTCCTCATAATAGAGAGCAAGCTTTAAGCCAAATGTTGTCGGTTCTGCATGCACCCCGTGTGTGCGACCCATCATAACGGTATGCTGATGTTCGATGGCTTTATTTTTTAAAATCTCAATGAAGTTCGTTATATCTTTGCGAATGATTTCATTTGCCTGTTTCAATTGATAAGAGAGAGCCGTATCGACCACGTCTGTAGAGGTCAATCCGTAATGGACCCATTTCCGTTCTTCCCCTAAAGTTTCCGATACCGCACGGGTGAATGCTACAACGTCATGCCTTGTTTCCTGTTCAATTTCATAGATGCGGTTGATATCAAAGGCTGCATTTTCTCGAAGCTTTTTCACGTCTTCAGCAGGGATTACACCTAATTCATTCCATGCCTCACACGCAAGAATCTCCACTTCCAACCATGCCTTGAATTTATTTTCCTCGGTCCAAATGGATCCCATTTCTTCCCTGGTGTAACGATCAATCATCGTTTTGCCTCCTCAAATCTGCTTATCTGCTGTTTTATTTCTTCTTGCGTTTCCGCTATAAATGTAGTATGCCCCATTTTCCGCTTCGTCTTTGCTTCCACTTTACCATACAGATGAACAAATCCATCTTCCATTTTAGGCAATGCTCTTAACACACCATCAAGATCTTCTCCTAGAATATTAATCATTGCCGCGGGCTCTAATAGCTTAATAGGGGCTAACGGAAGGCCAGCAATAGCCCGGATGTGCTGCGCGAATTGCGATATATTGCATGCCTCAATCGTATAATGTCCGGAATTATGCGGTCGTGGCGCCATTTCATTCAGGAAAATGTCTTCCCCTTGAACGAATATCTCAATCGCAAACGTCCCAACTACATTCATTTTCTCAGCAAGCTTTTCCGCAGCTTTGTATGCTTTATTCTGAACTTCTTCGCTAATACGTGCCGGAACTTGCGTTTGATAAAGGATGTGATCCTTATGATCATTTTCAGCAATTGGAAAAAATGAGATTTCACCTGATTTGGCTCTTGTGAAGATTACTGAAATTTCCTTATCAAATGTCACCCACTCTTCGATAATGCAATGGCTGTTTTTTTCCGCAAAATCAACCGCTTGTTGAATGTCAGCTTGAGACTTTAACTTAAGTTGGCCTTTCCCGTCATAACCACCGCTGCATGTCTTAATTACAGCCGGGAAGGAAAATGTTTTTAGCACCTCTTCGCACTCTCTACCATTTGTAATAATAGAAAAATCCGGAATTGGTAGCCCCAGATCCTTCATTAGCTGCTTTTCTTTTTCCCGGTTTTGCGTGATTTCTAATGCATATGGCCCCTGAGGCAGTTTCCCTTTTTCTTCTATATAAGTGGCTGCAGTCAAATCCACATTTTCAAATTCGTATGTAACCACGTCTGCCATTTCTGTTAGTTCCTTTATGGCTTGCTTATCGTCGTAGGCTGCGGTAATTTGTTTATCCGCCACTTGAGACGCTGGACAATTAGTCGTTGGGTCAAGCACAGCTATATAATAACCCATATATTTTGCTGCAATTGCCATCATGCGCCCAAGCTGGCCGCCACCGATTATTCCAATTGTTTGGCCTGGTAAAATGGAAGTATTATTTTTTTGCAAGATCATCCCTCATTTCTGAAACTTTTGCTTGCATATTTTCACGGTAGGTTGTAAGTGTTGCTGCTACATCCCCGTCAAAAGCACCAATTATTTGTGCTGCGAGGAGCCCTGCGTTTGTTGCACCAGCCTTGCCTATTGCCACTGTCGCAGTTGGTACACCGCCCGGCATTTGCACAATTGATAGAAGAGAATCCAGACCCTCTAGCGCTTTGCTCTGAACCGGAACGCCGATCACCGGCAACGTTGTTTGAGATGCCACCATTCCAGGTAGATGTGCGGCCCCTCCTGCGCCTGCAATGATTACCTTCAAACCACGATCTCGAGCAGCTTTTGCATAGGCGAACATTTCATCTGGCGTACGATGTGCGGAAATAATCTCTTTTTCATAGGGAATATGCAACTCATCTAATCCCTTGCATGTATGCTCCATTGTCTCCCAATCTGAAATGCTTCCCATTATGACACCAACTTGAGCCATGTAATCCCTCTTTCTTTGTATAAATAAAAAAGTCTATTCTTCTCCCCTCATATATGAGAGAAGATGAATAGACTAGCTTTGCCCAAAAAGCAATCGATAGTGACGAAACGTGTAAGCAAGGACCTCTAATCGGAGAACGTATAAACCTTGCCGTTCGAAGTATTAGTTTTACAATTACGAGTCACCGGCGATTCTGCCAGACAGAACGCTTTTAACCATTGATTGCATATGCAATGATTCATCCTCCCCCATAGTCCGGCATTTACGGTGCCGGGTAGAAACTTCTGAGCCATATTCTCAGGAAATATATGAGGTAACGTATTTATTTGTTTGCCTGAATTAATCATAACAAATCAGCTGATATAAATCAATAAAATATCGAACATTTTAATATAATTTTAATATAATGTTCGGTTTTTGATCAAAAACCGTAAATCGTTTCCCATTAGGAGCTTACCGGCGCCCCGCCATTCACATGAATAACCTGCCCTGTAACATAGGAAGAATCAGCTGAAGCGAGATAAACATAAGCTGGTGCAACCTCAAACGGTTGACCCGCGCGTTTCATCGGTACATCTTTGCCAAACTGGGTTGCGACATCTTCAGCGGAAAAACTCGCAGGAATTAATGGTGTCCAGATCGGCCCAGGAGCTACCGCGTTTACCCTAATTCCTTTGTCCACAATATTTTGCGACAAGGATCTTGTAAAAGAAACGATCGCTCCTTTGGTCGCTGAATAATCGATCAATTGCACATCACCTTCATAAGCAGTAATGGAGGTAGTATTGATGATGGTGCTTCCTTTTTTCATATACGGTAAAGCCGCCTTCGTCAGATAAAAGAAGGCGAAAACATTTGTTTGAAACGTCGCCTCTATTTGTTCCTTAGAAATATCAAGTAAGCTGTCCTGTGTGAATTGTACACCATGATGGTTCACCAAAACATCTACTTTTCCAAAATAATGTAAGGTCTGCTTGATCACATCTTTGCAATGCTTCTCGTCGCGCAGGTCACCAATAATTAAGAGACATTTTCTTCCAAGTTGCTCAATTCTATGTTTGGTCCGATAAGCGTCCTCATTTTCGTAAGAGTAATAATAAGGAATTACAACATCCGCTCCCTCTTTGGCAAAAGCAATCGCTGCAGCTGCCCCGATTCCGCTGTCCCCACCAGTAATAATTGCTACCTTATCTTTTAACTTTTCTGCACCTTTATAACACGGATCCTCTATAATTGGTCGCGGCTCCATTAATGACTCAATACCAGGTTGCTGATCCTGATGCTGTGGCGGGAAATCTGTTGGTAATTGGCCATATTCAGCGTAGCGTGCGTCTTCGCGATACTTGTAATACATTCCATTTTCCTCCTATACTGGGCGTTTGTATGCAATGTATTCGGAATAAATGGAAAGCGTGCTTTAAGGGCTCTGCTCTATGCGACCTGCCCACCATGAACAGACTCGTCGAGATAAACAGACCCTCTAAAATATGATAAAATGGAAATACCATCAGAAAGGGAGCGATTTCATGCAATACAAAACGCTAAACAATGGACTTCATATACCACAGCTCGGCTATGGTGTGTGGAAAGTACCTAACGAAGAAGTAACCGAGGCAGTAGAACAAGCACTGAAAGCTGAATATCGCTTAATAGACACTGCTAAAGTTTATGGTAATGAGTATGGTGTGGGAGAAGCCTTGGCAGGCAGCAATGTACCACGCGAGGATTTATTTATTACGACCAAATTAGCGAATGCAGATCAAGGTTATGAAAATACATTAAAGGCATTTGATGAAAGCCTTGAAAAACTGGGTCTTGATTATGTTGACTTATATCTCATTCACTGGCCAACACCAAAGTATGACACATATGTAGAGACATATAAAGCATTGGAAAAAATCTATAAAGATGGACGCACAAAAGCAATTGGGGTCTGTAACTTTGATATCGAACATCTAAAGCGGATCATGGATGAGTGTGAAGTGACACCTGCTGTGAACCAGGTCGAGTGCCACCCTTATTTACAGCAAAAAGAACTAAAACAGTTTTGCATGGACCATGGCATTCTACTGGAGGCATATAGTCCATTAATGAACGGTACCAAAGTTATGCAAAATGATGTAATTCAAGAAATAGCTGATAAGCATAGTAAGACACCAGCACAAGTAATTCTTCGCTGGCATCTTCAATCAGATGTCGTTGTGATTCCAAAAACGGTGACACCTTCGCGTATGAAGGAAAACTATAATATCTTTGATTTTGAGCTAAGTGAGGCAGATATGGATCAAATAGTCTCCTTGGATCGTAACGAACGAAATAATCAAGTTCCTAGTGAGAATAATAATCGGTAAAACATCTATGGGGCCTGTCTGTCCGTCCGCCTTAAAGTGTTAATGTAGTAGCGTAGCGCGGGACAGGCCCCCTAATCTTCCCTCTCTGTGGCTCCTGGTTGTGCTGAAGGTCTAGCACTTGCCCCTGCATTACCTTTCTTCGGGTTCATCAGTCTCCCTTTACGTACCTGCTTCACCCAGAAGCCACCATGGATTTGCTTCGGTTCGTATGAAATAATAAATGCTTTCGGGTCAATTGTCTTTATGGTTTCATACAGTCTAAGCTCATATTTTCTAGGTGTTAAAATCTGCATGGACAGACGGTCGCCATCCATTCCATAGGCGAACCAGCTTGTAACACCATAGCCCTTATCCCGTAGTTTGCGCGTAAATTCAATATCCGGATTTGAGGAGACCACATTTACGGTTATATAGCCTAATGCCAATTTCTCTTCAATTTTTGTTCCAATAATTACACCAGTCCCAAAACCAACTGCATAGGCAATAATGTTCTGAACTTGGTCTAAATTATCAAGCACAAGCCCGAGCCCTAGGACATACATAACGATTTCAAACATGCTAACAAACGCAGCTATATATCTGCGCCCCTTTAATGTAAGGATCATTCTCATTGTTGATAACGTTACATATACGATATTTATTACAAGAATGATCACAACCATGACAAATGCATTTTCCAGCAACCTAACACCCTCCTAAATCTCCTATTTCTTTAGAATACCTTATTTTACATTTATATGGAAATAATTTAGAAAACATGAAGGAAATTCATTATGAATGCCACCTTCTCCCAACTACAATCGAATATAGTTGTGAAAAGGTGGCACGATCGAAAAATTTCTTAACTTCCATTGTATTGGTTTTGAGGATAATAGTGAATAGATTATTTATTTTGGACAAAAAAAGAGTTTTTTAATTTTTTGTTTAACCGGTACAGGCATTTGTATATCCATCCCAATAATCAGCCATACTAATCTCATAATTTAGTAAAGATAATTCAACTTTACGGGGGGATCTGCATGAAAAGAGTTTCGAGTGTCTTTTATATAACTGCCGCCTTGATAATAATTGCAGTATTATTAGGAGCTTTATTTCCTGTAGTGGCGGAAAGAATTACAACAGATCTGAATACGTTCCTGTCAACAACTTTTGGCTGGTATTACATGTGGATTATGCTGGGATTTATCGCTGTATCAGTCTTTATCGCATTTAGTCCTTACGGTAAAATCCGATTGGGTAAAGATAAGGAAAGACCTGATTTCGCCACCCCGACATGGATTGCCATGCTTTTCTCTGCGGGACTAGGTATCGGTCTTGTATTCTATGGTGCAGCCGAACCGCTGCTTCATTCTTTTTCAGACGCTCCATTATCAGAACCCGGTACGGATCAGGCAATAAAAGAAGGCCTTATGTTCACCTTTTTCCATTATGGACTGCATGGCTGGGCTATGTACGGGTTAGTCGCACTATCCCTGGCTTTCTTCCAGTTTCGGAAAGGAGAGCCCGGTTTAATTTCCTCCACACTGAAGCCGTTACTCGGTGACAGGATGAAAGGACCGTTTGGAAAGGCAATCGACGTGCTGGCTACATTTGCAACCATATTCGGGGTGGCAACCTCGCTGGGACTTGGTGCTGCTCAGATTAATGCTGGACTTGAATACCTATTCGGATTGGAAGCAAATTTCGCCACCCAATTTATCATCATCGCTGTCATTACGGTATTATTTTTAATATCTGCCTGGTCCGGCTTAAGCAAAGGAATAAAATATTTATCAAATGCTAACATGGTATTAGCAGCCTTGCTATTTGTCAGCATATTACTTATCGGCCCAACCCTACTTATTATGAATTTGTTCACGGAGTCTTTCGGGTATTATCTGCAGAACATAATTCAAATGAGCTTCCGTACTGCTCCTTTGGGCACGGATAATCGTGCATGGCTGGATGACTGGACCATTTTCTATTGGGCATGGTGGATTTCCTGGTCGCCATTTGTTGGAATGTTCATCGCCCGAGTATCCCGTGGTAGAACAATTAGAGAATTTATGATTGGTGTAATGATTGTGCCAACCGTACTTTGCGGCATATGGTTCTCCACCTTTGGCACCACAGCGATCACTGTACAACAAAGCGGCGTAGATCTGACACAGTACGCCATCGAGATAATGAACTTCCAGATGTTTGCTAATTTACCATTTTCGTTTCTATTGTCTCTGATCTCTATCTTACTGATTTTGACATTCTTTATCACTTCTGCCGATTCGGCCACCTTTGTGTTGGGAATCCAGACAACCAATGGATCTCTGAACCCCGGCAACAGCATAAAAATCGTCTGGGGGCTGGCACTGTCCTCTGTAGCCATAGTCCTATTATATGTGGGAGGATTAACAGCACTGCAGAACACGGTTATAGCCGCAGCGTTCCCGTTTTCTTTTATTGTAATACTCATGGCCATATCTTTGTTAAAAGGACTGCAGACGGAACTTAGGTCGATGAAACAAAGAAAAAAGGTTTAAATGAATGATAAATAAGAAAAAAATGGGGATAGAACTGCGCACTCCTTTCCTTGCTGTCACGGCTAAGAAAATCCGATAATCTATATTCTTATCTGTCAAAATGAAAAAGCTATCTCATTCGGCTCACTAAACTAACCGCCTGAGATAGCTCTTTTATATAGGCTGTTTTCTAATAAATTAGGACTGCACCAAAGGTTCGTCCTACCGAAAATATTTGTTCCCGCAGGAGTCACCGCCCTTCGCTCACCCGAACTGGTGAGGTGGTTCGATCATTTCGGCGATAACCGGAATGCCAGCGGAGGAAATATACGAAGACTTCTGTGGGAGCTAAAGGCTAGTGAGACCCCGCAGTGCGTCAGCACGAGGAGGCTCATCAGCCGCCCTAAGGTGCGCGAAGTGTATTTCCGGAGCAGAGGATTAACAAGCATATCAAGATACGTCATAGTCTATATCAATTGCGAATCTTTCAAAGCAACAATACTTACGAAAAGAGCCCTTATATAAACCCGTTTACTCATCCTCACCGGTCGCCTGCTCGGCATTAAATGTCCATTCAAGGTTTAATGAATCGCCTTGAAATTGATTTTGATCTTCACCATTATCAATGAAATTAAATTTGACGACTAAGTCATCTGCTTCTCCATCAGCGGGAAGGCCTTGTTCACCGAGAGCTGGATAAAATATATGTTCATTCACCGCTTCTGGTTCCATACTCCTTAGTTCTGCCAGTGTTGTTCTAAAAATAACTTCATCTATTTTGCTGGCATTGTATAGAAACTCCACTTCAATATGGCTGCCAAAATCATCTGTGTTATCCCCATTTGCATCTATAACACTGTAATCCGTATCGAGCGTTACCTTTTCAATATCCAGCGAGCCATTGTTTGCCAGTTCGAAATCGCGCGTGACGGAATCACCTGGTTGTAATTCACCCACGTCAATAATAGTTGTTGGATTTACCGAGAGATCGAGGGTCCCCGCTGCGAACGTGTTATTCGTCGTTTCGCTGGAACTGAAATAGGCATACGTTCCTCCACCGATTAATGTTAAACCAAGTGCTGCTGATATGACGCCCATGCCAATTTGCTTTTTCATACCCATTTGATAAATTCCCCCTTTAAAATTCTTTCATTCTGTATTTGTGTTCACTTCTTTTTTTCCTTGATCCAACTGACGAAGCGCTCCCCAAATCGTGACCGCAGAATAAATAATCAAGAAAATCCCTGGTATAACGAGAAGTAGCGCTGCGCCTTCACTTGAGTTGGCAAAATTCATCACATAGCCAATGTATGGAATGGTAAACCCTGTGTAGGATCCGACCACATTCTCAGCGTTTACCGGCTCTACATCGGCTGCATTATTGGCATCCCCTTTTGTTATATATTGGCTTCCACCTTCATTAACCTCCATGATTCTATGCGTAACCAGGATATCTTCCTCTGTTCGGAATGTGATGACATCACCTGTTTGAAAGCCAGTCGGATCGTCAACTTCCTTAATCGAGATAATCGAGCCTGTTTGAATATCAGGCTCCATCGATCCGGACAATACCGTTTTTAGTTGGTAACCAAATAGACTGGGTTCCCCTCCTGATGCCTTCATTGAGACGACAAGGAATAAGGTTAGCAGGAGCACGATAAATAATACAATTGTGACGAGATTACTGATCACTTTTAACACACTTTTTCCGCTCATTAATCCATCCCTCCATCGATGTAAAAAGCTTTAATTAGGATTCTTCTTCATCATCACTATCTGCTTCCATATCTTCAGAGTCTTCGTCTTCTTGTTCCGATTCATCACCAGACACCTTTTTATTTTCTTCCACTTGTTGGTCATCAGATTCAGAAACTGAGCTGTCTTTCTCTTCCTTTTCTTTATCTTCCCGTTGCTGCCCGTCTTCTTCACTGTTCGTACCACTTTCCGCTGCTTCGCTCTCTGTTTCTATATTTTCATCCGCCCTATCACCCTGCTTTTTCTTGCTTACCTGTTCTTCCTCTGCGCTATCAACCTGCGCATCCTCGTTTCCTTGCTCTTTATCCGTCTCACCAAATGATGAAGCGATGGAAATGCTCCCATCTTTGGTGGTTGTATCTGAAAAGTGTGCTGTTGTTGGAGCCACTGCCTGTGACACAATTAAAAATAGCAGGTACGTGATGGCGAATAGTCGAATTAGAAAGTGTTTATTGCTGTTTCGATGCTTCCTTGATTGGTCGTGACGTCTCAATGTACCACTCCTTTCAATCTTCTTATAGTCCAGTGGAAAGGTTCCGGAGCTCGGTAACAAACACCCGAGCTCCATCCCCCCGAAAAATTTACTGCCATTCTTCAATCAAATAATCAGCATATTCATGCAGAGTTTCTACTGCATTTTCCGAGATCATTTCCCTATCCTGTTGAAAATCAAGTAATTGTTTGAAATTGTTCATATGTTTGATCGCTTTTTCATTTTGCTCGCTGCCTGCATAATGATCGATTGCTGTCAATTGCGTATCAAGCATTCTTGCGGTTTCATCATCTGCAATCTCACCGTCATCGTTGTACTGTTCTACAAGACTTTTCATTTGTGCAATACTGGCTTCCTGCTCAATCGTTAGCTTTTCAGTTGTTTCATGTCCTCCGAGATCAACGACTTTGAACACAAACTCGTTTTCACCTAGCTCAAGATCCAGTTCAATGTCTGTAATCGTTTCATTAAATCCGTTCATCCCATATGGTTCTGTTTGTTCGTGCTTATAAATTTCACTATCATTAACATAGAGTCTGATATCATCAAAATTATCAGTGATGTTAGCATCTACATTTATGGTACCTGAACCCGTTTTTTCATCCGTATCTACCTCTAACGTTGCTGCTTGTGTATCGACAAAATACCTGCGGCCGATTTCCGCTTCATTTTCGGCATTGTCCACCGCTTTAATATGATGGAAAAAGTAGCCATCTTCCTCATGTGTCAGTGTATAGGTAAAGTCGTAACGGTCCTCTTCTTCATTGTAGGTGACTCCTGCTTGTTCCCCGTCAACCGTTACTTCTTTTACACCTGATTTGTCGGTTACATAGCCTGAGAATTCCACTTCTCTATCCGTTTGTACACCAAGGAATTCCGGTTTTTGCAGATGCAGATTTGGTATGGTTGTATCTGTTGCTTCCGTTGCATCTTCCTCTGTTTGATTTCCTGCATAGTCAACTGCAATGACGGTTAATGTTTGATCAGGCTGTAATTTTTTCGTTAATTGGTGTTCGTTAACGTCTTCTGCGTAAGGTTCGTCAAGAATAGATTCTCCATCAACCTGAACATCCCAATGGGCGAGACCACTTCCATTTTCATTATCTCCCGCATCAACAGTTACTATCTGTTCCTCCTCATTAAAATCTGCTTCCAGTTCCGGTGCAGTTACATCAAGTTCTACCGGGATTTCAAGGGATTGCCAGCTCGCATCATCATAATCAATGACCGCTTCGACCTGCAGGTAATACTGACCCTCTGGTGCTTGCTCCCCGTCTATTTTTCCATCCCAGACACGAGAAGAAGATAGAGAATACATTGGTGCCAGGCCGCTATCATAATAGTTCTTTCTGACATGTGATTCAGTCGTAATTGTGCGCACCGTTTCTTTGTTTTCATCTAAGACGTTAAATTTCACTTCCTTTGCATTTCTAAGGAAGGAAAGTATCATTAATGCATCATCCTGCCTGCCGTCCCCGTCTGGTGAGAAGGCGATGTTTTCCGGATCAACTTCCCCTGTTTGGGTGTCTTCACCAAGGAAGCCGTATGACTCTTCACCTACTGATGTGACAACACCAGTCATTCCATAATAGGTATCTTCGTCCCACACAGGTTTGTCCACAATTGGAGAACTGTCCCATTCACCTTTAAATCCAACATAAGGAACATGTAGCTCCGGATTCACGTCTTGTGGATCGGTTAAGGTGACAAAACCTTCTAACCAGTAACCATTCGTGAAATACTCCGTTAATGCTTCGTCTGCTTCACTAACATCAACAGTAACAGTAATGGTTGACGTTCCACCTGCAGGTACTTCAACTGTACTTACAGCTTCCCCGTTAACGGTAGCTGTACCATCAAGATCCAGCGCACCGAATTGATTTGGCGCAACTAATACGTCTTCCCCATTTTGCACAAATTGATCTGTTTGCGCGTTTGCTTCCACCTCATACGTAACTGCTTCATCCGTATAGTTCTCTGCAGTCAGCTCAAAGGTTACTTCATTTTCTGTAATTTCCTTTAAGGCTACTTTCGCTTCATTTGTCTCTGATTCGGTGACAATTACCGGTGTGGACAATGCGCTATGCAGCTGCATCAAACCAGCACCCTGACGTCGTGGTGACACAAATGCTCCGTCAAACTCCACCAATTTTCCTGTGTTCATCATAATATTTTTAGCCTGAAGAACGCGCTCCGCATTTTCCAGCCCAAATTCCTCATCAACGTACTGCAGCACGAGAGCTCCCCCACCTGCCACATGTGGTGCAGCCATCGATGTACCGCTCATCAATCCATATTCGTCGTTATTCAATGTTGATAAAATTTGTCCGCCTGGCGCGGTAATTTCCGGTTTGAAATCCAGGTTCGGGGTCAGGCCCCATGAAGTGAAAGCACTCATGTTTCCAGCATCCGGGTTATCAATTGTTGACGAGCCACCTGTGAAATCCAATGTGACTTCTTGGCCATCCCTTATCGCATTTACTAGTCTGTCACCATCATTTTTCAGCATGAACAGCTGCGGAATCTCGATTGCGTCTTCCGTAGCCATGTTGACAATACCATCTACATTATTATAAATAATGACACCTTCTGCACCAGCTTCCTGGGCATTTATTGCTTTTTCTGTAAACGGATTTTCACCACGCTGGACAAGTACATACTTTCCTGTTACATCAATATCTGCAAAGTCCTCTGGCAGTCCAAGCCCGGCTTCTACAACCTCAAAACTGTTCTCTACATAATCTGAAGGATGTGTATTTCCCGCTGACAGGAATGGTGCGCTGCCTGTTTCTTCATCAGTCGTATAGTCCACTGCTTCTACTTCTATGTTTGAATTTTCAAAAGAGGCTACTTGCATCGAATCATAGGAGACCCCTGGTGAACCGCTTAGGCCATAATCCGGATTCGTGGCAAGTGGATAATAAAATCCATCTGCGAACAATGCCGAGTTACCTGCTGAAATGGACATGAGAACACCATTATCCACCGCACGACTTACTGCTTGCTGTTCGGGTGACGTTTCATCCACAAATCCGGCAGTTGAACCAAGGCTCATGTTCAATGCATCAACACCAAGTTTAATCGCATCATCAATGGCTTTGATATAGATATCGCCATAGGTTGATTGCATTTCAGGGTCATTTCCGAAAACTTTCAAAGCTAAAAGCTGTGCTTCCGGGGCAATTCCCATAATTCCGCCATTATCCTCGTCTCCATTGGCGCCAACTGTCCCAGCAACATGCATGCCGTGCATGGAAGCGCCATTTGCTACATCACGGATTTCGTCATTTTCATCCATATAGTTGTAGCCATAGGGAACTTTGTCTGTATAAAAATCACCCGGTAAATCATGTTCATCGATTGATTCTTCGACAGATTCTTGCGTATGTGCTGGCTCCGTGTCGCCGGAAAGCACCATGTCACGGTGGTCTGGATCAATCCCGGTATCGATTACACCAACCGTCATGCCCTCCCCTTTGTAGCCGTAATCACGCCACATTTTTTGTGCTTCTACCAATTCTTTACTATATTTCATTTCTGGCTCGACCTTTGGCTGCTCATACTCATTCACGATGTGTACGGATTTTACATCGGGAATTTCTTCAATCTGCTCAAGGTCCCCTTGTTTTACTTCTGCACTAAAACCATTCATAACAGCTGTAAATTCTTGTAAGTATGTAGCTTCCACCTGATCTGTTGTCATTTGCTGTTTAACGGATTCTTGCTGTGCTTTTGCTTCATTTTCAAGCTCTTGTTTTTGGGTTTCTTGCAAACTATTAAACGTCACACCTCTTTGTGTTGCCTTTTCAATTGGTGCTTCATCCTCCATCTCAACAACAACTCTAACGTCTTTATCCGGGTCTTCGGTTTCCTCTAATTTTTCTGTATTAGACTTTTTTGTAACGTTTCCATCAAACGTTTTGCCAGTTATACTTGTTGCACTGGCAAATGAGAAGTTACCCGCAACCAGTAAAACAGCGAGCAACAACGCGGCAATTCGTTTTAACATTCAAATCCCCCTTATGAAAGTTGTTTCGCTTCTCTTTACTCCTTCCTATTAATTTTAATACTTAATATTCAGTTATATTGTAATAGTATAGAATTTTAATAGATTTCACCAGTGCACAAAGACATGGGTAAAATGTCATAAATATGAAAAATTTGCTGAATTTAGGATTCAAAAAAATTGGACTTTCCGGCAATCGGAAAGTCCAATATCATCGATTAAAAGATACCACGCAAGCGTTTTTTCATGGTTATTCGCCATTCCTTAGCGAGTAAATCACAGGAGGCGAGATCATCGGCTAAACGCAGGTCTTCCTTATCGAGGAACATAATTTCATTACAAGCGGCGATGGACCATTGTGGGTAGGGTTGGTCAATTAATTCCATATCCGATTCTGGCTGCACGTAACCTTCCTGTAATACGCGAAAATACCAGCCAGTGCGCCCGCTTTGCACCATTTGTTTTGCAAAACGCATCTTATCAAGTTCCCAATATGGCTGAAAAGGCTGCGAAACTTGTATAATTGCATCACCTATTTTAAATGTATCACCAATACAAACCGTAAATTCATCCATTTCCAGAATGGAAAAATTTTCACCCAACGTGCCCATATCAATAGATTCAGCATCTACTTCTTCCTGCCAAAACATATAATGCTTAATCGGATAGGCGAATATCGCTTTCTCCGCATCATTCTCCGAAAATCCTTCTTTACGTAAGTCTATTTTTTCGTTCTTTTGCTCTACTTTTTCGATAAAAATTTTATGTACGTATGGTTCTTCCATCCTGTCACCTGCTTTATGATATGTTATAGTATATCTATTCTACTTGATTTATACGATTGTAACAATTGGGGGGAAAATAATTGACGAAATATAAAAAAGCTACCTTCGCTGGCGGATGCTTCTGGTGTATGGTGAAGCCATTCGATCAATGGGACGGGATTCACAGCGTTGTTTCAGGCTATACCGGTGGACATCTCGAAAATCCGACATATGAAGACGTGAAAAGCGGGAAATCCGGTCACTATGAAGCTGTCGAAATCACCTATGATCCTAGCATCATCACGTATGAAACTATCCTAAATATATTCTGGCAACAAATTGATCCGACCGATGATGGCGGACAATTTCAAGATCGCGGTGATTCGTATCGTGCGGCAATTTTTTATACTGACGAGGAACAACTGGAATTAGCTGAGGGTTCTAAAAAGGAGCTTGAACAAAGCGGAAAATTTTCCAAACCGATTGTAACGCAAATTTTACCCACTAAGACGTTTTATCCTGCTGAGGATTATCATCAGGACTTTTATAAAAAAGTGAACAGGAATATAAAGAAGACCGGGCGAAGTCGGGCAGGGATGAGTTTATTGAAGCAGTATGGGGAAAATAATCTAATGAAGCGTACGCCTAATAGCGCACGCTTCCCCTATTTTTCACAAGCGGCAATAAACCCTTCATAAATCTGAAGTGATGCCACATCTCCCGATTCTGCCATTGATTCCGGGTGCCACTGCAACCCAAGCGCAAATGGATGGATCTTACTTTCGACAGCCTCGACGATACCATCATTTGCTTTTCCGCTAATTTGAAAAGCTCCAGATACACCCCGATTTGCCTGATGATGCAGGCTGTTGACACGGAATTTTGCAGAACCTGTTAGATGATGCAGCAGGGATCCTTCCTGCACATGCACAAAATGAGAGCCATGATACAGTGGCGCTTTTTGCGAATGCTGAAGCAGCTCCCGATTAATTTGCCCATAGATATCCTGGTACATATCCCCGCCTGCCGCAATATTTAATGTTTGGGCACCTCGGCAGACACCTAAAATAGGTTTACCCCTTTCAAGCAGCTTGTTCATGACCGCAATTTCCGACTGGTCACGTGCGGGAATAATTGTCCCGAGATTAGGATGCGGCTCCTCCTCGAACAGTGTTGGATCAATATCATATCCACCTGTCGCATATAAACCATCGATCTGATTGGCAATTTGATCGACATCTTCCTCTTCTATAAAATATGGCAACATGACAGGCATCCCCCCTGCCCGCATAATAGCCTTCACATTACGATTGGTGACCGCGTAATGCGATTGGTCAATTTCCATCGATGATGTTATTCCAATTAATGGTTTCATATGTTTTCCCCCTCATATTTCCGCATTCCTATACAGCTTATGATTTTGTTTCAGTTTACTTGACCTTATTTTTGCTGTCCAGTTAATTTGCAGACTTTTAATCGGAAAATTATGATATAATTGTAAAATGCGTTCTTACATAAGGATGGTAGGTCAGGAGTGATTGCGGTGGCAAAAAGTAAATCATTAATTCCATTAAAAATGCTGTTATTTAGCTTTCATGCCTCTAATACAGTTATTCTTAGTTTTTTACCATTATATCTACAGTTTAAAGGATTAAACGGGACTGAAATTGGTTGGGTGCTTGCCATCGGCCCGCTCGCTTCTATATTTGCTCAGCCTTTTTTTGGTTATTTGAGTGATAAGTATAAAACGGTGAAATGGGTTCTATTAATTTGTATTATTGGCCTTATCATTGGGAGCACACTATTTTTCCAAATGAACACATTAGTTTCGATCATATTGATGGGCGCGGTTTTCTATTTTTTCACCACCCCAATCGGAGCGCTTGGTGACAGCCTTGCACAACGGCGTGCGGACGATCTCCATGTATCATTTGGAACCATTCGAACATGGGGATCGATCGGTTTTGCTACATCATCGCTAGTTGTTGGAGAGATACTAGCAAATATTGGTATTCAGTACATCATCTTCCCATATTTATTTTTTGGAACAATGGCTTTACTCGTCGTATTTCGCCTAAAAGATGTAAAAGTGGAATCAGATCCTGTCCAATTGAAGGATGTCAAAAAAATTATTACAAATAAACCATTCCTTATCTTTCTAGGACTTATCTTGTTTATAACAATAGGACATCGTGCGAATGATAGTTTTATAGGATTGTATATCGAACAGCTTGGCGGCAGCGAAGGTCTAGTGGGATTAGCATGGTTTGTGGGTGTTGCTACGGAAGCGGCTGTGTTTGCTTTTGCCGGTTTCTGGTTCAAAAAATTTCATCCGTTAATATTTATTATCATCGCCGGTGCTTTATTTAGTATGCGTTGGTTTCTGTTTGCAGCTGTTGATGATCCGGTACATATCATTGCCCTCCAATTCCTGCATGGACTAACATTCGGGATATTTTACCTAGCTGCATTCAGCTATGTGACGCGATTAATTCCAAGCATTCTGCAATCAACCGGCCACCTTGTGTTTTTTGCAACATTTTTCGGGGTCTCCGGGATAGTAGGATCACTTGTAGGTGGATCCATATTTGATAACTTTGGCGGAGGAACACTGTATTTTGGAATGGGAAGCCTCTCATTGATTGGAACGATATTACTAATTGTTTATCATGTATTGCCTTACGGGAAGGAAATACCATCTGGTGAGCGGTCGTAGGGAAAGGGAATGGGGGACTTCTATTTGGGTATAGGAGTCCTTAGTTTATTTTCTCTATTTCTTCCTCTACTTTATTTCCAAAGTGTAGAAATAAATCCTTGTACCTATTTTTTATCTTTTCATAAATTAATCTAGCTTCCTCCTCATCATAAAGATGCGAAGTTTTATTACGGTCTATCATCATATTAATCCATTCATTCCCATCCTCAATCAATCCAAAAGCATAAGCTTCGCGGATAGCCCCTCTTGGACTTTTGATATCGCTAATACCTGTAGCTTCTAGAAACATTTTCATAAGTTTCCAGCTTAGTTCAAAGGTAAATTCAAAACGTTGAATAACTCCATCAAAAATAATATCATCCTCAATTTTTAATTTTGTAGCTTCATTTAGCCTAGAACTTGCCCGATTATAATCTTCAAGCTTCTCGTAAAGTCTTTCCTTGTTCATAAATAATTATCCCCTCCTGTTTTATATTAGCTAATAATCCCTCTTTTGATAACCGATTCAAAAAAACAATATCCATCCTTAAGTGGGTTGGCATTTCCTGAATGCTGTCTTCTATTAGATTTTGCTCGGAATGAGTAGCATTATTTGTTTGCACGGCTAAATCAATATCTGAACTCGGGCAAAAATCCCCACGGGCTCTTGAGCCAAACAGAATAACTTTTTTAATCCGGGAATTGGACGAACAGAATCGTAATAATTGTTCTAAAAAAAGCTCAGGAATGCCCGATTTCACCAAGTTGTTTGACATGCTGACACCACCCGTTCTCTTTGTTGATTTTATTATAGCATTATAGGAGAAAAAGCGAAATCATCAGGGAAAAACGCAACTGCTGTTTTACGTAACACTTGAAACACTTTAGTTTTGTAGAACCCTGACTTATACTCCTCTCTCTGCTTCCCCTGACTACTTATGAAGAATAATTACTTCAAAGCTGTTTTAAAAACGTAACTCACTTTATCATAATCCATTTTATCTTCATAAAAACGATGAGCCTCTGTACGTTTTAACCCAGATGATAGGGCTACATTCTCATATCCATTTTCCCTCGCCCATTCATGCACAAATAAAAGAAGTTTTTCACCGTATCCGTTTGATCGCGCGCTTTCGCTTGTTACTAAGTCAAAGACCCAGACAAAACGTCCATAATAGAGCGTAATCATAGGCTTGAATCCAGCAACTGCAACAATTTCTTCCTCGTTGTATAAGGCAAACAATCTGTACATATCCTTTTCCATAGCTTCGGTTACTAATTCGACATAGGTATTTTCATCAAGATGCGTACGCAGCTGATTCATTATCGGAAACGCCCGAATGATTTCATCTTGTGATTGAAGTTCTTTGATTGTTCCTGTTTCCATTATAAATGCTCCTTTTGGTTTTAATAAGACATCCGTCTGTGATTTACGAATAGAATACTTCTTTTGTGGAATGAAACATGCTTTAATCTATCTATTTATGACTCATAAAGACCGCCTGCTTTTACAGACTTCATAAAATCAGTAACACTATCAAAGACAGCATCAGGCTCATTGGTAAATTCCATTGTTTGATAATCAGGCAACCATTGCACTCCTATTGTATAAACCTTGGCTTGTAACCCAGCCTGTATATCAGCATCACTATCCCCGATAAACATGGCCTCGGTACTTTTTACACCTAAGACGGACAATGCCTTAATAAGCCCCTCTGGATCAGGTTTTGGTTTGTTAACATCATCACCTGTTATGATAACATCAAAAAAGTTATCCATTTGAAGTTCCCCTAATGAAATATCTAAACTTCTCTTTGCCTTTCCAGTAACAATCCCAAGTTTAATCCCTTTATTTTTAAGGTATCTTAATAATTCATCAATTTCCTTATTATAATCAACTAATTTTGAGTGATTCTCTAAGTATGTTGTATAATACAATCCAATTGCCTGTTTTTTATTTTCATGAGAAAGGTTCTCTTTAATAATCTCCGTTTCAGAAGGGCCAAACATTGCTTTAATTTCTTCCGTTGAAAAATCCTTATTATCGAATTCCTTAAAAACACGCTGAAAAGCATAAAAACAGATTGGTAAGGTATTCGCTAATGTTCCATCAAAATCAAAAATAACTGTATTGATAACAAACGCCTCCTGTGAATTTTTCTACTATTCTATACTAGCAGATTTATCACCATAAATGTGAAAACAGCTACTCAAAAAAATAATGCAAGCACGGGATGAAATCTTCTCACCGCGGAAGAACTCAACATGTATATTCCCCCAAAAAATTCAAATACTACATAAACATACTAAATGTAGAAAGGATAGAATAAATGAGACACGTAACCGCACTAGTCATTAAGTTTTTAATCACTGCCACCGTGGTGTATTCCTTATTGTCGATCTTTAACGTAGCAAGTATCCTAGAGATGTTTTTGATTAGTTTGTTCGTAACAGGAGGGGCATATATTATCGGAGATCTGATTCTATTACCGAGGTTTGGCAATGGTATTGCATCGATAGCTGATTTCGGTCTTGCTACAGTTGGTATATGGTTATTATCTTTGGTTTTTATCGGGGCAGAATTCCCTATTTTTACGCTATCCCTTATTGCAGCTTTTTTCATTGCTGTTTGTGAAGCGGTATTCCATATTTACATGCAGGAAAAAGTATTAACATCAACAGATATAGAACACGATGCCTCCAACTCTTCACCGAACCGAATGCAGACAGAGTTTTCAGAGGAAAAGGATGTACATGACGTAGAAAATAAAAATAAAAAAGGCTGATACACGATTGCATCAGCCTTCCACATCTAGCTTAAGAAAATAAAGTACAACACAAAGATAACAAACATTCCATACATGATCGGATGTATCTCTCGCGCACGTTTTTTTAACAACATTGTTATCGGATAGAAAATAAATCCAATTGCAATGCCTGTTGCAATACTGTATGTTAGCGGCATCGTAAGAACGGTAAAAAATGCCGGTACTGCAATTTCGAATTGATCCCAGTCAATCTCTTTCAATGCGGATGACATCATGATACCAACAATGATTAATGCAGGCGCAGTTACTTCGGAGGTCACAACACTTAATAATGGGGAGAAGAACAATGCCAAAAGGAAAAACCCTGCTGCGACTATTGCTGTAAAACCTGTGCGTCCTCCCACACCAACACCAGCAGCGGAATCTACATAAGACGTTGTTGTCGATGTACCAAGCGTTGCACCAACCACTGTTGCTGCAGAATCAGCAAATAACGCTTTTCCGGCACGCGGCAGTCTATTGTTTTTCACCAAACCAGCCTGCCTCGCTACTGCAACCAGCGTTCCTGCCGTATCAAAGAAGTCAACGAATAAGAACGTTAAAATGACCAAAAGCATTTCGACAGTAAAAATATCACCTAAATTTAAAAATGCCTGTCCAAATGTTGGTGCTATACTCGGAACGCTACTGACAATCCCATCAATTCCTGAAGGCGGGGCAATTAAACCAAAAGTAATGCCTGCTAAAACTGTTAGAATCATGCCATAAAATATCCCCGCTTTTATACCAAGCGTGAGTAATACTACAGAAACGATAAGTCCAAATATCGCTAGTAACACATTTGGTGATGTTATATCTCCAAGAGCAAGCAATGTATCTGGATCTCCAACTACAATGCCTGCACTTTGCAGACCGATAAAAGCGATAAATAAACCGATCCCAGCACCCACTGCCAGCTTTAAATTTGCAGGGATAGCATTAATAATTTTTTCCCGAATCCCTGTTAACGTTAGGATGACAAATATAATTCCAGATACTAATACACCTGATAAAGCCGTTTCCCACGGGATACCGTAGCCAAGCATAACGGTATACGCAAAAAACGCGTTTAATCCCATACCGGGCCCTAGAACGATCGGATATTTCGCTATTATTCCCATAAATAAGGAACCAACAGCCGCGGCCAGTGCTGTAGCAACAAATACAGCATCCTGATCCATGCGAGTTACCCCTTCAGGCAGCTCTTCTACCCCTGTTAAAGCCAGGGTTGATGGAATGACAAAAAGGATATATGCCATAGCTAAAAATGTCGTTAATCCTGCCATAAACTCTGTTTTATAATTTGTACCTAATTCCTTGAAATGAAAATACTTCTTCATTACTGCTCCCCCTTGGTTATTAAATAAAAAAACACGCCCCGTTTAGAACCAGGCGTGCTACCATAACTATGCAAGGAAAAGTAATCAAAAGGAAAGCAGCCATTTACTGGAGTCAATGGGCTATCACTATTAAAATCACTAAACCTGCGTAGTCAGACTATTTACGGCAGTCTGGTAGAAACTCTGGGCCATATTCCCGAAATTATACGCATTTTTATTAAAATGTATGTTTATTTTACTACTTGTATCTTATCAAGTCAATAAGATGCGAATGATTGTTTGATTTCGATTAATAAAGTTCGTTTTTAAGATTTCTATTTGCTATTTCAACAAGTCTTGCACGCAAGTCATTAAAAACTTCTTCATGTGAAAAGCGTTTATCACTGGACTTTGCTTCTTTCTGCTTTACATATACTCTCTCTTCAAACTGTTTGCATTCGCTCATATTCTGCCAATTAATCTATTCCCACTCAATCGTACTCGGCGGTTTGCTCGTAACATCATACACAACGCGGTTAATATGCTCGACATCATTCACCATTCTCGTTGATATTTTTTCTAAGGTCTCCCACGGAATACGCGCCCAGTCCGAAGTCATGCCATCAATGGAAGTAACAGCCCGGATTCCGATCGTGTAATCATACGTACGGGCATCGCCCATCACGCCAACACTACGGATATTAGGCAGTACAGTGAAATATTGCCAAATGTCGCGCTCTAATCCTGCAGCGGCAATCTCTTCGCGCAAAATAGCATCCGATTCACGAACAATTTCCAGTTTCGCGTCTGTTACCTCACCTAGTACGCGGATTGCCAGACCCGGTCCAGGGAAAGGCTGACGCCAAACAATGTGATCCGGTATGCCTAATTGAGATCCAAGCTCACGAACTTCATCCTTGAAAAGTGTGTTCAATGGCTCGATTAGCTCAAATTGCATGTCTTCCGGAAGTCCACCAACATTGTGATGGGACTTAATCGTGTGCGCTGTTTCCGTTCCGCTTTCAATTATATCTGTATACAATGTCCCTTGCGCCAGGAAGTCGATATCCTTTAACTTGTCCGCTTCATCATCAAATACATAAATAAATTCATTACCGATGATTTGACGTTTCTTCTCCGGATCGTCCACCCCTTTTAGTTTGGAAAGGAAACGATCTTTTGCATCGACCTTAATGATATTCATATGAAAATCTTCCGCGAATACCTTCATCACGTCATCTGCTTCATTTTTCCGAAGAAGCCCATGGTCAACAAAAATACATATAAGCTGATCCCCGATTGCTTTGTGAATTAAAGCTGCCACAACGGACGAGTCAACGCCACCGCTTAGCGCACATAACACCTTACGATCTCCGACTTTTTCCTGAATTTTTTCTACTTCCATATCGATGAAATTCTCGATCGTCCATTCTCCAGCACTTTGGCACACATCGAAAACGAATTGTTCAAGTAGATGATTCCCGTATTCCGAATGGCGCACCTCCGGATGAAATTGAACACCATACCGTTTTTTCCCCTGATCACTCATTGCAGCAATTGGTGTAGATGGACTAGTTGCGTCAACATGAAAAGTCGGTGGTGTATCTATGACTTTGTCGCCATGGCTCATCCATACGGTTTGGCTGCTTGGTGTATCTTTAAAAAGAATAGGTTCACCTTTCAAATCAATATGCGCCTTCCCATATTCCCGGTTCTGCGCTTTTTCAACGTTACCGCCATAATTTAGAGACATGAGCTGCATACCGTAGCAGATGCCTAAAATAGGAACTTCAAGATCGAAAATTTTCTCATCACAACGGAAGCTATCCTCGTCATACACGCTGTGTGGCCCACCTGAAAGTATAATGCCTTTTGGATCCATTTCCCTGATCGCTTCTGCTGTTAATTTATGGGAGTGCAATTCGCTGTAAACGCCAAATTCTCTTATTCTTCTTGTGATTAACTGATTGTATTGACTGCCAAAATCAAGTACGAGTATCATATCGTTTGTTTCCATTGTTACACTCCTATCTATTGCTTCCTGTTTAGGTCGCGTTGTCTCCCGATTTGGATGCGTTCTCTCCCGGTTCGAATGTGCTGTCTCCCGGTTTGGGGGCGCGCTCTCCCGGTTCAGGCGCATTCTCTCCCGATTTGAAAGCTCACTCTCCTGTTTCGAGCTTGCTCTCTCCTGTTTTCGCTGGCTGTCTCCCGTTTGGGTGTGGACTCTCCCGGTTCAGCCCACCACTCCACAAAAAAATCCTGCATCCCCACCTTTTGCATTCCAAACTACAAAAAGGCAGAAATCCAGGAGATAACTGCCTTCATAGTCAGAGCATTTACGGTGCTCCGGTAGAAACTTTCGAACCATATTATCGAGGATATACAAACGGCATATTTATTATTTCACTTGTAATATCTTCTTATTTTACTAATCAACTCACGGCGGGTCAACCCATTATCCGTTTGATTAAATTTTTCCATAATTGCGTTAGCTGCTGCATGTTTGCGTCTCCCGTTTCATTATTATACAGCACTCGTTCATAATAATTGGTTAGTTGTGCCATTTCATCTGTAGAATAGCGCATATCAATACGTTTTGCATATTCACGCAATGTTTGATCAGGCTCTTTTTCCAGACCAGAATGTTGCAATACCCTCAACAAATGATGGTATGCATCCTGATATGTTTTCGCGTCTCTTCTATTTTTTAATCGTTTTTCCAGCAAATACGTTTGCCAGCGGAATCTTGTTTTATAAACAATAATGCCCAGTACGATTAAAATCACTGCCAATCCACTCACATACCACCAGTTAATCGCGAAAGACGTGTCATCTGTATTACTTTCAGCCATAGCAGTTTCTGCTTCTTCCTCTTCTGGCAACTCCGGATCAGGCTCGATCTCTTCCTCCTCAGGCGTTTGATCCATGACGTCATCCTGATTTTCTCCCGAAGCATCATCTATATTTCTGTGAAAATCAGACAGGTTAGAGAATCCTTGTGTTGGTTCAAATGGTACCCACCCAACCTCTGGAAAATACACTTCCACCCAAGAATGCGCATTTGCATTCGTAACTTCATAGACATCATGTGAATCATCAGCGTTAGCTTCAATCATTTCGCCACTGGTAAAACCCTTTGCCCATCTGGCTGGTATATCCAATGTTCGCAGCAAGACGACCATCGACGTAGAGTAATTATCACAATAGCCTACTTGTGAGTCGAATAAAAATTGATCAACATAATCCTCATCTTCCTCAGGGACAGGAACATCGGTTGTTTGATACTCAAATCCATTTTGTCCGAAATACCTCTCCACTGCTTTTGCTTTACCATAACGATCATCATATTCCGACGTAATTTCTTCTGCTAGCTCACCGACTCGATCAGGAAGTAAAGAAGGAATTTGTGTGTAGCGCTCGTGAATACTTTCCGGATCATCACTACCTGCCTCCTGAAGTTCATCAACTGCAAACGATGGATTATTGTAGGAAATAGTATAATTCTCAAGGCTTGCAGGTTCACCACTTATCCTTGTTTCAATCGACTCGGAATTAGGATCCATGAAATACTGCGCTCCTGCAGCATACACTTGATTTGCCCCGTATGGATAGATAAGTTTTTCAATGGCTGTATTTCCTTGAAAATCAACCATTGCTTCAAGTTTTTCTGTTTCAACAGCTTCAGTATTAAATGTATCTAATGAAATTGTCCCACCATTTTGGGATAGGTAATCAGGGTCCTCGGAATTTTCCCAGCCCTTCCCGGTATATACATCCTTTGTTTCAATCCGCCAATAATGTTCATCAGCCACGCGAGCTTCAAATACAGGTGTATAATCCTGGACGAATGAACCGCCAAGACGTGAATCATCCTCTCCGTAGCCAACCTTTTGAACGGAAGCCCCGCCAGCACCATTATAACCAGCATTTTCCGCAGTACTTTGTATAAAAGGAACCGGGTCAGGCCATTGTGGTTCAAACTTCGGTGCCGCGAGACCAATCAAAGAAGCAATTAGAACCGTAACTACTAACGGAATTGTCCATAATGGCGTCTTTTTTATCCAAGAGAAATCAATCGATTCCTTATCCAGTTCCTTCATGAAATTAGCGACACCTAAAGCAATCAAGGAAATGATAAAGGTTCTCACCATCGCCATGTCACCATCATAAATGGTAAAGGTATCCAGTACAGCTAGATAAATAAACGTGAGCAGCACGAATAAAAAAGTACGTTTCATGACAACAAACCAATAATGCAGTAAATAGCTCATTAACCAGATTAATAATAAGAATAATAAACTGCGGAATAATGGTGTTAAATAATACCATTGCTGTGTAAAAAGCGCTTCTAGATTATAGGCAAGGTCCGCGAACAATTGCTCAAACCACATTCCTGTAAAGAACGTAGCATCCATAAACAGTCCATTAACAATAAACAGCAGCCCAAACCCTTTAAGTAAAAATCCGATCCACCATTTCAATTGAAACATCGAAATAACAAAACAAAACAACGCATAAATGATAAATACCGTTAGACTGCTTGTATACGTAACGTCCCCAACAGGATAAAGCCACTCCAAAAACAGGAGCAAACCGCACACATACAAAATAGAGGAATGCAACAGTGGCTTTTTTTTATTATTTAAACTCATATGCCACTCACCTCAATTGGATTTTCCATTAATTCATTCTCAGTCAGTATGTGAATACCAACACCCGAAAATTGAAGCTGCTCGATAAGCATCTGCTCATTCTGTGAGATGACTTTAGAGGACTGAATAAATAAAATAATGACCTTTTTAGATCGTTGCTTCAACTTCTGAATCGTTTCTTTAAAACCATTATCCATCCGGCTTGTAATAACCATGACAACATTCCCACTATCCATCTTAAACAATTCTTCCTTTAACTTCACCGCAAAGGGCTGGCTGCTTTTAGGCTGAATACGGGATAAATGCTGCAGCATAAAATCTCCTTGATTAGGATCATGATGCACCGGAAAATGAGCGACTTCCTCGCCGATAGAAAGTAAACCAACAGCAGTGGACTGTTTGCGGATGGTTTCCATTAATGAAACCGTTACTTCAACCGCCGCTTCAAATGCGATCAAGTTCATCCCCTCGTAATAACAGCTATCTAAAACAAGTAAGATATCAGTGCTTTTTTCCTGTTCAAATTCCTTTGTCATTACTTCATTTTTTCTCGCTGTTTGTTTCCAATCAATCCAGGAAAATTTATCGCCAGGCATATATTCACGAATACCTGAAGCAACATTTGTATTTTTTAAATTTAATGTATAGGAAGCGGTAGATCCTTGTTCAAAGCTGCTAATCTTTTCTGCCATATTTATGGGGCGCACATTCGGATAAGCCACAAGCTGATCTGATACATCAAATGTATGTTCCCTTTTCACAAAACCAAAGACATCTCCGGTTCGAATCCGAATCTTCGTCAGCTGATGCTCCCCACGCGGAACATGCTGTATTTGGTACGGGATCTCGATTACCCGCTTCATGGATGGAAAAATAACCTCTTTCATTTTTCTCCTAAGCACAAATTTATTTGATTCGACCATATAGCGATATTTACACTCGCGATTATCTTCTTTATTTAATGTGTCCGGAAAAATTTCCTCACAAATACAGTAATATAGTGGAAATGGAATAGCTCGCTCTATCCTAATGGTTGCGTGTACCCCGTCACCTGCCCGAATAACGCGTCGTGATAGATTTCGTGTAACCTTCCAATTTCGAATCGGATAAAGCAGTAATCCCAAATGATAAAGAAAGATTGGCAGAAAGCTGTAAAACAAAAACCAGCTTGTAAATCCACCCTGAAACATGGCAAAAGAAAATAGAAGGAGAAATAAAAATAGGATAAACATGAGATTACCAAGAAATCGCAGTGAATCTTTCATTAAAGAAATTCCTTTCGAATCGGAATATGTGTATTTTTCACGATACTATCCACAACCTGTTCACTTGTCATGCCTTCATATTTAGCTTCCGATGTTAATATAACCCGGTGGGACAAAACAAATGGGGCCAGAAATTTCACATCATCAGGCAGCACGTAATCCCGACTGTATATATAGGCATATGCTTTCGCTGCCCGCATTAATGCGATGGATCCTCTTGGACTTACGCCAAGACGGATAGATGGATTTGTTCTCGTATTACCAACTAGATTAATAATGTAATGTTGCACATTTTTATCAATATAAACTTCTTTCACTTCTTCTTGAATAGCAATCAATTGCTCCTTGGACATGACGGCATCAACGCCCTCAATCGGATGATTTCTAGACGTGCGTTCCAGCATTTCCAGTTCGTCCCCAAATGCCGGGTAACCCATTTTAAGTTTTAAAATAAAGCGGTCCAACTGGGCTTCCGGCAGTGGATATGTACCTTCATATTCAATCGGATTTTGTGTAGCCATAACAAAGAAGGGACGTGCGAGCGGGATTGTCTGCCCGTCTACCGTAACATTTTTCTCTTCCATACCTTCAAGCAGCGATGATTGTGTTTTTGGTGAAGTGCGGTTAATTTCATCAGCAAGTATAATATTTCCCAGTATCGGGCCACCACGGAACTCAAACTCAAGCTCTTTTGGATTGTATATGGAAATACCTGTTACGTCAGAAGGTAATAGATCCGGTGTAAACTGAATTCTTCTAAAATCACAGTCTAGAGACCTAGCCAATGTACGAACAAGCATTGTTTTACCAACCCCCGGTACATCCTCAAGCAACACATGCCCTTGTGCCAATAATGCTACTAAACTGAGGGTTGCAGCTTCTTCTTTCCCAATTATTACTTTATTTATATTTGTTAGTACGGTTTCAATTTTTTCATTGTAAACAGTTGTTTCCAGCATATTTTAAAGACTCCTCTCTAAGGGTCGAAATTTTAAATTAACTATCTACTATTACTATACTAGAAAAGGCCTATGAAGTAAAAACGGATAAATTGAATAATTTAAAATCTAGTGTTAACAGATAAGGAGATTTTTATACATGAAAAGCTCTTTCCCCATTACAAGGGAAAGAGCTTTTATAAATTTTAATATTGGATTGGAGAACCTGGTCCAAGCGGTATTCCCAGGAGCATCCAAGCAACAAGCATAATTGTCCAACCGATAATGAAGTAAATGGAATATGGAAGCATAACAGATATTAATGTACCAATTCCCATATTCTTATCATACTTCTGAGCAAATGCAATGATAATTGCAAAGTATGTCATTAGCGGTGTAATGATATTCGTTGTTGAGTCTGCAACACGATAAGCCATTTGCGTAAGCTCCGGGGAGTAGCCAAGCTGCATCATGATCGGCACAAATACTGGTGCCATCATGGCCCACTTGGCTGATGCACTCCCAATAAATATGTTGATCAGTGCAGTAATTAAGATAAATAACAGAACGAGCGGAATCCCGGAAAGATTGATGCTTTGCAAGAACTCAGCACCGTAAACGCCAAGAACCATCCCCATATTTGACTCCGAGAAAAATGCAACGAATTGCCCTGCAGTAAATGCTAATGCAATGAACATACCCATGGATGCCATGGTATCGGACAATTGATTTGCAACGTCTTTATCGTTACGAATTACCTTGGTTATTTTCCCATAAACAAGGCCTGGGATAAAGAATAACACCGCAATAATAGGTACTAATGAACTCATAAATGGTGATTGAATAATCCCACCATCTTCGCCGCGCATCGGTGCATTTTCCGGCAGAATGAGTAACAGCGTTAAAATTAACCCAACGACTAAGGCTACACCAGACCAGATCAGACCTTTTTTCTCAACGGAAGTAAGTCCTTCCAAATCCTCTGTTTTTTCACCTTTATACTTGCCTAAACGAGGTTCGACTACGCGTTCCGTTACCCAAGCACCTATAAATGTTAGAACAAACACGGAAACAGCAATAAAGTACCAGTTCATGGCAATGTTCATGGTTTCAGCATAAGCCGGGTCAATAATCGATGCTGCAGCTATTGTCATCTCTCCAAGCATAGCATCTGTCGCAGATAAAGATAGGTTTGCACTAAATCCTGCTGAAACCCCTGCGAACGCTGCAGCCAAACCGGCTAATGGGTGCCTTCCAAGTGCTGCGAATATGAGAGCCCCAAGTGGTGGCAGGACAACATATCCCGCATCTGAAGCAACACTGGACATAATACCAGCAAAAACTAAACCAGCAGTAATCAAACGATTTGGTACAGATAAAACAAAACCACGCAATAGTGCACTAATTAATCCTGTGCGTTCTGCAACACCAATACCAAGCATCGTCACAAGTACAACCCCAAGTGGCGCGAAACCAATGAAGTTATCCGTCATACTTGTAAGCATATATTGAATACCATCAGCGCTCAGTAGGTTGTTAATCTCAACCATTTCACCTTCTTCACCAGGGTGCTCCACACTAATCCCGAGTGGCGCTAAAGCAGCTGAAAGAAGAACAACTAGTAACGCTAAAATTGCAAACAATGTGACCGGATGTGGTAATTTATTCCCTACCGTCTCAATCCCATCCAAAGAGCGCTGAAAAACGCCTTTTCTCTTATCCATCGATAATTCCCCTTCCTTGTTGCTATATCGGTAATATTCTGATAATAATTTGTAAAGTAATATTGCGTAACGACTATTATATAGGGGATGTGGACAAATTTAAATAGGGAAATGTGAAGTAAAAATAGTGGAATTATTCTTTATACTCAGAATAGGAGGAGCGTTGGTATTGATACCGGGTTGGTGGCTGCCGATTTGGGTGTGGTGTCTCACGGTAAGGATGCGTTGTTTCCCGGTTTGAGGATGCCGTCTCCCGATTGATGCTGTCCTCTCCCGTTTCGGACGTGCTCTCTCCCGATTTGGTGCTCACCCGATTTCAGACGATGTATCTGCATATATAAGGTTGATACGAATTCTGTGACGTACCTCATTTACAATCGCCCAAACTAAGAGATTCCTCACCTTTTTCCCTATCCACTACCCATTTGATCCATTCTAGCTCCTTCTTTGACAAATCACGCCCTAGCTTTGTTTTAAATTCATCAACTAACATCTCAAATCTGTTCATAACATTGACCCCTTTTACGAAAAATGGAATTTATTACCTATTTTAATAACATCATTTTATCAAGTAAAAAACCAAATATAAAAGGTCATTTATACCTAGAAACGGGGTCTGTCCTAGCTACATTAACGCGTTAGCGTAGCAAGGGACAGACCCCATTCCCTGTTCTTACACATCATCACTTTAACACGTTAGAGGAGTAAGAGGCAGACCAGGCAGCCTCCTCAAAAGCGCCGCTCTGCTCCAGCTGATAAGCGAGCTGCAGCAACCGGTTCTCTTCTCCCTTGGATGCCATTACTTGGACGCCTAAAGGGAGTCCGGCTTCTGATAGGTGTACTGGTACGGACATTGCTGGTTGTCCGGTTAAATTAGCTAGCTGGGTAAATGGTGTGTACGTTAGGCTTGGCAGGAACATGTCGTATACGAGATCCTGCTGCTCCTGCTTGTTCAGCTCATTAACCCGTGACCGCAGTTCCTTTTGTTCCTCCCGTGTATGTGTTAATTCCCCAACTTTTGGTGCTGTATATGCGGAAGCTGGTGTGATATAAAAATCATACGTTTCATGTAAACGCGCCATTTGTGCTGCAGCCGTATCCCATGAAGACAGACTTGCTGAAAATTCCGCGGCAGAAACAGACTTCCCTGCCTGATTCAGGAGCCATGTTTCAATTTCCACATCGTCCGCTGTAATCGCTCGCCCGATACCTCTTTCTAATCGCGCCACTAAGGCAGAGATTTCTCCACTATTCATCACATAATAATCTTTCATTAGTTGGATCCCGTCGACATCATTTTCTTTTTCCTCAACGACGTGACCCTGACTTTCCAGCCATTTCCCTGTTTTCTCAACAGCCAATTTCGCATCTTCGGAAACAGGTGTGCCAACAGGAGATTTCGTACTGTATGCGATTCGGAGTGATTTCTCAAATGGATGCTGCATCGACTCTTTATAGCTTCCCGGAAATAACGGTGTATGGAATGCTGCTTCCGGCTGGACAACTTGAAGCTGATCAAGCATTGCTGCACTATCCCGAACACTTCGACTTAGGACAAAACCAATCGATGCACCCTGCCACTGACGTCCAACACCTGGTCCTACCGGTGTGCGTCCACGTGTTGGTTTCAAGCCAAACACCCCGGTAAACGAAGCTGGAATTCGGATCGACCCGCCTCCATCACTTGCTCCTGCTAATGGGACAATCCCTGCTGCAATCGCAGAGGCAGATCCCCCGCTGGAACCGCCCGGGGAGTAATTGGTGTCCCATGGATTTCTTGTTGGTCCATGCAATTCAGGCTCGGTTATATTTTTTAGCCCAAATTCCGGTGTGTTAGTATGCCCTACAAATTGGAAACCCGCCTCACGGAATTTCTTCACCATATTGGAATCCTGCTCCGCAACGGTTGACATTAACAGCGGAGAGCCGGAAGTTAGCGGCTCCCCTTTTAAACTTTGGGAAAGATTTTTCAATAAAATCGGCACACCACCGAACGGGCCTCCTCCCACTCGTTCCGCCTCTGCAAAAGCCTTTTCCTTCCTAGTATGTGTCACAGCATTTAATGCTGGGTTGACCTTTTCCAGTTGCTGAAAGCTCAATTCCAGCAGTTCTATCGGTGTTACTTCCCGCGCTTTCACTAATTCTGCCATTGCTGTTGCGTCTAGGGTTACATAGTCTTTAAGATCCATTTCTGCACCTCTTTACTATTTTTCCCATATTGTATCATAGGTGAAGATCTCTGGTGAAATTCCCGTTCCTGACGCTGTCTCCCGATTCGGCGTTGTTCTCTCCCGTTTTGAAGCGGTCCTAGCCCGTTTTGTGTGACTTCTATATCCTATTTCTCCGTCTTCTTCCAAGGCGGATCCCCGTACTTATGCAGTTTCTGATTAATTTTATAAACAGAATAGGGTACAACAAACATAAGTACGGCGCATATGATGATCATATTTTCAGGTAATACGCCCAACACTTTTTCCCACATGTATTATCACTCTCTTCCCTGACTTTTTGTCCGATCACTGGCTCCAGTTGAACGGACAGTGATGTTTGCTGACACGTCAATATTACTCTGGGCAAAAATATTATCACCGTGATCCCAGTTATCCTTTATTTGCTCCCACTTCTTATAATGGTTTTGTTTTAATATATTATGAAAATCAAAAAAGTCGACACCTAATTCATTCTGTCCTTTTTCCAGCACTCCGTTCATTAGTTCTTCCATTTTTTTACTGGCATTTCCTTCAATTTCCGACATATATTCCGGTTGCAAGAGACTTCTATCCCCAAACATCTCTGATATAACACCTTCTGCATCAACTGTAATGGATATATTTATATTTTCTACGTCTTTTGCATCTATTTTTATATTTTTTTTCATATTTTCAATCTCAAACGTCATGGGTCGTCCTTCAACTTCAAAATTTATGGTCCCACCCTTTTTATTGCCATTAATCAGATTCAATCCTGTCGCTTCGTCGTCATTCAGTACTCC
Organism: Virgibacillus sp. NKC19-16; assembly: GCF_021560035.1. Taxonomy (NCBI): domain Bacteria; kingdom Bacillati; phylum Bacillota; class Bacilli; order Caryophanales; family Bacillaceae; genus Virgibacillus; species Virgibacillus salidurans. The sequence goes on along the minus strand of NZ_CP074373.1, from coordinate 859,434 downwards.
GGCTATACTGTTATCATGTCCATAAAATACACCTGCACCCTGGTATTCTACTTTATTACCCCTGGGCGTTATCCTCGGAATAACGTAACTGCTCCCGTCTAGTAAAAATTCATGAATATCACCAATCCTTACCGGGGTCAATGTTTCGAGATTCCGATCTCGGTTTTCAATCACATCGTTAATATACATGGCAGGAAGTTCTTCATTTTCCGGTTCTATTTCCAGTATCTCACGGGCATCCCCTTGTGAAATGAGTACCCTGACCTCTCTACGCATTTCATGATCTCGAACATAGGTGTCCATAAGGCTTGAAAATAAGTCCGGCTCTCTTGCTACTTCTTCCGATACAATTATTATTTTTAAATGTTCACGAAACGGAACCGTGTTATTTAGTGTTCCCATTTCCCGAAAAATCTCAAATATACTCCCACCGCTAACAGACAAATTTTCGAAGGCTTTTCCTCCGCCACCAGCCTCTGCAGGGCTACCTAATCCACTAGGAACGACGAACTGGTTCGTCACCGTCACTTGTGGTTTGTCCGCTTCATGGTTTTCAGCTAAATCAATAGCAGATCCAACGATAAATCCACGCTCTTCAATATCTATTTCATCCCAACACCCTGTGAGTAGAATCACCAAGGATGAGCAGATAAGTATGAAAACATATTTATTCACCCCGCTTCACTCCCCTCAATTTAGCAGTAACAAGTAGCAGCACCATCGTAAATACAGTAAATAGAAAGGCTGTATAACCGATTATGCTTGAAAATGTGGATACCTCTACTATGGTTTTCGGGAACATACTAATGAGATATACGATTGGTGCTAAAATAAAAATTAACTTGATTTTCTTTGTATTTTTGAAAATGGAATTCATCGCAAAAACACCTACATCCAGTGCCATTGCTGTGGAGTTAAAAATTGCCATGATCCAAATTACAAAGAAGATGGATTCAAACCGTTGAAAGAATCCTCCCGGGACATCAACGACCTTACCTAACTCGATGGTGGGATAAAGCAGGTTTGCGGTAACTGCATTCCCAAATACGCCGATAGTTGCTATGAAAAACAAAATATATAAAACGATGGGTATAAACATGCCAAGCACAGCCTTCTTCGGGGCTTTTTCCGGTTGTTTCACGAGTGCGATATAAAACCATACAATACCAAATCCCGTATAGGACGTAATACTTGTACCTAGCCCTTCCATATACCCGCTAAAGCTTGTTTGGAACACCGGCAGTAAACCTTCCAGTTTAAACCAACCTATATTGAATGCTAAAATGAGAACAGAAATAAAGAGAATAATAGGCAGGAACATGATATTCAGTCGAAATAACCCTGCCCTTGAACCTGAAACACCGTATACGACAAGAAGCAAGAAGGTAAATGCGATAACTTCAACAGGTGTACGATCAAATAAATAATGCTTGGAAATGTCAGCGATTCTGCGAACAGTAAGTGCGGCTACATTTAATGCGATAACCGCAAACAGAAATGTTATAACAATTGCGACAGGTTTCGTCATTATTTTGGATGCATAGGTAAGGAAATCTTGCTGCGGAAAGCTTGCTGAGATCTTAGCCACAACCCAGGTGATAAAAGCAACGATGCCCCCTGCAATCAGTAATGGAATCCACCCGTCTGAGGAGACAGTTGCTGCCGCTAAATCTTTTGGGAGGGAAAGAATTCCTACCCCCACCACGATGGAAGGAATGGCAAACATGATTTCTCTTTCCGTAATTTTCTCGTCCGCATATTCAAATTTTTTCATTTGCTCGAGTCCCCTCTGTTTGCAGACTTATCGTCATCTGGCTTCAGATATTGTGGCCGTGTTTCCAGTGATGGTATAGGTGCACGTGTAACAAGATCCTTAAAGTCATTTAGAAATGTCGGGGCAAAAGGCGTAGAATAAGGAACTCCGAAGCTTTTTAAGTTTACGATATGGATATTGACTGCAATGTAAACAATAATAATGCCATACAGCCCGAGTACAGCCGCTGAAATCATGGTCGCAAAGCGAATCATTCGAAATGCAATTGCTGTACTATATTCAGGTACGGCAAAGGATGCAATGGCCGTTAATGCAACCACAATGACCATGACCGGACTTACGATCCCTGCCTGCACCGCAGCATCCCCAATAACCAGCCCACCAACAATTCCAATCGTTTGTCCAATGGATGTCGGTAAGCGTGCTCCAGCCTCTCGCAGTAATTCCATGACGATTCCCATCATAACTGCTTCCACAAAGGCAGGAAAAGGTACCCCGTCTCTTGTAGCAGCAATCGAGAAGGCTAAATCAGACGGAATCATTCCCTGTTGATAGGAAACCAATGCAATATATAAAGCAGGTAGAAATAGGGTGAAAAAAGCAGCCAAATACCTTAATATCCGTATCAGGGATCCAATCATCCAACGTTCATAATAATCTTCCGGAGATTGCAGTGTATTGCCTAACGTCGTTGGAGCAATCAATACAAACGGCGTACCGTCGAGTAAAATCACAATTTTTCCTTGCGTAAGCGCGGCAGCCGCCTTATCCGACCTCTCCGTATTTAACATCTGTGGAAAAGGTGATAAGAAACTATCTTCAATCCATTGTTCAATAAAACCGGACTCCGGAGCATAATCCATATCAATCGATTCAATACGCCGATTTACTTCCTTTACAATATCTGGATTGCTGACTCCGGCAATATACGCCACGTTAAGGCTTTTCTGGGAACGACGCCCGATTTTATGTGACTGAAAGCGCAGATTGGGATCCTGAAGACTCCGCCTGATAAGCGACGTATTTGTTCTGATATTTTCAACAAATCCTTCTTTGGATCCACGTATAACCTGTTCTGTCGTCGGTGCTTCGACGGAACGGGTTTCCCATCCTATTGTCGACATGATTATTACTTTATCCAAACCCTCCAAATAAAGAATGGTACTACCGGAAAGAATACCAGCAGAAACAGCGTCTAATGTTGTTCCTTTTTCGACATTGCCAATCGAAATCACTTCACTGTAAATTTCATCAAAAAGCGCTTGTTTTTCGGTTGGTAATTGCTGGTTATCCATCCGTATTTGAAGGTTCTTGAGAATGCTGTTATGTACGACATACTTATCGACTAATCCATCTATATAGGCAATGGCACATTTCTGCTCCGTAGAATGAAGTGTGAACTCCCGTACAATCAAATCATCCGGTTCATCAAGCATTTTTTTAAGATTATCTAAATTTTTATTCAGATCTTTGAAAATTTCAATCGAAAAATTCTCTTCTTTTGGCTTCGCTGTTTGATTTTTGTTTCGTTTAGAACGTGAACGCAATACCATTTCTTGCACCTCAATCACTTGATGAGCTGTTTCCCTTTGTTTTCCCTGATTACGTATATTTATACAAAAGCATCAGCCATGTATAAACGCACTGATTTACGACAAACTATGGACACAATCCTTAAGGAGGACTTTTCATGGAGGCAAGTAATAATATTCCTTTAACAGCTTCAGAACTAGCTCAAATTTGGGGAAATTATATGAATGCGAGTTTATATGATGGTGTACTTTCCTATTTCAAGGAAAAAGTGGAAGACGGGGATATACAATCTGTGATAGAAGATGCACATCTTATTTTTCAAAATCAGTTGACCAGCCTTACAGATTTTCTAAAAAACGAGGGTCATCCAGAGCCACAGGGTTTTACGAATGAAGATGTGAACATTTATGCACCACGACTATATACAGATGGGTACATGTTACAAAACGCCATGCAGTTAGGTGCATTAGGAATGAATGCAGCATCAATGGCGATAAGCCTTTCTGCTAGAGAAGATGTTTATGCTTATTTCTCAAAATCCTTTAGTGATTATAATGCAATTCATCACAAAGCAACATTGGTTGCTCTAGACAAAGGGATCTATGTTCGTCCACCTTCTATCCCGGCACCAAAAGAAGTGGACTTTGTAAAAAAGCAAAATTTCCTGACAGGTTGGTTTGGTGAACGCAGGCCCTTGCTCGCTCCGGAAATCGCCAACCTTTACTCTAATATAGAGCGAAATGCACTTGGCGCCGCAACATTAACAGGCTTTAGCCAAGTAGCACAATCGAAGGAAGTCAGATCCTACTTACAGCGCGGCATCGCCATTGCCAAAAAACATGTAAACATATTCAGTGAAGTCCTCGAAGGAAGTGACGTTCCAGTACCGATGGGGTCAGATCCCCTGGTCACAAATTCTGCAGAGATCTCGCCGTTTTCCGATAAGTTAATCATGTATCATACCACCGAAATGATTGCACTGGGAATCGGATTTTATGGCCTTAGTATTTCTACAAATATTAGAAGAGATATAGCGTCACATTATACTCGATTAATGGCGGAAATTGCCTTATTTTCAGAGGATGGAGCGAATATTATGATCGACAATGAATGGCTAGAAGAACCTCCACGAATGGTCGACAGAGATGAATTAGCCAAAAAACGGAAGGAGTAAACAGAAATGGCAGATTACAAACATATTGAACTCACCGCATCGGAAATTTCTACACTTTGGACTTTATACCACAGTGACACAATGGCAGTATGTGGATTAACGTATTTCTTGTCCCATGTTGAAGATGAACAAATACGCATTATGCTTGAAAGCAATTTAACCCTAATGAAACAGGACGTTGAAAAATTAACCAACTTTTTTATTCAGGAAGATTATCCCATCCCTAAAGGATTTACCGAGCAAGATGTCAATGTAGAAGCACCGCGTCTTTTCTCAGACAAACTTTATCTGGAATACATGCTAAATATGACAAATATAGCTCTCGTAACAAATACAGCTTCCCTTATATCTGTTGAGCGGAAAGATGTGATCGACTTTTACGCTGAAAATTTAACGGCCACCCAGAATCTGCATAGACAACTAAAGGAATTAGCTAAGGAAAAAGGGTTTTATATTCGCACTCCAAGCCTTCCAAAACCGAAACAAATTGATTTTGTAAAGAAGCAGAAATTCCTGGCAGGATGGTTTGCAGATCGCAGGCCGTTACTTGGGGTTGAGATCACCAATCTTGTTTTTAATGCAAGGAGAAATGCGTTAGGACAAGCATTGATCACCGGGTTTAGTCAAGTCGCACAAGCAAAGGAAGTCAGGCAATATTTTGAAAGAGGGCGTGAAATTTCCGGAAAACATGTAAAAGTATTTAGCTCTATTTTAAGTGATGATTATCTGTCTAATAGCGCATTAATAATGACACCTGAAGTAACAGATTCAACGGTTTCTCCATTTTCAGATAAGATGATGATGGAATTGGTTACCGTTTTAATAGCGTCCGGCATAGGGGAATACAGTGTGGGACTAGCAGCAAGTCCAAGAAGAGATTTAGGCGCACACTACGGGCGCTTATCAACAGAGTTAACCGCTTATGCAGAAGACGGGGCAAATATTATGATTGATCATGGCTGGATGGAACAACCCCCAATGGCAGCAGATCGAAAAAATTTAGCGAAATAGGAAAGCTTATGGAGAAAAAGATAAATAAAAAAAGCAGAAGATTAGAAGTCTTATTATGGAGTATCGCCCTACCTGGATTTGGACAATTATTAAATCATAAGTATTTAAAAGGCTTTTTATTAGTCGTTCTAGAAGTTCTAGTAAATGTGATGGGAAACTTCAATCGCGTTATCGTACTAAGTTTCAATGGACAAATCCCGGAAGCAATTGAAGCGACCAATTATCTATGGCTTATGTTTTACCCCTGTTTATATTTCTTTGCGATTTGGGATGCATACAAAGATGCAGGCGGAGGAGGAGAAAAACCTTTTGCTTACTTACCACTTGTATTCTCAGCCTATTTTGTAACAATAGGCTTAATTTTTTCCGCCAAGTTTACCGTTTTCGGGACGTTAATCGGCCCAATGTGGCTGCCGATACTATTTTTGCCGATTGGATTGTGTGTTGGGGCGATTATTCGATGGATATTGTTGAAGGTTTATGAAAAAGATGCTTCCTTCGATTGATGTTAATGAGGAAGCATGGGGGTGGCTCTTCTTTTGTTTCCCGGTTTAGTGGGAGGCTCCCCCTATTTTAACGGGCGCTCTTCCGTTTTGAACCCGCGCTCTCCCGCTTCGGATGTCCCCTCTCCCGATTTGGACGCTTGTTCTCCCCGTTTCACGTGCGACGGAAGCATAAGAACCGCTCCCCCGCTCCGCATCCATAGTATTTTCAATTTTCTTACATAATTGCTTGTCCAGTTGAATATAAATAATACCATCAAACAACAACCTCTACCACATCCAGACTTCACAAGGATAATATCCCCATCCTTTACTTATTTTTACTTTTTTCATAAAAAACTTAAAATTCATTTTAAAAAACTATTGAAAAATATCAAAATTAGTATATACTTTAGCTAATAGTCCTAAGGTAGTACATTTTACTTATTATGTATAAGCCAATTCAACCCGAGGTGAAGCGAATGACTCAAAAGCCATTATTACATGTTGAAGGATTGAAAACGCATTTCTTTTTAGATGACGACATGGTTGCCAAAGCAGTTGACGGGATTGATTTTCAGGTAAGGCCAGGAGAAACAGTGGCAATCGTCGGAGAATCTGGAAGCGGCAAGAGCATCACATCACTCTCCATCATGCAACTGATTAATAAACCAGGAAAGATTATCGAAGGCAAAATTAGTCTTGAAGACGAAAATCTACTGGAAAAGTCAAGGAAGCAAATGACAAAAATACGCGGTAATGACATTGCGATGATTTTCCAGGAACCGATGACAGCACTAAACCCCGTGTATACAATCGGTAATCAAATTGTAGAAACGATAAGAAAGCATCGAAATCGTTCAAAAAATGCCGCTCGGCAGGAAGCGATTGAATTATTAAAAGTCGTCGGATTCCCAAGGGCGGAAGAAGTAATGAATGAATATCCCCACCAGCTGTCAGGTGGGATGAGACAACGGGCGATGATTGCGATGGCGATCTCTTGTCAACCAAAACTACTCATTGCAGATGAACCTTCCACCGCACTCGATGTGACGATTCAAGCACAGATATTAGACTTGCTGGACGAGATGAAAGAAAGGCTTGATATGGCTATACTTCTAATCACACACGATTTAGGCGTTGTTGCCGAGTATGCGGATCGGGTTCTCGTTATGTATGGTGGTCAAGTTGTTGAAGAAACATCTGCCCGACAATTATTTGAAACTACGAAACATCCATATACAACAGGTTTGCTCGATAGCCTGCCAAGTCTTGAAAAAGAGATTAGTAGACTTGGCGCGATTAAAGGTACCGTTCCACCCGCACATAGTTTTCCAAAAGGCTGCCGCTTCTCAGAGCGTTGCCCGCATGTGATGGTTCGTTGTTACGAAGCGAATCCAGAGTTGCTTGAAGTTGAGCCAAATCATAAGGTTCGTTGTTATCTCTATGAATAAGGGGGCCTTGTCACATGACACTCGAACAACAACTATCCGAACAGTCAACAATAAAAGAAAATGATGAAAAAGAAACACTCCTTCAAGCGAATCATATAAAAAAATACTTTCCGATTAAGGGAGGAATTTTAAAACATACCGTAGGCCACGTCAAGGCAGTTGATGACGTCTCCCTTGAAATTAAAAAAGGCGAAACATTTGGACTTGTTGGGGAATCAGGCTCAGGTAAATCGACACTCGGGCGTGTTATTCTCCGCCTCCTTCAACCAACAGAGGGAGAAGTCCTATTTGAAGGCAATGACATTTCCCTCATGAGCAACCGTAAACTCCGAAAATATAGGAAAAACATGCAAATTGTTTTTCAGGATCCGTTCGCTTCCCTTAATACGAAAATGAGTGTTGGCGAACTAATCGAAGAGCCACTGCTCGTTCAGACCTCGGCAACAAAAGCGGAACGTAAGAAAAAATCTATCGAACTACTGGAAAAGGTAGGCCTGCGGGCAAGTGACCGTATGAAATACCCGCATGAATTCTCTGGTGGACAGCGTCAGCGCATCAGTATTGCTCGGGCGCTGGCACTTAATCCGAAATTTATTATTTGTGATGAGCCCGTCTCGGCACTCGATGTGTCAATACAGGCACAAGTACTAAATTTAATGGCTGACTTACAAGAAGAATTTGATTTAACATACCTTTTTATTGCGCATGATTTAAGTGTTGTTAAACATATTAGCGACCGTGTGGCTGTTATGTATCTTGGACGTATCGCCGAGGTCGCACCAAAGAAACCTCTTTATGATAACCCGCTTCACCCATATACACAAGCATTACTTTCATCAGTGCCGCAGACGGATGTTCACCGTCGTCGTGAAAAGATCCACCTAAGTGGAGATTTGCCAAGTCCGTCCGATCCACCTTCAGGATGCGGATTCCGGACTAGGTGCCCACATGCTCACGACAGGTGCGCTGCAGAACGTCCGGAATTAACGGACATGGGGGGCGGCCATTTCGTCGCATGCCACCTATACGATGAGGCCCACACATAAAAAGCGGGTTTTACTAATTAATGGAGGTGGTCACCGGCATATTAAATGGGTTCCACATAGCTACGAGGCAAAAATATAAGGGGGATTATCTAATGTTAAAAAGGAAATGGTTATTGCTTTTTATTTTTTTACTAACACTTGGAATTTTACTCGCCGCTTGTAATAGCGATACATCAGGTGGCGACATGGAAGAAGAAGGCGAAGCTGAAGCGACGGAAGATACAGAAACGGAAGAACCGACGGAAGAGGAAGAAGGGGAAGAAGAAGCTACAGGTGAACCACAAATGGGCGGTACACTGACTGGTGCGATGGATACAGCTCCTGAAGGCTTGTTTAACCCGATTTTCTATACAGAAGCATATGAAGCTAATATTTTGGATTTCACCCATGAATCGCTGCTCAGTCAAAATGAGTCGCTGGAATTCGAACCGGAACTGGCAACCGATTGGGAAATCAATGAAGACCAAACCGAAATCACGTTAACGCTTGAAGAAGGCGTTACATGGCATGATGGTGAGGATTTCACAGCTGACGATGTTGTCTATACCTACAGTGCCATGGCCAGTCCAGGTTATGTAGAAGCGGGAGGCGTTCGTACAGAATATGTTGTTAGACTGCTAGGATATGAGGAATTCAATAACGGGGATACAGAAGAGTTCGAAGGCGTTGTTGCTGAAGATGATCATACGGTTACCTTTAAATTTGCCGAGCCTAATGTAACGATTGAAAAAGATGTGTCCTTCGACATTATTCCAGAACATATCTTTGGTGATGTCCCTATTGAGGAAATTCCTGAACATCCGGCAACACTTAACGCCGGTGAGGTTATCGGTACCGGGCCATTCCAGTTCACAGAAATGCTTGACCGTGAACAATATGTGCTTGAAAAGCATGCAGACTATTGGAAAGGTGAACCATACTTGGATCAAATCGTCTGGCGTGTTGTTGAGCAATCAGTCATGCTCGGGTTACTTGAAAATGGTGAGATCGATTTTATCGGTGATCCAACCGGTGTACCACCAGCAGACTATGAAACAGTAGCAGACGTTGATCATATAGAGCTCATCGAACAAACCGATTTCGGCTACCAGCTGCTAGGCTTTAAGATGAACCACCGGACAGATGCCGACGTTGAAAGCGGAACAATTGACCCTGATAACTGGGAATCAAACGAGGATATGAGTGAACAATTAGTACGTCAAGCGATTGCGTATGCAGTTGACCGCCAAGCGATCGTTGATAACCTGTTATACGGACATGGTTCTGTTATTAATGCGCCGATCGCTCAGCAATTCTGGGCATATGATGAAGAAGCTGCAACACCCTATGAATATGACCCTGAACAAGCGAACGCTTTGCTTGATGAGGCAGGCTATGTTGATACGAATGATGACGGCATGAGAGAAACACCTGACGGGGAAGAATGGGTTGTGAACCTGAACTACCCTACAGGGAATCAACTTCGTGAAGATGCTGCACCAATTCTCGCACAATTTCTAGAGGAAGTCGGTATTACAATCGACTTGCGTCAACCAAAGGAAATGACAGCTTATCAGGAAGAATTAACGGATGATAACACGGATTGGGATCTTTACATGATTGGTTGGAGCTTAGGAAGCGGTGACCCTGACCCATCTGCTTTATGGGGTGCAGATGCTGCCTACAACTTCTCGCGCTGGAACAATGATGAATCCGAACAATTATTACAAGAAGCAATGCAACCACCAGAAGCGTTCGAACAAGATTATCGTGCCGAGAAATACAGTGAGTGGCAATCTGTGTTCTCAGAGGACTTACCTGCGCTTCTCTTGTTTGCACAAAACTCCATTTACGGCTACAACGAGCGGTTAAATGGTGTTAACCCAATGCCATATTCATTCAATAACGACCCTGAATTATGGTGGGTATCCGAGTAACAATCTGAATGAAAAAGAAAAGAGCGTGCGGATTTCACGCATGCTCTTTTCTTTAAAAAATTTATTCATAAGGATACTAGGCTCATCATCAAATCAAGCAGTGATAGCTATTAAATCATAATAAGTAAAATATCCCGGTCTCTAATCAGGGGGAGATTTAGTGTATAAATATATAATTCGCCGTATCCTCATTTTTATCCCAATGCTCTTTTGCTTAACAGTTATTGTATTTGGCCTTGCACTAGCAGCGCCCGGGGATGCTTTATCTGGACAGGAGCTCTCTGACCCGAACGTCGATCCGGAAGTTTACGCAGAGCAACGGGAGGCATTAGGATTAAACGATCCGATTCCCGTCCAATATTGGCGTTGGGTAAGTTCTGCCGCACAAGGTGATTTTGGAGACTCATTAGTTTTTAACGGGCGTACAGTAGCTGAATTAATTGAGGCCAGGTTTTTAAACACGCTTTATCTTGGACTTTTTTCATTAGGTATTACGATTATTGTCGGAATTCCGATTGGTATTTATTCTGCCAGGAAACCGTACTCGCTGCTTGATTACGGCGCAACAGGTTTCGGCTTTCTCGGCCTGGCGATTCCGAACTTTTTCTTCGGTTTAATTGCCATTTATCTTCTATCGATTAATTTGGGGTGGTTCCCGGCACAAGGGACACTTTCTACTCCAGGTCTCACTGGTTTTGAAGCATTTATGGATCGTATACATCACATGATTTTACCTGGAATAACACTTGGCTTGGCAGGGACGGCAACCTATATGCGTTACATGCGATCAGAAGTGCTTGATGTCCTTGGCAGCGACTATATTCGTACAGCGAGAGCAAAGGGGATGACTGATCGTAATGTTCTCTACAAACACACACTACGTAATGCGCTGATTCCTATCATTACAATAATGGGATTTGAAGTTGGGGTGTTGTTAAGCGGTGCTGTTATTACCGAGCAAGTCTTTCAATATCCAGGACTTGGCACGTTGTTTCTAAGTTCGGTCACGAATCGTGATTTCCCGGTCGTTATGGCAATTGCCTTGATACTTGGAACACTCATACTCGTGGGTAATTTATTGGCCGATATCTTTTATAGTATTATCGACCCAAGAATCCGATATGATTGAGGTGAACATATATGCAGCCGAATCCACAAGAAACACCATCTACACAGCCCCAAAAGCATGCAAGCGAGATACAAAATAAGAGCAGAAGCCCATTTCAATTGGCGCTTCGCAGGTTCATGAAAAATAAAATGGCCGTTATAAGCAGCTTTGTTCTTTTAGCTATTATTATCGTTTGCGTTCTTGCCCCTGTATTTACCGATCTGGATCCGGAACAGTCAGATCTTTTATTAATTGAGCAGGGACCGAGTGATGAACATATTTTGGGTACCAATGGACAAGGCCAGGATAACTTTTCACGATTGTTATACGGTGGCCGAATTTCATTGATCGTCGGTTTTAGCGCCATGTTTTTCACCCTTGCTATCGGTGTTGTTCTTGGATCTATTGCTGGCTATTATGGTGGAAAAGTCGATAGCATCATTATGCGGGGCGCAGATATTATGCTTATGCTTCCGTTTCTCGTGCTTGTCCTAACGATCATTGCAATCATACAGGAAGTAACCATAGCATTATTTGTCACTATTATCGCAGTGACGGCTTGGCCAAACTTAACACGAATTATTCGAGGAACTTATTTGTCATTAAGGGAACAGGAATTTGTTCAAGGAGCCCGCGCGATCGGAGCAACTGATTTTAGAATTATCTTTAAGCATTTTATTCCTAATGCTATTGGGCCTATAATTGTTAATGCGACACTAATGATGGCAAGCTACATTATTATTGAATCCGGACTTAGCTTTATCGGCTTCGGTATTCCACAGCCAACACCAACATGGGGCAACATGATTTCAGAAGCACAGAATATCCGGATACTCCGTGAGCATCCAGAAGCCTGGATTCCACCAGGTGTAGCGATTTTTGTTACTGTGCTAGCTATCAACTTTATTGGCGATGGATTGCGGGATGCCTTTGATCCGAAAAGTAAAGCTCGTTAGAAAGGAACAGCAACCTGCCGCGTGGTGGCAGGTTGCTGTCTTTTTTCCTATGGCTCTTTTTAGTATTGTTGCTTTTAAATCTTCGCTGTTGATTTAAACTGCGACATAGTAGGAAATGATGGTTGGTGTATTTACCCGCTACGGAAATACACTACGCTTTCCGTGGGCGGCTGCCTGAGCCTCCTCGAGCTACGAAAAAGCAACAATCTTTTAGAAAACAGCCTTTCTATACTATTTTATTTACACCCGAAGTAATAGCACGCATTGGGTTATATGGCGTAAGATCTACCCCGCTGTTCTCTCCTCCTGCCAATGCAGCAGCTAGTCTCCCAATATACGGTCCCATAGTCAGCCCTGATGCACCCAGTCCTGTTGCTAAAACAACTCCTTTTACTACGTCTATTCCCCCAAGTATTGGTAAAACATCCGGTCCCATCGGTCGAAACCCAATCCGAACTTCCTGCAGTGTTCCATTAGAAAGTCCGGGTGCTACGTTTAATGCCTCTGACGTAACCTCATGTACGCCTCCTGCAGTTGTTCGATAATCGAAGCCAACTCCTGTTTCCCTGGTTGCCCCTACGACTATACGCGCGTCATCAAATGCCAGCATATAGTGACGGCTTTGTGGCAAAACAACAGGCCAATCAGACGTGTCTTCATTAGGTACATGAATATGAGCAATTTGTCCACGTTGCGGTTCTACGTTTAGATTGATTCCTAGAGGTGCTAATAGAGACGGAGCCCAAGCGCCAGTTGCAATCAGAACAGTATTGGCGTATAACTTTTCTCCATTCACCTCAACACCTTCTACGCTGTTCTTATTATATAGCAGCTTTGCTTCGCCTTTTATCATTTCTGCCCCATGTTTTTGCGCAGCTCGTTTTAAAGCGTTTCTAAGTAATCGCCCATCCACTCTTGCAGCTCCAGTTAAGAAAACAGACTTCAAGTCCTCATTCAACAATGGAAATCGCTCTCTCGTTTGGGCAGCGCTGAGTCGTGATATATCCCCCATTTCAGGCGCATCTTTTTGTTTGGAACGTGCCCTGCTCTCTATTTCATCCAGCATTTCAGAATCCGAATTCACAGTCAGAGCGCCTACTTTTTTATCCTTTCGGCAAGAAGACTCCATCTGAATTGTGTTTCGGGTGCCAACCCAACAATTCAGATGGAGATGAATTGCCGTCAGTCTGTAGGCTGAAAACTTCTCTTGTATTATCTTACTTTTTGGCGAACAAAAATTCGCATAATCCTTTGTCCAATGGTATAATTAGTCATAAATAGGAAGTGGATTTGATACGATAAAGAATTTAGACAACTGGTGTGCCTATCGAAATAATCCGTACATAATGAGCCTCAAGAAATGAAATAATCCTATTTGACTCGCCAAGAAAGGTGGTGAACACAATTGCTAGAAAGAAACCTGTTAAAGTATTGCGTAAACAAAAGAAATCCGAAAACATTCAACGTTTCACGCAGAAACAAAATATTGGACGTAGTAGCTTGACGGCTAAGGAATTCCGTCTGCTTCAACGTATGTCGCATAGTACAAAAGCCTTGCGTAATGTTGGATTATACACGATTAAACAAAACCACTTGAACAACGGTAAGATTCCGACTGCAAAGGAAGTTGACGCTGCCATGCGAGCTGATGTTAACTATTGGGCCGTTCAATCAAACTCTGCTCAAGCCATTCGCAGAACGTTGTATGCAGAAGTGAAGAGTTTTTTTCAAGCGCTGGAAAAGTGGAGGAAAAACCCAGAGAAGTTCACTGGTCGCCCTAAATTTCCGAAATATTCTTACGCTACAGAGAAACGTATCATCGAAATCTACCAAATTCCAAAAGTGGATAAAGACGGATACTGGGCTATTCCGATGAATGTGGCATTTCGAAAACGTTTCGGTTCTATTAAAATTCGTATGCCTAAAAACTTGTTGAACAAGAAAATCTCATACATTGAAATCGTACCAAAGCAAAAAGGTCGGTTCTTTGAGGTGCATTACATTTATGAAATGCAAGTCCCTCAAATGAAGAAACAACCAACGACAACTGCGAACGCTTTGAGTTGCGATTTAGGCATAGACCTAATGATGAGTTGTGCAACAAACCATGGTGATACGTTCCTGATTGATGGCAAAAAACTAAAGTCTATCAACCAATACTTCAACAAAACGATAAGCAATCTGCAAGAAAAAAATATCGAAAACGGTATTTCCAAACGTATCGTAACGAATCGTATGGCAAAACTTTGGCACAAACGTGACAGTCAAATCAACGGTTATATCTCACAAGCCGTAGGATTACTATTTAAAAAAGCAAAAGCATTCAACATTGATACGATTGTTGTCGGCTACAATGCTGGTTGGAAGCAAGCGTCCCGTATAGGGAAAAAGAACAATCAGAAATTTGTTCAGATTCCGTTTCATAAGCTGATTGCTGCCATCGAAAACAAATGTTTGAAAGAGGGTATTCGTTTCGTGAAGCAGGAAGAAAGCTATACATCAAAAGCTAGTTTTCTGGACAAAGATACAATCCCTGTCTGGTCGAAAAATGATCAGTCAAGCTACACATTCCATGGTAAACGTATCAATCGTGGTCTGTACCGAAGTAAAACAGGACAATGTATTCACGCTGACATTAACGGGGCATTGAATATTTTGCGTAAATCAAAAATTGTTGAATTGGACGAAGACCTCAACGTTAAAACGCCGATCAAAATGGAAGTACAAAAACGTAAAGCTGTTGCTTAGCGCATAGCTTAGTGGGTGCGTCAACCATCCATGTGTACCCGACTTGTCGGGGCTTGTAGTACACGCCAGAGCAATCTGAGTGGTGGCTTTTTCCAAAAAGAAGAACTGCTCTTTTTCGAAAAGGGTGGTGCAAGTGGGAAAACGATAGTACGTCGTTAGTACCAACCAAAAACAGTGTTTGGGGAGTGCTTAGCGGTGCTTGCTATTCAGAGCGTCAAATCGTCTAAGGCATGTAGCGAGGAGACCTGAGTAGATAACCCAAGGCCCCCACTGAAATGGGAACTGCAAGGTTTTCAGTGGGGGTATGTTGACATCCAACATCATGCTCCCCGTCCTCTTTTAACTGATCAATTAGCTCTGGATAATAATGAGCGCCACCCTTTGCAATTTTGTACCAATTCTCATCCTGCACGCTGGATATCCACGGACATACAATTCCCGCGCCGGCCGAAGTCGCATTCCCTTGATGTTCCTTATCGACCACAATTACATCTGTATTATTTTTTGCCAGATGATAAGCAGCACTTGCCCCGACGATACCGCTTCCTATTATAATGGTTTTCATGGATTCACTCCTATTGGATAATTTAATCTCAATATTCTCATTATAACACTTTCTCAACAATGGTCACGAATATTTGGAAAGAATATCTCTATGAGCACATATAGCATGAAAAACAATATAGCATTGTGCTAAAATATAGTTAGTCTTTATGTGGAACGTCAGGAAAGGATAATGAAAATGAATCGTTGGGAAACCTCACCATTTTTCCGCTTCTTCGGTGGAAAAAATTTATTATATTTATTTGCCCTCTTACTACTCATCGGGCTTAACATTCTAATCTTTACAGAAGTCTCATTTATCTTTGAGCCTATTGTCGTTCTCTTTGGAACAATTGCTCTTCCTTCCATTCTGGCTATCATTGCATATTATTTATTGCGCCCAGTTGTCAGATTGATGGGAAGCTACGGGGTAAAGAGAGGATTGGCAATTTTAATTGTCTTTATTGCACTTAGTGGTCTGCTAGCCTTACTTATTTTTCTAATTGTTCCCTTCCTGCAGCGGCAAATTACGAGTCTCATGAGTGAATTCCCGCAATACATCGCCCAGATGGGAAACAGTTTGGACCAGTGGCTAAGAAGCTCCATGTTTGCTGGTTATTACGAGAACCTGTCTGCGAACATTGATGGGGTATTTCAGACGATCTTGGATAATCTCTCCACCTATATAGGGGATACAATTGAAGGAGTAACTGGTTTTATCTCCCAGGTTGCTGCTGTCGTGATCGCTATTGTGACAGTTCCCTTTATTCTATTTTATTTATTAAAAGAAGGAGAAAAATTCCCGCGAAGAATTATACAAATACTTCCACCCAGATTACGCTCGGAGTTTAGGAGAGTCTTTGACGACATTGATCATCAGCTGAGTTCCTATATTGTTGGGCAAATATTGGTGAGTCTAAGCATTGGGGTCATGATGTACATAGGATTTGTGATTATAGGACTTGAATATTCGTTGCTGCTTGCGGCAATTGCCTGTGTGACAAATTTCGTCCCATATCTTGGACCTGCAATCGCGATTACCCCAGCCTTGATTATTGCCGCGGTAACCTCGCCATTTATGTTTTTCAAGTTAATTATTGTATGGACAATCGTGCAATTGCTGGAAGGTAAATTAATTTCCCCGCAAATTATGGGAAAAAGACTCCATGTACACCCAATAACCATTATATTCGTGTTATTGACCGCAGGAAATTTGTTTGGCGTTATTGGGATACTGCTTGCCATTCCAGGTTATGCGGTATTAAAGGTTGTAGTGAGTCATCTATTTATTCTATTTAAACGACGGCATAACCGCTATGCTGAGAAAGACAATCAATATGAAATTCAAGGGTAAACTCCCCTCCCCAAAGAGGCCACAGAATAATTGTAAGATTTTTCAGTGGCCTCTTTCGAATTGAAACTTATCGCTTTCCCATCCCGCTAATCGTTCCATCCATGGACATTGGTGCGTTCATGGCAACAAAAAATAACACAACGGTTGCATCCGAATTTGCAAGTAGTGGCGGGAGCGGGTTTTCTAAATCGGTAACTGCTTCTTGTTTGCTGATAGTAAGATCATTTATTGTGACCTCTCCGCTCATTACGTATAAAAAAGGTTTGAGATCTTTGTAAGTTGGAATTTCTAATTTTTCACCCGCTTTAGGATGAGCATCGAAAATGTAAACGTCTTGTCTGACATATAGTGGTGCCGCACTCTCCTTTGGTCCTACCATAAGATACCAGTCAGGATTATCTGTTGGTTTGTCGTGAAATTGAATATCCGGATCAAGATCCGATTCAGGTGGCCGGATGAAGATTTGCAGCATTTCCACAGCGGGTTCACTTTTCACCTTTTCTTCATGCCAAAAGCTATAGCCTACATTCATCATCATTAGCTTACCAGGCGCAATCGGCGCTTCAAACCCAGCAGAATCCCTATGAAAGGAAGTGCCTTTGTATACATAGCTGAAAATTTCATCGTTGACATGCTCGTGCATTTTTATGGTCAATCCTTTTTGCATTACTGCATGATCAATATTGCTTAATGTACCGAATGCCGAATCTCCTGTATCTTCCTCTAAAATATCGCTTGGCTGGATGCGGGTAATCGTAAAAGGTCCTCTAAACGGCTTGGCATGATTTCCCGCAGCAAGTTTTTGCAGCATAGTAAATCCCCCTTCTTCTTATTATCAGTATAGCAAATCTTCCATGTTCCTGAAGAATAGGATGTTTTATAGATGTATATCCCGAATAACTTGCTATCCCATTCATTTTTGATAATAATTGTACCTGGGAAGTAAACACTAAATTAGATGAAGAACGAATTTGCTAGTAAGGAAGTGAAATAAATTGACAAGCCATCCGAATGCAGCTGTGCAGTTTCAAGATGTGAATTTTTCCGCTGACGGTGTACATATTTTAAAGGATATTACAGGATATTTCCCAGAGGGTAAAATTACAACATTGGTCGGTCCATCCGGTGCAGGAAAGACAACATTGTTCCGATTATGCAATGGGTTAAAGTCACCGAATTCAGGAGAGATTTATATTAAAGGTAAAAAACTCGATGCCTATGAACCAGTAAAATTACGTCGGAACGTTGGGATCGCACTGCAAAGCGCAACGATGCTAAGTGGCAGTGTACAAAAGAACTTAGCCATGCCGCTAACATTGCAAGGAGAACAATTATCTGAAGAAAGAGCGCAGGAATTAATGCGAATTGTAGGACTTGATGGCTCTTTTTTAAAGAAGAATTCCAAGGACTTATCCGGTGGACAACGCCAAAAACTTTCCATTGCTCGCACCCTTGTGAACAGGCCGGAGATTTTATTACTTGATGAAATCACATCTTCACTGGATCGTGTGTCCCAGCAGGATATCGAAGCACTCATTCAGCAAATCAATCAAAAATACGGAACTACCATTATCTGGATCACGCACAACCTGCAGCAGGCACGAACAATCGGAGAGTTTACGTGGGTTATGATGGAAGGTAAAGTCATAGAAACCGGCGAAAGCGGCTTCTTGGATAATCCGAAAAATACGCAAGTAAAACGCTTTGTGAAAGGGGAACTGGAATGAGTTTTCTAACATTAGCAATCACACTTATATTTGTTCTCATTCCGATTGTCCTATCGAAAACATTTAACTTAGGTCTTGAAAAAGACACCATTATTGCAACAGTTCGTTCCATCATTCAATTACTTGCAGTGGGTTATATCCTTCAGTTTGTATTTGATGCCGAAAATATTATTTATATAGTACTAATGATCGTCGTCATGATTGGAGCAGCTACACAAAATGCCAGGAAAAAAGGGGCATCCATTAAAGGGATCACATGGAAATTAGTGGTGACATTTATTTTTGTTGAAGTTTTAACGCAAAGTATCCTGCTTGGTTTAAATATTACACCAGCAACTGCTCAATATATTATCCCAATTAGTGGTATGGTTATTGGAAACTCCATGGTACTCGGCATACTGTTCCTCAACCGCTTCACGGCAGAAATGGAATCACGCCAGAATGAAACAGAACTGATTCTATCACTCGGAGGAACACCTAAACAAGCAATTCACAAACAGCTTATCACTTCCATTCAAGCGAGCACGATTCCGACAATCGAAAGCCAGAAAACCATCGGACTCGTCCAGTTACCCGGTATGATGAGCGGGCAAATCATAGCAGGGGCTGATCCTGTACAAGCCGTACTATTCCAGTTGCTCATCCTATTCCTTCTATTAACAACAGCTGTTGTCACAAGCATCATGCTGGGATATTTATCGTACCCAACACTGTTTAATCAGCGCATGCAGTTTTTGGAGGATCGATTGGAGGTATCAGAGTAATGGTTGGTGAGAGGTTTACCTGATCTGGGTGAGCCTTTTTTTAATGATGATTTTGGGGGGATTTTATTGTGAATAAGTAAGTAAACTTCGGGATTCGGCTTGATGCCCGCACTCCCGTTTGGACGCTTTAGTGTCAGGACTCAGCATCCGAGCTTCGACATTCACCACCACGGGGTACGAGCCTCTATACGCACATCACAAAATATGATAAGCTATCCTACATTATGGAAATTTGGGTGGTGGAAAATTTTGAAGACAGGTAAAATATACATAATCATCATACTCATCATGTTCACATGGGGGATGAATGTTTCTGCGTTAAAGGTTCTTGTTGAGAATTTCGCGCCTATTACCATCACATCATTAAGGATTTTCGTCGCTGGTTTGACTGCAATTCTTTTCCTTATATTTGCTGAACTCGTTCGATTGCCCAAAAGAACAGAATGGATTTATATTATTGGTGGAGCTTTCTTAAGCGTTGTTTTCCATCATTTCTTTTTAGCGGAAGGACTTACTAAAACATCGGCTACGAATACAGGCTTGATTTTGGGGATGGGACCGCTTTTGACAGTAGTTTTCTCGATGGTATTTTTAAGACGAAAACCAACGTTCATTCAACTTATTGGATTTGTATTTGGAGGCCTAGGTGTTAGTTTTACGGTGTTGGCTGGAAGCGGTGGTCTGCAATCGATCAATGCAGGGGATTTAAATATTTTATTCTCCATTACTTCCCAGGCGCTCAGTTTTATATTAATTAAACGAGCGTCACAAACAATGGATCCCCGACTTCTGACCGGTTATATGCTGCTAATTGGTTCTTTTTTTCTATTTATCATTAGCTTATGGAAAGAACCAGGTGGTTTTGCCGCAGTTGCAGAGGTTTCAGCTCTTTCTGTATGGGCGATCTTCCTTTTCTCAGCAGTGATTGCTACCGGAATAGGGCATATGATTTATAACTATGCCATCGGCCAAGTCGGACCTGCCGAAACATCGATTTTTCTAAACTTGAATACCTTTTTCTCAATCATCGGTGCAGCTATTTTCCTCAATGAATCTATCATTCTAGCACACTTTATTGGACTTGTCTTAATTGTATCAGGTGTCATATTTGGTTCTGGAGGTTTGGAAGCCTGGCTTCTTAAGAGGAAGGTAAAACGCAGATCGTAGGGGATCTTTGCTTGGCTTCCTACACCCTCCTCTTTCCCCGTATAAAATCTAAACCAATCAACATACTAAAAATAAACACAGTATCGATAGGAGAAAATATGTATAAATCTATACGAAAAAGCACCCAACACCGTGATTATCCCTTACCTGATAGCCCTTGGATCATGACGCAAAAGTGGGATCATTTGTTGTTCATGCACCTGCCTGTATCCCAGGAAGTGATGAAAGCACAACTCACCGAGGGGCTCGAGCTGGACACTTATGACGGCGTGGCGTGGATTACAATCATACCATTTAAAATAAGTGATATGCGCCTACGCAAAATGCCGCCCTTCCCCTTTCTGCGTTCATTTCTGGAACTGAACGTGCGAACCTATGTCAGGCGGAACGGAAGAGCAGGTATTTATTTTTTCAGTCTGGATGCCGATAAGCTGCTCGCTGTTCTAGGCGCCAGAGTAGCTACGTTACCCTATTTTTATGCAAAAATGAAAATGAAGAAACGAGCGGGATCTTTCCATTACAGCTCTGTTCGCCGAGGAAACGCTGATGCTATTTTTAAAGGAAGTTACCACCCCATTTCCGAAGCCTACTATCCGGAAAAAGGAAGCCTGACTCACTGGCTACTAGAAAGATATTATTTTTGGTCATATAAAGACGGGGCTTTATTTAGAGGAGATATTCACCACAGGCAATGGAAAATTCGTGATGCAGAAGCGACTATTCAGAGGCAAAACATGGTCCCCTTTTTACCAGAAAATAATATGAATGAAGAACCACTCCTCCTGCATTACGCATCCTCCCGCCGTGTTTTATTTTGGCCGATTAAAAAAGTGGAGTAACAGAGCTTATCGCAGGATAAGGAGCTCTGTTCGCGCGACGAACCGACATGTGCGCGGAACAAGCAACTGCGTACGCGGAACAAACCCCAACTACCGCGGGATGAGGCGCTCTCAGCACAGAACGACCTCCTCACTACTTTGACATACTCACCAAAAACATGCATTATTATAATAACTCCACATAGAAAAGGTGAAAGAGATGCGTGTTGCGATATTCGATTTTGACGGTACTTTGTATGCGAACGAAACGTTTCCGATTTTGATGGATCATTTGAAAAATCATCCCGTCTATCATTCCAAATATAAACGATTTTTACGAACTATTTTACCTCCCTATATTGGCAGCAAGTTGAAAATTTATCCCAAACATAAAATGAGAGAACGGTCTATGCAAATTTACTTAGCTGCACTTGATCAACTCTCTAAACAAGAACTGGATACATACTTCGAGGAAATCGCTGAAAAAATGAAAACGAATTTCAATCAGCAAGTTATTGAAAGGTTGGAACAGCACATCAGTGATAATGATCATGTTATGCTGGTTTCCGGGGCATATACACCACTTTTGCAATCGGTCACAAAGGAATTGCTATTTCATACAATCATCGGGACAGATATCCCCTTGAAAGAGCAGCATGTTGATAGTAAATCTCCAATCTACCATATACAGGCATCACGAAAAAACGAGAAAATCCAAACTGCGCTAGCAAATAAAGATATCGACTGGTCTAATAGTTTTGCTTATGCCGACAGCTTTTCAGACCTTCCTGTTTTTGAACTCGTCGGGAATCCGGTCGCTGTCAAGCCCGAGCCACGACTGGAGTCAACAGCGAAAAACCGTGGGTGGGAGATCATTTAACGGTTAGGAGTCCCTGCCCCTGCCTAAGGTTAAAGAATTTTTGACCACTGGCAGGGGACAAAAAGAACTCTCTGTAACTTTACTCAAAACTCAATAACAGTCGTAATGCCAGAATTAATTTATGCAATTTTTGAAACCTCAACTTTATTTTTTTCCACCAAATGTATCCGGCATGATCACTGCACCAACCTCTCCTTTGGCACAACACGCATCACCTGCAAAAACTTCCGTATGTACCTTAAACTTCTTCGGATGAATTTCTTCCACGGTACCAATCGCCTTTAACGTAACATCCTGAGGTGTTGGTTTAACAAATTTAACCTCAAGCGATGCAGTCACAAAACGTGGTGCATCGAAGTCGTCACCAGGCTCATGACCATTCTTCCGGTGCAGGGCAAGTGACGCCGAAGCCGTTCCATGACAATCGATTAATGATGCAATCACCCCGCCATAGACAAATCCGGGTATTGCCGTATGCTCAGAACGCGGCGTGTGAAAAGTAACCGTCTGATCACCATCCCAACCTGTCCGGAAATGATGCCCACTTTCATTTAGCCGGCCACACCCATAACAATAGGAGAAGTCATCCGGGTATTCATCTTGGATTGCTTTTACTATTTCCATACTTGCCCCCCTTTTCTTCGTAGTATACATGAAATTATTTAAAAAGTCTCTATATTAATACGAATTTAGCAGTAAATGTTGAATATCGTTTTTGTACACTGGCCATCTCAAAGGGCATTGTTTTTAGAATAGACTTTATGGCTGTAAATTTTTTTCGAAAACCTGTTCATCGAATAATACCGCCATATAATAAAAAGACCCACCACGCGTTGTTCTGATGCGTGGTCGGTCTTTTATCCTCATTGTATTATACGAATCAGCAGTGTCTGGATTTTCGTCGTTGGTTGCAATTTGCCCCGCGGCCAAGGCCCCCTTCCAGCGCTCACTGCTATTCATCTCGCAGTCTGATCTCTCAATCCCACGTTCACTACCATTCCTCTACTCCGACCATACTGAATGTAATATAAATTCACAGAAATTATTGTGTATCATTTCCATATTGGATGCCGGGGTAATCTCCATTGAAAACGCACCGAACTCATCCTTAATGTAACAATTGCGACAAAAAGAACACCTGTCGACCAAGGGCCATTGACTAAACCAAGACCAATAATTAAACCGCCGAATGTCGCCCAAAGTGCGTAAATCTCCGCGCGAAGAACCATCGGCTTACGTCCTGCAAGAACGTCCCTGATCATCCCTCCGCCACATCCAGTCAATGTCGCCGCAACGAGTACCGCACTTAATGGTGCATTGACTTCAACAGCACTTAAAGCCCCTTGAATGGCAAATGACGCTAAACCAATCGCGTCAAAAAGAATTCCCCATTTATCCCAATATTCAATCCAGTTATTCGGTAATAGGAAAACCACCGTGAGCACCAAAAAGACGACAACGAATAAATCACCTTGTGTCCAAATGGATTCAATCGGTATACCAATCAACAGGTTACGGATCGTACTACCTCCGAACGCCGTCACAAACCCTAAAACATAAACACCTAAAATGTCATAATCCTCATGCGTAGCAATAATGGCACCACTAATTGCAAATGCAATAGTTCCAACAATGTTAAGTACTTCCCATATCAATGCTTTTCTTCCCTTTTTGTTTTATTGTCTATTATAGTTCTTTAAGTGGTGTTTATACAAATATAAAGGAAGCATGAGGACGGTCCCTCTGCTTCCTTATTTATTTTCCGTAACTGAATTTGTTTCCCTTCTTTTTGATAAGGGAGAAATCAACCGAACCGTTCCCACGCTTATCCCGCTTAAACCACACCAATAAACACCGCAATGATTAATAGTACAATACTCAGTCCCCATAACCACGGGAGGGAATATTTGATATGGCGTCCCATTTCCAAACCTGATAAACCAAGTGCTAGCCAAACAGCTGGTGCTAGTGGGCTGACAAATGTCCCTACAATGTTCCCAATGATCATTGCATATGCTGTAGATAGCGCACCTGTGCCAAAACCTGATGCGATCTGTTCAACTACTGGAAGCAATGCAAAATAATATGCATCCGTACTTAACAGTAAGTCAAAAGGTACACCCAAGACTCCAATAATCAAATGTAAATAAGGACCAACAGCTTCAGGCATTACTGAAACACCGTCTTCTGCTATTGCATCCAGCATTCCTGTTCCTGCCAGAATTCCTAAAAATGAACCTGCAGCTAGAATGATCGTTGCCATTGTCAGAGCGCTTGAAGCATGTGCCTTAATTCTATCCGTTTGATCTTTCAAATTTGGGTAATTAATTGCCAGTGCAATACTGACCCCAATCATAAACGCAAAGCCAGCTGGAATGATCCCCGATACTAACAATGCGACAACACCTATTGCAAGGATCGCATTTACCCAAATTAATTTCGGACGTGCAAGTGAATTTTCAGTGAAAGAAGAGGATTTTTCGTCCTCTTTCTCTATTTCTTCTGGTGTCTCCTCAAGCGCAGCCGCAGCTTCCAACCCCTGATTCCCAAACTGCTCTTTAATTCTCCGTTTTTCTCTAAATCCGAGGAATACTGCTAAACCTATCATCAATACCATCCCTATGATTTGCACTGGTATAAGCGGGTACCATAATTCCGTGACATCTATATCCAGAACGGAAGCAGTACGACCCAAAGGTCCCGCCCATGGGGTCATATTCATGATGGCAGCACTTCCAGCAATCAAGAGTAGCAGTAAATATGGATTCATGTTCATCCGTTTATACAATGGAAGCATAGCAGGAATGGTAATCAGAAATGTCGACGCCCCGGAACCATCCATTTGAGCAACTGCCGCAATCAAAACGGTAGCTACACTTACAGCTATAATATTTCCTTTCGAAAGCGCAACCATCTTGTTAATTAAAGGGTCAAAAAGTCCGGCATCTTGCATAATACCAAAGAATAGAATTGCAAAAATGAACATAACAGCAACATCGATGACTTGATCAATTCCTTGATTAAAATACTCGCCAATTTCACCCAATCCAAAACCGGCAAGAAATGCACCTAATAATGGTATTAATACCATCGCAATAATAGGAGAAACCTTCCCCTTGATTAATAAAATGACAATTGTCAATATGGTCGCAAATCCTATTAAACTTAACATACTATCTTCCTTTCATTCATTGTCTCTATTATGTAAGCGCTAGCAACTCACATCAAAAAAATAATTTTTTTTTTGACTTATTTAATAAATTAGCATATAAAAAAAGAAGGATAAACCTTCTTTTTATAAGTTACTTATTTCTTATATTCTTCATTTTGTTCATAAGTTTCACGGCGCATGTACTCACGCTCCGGCCTGCCGACACTTCCGTATTTTAATGTGGTATGAATCTCACTTGTGGACACCAGGTATTCCAGATAGCGACGTGCCGTGGAGCGGCTTGTCCCGATCAGTTTACTCAGTTCCACAGCAGTTATCCCTTTTTCCTTATTGGATTTCAAAAGATCTCTGATATCATTCAATGTAATCGGATCAATTCCTTTAGGCAAATTCGCGTTTGTACTGCTGGATTCAGTCAAATGATAATTCCCTGTAACAGAATCAATATCACGCTGCCCCAAAATCTCTTTCGCAATAAAAAAGCTACGGTACTGTTTATATCGCTTCAAGGACTGCGTGAAACGATCAGCATCCACCGGTTTCACGATATAATCAAAAGCGCCCCCTCTTAATGCTTCCTCAATCGTTGCAGCTTCGTTGGCGGCAGTGACAGCGATCATATCCACATCCTGATAATGATGACGGATCTGCCAAAACAACTCCATCCCTTTCACATCAGGAATGTAAATATCAAGCAGAATCAACTGTGGCCGAGACATGCAATTTTCCAAATAGGTCAATGCTTCTTCTCCCGTCTTTACAACTTCCTGAACCATATATCCTTCTAAGCTTTCCACATATCTTCTGTTTATTTCAGCAATCCGGAAATCGTCTTCGATAATAAGAACCTGTATATTATCACTCATCTGTGTTTCCTCCTATTTTTAGGTATAATCATCACGAAGCAGGCACCCCTCATTTCCCCTTCTTCAAGCATGACTTCGCCTCCTGATTTATGTACAATATGGCGGGTTAAGCTCAAGCCACTTCCTCGTTTTCCCTTTTCTTTTGTAGAAAATCCTTGTTCAAAAATATGTGGCATATTCGCTTCTGAAATACCCGAACCCGAATCATCAACCTCTACCACGATATCATCCCCTATATCAGTGAAAAATAGGCTAATTCGCCTGTCCCCCTCCTGATTATTTTTAACAGATTCAATCGCATTTTCAAGCAGATTTCCAAGCCCGGTAAGTAGTGCCTCCTGCGTGTCCTCGTGGTACGCTTGGCTAAGTTGACTATCCGGATGAATGGACAAGCTTATCCCAAGTTCATTCACCTGATTGATTTTCCCTTGTAAAAGCCCTTGAGCGACAGAATCTTTTACCTGCTGTGTCAAAAATTCCGATCGTTCCTGCTGGATATTTTTTTCTTTTTTAATAAATTCGATAGCTTCCTGTTTTTCACCTAACTGAAGTAATCCCAAAATCGTATAGAGTTTATTGGAAAATTCATGGGTTTGAGCGCGTTGCGCATTTGCATATTGTTTAATTTGCTGAAGTTCACGCGTCATATGTTCCATTTCTGTTTTTTTCCGAAACGTGGATACAGCACCTTCAATTGTCCCTTCCATGTAGACAGGTACCTGGTTTACCAAGACAACAGATTTCCCGAGTATCATTTCCTTGTCATAATGGCTCTCACCACTTTCCAGTACATCAAACAAAGCCGTACCTGGCAATAGCTCATCGATTGGTTTCCCGGAAAAATGATCCGGGTGCTGCACGTCACCGAACAGAATATGTTTTGCTGCCGTATTCATCAAGGTTATGATTCCCTTACGATCAACAGCTATCATACCTTCATGGGCTGACTGCAATATCGATTCTTTTTGCAAGAGTAAATGCGAGATTTCCTCCGGTTCCATATTGGATAACAACTTTTTGATATAATAGGCAATAAAAATCGCACCTGCAATCCCTAATAGACCAACCCCAGCCAGGGTAAGCCATAGTGACTTGCTCTGATTTGCAATAATGCTCTGGACATCCTCATTAAGAAAACCCACAGACACGACACCCATAATGTCCCCTGCTTCATTCAAAACAGGCAGCTTCCCACGAATAGAAAGTCCAAGTGACCCTGTGCTCCTAGATACATAGGCTTCCCCGTCCTCTAGGGCACGAGCATTGTCCCCACCTATCATTTCTTCCCCGATTCTTTCCGGGTTTGGATGGGAATAACGAATCCCCTCCCTATTTCCAACAACAATAAATTCTGCACCGGTTTCCTCCCGAATTGGAGCCACGGTTTCCTGAATTACAGAAGCAGGATCCTCCAGCTCAAAAGCCGCCTTTACTTCCGGCATATTGGCAACAGTCTTGGCCACACTTAAAGCACGTTTTCCGACCTGGTCTTCGATGGTATTGGAAATAAATATATGAAGAAATCCAGCAAAAAGGATACAAATACCAGCAATTAGCAAACTGATCAGAACAATCATCTTTATTTTCAAACTAACTTTCACATTAGGCTCCAAATTTCGCTTGTTATACGGTTTATGAAAACGAATCATGTTGACGGCTCCTTCATTTATGTAAAAACGGATGGGGTATGGAAGGCTCTGCTCCCAAAACATAGGAAAAAACGCTGCTCCTTTGTTCTGTGAATCTATTATAAAGGGAGCTGATACATATGTCACTTATGCGAGGAGAAGGATTAGACAGTAACACAAGTCAACGCAAAAAGCCCACCTCCCGTAATCGTAAAACGGTAGGTGGACCTGGATTTAGTACGGGCCCCACTCAATCATCACACCAACAGTCAACGTTATTATTGCAATGACAAACCAAATAAGAAATAACGGGAATACCCATTTCAGCCATTTTGTCCATGAAACATTGGCCACAGCAAGACTTGCCATTAGAATACCGGACGTTGGAAAGATGAGATTAGTTAAACCGTCGCCAAACTGAAATGCCTGCACAGCGACCTGTCTGGTAACTCCAACCATGTCAGCCAAAGGCGTTAACATCGGCATTGCGATCATTGCCTGCCCGCTGCCGGAATTTACTAAGAAATTTAATACACCATTGGAAAGGAACATCCCAAGTGCAGCAAATACTGGAGAGAGATTTTCTAATGGTACAGATAATCCATACACGATGGAATCAAGTATCACCCCTTCTTCCAAAATGACGATAACAGCTCTCGCAAGCCCTACTACTAATGCACCGTAAACCAGTCTTTTTGCACCGTCCATGAACGTGATCGCAAGTGTATTATATCGCATTCCTGAGAGTATACCTGCACCTATGGCAATAATCAGGAAAAATGCAGACATATTATTAATGGTCCAACCTAATTGCGATGATCCATACACAAAATATCCCAAACATACGGCTACAAAAATCAGCAACAGTTTATGTCTTATCGTAAAAGGGGCTTCAAGCTGATTCTGATCATCATCACTATCCTCATACACCCCGATTATACTGGACGCGGGATCTGCCATAATTTTCTTCGCATAGCGCCATGTATACCAAATAGTTGTAGCTAATATGATAACAAAAACAACAAACCTGAAACCTGCTCCTGATAAAAGTGGAAGCTCTGCAATGTCTTGCGCGATTCCCACTGTATATGGGTTCATAAATCCAACGCTAAACCCCACAAAGTTAGCTCCAAATGTAATTGCCACTGCGATGATTGGATCAAGTTTAAGCGCCCGTGCTATAATAACACCAATGGTAACAAATGCAATGATTGCATTAGCAACAGCCCCAATTGCCCCGGTTAAAGCAAAAATAGTTGAAATGATAGCGATCAACCAAAACTCACGTCCACGCGTTAAGGTTACTGCACGTTTTATCAGACCATTTAATGCCCCAGAACGTTCGATAACCTCAAACATTCCACCTGTGAACAATATTAGGAAAATAATATCAGCTGACTGTACCATCCCCATTTGAATCGAATTAAAAATATCCATCAAACCGAGTGATGGCCCTTCTGTTTGTTGATAGGTATCAGGAACTACCCGTTCAACTCCATCAACCACTTCCCTATCAAATGAGCCTGATGGTATAAGATATGTAGCAACAAACCCCATTATCAATACCAAAAATAAAATAACATATACATCCGGCATCGCCCATCTTTTTTTCTGGAGATGATTAATATCCCTTTCACCGTTTCCTTCTGTCTTATTCATGGATGTTTACCCCCAACTTTACTGGGAAATTCACAACAAATGCTCAATTGTTATTCCCCCAAAAATCTGAAAAATAGAATATAATTTAGCATTATATCATTTATTAAGTGAAATTAAAAATGGGGGTGGAAGTGGAAGCGGAGGGACGGTTCGATTACTCCCCATAATCAAAAGAAAAAGCATGAGAATTACCCCCATGCTTCCTTCTTCTTTTACTCCTTTAATAACTTTGCATTTATCGCAACAATAATCGTACTTAAACTCATGAGTACCGCTCCCACTGCTGGGCTTAATACAATGCCAATCGGGGCCAGCACACCTGCAGCTAGTGGGATTGCAAATATGTTATAGCCTGTCGCCCACCAGAGATTCTGGACCATTTTTCGATACGTTTTTTTCGATAAATCCATTAGTGCCACAACATCGTTCGGGTTGCTTTTCACAAGCACCACATCAGCTGTTTCCATTGCTACATCCGTACCTGCGCCAATAGCAATCCCCAAATCAGCTGTCGCAAGTGCCGGTGCATCGTTTACACCATCGCCCGTCATCGCAACCTTCCAGCCTTTTGCTTGTATTTGTTTCACCTGATTTGCTTTGTCATCCGGCAACACTTCTGCATAGACTTCATCAATATCCAGTTGTTTTGCCACCCAGTTTGCAACCTTTTTATTGTCTCCTGTTAGCATAATGGAATGTATTCCCTTTTCCTTTAATGATGCGATTGCTTCTTTTGCCGTTTCACGAACGATGTCTGCTAAAGCGACCATCCCGATCAATTCATCTTCAAGTAGAACGAATACAACGGTCTTTCCTTCTTCCGACATTTCATTAAACAATTGCTGATCGTAACTAAAATTATTATTATTTATATATCCCGGACTGACAACATTTACTTTTCTTCCGTCCACGTTGCCTTGTATTCCTTTTCCTGTTATCGATTCGAAATCAGCCAGTTTCCCTAACGCCATGTCTTTTTCTTTTGCTTCCTTCACAATTCCTGTTGCTATCGGATGTTCAGAGTTTTGTTCTACAGTGGAAGCATATTTTAAAATATCTTCTTCATTATACCCCGCGCTTGATACGATATCTGTTACACCAAATTCACCTTTTGTCAGTGTACCTGTTTTATCAAAAACAACGGCATTCAAATTACGTGCCCCTTAAAAATTAGAACGGTTTCGAATTAGCAATCCTTTTTTGGCAGAAATAGATGTAGAAACTGCTACAACAAGCGGTGCTGCTAACCCAAGCGCATGCGGACAGGTGATAACCATAACGGTAACCATCCGTTCAATGGCAACATCAAAAGAGTAGCCCAGCAGCAACCAGATGAATAAGGTTGTAAGTCCCGCGGCTAGTGCTAGGTAAAATAACCATTTAGCTGCCTTGTTCGTCAAATCCTGGGTTCTCGATTTTGATTCCTGTGCTTCTTTTACCATCGTAATGACCTGAGATAAATAGGAATCTTCCCCTGTTTTTTCAACCTGTATAGTAAGAGATCCTTCCTTATTTATCGATCCGCCGATAACTTCATCACCTTTATCTTTTTCAACCGGAACAGACTCTCCTGTAAGCATCGACTCATCAATAGCCGAATTCCCATCAGCGATTATTCCGTCAACAGGGACCTTTTCACCCGGTTTTACAAGTACCCGGTCATTATTTTTCAGTTCGGATAAAGGCATATCCTGTACTTGACCATTATCATCTAAGCGATGTGCTTCATTTGGCATGAGTTTCACCAGCTGTTCAAGCGCATTAGATGCACCCATCACAGATCGCATTTCAATCCAGTGACCGAGTAACATAATATCGACTAATGTAGCCAGTTCCCAGAATAGCTGACTGCCTTCCCAACCAAACACAACCATGGTGCTGTATCCATAAGCTATGGTAATAGCAAGTGCAATGAGTGTCATCATTCCAGGATTCTTATCCTTCAATTCACTGATTCCGCCTGTTATAAATGGCCAGCCACCATAGAAGAATACTATTGTTGATAATGCAAATAAAATAAACATATCACCAGTAAAACGCCAATCGACCCCTATAAAATCTTGAATCATAGGCGATAAAGCGAGAATTGGAATCGTAATAAGTAAAGATATAAAGAATCGTTTCTTAAAATCTCCAACCATATCGCCGTGATCATGGTGTCCATGGTCTCCGTGGCTACTATGGTCATGCGCATGACTTTGATGACTGTCATGGCTATGTTCTTCACCATCATGATGGTCATGGTTTACTTCGTGATCATGTGAATGGTTATGATTGCTATGATGTTCATGTTCACTATGCTTATGTTTATCGTTCTCATGTTTTGCCATTAATATCACTCCTTATAAATTATTTTGCTACATATTGTGCGCAAAGTAATATTTTATATTTTAAGTATATAATACGATACCCCTGTAAGGTAATTTTTAAACCTGAATAGTATTTAACTGTCACCTCACTTACATGATGCTTTTTATATGGCATTATGCATAAGAATGCAGACCGGCTAAGACTAGATTCACAACAATCAGGTTGAACATGTTGATCGAAAACCCAACTACAGTCAGGCGGGTCCCCCCATGCCAACCTCTTGAAAGTCTTAAATGCAAGTATGCAGCACAGAAAAAACGTGTGATTAATGCCCAAACCTCTTTCGGGTCCCAGCCCCAGAAACGATCCCAGGCAATTTGCGCCCATATTGCAGCAAATATTAAACCACCGAGTGTAAATAACGGAGTCATGTGGACGCTTATAATTAATAATTCTTCCATTCGTACTCGTACCATATAATACATCGCCAATATGAAAATTTGATAAATGTACTTTATTGGACAGAAAAAAAGCAATCAAGGCACGTCAAAACAAATCCTCCATTGCTTATTCGATATTTATTTGGGTATTCTTTTTAATTCCAGTATTTGGTTACCGGCTTTTTACAAGCAGGTTTACCGCTTCTTTTACAATATCTTCAGAACTTTGACCGGACTCCTTCTCATTGCGAATGCATTCTTCCAAGTTTCTGCTGACAATTAACGCGATAGCACGATCAAGTGCATTTCTAGCAGCTGACATCTGATTCACTACATCACGGCATTCTTTTTCCTCGTCCATTGCTTTTAACAGTCCCCTGACCTGGCCTTCAATACGTTTCACTCTATTTTTTACTTGATCATCATAGTTCATGATGGGTACTCCTTTCTATGACACAAAGTCTATACCCATACTATATACCCCGCCGCGTATAATTGCAAAATATTTAAAAGTCACGGTTTATCAGCGGTCTGCAATCATTTATCGGCGATTGCTGCATATTTAACAGCATAAGGACCAATTTATCAGCGCTTGGGTGCATCTTATCAGCGGTTAGCCATTCAGCGATTCAGCCTTTAGCTATTCCATCTTTTCCAATTCCTGAATCATTAGATCATAATTCATTGCACCCAGTGCGACGAATTGTATACGTCCACTGGAATCAATCATATAAGAAGTTGGATATGCCATTACCTGATACATATCAGCTACATCGGAACTTTCATCCATCAGGACCGGGAATGTCATTTCAAATTCTTCCACGAACGATTCGACATCCTCCACGCTTTCTTCCGTCTCTGTCAAATCAACTGCTAAAATTTCCACATCCTCACTGTCATACAGCTTTTGAAAATCGGGGATCTCTGCCCTGCAAGGCGGACACCATGTTGCCCAAAAATTAAGGATAACACGCTGACCCCGATAATCAGACAAATGTACCGTTTCTCCCTCAATTGTATTTAATTGAAAGTCAGGAGCAATTTGTCCCTCAGAAATCCCTACTTCATCTGACTCCTCGACCTGATCCTCTTCCCCGTCAGGTATTGGTGAAGTAATTGTCCCACCACCCGAGTTATTATTTTCCTCCGTGGACGTTTCATCCGTTGAACTTGTAAAATCATAAACAGCCCACCCAAACATACCTACAACGACGAGAACAAGAATCGCTTTTTTCATTAATTGTAACCTCCATACCTTCCTGATACTGATAATGATTTAGCCTTGATATTAAGGAGAAAATAATTCTTATGATAATCCCCGATAAGGCAACTCCGATTTCACCTATTTTAACGAGCCACGATTTCCCTCATTATTAACAGTACAAGACTTATATTAAAATTTGATGAAAATACATCCGACTTTTAACAACTTTGCCGAGAAGTCCCCTTCAAAATCTTTGATTTAGTAGGGGATGAATCGGCGCTATTATTATAAAAAACAAAAAAGTCTGGACAGCAAAACAAACGTTTGGTATGATTGATACAAATCAAACGTTCGGGAAGTGACAAAAATGCTAGTATGCATGAATTACAAATATGAAATGTTTCCAAACGAAGAACAAATTCAAAAGCTGGATAGTTGGCTGTTCATTTGCCGTCATCAGTACAACTCTGCACTTTTGGATAAACAACGTTTTTACCAAAAGAACAAGACTGGATTATCCCGAACCACATTACAAGAACAGCAAAAGGAGGACAAGGAAAAATGCAAACTTCTTAAAACAATCCCGTCACAGCCTCTGCAGGAGGTACTCTTCCGGCTGGAACGATCGTACAAAAACTTTTTCGAAGGGCGAGCACGTTATCCAAAAATCAAAAAACATAAAGATTATAATTCAATGACATTTACACAATTTGGGGTCGAAAAACAAAATAGGAAAAACAAGAAAACCGGTGAAGTCAAAGAACGGAATGTGCGTTATGCGGCCTCACTTGATGAGGACAACCGTCTATTAATTTCAAAGCTTGGAGCAGTGTACGTGAATTTTCATCGCCCATTGGAGGGCAAGGTGAAACAAGTTACCATCAAACGCCAGGGCAACCATTGGTTTGCGATATTCAGTGTTGAAAAACACGTAAACGAAACGGTTGATTTCCCTGTTCCATCAACAGGCATTGATGTTGGTATCCAAAAGTTTGCCGTACTATCGGATGGGACTAAAGTCGAAAATCCGAAGTTCCTTGTGAAAGAAGAAAAGAAATTAAAACGAGCGCAAAAGAAGCTTTCCTGCATGAAAAAAGGCTCAAATAACTGGAAAAAACAACTTCAGAAAGTGCAGCAACTTCACATAAAAGTTGCGAACCAGCGCCGTGATTTTCTCCATAAGCTGAGCTATCATCTTTCGAAAACGTATAAATTCGTTTTTGTGGAAGACCTGAATATCCAAAATATGGTTAAAAATCGTCATTTGGCAAAAGCGATTCATGACGCCGGTTGGGGTGCTTTTCGTAATAAGCTCGAATACAAATGCCAAAACAATGGTGGAAAACTCGTAAGAATAAACCCGCACTATACCAGTCAAGACTGTTCCGGCTGCAAGAAGCGTGTGAGAAAGTCTTTGTCCGTTCGCACGCATGTATGCAAGTCATGTGGGACAGTTTTAGACCGAGATCATAATGCGGCCATCAATATTGAAAAAGTTGGACTGGATCTTTTGGGTATGTGTCCAACCGCATGAATAAATTGTTTCGACTGTAGGGCAAGGTCCTGTCCGAGCAGTATAAAATAAAGCCCTGGGAGATGATGTAAGACTCGGTTCAATAGAACAAAGCCATCGTCCGTGAATAGGGAAGCTCCATCAAAATCTTTGATTTAGATGGAGAGGTTCACAGTCTGTTAATCATTGTTTCGATTAACTTTTCAGGTGGTATGATTTTTTCACCTCCACCCTGCGCAACGGAAGCATTTCCTCCCCCTTTTCCATTAATTAGAGAAAGAACCTTTTTGACCAACTCATTCATTTTAGCTTCAACACTCTCTCCTTTTGCGCAGACTAGTTGAAGTTTTCCTTTACTTTCATTTACAAACAATACGATCGTATCACCCGAACGGACAGTAATTCTTTTTGCAAGCAACTGTAGTTCAGACATAGGGCGATTGTCAAAAACAGTCCTGATAATTTTCCGGCCCCATATCTCCTCAGCCTTTTCAATATACGCTTCTGCTTCATAATCTATCAGTTCCGTCTTCAGCTCATTTATCTTTTTCTCCAGTTCCTTATTTTGTTGTAACACTTTAATAGCGGTTTTATTCAGCGCTTCCTGTGGAGCATTTAATGTATCAGATAATCCTTGGATAGCTTGATGTTTCATTCCCAATTCCTTTAACACTCTGCTACCGCATACAAAATAAACACGTGTATTTTTCTTCTGCTTTTCCCAATGTAGAATTTTTAGCGAACTCACCTGTCCAGTGGAGTCAGGATGTGTTCCGCCACAGCCGTTATAATCAAAATCCGGAATAATGACGAGTCGGATATTTTTGGAAACAGAAACTTCTTTTCGGAGTGGATACTGCGAAAGGTCTTCTGCATCCACCCATTTTGTCACAAGCCTCCTATTTTCTAAAATAATATCATTCACTTTATTCTCCACCATCATTATTTCTTCACCACTTAGATCGACTGTGTCCAAATCAATCGTGCAAATCTCCCGTCCAAGGTGGAAACTAACCGTTTTATAATCAAATTCTCTCTCAAATGCCGCAGAGAGAATATGCTGTCCAGCATGCTGTTGCATATGATCAAATCGTTTCTCCCAGTCAATCTCACCTGCAATCCCATGATTTGTATCGACAGGTACTCTAGTATAATGGCGCACTTCCCCGTCAATTTCCTGCACGTCATAAACCTGTACACTATTCAATGTGCCGGTATCATGCGGCTGTCCGCCTCCTGTCGGATAAAAAGCTGTACGGTCCAGCACCACATAAAAACGATCATTATCATCCTTCCCTGATTTCAGCACGCTGGCATTGAATTTGCACATATATGGATCGTCATAATATAACTTTTTTGTTGCCATAACTGTTACTCCTTTTATTGGTTGGATTTTTTACCATTATACTAATAACTTAACTTATCGTGTAGATTTAAACCTTCTAGATTATAGAACAGTTGGCACATATAAAAGTCAGCGTCTTTAGACGCTGGCTTTTAATTAAGACTTATAGACTCTGTGCGGGCCATTTGGACAGTCGTTCATTTTCGTATTTATCTCCTATACGACTTTCCCCGCCTACTTCATCAAAAATGCTTCAAAATACGTCTGTGCTACCCTCTTAAATCTCCGCTTTTTCTGTACCATCCAAAAATCTCTTGTTAAATGAAAGTCTTTGATGGGGATTTCTCGTAATGTCTTATATTTTAATTCTTTCTGGGCGGTTAATTTAGGTAAGATACTCACTCCTAAATCAGCTTCCACTGCACTTTTTATGGCTTGCGTACTACCGAGTTCCATTGCATTTTCTATATTTTCTAGAACATGATGTAGCCTTAATGCATCTTCAACGATTAACCGGGTTCCGGACTCTTTCTCTCTCAAGATCATCTTTTCCTCGGGTAACTCGTTAAGCTCAATCTCACGTTTATCTCCCCAACGATGCGCGTAGGGAGTAACTAATATTAATTCATCATCTGCAAATTTTTGTTTTTTGTATTGGTCATTTTGGAAAACACCTTCCACTAAAGCGATATCTATTTCATTTTCCTCCAATTTCTGAAGAATAAGGGGTGTGTTACCAATCGATAAATTGAATTTAATATCAGGATGAAGCTTTTCAAAACGGCCAATTAAACCAGGCAATAAATATTCTCCAATGGTAAGACTTGCTCCGATATGTAAGATTTTTTCCATTTCTCCTACTTGTTCCTGAATCCCTTCGTAAGCTGCTTTATTTAATGCAAGTATTTCTTTTGCATATGGATAAAGCAGTTTGCCGGCTTCCGTCAACTTTAACTTTCCCTCTTCTCGATCAAATAGTGTTGTTCCATAGCTGTCTTCCAACTGGCGTATTTGCCTCGTTACAGCAGGTTGTGACACAAATCCCAAGTGCGCAGCTTTTGTAATAGTCCCTTCTTTCACCACATGGCAAAACATCCTCAAATTATCAATATTCAACCCTATTCCCCCTTTCTCTTCTATCAAAATAGTGCCTAGCCCTATTCTAAATCCTATTTTATCATAACAGAATCATACCTATTCACTTTTGTTATACCCTATAAAATAAACTGATTTGGGTTGTTTCGCGTTCCATGAGAAGATAAAGTAAGTACTCGGATGAAAGAAAGGAGTGAATTTCGTGGATATCTCAACAGGAATCCTGCTACTTATTATCGGAATTATTGCCGGAGGATACGGCACTATCGTAGGAGCAGGCGGTGGCTTCATCTTTGTACCCGCATTACTTATTCTACTAGATACGGATCCAGTAATCGCAGCCGGCTCTGGTTTAGTAATTGTCCTGATTAATGCCATCACAGGTGTCTTCGGCTATGCGAAACAGAAAAAAGTAAATTATAAAACAGCCCTTACCATCGGAATAAGCGCCCTCCCAGGGGCATTGCTGGGAGTATGGTTACTACAAGTTTATTCTTCGCAATATTTTTATGTTATTTTTGCAACGATATTAGCTGGCCTTGGAATCTTTTTATTTTACAAGAACTCCACATTGCAGGGAAAACTTTTTAAGAGCAGAGCTCCTGTTGCTGCAACACAAGCAGAACCAAAGGTATTAAATAACAGTTGGTTTATCCCCTTAGGGCTTGTTATGGGTGTTTTGTCCAGTTACTTAGGGATAGGCGGCGGCTGGTTATTAGTCCCGATTTTAATTTACCTGTTTAAAGTGCCTACACACCAAGCAGCGGCTACATCTATCTTGTCCTTATCTCTCTATTCTACGGTAGGAGTCATTTCTCATCTCTATTACAGTAATATTGACTGGATGATAGTTGCATTTGGAGGCGTTGGTGTCATAATTGGCGCAAACATCGGAGTGAAATTGTCACAGCGCCTCCCAGGAAAAGTTGTCCTGCAGATGCTGTCAGTGTTGCTGGTAGTTATTGGTGTGAGGATGTATTTCCAATAAATTGTGAAGAAATGCATTAAACTAACGGAGATTTTATAAACAACAGAAAAAAAGGGAGATTATTTATAAAACAATCTCCCCTTCTGAATTTAATTAGTTATTTTGTTGCAAAAATTCTTCGGTCGAAGTTATATTGGCATACATGCCGTCAAGTGCGCTAACAAATGAATAATGAACCTGTTCTGCTGGAACGACCTTACCTTGATAAGATAACTCCCTAGTTGCACAAGCATCTTCAATTAGTGTAGCTTCAAAACCTAGATCAACTGCAGCCCTAACTGTTGCATCAATACACATATGCGTCATCATACCTACAACGACTACCTTTGTTACACCTTTTTCTCTTAACTTGCTTTCTAAATCAGTCTTCAAAAAGCTGTTAGGGAAATTTTTCACAATTGTATTTTCTTTTTCTAATGGTAGAACAGTTTCATATATTTCAGCTCCTTCTGTATTTGGAAGAAAGAAGCCTAACTCTGGACTACCTGCGATATGCTGAACATGAAAAATATTATCCTTATTGTTTTGTCTAAACCAGTCAATAACTTTAACAGCATTAGCGGCTGCTTTATCAGGATTGCTTAACTCCATCTTTCCATTTGGAAAATAGTCATTTTGTATATCAACTACGATTAAAGCTGTACTCATTTTTCCACCTCATTTATAAAATTTTGTTACACTATAATATTGAACCTCCCCCACCAATTCAAAGAATTGGTGGGGGATTCTGAGCTACTTAAAAGATTAGATCAGAACCAGCGCTCGTTCAACTAAGCCTTGGATTTTCTGCTTTCTAGTTTATCCAGACCTATTTTTTCGAAATCTGTCAAAGCATCTTGAGGAAATAATGTATTCCAGGAACACAACCTGTTTAAACTAGAAAGCTCTATCTGATAGAACGTATTTTTACGAATAATAGATAGGGAGTTCGAAATGTACGCCCATTGCGCCCAGTGATGTAGACCTTGTTTCTTCTCTGGAACAAGCGAATGCAACACCGGTGGAAGTTTTTCTTTGAAACCCATCGTCCTGCGAGCAATGACATACGAAGCAGCCTCGTGAATAGAAATTCCGAGACGTTTCATATATTTCATTTTACCAATTTGACTCGTATAGGCAGGGTTTACCTCGTAAACCTCCACGCCCATCTTGTCAGCACGGCTTTTAATAGCCATTATCATAGTATTATAAGCAAATTGACTCATTCGTCGATTTACCTTTTTATTTCCATAAGGATTTTTGACTTTGGATTTCATCGTATCTAATTTTTCTAGTGCAATTGGCTTTTTATGTTGGGCGGCATAACCAACGAAATTGATAGCTTCGGCTTCGATGATTTTTTTCAGTTGACCGGTTGTTTTATTATGGACATCAAATTTCATCGAAAACGATTCGATGAGTTG
This sequence comes from Virgibacillus sp. NKC19-16, assembly GCF_021560035.1. Classification (NCBI taxonomy): domain Bacteria; kingdom Bacillati; phylum Bacillota; class Bacilli; order Caryophanales; family Bacillaceae; genus Virgibacillus; species Virgibacillus salidurans. The sequence goes on along the minus strand of NZ_CP074373.1, from coordinate 819,356 downwards.
CCCGATTTGATTTATATTCGATACAGCAAAATGGTCAACGTTTAAATCCAAACCAATAATGCCACTATCTTTGGCGTGGTTAACATACGGATCTGGTGATACATCAACTAAAGCTTTGACAATATAATATTCGCCGCGATCTTCAATCGACCAACTAATTGGCTTGCCAAATGCTTTTTTGTTCTTTAAATTCATTTGTGTACGAATAGCATTATCTATATTTTCTTGGCCATACGGAAATACGACATTATCAAATTTTATAACGTTTCCGTTAATAGCTTTAAACGAAAGTATATTATTATCTGGATCGTACGTAAAAACAAAATTACCATATCTCGCATCTTTTCTACCAGAGACAATCATTTTCCCGTAACGAGCCAAATACCAATCCTTTCTCCAAAGATCTGGATTTGATTGATATTTTTGTGTAGTCGTTCTTGCTTTTGCAAGTTTTTTTGATCCAAAACAAACGCTTTTTGTGTTTTTTTGTAAGCTAGTAATTTGTTTTTGTAGCCTATCTAACCTAAAATGCAAATGCCCCAGACGGGATGCCAGCTGCTTCATTTGAACATCTATATAGAGGTGTTCAAAATCATAACAGTTGTAATAAATATCCGTTTTATTTTTAAATTCCACAACAAAAAAGTTGCCTTTTTGTTGTTCGCGGGAAGTTTTATTAAATTTCGGCTCCCCTTTCATAAAAGAGGACTTTATTTTCTTTAAAATAGTCAGATTTGATTTAGTATTTTTGATTTTTTTCTTAACAGATTTGATCTGTTCTTTTTTATTCGAAATATACATTTTCGTGAGTTCTTCTTGTGCAGAGAGTAGCGCCTTGCCTGCCTGGACGATACTGGTTGTATAGTAATCACTTAATCCATACTTTGCTTTTACACTTAAGTGAACGGATTGCTTTGATTTAGCTTTTGAACCACGCTTCTCACGAATTTCCTCCTGTACCCGAAAATGTTTCGCCTGATTAAACATAAAAAGGGTGTGTTGTGTATTATCTACAGAACTATTTTCTAACGTGTTTTTATATATTCTGTTAGAAAAATAAGTTTGCATAGTCATACACAACACATCCCTTTTCAATTATTTAAATTTATTATATAACATACGAACAGTTGCTTCCAATGATATGATTGCATTATTGGAAATTTTTTCTGTCTTTCCTTCTTTTTACTGCGATTTATCTCACGCTAATTGTTGAAAACCGCAATTTGAAGGAGTCTTCTCGCCTAAGTCGATAAACCATATATTGATTTCTATCGATACGTTGATGAAACATTTTTATATCGAAAAATTTCATGGTGAAAGGAAATTATTATGGAACTTGATAATACTGGTTTTCAGATCCTGCAATTACTATCCGAAAATTCACGTGTTCAATGGAAAGACTTAGGTGAACAAATTCATATGACGGGACAAGCAGTAGGAAATCGGATTAAAAAACCAGAGGAAAGCGGCGTCATTAAAGCGTACTCTATCATAGTAGATCAAATGAAATTAGGACTGTCTTATACAGCATTTGCCATCATTTATATGAAAACAGCAAAACATGATCCATTTTTACATTTTACTCTATTATGGAAACTATTCCTTGTGTCTATCCATACAAGAGATTACTTAAAGCAGTAATAGAAAAGGCGTGTCTCCGAAGTATAGACATATAACCCGGGATAAAAATTAACTGCTCCCGTTTTTTTTACGGTTGATTATGCTCTCTCCCACCTTTAACTTATAGTTATCCGTATTCTTATTGATACACTATTTATTAATAACAATCGATAACTTATAATTCGCATATTCATTTAAACCCTTCAAAAATTGATCTAACACCTCATTCGATGGAAATTTGCATTCAAGAAGATAACAACCTTCCCCACTAATTTTATAGTTGTCTACAATATATTGTTCTTGTGTTTTTATAAACGAGAAATAAGGTTGATGATTCATCGTTTGCGTCATGATAGTGATAAAAGCATGTACAACATACCCTAATTGAGCTTGATTAATCTTTATGGTATACCCCTCAATCACCTCATTGTCTTCCAGTTTCGCTACTCTATCTGCAGCAGCCTGGCCGGTCAAATGGACCTTCTCACCCAATTCCTTCATAGTGATACGACTGTTATTGAATAATTCTTTCAGGACACGCATATCTGTGTTATCTAACATTTTTCCAATCCTTTCAAGTTTCAAGTCGAACGAAAAAAAGACTTGATTTCATCCATGTATTCTTTCATCGATGCTAATATATAATAGGGGTAAATAAAAAGCAAAGGAGTTTTACCATGAATATACAACAAATTCGCAATGCAACGCTGGTTGTCGAATATGCTGGGAAGAAATTCTTAATAGATCCAATGTTATCGGAAAAAGGGGCCTTCCCACCGTTTGGACCAGCTACAGGCTTTCCAGATGCACCAAGACAAGATCAAAATAATCCGTTAGTTGATTTACCGACGTCTATTGATCAACTTATTCATAATGTTGATGCCGTTATTCTTACCCATCTGCACCCTGACCATTATGATGATGCCGCTAAAGAAGCATTGCCAAAAGGTGTAAAAATATTTGTGCAAAACGGGGAAGATGCTCAAGTTGTTAAAAATGATGGCTTTCAAAATGTGGAAGTTTTACAAGAGGGTACAGTCTTTGAAGATATCCAATTAATCAAAACAAAAGGCGAACACGGTAGAGGGGAAGTACTAGAACTCGCTGGTAACGTATGTGGCGTTGTCTTCAAACAGTCGAATGAAAAAACGTTATATGTAGCTGGAGATACGGTTTGGAATGATAAAGTTCAGAACGAAATCGAAACGCACAAACCAGAAATCATTGTAGTAAATGCCGGTGATAATCAATTCAATGAAGGTGGCTCTCTCGTCATGGGCAAAGATGATGTCTATGAAGTGTATAAGACTGCCCCTGACGCAAAAATTATTGCCAGCCATATGGAAGCTGTCAATCATTGGGGGTTATCACGAGAAGAATTGAAGAACTTCATAAGTGAAAAAGGGATCACCTCTATTGTATTGGTGCCGAAAGACGGTGAAGCATACTCATTTTAAAAGTAAAGCAGGAAGAAAGTAATTTTTCTTTCTGCTTTTAAAGTTTCATAGGTATCATTCTCGCTGTTCCATTATTACCATTATGCTTAACTCGACATTGTCTCTGATATGTCTTTGACTTGATGTCTATTTCTCTCGGTTGATTTTTTCCCATGTGCGAAATAATAAATGGCAATAGCAATAAAGGCAATGGCTGCCATGCCTAGATAGAGCCCGCGAAAGCCTGTCAATGGGAGGATAAATCCTAATAGAAATGGGCCAATTCCAATTCCAAAATCATAGAATACAAAAAAGGTCGATGTCGCTAAGCCAACTCGATGATTAGGCGCACGGTTAACAGCAATGGTTTGTGCACTTGATTGCAACGTACCAAAGCCTATTCCAATAATTGCACCAGCTATGAGCAACATAATTCCAAGTTGTACCTGACTAAGTACAATTAAACCAACACCAAATAAGAAAATTGACGGATACATGACCGAATTTTCCCCTTTAAGGTCAAACATCCGCCCTGTTATAGGTCTGGAGAGCACAAGAAAGACCGCATACATGACAAAGAAGAAACTTGCTGCATCTACTAAGTTAATTTCAGTTGCATAAGCAGTCATGAACGATAAAATGCTGGAGTATGCAAACCCACATATAGCAACAAAAATTGCAATTGGAAATGTTGTTTTTTCAAAGTAATCACTAAGACGGAAACCTTTTTTCACAGGTTGGTCTTGTGTAACTTTTTCTTTCTCTGGAACATTCATTAAAAAAGAAGCTACTAAGGCAACAATGGAGAAGATTGTTGTGGCGACGAAAATCATGCTATCAACAAAATAATTACTGATGATCAACCCTAAAAATGGACCTATTGCCATTGCGAGGTTCATACTTGTTGCAAAGTAACCCATCCCTTCCCCACGTCGTACCGGTGGGATCACTTCAACTGCTATGGTTCCTGTTGCGGTTGAACCAATACCAAAAGCAAAACCATGCACGAACCGTATGAGTAATAAAAGTCCTAAACTATTCACTGGAAAATAGAGTAACATGATGACGAAAAACAATGCGGTACCAAAGACCAGCAACCTTTTCCTGCCTACTGTTTCGATCATTTTTCCTGCTATTGGTCTTACAATGACAGCTCCCAAAACAAATATACTCGACGCAAGTCCCGCCATACTTTGAGATGCCTGAAACTGCTCAATTGAATAAATAGCTAATGTTACCATTAACATATAAAAAGATACAAACAGAAGGAAATTCGCTACGGAGATCATGATAAAGTCTTTTGTCCATAATGTTGGTTTTTGGTTCACACAAATTCCCCCTTATTAAAGTTTTTCTTTTAAAAGCTGAATCGTACGTAAAGTTGTTTCCTTATCTCCCTCGGGGATACCATCCATCAGCGCTTGTTCAAATTTACTGACTATCTGTATCGCTTCCTCGTACACGTGAATCCCTTTTTCAGTCAGCCTAATCCTTCGTTCCCTTTTATCTGTCGTTGCAATTTTTTCAATAAGTTGTAGTTCTTCCAACCGTTTGACCGTACGGGAGATGGTGGGTTTCTCCACATGCAGATAACTGCTGATTTCTACAAGTGTAGAAGTTTCATACAGTTTCAAGTAATACACTATCAACCATTGGGAATGATATAAGCCTACCTCAGCTAAATGTTCGTTTAATTTTTTAGTGAACGATCGTGTGAACTGTAAGTGTTGATGAAAAAACGCGTGATTCAATAAATTTCCCCCCCACAACCTGAAAATAGTTACCTAAGTAACTATATACTAGTTTTATGTAACTGTCTAGGTTTTAGTTTACTGGGGCGACAAATTCGACCAGTAGTTCCAAAATGAAGCACTCTTATGTAGGCCTTTTGCATACACTATTTTTGGGGTGAGAAAATGACTAGAATAAAATACACTAGTTCAGACGTTGACTTAATGGCAAGGATGATGAGAGCGGAAGCCGTGGGTGAAGGAAAACTAGGAATGTTGTATGTCGGAAATGTAATTGTTAATCGAGGTGTAGCGGATTGCCTGGATTTTACAGATGTAAGAACAATTCGAGATGTCATTTTTCAGGTGCAAGGGGGAAATTACTCTTTTGAGGCTGTCCAAAAAGGGAATGCATTTTATCAAAGAGCGCGATCTACTGAAAAAAGATTGGCAGAAAAGAATTTAAATTATTGGAGACAGCACCCAGCGAAATATGCCCTTTGGTATTTCAATCCATATGCTCCATGCCCTCCAACATGGTACGGCCAACCTTTTTCAGGCCAATTTAAAAATCATTGTTATTATGAACCTCAAGCGGGGACATGTGCTAGTGTTTATTGAGTTATGTGAGTTCAGGAAAACAGGTTTACAATATGGTCTTGTGCTAGCTGAATAGCGGGAGATTTAGGTTAAATGTCTAAATTAAAAGACCTTCAATATACAGCGTTTTAGACTTGTATATGAAGGTCTTTTCTTTATGGAAAAAATATGCTGTCACTTCCATAGCTTAAATTACTTGAAAGAAGAGTTAAAGTAAATGGATCATTTTGACATCCAAGTTCCGTCTCTATTGGGATCACTGAACCCATGAATTTCATCGTTTTCATCAATGACTAATCCCTGGACGCTCCCAAAATAAGATGTGTCATCCGTATATTGAAGATCAATCCCAAGTTCTTCAGGGTTCTGTAAAAATACGTAATCCTCCTCAGCTTGTAAAACATCTTCGTTTAATTCCAGAAACGTTCTAGGATCGTCTACGGAATCCTGAATGGGTTCGTTAAACTTAACCATTTTTACTAACTGTTGAGCAACCATTGACGTAATTCTTCTTCCGCCAGAGCTTCCAATACCTATGACAGGTGACCCATTTTTTGTTAATATCGTCGGTGTCGTATAACTAAATGGACGTTTGCCGGACTCAGGGCTATTTGGTGAATTCACACGATTACTAAAGTTTTTTAATTGATTATTTAAGAAAAAACCATTCACATATTCTCCTGATCCAAAAAAGTCACTTAGTGTATTCGTTACAGAAACCATCATGCCATTTTTGTCCACTATAACAAAATGTGTAGTGTTTCCATGATCTTCTATATCAGCATCTGACTCCAGATTCCTGCGATATTCCTCCGATAATTCAAGTCCATCGACATCGGATACGAGATCATTGATATGATCTTCTGAAATCATTTCTTCTGTTGGGACATTTGTATAGTTAGGATCCCCAACATTTTCTAAACGATCACTATAACTTATTCTATTGACCATCCCCATCATCAACGAATAGGACAAAGGTTTATCTTTAGTATCTTCGACTTGTAATGACTCAAGCATTTCTAAAACTTGAATTAACATAATACCGCCAGAAGGGGGCGGTGGAGCTAAGACATTATAGTCACCGAATTCACCTTGTAAAGGCTCTTTGACTTCAACCTCATATGATTCCAAATCTTCCACGTCTATTTTCTCTTCCTCATCGCTAACTTCATTTGCAATGTCTCCTTTATAGAAGGCATTCGGCCCTCCCTCTTGGATATCCTCTAACGTTTCCGCCAGTTGTTCTTGCACCAATATTTCTCCCTCTTCAATAGGTTCCCCATCAGGAAAGAAATGGTCTAATTCGGGCAGGTGATCAGCCTCGTTATCCAATGCATCGTGCATTGTTTCAGAAACCGTCACACCATTTGCAGCAAAATGAATTGAAGGATCAATTAGCTTCTCCATATTCATTGTTCCAAAATCATCATGCACTTTGTACATCCCTTGAACAAACCCTGGCAGCCCTATGTCACTTGAAGGTAATGTATCATCCGGTGCGGTTTCACGGTAATCATAAACGGCTGGTGTTTCGCCTTTACCGGGGTGAATTAACATCGTTCCGCCTCCGCCAATTCCTGATCCATGCGGCTCCGACACACCTAAAACAAAACTTACTGCTATAGCAGCGTCTACTGCATTCCCGCCTTGTGCTAATATCTTCATACCTACTTCAGTTGCAATTGAACTATCAGAGGACACACCATACGAACCTTCTTCCTCGCTTGTCGTTGTATCATTAAGGGTGAAGTCAGCATTCTGATCTGTTGATTGGGACCCATTAAAAATGCCACTAACAATTAATAATACGAAAAATATTAGAATCAAACCTATAATAGTAATTTTGAAATGTTTATTGTTGAGCATATTTAGCCTACACCAAAGATATTAAAAAGACAACGGCGGTAATGATTAACCCCATCACGGAATCCATGCTTGTTCTTTTCTTTTGTATTTTAACCGTTTTTAAAACCCATTCTTGAAAAGTTAATCTTGGTTGTGTTTGTTTTATTTGTTTCTTTTTTTGATATTCTAAAGTAGCTTCCATGTATATGTTCCTCCTTAAATATAGTTAGATACAGCAACTACCCCAAAGGTTAGTCCACTAAGCAATAATGTACTTCCGATTGTAGGCAGAACACCTTGTTTTTCTATAGTATTTGCAATTAATCCAGGAACGATAATCCCTATAGCCACCAATCCACTAACTGTCTCCGGAACATATTGGGGAAATGTAAAGTCGAAAATTGCCTTCATAATGATTCCAGTGGTTATCATAGCTGTAAATTTTCTTCTTCCGTATAAGATCGTAAATTTTCCAACAACCTTCATGACGACTAAATATGTCAAAAAACTGATCATAAACGTAGCAACAATACTTACTGGGGAGGTAACCATCATGGCAATATAGCCCGGAACGACTAAGCCTGCTGGAATCGCTCCTGTCCTTTCTGTATAAAATAAGCTTAGAATAACTCCGGCAGCCATTGCCAAATAAATATCTCCGGTGTCAAATACAAACATTTTCAATTCCTCTCTCTCTAGGCAGATTCCTTTGTTATTTTCATTCTCTCAAGTCGAGTTACCAGCTCATCCGCTCCCCCATGTATATTTCCAATTCCGTATATGGTTTTACCGGATAAGAATGGTTGGAGTGCTCGTACAATTTCATCGATGCTAGTCCTTTCTAGATTTATAAGATTTCTGACAGGGAACGCCCCTCTTTTATACGCATCTTCTATGGGTCCCACACTATCTCCCATTACAATTAGTGTTTCTGCTTGTATATTTGGGATAACTTGGTTGACAAATTGTTCCGTACGATCCACTCGATCTGAACGGGTATTCATTATAACTACTGGCTCATCTGTAGGATAACTCAGTTGTTCCACGCGCTCCCATATATTGATTGTGGACGTAGGGTCATTGGCAGAAAACCCATTAACCAAAAAGCTGGGATTATCTACATCACCAATTGGCAGTATCTGCATGGCACCTGGATCCGGCCAAGCTTTTAACATACCTTCACATGCTGTTTCATGATCGATACCTAGTACATCGGCAACAGCTAATGATAATGCTGCATTTTCCGGGAATACCATATACTCGAATTTTTTAAGAAAATCTTCGGAAATGATAGACGTGTCACATATATGCACCTTCGTATTCCGCTGCTTAGCCATTTGCTTAAAGTGAGGAACAAAGGGGCTGTCATTAATAATTAGATCACCATTATAAGGAATTGCTTCAGAAAATGAATCTGCCACCTCTTTTAATGTAGGCCCTAAAACATCCATGTGATCTTCTAAAACATTAACAATTAACCCGATATTTGCTTGTAATATTTTTTCTTGGAAAACGATTTGATAATCTGGTTTAACTGCCATACATTCACTCACAAGAGCATCAGCTTTTAGCTCAGAAGTTTTAGATAAAACTTTTCTTTGTTCACCTATGTTCGGACCTTCCAGTCTTCTCTTAATAGGATCCTCTTGGGAATCAAACCAGTAAAGCATTCTAGCATCTGTTCCAGTCGTTTTTCCAACTGTGTGATATCCTGCCTCTAATAAAACGCCTGTTATTAATCTAGTAACTGTTGATTTGCCTCTAATTCCGTTTACATTCACACGTACTGGGATACTTGCAATGTTTTTGTCGTTAATCATTTTGTCCTTAACCCCAAAGAAAATAGCTAAAGCAGCTAATAACAGAATGATTAAAAATTCTTCTACCATTTTTTCACCTCGACATAAAATGTTCTAAACTTATTTCGTAGCTAGCCTACTTTTCAGCATTTTAAATAAAAACAAAGGGCCCAATCCAAAACAATGTCAAAATAATGATAAAACCTCCTTGTTGGCTCTGACCTTCTATTTCATACAATACCAAAATTATATTAAACTAAAATGAAGTTAGTATATCAATTCTATTACTTCGCTCTATTCGTACTATATTACTAATTTCGCCCAATGAAATGGGTCTTTATTTTGAGAACAAAACGGCAGATTTAAAAAGATGAACTTAAGTTACCAGACTAAACGATTGTACGTATTTCAATGCTTCAATCATGATTTTAGATACTAATCATTTCTTTTTCAGCAGATATGGTTAAATACAATGTCGGCAGATTTAGTTTACAAAAATTGGGACATATTCCCATTTTTTGTCAAAATCCTGTATTATAATTGTCATTTTCGATAATAAACGACGCATTTTTCGCCCTTTTAAAAAATATATATTTATTGAACCCCGTACAAGATATATATTCTTTAATGGAATATCTTGTATTATTTGATGCTAGTGGAGATCCAATTGGATTTTTAATTGTAACAATAAAAAACTGAACCGCGAAGTAAGAGCCGGACGCTCTCTCACTTACACAGTTCAGTTTACACTCCCACCATAACATAATTAGGCCTTTCACCTAATCATTCAAAGTAATAGTTAGAAAAAAACCCATGAAGAGTAATATTTTATACAAAAATATTATCGCCATGGGTGTTTTTTGCACTTCTTTTAACTAAATTACTAGTTTATGAAATAGCATTCGTTTTATTTAATCTTCAACTGTAATATCATAAGATGCTGTTGTTCCATCTTCAGCAGTTACAGTTAGTTCATCACCTGTTGCTACTTCACTTGCTCCTTCTTTCACTTCATTATCTTCTCCGATTACTTCATGTGTTTGGTCGGAGTCATCGGTTGCTGCAAGTGCTCCCAGCACTTCGTCTACCGTTGCATCATTTGCTACCGTTACTGCTCCTATTTCTCCGTCTGTTGGTTCATCAATTGTTTTTACAATTTCTAAATGTTCTGGAGCTTTATTTGGTGCTTCAATGTCTATTTCACTGCTCCCCTCTACAGAAAGGTCATAAGATGCTGTTGTTCCATCTTCAGCAGTTACAGTTAGTTCATCACCTGCTGCTACTTCACTTGCTCCTTCTTTCACTTCATCATCTTCTCCGATTACTTCATGTGTTTGGTCGGAGTCATCGGTTGCTGCAAGTGCTCCCAGCACTTCGTCTACCGTCGCATCATTTGCTACCGTTACTGCTCCTATTTCTCCGCCTGTTGGTTCATCAATTGTTTTTACAATTTCTAAATGTTCTGGAGCTTTATTTGGTGCTTCAATGTCTGTTTCACTGCTTCCTTCAGGTATTTGTTCTACATTGTTAATTTCTGCTTCAGGTATTTGTGCTTCAGTATCAGCTTCTTGCGCGAATGAAGGTGTTGCAAATACCGATGCTGCAAAGATTGCTGATAATGCAGAGGTGGATAATACTTTACAAGGTAGTTTCATGAATAGTCCTCCTTCGATTTAATAAAAATTATTTTTTTGAAATACGTATAAGCATTTATTTTTTGCCAATACGAATTACAAAATATTATTGATTACTTCCATTTTACTAAATCAATTTCTTCATCCTACTGTCTCTTTCATGGCACCTTTGATTCCCTAAATAAGAGTACTAGGATTGTCTAATGAATGTCTAGGTTTCATAATCTTCCCCTCCAGGAAACAGTTAAGGTTTTCTATAAGACTTCAACATTATGACCTAAAATCCTTTTTACCATTTATATAGCTTTGTCTCTGTCTATTAAAACAAAGCAAGTCCAGTCCATTTGTGATATTCAATAGATGCTCCACTATTGCTTTTTTCTGGCAATCTAATCAGAAGAATCATTTTAGTGCACTGTTGCTTAAGACACACAGAACTTCGTTACGATTCTTTGATTTCATTCATTTTATCACACCCTATCCTGGTGCTAACGTAGATTTCAAGCAAAGCTGTGCTGACGCAAACCTTTCAAGAGCAGTCACCTCCTTTAACTGATAAATTCCATACAGAAGTTATAGACTGATCTAAGCTTACGGGGATGCCTTATTTCTATCATTTTCATAAACCATGAAAGAGTCATTGTTATCATCATACAATACTAAATAATCAAAAACTATATCAATCAGATAACAATCATGTGAAATTTGTAAATTTTTGTCATTTGTATTTAATTTATAGATAACACAAAGTAATCGCAGCAAAGAGCTTTTATCGATCGTCTGCCGTCTCAACGGTTGAAATAGTACGTCCTTCGATTAATCTATTTATCCACGGTTCATCATTGATCGTTTGAGACACGATTTCACCATCAATCACAGTGATAAACGCTCCATCTCCTGCGTAAATACCAGCCATGACAGAAGCAGTTCCCCCTTTTAAATCGGAAAAAAACATGAGATCTCCCTGCTGAAGCTCTTCAACATGAAGTTGATCTCCATACTCTCGCAATTCTTCCACATTGGAAGGAAGATCAGTACCGGAGGCTTCTGCATAAATTCGCTTGATAAACTCCGCTGACGTCTCATCAAACGATTCGCCGACATATTGCTCAGCCAGCTGTACCTCCTCGCTCTCCCTAACTTCCGTATCATACGTTCTTGCACCCATATAACGAGGGGGCCAATAATCACTTGTTGTTAAGTCAATGACGGTCACACCGCTGGAAGCTGTCACTGCAATCATCTGGTTATTGCCGATATAGATCGTCGGGATGATACTTGTGCCTTGGAAAAAGAAAATATCTCCTGGTTCAACTTCGTCTCTTGAGATTTCTGTCCCCTCTTCCCATTGTTTTCTTCCATAACGCGGCAGATCATACTGCCATGCTTGGTTATATACATATTGAACAAAACCGCCTGTATCAAATCCCTCATCAGGTGCTGACCCTCCTGGAGTGTACTCGGTTCCCAGCAGCTGATAAGCCTCATAAACTACATCGTTATCATATTGAATAGCAAGATCTTGAAAACGCTTCGCACCAGTAAAATGATCCCGCCAGTATTCGCTCATATACGAAATCGTCGTCTGCCCTTCTCCCCCTGTAGCATGAATGATATAATCCTCTCCTAAATAAATCCCAGTATGAGAAATACCTTCCTGCCATGTTCCTGAGAAATACAGGGCATCTCCTGGCTGTAATTCTTCATCCAAATCAATGGATTCTATATCTGTCCCTTCTGGCAGCAAAGTCTCACCAACTTCCCACTGCCGATAACTAATTCGGGGCAAATAGACATCCAGCGCCTCACGAAAGACAGTTTGGACCAAAAATGAGCAATCAAAGGCGTCCAAGGTATCTCCCGTCATTAAATAAGGTGTTCCTAAATAATTCATTGCTTCCCTTACCACAGGGCTCTCATGATTCTCATAGGTTTCCGGATTTGATTTTTCCAATATTTCATCTGTATAACGAGCTGCCCCTATATAGCGTTCGGCATAGTAGTTATGATAATCTAAATGCCTTTCCTGTACCCCGGAAGATGCAGCAATCACAAATTGGTCATCTCCTGAATAAATCCCTGAGATGATTTCCTGTTCTTCATTTTCAAAAAAGACAAGATCCCCAGGCTGTAATTCGTCTCTGTCGATACTCCTACCAGCTTCCAACTGCGACGATGGGCGTTTGGAGAGCCAGCTTCCAGTCACATCTTTATACACATAGTAAACGAATGAACCTGAGTTAAATCCTTCTTCCGGGCTTTCTCCTGTTCGATTATACGGGGTCTCTATTAAATCCCGAGCTAATTCAATGATCTCATTTTCAGAAGGAGGAGATGTATCTTCCTCGGTGTAACGTTTGGCACCTTGATAAGTATTTGACCAATAGTCACTTGTTTCCATATTCCTCTCAGAGATCCCTTCACTCGTCACAATCACAAAACGTCCGTTGTTTATGTAAATCCCTGACATCAAATGGGTTCCTTGAAAAAAGACCACATCTCCTGGCTGAAGCTCATCAACATCTTCTCCCTGGATCCATTGATCAGCAGCTGATTGGGGAAGAGAAATGCTTTTGGCATCCTCGTAGACATATTGCACTAATTCGGAAGTTATCCAACCTTCTTGATTTTCCCCTAATTTGTCCAAGGCCAGCACAGCAGCCGGATCATCGACATCCTCTTCTGTAAATTGAGCCGCGCCTGCATAGGCACCGGACCAATACTCACTTGTTTCCATATTCCGTTCAGTAATTCCATCACTTGTCACAATCATAAAACGGCCATCATTAATATAAACACCTGACATCAAACTGCTTCCCTGAAAAAAGACCACATCTCCTGGCTGTAACTCACTACGCTTTATCTCCTCACCAATTTGCTTTTGGTCTGCAGCATATTTCGGCAAGGAAATTGACTTTGATTCCTCATAAACATACTGTACAAACTCAGAAGTTAAAAACCCTTGATTGTTACTGCCAACCATATCCAATGCAAGTTCCGCAGCCGGATCACTCCATTCCTCAGCTTTAGCGAAACCAGGGCTCAATGCAAATAATATCAACATATAAAGGAATAATAACAATGCAAAACGCTGTATCCGCATTCACATCTCCTCCATTCTCAATTTAATTTTGAGGATTTGGCCGTTGAATGTCCAAGAGCCAGCCCCTCAAAGGAATCCCCTTTGTATGAATTAATATAGATACCATGACGCCGGTTAATTATTTCGCCAATTTCTTTCCTGGTATAACCAGATAAATAAGATAGACCGCTTGATAACGTAAGTGACGGGGAGCCTTGGCATGTCTCATCGTCATTTGCTTTTCTCAATCTAACTTTAAGCATTCACGGTTATCACCCTCCTATCGAGGTATTTTGTATTTCTATACCCAGATGGATGATTATGGAAACTTTAATTCAACTTATATAAAAGTAGTTTTGGTCAAAGTAATTCCCCATAATAAACACGCACTTTTTATTATCGATCACATTATAAATGATCATTAATCATACACATGTCACAAACAAAATGAAAAAAGATGCTCCCATAAAAGTAAATAATCTCTACGGGAACATCTTCAAAAAATTTTTAACAAAAAACGTGACTTTTCTGCTCCTAATGACTATAAGAAGCTCAGAAAGATCGATATTTCGGGGTCTTAGGAGCATGCCGCCCGTACTTGACTGTTGAACGCTTACATTTTTTTTGCCCAAGGACTGATCATAACCCCCGCAGTTAATCCTATAACCACTGAGGTGCCAATGGTAGCCAAGTTCATACTTTTCCAACTTCCTAGGAAAAAACTGTATAAGATAAGTCCAAAACATAATAAGATAAGAAAGGATGTAATACTAAAAAATAATGCTTCATCAACCAATCTGGCTAATACAAGGACTAAACCGGCAGAAATAATACTAGCAAGGATTATGGGGAACAAGAATGTATCCATATATAAGCCCCTTCCCTAATCCTATGTATTCACTCGTTAAACTCGGGCATTTCAATTTATATATTCCCGAGCTTTAGAAAGGATGCCCCCTTTATTCCTGATAGACGCCCGATAGCATAAGACTGAATTAATTTTTTTATATAGGTGACCATCACTACCAGGTCTGAAAAAGAGGGAAATTGTATCCGAAATACGTACAACCTCAGGATTTGAACAGCTGGTGTTATGGAAAAGCCCCTGACTGATAGAGTCCGGGACTTCCTTTCAGTGATTCATATAAATCAAGTTTTTATCTTGGTTTTGATTCCACAACATCTCCATTTTGATACACATCATAGAATCCGACCGTGCCAGTACCTCCGTCATCAATTAAATCTTGACTTTGTGCTTTCAAAGAATAAAATACTTTTCCATCTGAGTCCTTATGACGCACACCATCGCTACTAAACACTAGATCATCATTATCTAGGGCTATCTCTGCATAAGTAATCGCCTTTTCTACTGTAAACAACTCCGCTTGATACTCTTTTAGTAATACAGTCCATGTATCAACACCGACAATTCCGTCTTGGACTAACCCGTTCTCAGCTTGCAACCTGCGAACTTGTTGGTCTGTGTGCGAACCAAAAGTCCCATCAACTTCTGTTTCAAATCCAAAGTTATTCAACATCACTTGAATAAATTCAACTTCAAAACTGCCTTGGCTCCCCTGTTTCATCATCGGCTGTTTTTCAGGTGGCCAATTTAATATCACTTCATATCCTGCTGGTATCTCTGATTCTGAATGTTGAACCGATTCATTTTCTGAGGCTGCATCTGCAACTGCGTCTGCGGGTTGAAAGGGAAGTGACGCAACCACAAGTGCAATCGCGGGTATTGCTACTAACCATTTCTTTTTCATAACAAATTAACCTCCATTTCCACTTTTTAACAACCACATAATCTCATTTTTTATTTATAATTTCAATATATTTATAGGAATTTTAAGAAAATGATATATTTGATAAACCACTTTAAATTTTGAAATATTTTTGTTGTATCTTTGAAATAAAGTTTGATGATTTATTTTCTTTTCATGGCAAATCATCTTCATCAACCTCTTCATACGTAGTAACAAATTCATTCTCCACGGTTAATTGTATATATGCCCCTTCCCTTAATTCACTAAGTGCCGTAAATTCAATGTCTTTTTGTTCCCCTTCCTCATTTACAGCAGGGAGTTCATAATTAACTGATTTCCGTTCTTGTCCAATTATTCCTTCTTCATCTACCTGCACATACCAATATTCTTCTTCAATAAAAGGGTTAAGATTGGTCTGCGTCATTTCTGGCAAAGAAAAATAAATACCCATAGGTATGCCCACAACAAATAAAGTTACTAGAATAAAAATAATTACCTTTCTCATTTTTTACCTCCCTCGTATATTATGTTTGAACCTAATTTCAAAAGATTTTCAGAACAAATTTTGCATCTTGATCTTCGCAACTATTTTACAAACATCGTATCTTTTTTTACTAACGTCGCGACTTTATTTCAAATGCACAGATAAATCTTTTTTCATACTTTTTTGAGTGCATTTTAAATGGATGGGACTGAAGTCAAGCAAGCAAGCCATCCATTCCAACGGAAGTGGCGACTTATCCGTTGTCCGAGCAGTCATACTTGAAACGGACGACAGTCTTTCTATAATGGAGGATAATATAGACCGCTATTCAGTGAAGTCAAAAGTAAAACATTGCTCCGCTCACCATTCAAATGAAACGGAGCAATTTTACTTTACATACTTTCTTTAACCACTTTCTTATAGTACATCAGTGATATAAGCGCGAATACTGAATATAAAATAATATATGCACCCATTACAGTCAGCATCGGTGTCCACATTTCACTGCCGAATAAAAACCATCCGGCATTAACTGCGAAATATGTGTGCAGCAGGCCGATAAGCAATGGTACACCAAATGTGACAACCATCTTGATTGTAAGACCCTTTACAATTTCATTTTCAGAGAAACCAAGTTTCCTCAGGACATTATAGCTGCCCTTCTCGTCTTCACTTTCCCCAATCTGCTTGAAGTAGAGGATACATCCGGATGTCAGCAGGAATGCAAATCCGACAAATCCGATGACAAACATCAGCATCCCTGAGCCCTGTATCTGATTGGTATACTGATTGATTTTCGATTCGAATGCTGGATTGTTTTCTTCATCCATCATTTCGAAAATTGCCTGACTGTCTTCCCCGGTAATATCAATCGCAAAACTTTCCTGGGGCTGCGCTGTTTCTTCGTCATAGTTATGGTTGTCTTCGAGTGTGCTGTACACCTCACTGGAAACCACTGCCTGAGGGGAACCAAAACTGACATGGGACGGCAGTATAGCATCCTCGTCTGTATCCACCAGCTCAAGTGTATGTTCATAATCATCATCAACCAGCGTCACAGGATGGTTCAGGTTGAAGTCAATGTATGAATCCATAAAGTACGGAATCCCTGTAATGACCAGTTCATTTTCACCGACTTCAAATCCATCGACATTTTCTTCACTTACAATACTCAGATATAATTCAGAACTCATCCCTTCCGGCGTTTCCATATCTACCGTGATGGCCTCACCTTTCGCATCATAGGTAATGGTCGGGATATTCACTGTTTCATGTTCAATGCCATTGTCATCCAGCAGATCACTGTAGAACTGCATATCCCCTTCTTCATAAAAAATGTAATCATTTGGAACAGAAGTATCGACAGACTGTCCCACTGAGTAATAAGAGATATATGAAAGTGACATCATCCCCATACTGAGTGCACTGATCACACTGATTAGAGTTAGTAGGAATGCATTGGACTTCATCTTGAACATGATGCTGGTAAGCGACAGAACATCATTCACATTAACGTGACCATTTTTGGATTTTCTGATCATATTCAGAACGAATGCGACAGAAAACTTAAATGTAATATAAGTACCGGCGATGGTCAGGAAAAGGACCCCAAACATCAACAGGAAGAATAGAGCCCCGAAATCAAGCATGTTGGCTGACAGCCAGTAACCTGAAATGATCATCGCCAGACCCAGAATGCCAAGTATTACAGTACCTGCTCCCAACCCTCTGTAGTTTGATTCACTGGATTGGTCAAGCGTAAGCATTTTAATGAGACGTGTTCGTTTCAAAAAGATGAAGTTCTGTGCCATCAACAGCGCAAATATGAATACGAATAGTATGGCCGTCTGGATGACCGCTTCCATTGAAAAGCTCATCCCTACAGAAAGTTCTATCTGCATCATCCTGAGTAAGATCATGAGCAGGATACGGGACACCAGAAATCCAAAAGCAATACCGATAATCAGGCTGCCAAAATAAATGACCGCATTTTCCAATATAAGTATCCTGAATATTTTCCCGCGCGTCAGCCCGATCAGCTGAAACAGTGCAAGCTCCCTGTTTCTTCTTTTCAGGAAAATTGAGTTGGCAAACATGACGAACGTAACGATGATGACAACCAACAGCACTGACCCGACGATAAATCCGGAGGTCCTCAAGTCACTGGATGTCAATTCTTTTGCAGCACTCTCATCCTGAGACATAAGTACTAATGAGAAATAGAGTACAACACCGAATACAAGGGCAAATATATACAACGTATAGTTCTTCAGGTTCTTGAAGAAGTTTTTCAGAATTATGGAGTTAAGACTCAACGCCGACACCACCAAGCACACTCTGGGTATTCATGATTTCCTTGTAATAGTCTTCCTGCGAACGCTCACCTTTTCTGAGCATTGAATAGACAAGACCGTCCTTCAGGAAAATGACCCTGCCCGAGTAACTCGCAGCAGTGGCGTCATGGGTCACCATCATAATTGTTGAGTTACTTATGCTGTTCAACTGCTGCAGTTTTCTGAGCAGGTTGCTGGCGGATTTGGAATCCAGCGCCCCTGTCGGCTCGTCGGCAAATATGATTTTCGGCTGATGGATGAATGCTCTTGCGGCACTTGTACGCTGCTGCTGCCCGCCGGAAATTTCACTCGGATATTTACCCTTTAAATCGTATATTCCAAGCTCACCTGCAACGAGTTCAAATTGTTTTTCAACATCCGCCTTCTTCATATTTCTGATTGAAAGCGGTAGTAATATATTTTCTTTTACAGTCAACGTGTCGAGCAGATTATATTCTTGGAACATAAAACCGAGATCATTCTTCCTGAAATCGGCAAGCTTTTTATCTTTTAGATTTGTAATATCCTGTCCTTCCATAAAAATATGACCGTTTGTCACTCTGTCGATGGAGCTCAGCACATTCAGCAATGTCGTTTTCCCTGAACCGGATGCGCCCATAATCGAAACGAATTCTCCCTGTTCAATATTGAGATCAATTCCTTTTAACACTTCAGTTCTGTTCAGTCTGTTGCCATATGATTTTTTAATATCTTTTGCTTCAAGAATCATAACGATACCTCCGTTGTTGTTATATCCTTATCTTACTCCTTTGATTCTTCTATTTCCTTTGATTCTTGTGACATATGCACAAGACCATGTGACATTTTTGTCACATGGTCTTCATCTCCTGAAATTTATTCTTTTTAGGGAATGTAAGAATTGTTGTGGTTCCCTCCCCGTATCGGGATTTAACATCTATCACGATGTCCATTGCGTCCGCCACTTCTTTCGTAAGATACATCCCCATACCCGTTGCTTCCCTGTCTCCATGGTCACTGGTGGAAGTAAAACCTGCTTCAAATATCCTTGGAATATCTTCAGCTCTGATCCCTCTTCCGGCGTCTGATATTTCAAGCTCCGGCCATCCTTCCCTCAAATAGCTGGATATTGTAATGTCGCTGTCCCCAGAGTATTTGACGCTGTTGCCGATGATCTGATCCACCATAAAAGAGAACCACTTCAAATCTGTCTCTATTTGGGTGACATGCAGATCCATATCGAACCCGATCCCTTTTTCAATACAGATTGCCCTCAATTTTCTGATCGTATTTGAAATGACATTTTCAATCTCAACACTTTCAATATATAGATCGTTGCTGATGTTCGTGAGTCTTTTCTCATAAAGCATTTCATTCAGCGCGGCATCCAGCCTGAGCCATTCCTCTTCCATCCCTGACCTTTCCTTTTCATCCAGATCATCTATCTTCAATTTCATCGTGGTCATCGGCATTTTCATATCGTGTATCCATCTTGTCAGTTCATCCAGATTTTCTTCTGTCTTTTTGGTTTCACTTTCCAGCATGTCATTGTGAAATTTCTTCATAACTGACAGTTGAGCATCCAGCCTTTTCTGATAAGGAGTCGCAGGAGCCGGCAGACTGTCCGTTTCATCAATTCTTTCAATATTCATTAACTCCAACCTGTAGTTTCTGCCCCTGAAAAAGTCCCACATAAGGAATAAAGACAAAATAACCGTATTGATGATAAAGATATATATCACGGAGAGGATGGGGATTTCAGTATCCAAAATCCCGAGTAATAGGATTGAAAGATTAAACACGATAAAAAGAATCATCCATGGCACCGTTTGTCTGATATACATGAACCTCACTCCTTAAGCATATAACCGAGGCCTGTTTTGGTAATGATTGCATCTTTCAGACCTATACCTTCAAGCTTCTTCCTGATCCTGGTCACATTCACAGTCAGTGTGTTGTCGCTAATGAATCTGGAATCATCCCACAGTTGTTCAATGAGCGCTCCCCTCGTTACTGCCTGATTGATGTCATGGATCAGGACAGATAATATGAATGATTCATTTTTGGTCAGATGAATTTCGTCGTCATTTCTCATGACGGTCAGCTTTTTAAAGTCAAACACTGCATCCCTGAATCTAACAACGTCAATATCCTGATTCTGATACTGATAGACACGTCTCAGCAATGCCTGCACTTTCGCAACGAGCACATCAAAATTAAAGGGTTTCTGAATATAATCGTCACTGCCCATCTGCATACTCATCACCATATCTGTCGGATGGTTCCTGGATGACAGAAAGATGATTGGGAGGCTTGAAATATCCCGGATACGTCGACACCAGTAAAAACCATCGTATTTGGGCAGCGTAATATCGATAATGACCAAATCCGGTTCAATATTGATAAAATCATTTAATATATTTCCAAAGTCAGTGACCCCGTGCACACTGTAATCCCATTCTTCCAGCCTTGCCTTAAGCTCATTAAAAAGTGGCATATCATCTTCGATTATAAAAATTTTTGACATATTCCACCGTCCAGTCTTTATGTATAAAAATATCCTGTCCCCATTATAAAGGAAACTAGATATTTTGTATGCTTTCACAAAATTTAATTCATAAAATTCATTTGGGTATGCCTTTTGCAGCAAACATGCTGTCCATCTGTAGCTTTAAAATAAAGATTGATCAAAACGGACTCTCCATTCGTGAAATCATATAAAATTTTTATAAAACAATTTGATCATTTTCTACTGTTAATTTCTAATCATCGTGCTCATTTCTCAAAGATTATTTAATAAGCTAGATCTTAACATAACCCGACGAGCTAAGACACAATGAGAAGCCAAAAAGCGTGTACAAGACGCCGTCCGAACAATTGATGAAAATAAAATCGACGAAAACTCTGGAAAGCGCATTACATTCGACCATGTATATCCATTTGCCCGGCAAAAAACAACGTTGCCATCATGCTCTAGTTCACTTCGATATTTTATTTTGATCTTTTTCTGACGCCTGTAATGTGATTTAATGAGTTTGTGACCCGAATGGCTAGACTGTTGGAATACACAAACATTGAAAAGAAAGCGACACCACATCTTTCGACATACTCATATAAGCATGCTTGCTGAAGCTGGTGTTGATCTTGCAACGGTTAACGGTTATGGAAGGGGCAGGACACGACGACCCGCAAACGAAATTGAAAATCTACACTCATATGACCAAAAAAATGAAAAAGGGTGTTTTCGTAAAGGTTAGTAACTTTTACGAAAACACCCTTTCAAACATAAATTTATAAAAATGTGAGGTTAATGTGAGGTTTTAAGGATTTAAGCGCCCTTATAACCCTTAAAATCATTGATTGGACAATATTTATTGAGCGACTATTACATCATGCCGCCCTTATACCAAACTCCTGCTCTTATATTCATTACTGCATTTTTTATTACATACACCGAGCCAACACAACGATTTGTATCTCTTTATTGATAAACATTTTTTTAGTTACTTTGTTGTGACTTTTTAAAAGTCACAACAGGTCATTTTACTTATTTCTTTCCCGAGCGGTCCCAGAATCTTGCTTTACGAATCGCTTCAATAAATTGTTTGCTATCATCTTTCACAACACCAGATTCACCAGAAATCTGTAAGTCTTGGATGATATTTGTCCCTTCTTTGATTGCACCAGTTGGTTTATAATGAAGAAAAGCTTCTTTCACAAAATAAGGTGCTTCTTTACTGAACAAGGATGTTTTCCCTTCCTTATTTGTGATTAGAATTGAATCAAATAGGACAGAGTCTGATGTTTGAAATGTATCATCAACCGTCAGCTCTGATCCGTCTTTACCTTGAATCCTGCCTTGGTGATCACTGACAATCTGAGGGATGATATTTGCTTGTTTCAGTTCATTTATTACTCTGTGCAGCTCTTCTGGAAAGCCATCTGCAGCAATAACCCCTACTGTGCGCGTATCTGTTTTATAAGTTGTATTTGCTTGGCTTAATGCTGGTGATGATTTCGTATACGTAATCTCTTTTTTCTTTGGTGCTTGCATACCTAAATTTTGTGCGACACTGGATACCAGTTCATGGCTCACATTCGAATACATCTCTAATACTTGTTCACGAATAGTCATTTCTTTGCATTTTCCAAGTTCAAAGCTGAATGCATTGATAATATGCTGTTTCTCCACATCGCTCATACTATTCCAAAACAAAATTGCCTGCGAGAAATGATCTGTAAAGCTCTCACTCCGTGCGCGGACTTTGCGGCCCTCTACTTTTCCCTGATAATGACTAAATCCACCTTCTTCCTCACTGACAGGCTTCGGTGTATTATTGGCAAGTGAATTTTTATGATAACTCACCTGCCCCACGTTTATTGTCTTACGTCCATATCCATCACGCTGATTATTGTGGAATGGACAAACCGGTCGATTAATCGGCAGTTCATGGAAATTTGGCCCTCCAAGTCGAATAAGCTGTGTATCTGTATAAGAAAACAGACGTGCCTGCAAGAGCGGATCATTAGAAAAGTCGATTCCTGGAACAACACTTCCTGGGTGGAATGCAACTTGCTCCGTTTCTGCAAAAACGTTATCAACATTGCGATTCAGGGTCATTTTTCCAATAATTTTTACAGGCACATCTTCCTCAGGCCAAATTTTCGTTGGATCTAAAATGTCAAAATCAAAACTAAATTCATCTTCTTCATTGATGATTTGGACCCCTAACTCAAATTCTGGATGATTTCCCTGTTCAATAGATTCGTACAAATCACGGCGATGAAAGTCCGGGTCATCCCCATTAATTTTCTGTGCCTCATCCCAAATCACAGAATGGACGCCGAGAACAGGTTTCCAGTGGAATTTGACAAAAAAAGCTTGCCCCTGTTCGTTCACCAGCCGGAATGTATGGACCCCAAATCCCTCCATCATTCGGTAGCTTCTTGGGATCGCCCGATCAGACATGGCCCACATTACCATATGTGCAGATTCCTGATTATTGGCGATCCAATCCCAAAATGTATCATGCGCTGTCGCAGCCTGTGGCATCTCATGATGAGGTTCCGGCTTTACCGCATGTACAAAGTCAGGAAATTTAATGCCATCTTGCATAAAGAAAACAGGCATATTATTGCCGACAAGGTCAAAGTTTCCTTCATCTGTATAAAATTTGGTTGCAAATCCCCGTACGTCCCGAGCTAATTCAAAAGATCCACGTGAACCTTGAACCGTAGAAAATCGTACAAAAACAGGTGTTTTTTTACCTGTTTCCGTTAGAAAATTCGCCTTCGTGAAAGGAGCCAATGATTCATATAACTCGAATTCACCATGAGCTCCGTATCCTCTGGCATGTACCACACGTTCAGGAATGCGCTCATGGTCAAAATGAGTCATTTTTTCTCGGAAATGAAAATCTTCTAAAAGTGTTGATCCTCGCTCACCTGCCTTCAAGGAAAATTCGTCTTCCGCCATTTTTAATCCTTGATTGGTTGTTAATGCTTGATCCTGATCTTTTACTCGGTCTTGATCCAGCTGTTTTTGCTTTTTATTCTTATCTTCGTTTGTCATTTTGCTCCTCTCCTTTCCCTTCTTAATATTTGTAGTACTCTACCCTGTGTATTATATATATTAAACATCTCACACATTTCTGTCTCAATAAGATTAAATCATCGGTAAATAATCTTGGTGCGTTTAAATTCACATCCTGTGCTGTAAACCCATTGCGTACAGCAATTTGTTCATTGGTGAGCAGATTTTGGATAAATTGGACGTGTTGGTGGGATAGATTTAAAGCAAACTCCAGCACGGAGCGTATGTCTTCATCTTCAACCTGGCTCAATGCATAACTAATAATACTGTATAGCCATTGAATCACTTTGATAATTTCTCCAAAGACTTGCGATTTCTGCCGAGCTTAATTCCACATTGGACTGCGTATTCATAAATCAATTCCTCTAGAGGGCAAGTTTTAAATTATCCTTCCTTTTTTGGGGGAATATGTATAGGGATAAAGAGTTAAAGAAACTCTCCCGTTTATAGAATAGTCTCAGCATTAAAACGCTAATAAGTATATTTTCGAGTTATTGTAAAAAGATATCATTAACAATTGGTACAAGGCAGACTGATGAGAGAAGGTGCTTATTTAGTGCTCATTGGAACAGTCACTTTTATAATAAGTTGGATAGCATTTTTCTCTTTTTCTAATAAAAAGAAATTCCCACTGTTTGTATTAACAGGGTACGTAGGTATTATTTTAGCTTTGATTACCGATTTGATGATGTTTGTTTATCCTTTATGGCACTATCCAGGAACAAAGATAGAACTATTTTATATTCAATTATTGAATAGATTTGGATTATACTTTGTAGTTATCTATTTTTTTCTTCAGTCATTACCCAAAAAGCAAACAGTTTTATCAGTTACACGCCATATATTTTATTGGTCTATATTCGCAATATTACTTGAGCTACTTTTTTTGTATATTGGCTTTATTGAGCATGGCTTATGGTGGAACATAGGTTTCTCATATGCTGCTGACTGGATTTTATTTATTATTTTTTACATCCATCATAAGTGGGCGTCAAATCATTCATTAATAATAATTCCAACTTAGGAGGGAGGCAGGATGCAACCTACTTGGCAAGATGTTATTGAATTAACCGAGCAGTTTAGAGATACAAGAATAGAGTATTGGTTGAATGAGACCTTATTTACCTTTAGTTGGTGGGTTCTTTTAGTTACAACCATTGGTCTTTTTATTGTATGGTTCATTATTCTAGATAAAAAAAGAATTTTCGAGATTATCACGTACGGATTTATGGTAGCAACTATAGCAATAATGGGGGATACAATAGGTGTTTCATTAGGATTATGGCATTATCCAAATACGTTAACACCTGTACCTTTAACTATCGAAATACACAAACTGCAAATGCCTATTATTTATATGATGGTTTACCAGTATTTTAAAACATGGAAAGCTTTTTTAATTGCTGCAACAATAAATGCTTTTGTTTTCGCGTTTATGTTGGAACCACTTTTGGTGTGGTTACAGATATATGAACCCTACCATTGGGAGCATGTCTATTCATTTTTTCCTTATATTATAATAGCAGTTGTATTCAAATACGTACTTAACAAATTCAAACAACTGGACCAGCATTATCAATAACAACCTTTGGTATGTGAAATTTTCCTATTCTCTTTACATTAGCTCTTTATTTCTTATTCCAGATAATGGCTCTATTGTTGCCCATATTTATTCGGTTATAGCGCCCGTTAGTTAAAAACCGATAAGATGGTCTTCAATTAATATATCGTATAAAATTAAATTAGTATAAACTTAAGGTAACTTTTAGAAATAGGTGATGCAGTCATGGACTTGGAGACATTATATAAGACTTATCAACCGTTTCTTTTTTCTATTGCGTACCGCATGCTTGGATCAGTTACTGACGCAGAAGATATCGTTCATGATTTATTTTTGGAGCTTAAGATTGACACCAGTCAAGTTAAAAACCTCCAAGCGTATCTTGCAAAAATGGTAACAAACCGCTGCCTCAACTTTTTAAATTCACCACGTCACAGAAGAGAAATCTACACTGGTCCATGGTTACCTGAACCCAATATCGGCTCAACACAACAGCCTTTAAATAAGATCATAAAAGAGGAGACAGTCTCTTATGCCTTTCTCGTTTTAATGGAACGTCTGTCATCTTTAGAAAGAGCCGTATTCGTACTAAGAGAAGCATTCAGTTATAACTATAAGGATATTGCTGAGGTACTGGAAAAATCGGAAGCCAACTGCCGTAAAATCTACAGTCGTGCTAAACAAAAATTAAAAAATGATTTACCTGTTCATTTACAAAATACGGAACAAGTGGTTTCCCTGACGAAATCTTTCATAGAAGCTTCAAAGACAGGAGATGTTGAAGAATTTATTGACGTTCTCTCCGAAGATGTTGTCCTTGTTACAGACGGCGGAGGAAAGGTGCCTTCTGCTCTATATCCAATTGTAAACAAACATCGCGTACTGGCATTTCTTAAAGGCGTTATTAATAAGACAGGCATCATAGGAGAACTTCTCCCTGTAGTGGTTAATGGTCAAAAAGGAATCCTACAAGTAAAAGATGGACACCCGCTCAGAGTTGTCTGTTTTGAATTAGACCCAAATCAGAAAAAATACAGAGAATCTATATTGTTTCAAACCCAAACAAGTTAACGCATATTTTTGTTCCTTAATGTCACAAATCGCTTCTCTATTTTGTCTTATTAATGAAGACCAAAAAATTGATGAGGAGCTGTGCCTTATGAATAAAAGTATAAACTAATATGGTTTTGGCACCAAAAATGTTGAGCGTTGTAGTGAAACTTGAATCGTTAACAAGAAAGATAACATTAGACAAAGGATTTTCAGAGTTGATGAAACTCCAGATTTCACAAATTAATGGTTGCTCCTATTGTATTAATTTACATTCA
This sequence comes from Virgibacillus sp. NKC19-16, assembly GCF_021560035.1. Taxonomy (NCBI): domain Bacteria; kingdom Bacillati; phylum Bacillota; class Bacilli; order Caryophanales; family Bacillaceae; genus Virgibacillus; species Virgibacillus salidurans. The sequence continues at coordinate 792,563 of NZ_CP074373.1, read as the reverse complement.
AAAAAGGCAATAAAACTTGGTGAAAACAAGAGGATTTCTGCACTAAACAACTGGAGACAGACAGATGTTTTTTCAGAAAAAGAACGCCTATGCTTGGAGTTGGCAGAAAAAATAACATTAATAGCTCAAAATAAAATTACGGACGACTTTTACAGCAAAATAACGAAGCACTTCTCAGATAAAGAATATACAGGAATAGTTATGATGATAAATGTAGTAAATCTCTGGAACAGAATAGCCATACCTTTTGGCAAAAAGTGATTGAGAGATTACCTTGTGGCATTCTCGATAAGTTTAATAAATTAATTAGTTCTTCAAGAATATGGCCCTACAATGGAAATTTGGGCGCTGTCCTTTATTCCGGATTTGCGCCCGATCGTAATATTTTTTTCTGATTTTAGCTGGTATTGTCTAGTAATTTATAGGTCAATTCAAACTCCATAATTAAGAAGAAGAAAGCTGGCTAACCATAGAAATACTGCAAATTGAGTTATTAAAAACATAGTAAATTCAAAGGGAGTGAGTTTTCTCTCCCGTTTGATCCCTTTTAGATATTTATAAAAAATGAATGCACATATAAGTAGTACTGCTATAGATGCTCCATAAATGTTTTCCAAGAGACTAATCAAAACAACCCCTTCTCTCTAGTTATTATGCTCCAGTCCTTCTACCTTCCAGATAAGCGCCTGGTTGCGACAGAAAGATCAACACTATCTTGTTTTTTATTTCTATTCCAATCATATGGTTTTTTCACCATACCCATAAAAAATAAGTCAAGAATGTCAAAACAAAAAGTACAATATTATCTATCCACTGTATTTTTTCATTAAAAATTAAATCCTTGATTGTAAATACAGCAAAAAATATCACTGCAATAATGATACTATTTTTAAACATATTGATTCCTCCGCTAAGCCACCTCCATCTGATCCTTTCATTCGTTTGAAGGATAAATACTTATTCCTGATTAGTCAGCAATAGGTAAGCATTTGAAGTCATCTCCAGCTTTTCCCCTGCTCCACACGGAGCGTGCAGGTTTCCCCGCACTCCGCGTTCCATCTAACAAAATATACTGAGTTATAAGTTCCTCGTTACTTATTGTTTGAGATTTTCAAATTGTTTCAAGCTCACATTTCCTACGGAAACGATTGACTTTATTTATCATGTCTCCAGTAAGCTGAAACTCTTTTATAAGTCCATCAATCATCTTTTTATTAGTGGCATGAATTAACTTGTGTATCCCTTTATGCAGGATACGAAGGTTATCAAATTGGTCGTTTCCGCCAAGACTTAAAGGTACATAATGGTGGCAATGAACCTCAGCCGCGGACAATTCCACGCCTGTGATTTCACATTTTCCCATCTTCATACTGTACCTGCTGATTCGGTTATCCATGTATTCAATACTTCGGTTTGGAAGTGTTGATTTCATGAGTAAGCCTATTTCACTTTGGATGTCCGAACGCAACTTTTTGTGTATCATATTCCTTCCTTCTTCCGTGAAGGGCGTCATTTTTGGAGTAAACCCAAAGGTATTCAAAGTTTTTACATCCGCAAGTGGAAATAGATATACACCAGCGATTTGAAATGTTTTAAATCTATTAAGATACATTTTTTTATAAGTTGGTGGCGGATTAGCTGGGTGACCATATTTACCTACTGGTCTAAGCTGATTGTAGATGAACGCACCTAAATCATAGGCAAGACGTGAAAACTCGAGATTAACCTTGGTAGCCCTTTTGAAATATTGATGAATTCCCAAAACAAAACTATTGAAAAGCAACGCATTCATCGCCGAAGGAGAGGTTCTAATTCTTCGAATTAGTTTCTTTGCCTCCTCTTTGATTTTACGTTTTTTACTCGCTTTAATGCCGGTGCGTGCAACACGTTTTTTACCCTTTACGTCAGCCCGGATGGTGAATCCTAGAAATTCGGATTCTCTCTTTCGCAAATTCACTATCTGTGATTTTTCGGGCGAAATGTCCAGTCCCAAGTGGTCCTTGAGATATAGCCTTACGGCATGATACCATTTTTGAGCTGTTTTTCCATCCTTACATAAGATTTTAAAATCATCCGCATAGCGTACGAGATAGCCTTCTTTCAGATTAGTACGCTTTTTGGCTAGTGTTTCACCAGTCCTAGATTGAAAGGATTTGGAAAGAGGGAAGAACTCCCACTGTCCCGCAACCCACTGGTCGAGGTCATTCAACACAATGTTTGCAAGTAAAGTTGATAACAATCCACCCTGTGGAACGCCTTGAGATGGTATCCCTTCACCATCTATTTCAGCTTTGAGCATTTTGGCAATACAAGCTAGTACCTTTCGGTCTTGAATTCCCATATTCCATAGTTGCTTAATAAGTAATGTATGGTTAATATGGTCAAAGAATCCCTTTATATCAATATCCACCACAAAATGAAAATGGGCTTGATTGATTAGAAATTGAATTCTTGCCATGGCGTGATGCGCAGAACGTAATGGTCTAAATCCGTAACTATGATTATAGAACTGGGCTTCCGCAATCGGTTCAAGTACCTGTTTAAAACATTGTTGAATGATTCGATCTAACATACAAGGGATGCCAAGGGGTCTCCACTTTCCATTATCTTTTTCAATCCATTTTCGTCTAACCTTTTTCGGACAATAGTTTTCTAGCTGGTTTTGGATTTCCATCATAAGTTTTTCCTCAGACCATTTTTTCATATCGCTTATCGTTCTTCTATCCGTTCCAGGTGTCTTAGACCCTTTGTTGGACTTGATAGTACGATAAGCAAGCAAGATATTTTCTCTTGATGTGATAACATCATAAAGATGTGAAAAAGCTTGTTGATTCAAACTTTTATCATACAGATCCGTAAACGTTTCCGTCATATCGTAGTAATCCCAATATCGCAAAGCTTGCACTGTGGCATCCCTCCTATTGGAGTGATGTTCCCACGTTCCTACCCGACCGGTGCAATGCACGTGTGGAAAATAACTTTTCATTTCATTAGACTTGGGGCTGTTCCTCCATTCCCATTACAGGAACTTCGTCAGTCATGCCCCTACCCTCGCAAGGATAAATGCTTTTTGGCATAAGCCTTATAGCAACCGTTTCGGATGACAGTCCTTGTTTCAACGTTCCTTGTTTTCCAAGTCCCTTACAACCTAGCTATCCGTACTGAACTTAGGTGTTCCCCTGGAAGCCTGTGAGCTGGATACCGCCTTTGTCCGGTATAGCGTGTTTCATAGGGCGCATTTTTACTGCACACCACTCACCCCATCGCTAGATAGGACATAAGTTTCCCTATGTTCAAACTTTAGACCTGTATATTCGGTTATTCGTCAGTTTCATTTCGCTGAAACCATTCTCACCATATCCAGTTTTTCAGCCGCGCGGCATATCAGTTGGCATACCTTCTCCTACGGAGTGGCTTCAGCCTTCGTTCTGCCGAATCTACCTGTACTTCAAACCCCATGACCTGCCAGTCATGACGCAAGCAGGAGTATTGACGGGATGGTTTCGGGAAACATGGTTCCTTCATTCCCATCCTCCGTTGTAAAGTTTGGATTAACTATAAGTAATCCGCTGCATTTCACGCTTCAAAGCGCTTATAGCATAGCTTGTCGAACGGCGCCCGTTAGCGTAATAAGAAAATCTTTCTATGGTGAATTTTCCTTGCCTCTTTCCCCAAACAATAAATATATTGAAAGACACGATAGTACCCAAAAAGAAACAGTTGAAATTAAACTTTTTGATATGAAACTTAATATTATTGCAACAAAAACAATAAACGTGCTTAGTATAATTTTCCCAGTAATGATTATCACTCCCTTTTAATCATAACCTCAATTATTTTTATTCTACATGAATGTGTGAAAACTTTCTTCCACAATCTGGCCCTTCGTATTATAAGGTCAGCCAATCATTTTACATTTCTGGTTGACCTATTTTTAATAGGTTTTATGCTTGAGGTAGTCGGGGTAGGACGATCTGGCCCGTGGGACACCGATCCCGTCCGTAATACTGTCCACCCCCTCCTTGTAGAAACATGTTTGAGGCTGGTTGGGATGCGATCCCGCATAACAAGCGAAGCTATGAAACTACAAGTGATATTAGAGGCGTACCGGCGAATCTATTAAAGGAGTTGTGATCACATATGGACCCAGTTATCGGCCTGGATATCGCCAAAGGAGAAAGCCAGGTCCAAGCATTTTTACAAAGGAAATAGCCCTATTGCTGCACATATTTATTCGGTTATCGCGCCCTTCGTATTACGGCACATATTTATTCGGGTATCGCGCTCCATTGATTGTTATGTATGGGCTTTCCTGTTATCCCAGAAAAGCATCCATTAGCACAAGATTCGACTGTTCTTTTTGTCCAATTGCGCGGTTAAGATACTTATTAAACCTAAATATAAAAACCAACCGTTGCTGAAATAACACCTACTATAATTGATGTAACAACGTATATGGTTGCTAATTTTATTTTGTTTGATTGTATTAGCTTTATGGTTTCGTTTCCAAAAGTTGAAAATGTTGTATATGCACCACAAAAACCAACACCCCCAAAAAACCATAACCACTCGCTGATATGGCTTGAAAGGTGAAGCTGAGTAATTAATCCGAGTAAAAATGAACCTGTGATGTTTATTATCCAAGTCCCCACTGGAAATGGATTTTCTTTTTGTGTTCCTTTACTAATCAAGTTTCCTACTATAAATCTAACTCCGGCACCTAAAGAACCACCTATTCCTATAACCCAAATCATATTACATCACCTGCTCTTTCTTTTGGATAATGCTAATTTATAACCTAAAAACGCCAGTACTAACCCTAATACTGTGCTAGCTAATACATAAAGTATCCCCATAAATATAAGACCTTTCTGAAATAAGTTAAGGGTCTCTACCGAAAAGGTTGAGAATGTTGTAAAGGAGCCGATAAATCCTATCCCAATTAACAGCGTAAACTCAGGTCTTATTTGTCCCTTTTGGCTTACGAATGTTAAAAACCACCCTAGACAAAAACATCCAATAATGTTGATTAAAAAGGTACCTAGAGGGAATTCATTGTTTATACGTATCCATTCACCCAAAGCAAACCTAAGCATAGCACCAAAAAAACCACCAATCATCACTAACAATAACTTCAATTTAATCACCTTTATACTTTGCAGTTTTAAAAAGACTCCTGCCAAAAGACATAGATATCCCTATTATCTTTGACAGGAGTCATTAGTCTTCATACAGACGGTTATGGTGAACTCCATCACCTATTCCTTTAATACTTATAACTATCTAAAAACTTAACTCGAAACAGTTGATAGATTTTTTGTTATCTTTAGTCATATGCTTTATTATGCGGTAGTACAGCTACAATCTTTGCACTCGCAAACTTCATCAGTACAGTTGTCTGCACATTCTTGACTACAATAAACTTTTCCTTCTATGTCTACTTTGTTTTCACCAAGAAGACAATTACAGCTTGGTCTCACACATTTTTCCATACCAAACTCCTCCTTATTATTTAGGTAAATCTTCGGTTAAACACCAACCTTGATCTAAAAGACTAACGACGCAATTATCAACAATTCGGTACCGAATAAAATTGCCTTCCCGATTACTGCGGACGATGCCTTTATCAACCAATCGTTGAAGTTGGTTGGAAATGGCTTGAGGTTTCATTTCAAGCTGTTCAGTCACCTCACTAACAGATAAATTTGGTGTTCGAATCAAAGTATGCAATATTCTAAGCCGTGTCCCATTAGAAAGTATTTTAAAGGTCTCACTTAAACCCTCAGAGTTATCTGTATCTAACAAGGGGCGTTCCGTTAGTTTTGGTTTTGGTGTACACCAGTTTTCAGCCATTATTTCCACCTCCATTTCACTATTACATTGTATCGTGTAATGGTGTTTTTTGTCAATCACTTATTAAAGAATTTGGCCCGTTTGCGGTATAACCTTATATTACTTTTATCATAAGAAGCCCCTTTAGACAAATTGTATCCAAAGGGGTAAAACTTCTAAACTTTTTTACAAACATCGCAACTTTATTTTAAATCCACACTGAGCCACACATAAAATTACGCAAGTCGAGTAGAAGAGGAACTCTCCACCTTTACGGTAGATCGTATTCCTCCCCCCCTCAAAGAACCGTGCGTGCGCTATTAACGCACACGGCTCCTCCTAGTTATCATTCACAAAAACTCTGCTATCCTTAGTAGTTTTGTTTCCATTTAATGTAACCTACCTCTGTGTGTAGTAAATGTGTCCCTAATAAGATTGATAACTGGTAGCTAGCCTTTCCTCCATCGGCATTACCCAACTTCATTGCTACTACGCTGCTATCCGACTCCCTGCACGGCATTTGGCTTCCTTGCTTTTTATCGCTTGTACACCATACTCTTCTAAAGAAAAGACCGGCAGGGTCTCCTGAGTTGCCGCATCATATCAATGTATGACGTGCCAAGGTCTATGACTCCAGAGAGGTTTTATCCTTCTTGCCTTTAACGAAAGATAAAATGTAGCTTTCTGCAGCGCGAAAAGCATCAGCCCTCTCGATTTGCAAACATTATGGAGCTCAATCCCTTCAACCAGTTGGCTTTCGGCCCGCCACCTAACTGTCTACGCTTAAAGCTAAAGTTACCTTTAGCCCTCCAAAACTCGCTACGAGTGAATGGCTAGTTCTTACTCGACGGGAATCCCACCCGTTATATGATACGACCTATGCTCAGCCGCACTCGCACCCGATTGATTTAGTAAAAAAAGCAGGAAGTGCTGTATGACTTCCTACTTCTTCTTACACTATGATATTTTTCAATTTTGTTCTTTTCCTTTATTAAAAATCTGATAATTCTTATTTCCACCAGATAAGTTATATACTTCTTTAAAGCCCATATTTCTTAGAACGTTCTGTGCTGCATTACCAGTTACTCCACTATTGCAATAAGTAACTGTTGGTTTTTCTGGATCAAGTTCTTTAACTTCTGTTCGTAAATTGGCCATTGGAATATTAATTGCTCCATTTACATTGGAAGCTTCAAATTGCTTGGCAGCTCTTGTATCGATGACTTGTATTTTTTCTCCACTTTCCATACGATTTTTTAATTCTTGAGGGGTAATAAGTTTGTTTTTCTTATCAATTGCATTCTGTAAAGCCATGCCAGTATACATAACCGGATCCTTCGTCGTACTAAAAGGTGGTGCATAAGCAAGATCCAGATGGAACAAGTCTTCTGCTTTTGCTTTAAACGTAATAGCTGTAGCAAATACATCTATTCTTTTATCAACGCCATTTATACCAACAATTTGCACCCCTAAAATTCCCTCGGTTTCTCTGTCTGCCAGTGCTTTAATAACTAATTCTTTTCCTCCAAGATAATCTGCGCTTGCAGGTTTAATATTATGAAGCACCTCAACATCATAACCAGATTCTATGGCTTCTTTTTCACTTAAACCTGTATGGCCTACAGCTAAATCAAATACTCTTAAGATACCAGTACCTAATATACCACGGTGTTCTAGGTCACCTCCCGTAATGACGTCTCCGGCAATACGACCCATTTTATTTGCTGTAGAACCTAATGGACGATAAATAGGCTTTTCTGTAATAAGAGAGAAGCTTTCTGCACAATCTCCTACAGCGTAAACGTCAGTAAGATTTGTTTGCATTTTACTGTTGACTGCTATGGCACCAGTAGTCCCTAGTTTTACACCAATTTCTTTTGCTAATTTTGTGTTTGGCCGAACCCCGACTGCTAAAATTACCATATCTGATTCAATAACTCTTCCTGATTTCGTTTCGACACTATTGTTCGAAACGGCCGTAGCTTCTTCATTCAACAGTAAATTAACACCTTTTGGTTCTAGGTGTTCCTCCACCCTATACGCCATATCTTTATCAAAATGCGGCATCACTTGATTACTACGTTGGACAATGGTTACTTCCAATCCCTTTTGGATGAGTTGTTCAGCCATCTCAAGGCCGATAAATCCAGCTCCTACAATTGTAACTTTCTTAGGCGAGTTATCTCTCATATACGTATCAACTGCAGCAGTATTTTGGATGGTACGTATTTGGAAGACATGATCTTTCTCGACCCCTGGAATACTTGGTGCTATTGGTGTTGCTCCTGTTGCGAATACTAACGTATCATAATTATCTTCTATTACTTCATCGGTATCCAGATTTTTAACTTTAACCTTCTGTTGTTCTGGATCTATCTCTGTTACCTCATGACGTGTATGGATATCAACATTGTAGCGCTTTTTAAACCATGGAGCACTTCTAGGCGTTAAAGCCCCTAACGTATCTACCTCTCCTCCTAAGAAGTAGGGAATCCCACATATAGAATAAGATATATCGTAATCGGCGTTATACAAGGTTATATCTGCCTGTTCATCGTTTCTCCGTGCTTTTGCAGCAACAGAAGTACCAGCAGCAACGGAACCTATTATGATGATTTTCATGTTATACCTCCACGGTGTTAAATAGGATTAGTTTTATTGATTTTTCAATTAAATATACGATACCTTTGTGAAAATATAATACGCGTTTTTAGCATTGATCCATTCCCAGTAAGGCAAATCGTGATCCCTCTGGGGTTTCATCGTTGTCTAGTGTTAATTCCGCTACAGAATCTTTTATATCGTGATCAAGAGCTACCCTAACCCCATTAATTTCCTGGACAATGTCTGTATCCTTTGGTTCATCCAAGGATAATCCAACCTGAGGCCCACAGCATCCGGCTCCATTTGAATAAAAACGTATGCCTTTCGATCCTTTTTCTTGGAAAATCACTTCTAATTTTTGTTTCGCTCCATCTGTAACATTCATTCTCATTTCCTCCTTAATTTTTAATAAAAATTGAAAAGACCTTTTATAGTCTGGGCTACGCGTTGATCATTTCTTTTAGATTGTTATAGCCGATTTTTTCCTCATGCATCCAAGGAATCAGTGCACATTGGTGTGATAGCTCTTCGTTAACTTTGCGGATCCATTGTTTTTCAGAAACGGCACGGCCTTGTAGAACCGAATCGGTTGTGCCAGTTGCATACAAACTTTGATTGATTACCCACCATGTCGGAACGATTTGTGCACGTTTGAGATCCTCTTGAAGTCGTGATGCTTCAAGTACTGGTGTAGCCTCTGCGAGTGTTACAATAACTACTCCTGTTTCTTTTGGGTTACGAAGTCGAGGCAATAATTTTTTAACACTTGTTGGAACTTCACCCTTAGAACGGCTCATTTCCTTGTGGTAAGCTTCAGTTGAATCAAGTAACAACAAGGTATGGCCTGTTGGTGCCGTATCAATAACTACAATCTCGTCATCTGACCTTTCAACAACTTCTGCAAATGCTTGAAACATCGCAATTTCTTCTGTACAAGGTGATTCCAGATCTTCTTTTAAATAGGCAAGGCCTTCCTCATTCTGTTCTTTTCCCACTTTCGAGAGTACTACCTGTTTGTATTTTTCTACTTCTTCCGTTGGATTAATACTACTGATAGATAAATTTTCTTTCACCGTACCATCATCATGAAACATATATGCCAGATTTGCTGCTGGATCTGTCGTGGTCAAATGAACCTTATGACCTTTTTCCGAAAGACCAACTGCAATGGCGGATGCAATGGATGTTTTACCAACCCCGCCTTTTCCCATCGTGAAAATAACACGTGTGCCTTTTGATGAGAAATCGTCTATAATACTGTTTAATTTCGGCAACTGGATCTTTTCGATATCGATACTACTTTCATTTAATGCAGATTCAAGTAATGGATCATCACTAACCCATTGCCTGAGGTTCCCAATCCCTGTTAACGCATAAGATACGTATGGCAGCGTAAATGTTTCGACTTCTTTTAGTTCATCCGGCATTACCTTTAATGCGTTTCGCTGGCGCATATAAAATGCTGTAGAAACTTCATCATCTGGTTGATACGTTTGGAGTAAACCATTTACAATCAGCATCTGATTTTGAATACCAATATCTCTCAGTTCTGATGAAGCACGGTTTGCCTCTATTAATGAAGATTGATCAGGCCGGGAAACCAAAACTAAAGTCGTTTTCTCTTGGTCTGAGAGCGACAAAACAGCCTCTGCATAAGCTCTTTTTTTATCTCCAAGGCCAGACAACGGGCCTAAACAGGATGCACCATGCGTACTCTCTTCTAAAAATCCATTCCATGCTGTTGGTAACTCCAACAAACGAAGCGTGTGTCCTGTTGGTGCAGTGTCAAATACAACATGGTCATAGGTATTCAGTATACTCTCATCAGAAAGCAAATGAGAAAATTCATCGAATGCCGCGATTTCAACTGTACATGCACCTGAAAGCTGTTCTTCCATGGTGGCAACGACAGAATCAGGTAGTTTCCCGCGATAAGGTCCAACTGTTTTTTCACGATAAATTCTTGCCGATTCTTCAGGGTCAATATTTAATGCAAATAGGTTATCGACACTTGGTATGGAGACTGGATCATTTGTTAGCTCCATTTCAAAGACATCCTGTAAGTTTGATGCTGGATCAGTACTAACTAATAGTACCTTTTTTCCTTGATCCGCTAGAGATACAGCTGTTGCACATGCTACCGATGTTTTGCCAACGCCGCCTTTACCAGTAAAAAATAAAAATGGTGTTTCTACATTTACTTTTGGATTGAATGGTTGATACACAAGAACTCCCCCTACTTAATTAAAATCAATTGGAACAACAACTCGTGGCTTTTGTTGAAGTTCATCTGCTTTTACATCTAACCATTTTGCTAGTTCATCATTCGTTGGATAATTGCCCACTTTCACGACTTCATTATTTAACAGTGTAATTGGTAGTGCATCGGCACCTTTTTCATGAAGCACTTGATTTACTTCCTTGTTATCTGTAAAAGCTGCAGGGTCATTAGCTAAGTTATAACGTGTAACATCAAAACTCTTTTGTTCCAGAGAATAAACCGCTGATGCTACACGTGTTAAATCGGGGTCAACACTCGGTCCGCAAACGCCTGTTGAACAGCACATTGCCGGATCAAAGATTTCTACCTTTTTCATTTGAAATTCCTCCTTCTACATCATTATATAACTATATACTTATATAGTGAAGATTGGAAAAGCCTTGAGATCATCTCACGGCCTTTTAATCACTTATTCACCAGTTTCCGCAAAGCGTTTAATTCTTTCCCCAATTTCATTTCTAACTCGTTGGAAAACTGCCCATTTTTCTTCATCTGTTCCTTCTGCTTTTGCAGGATCATCAAAACCCCAGTGTTCTCGCTTCACATGAGGTGGTGTCGTTGGACATCTATCTGCTGCATCCCCACAAAGCGTAACAGCCATCGTTGCATGATTCAAAACTTCCGTATCAATAACTTCTGATTTTTGATCAGAAATATCAATACTTATTTCATTCATTGCTTTAACTGCATTAGGATTTAAACCATGCGCTTCAATTCCTGCACTTTTAACTTCCCAATCTTCCCCAAGATAGTATTTTGCCCAACCTTCGGCCATTTGACTTCGGCAGGAATTACCGGTACATAAGAAATAAATTATTTTCTTAGACATCTTAATGCTCCTTTCTAATTTGTTCTTCTTTTTTCCCAAATAATCTTGAAATATGCCCTGCTAGCAGGAAAAATAGTATCCCTACGACAATCCCAAGTATTGGTACATAAGTGTTTATATATCTTAGCCCTACACCTGCAGAGATAAAAAACACACCCACTAAAATTAATAATCTAGGAACTACGAATGAGCCTCTCATCTTACCATGTCCTTCCCCAATGACATAGTCTTTAAATGAAAATGTTTCTTTATAAAACCGATAACGTCAAATACAGTCCTATTAAGGTAATGAACAAGATTGGAATCGTTAAAATGATTCCTGTTTTAAAATAGGTTCCCCATGAAATCTTCACTCCTTTTTGCGACAACACATGAAGCCATACTAACGTTGCCAGGGATCCAATCGGTGTGATTTTTGGACCTAAGTCAGCCCCAACTACGTTCGCATAAATCAGTGCTTCCCGGATCGCACCGGAAGTATTTGTTTCAGCGATAGCCATAGCATCGATCATCACGGTTGGCATATTGTTCATGATGGATGACAAGAAAGCAGCGATAAAGCCCATGGCTATCGTAGCAACGAATAAACCTTGTTCTGCTGCAGCTTGAATAACGGTAGCTAATGCATCAGTAAGCCCAGCATTTCCTAACCCATATACCACTACATACATGCCAATAGAAAAAAATACGATATTCCATGGCGCACCTTTAATAACAGCTTTTGTATCCACTGCGCTACTGTTTCGTGCCATAATCAAGAAGAAGATGGCTATAATACCAGCAACAATGGAAACAGGAAGGTTGATGAACTCACTTGCAAAGTAGCCGATAACTAGCAGCCCAAGTACATACCATGATAGACGAAACATTCTCATATCCTTAATGGCATCTGCAGGTTTGCTTAATTTGGATACATCATAGGATCTCGGGATACTTTTCCTGAAATAGATCAACAATACGGTGATAGTTGCTATCAGTGCAAATAAGTTTGGAATCATCATTCTGGAAGCATATTCCACAAATCCGATACCAAAGAAGTCTGCGGATACGATGTTCACCAGATTACTTACCACGAACGGTAGGGAAGTGGTATCTGCAATAAACCCACTTGCCATGATGAACGGAAAGATCATTTTTTCGGTAAAATTCAAGTTCCGAACCATTGCCAGCACAATTGGTGTCAATATCAAAGCTGCACCGTCGTTTGCGAAGAAGGCAGCTACAATTGCACCTAAAATACTGATATAGACAAACATCTTGATCCCGTTGCCTTTTGCAATTCTGGCCATATGTAGTGCCGCCCACTCAAAGAGCCCTATTTCATCTAATATTAATGAGATCAGAATAATCGCAACAAAAGCCAGGGTTGCATTCCATACGATTTCTGTTACTTCTATGACGTCGCTAAATCCAACTACCCCAACTAATAAGGCAATAATGGCACCACCGATTGCGGACCATCCAATTGACAGCCCCTTTGGCTGCCAGATAACTAAAACAAGCGTTACTACAAAAATTAAAATTGCTAGTATAAGCATTGATGACAAAACCTTAACCCCCAATTAACAACAAGTAATTCGTCCGCCACTTTCTTCCAATTGCTCTAATTTATCATCCTGGTCAGGCAACGGCTCAAGTAGCTGTTGAACAAATGGATAATATTCATGCGCTTTATTAATCGAATAAAATATCCACTGTCCCCTTCTTTCTTCCTTCACCAGCCCAACATCCCTCAGTTTTCGCAGGTGCTGACTGATCGACGGCTGGCTTGCTTTGAATATCTCCACAAACTCACAAACACAGCAATCATGTGCATCAAGTATTTTTACCATGGTTAAACGCGTTTTATCACCCAACAATTTGAAAATCATCGCAGCTTTATCCATTTCAATTGCAGTTTTAAGCATATATATACACCACCTTTCTTATTCGTTTATTAGTATATAATCACTTGCTTATATATGCAAATGATATGATCTAAAAAATAAATTGTGATTGATTACGCCTATTTGTACAGTATCAAAAAAGGACTTCTCAATGAAGCCCTTTTTACAATGGTTCTAGGTCCTAATTTCCCTTATTACGCCTCTTTCTGCTGCTTTTCAGTGTTCTCCGTTGTCGATCCGCAGCAACTATCTTCAGTCGATTTGACTTCTTCAATTTCAACGCTACAGCAAGCTTGATTAGGTTTAGAGAACAACTTTTTAAAACCAGACTTTTTTTCTGCCATGAATATCACCTCCTTAAAAGGGTAACTTTATAATGCAAGCGTAAAACTATTTTCTTTTTAAACCTAAAAGATTGAATTAACTATAAGGCCAGTGCCTATAGCCACAATTAAAATAGCTGAAATAAATGCCACTAAAAATTTCTTTTTAAATAGTTTAGACAACATAACTACTTCTGGAATACTTGCACCTGCACCACCAATAACTAAAGCAATCACAGTACCCATAGACATACCTTTTGATACAAGGGCTTCTGCAATAGGGAGCATTGTTTCAGGACGAATATACATTGGAATACCAATAACTGAAGCAATCATTACGGAAAATATTCCATCACCACTGGCGTATTTTGTAATGAAATCTGCTGGAACAAATCCGTAAATAAATGCACCAATAAAGACTCCTATAAATAAGTATGGAAGCATTGGATAAAGGAATGCCCAAGCATCATTTAAAGCTTGCTTAACCCTGGAACCTTGTTTGTTACTGAAAAATCCATCTCCTTTAACAGTTACACCCTTATATGTCTCTGCTAAATTAATTTTTGAAAATAAAAGCCCTACTAAAATACTAAAAATACTTAGCACGATAAAATATACTAGCGCAATTTTCCAACCTAAAAGCATCCAAAGCATAAAAATCATGACAGGGTTCATTAGTGGCGAAGCAATTAAAAAACTCATTGAAGGTCCAAATGGGACTTTAGCATTTAATAATCCTGCAAGTATAGGTATTGTTGAACATGAACAAAATGGCGTAATTGCCCCAAAGAATGTCCCTAGTAAATAATTAACAGCTTTGTTTGGACGATTTAAAAATTTTTTAATTTTTTCTTCTGATACTACTTGTTGAATGAAACTCACAATAAAACTCACAACAATAAATAAGGCAAGTAATTCAAAAAATAGTATTAAAAAGTTCTCATGAACTCTAAAATTGAATCTGTCATTATCATAACTCCTTAACCTCTTATTTATCAACTTTTTTTGATATATAAATCAATATTTATTGATGTATATGGTGAAAAACTAAGATACCTATTAGAAAATTTTACAACAAGTATCTTCAGATAAAACAACCTCTATTTGTTTCTCATTAATTTTATAATAGTTCCATGTACCATGTTTTTCTGGAATCAGAATATTAGCATTTACTAATTTCTTTAAGTGGTAAGATAGTTTTGATTGCTTTAACTCTAATTTTTCTTCTAAATCACAAACACATAAATACTTATCTGGGCTTTTACTGATTTCATTTATAATTTTAAGTCGAATTTTATCAGCCAAAGCATTGAACATATTTTCATAAAAATCAAGTGCCTCATCTTCGCCTAATTCATTTATACTTTTAATTAACTCCATTTTTTCACCTCCAAGCAAAACATCAACTTTTTTTGATTTATCAATAGTATATTATTCATAAAATAAAATTGCAACCTTAATGATCAAAAAAAGTTGATTTATTTACACAATAAATCAACACAACTTAAGCACTTTAAACTAAACTTTAATTTCCAATAACTATATGACAATAAGGCCCGATCGTATTATATGGTAGCCAGTCATTGTACTGGTTGACCTATTTTTAATAGGTTTTATTATTGAGGAAGCCGGGGTAGGACGAAATGGCCCGTGGGACTTGATCCCGTCCGTAATACTGTCCACCCCTTCCTTGTAGAAACATGTTTGAGGCTGGTTGGGACATGATCCCGCATAACAAGCGAAGCTATGAAACTACAAGTGGTATAGGGGCGTACCGGCGAATCTATTAAAGGAGTTGTGATCACATATGGACCCTGTTATCGGCCTGGATATCGCAAAAGGAGAAAGCCAGGTCCAAGCCTTTTTACAAAGGAAAGAGGCTTATAAACAAAGCTTTAAATTTAAACACGATTTACAAGGACTTCATGATTTTTATCAGTTTTATCAGGAAGTGGAACGGGTTTCTGGCCAACCTCCGGCTGTCATCTTTGAATCCACGGGGCACTATCATGAGCCTGTGCTCCAATTTCTTGAAGAGCACGGCATAACATATTATTTGATTAACCCAGTGGTTTCCTCTGAAGCCAAAAAAACCAGTTTGCGCAAAGTAAAAACGGACAAAATTGATGCATTCCATCTGGGTGAGCTTTACTATAAAGAAGATTTGGAAGTTTTTCAGAGGAAAACCGAGCAATACTTGAATCTGCGTCAATTAACCAGGCAGCACAGCGCTTTAACGAATAGTTATGTTGATATCAAGCTTCAGTTTCAGGCTGTTGTGGATCAGATTTTCCCAGAATATCATGGTGTTTTTAGTGACCTTTATGGCGACCTCTCGTTGAACACCTTACTGCAGTATCCGACTTCTTTGGATACTCAAAACGTTTCTCAACAGGCTTTGGCCATGGAGATGCGTCAATTTGGGGCAAGGCGTTCCTATGCATGGTTTTTGCATAAAGCAGCTCAATTAAAAGATGCCGCAGAACGTAATCCCTTTCAACATCCTGTTAATCAAGGTCAGCTTATCAGCTTGCGACTGTATATCCAGATGCTTTTTCAATACCAAGAGCACCTATCCAAGTTAAAAAAGGAGATAGATACACTGGCTCAATCCTTTGAAGACTATGAATTGACTCGATCTATTCCCGGGATCGGGGAAAAGATTGCGGCAACAATCATCTCCGAAATTGGGGGAATTGGTCAGTTTGAACGGCCTAAGCAACTGGCTGCCTATGCTGGGGTAGACCCAGCAGTCTTCGAATCAGGTAAATATAAGGCTGCCATCAACCGCATCACGAAAAGGGGATCATCAAGATTACGTCAGGCCCTTTATACGGCTGTGCAATGCGGCCTGGCCAAAAATCGCAATAAAAAACTGATAGTCTTTTATGATCGCAAAAGAAACGAGGGCAAACCTCACAAGGTTGCTATGATTGCCTGTGCTAATAAACTCATTCACTGGATTCATGCCATGTTAAAACATCAAGAAGTCTTTGTAGATCAACCTTAAAAATGATTTAAATTAACAATATTCCGAAATCTTATCGATACAACGGTAAGGTTATTTGGCATGTCCAATTTTAGTGTAACATGTTTCATTGAACTTTTTTACCTTTAAATGTTGACAACTATTAGCTGGTATTGCTTAAGAATAAACAACCGTTTCCGAATAGAACTTTACCTCAGATGATTAATTAGATAAGGATATAGCTTAGATTTCCTCTCCAAACTGTTCACGATAATCAGGCTCTCTTTCCATCAATTGATCAGCTTCATACTGTGGCAAACGATCATAATCCCCTCAACTATTTCAAAAAAATACTCTGTTTCCGATTTATCTTCTACATCCAAAGATGCACCTATATATCTACCATTATCCCAAACATAAACATAAGCATTTTCGCGAACATTTAATTCCTCATATGAACCAATCAACTTGTCTTGCACATGACTCGTAGTATTTTCTATTAAATCCTCATAGTCCGAACCACAACCTACCAACAGTAAAAAAAGAACAAACCAAAAATATTATCCTTTCGTGAAAAAGATGTATTAGATCTGATGGACCGCCTCATGTCCATAACAAATATAATAAGAGCAACACCCCACATTTTTAGGCACATACAAATTAGCATGTTGACAGAGACAGGTGTAGGTATCCCTACAATTATGCAACGTGTTGGACATGAAGACGTAGCAACTACAATGCAAGTTTATACACATGTCACAAACAAAATGAAAAAAGATGCTCCCGCAAAAGTAAATAATCTCTACGGGAACATCTTCAAAAAATTTTTTTAAGAAAAAACGTGACTTTTTTGTGACTTTCCTGTTCCTAATGACTGTAAGAAGCTTAGAAAGACTGGTGTTTCAGGGTCTTAGGGCAGGGCTTACATCATGCCGCCCGTACTTGACAGTTTTACTTAGCATTTCGTGGGTGTCTGAATTAAGCACTTTCTATTATTTAGAGCTTGTTAATTAAGGACTTAATTTCGCTTGATTTCTTGTTTTTATTGATTTTTGTGAGGTTTATGTGAGGTTTTAAAGCCTCACATAAACCATTACAATATAAGAAAGACGTACAATGCATGTGAACAGCGCCCTGTCAAGTAGACAGTGAAAAACAAAAGATCAATGCCACAGCCTGGTACCGATATTCTAACGGTGCTAGGCTGTTTAATCTCTCTTGGTATCGTTCCTCATTATAAAATTGAATGATATCATATTTTGAGGTTTTTTGAATTTCTATTAGATCTCGTATAATGTTAAATCAAGTATTAGGGATATTTTATTCACGAACAAACACTCGCTTGTTTCCGTGTTTTTATTTTTAATCTGATTTTTTGCGAGGTTTTTAGAACCTCACATCGATTACACCTAATCATTTATATTGATACATTTCACTCATTAATTTGTCAATATTGGAGCATATTTCATCCTGCACATCCGTATCATTAATAATGGATGCCATACGTGATTGGTTTTTGAGGTCTACTAACTCTACGCCTTTTGCATATGTGCATCCATACATGTTTTTAATTCCTCCATCTCTGATCTATTAATACCTTTACCATTAATGTGCTTAAATCTATTCTTTGATGTGTCGGCCATAACAGATGATGAAGTACAACGCAGGGAATATAACTGGAGCAACGTTCCTAATTTGTACGATGAGGAATTTAAAAAATATATACTTTCAATGAAGGAATTGAAGCAGGGATAATATGACGTTGCGCTATTAGATGCGGATTTCGATGGAGAAAAATAAACCCCTCAATTAAGAAGGTCAATCAATCCAAGCACCGGTGATGCTGTCCAGCGGCAAATACTCATCCTCGATTTGCACAAACTGATTAAGCACATCTACACCTAACAGCTTGCCTTTTATTTTGTGGTAATCATGATTTTTAAAATATTCTATTTCAATCGTTAAGTCATTTTCTAATGCCATTTCTATCTTTAAATTTATTTCAGCTATATACTGTCCATCTAGATCAGGCTTTTCTTTCCAATCCTGTTGCTCCCACATTTCATTTAATAGTTGAGTCTGCTCCGGCATCATTAAAGATGTCCATTTGATTGTTCCGCGATCATTCATTATTACGCCCCCAATCTTTTATGGATTGATCCAGCTGAAAGGATATTATCTAACTTAAAAGTTCTGACTTTCCTACGATAATAGCAGTAAGCAAGAATTGAATCATTATTTACCTGCAGCACTCGGATATAACGCTGGGTAACTTGGTCTCCACTATCTATATATAAGATTACAATTTTTTCTTTGTGCTCAACAGAACGTCTGAGCAAACCTTTCATTTGACTACACCCCTTAATCAAACATTTGTTCTAATTATATACGAACAAATTTTGCTTATCAAGTGGGAAAATGTGCAAATTAACATTTAAGAGTCGTCATCCTCTTTATTTCCTTCTCTCGAATCGGTATCAACGTCTTCCAGATCTAGCCATGAAAGCATTTCACGCACAACTGATCAGCCACAAGAATGTACCACTTCTGACATGCTTTTCACCCCTATTGCCAGCGCAATTACCAATAGGATAATATTAAAAATAACGAAGGATAAAAAAGCCTAATTTTCTTCTTCTATTTAGAGAGGATTTAGACTTTTGATCTTCAACAATCGGGCGCCCGTTAGTTGTATAGAAAATGACTTTTACATTTTTCCTATCCCGTGAGCAAGAATACTAAATAACAAACTTATTGTTGTTAAGACAGCAACTGTGATAGCAAAACCTTTGTTGTTTTTAAATTCATAGATAGCTGTGAATGCACCAGCTACGCATAGCACTAACCAAACAGGAACAAACATGGCATTTGCAATATTTGTTGATAACAGAGTGTAGCCATTAGTTAAGAAAAATACCCAATGTAAAATCAACAACCCTAAAATTACAAAAGAAATCTTTCTAGGTGCTCTAACAGCTATAATCACAGGAACAATAAACGTTAAAAGTGCAAGAATACTTATAATCGCTAAAAATATTAATGAAATTCCAATGGTAACCACTCCCTTTCATAATACTTTCTTCGATAATCTGGCCCGTTGTAACCGTCAAGTAAAAAGTTACAGTTTTCGCTAATTAATTTGTTACACTTTCTTCTTCAAAAATAGATGATCTATGTTTCATTCGATAACTATCCCCATTTAAGTGAATGATCTCTGCTCGATGAATAATTCGATCCAATATAGCTGTTGTTATAGCCGGGTCGCCTAACAGCTCTCCCCACTCCTTCGGAGCCTTATTGGAAGTTAGTACGATACTGGCGTTATTATATAAATCATTAATTAAATGGAAGAATAAGTTTGCTTCGTGTTGGTCCATTGCCATAAACATCAGATCATCAATAATGACGAGATCAGCGTTTCGTATACGCTTCATCCTAGTTTGCGATTTGCGTGTAATTTCCTCGGTTTTTAAGTTATGTATCAGCTCTCCCATGGAGGTGAATATAACCTTATAACCTTGATTAATAGCCTGCATCCCTAGCCCTATCGCCAAGTGTGTTTTGCCCACACCCGGCGGTCCAAGCAGGATAATGTTGAATAGCTGCTCAATCCACAATAACTCCTTCAATTTATTAAATTGCTTTTTGCTCATGGACTGTTGCTCACTTACATCGAACGAATCCAACGTTTTCTGATAGGGAAATGTTGCCCATTTCAGTCGTTTTTCTACCTGTTTCTCGTCACGTCTTAGTTGTTCGTAATCCACCATTTTCATAAGCATGCTCGCATATGTTTCATCATTTGAATCAGCCTCCTGTAAGAGTACTGGTAAATGATCTGCCGTTTCCGCAAGGCGAAGAGACTTCAGTTTACTCTGTAATGTCGTTAACTGATTCATCGTTTATCCCCCTCTAAAACGGATACGTATTCATTTATATCCCTTATTTGTGTATTTGTTTGAACAATTGAATCACCCAAAGGGTGGCGTGGCCTTGGCGCATTCCCTCGGGAATATATTTTTCCCTCAGTAACTGTTGCTCCCCGTTGTCGTTCAAGATAGTGAATGACATCGCTAAAATCTGTTGCACTAAATAGTTGTTTCTTCATACATTCTTCCAAAGCCAGATCTAATAATCGCTGGTCATATTTTTTAATTTGTTTGGCTATCATCTGGAGTTGATCACGAATGTAACGTTGTTTTCGCATATAGATTTCGTTCAAATACAATCTTGCTTTTTCCTCATCTGTGAATCCTGATATAACTGTTTCAATAAATGTATCGATACCTTTGGTACGATCACGCTTATGCTTGTTATTCTGAATCAGTTCCCCTTTTCTAGGGTCTATTTTATGCTTTGCGATGATCGGCCCTTCTTTTGATTCTCGTATACAAAGGTACGCATCATCTGTTGTTTCAATATAAACTTTTTTTGTCTTATGAAATGTCCCAAGAGGGACGCTGTATCGATTGGAATCATACCAAATGACATTGTCCTTACGAACATTTCTTGTTATACTTGATTCATAGTGGTTATCGGCATATTTGTCGATACGTTGAGAGATTGGTCGCAAGTGTTGCTTTTCGAGGGTGAACACTTCTACCGGTCTCTTTTTTGTTGTATGATGAATTTTGTAATTACCAGTGCGCTCTAACCAATCCCAACCTGCTTCATTCCATGCTTCAAGTCCGTAATATAATCGGTTTTTCGCAAAGTTATATTTGATATACTTGATTACATTTTCTATTTTTCCCTTGCTCTGTGGATCAGCTTTCCTACACATTCTTATCGTCAAACCTCTATCTTCTTTATAAGTCTGGAATTCATGCGTTAGGATTAAGTCCCCACTATTTTCACTGACAAGGATTAGCGCATCCTGATCATAAACAATCTCGTCTGGAGTTCCTCCCCCAAAATAGCGAAAGGCATTCTCATGGGTATGAACCACATCCCTAGTAGTAAAGGGTCTATCCAACCACTCTTTATATTTATACCGTGAATTAGATAGGACAAACGCTATCGCATAAAGCTTTACCTTTTTGCCATCGGGAGTTAATTGCTCCGTTTGCCCAAAATCGACCTGCATTTGTTTTCCCATCGGCAACTCCGGTACAGCCTCATAAGATCGAGGGTTCGGTTCCTTTTTAATATCATATTCCCTGCGTAGTTCCCTTACATAGAGTCGTACCGTACTTTCAGCTACTTGCAGCTTCTGATACTTCTCCATAAGCCAATCAAATACTTGGGCAGCTGTCAGGTCAGGGTGTTCACGTAACCAGGAGAGAATCAGTTCTTGATAGTCATCCAATTTCTTCTTTCTAGTTTTTGTTTGTGTAACCCATTCCGCCATATCCTGGGGATTACGTTTTAAGTAACGGTATACAGTGACCCTGGATATACCAAGCTTTTCAGCCACCTTTACTTTACTAAAACCTTGTTTTAATAATTGCTTAATTTCCATATACATTTCCCACTTATCCACCTTTTTGCCTCCATCACTGTTGTAATCTATCAAACTACCATTATAGCAGTGATGGTTCTTTTATTTTATGCCCATTTTCGCGCCGGACAGTTTTTATATGGCTGCCGTGGGCAGCCATATAAAAACTGCACTCACATCTGGGAAAAGTGTAAACTTTTATTTAGCGGAAACTGTATACTTTAGTTTATCAGTCACACCCGTTCGATAAATAAGGCTTTGATGCATGGTTGAGCCTGCTCGATCGGTTGTTCCAGTGTATAAGTTACCACCTTGCTGTAAAGGGTCACTTTATCCCTTCCTACTCAATCGTGGGCAATTAGGGAGTAACAAAGGTATAAAATGATTTAATAAAACACAAACTGGTGGGGGTTTGATCAAAAGCAACAGTTTGTGTTTTCTTTTTTAGAAAAATCGGGTATACTGTTAGTAGAAGGTCATATAATAGTAAAGCCGTAGACGTTGCCTCGTCTACGGCACAATAGACCGTACCCCATCAAGAGGGGCGGCGCAGGATTAAAATAACCCCTTACGCCTGTTCATACGCAGAGGGGTTATTTTTTATGACTTTTATCGGACATGATAAACGCTATTAACATGCCGAAGGAAATCATCAGCGTTAAAACGTTTTCTATATCCATAGGCAACACCTCCCTTCTTGAAAGATTCCAAAGAAGGTCGATCGGTGCGCCACCCCTCATGCGAAGCCAATCTATTGTTGTTTTTAGTATAACACGAAACGTTTCTTAAATGGATACTCAGCTGTAATTTCATTAATCAAATGTTTTCATGCCTACATTTCCATCTCAAATTCTTGTTTATACTCTTTTTCTTTCTTTACACCCCACTTTTTCATTTCATAATCATTTAATTCCCTATCCAATGAACGGGTAATTCGTTCAATTTATAATATACCTTGTGAGCTTATCCCCCTAATGTATTTTTTTAATAAATTCGGGATTAAACAAAATACTTTCTTAGGCATATATTGTAATAACCTATTGAAAGAGGTGTTTATATGGATTCATTACCAGCAATTGACCTTGGGCTAATGGCAGAACATTTATCAGCCCATGAAGGTGTCATAAACAAATTAGCTGCTTATCAATCTTCAGTGACCAATATGGAGTTAAGGAATATCCTCAAATTACAAGAGGATGTTATGCGTTCTCATGCATGGGTTATGTTAGCCTTTATTAACCCAAATTTTATCATAACGATGTGGAAGTCCCCCCTTTAACCTCTTTTAGAATAGAACATGAACATACTTCCGATAAACTGGGAAATGGAAATGGCGGTAATAATAAATGGATAGCTTTGGAGGCGCATGACACAGCAAAAAATATGTCTACAGCTTCATTTCGAGCATCTTTTAAACCAATGAATATTGAAACAGAATAACGCCTGTTGCTAAGATAAAACATTCATAAGTAGCAGGCAGGCGTTATTCTAGGAACTGTCCGTTATTTTCCATATAATTATATTTGTAAAAGGCAAAGAAAGATAGATCAGGAAAAATATTCTAGTACCAGTGTTCATACTCACATGGTTCAATTGATTTATTGTCTTATTAAAATTATATCTGTAGTAGTAAATCTTGTTAAGTAGCGTTGAAAGTATACTATAGCGTATCCTTTAAATCACGGATTGCAATTATAATGGGAGTGTAAACTGAACTGTGTAAGTGAGAGAGCGTACGGCTCTTACTTCGCAGTTCAGTTTTTTATTGTTACAATTAAAATAATTCAAACGGGAGGTTATTCTATTGGATAAGCCAAAACGAGATTCCAAGTCTGTTGATCTAGCGAACCGAATAATTGAGGAATATCAACCGGAGTCTGTAGAAGATATGCAAAATGCCCTTAGAGATATCTTCGGACCGATGTTTGAAACGGTGCTTAAGGGTGAAATGAATCACCATTTAGGTTATGAATCGAATGATAAAGATGAAAAGGCTACGGAAAACAGACGTAATGGATACGGGAAGAAATCCATAAAAACCAGTTCAGGTGAAGTAGGTATTAAGGTACCACGTGATCGTGATGGGTCTTTTAATCCTGAACTGATACCCAAACGTAAAAAGGATGTCTCTGCGATTGAGAATAAAGTGATTTCCATGTATGCCCGCGGAATGTCGCAGCGAGACATTTCTTCAACGATTGAGGATATTTACGGTTTTTCTGTCTCTCATGAAATGGTTTCTGATATTACAGATCATGTTCTTTCTGAGTTGGAAGAATGGCAATCTAGACCGTTAAGTAGTTGTTATGCATTTGTATTTGTTGATTGCATGTATACAACTGTTCGTAATCAATATGAGACGAAGAAATATGCCGTCTACACGATCTTAGGATACACCATAGAGGGTACTAAAGAAATACTTGGATTATGGTTAAATGAAACGGAAAGCAAACATAAATGGATGCAGATATTTGATGAAATCAAAGCGAGAGGTGTTGAAGACATTTTCTTTATCTCCATGGATGGTGTGAGTGGCTTAGAGGAAGGTGCACGTTCTATTTTTCCTAATGTGACCGTCCAACGTTGTATGGTTCACTTGATTCGTAACTCCGTTAAATATGTACCAAGCAAAGATTATAAAGCATTCACCAAAGCCTTAAGAAAGGTATATGGTGCACCAAGCCTTAAGGCTTGTCATAGTGCATTTGAATCGTTCCAACAACAATGGGCTTCCTATCCAGGAGCGATTGATGTTTGGACAAGGAACTTTCATCATGTTGAGCAACTCTATGATTATGGAAGTGCTATCCGTAAAGTTATGTACACAACCAATGCGGTTGAGAGTATTCACTCCAGCTTCAGAAAGGTAACCAAAAAAGGAGCATTCCCCAACGAGAACGCCCTTTTAAAAGTCTTATATTTACGCGTGACCGAACTTGAGAAAAAATGGGAAGGTGGCTATATCCAAAGCTGGCCAATGGTTATGAACCAACTCCTCCTACATGAAAATCTTAAGGATAGGGTTTTAAAGTATCTTGAGTAAGAGTTGATTTACACACTTTATTTGACAAACCCATTATAATGCAGACTGATAACAATTTAGCAGTCTGGTTTTCATGTTTGCTATGAAACTATCTCTATCATTCCACTCATCCCTGATTCTGCGTGCCCCGGAATTGTACATATATAACGGTATTTACCTGGATTGAGTGGAGTAAATGAAACTTCCTGTTCTTCCCCCGGATTACTGTGAACATGAATTTGACTATCCTCTTGATGGTGATCATGTGAAGAAGACATTTCCTCAACTTCTGCTTCCATTCCTATAACTTCTAAATCATGCTCTACTTCACCAATGTTATCAAGTGTTACCTTTATTGTTTCCCCGGCAGTTAAATCTACTTGATTTGGTGAGAAAGAGAATTCATCAGCTTGGATTACCAGGTTTTTAGTGTTCATATTTTCGTTGTTATTCTGAAATGGTGAAGTGGAAGTAAGTGGACCCATTTGATTATACACTGTGATAAAAAGCGCAAACCCAAAGATCATGATAACAGGATGACTCAACCATCCTTTGGTTTTAATAAACTCCTGATGCATCATTTGAAAAAGAATAAGTATCGTTGCAATGAATAATACAAACATTATTCTTATTAATGCATCCTGAAATTCAGGAGCTATCATTTCCCCAAGCATTGCACCCATCATTCCACCCATGATTCCTGCTAGGGTTCCATCCAGTACAGCCATCAGGCTAATTGGCATCCCAGCTAAGAAGCCAAAAATAACCCCTAATACCATAGCGAACACTGTAGAGTAAAATAAATTTCCTGATAATATAATTCCTGCAATTACACCTATCGTTAATCCAGCGCTCATTCCAAGTGCCATTGCAATCATCATCCCAGCCATAACTGTAATTTTATTTCTATGTAATATAGTTTTCCATATTATAACTGTTGATAACATGAAAATGCCCATGAAAGTTACATATAACGAAAGCGTCATATATTTTCTCCTTTATAAACTTGTCCTGATGATTCATTATATGTTTGTTAAGAAGGTTCATTCATTTGAATATTATTTTTTCATAAAATATACCTGGAAATCATGAAGTGCGTAAAACATTTTCATTATATCCAGCTACGATTCGAACAATAATGATTACCATGATAATCACAATACTTTTTCTTCATTTCAAGCTAGCCCTCGATTTTTAGTTTTTTATTACATAATCCAGGTTATCATAAATAAAAAGTATCCATGTTATGTGCAGAATTTCAACTCCCTTTACTTATCCTTTATTTCTACAATTTGTTATAAATTCTGCACAAAAACTGCATATAAATCGGGTACACTTATTAAGTAAGTGGACACACCAATACTAGGAGGCTAAACGTGAAAAATAAAAAATTACTGATTGGGACTGTTCTATTCATCTCTGCAATTCTTCTCGCAGCATGCGGTGGAGGTAATGAAGACACAAGTCAAGACCAAAACGAAGAAACAAACCAGGAAGAGAACCAAGAAAATGTAAATATGGAATCAGGCAGTGACGAAAATACGGAGTCAGAATCCGGTTCTGATGAAAACATGGATCATTCCGGCATGAATCACTCCAGCTCCGGCGAAGTCCCTGATACCCTGGAAACAGCTGCTGATCCATCCTATGAAGTCGAAAGCCAAGCAATCATTGAATCCGACCATATGGAAGGAATGCAAGGTGCTGAAGCAACAATCGATGGGGCTTATAATACTACAGTATATACTGTTTCCTATACGCCAACGAATGGCGGGGAGCCAGTAGAAGACCACAAATGGGTTATCCATGAAGAACTTGAGAACCCCGGAGAGGCTCCATTAGAACCAGGTACAGAAGTTACCCTTGATGCCTCACATATGGAAGGCATGGATGGTGCAACTGCTGAAATCGACTCAGCTGAGGAAACCACTGTTTATATGGTTAGCTTCACTCCAACCAATGGCGGAGAAGAAGTGTCAAACCATAAATGGGTAACAGAAAGTGAACTATCACCAGTAGAATAGACCGTAAAAGTGTTATCAAAAAGAGCCTATCGATAGGCTTTTTTTTATAGACACAGCAGGGAAACTATTCTGGTAGTATGGCTAACCATCACATCATTCTACAGAAAAGGGTGCATACGAGATTATTATGTTCCATTTTTTCAAAGGGTTAATCTAATAAAAATGTCATCTTACCGATTAAAATAGACCTTTAGATGATGAATTTTTCTGTTTTATTGTTTAAGACGTTTGTTAAAAACAAGCCACCAAAATGATAAAAATTTTTCTAAAGGTAATTACGAGAAAATAGCACTAAGATAACTGCATTGTTGTTATACAAGTATTGTCTCCTTCAAAAGTAGATATTTCTGATTCCGCTGTTTTTCCATCATATTCAATTTTAACTTGATATGTTTTATCACGAGGTAACCATATATCGATGAATCCATTTGCAAATGATGTCATGGTTTCGTCAACTATCACATTACCATCTTCATCTTGAATATATACATCGAATTCTTTCTCCACCAGTTCCCCTTGGCAACCAGTTAGGCTATGATTGGTACAAGGGTGCGTTGTTTTAATAAACGGTGCAATCGAAACAAAAAATTCATCCGACGGAAGACCATAGGTAGTTTCTTTATTATTACTATCAGTTACAATAAGTTCTTCTGAAGTAATGGAAGCAGATACATCATCAGAATTTCCAACACTATAATCATGTACCGTTTCTTTTATATCTTTTATTTCATTTTCATTCGAAGTACTATCATCACAAGCCACCACTATTAAGATGAGCAATAATCCAATCACTGCAAGTATGCCTTTTTTCATAAATTATTCAGCCCCTATTCTATTTTTTAAAAGTGTAATTTATAAATCTTTTGAGACAAGCGATTTTTTAGACATCCTATCTCATTCATTGCTACCCTTCTATAAAGATGTTATAAATAAATCTACATACCTGTTAAAAGCCATAAAAACCAAACCACCCTGCCAAAAAGGCAGTCAGTTTAGTCATCCAATCAAAAAAGAGCGCGATTCCCATAAATATCATTACATAACCACCAATTTTCACGAGACGGATACTATGTTTTTTAATCCAATTTAATTTGCCAATAAAAAGTGATAGTATAAGAAATGGAATAGAAAATCCCAATATATAACTTATCATCATAACCATGCCAATATCCGGATTTGTTGCAGCCAAGGATAATACAATAGCGAGTATCGGTCCTGTACAAGGTGTCCAGCCTAAGGAAAAGGCCATCCCAATAATAAATGTACCAAAAAACCCACCCGGGCGATTCTTAAATGAAATCTTTCTGTCCTTCATCAAGAAATCAAATTTAAGTACTCCTACAATGACGAGACCAAAGAAAATAATTACTACGGATCCTATTTGCCTGATAAGATCCTGATATGTTAACAAGAACTCAGATATAAATGTTGTAGTAAAACCAATCATAATAAAGATACTTGAAAAACCCAATAGGAAGAAAATCGTATGTAGAAGCGCTTTTTTATTTATTTTCTTATTTTCTTCCTTTATATCACTTACACTCATGCCAGTTATATAAGATAAAAATACTGGGTAAAGAGGTAATACACATGGTGAAATAAATGATAAAAAACCTGCGCCAAAAGCAAGAAAGATGTTAATCTCAGACATAAGTCTTCACCTCCATTATCAAGATTCAAATTTAGTTTGTTTTATATAAATAGAATTAATTTCCACTGGTTTTTATGCTTCGGGAAGAATCTCCTGTAAGTATCCCTCAATACTATCTAATGTTAAACCGCCTTCAATTACTTCGGTGATTTCTCCCTCTGGGCTAATGAAAAAAGTGGTTGGCAGCGGCCCCACCTTATACAAGTCCATTACTTCTCCTGTCGTATCGTGTGGAACCGGAAAGGTAAGGTCATAGTTGTCAATAAAACGGTTAATAACTATTTCCGTTGCATCTAAACTGACTGCAACTATCTCTATTCCTTTATCTTTATATTCAGGGTAAAGATCTTGCATATAAGGCATTTCATCTTTACATGGTTCGCCCATGTGCCCCAGAAATTCAGCATAACACCTTTTCCTCTTAAATCACTCAATTGTACCGATTCTAATTCATTATTTGCATTAATCTGCTGAAGTTGAAAGTCAGGTGCCTGATCTCCGACCTGGTATATCGAATTGTCTGCCTGAAGATTTGATACTAAGGCAAAGGCTACCGCGGCCACTAGTACGGTAAGAATAGATATTCTAAAAATGAGACGATTCCTTTTTTTGTTCTTTTTTTCTTTTTTGCTTCATCCAAGCTCACAATTATCATCCTCAAAGAAGTTTGATTAAAGACTTAACCCAATGCAATGTATAATAATCAGCGCTTTTTTTGCAAACATTATTTACTAGCATAGCATAATTATGTGTAGAAACTATGAAGATTTTAAGAGGTTGCAAATTGACACAAATTATTCAAATATGTATTAGAAGATGCTATATTTAAGTATTTCTCCCGTGCAGTTATGGATTCAGTCTTAGGATTAGTGTACATATGCTGCAGATAAGGTGACGGAGCATTTGAACTCGCCAATTATGTCATTGATGTGGATTTAAAATCCTATTTTGATACGATTCCACAAGATAAATTGGAACAAAAAATAAGAAAACGAGTCACAGATGGATCTGTTATTCAACTCATCCATTAATATTCTGCATGTCTGCTTTTATTGTCGTGGTTATCCTATTTTCCAATTTACAAATAGACAGTGAACACTTCAAAGCGAGGAGAATTAGTATAGTTAATTTGTGGGTTTTAAATAGATGTCAAATATCCCCTTCTATATGATTAGTGCAAATTTTAATATGACCAGTGTGAACTATCATTAATCACACTGGCTATTTTAATAATCATTTTTTTACATGTCCAACGTTATATTACGGACCGCCAATACTTTCAGATTGAGCTTATTCCACCTTTACCTGCCCCATCATACCGTTGTCTTCATGTTCAAGAATATGACAATGGAACATATACACACCCTTATGCTTAAATTGAACAGCTATTCTAACTGTCTCATCTGGTTCTACAGAAATAGTATCTTTCCATCCCCGTTCATTTTCTGGTGGGTCTTCTCCATTTTTGGAAAGTATTTTAAATTGAGCTCCGTGAATGTGGAATGGATGAATCATCCCGCCCATCATATCCGGCTTATTGTAAATTTCCCACACTTCAGTGACCCCTTGCTCTTGTGTGAAATCAATTCTATCTGGATCAAATTTCTTTCCATTGATCATTACTTGGTCCATCATCCCAAAGAGTTCCACTTCCTTTGTAACTGGCAAGTTCATCTCTTCTTCTGTAATTGAAAAATCATTCATCTTTTCAGGAATGCTGCTATTCTTTCCACTTTGATCAGAAACCTCAAACAGTAAAAGGATAGATCCATCCTCCTCATTTATTAACGCCAACTCATCTTCTGTGTTAAGCTGTGAAAAATCAATAACTATTTCCGCCCGTTCAGATGGGGTCAGTGTAATTTCATCTAGTGTCACCGGTTCATTCAAGAAACCTCCGTCTGTTGCAACTTGCATAAAGGAATCCCCTGTATTCAATTTAAATGTGTAATTCCCCGCATTAGACCCATTTAATAGACGAAGACGAACCTTTTCTTTATTCACAGTCAACTTTGGATTTAACGTCCCATTAATCAATGACGTATCACCGATTGTTCCATCCTCATTCATTGCAGCACTGTAATTCAATTGTTTCTCATCATCAAATGTTTTATCTTGGAAAATCAAGGGAATATCATTCTTTCCATACTCATCTGGCAATCCGAGATTCTTTGAATTGTCATCTTCGATATAAATCAATCCTGCAAGTCCATTGTATACCTGTTCAGACGTTTTTCCATCTGGATGAGGATGGAACCATAGTGTTGATGCCTCTTGTGTCACTTCAAATTCGATTAACTTTTCTTCTCCAGGTTCTATAATACTATGTGGGCCACCATCTTCTTCTCCTGAAACTTCCAGCCCGTGCCAATGAAAAGTGGTTTCCTCATCTAGCTCATTTATCGTTCTTATTTTCACCGTATCACCTTTTTCAAATCGAAGCACCGGCCCTAAAAAAGACCCATTGTATCCATGCGTTTTCGTTTTAGTACCATCAAATATTTCAGTCTCTCCTTTTTGTGCTCGAACAGTGTATACAACTTCTTCTTCATTATCGCTTTCAAGCATGGAAGGCATTTTCAATTCATTTTCCCCCGTTGAATCATTTAAACTTACCACCTCATCATGACTCATATGACCGTTCTCCATTGTGTCATCATTCATAGTTGAATGATCCATTCCTTCTTCCATGGAATCAGACTCTTCTTCATTCATGTTTCCATTTGACTCATGTTCCTTATCTGCGTTTGATTCAGGTGTTGTTTCATCATTCCCTGTACAAGCCGATAAAACAAGTGCTGCAATAAAGAAGTTAAACTTATTAATAATATTTTTCTTTTCATAAACCATAACTCCCATTAAATGAATTTTTACATATTAATCAATTTCTTTAAAGGCTAAGCATTAATAGCACAAATGATGGTACTTAGTGAAATAATGATTCCTAAACAATGTAACTATATATTAAAACTTTCGAAAATTTATCAAGAAAAAGTTACTATTTGATGAAGTACATAGCTTTACGTTTGTAAAGAATTTGTGCAGTTTTTATGGAGTTTTATTATTTCAGTTTATATTAAAATTTAACGGGAAACTTATATTATGTAATCAAAAAATCACTAAAATGGAGGTTTTATTAATGGCACATGAACAGCATCAACAACTATTACAAACTTTACATGAATGTATGACAGAGTGTAATCACTGTTATGATGCATGCTTAAAAGAGGACGATATTAAAATGATGGCCGAGTGCATTCGATTAGATAGAGAATGTGCTGATATTTGTGCTTATTTAGAACAAGCAATCTCAAGAGGTACACCCTTTGTTTCTGAATTAGCTTCTGTATGTGCTACTATTTGCGAGGCTTGTGGGGATGAATGTAAAAAACATAATCATGATCACTGTCAAAAATGTGCGGATGCTTGCTATAGATGTGCAGACGCTTGCAGAAGTATCGCTTAACTAATTTTGATTGTACGAAAAGTTTACAACTTTAATTAAAAGGATTGCTCATAATTATAATAATATAGTTGTGAGCAATCTATTATTAATACAACCATTTAAGAGGCAGATAACCTATAATATATTAAGGTGATTTGATCCATTTATACCCCACACCCCAAACCGTTACGAAGTACTCGTCAATTGGAAATCCGGCCTGTCGAATCTTATCTCTTATATTTCTAACATGAGAGTCAACTGTTCTACCCCCTGTTTCCGACTCAAATTCCCAAATTAAATCAATTAATTTTTCCCGTTCAAATACCTGATTAGGGTTTTTCATTAAATGTCCAATCATCAAGAATTCCTTTGGAGTTAAATTAATTGGTTTATTCTTATAGGAAAGCTCAAATCGGGATTCATCCCATAGCAACCCGTCTATTTCAATAGTATTTGTTTTATCCCTTCTACGTAACAATGCTTCCATTCTAGCAACTAGTTCTTCTTCATTAAAAGGTTTAGTGATATAATCATCTGCACCTAGTTTCAATCCCTTAACAATATCCTCTTTTTGCTCACGGGCAGTTACCATAATGATAGGTACATCGGTAATTCGTCTAATTTCCTTGCAAAGTTCCCATCCATTCATTTCTGGCATCATAATATCAAGTAAAACGATATCAAAAACTTCTTCTTTTATAAAGGTTAGGGCTTCAATTGCTCCAAATGCTTTCTTGCAATCATAATTGTGAGGTTTTAGATATAAAGCCAATAAGTCTAACATTCGCTTCTCATCATCAATTAACAGCACTTTATTCATTACTACCTCTCCTTAACCATATAATAACACTTGTGCCTTTTTCCAATTCACTTTGCACTTCTATCGATCCACCATGTGATTCTATAATTTCTTTAGCGATCGCTAATCCTAACCCGGTGCCACCGCTTTTCCGTGACCTTGATTTTTCAACTCTGTACAAACGATCAAATATATTTGGAAGGTCTTTCTTTGGAATACCCTCTCCATTATCTGTAATAGAAATTTTGACATATTGATTCGTTTCGCTTACTTCTAATTTAACCTGACTACCTGCATGCGAATGTTTTCTCGCATTATCCAATACATTTAGCAAAACTTGTTGAAATCGTTTTGAATCGACATATGCAACTGTATCATTAGGGCAGTTGACTAAAAATGATATGTTTTTCTCTGTGTATGCTGGTCTAATGCGATCTGCTAACGATTGGATCAACTCTCCCAACACAACTTTCTCACGTTTGATATCAAACTGATTTTGATCCATTTTTGCTAATTCAAATAAGTTCTTAATTAGCACATTCAATTGTTCTGTCTCTTCACGAATAATACCAATATACTCTTCTCTATCTAAATCTGTAATATCGGGGCGGCTAATTATATCTGCATATCCTTTTATATAGGTTAATGGTGTTCTAAGTTCATGTGATATACTTGCCAGAAACTCATTTCTCTCATTTCTTAATCGATCCAAGTCTTGCGATAGTTTAGTAATTGAATTTGCCAATTCTCCTAGTTCATCTTTTCGTTCCTTAGATAACTCAATCCTATTTCTGCCTTCACTCAAATGTTCAGTTGCTTCTTTTATTTTAATTAATGGAAGTGTAATAAACCTAGACAATATAAAAATCGTAATAATTGTTAGAAGTACCGTAATGATGCCCGTAACGAAAAACTGATCACTTAATTGGTCTACAATTCTTTTAACAGTATTTGTGTGAGCAAACATAAAGACGTGACCTTGATGCGCTCCATCAATATTAATTGGACTATCTGTTACAATATATTCCTTCTCGGTCCATCGATCTTCAACAATTTCTCCCCCATTTGGCATGTCTTCATAATCAGTATGCTCCATAACATCCAGCATTTCTTCTTCAATAGGGTCAGAATTAATAAGAATATTTCCGGTTGCATCGGTGATTATAACTACATAATCAGAGGCAGATTCCATTAGTCCAACATGTTCTAATGTTGGACTTTCAAAATGATCTTCAAGTACATCACTATGGGTGTTTCCACGCGCTAATAAGTTGTCCATTACTTCTTCGATTCGATCATTGGCCAAGTTCGTATATAGTATTAAAAATAAAAAAGACTCAATGACTAAGATAAAAATGAAAAATAATAATCCAATTTTAAAAGATAGTTTATTAAACATAATGAACCTCTTTACTACCAATAGGTTAATGTATCAAAAATACCAATAAGAAGGAGTAATACCCCAGCTATCTTTTGGGTAATCGCACCAATCTTTCTGCTTTTCTTTAAAATAGCACCACTTGCTCCAAAATACCAAATTAAAAAGATAACAAGCAAAAGTGGAAGGGATGTGCCAATTCCAAATATGGAAGGAAGGATGACACCATAGGATGTTGTCATAACAACCGGCATTAATGTTAATATAAATAAAACAAACATCGTTGGACAAAAGGCTAATGTAAAACTAACTCCCAATAAAAAACTTCCAGTATAGCTATCTTTTAACCTGTCTGGAATCTTAATCATTCCAAATGATTTATTGAATTGAAACAACCCAATCATAAACAACCCAAATATAATAAGTAAAGGATCAATTGCTTTACGTAGGACTGGAAAAATTTGTGATAAAGCACTGTGAACTTCCTGCCCCAATTGCCAAATAATGATCCCAAGTGCAGAAAATACGACAATCTTCCCCAATATAAATAAGAGTACATGTAACCAGGGAACCTTATCTACTAGTGATTTATTTCCATAAATAGTAATTGCACTAATATTACTTGTAAGCTGGCATGGGGCAACTGCTCCAACTACACCTAGGAAAAAAGTGAATAGTATCGGCATATGTTCGAATCCATATGCCAGCTCATGAATTGGTCTACTTAACATACCGCTAATTTGATTAAAAAGATCAAACATATTCATTCAACTCACTATGGTTTAATTTACTTCATTCTCTAAAATTTGATCCCAGGATTCTGCACCATCTTTTGATCTATAAGCCTGACCTTTTGTGATATAGGCAGCAAACTCCTGATTATCCTGTGGATTTTGTGCAATATACATAGGCCCGTCATAAGGAGCTTCAAATTCCCCATCTTCATTACCATCATTACTACTGTATTCTGCTATATGTAATCGTTACTTGCTTTATCATTTGAACCTGTATCCCCCCTAACTATGTTGTTTTCTTTATTTTTGAGAAAGTAAATCCTCTAATATCATACAAAAAAATATCCATTTTTTGTGCAGCGTTTGTTTTTTAAATTCTTTTTAAACTGGTTTTAACCGTCCATTCTCTGATTCATCTATCTCACCTTTTGATAACCACTCCTTTAAAATCCTCAACGAACATATTTATATCCTAAAAAAACCAATAATTATCAAACCTGAAAACCAACCAGAACGTTAAAAGTTATGAACCCTCTAGCTTAATACCAGAACACAACGCACTCACTTTATTCATTTAAACATTTAATAGACAAAAAGATCCCATTAAAATAGGAGTCCACTTTCAAAACAGACAAGTTTGACTGTTTTATTAGTTCTAAGGTGTCTCGGTTCAAATGACATCCGTCACAAATTTTTTTCCATAACGGTGTTAATATATCCTGTGTTTTTCCTAAGGATGCTTGATCTAATCTTACATGCTCAAAGAATAAAATTTTCGCATTAGGTTTACTAACTCGTTGAATTTCTTGAAGAGCCTTCATCGGTTCTGGAATGGTACAAAAAACAAGCGTGGCTACAACTGAATCAAATGTATTATCCGCAAACGGAAGCTTTTCCGCTTTGACCAGATAGGTTTGAATAGGGATACGTGCTCTCTCCGTCCTTTTAAGTGCTCGTTCCTTCATCAAAGGGTTCGGTTCAATTGCATCTACCCGTGTTGCATCCAGATAGTGAGGAAAGTTCACTCCTGTACCTGAACCAACCTCCAGCACCCTTCCTACTGCCTGACTTACCAATGTTTTACGTATTTTCTTAAACTTAGTTTGTTCAAGCGGTCTCATTAACAAATCATAAATAGATGGAAACCATTTTCCCATTCTTCATTCACCTCACCTCAGGAAGAGATTTCTCCAGAACTGGACATACCATGTGACATATTACCTTGTGAATCGGATGTTGATTCCTCGCTTGTATTTTGCTCGTTTTAATCATTCACTAAAAGGGCATCATTAATGCTATCACCTATCATGGCTAACTTTTTCCAACCTTGCTTTAATTCTTTAAATAAAAAAAGCTGATTTTCCAGTCAGAAAACCAGCTTTTTTATTTTTTAGGCACTAGGCACTAACATCATAGCCTTGATCTTCAACAGCTTCTTTTAGTGTCTCAACATTTACTTTTGATTCGTCAAAAGTAACATCTACTTTGCCAGATTTTAAGTTAACTTCAGCTGCTGATACGCCATCTAATTCATTTAATGCACCTTCAACGGACATTTTGCAATGTCCGCATGTCATGCCTTGAACATCTAGCGTTTTTTGTTCCATGCTTTTTCACCCCCTTTAAAGGTTTTAGAAAAAGTTATATCTTAACTCTCTTCAAGCGAAGGGAGTTAGAAACAACACTTACAGAACTCAGCGCCATTGCAGCGCCAGCAACCCATGGTGCAAGTAAACCGACTGCTGCAACCGGGATTCCTGCTGTATTGTAACCGAATGCCCAGAAGAGGTTTTGACGGATATTTCTAATTGTTGCATGGCTGATTTTAATGGCTTTCGGTATGAGCAATAGCTCGCCACCAAGAATCGTAATATCAGCAGCTTCAATGGCCACTTCTGTTCCAGTTCCAATGGCAATTCCAATATCGGCGATTGCAAGTGCTGGAGCGTCATTTATCCCGTCCCCAACCATTGCTACTTTTTTATTCTGCAACTGAATTTCTCTTACTTTATTCGCTTTTTCTTCAGGTAATACTTGGGCTATTACTTGGTCGATGCCAACCTGCCCGGCAATGGCTTGTGCCGTTCGCTCGTTATCGCCTGTTAACATGATCACTTCTAATCCTTGACCTTGTAACTCTTTAATTGCTTGTGGCGCTGTCTCTTTAATCGTATCTGCAACCGCAACAATTCCGCGATATTTCCCATTAACAGCAATCAGCATAGCCGTTTTGCCTTGCCCTTCATACTCGGCCATTTCTTGCGCCTCATCACCAACAGTGACTAGGCGATCCTGCATTAGTTTTCGATTTCCAACAAGAATTTGATTGCCAGAGATCGTAGCTTCAATACCGTGTCCGGGTATAGCGTTAAAATTATCTACTTCATCTAAATCAATATCTTGTTCTGTTGCATAGGCAACAATCGCTTCTGCAAGTGGATGTTCGGAACCTTTTTCCGCACTCGCGAGTAACCGTAATGTCTCATCATCACCTGTAAAGTTTGTTACTTCAGGTTTTCCTTTTGTGATGGTTCCCGTTTTATCCAACACGATTGCATCTAATGCATGGGTACGTTCGAGATGTTCTCCGCCTTTGAAAAGAATGCCGTTTTCTGCACCCTTTCCTGTGCCAACCATAATGGATGTTGGTGTTGCAAGCCCTAAAGCACATGGACATGCAATCACAAGAACAGCAATCGCTGCGACTAAAGCAGGCTCAATTTGCCCAGGTTGTACAAATGAAATCCATACGATAAATGTTAGAAGGGCAATGCCTACAACGATCGGTACGAAATAGCCAGAAATGACATCAGCTAATCGTTGGATTGGTGCTTTCGATCCTTGTGCATCCTCAACTACTTTTACAATTGATGCAAGTGCCGTATCTTTGCCAACTTTTGTGGCTTCCATTTCAATCGAGCCATTTTTATTTATCGTTGAGCCAATCAAGCTAGCATCTACGTCTTTTTCAATCGGGATGGATTCCCCGGTGATCATTGATTCATCTATAGAGGTTCTACCCTTTACAAGCCTACCGTCTACAGGTATTTTCTCACCAGGTTTTACAACTAACCGATCACCTACAGCAACTTCCTCCACTGGAGTCATGATTTCCTCGCCATTTCTTATCACGCGGGCTTCTTTTGCCTGTAAATTCAGTAACGAGGATAATGCATTCGTTGTCTGGGTTTTCGCTCTTGTTTCCAAATATTTACCAAATAAAATCAACGTTATGATGACAGCACTTGTTTCAAAATACAAATGCGGATCGTACGTTGGATTTCCGATGGTCCTAAATGCTTCGAATAGACTATAGAAATATGCTGCACTCGTTCCTAATGCAACAAGCACATCCATGTTTGCCCCGCCATTACGAAGGTTCTTATATGCACCAACATAAAATTGCCAGCCGATAATAAATTGTACTGGTGTTGCGAGTGCAAATTGGAACCACGGATTCATGAATATATCCGGTATATTCATATTAAATAAATGAACCAACATGGTTACTATTAGCGGCGCAGTTAACACGGCTGAAACGATTAATTTCGTCTTCATATTTTTAATTTCTTTTTCTTTATGCGTTTGCTTTTCTTCTGCTTCCGCTTTAGGCTGTGCATCATAACCCAATTTTTTGATTTTATCAATGATTCCTTTTGTATCAACGAGTCCTGGGTTATATTCGACAGATGCCGTTTCTGTTGTTAAGTTTACATTTGCAGATTTGACACCGCCTTGCTTATTCAATACCTTTTCAATACGGGTCGAACATGCGGCACAGGTCATTCCAAAAACATCTAAATCAGTCTGTTCCATTAAAACACCATAGCCGACTTTTTCAATTTTATTCGAAATATCTTCGACGGAAGTTTTTTCTGAATCATAATCTACCGTTGCCTTTTCTGTCGTTAAATTGACCCGGGCTTCTACGCCATCCATTTTATTTAAAACTTTTTCAATACGATTGGAACAAGCAGCACAGGTCATGCCTGTTACACCAAGTGTTGCATGATTTGTTTCGGTTTCACTCATGAATGCTCCCTCCTAACTACTTGGAAAACTGCTTCAGTACACTCATTAATTCCTCAATCGTTTCCGCGCCTTCTCCTTGTTTAATCGCATCACTAACACAATGGTTGATATGTCGCTCCGTGACAGCGAAGCCTACATTTTTTAATGCGGATTGAATGGCGCTAATTTGTACTAAAATATCTACACAATAGCGATCCTCTTCCACCATTTTCTGTATTCCACGAACTTGACCTTCTATCCGTTTCAGGCGGTTAATCGTTTTTTCCTTTTCAGCTTCTGTTCTTGGGGTACTTGGGTGATCATGTAAGAATTTATCCAAATAAATCACTTCCTTTTCTTTTATACTTACACTATACCCCCGAATGGTATTATTGTCAACAAAAAACCAGGAAAAGGTTAAATTACACCTTATTCATAATTACCATACCTAGCTAGGGAGGGAGGGAGGGAGGGAGGGAGGGAGGGTATTTAGCCAAAAATACTCCCGCTCTAATCATAATGATATTAGCTATCCTACATTTAACAGCCTCTTTATTTCATCCTTATTCCTTTCAAACCCAATCATGCTTTTTGGCTTTCTCACTAACCTCAAAAGGGATGGATCAGAAAATACAAGTGCTGGTACGATTCTATTTCCCGTTATATTTATAAGATCTTTTTCTTTTGATGGTTGTTTTGCTAAATCATATTGTTTGTTCGGAATACGATGACTTTCCAAGAATTTTTTCAAATCCTGGCAATCCGAACAAGTAGGTCTCGTGTAGATTTCCAGATGATATTTAGCCATATCTCTAACCCCTATTGCTTATTCTTTTACTTCTATAATAAACTCCATGTCTTCTTCGGAAAGATCTAGCGTGATTTTACTACAATAACCTCACGCTAGAGTTTTACTTAAATAGCTGTTTAATGACATTACTTAAGCTTTTAATAGTTTTGCATTGATCGCAACAATAATGGTACTCAAACTCATCAATACTGCCCCTACTGCAGGACTTAGTACAATGCCAATGGGTGCTAGGACACCTGCTGCCAGTGGTATGGCAAAAATATTATAACCTGTTGCCCACCAGAGATTCTGGACCATTTTTCGATACGTTTTTTTCGATAAATCCATTAATGCCACAACATCGTTTGGGTTGCTTTTCACAAGCACCACATCAGCTGTTTCCATTGCTACATCCGTACCTGCGCCAATAGCAATCCCCAAATCAGCTGTTGCCAAGGCAGGTGCGTCATTTACCCCATCACCCGTCATCGCAACCTTCCAGCCTTTTGCTTGTATTTGTTTCACCTGATTCGCTTTATCATCCGGTAAAACTTCTGCATAGACTTCATCGATACCCAGTTGTTTTGCCACCCAGTTTGCTACTTTCTTATTGTCACCTGTAAGCATAATCGAATGAACGCCCTCTTTTTTTAATGATGCGATTGCTTCTTTGGCAGTCTCACGAACCATATCGGCAAGTGCAACCATACCGGCTAATTCATCCTCGACCAGTACAAATACAACGGTCTTTCCCTCTTCTGACATTTCATTAAACAACTGCTGATCGTAACTAAAATTATTATCACTTACATAACCCGGACTGACAACATTTACTTTTCTTCCATCCACTTTCCCTTGAATTCCTTTTCCTGTTATGGACTCGAAATCAGTTAAATTTCCTAAAGCAACCTCTTGTTCCTTCGCTTCCTTCACAATCCCGGTTGCTATCGGATGTTCAGAGTTTTGTTCTACAGTGGAAGCATATTTCAAAAGATCTCCTTCGTTATATCCCTCACTAGGCACGATATTAGTTACACCAAATTCACCTTTTGTCAGTGTACCTGTTTTATCAAAAACAACTGCATTCAAATTACGTGCCCCTTCAAAATTAGCACGGTTCCGGATTAACAATCCTTTTTTGGCAGAAATAGATGTAGAAACTGCTACAACAAGAGGTGCTGCGAGTCCGAGCGCATGCGGACAGGTAATAACCATAACGGTAACCATCCGTTCAATGGCAACATCAAAAGAGTACCCCAAGAGCAACCAAATAAATAAGGTCGCAAAGCCGGCAGCTAGTGCAAGGTAAAATAACCACTTAGCCGCGCGGTTCGTCAAATCCTGTGTTCTGGATTTTGATTCCTGTGCTTCCCTTACCATTGTAATAACCTGTGATAAATAGGAATCTTCCCCCGTTTTTTCAACCTGTACGGTAAGGGAGCCTTCCTTATTAATCGATCCGCCGATAACTTCATCACCTTTATCTTTTTCAACCGGAACGGATTCCCCCGTAAGCATAGATTCATCAATAGCTGAATTCCCATCAAAAATCGTTCCGTCTACAGGGATCTTTTCGCCCGGTTTTATAAGTACCCTGTCATTATTTTTCAACTCTGATAAAGGCACATCCTGTACTTGATCATTATCATCTAATCGATGTGCTTCGTTTGGCATAAGTTTCACCAGCTGTTCAAGCGCGTTAGATGCACCCATCACCGACCGCATTTCAATCCAGTGACCGAGTAACATAATATCGACCAATGTTGCCAGTTCCCAGAATAACTGATTGCCTTCCCAGCCAAATACAACCATGGTACTATATCCGTACGCTATGGTAATAGCAAGAGCAATGAGTGTCATCATTCCAGAATTCTTATCTTTCAACTCACTAATTCCACCTGTTATAAATGGCCAGCCACCATAGAAGAATACGACTGTTGATAATGCAAATAAAATAAACATATCACCAGCAAAACGCCAATCAACCCCTATAAAGGTTTGAATCATAGGCGATAAAGCGAGAATTGGAATGGTAATAATTAAAGAAATAAAGAATCGTTTCTTAAAATCTCCGATCATATCTCCATGATCATGATGCCCATGACCTCCGTGACCGCCATGGTCATGTCCCCCATGACTACCATGGCCATGCGCATGACTTTGATGACTGTCATGGGTATGTTCTTCACCATCATGATGGTGATGGTCATGGTTATGGTGGTTGTGTTCGCTGTGCTTATGTTTTTCGTCTTCATGTTTTGCCATTAATATCACTCCTTCTAAATTATTTTGTTTGTCCTTCCATATGTTGCACAAATATCCATTCCTTATTTCTACTATATCATACTATACCTATGTAGGGTAATTTTAAAACTGAAAAGAAAAACTATCTTCATTTGACAAGACTATTTTTAGCTATGGTGACTAATGCTTTATTTCTTTTTGAGTGTTTTTTCGCAACTAGTAAACCCTAGTATACCGATTTATATGAGTTGTGCCTACATTTCCATCTCTTGTTTATACCCTTTTTCTTTCTGGTTAAAAGACATATGTAAATAAAAAGAAAAAAGGACGTCTCCGTAAAAATTATCAGCTTCTACGAAAACGTCCTTTATATTTAATTTTGTAAGGTTTTCAATTTTGCATAAAGGCAAAGGCCTGTCATCACAGGCATGGAGACATGTTTACATCATGCCGCCCATTCCACCCATACCGCCCATGTCAGGCATTCCGCCGCCAGCAGCGCCGCCATCTTCTTCAGGCTTGTCTGCGACTACAGCTTCGGTTGTTAGGAACATTGCTGCTACAGATGCAGCGTTTTGAAGTGCATAACGTACCACTTTTGCCGGGTCAACAATTCCAGCGTCAACCATGTTTACCCATTGGACATTTGCAGCGTCGTAAC
Organism: Virgibacillus sp. NKC19-16; assembly: GCF_021560035.1. Lineage (NCBI taxonomy): Bacteria > Bacillati > Bacillota > Bacilli > Caryophanales > Bacillaceae > Virgibacillus > Virgibacillus salidurans. Next base: position 749,641 of record NZ_CP074373.1, on the reverse strand, counting down.
CTACGCCAACTTCTTCGCCTTTTAGACGCTCAACAACGATTGATCCTTCAAGACCAGCGTTGTGGGCGATTTGGCGTACAGGCTCTTCCAGTGCACGAAGTACGATGCTGGCACCTGTTGATTCATCACCGTCAAGTGTTAAATCACTTACTTTCTTGTAAACATTCACAAGTGCTGTACCACCACCGGAAACGATACCTTCTTGAACTGCTGCACGTGTAGAGTTTAACGCATCTTCAATACGCAGTTTACGTTCTTTCAATTCCGTTTCAGTTGCAGCACCGACTTTGATCACCGCTACACCACCAGCTAATTTAGCCAGGCGTTCTTGTAGTTTTTCTTTATCAAAATCAGAAGTAGTTTCCTCTGCTTGTGCACGGATTTGCCCTACACGGGAGGAAATGGTTTCAGGATTTCCGGATCCTTCTACAATTGTTGTATGTTCTTTCGTAACAACAATCTTAGAAGCACGTCCTAATTGTTCCATTTCTGTGCTCTTAAGATCCAGACCAAGATCTTCTGTAATTACTTCTGCACCGGTTAATGTTGCGATATCTTCAAGCATTGCTTTACGACGGTCGCCAAATCCAGGTGCTTTTACAGCTACTGCATTAAATGTTCCGCGGAGTTTATTCACAACTAATGTTGCAAGTGCTTCTCCTTCAACATCTTCAGCAATAATTAGAAGCGGTCTGCTTTGTTGTACAACCTGTTCCAGAATTGGCAATACTTCCTGGATATTTCCGATTTTCTTATCGGTAATTAAAATATATGGATCTTCCAGGACTGCTTCCATTTTATCCTGGTCTGAAACCATGTATGGAGATGCATAGCCACGGTCAAATTGCATACCTTCAACAACTTCAAGTTCTGTGTTGAATCCTTTTGACTCTTCAATCGTGATAACACCGTCATTACCAACGCGTTCCATCGCTTCAGAAATCAGGCTTCCGACTTCTTCGTCACCGGATGAAACGGATGCAACTTGAGCAATCGATTCTTTGCTGTCAATTGGTTCTGCGATGGTTTGCAATTCTTTTACAGCAACTTCTACTGCTTTTTCAATCCCGCGACGGATGCCTACTGGATTTGCACCTGAAGTTACGTTTTTCAAACCTTCTGTGATCATTGCTTGTGCAAGTACTGTAGCTGTTGTTGTACCGTCACCGGCAACATCATTCGTTTTAGATGCTACTTCGGATACAAGCTGTGCACCCATATTTTCAAATGCATCTTCCAGTTCGATTTCTTTTGCGATTGTTACACCATCATTTGTAATTAATGGAGAACCGAATTTTTTATCTAATACAACATTACGGCCTTTTGGTCCGAGTGTTACTTTTACAGCATCTGCTAATGTATCTACACCACGAAGCATTGCGCGACGTGCGTCTTCATTAAATTTAAGTTGTTTAGCCATATGAAAATTTCCTCCTTCTATTCTAGTCCGAAAATTTTTATTATTTCTTAGCTAATGACAGCTAAAATATCATTCTCACGAAGAATTAAGTATTCCTTGCCTTCGTATTTCACTTCCGTACCTGCAAATTTGGAGAAGATAATAGCATCCCCTTGTGCAACTTCTGGAGCAACTTTTTCACCATTATCAGTTACTCGTCCGGAACCAACTGCAACTACTTTACCTTCTTGCGGTTTTTCTTGTGCAGAGTCTGGAAGTACAATACCGCTTGCAGTCTTTTCTTCTTGCTCAACAAGCTCGATGATTACGCGATCTCCTAGTGGTTTAATCATGTGGAAAGCCTCCTTAATTCCATATCATTTTTGTTCATGTTAGCACTCTTATGCTCCGAGTGCTAATCCCAATTAATATAATAAATAATTCTTTCTAAAAATGCAAGTATAATGTGATACTAATTTTTTAGTTTAGTATGACGACATTCGACAAAATACGGGGCGTGACAGGCACTGTTCGGGTACTCCCCTGAGACGTTCTATTATTATCTGAGGGAAAACTGTGATAAAATGTATGATTGTAAATAGATCTTTAGATGAAACATACACTAGTAGTACATATATTTTTAAAGGAGTCGTTATATTTTGCCAAAACGATATTGGTGGGTCATTTTAACCTATCTTATTATGCAGTTTTCGGGGGTTATTTTTGCGCCCATCCTGTACTTAGTTCTCCCTATAAGTGAATTCGATGCTGTTATTTACTGGTCAATTATAAGCTTTGCTTTGGCGCTTGTGGTTGTGCTTTTCTTATTAAGACCTGATATGAAAACCGGAAATTCACGTGAGGCCGCTCCCATTGGGGCTATGATTGGATGGTCAATAATTGGGGTGTTTATGGCCTTCCTAGCTCAAGGTCTTGCTGCTACGATTGAAATAGAACTGCTTGGAATCGACCCTGGCTCTGAGAATACACAACAGATCATGGATATTTCACGTGCTGCGCCACTATTTATGATTATCCCTGCGATAATAGCACCTGTGTTAGAAGAAATTATCTTCCGTAAAATTATTTTTGGTCAATTTTATGCACGGACTAACTTCTTTATCGCGGCGTTATTGTCTGCTCTAATATTCGGGTTTATTCATTTAGATCCTACACACCTCCTAATTTATGCTTCGATGGGGTTTGTCTTTGCCTTTCTCTATGTGAAGACAAAGCGGATTCTTGTACCTATTATCGTACATGCGGCAATGAACACCATTGTCGTTGCCGCACAATTCGGTTTGACTCCGGAGGACATTGAACGGATGCAGCGAGAACTGGAACAGATGCAGATGATCTTTTTAGGAGGTTAATTTATGGGTATGGCAATCATTTATTTTGCCATGGGTATAGGATTCATATATCTAGCAACTCAATTTGGGGATTCAACATGGGATTTTACAACCATCATTTTTGCACTTGTTGCTACACTTGATTTCGGTGTAGGATTTAGAATGTTATCCGACCACTTTCGGGCAAAGAAAAAGAAGTAGAACTGAATCTGCGTAACGGATTCAGTTAAACGGAGAAAATATTTAGGGATACAAATCAGACTGATTTGTATCCCTATTGTTGTGTAAAATCCAATATTTTCAGCCACTTTAATTATTTGCAGGTGCTCCCGCTCGAGTTGCCACGATCCTCGCTCGAATTTGAGGTGCCTCTCGCTTGAGTTCGCGCTTTCCAACCACTACGAATCCAGCTCGCCCTTCCTCTCTAATGGATAATGCTTCAGAAAGTACACAAGCGCCTGTAGTTCAACAGCCAAATCAATATGATGTACACGAATATAATGTGGTACGGTCAGGCGTGCAGGTGTAAAGTTAAGAATTCCTGATATTCCCTGCTCCACCAATCGTCCGGTAATTCCCTCCGCTTCACTTGCGGGTATTGTTAAAATCACTACTTTTATAGCCTCCATTTTCGCTTCCAAATCATCTATATGATAGATCGGCACTCCGCCAATATCTGTATCCGCTTTATCCCTGTCTGTATCAAAAGCCATTTTTATCCGGATATTATTGTTTTTCATAAAATTATAATGTAAAAAAGCAGTTCCTAAATTCCCTACACCAATTAAGGCTACGTCAGTCACCTCATCTTGATCCAATGTCTTGCGGAAAAATCCAAGCAAATATTCCACATTATAGCCATAGCCCTTTTTTCCTAATGCCCCAAAGTAGGAAAAGTCCCTTCGAATCGTTGCCGAATCTACCTTTACTGCTTCACTAAGTTCTTTTGAAGAGACGCGTGACTTCCCCTGATGGTTTAAATTATTTAAAAATCGATAATATAAAGGTAAACGCTTCGCTGTTGCCTGTGGTATCTTATTCTGATCCATAGTTATTCCTCTCTTCGTTAGAAAACTTGGTTGCACCAAGCTTTTGGGTGACAGCCTTAGTTGCACTTATGCAGTAAGAAAGTATTTTATACTTTCTTAACTGCCTTCTAATGGTCTACCCCTCATTTTAGCAGAAATCTCAGAGAAAGTCGTGATTAATTTCACAATTGTTGCCCCAAAGATTCTGAGTGCGATACACTGGGGTAGATGAGGTGAACGAAATGATAGTAATGCAATTAAATGAGCTTTCGAAATCTTTCGGGGCTGATGAAATTTTATCAAATGTAAAACTTGAAGTGAAAAGCAATGATCGAATAGCTATTGTTGGGAGAAACGGTTCAGGTAAATCGACGTTACTCAAAATTATGGCCAGCGAGTTAACCTATGACGAAGGTGAATTATTTAGGCCAAAAAACCTTACGATCGGATATTTATCGCAGCATACAGCTTTAGATTCTGTAAAAACAATTTGGGATGAAATGGCTGATGTATTCCAGCACTTAACCGCTCAAGAACAGGAACTCAGAGCCATGGAACGAAAAATGGAACAAGCATCAGAACTCTCCGGCACACATTATGAAAAACTTCTGCAGGATTATGATAAGTTGCAACAAACGTTTCAAAACGAGGGTGGCTACACCTATGAAGCAGATATCAAGGCAGTGCTGACCGGCTTGAATTTTCAGGATTATGATTACAACACACCTATTAATGAACTCAGCGGCGGGCAAAAGACACGCCTGGCATTAGGACAACTTTTATTAAAAAAACCGGAACTGCTCCTATTAGATGAGCCAACAAACCATTTGGATATTGATACACTTGGGTGGCTGGAAAACTATCTTATGAGCTATCCCGGTGCGGTAGTGATTGTTTCCCATGATCGTTATTTTCTAGATAAAACGGTGGCTATTGTTTATGAAATTTCCCGCCATAAAACGAAGAAATACCATGGGAGCTACAGCAAATATCTAGAGCAAAAAGCCATTGATTATGAGAAGGAATTAAACGAATTTGAGAAACAGCAAACCGAAATTAACAAAATGGAAGATTTTATCCAGCGTAATATTGCCCGTGCATCGACAACAAAACGCGCACAAAGCCGCAGGAAACAGCTGCAGAAGATGGAAAAATTAGATAAACCATTAGGCGCTGAGATTTCAGCAAATTTCTCTTTCCAGATTAATAGAAGAAGCGGCAATGATGTCCTTAAAATAGACGATCTATCGTTTCGCTATGAGGAAGAGAGCGGTAATTTATTTTCAAGTGTAAATCTGCATGTGAACAGGGGTGAACGAATTGCTTTGATCGGGCCAAATGGTGTTGGGAAAACAACATTGTTAAAAGCAATCTTAGGAAGCGTGAAACCCACTAGTGGACAGGTGCAACCAGGAACAAACGTGCAAATCGGGTATTATGATCAAGAGCAGGCAAATTTATCCTCCTCCAAGACAGTACTGCTCGAGCTATGGGACGCGTATCCAAATGTTAATGAGAAGGACATTCGAACCGTTTTAGGGAATTTCCTTTTTTCCGGTGACGATGTGTTAAAGCTTGTTAACTCTCTAAGCGGCGGCGAGAAAGCACGTCTTGCGTTAGCCAAATTAATGATGCAAAAAGCTAATCTCCTAATTTTGGATGAACCGACAAATCACTTAGATATTGATAGTAAAGAGGTACTGGAAGCAGCATTGATTGATTTTCCCGGAACAATCATTTTCGTATCCCATGACCGTTATTTTATTAATAAAATAACCGATCAAGTAGCAGAAATGCAAACGGGTGGTATAACGATTTATTTAGGTGATTATGATTATTATATGGAAAAGAAGCAAGAAGAGGCCGAAATAGCCAGACTGCAGCAAACAGAAGAAACCGTTCAGAAAACCGATCAGAAAAAACGCAGCTTCCAGGAAGATAAACAAGCCCAGCGCGAGGAAAGAAAGAAACAGCGCCGTATTGCTGAACTGGAAGAAACAATTGAAAAACTGGAACTCGAAATTGCCATACTGGAAGAAAAGATGACCGAACCGGATATCTACCAGGATCACGAAAAAGCATTGGAACTCACCAAACAAACAAGTGAGCTCAAACAGCAAATTGATCCATTAATGGAAGAATGGACGGCACTGCAAGAAGAATAATTTGTATCAAAAATGAGATAGGCTTATAATTATGGTAGACAACTATACAGATTACGTAAGATGTTTCAAATTATATGGAGGTTAAAATAATTGGCTAGTGCTATAGGTGTTCTTATCGTATTACTTTTACTGAACGCATTTTTTGCCGCATCAGAGATAGCTTTCGTTTCATTAAATGAAAATAAAGTCAAGCGAATGGCTGATGACGGAGATAAAAAGGCGCAAAAGCTTTATAATCTTATCAATGAACCAAGCCGTTTCCTTGCAACCATTCAGATCGGGATTACATTAGCCGGGTTTTTAGCAAGTGCTTTTGCAGCCGACTTCTTTGCAGGGCCACTGGCTGAGGCGTTATATAATTTAGGTGTCCCGATTTCTCAAGACGTGCTTGAGACGATTTCCGTTGTTGCAATAACCATTATCCTATCCTATTTCACCCTGGTTTTTGGGGAGCTTGTCCCAAAACAGCTTGCACTGCAGAAAGCTGAATTAATTGCAAATATCGCTACTACACCCGTAACTTGGTTATTTAAAATCTGTTTACCTATAGTAAAGTTCCTGCAATTTTCCACAAATAACACTGTTAAATTGTTTGGCGTTGATCCAGATGCAGATAACGAAGAAGCAACAGAAGAAGACATTAGAATAATGGTTGAAGCCGGCGGGGAAAAAGGGACAATCCAGAAGGGTGAACATGTCATGATTCAAAATATCTTTGAATTCAATGATAAGGATGCTTCCGATATTATCACACACCGGACGGATATGTCTGTTTTATCCATTGATGCTACGTTGGATGAAACCATTAAATTAGTAAATAAGGAGAAATACACCCGGTTCCCTGTATATGAAGGGGACATCGATAATATTATTGGGATCTTACATGCAAAAGATTTACTTCAATTGGATCATCGGGACGAGGGAGCTTTTAATCTAAAAGAAATGATCCGTAAGCCCTATTTTGTATTAGAAACCCAGCATATAGATATTTTATTCAAAGACATGCAGAAGAACAACATGCATATTGCCATCGTACTTGATGAATATGGTGGCACGGAAGGTTTAATTACTATCGAGGATGTCATTGAGGAAATCGTTGGGGATATATTTAGTGAGAGCGACGGCGCTAACGTATCCGAGGAAGAAATCAAAAAGATTGACCCAGCAACATTTTCCATTGTCGGTACCATTCATCTCCACGAAGTAGAAGATGTACTCGAGATCGAATTGCCTACAGAAACGTATGATACATTAAGTGGCTTCCTCATTGACCAGCTCGGTTATTTCCCGCACGCAGGAGAAAAAGCTACAGTGAATTACGAGAACATCGTTTTTGAAGTCGAAGAAGTAACGGAGAAACGAATCGAAAAAGTAGTAGCAACAACCAAAGAAGAAGAATAAAACAAAGACCCACATGATATTGTTCATGCGGGTCTTACCTATTTAAAAAGATAATCACTTTGTATGGTATGTTCCACTGCTACCCGATAGACGATTCCGTATCCAATCATGGTGGATAATACGGAACTCCCGCCATAGCTGATTAACAGTAGCGGAATACCAGTAACCGGCATAATTCCAACCGTCATACCGATATTTTGAAATACATGAATCAGTATTAAACTGAAGTAACCAAAGCATAAATATGCTGCAAATGGCGAATGTCTAAACGTATTTAACCCCAGCGTTACCAACTTATATAACAGCATAAAATACAAGAAGATGACAACTGCGCTACCTATAAAACCAAAGCTTTCTCCAATAACAGAAAAGATAAAGTCGGTGTGTGCCTCTGGATATGGCACTTCCAAGTTGCCCAAGCCTTTGCCAAATAGACTTCCTGACCCCAATGCCATATGGGCACGATCAAAGTGCCAGGTTGCGTCACTGGAAGGTTGAGTTGGGTCAAACCAGGTCATTATCCGGTCCACCTGATATCGCTCAATTCCAAGCTCCCCGGCAGCTTCAGGGAATTGGATAACAAGTGTAAAGACTGCTGCGAGGATTGTCAAACTGCCAACAATTAACGCCGTTATAATTTTCCAATCGATTCCGGACAAAATAATAATGATACCCACAATAAACAGATAAACCATAGCCGTTCCAAAGTCAGGCTGCTGCATAATAAGAAAAACCGGGATAACTGTAATTGTAATAAGTTTGAGCAATAAATAGCTATCTGTTTTCAATGTATTTGCTTCAAATTTTGTTTTATGCCTGCTTATCGTTGCCGCCAAAAATATAATGGTGGAAATCTTCGCAAACTCGCCTGGCTGCATAGAAACACCAAACAACTGAAACCAGCTTTTCGCACCATTCACCGGCTGCGCAATACTTTCCGGACTCACTAACAATACAGCAAGAACAAGCACACCAAATCCATAGATAAAAATACTAGCTTTATATAATTGGTCCATATCAATGAATTGAATAGCTGCTACAACACACGCACCAATACTAAACCAGATGGCCTGCAAGAGAACAAAATTACTTCCTTCATTTTGTTCTAACTGCTGTGCATTATATAGCGCAAGTAAGCTGGTACAAACAAATAAAATAAATAAAAATATAAAATCACTTTGTATATAATAGGATTGCTTTTTAGACATAGCAATATCTCACCAAATTTCTTTCCTCTATCAAATGTTGATTAATTTTAGTAATCCACAGGGAGGACTCCCCAAAAAATAGCGTAAACACAAGTTGTTAACAAAGTTATGCACATTATCCACAGTATTTATAGATTTTACCCACATTTTTCATCCACAAAACCATCATAGATAAATCGCGTTCTCTTGAATATCATCCACATCCCTGTGAATAACTTGTTAATTCAATTCTAATGAAGAACGTGCATTAAGGTCCAGTTCTGATCGTTTTCCCTGTTCAAAAGCAATCGTCCCAGCAGCTGCAATCATTGCTGCATTATCTGTACATAACTTTAATGGCGGAATTAATAACGGGATTTGCATTTGGGCAAATTGCTCCTTCATTGCGGTTCTCAATCCTTTATTTGCAGCTACGCCACCAGCAACAATGACTTGTTTTGCGTTATACTGTTTTGCTGCTTTTACTGTTTTTGTTGTCAATACATCAACAACACTTGCCTGAAAACTCGCGGCAATATCCTCGGCTTTTAATTCATCCCCACGTTGTTGCCCGTTGTGGATAGTGTTAATAACGGAAGATTTAAGTCCACTAAAACTAAAATCATAGCTTCCCTCATCTAACCATGCCCGTGGAAATGTTATATTTTCCACGCCTTTGGCAGCTAAGCGATCGACTTCCGGGCCACCCGGATACGGCAAATTCAACATTCGAGCAACCTTATCATAAGCCTCTCCGGCTGCATCATCACGTGTTTCACCAATCAGTTCATAATTCCCATGATCCCTCATCAAGACAAGTTCTGTATGACCACCTGAAACGATTAGAGCAAGGAGCGGAAATTCAAATTCCTCTTCCAATCGATTTGCGTAGATATGGCCAGCAATGTGATGTACGCCGACCAACGGCTTTTGTTTTGCAAAAGCCAGACCCTTTGCAGAATTAACACCGACAAGTAATGCTCCAACAAGACCCGGGCCTTCTGTTACAGCTATTGCATCAATCGATTCCCATGCTAGCTTAGCTTCTTCAAATGCTTGTTCCAACACGATTGTCATCTGCTCGACATGGTGTCTGGAGGCAATTTCCGGAACAACCCCACCAAAGCGCTTATGGCTTTCGATTTGTGAGGCAACAACATTTGAGACAATTTCTGTACCATTTTTAACAATAGCTACAGCCGTTTCATCACAGCTTGTTTCGATTCCGAGTATATGCATATCTTTTTTCATCATAAGTTCACCCACATTACTATAGCATCTTCCTGATCAACCGCATAATAATTTTTCCGGATACCACCAGGGACAAGTCCAAATTTACGGTACATTTTTTGTGCGACTATATTTGATTTTCTCACTTCAAGGGACAAACGAGCAACCCCTAATTTTATCGCGAATTGGATCGTATACCTGAAAAGCATTTCTCCCAATTTCATTCCGCGATACGCAGGCGTAACAGCAATATTCGTAATTTGCATATCATCGATTACAATCCATGTCCCAATATACCCAATAATTTTTTTATCTAATTCCATAACGAAATAAAAAGCATGTTCATTATCCAAAATTTCCTGATAAAAGATGTCCGTCGGCCAAGGCGCTGCGAAAGTTGCTACCTCGACTTCCATGACTTGGTCCACGTCAGCAAGTTCCATTTCCCGAATAACCATCTCACCCATGTTACTGCTTTTCCTTTTGCTGCTTCTTCCAATTGGCTTCTGCCTCTGCCAAGCGAAGGTAATTGGGTGTTAATGTATGTAGGTTATCAGGCTCACGGTTCAACCCTGCTAAAGCCAAGTAGGAGGGCTTTGCGACATGATAAGGGCCTTCAGGTATAACGGCGAGCTCGCCTAAACTTTCTGTTATCGCTTTTTGATGCAATGAAATATCTGGACTCAAGAAAAGTACTTTCCTTTCTTCCTTTGCAAGCATTTTTAGAAAATCTTCCATTAACATATTTGTTTCTTCAACTATTGTTTCAAGCGTGCTATTTTTCCATTTATACAATCCGGTATAAACCAACCCGCGCCGTGCATCAAAAAACGGGCAGATTGCTCCATTGAAAAAACGCCCTTGAAAGTTGAGGACCTCCAGGCTGGATACACCTACGATTGGAATATTTAATGCCCAGGCCAGCGATTTCGCAGTTGCAACACCAATTCGGACCCCCGTATAGGATCCAGGACCTTTTGCCACAACAATTTTATCTAATTGCTCTGGTGTAATTTGCACCTCACGCATTAATTTATCAATTGCCGGCATTAATCGTACGGAGTGATTTTTTGCTAAATTTGTAACCACTTCACCAGCGATTTTATCATCTTTCATGACTGCAACACCCAATACGTGATTCGATGTATCAATTGCAAGTATATTCATTAAAACGTAACTCCTTATCGTTCGTGTTCCAATCTCTTATAAATTTGAATGCTGTAACTCCTTAACCACCCATTGATAATGGTCGCCTACAGGGGTTAAATCAAAACCTCTTGTATGCTCGTCGATATAACTGATCATAATTTTTAGCCGTTCGTCGGGTAGAAATTCTTCAATATACGTTGCCCATTCCACCACTGTAACGCCTTCCCCATCAAAATATTCCTCAAAACCAATATCCTCATCTGAATCTTGCAGGCGATAGGCATCCATATGATATAAAGGCAGCTCCCCTTCATATTCCTTTACAATCGTAAACGTTGGACTGCTAATTGTACGTTTAATCCCAAGTCCAGTACCAAGCCCCTTTGTAAACGTGGTTTTGCCCGTTCCAAGCTCACCATCTAATGTGATTAAATCACCAGGTCTAAGTAGTACAGCTAACGCTTGAGCCAGCTGTGTAGTTTCTAAGGTAGTATATGTTTTTATTTGATAATCAATCATTAAGACACCTACTTTAAATGGGTATACCCTTTCTTGTATATGCGTTCGCGTTTATTATGTTGAACTAAAAATATGCCACCGTAATCTGCATCCACAGTTACATAGCCAATTTTAGATATTTTCGTATTCGTTTCATCAGCAATTTCTTTCACGATTTCCCAGTCACTGCTTGAGACGGTCCCTAACAACTCAAAGTCCTCTCCACCATAAAGTTTCCATTTATGTTGCAGATCTTCAGGAAATTGATTGAATGACTTGCTTGTCGGGATATAATCATCATGTATTGTTATCGTAACTTGGGACGCCTCCGCAATCTCGGTAGCTTCACTTGCAAGTCCATCACTGATATCATTTAAAGCTGTGCGTGATAACTTGTTTAAACCTTTCGCGAATTCAACCCGGGGACTGGGTGATTGATGTCTTTCGATAAAATAACGCGCATCCCTATAGTCACCCTCACTTGTCAATATATGAAACCCTGCTCGTGAATCTCCTAGTGTGCCTGTTACGAAAGCAATATCACCATCACGCGCGGTACTGCGATAACGAGCTTTTCCCTTATCCGCATAACCAATAACCGTTACGGATAATATAAGTTCATTTCCAGACACCGTATCTCCCCCAATTAAATCCATCTTATAAAGGGACGCCAATTCTTTCATTCCAGTGAAAATATGCGCCAGTTCTCTCTCAGACCAGGATTCCGGAATCACAATGGATACAAGATAAAAAGCAGGCGAGGCTCCCATCGCCGCCAAATCACTTATATTTGCTGCAAGTGCACGATAACCAACATGATAAGCTTCCATCGTATTTTTGGAAAAATGGATGTCTTCCACAAAGGTATCCACAGCTGTCACAATGTCCTGCGTGTGCTGACGAAAAACAGCTGCATCATCGCCGATACCTTTCATTAAGGTTGGTTGCCTATAAAACTGTTGTCTAATCGAATCTATAAATGAAAATTCATCCATCATTCATCACCATTTCATTTTTAACAGTACTACACTAATGATAGCAAAAAGACAGCAAAAAAGAAAAAATAATCGATAATAATAGAGTTTTATTTTCTGGAAAGTGCTGGGGAGATCTAAAATGAGAGGATAAATAAGGGTGTTTTAGTTAAGGATCGTTTCTTCTATGTATTATGTTTTTATATAAAAAAACACATAAATTTCTTGAAAGAAATTATGTGTGAATAAACATTTTTTAAAGTGGCGGTCCGGACGGGACTCGAACCCGCGACCTCCTGCGTGACAGGCAGGCATTCTAACCAACTGAACTACCGGACCAAATTTGATTAACTTGTTTGGTTACTACTACTTTTTAATTTATAAATAACTGTAATTCGGTGTAGTCAGTTAAAGTATTTTAATTGCATTAGAACACGTTAATATTTTTAACTAGCAGAGAAAACTATACAGTGTAGTTAGTTGAAATATTTTGGTTGCGGGGGCAGGATTTGAACCTACGACCTCTGGGTTATGAGCCCAACGAGCTACCAGACTGCTCCACCCCGCGATATGAGTAATATAATTCTAATATCTTACTTAGATTTACACCTAGTGTGTTACAAATTAATTTAACTATTCAACTAGTGGCTTGTTATATATCTGAAAGGCCTGGCGGCGTCCTACTCTTGCAGGGGCAAAGCCCCAACTACCATCGGCGCTGGAGAGCTTAACTTCTGTGTTCGGCATGGGGACAGGTGTGACCTCTCCGCTATTACTACCAGACCTAACGTGTTAAGTCGTTCTGTGTTGATCAATCAGAACTTCCTTCTTTAAAATGAAGACAAGATATATTATATGCATTTCTAATAGAAAATGCAAGGGTTTTTTTCATTTATACCCTAAAAACTAAATAAGAGTTTCGTGAACGACCATCAAAAAAGAAATTAGTTAAGTCCTCGATCGATTAGTATTCGTCAGCTGCACGTGTCACCACGCTTCCACCTCGAACCTATCTACCTCATCGTCTCTGAGGGATCTTACTCACTCGAAGTGATGGGAAGTCTCATCTAGAGGGGTGCTTCATGCTTAGATGCTTTCAGCACTTATCCTTGCCACACGTAGCTACCCAGCCATGCTCCTGGCGGAACAACTGGTACACCAGCGGTGTGTCCATCCCGGTCCTCTCGTACTAAGGACAGCTCCTCTCAAACTTCCAGCGCCCACGACGGATAGGGACCGAACTGTCTCACGACGTTCTGAACCCAGCTCGCGTACCGCTTTAATGGGCGAACAGCCCAACCCTTGGGACCGACTACAGCCCCAGGATGCGATGAGCCGACATCGAGGTGCCAAACCTCCCCGTCGATGTGAACTCTTGGGGGAGATAAGCCTGTTATCCCCGGGGTAGCTTTTATCCGTTGAGCGATGGCCCTTCCATGCGGTACCACCGGATCACTAAGCCCGACTTTCGTCCCTGCTCGACTTGTAGGTCTCGCAGTCAAGCTCCCTTCTGCCTTTACACGCTACGAATGATTTCCAACCATTCTGAGGGAACCTTTGGGCGCCTCCGTTACTCTTTGGGAGGCGACCGCCCCAGTCAAACTGCCTACCTGACACTGTCTCCGAACCGGATCACGGTTCTGGGTTAGAAGGTGCGTGCAGCCAGGGTGGTATCCCACGGGTGCCTCCTCGTAAGCTAGCGCTCACGATTCTAAGGCTCCCACCTATCCTGTACAAGCTGCACGAACATTCAATATCAGGCTACAGTAAAGCTCCACGGGGTCTTTCCGTCCTGTCGCGGGTAATGCGCATCTTCACGCATAGTATAATTTCACCGGGTCTCTCGTTGAGACAGTGCCCAAGTCGTTGCACCTTTCGTGCGGGTCGGAACTTACCCGACAAGGAATTTCGCTACCTTAGGACCGTTATAGTTACGGCCGCCGTTTACTGGGGCTTCGGTTCTACGCTTCGCTCGGAAGCTAACGTTTCCCCTTAACCTTCCAGCACCGGGCAGGTGTCAGCCCCTATACTTCGCCTTGCGGCTTCGCAGAGACCTGTGTTTTTGATAAACAGTCGCTTGGGCCTATTCACTGCGGCTCCTCCTGAAGAGGAGCACCCCTTCTCCCGAAGTTACGGGGTCATTTTGCCGAGTTCCTTAACGAGAGTTCTCCCGATCACCTTAGGATTCTCTCCTCGCCTACCTGTGTCGGTTTGCGGTACGGGCACCTATGACCTCACTAGAGGCTTTTCTCGGCAGTGTGAAATCAGGAACTTCGGTACTCTATTTCCCTCCCCATCACAGCTTGCAATTGTTGGACGGATTTGCCTATCCAACTCGCTCACTGCTTGGGCGCACCATTCCATCGGTGCGCTTTCCTTATCCTCCTGCGTCCCCCCGTCATTCAAACAGTCATGAGGTGGTACAGGAATATCTACCTGTTGGCCATCGCCTACGCCTTTCGGCCTCGGCTTAGGTCCCGACTAACCCTGAGAGGACGAGCCTTCCTCAGGAAACCTTAGGCTTTCGGTGAAAGAGATTCTCACTCTTTTTTCGCTACTCATACCGGCATTCTCACTTCCAAGCGCTCCACCAGTCCTCACGGTCTGACTTCACTGCACTTGGAACGCTCTCCTACCATTGTTCGAAGAACAATCCGCAGCTTCGGTGATACGTTTAGCCCCGGTACATTTTCGGCGCAGCGTCACTCGACCAGTGAGCTATTACGCACTCTTTAAATGATGGCTGCTTCTAAGCCAACATCCTGGTTGTCTGAGCAACGCCACATCCTTTTCCACTTAACGTATACTTAGGGACCTTAGCTGGCGGTCTGGGCTGTTTCCCTTTCGACTATGAACCTTATCACCCATAGTCTGACTCCCAGGGCTAAGTAGCTGGCATTCGGAGTTTGACTGAATTCGGTAACCCGGTGAGGGCCCCTCGTCCAATCAGTGCTCTACCTCCAGTACTCATTCCCCTGAGGCTAGCCCTAAAGCTATTTCGGAGAGAACCAGCTATCTCCGTGTTCGATTGGCATTTCACCCCTACCCACACCTCATCCCCGCATTTTTCAACATACGTGGGTTCGGGCCTCCAGTCAGTGTTACCTGACCTTCACCCTGGACATGGGTAGATCACACGGTTTCGGGTCTACGACCACATACTAATTCGCCCTATTCAGACTCGCTTTCGCTGCGGCTCCGTGTCTTCCACTTAACCTTGCATGGGATCGTAACTCGCCGGTCCATTCTACAAAAGGTACGCCGTTACCCATTAACGGGCTTCGACTACTTGTAAGCGCACGGTTTCAGGTTCTCTTTCACTCCCCTTCCGGGGTGCTTTTCACCTTTCCCTCACGGTACTGGTTCACTATCGGTCACGAGGGAGTATTTAGCCTTGGGAGATGGTCCTCCCGGATTCCGACGGAATTTCTCGTGTTCCGCCGTACTCAGGATACACTCCGGAGAAAACGCTCTTTCAATTACAGGGCTCTTACCTTCTATGGCTGATCGTTCCAGATCGATTCATCTAAAGCATTTCTTTGTAACTCCTAATGGAGTGTCCTACAACCCCGAAAAGCAAGCTTTTCGGTTTGGGCTCCTTTCCGTTTCGCTCGCCGCTACTTGGGAAATCGCATTTGCTTTCTATTCCTCCGGGTACTGAGATGTTTCAGTTCCCCGGGTCTGCCTCATCTACCCTATGTATTCAGATAGATGTCCTGTTCCATTACGAACAGTGGGTTCCCCCATTCGGAAATTCCCGGATCAACGTTTACTTACAACTCCCCGAGACATATCGGTGTTAGTCCCGTCCTTCTTCGGCTCCTCGTACCTAGGCATTCACCGTGCGCCCTTCTTCACTTAACTAAATTACTAGTTAATGGTTCCAAAGAACTTACATTTTTTGATGTCGTTATTACTCTTATTTAGTTTTCAAGGTACAAAAAGAGAGATTTACTCTCTCAAAACTGAACCAAACAACCATGTATGTCCCGACCAGAGGTCTAAGACCTCCAGCGTTCCTTCTAAATATCCTTAGAAAGGAGGTGATCCAGCCGCACCTTCCGATACGGCTACCTTGTTACGACTTCACCCCAATCATTGGCCCCACCTTCGGCGGCTGGCTCACGTAAACGTGTTACCTCACCGACTTCGGGTGTTGCTAACTCTCGTGGTGTGACGGGCGGTGTGTACAAGGCCCGGGAACGTATTCACCGCGGCATGCTGATCCGCGATTACTAGCGATTCCGGCTTCATACAGGCGAGTTGCAGCCTGCAATCCGAACTGAGAATGGTTTTATGGGATTTGCTGAGCGTTACCGCTTCGCTGCCCTTTGTTCCATCCATTGTAGCACGTGTGTAGCCCAGGTCATAAGGGGCATGATGATTTGACGTCATCCCCACCTTCCTCCGGTTTGTCACCGGCAGTCAGATTAGAGTGCCCAACTTAATGCTGGCAACTAATCTCAAGGGTTGCGCTCGTTACGGGACTTAACCCAACATCTCACGACACGAGCTGACGACAACCATGCACCACCTGTCACTCTGTCCCCGAAGGGAACTCGGTATCTCTACCGATTGCAGAGGATGTCAAGACCTGGTAAGGTTCTTCGCGTTGCTTCGAATTAAACCACATGCTCCACCGCTTGTGCGGGCCCCCGTCAATTCTTTTGAGTTTCAGCCTTGCGGCCGTACTCCCCAGGCGGAGTGCTTAATGCGTTAACTTCAGCACTAAGGGGCGGAAACCCCCTAACACCTAGCACTCATCGTTTACGGCGTGGACTACCAGGGTATCTAATCCTGTTCGCTCCCCACGCTTTCGCTCCTCAGCGTCAGTTACAGACCAGAGAGTCGCCTTCGCCACTGGTGTTCCTCCACATCTCTACGCATTTCACCGCTACACGTGGAATTCCACTCTCCTCTTCTGTACTCAAGTCCTCCAGTTTCCAATGACCGCTCACGGTTGAGCCGCAAGATTTCACATCAGACTTAAAAGACCGCCTGCGAGCGCTTTACGCCCAATAATTCCGGACAACGCTTGCCCCCTACGTATTACCGCGGCTGCTGGCACGTAGTTAGCCGGGGCTTTCTGGTTAGGTACCGTCAAGGTACTGCCTTATTCAAACAGTACTTGTTCTTCCCTAACAACAGAGTTTTACGATCCGAAAACCTTCATCACTCACGCGGCGTTGCACCGTCAGACTTTCGTCCATTGCGGATGATTCCCTACTGCTGCCTCCCGTAAGAGTCTGGGCCGTGTCTCAGTCCCAGTGTGGCCGATCACCCTCTCAGGTCGGCTACGCATCGTCGCCTTGGTGAGCTCTTATCTCACCAACTAGCTAATGCGCCGCGGGCCCATCTGTAAGTGACAGCATAAAAGCCGCCTTTCAACTTCTCATCAGGAGATGAAAAGTGTTATCCGGTATTAGCTCGCGTTTCCACGAGTTATCCCAGTCTTACAGGCAGGTTGCCCACGTGTTACTCACCCGTCCGCCGCTCGTTCCACAGGCGCACACCCCGAAGGGTGATTACCTGCTTCCCGCGCTCGACTTGCATGTATTAGGCACGCCGCCAGCGTTCGTCCTGAGCCAAGATCAAACTCTCCATAAAAGTTTGAATATAATTGACACCAATCAAT
This sequence comes from Virgibacillus sp. NKC19-16, assembly GCF_021560035.1. NCBI lineage: Bacteria > Bacillati > Bacillota > Bacilli > Caryophanales > Bacillaceae > Virgibacillus > Virgibacillus salidurans. The sequence continues at coordinate 731,623 of NZ_CP074373.1, read as the reverse complement.
CATATAATGTCTTAGCTTAAAAATTGATTTAGGGTTTAAAATCTTCCATTCAGATTATAATAATCTGACCTTCGATATCTTACCACTAATATCTGTTTGACATACTGGTTGTTTTGTTCAGTTTTCAAAGAGCAAATTCATTTGTTGCGTTAAATTAGCAACTTTTTAAATATATCACATTCATTCTCTAAAAGTCAATAGTTTCTTTTAACTTTTCTTTTAAGAAAATGATGTTTCGGACGCCCTCAAAATGGCGACTTTCTTAATATAACACACTGTCTCATTTAAGTCAATATGTTTTTTTGCTTCAGTAAGCAAAATGGGCCTGGGTGGACTCGAACCACCGACCTCACGCTTATCAGGCGTGCGCTCTAACCAACTGAGCTACAGGCCCAAATAATAAGATAATTGGAGCGGGTGAAGGGAATCGAACCCTCGTCATCAGCTTGGAAGGCTGAGGTTTTACCACTAAACTACACCCGCATGATATAAAAATAATATATTATCCTGTTGATCTTTCATATTTCTATTTCCTCTGCAAATCTGTAGCACCTGTATATTTACATGGTCGGGAAGACAGGATTCGAACCTACGACCCCTTGGTCCCAAACCAAGTGCTCTACCAAGCTGAGCTACTTCCCGTATAATGGTGCGCCCGAGAGGAGTCGAACCCCTAACCTCTTGATCCGTAGTCAAGCGCTCTATCCAATTGAGCTACGGGCGCTTAGAAGCACGTTTTTCAATATAACATATCCTAGCAACTGATTGCAAATATTTTTTCGAGTGCGGTCGGTGGGACTTGAACCCACACGGGATTAACTCCACTAGGCCCTCAATATAGAGAAACCACACTAACTGTTATAAATCCTTAATATAAGTCTACTTGATTATACTCTTTCTATTTGTTTATGCTTTTTTATACTTTTTATGGAGTAAAACCGGAAGTGAAAACATATCAGAAATACCGAACTTTAACATAATATCAATTGTCTATGTTCGTGTTTTAGAAAACTCTTTAACACATCCAAAAGCAATGTCTTTTTCAACAACACCGTTTACTATACATAAAAAATAAATTTATGTCAAGCTTTTCTGGGTCAAAATTTAGCTGGACTTTACAACTCATCAATCAATTGCTCTATTTATTAAATTACAATTAATAAGGAAGAAACACGACTTTATACATAAATTTAATCTTTATTCGTAATAGACGATCCACTAAATAATTCGAGGTTGTTAAAATTCTTTACTTTTATAAAACAATCGCGCCCCTTCGAATTACAGAACAATCAATTAGAATAGAAGATTATGTTACTATGAAGCTCAGCTTCAGTCGGTTATCCAACCAACCTTTTTCTGAAACCATAATTTTCTTACAACATAAATGCTGTTCGTCTGTGATGAGTTTATAAAATGTAGCTGAATCCACAATTCAATAAGAATACATGTTATACTAAAAACAACAATAGATTTCGCTTCGCATGAGGGGTGGCGCACCGATTGACCTTTTTGGACACTTCCAAGAAGGGAGGTGTTGCCTATGGACATTACAAATGTATTAACGCTTATGATATCCTTCGGGATGTTAGTTGCGTTTATGATGTCTGACCATAAAAAATAACCCCTCATATGCTTTAGCTAGGCTCTGAGGGATTATCATCCTTAGCGCCGCCCCTCTTGATGGGGTACGGTCTATTGTACCGTAGACGTTCCAGCGTCTACGGTTTTATTATTGTATGACCTTCTCTTTATAGTATACCCGATTTTTTTAAAAAAGAAAACAACAACAACTGTTTTTGTACAAAAATACCCACAACCTAGCATTGTATTAACCATTTTCCATCTGTTTTGCTCCACAACCGCGCACTTTAACGGAAGAAAGTATACTACTTATCTAGTATGTTTTTTATATTCTCCCATCCATATACAAGTTCATTGAGTTTCTTACCAGCAATCTCTACCTCAACTTTATCTATTACTTTACCGCCTAATGCTTCATAAAATAACCTTGAATTATTATCTTCTAACACAAAAACAAGCATTGTATTTATGCCTGATTTCTCAATTTCCTTAATTACTGGTTTAGCGAGCAGCTTTCCTATACCCTGCCCTTGAAACTCTTTTAAGATATAGATTGAACTTAGTTCTCCCTGATACTCTTCATACTTTCCACTTCTCTCTTTTCCACCTGATGAAAACCCAACAATCTTCCCGGCATCATTTTCAGCAACAAAAACATTTCCTCTTGGAATATTATTAGTCCATAATTCTTCTCGTCTCTTATATGATAAATTATTCAAGAATTCATCTGGAATAATATTTTTGTACGTAGTTCTCCAACTGTCAACGTGCACTTTAGCTATTGCAGTTGCATCAGGTAAATTAGCTTCTCTTATTTTCATATGTTCTCCCCTTTTCTATATTATTAATAGTACCAGATTCCCTGAGTATTCTAATACAATCATCTAAATGTGCATATAACATAACTACTTCTACCATGCTTACCATATTCCTGCTTCTTCACCAATCTTTTCGATTCTTCCTTTTCAAGTAGTGCGCCCGATACAAAAGGATGTTATTCGATTTGCTTGCTCCGTTTCTTGAATGAATAGTACGCTTTTATTAGCTATTATCGGAAAAGAGTGGTGCAACTTACTTATTGATAATTAGTACCCGTTCGTTGAGAAACCTCATCTTCTACACAAATTTCGAAATCTTCAACATGAACTGCATTCCCAGTAATTTCAACATCATAAGATTCTCTTTTCTTCGATATATGCACCACAACTCGACCATCTTTTTGAATTTCATGACCTTGCTCAACTATAAGATTTAGAGAATCTTCAACATTGTTGTTGATTATGTACTTAGCGAAAAATGCTCCCATTACCCCCGAAGCAGTTCCCGTAACTGCATCTTCAATTGTCCCAGAGAATGGTGAAGAAAAGTGTCTAGCGTGCATATCAGCATTAGTATCATAGGTCTCCATACAAAAAGGATGAATAGACGATTTGGGCATTTCCTTCATAATAGCTGGAAATTCCTTGTTATTAGGTTTCATTTTTGTAAAAACATTAAGTTCTTTTATTGGAATTAATAGCGTCCATGCACCTGTGCTTCCATATAGAATCGGTAAATCTTCATGAATATCCGATTCTTTTAATCCTATCGAGTTAGCTAAATCTTCTTTTGAACCATTGAATCTTTCAAATCGAGGTGAAGCCTGTTTCATTGTTATAAATATTTCACTATCAATACTTGAAATTTTTATCGGCAAAATTCCTGCTGTTGTCTCAACTGTAAAGTCGGCTTTATCTCCGAGCAATCCTTTTGTTTTTAAAGCGTAAACGGTGGCCATTGTTGCGTGACCGCATAGGTTCATTTCATGTCCCGGTGTAAAAAAACGTATTCTAAGGTCAGCTACCTCCGATTTAACTGGGAAAGCTGTCTCATTAAACCCTACTTTGAAAGCTATTTGTTGCATTTCTCTATCAGTTAGGTCACCTCCGTTTAAAACTACCCCAGCTGGATTCCCTTTATTAGGTTCTTTACTAAATGCATCATAATGATGTACCTTTATGGATTTCACAGTAAAATTCCCCCATTAGTTAATTTGAAAGTTTCCGGTATTTTACCATTGATTACTACGTTTCGTTTAGAAAATATCTGTTTGCGTAATGAGTCTTATCCAATTAAATGGCCCGATTCTGTAGTGTTGGGCGCTGTTCCTTTGTTCCAGAATTGCTCCCTTTAATTGAATATCATAGTGTTGGATTATAAACACTATTCCCTGCTTCCTTTATCCCATTCAACTCCCCATTAGTACATGAAATATAAACATCGTATTTACTCCGATATATATGCAATTAATTTATATACATACGCTACACCCCTAGTTTGTTCCATTAATATATAGTCGAGATATTCGAAAGAACCCTCTACTATCGTTCTTGTTTCCTTTAGATCAGTTATATTTATTGTAGATAGCGTTTCTTTCACTACCTCTAAAGAGTAAACTGCATTTTGAATAATTTTAATCACTAGAATCCTTCTCAAATCCAAGTAATTGTATACTCGAAATCCGCTATTCATATCTCTTTTAGGATTAATTAAATCTTCTTTTTCCCAATGCCGTATTGTTGACGTTGCGACACCTGCTTCTTTTGCCACTTCGCCAATCGAAAATTTGTGTTTTTTATCCTTCGTGTTTTTTACATTTTCAATATCTTCTAAGTTAAGTATCTTGATGGTTCTTTCCACTAAGTCTTTATCCTTTTGAAGTTGTGATTGAGCATGATTAATCATCCATAAACCAGAAGTAATATCATTTTTGATAAATAAGGGCATAACTCTTTTTATAAAAGACATACCGAAACCATTTTTAAGAGATCGAATGCACTGAAAATATACTTCATGCTCTTTTGTGTATATACGATAACCGTTACTAGCACGTTTGACCTCTGGTATAATTCCCCATCTCTCATAATGCTTAAGTGCAGTAGTGCTTATATTTAATTTCTTTGCAATATCCTTTCCGTTCAATAACGATCACCTACAATAAAAAATTAAAGTAATGTGTTACCTTATTCAAAGTATAACACCTTTGTATAGGGATGATATATAAAAAACCCTTTCACTTGCTTTAATTTAGTAATATATAAAGAGAAAGATCAAATAACAGAATCCAAGGAGGAGTTATGATGTCTACTATCCATTTAAAGTTATTATTCTCCATCGAGGCTGAAAGTGCAGCTAAATTTTATACAGAACTTTTTGACGAGGGTAATATACTGCAAACAACTCATTATCCAATGGACAGAAGTGAATGCGTAGCCTGTGGTATAGATGCAGCTAATGCTGGACAAGTGATGAATGTAGATTTTAGAATTGGTGAAACCATCTTTACAGCAATTAATGGTAAAGAAGGAGAAGAATATAATTACACATCTTCTGCAACTCTATTGCTATATTGTGGTTCTGATGAAGAATATGGGTCTTATGTTAAGCAACTATCAAAGAACGGCAAATTAGTGAAAAAAGAGAAACGGTTTAGTTTAATTCAAGACCAATTTGGCGTATTTTGGAGAGTCACTAAAGATACAGGCAAACAGAAAATTAAACCTTATTTTCAATTTCCTGTAAGCACTTCCCTTGAGGATACTTTGAATAGCTATAAAAAAATATTCCCTAACATGTCTATAGAGAAAGTAAAGCCTAATTTTGAATCTGAAGAAGAATTTAATATAGAGATTCATAATCAGTCAGTTATCTTCGCTAAGGCAAAACATACCAAGAATTTTACAGAATCAATCTCGTTTATCGTAATGTGCAAGAACCGTACTGATGTAAACTTTTATTGGGAGAAGTTTTCTGAAGCAGCAGATGGGGACGGTTTGCATAGAGGTGATAGTGCTTTTCTTGTTGATAATAAAGGTATATGGTGGCAACTCATTACACAAGATTTGTCTGAGATGATGAGAGATACTGAACACTTAGAGCACTCTATAAATGAGCTTAATGGTAACGAAGAGATTTGTACAGACGAAATTATGAAAAGAAGAAAATAAAGGAAAAGCTATTTATATTATTGAATAGAAGCTATAGAGAAGTCCAAACAGGACTTCTCATTTATATGCTATAAGTGATTCAATTGTAGCTTTAAAATAAAGTTTGATAATTATCTACTATTGGTCTTAAACAATCGCGCCCTATTCCTTAACAAAGATAAAGTGGTCGCTTGGCTCCCAAACGTGCCGTTCATCACAAACATACCCCCGAAGCCAAAGTACACCATCAATACATCTAAGATAAAAACCCTTTGGAAATTTATCATCTTCAGTAAGTATTTTTGAAGCTACCGTAATGGAACCATATGGGGCTTGGTGTTGCTGATAGCTATTTAATTCACCTTCAGGTTGATCAAGATATCTAAGCCTCAGATAAGGGGCAAGTTCCAATGGACATAGTTCCAAACCAAGTTGATTAGCTCTACTAAAAATTTGGGTTATGGTACCACCATCCAGCAAACCGAGATCCTGTACGGCTAGCTCAACTGTTTTCAATGTGTATTTACTAATAGAGGTTGTGAACTTATTATCAGCGAACAGCATTTTTCCAAACTCATTCATCAAAATGGATTGCTGTTTTAATTTATTAATAAGCTGTGATTTGGTAAGACCATCTACCTCAACTGTTCTAGTAGTAGTCTGGCAGTTAGGGTATATCTCCTTGTTTTTGATGTCCATTCGTCGTTCCCCTTTCATTCGATGTTTTTCAAAATATTAAAACACCTGTTAATGCAATAAGCACTTTTACAATGTTGGTGGACTATTGGGTATTGTATATACAAGAATTAGATAGATTAGAAGATTAGCCGGTAAAATAATGAAAAGTATTCTTACTCCAAGAGAAGATATACCAAAATAATCAGCAATACCGCCACAAACTCCAGATATAGCTTTATCTGTCGAAGATTTTATTAGTTTATTTTGCACTGCAATTCCCCCTTATCAACTATCTTTTATGTTTCTCCCCCTAAAAACTTATCTAGCCTATATGCTATAAAAACGAGTGCTGCTGCTCCAACACCCATCATTACGCCATCAGTAAAAAATCCAATAATCCCTCCGACCAAAACAAACGTTGTTATCTGTAATTTCATCATAAAATTTTTGCCCCTCGTCTCCTGGATTGTCTTCCTAAATTACTCAAGCTAATGGCACTATTCCTGAATATGTTTGTTCCATTAAAGCGCCCGAATTGAACATTGAATGAGTATCACTAATTAATCATCTATTACTTTTTTATGTTTTAATGGAATGACTAAGGCAAATGCTAAAACAAACAAAATTGTATTGATAGCCATCACTATACCATTCCAATCTCCATTAAAAATAATTATATTAGTTAGAGTTATTAAATGCATTATAAGAATAGTAATTAATAAATATGTTGTTGCTCTCAATTTCATAGCCTCCTTTCTATACTATTGCCTAATTCAGTAGAACGCACTCTTATTCAATTACTGCGCCCGTTATGGAATACGCCAACTACTACAGACAGGTACTGAGATAATCAAAAAATCGTTTATAATAAGAACAGTAACACGAGTACTCCAACTACTAAACAATAAAAAGAGAAGTATTTTAGTTTACCTTTTTCCATAACGTTTATAAACAATTTTAAAGAGAAATAAGACGCAATAATAGAAGCTAATAAAGCAAGTGTGTATGGGATCCAAACCTCTGAAATGTTTTTTTCAACAAGTGTATCAATAGAAAGCAACATAGTACCTAAACTTACGGGTATGTACAAGAAAAAAGAAAATCTAAGAGCAGTTTCTCGTTCCATTCCTGATAACATACTTGCAACAACAGTTGCTCCAGAACGACTTATCCCAGGGATCAAAGAAACAGACTGGGCTAGACCTACTATGATGGCATCCTTCCAAGTAAGTTGACGGTCATTCTTAGTTCCCTTTTTATTTCGAATAATCCATAAAAATATTCCAGTGACAATTAACCCAACACCTACAGTCAAGATACCACCAAGCTCTGCTTCTATAAAATCCCCATAGATAAGTCCAATTATCCCTGCTGGAATAGTACCAATTACTAAATATAAAACAAGATCAAAGGAATCTTTATTTTCAGGACTTTTGCTTTTCGAACTCAAAAAAGATATTGAATTCTTCGCAATTGAAGTTATATCACTTCTATAAATCATAATCACAGCAATCAATGATCCAAAATTAACCAAAATTAAAAAATCAAATCCGTCATTTCCTATATTAATTATTTTTTGAAGGATAACAAGATGGCCGCTTGATGAAATTGGAATGGGCTCCGTAAAACCTTGAAATAACCCTAAAAATATATATTTTAATAGTAACCATAAATCCTGCATTGTAAATTCCCCTTGTAAGCCATCACCCGTAAACGGCAATTATTTGTTTCATAATCGTGCCCTATTGAAGTAAACTTTTTAAGTTTTATTTTCATCATTACTCTTAATATTAAATACTTCATAAAGTAAAACATTGGAAACAGCTAAAATTCCTATAAAAGCATAAACTTTATTCTGTAAATCAAAATAAATATGATGACTGAGAAAACAATAAATAATACAATAGAAGTTATATACTCTCTTTTTCTTTGGCTTCTTTTTCTATCCTTATCTTTGTAGGGGAATACCTCATTAAGAAATATACTAAAGGGAATAACTACTCCGAGAGAAATAAAGAATCCTGTTTTAGGTAAGTCAAGAATAAATACAGACAGTATCAAAATCAAAACCATTATACCAGCCTGTAAATATTCTCTTGTTTTATTATTAATTCTCTTAGACAATTGATACCACCCCACTACTTCAAACATAATGGCCCGATTTAAACGCAGTCCGTATTCGACAACTGCGCCCTTTTCTGGAATAATTTATTATGGTTCGCTAATTCCTACTGCAAGCAAAAGAAAATAAGTAAATACCAACACTGAACCATTCAGTAAAATTCCTGTTATAATAAACCACAGTTTTTTAGATATAATTGCAAAAATTATTCCAAGTACAGAAAGGACTGTAAATACGCTTATTCCCATAGTCAAGTTTGCATTAGAACCTCTCATTACAAAGAAAAAGATAACACTTATTACCGCGGCTAAGATTGATAAAGCCCCTAATATATTCTTTGCTTTTTCCTTATTCAAAATGTCCCCCCTTTTAAAACAATAACCTTATTAAATATTATGCCACTCTGATACCAATATGAGGTTAATCCTTATTAAAGATTAGCGCCCGTTGTGGGACCCCGATTCTGGAATATCTATCACAATAGAAAATTATATATACGCCCGCATTCTGACCACTTTTCCATTCACTTCTGGACCTATTTCATTCATACCGATCTTGCGGTAAAACTTGATTGCAGAGGTATTAGTAGGAGATGCTCTTAAATGAAATTCATTAACATTATTGCTTTTAAAAAACTGCTTAGCATAATCGTGTAACTCTTGTCCCTTACCCTTGCCGCGCTCTTCCTGGGTTAGATAATACAAGTGTACATAACCAATATCTTTGCCTTCATACTCCCGAATGGACAACTCAAGTTGACCGATATATTTATTATTTTCCTTAACCAAAACAAAGCCCTCTGGATAATTAGCTATTTTTTCTTTCATAGAGTGAAGATAATCCTCTTTATCAAAGCCAGAGGCATCACCAAAACTTACTACGAACGAATCTCTTCGGAATTCAACTACCTCTTTACAATGCTTTTCCAAGTTAATGTTTATAAACTGAAGAATAGTTCTCACTCCCCTAATTCCATTATACAATCTTCAACTAAATGGCCCTATCGGCACATATTTATTCGATTATCGCGAGCGTTAGTTGCATAACCATAGTTCCGAAAATATTTAGTTATTCCTAATACCGTACAAGTACCTTTAAAGGGTTAATTGTTCCATTACTTAATTCTTTAAAGCACTGCATCAGATTTTCCTTAGTTGTTTCATATTCAAATATTTGATCTATATAGGGTGTTTTCTTTACATACTTAAAAAACCATTGTGAGTGCCTTTTATAATCCCATCCATCACTTGAACCTACTATACATAATTCTTTCTCATAAAACTCTGGTCCTAATTTAAGTTCTTCTTTATTTCCATCAGACAAAATGCAAATTTTACCGTACTGTCTGATAGAACTTTGCAGTATCCCAAATGCACCGTGCATTCCTGAGCACTCTAAACCGTGTTCATATTTTCCCTCCAATTTATCTTGTAAATCAAAAGCATTCTTCGCACCAAATTCCTTTGCTATATGCCTCCGCCTACAGTCAGGTTCGATGACATCAATATGATCGACACCAATATAATGCTTTAAAAAATAGACGGCCAGTAACCCTATGGTTCCCATCCCCGTTACAAGCACTTTATCCTTAGGATTTGGATCTAGTTTCAAGACACCTTTTGCGGAATCACAAGATAATATTGTGAGCAATGCTTGAGTACTAGGTATATCCTCAGAAACAGGAATTACATTATTTTCTTTCTCTATTGAAAAATCCTTATGACCATAAAACGCAACTACCTTATCGCCAGTATGCACTGACCGAACGTTACCTCCAACCCTTACCACTTCCCCGTAATTTTCGTATCCAGTATTTCTGGGATAATCAGGGTTTATATCTGTAACATCACTTTCATCATACTGGGACAATTCCGCCCCTACACTTACGGCACTAATAACTGTTTTTATTAAAACCTCATTTACACCTAAAGCGGGTAATTCTTGAATTTCCCATTCCAGTGATTTTTTATCTATTAGCATTAATGTATATTGTTTCATAATTTCTCCTTACTATGATTCAATAATTCAATCCACTAATCTCTTCAAAGTCCATTCTTGTTATGCGACAATCTGGCCCGTTTCTTGAATGCATTACTAAACAATTGCGCCCGATCGTATTGTTTAATGGTTTAAACAACGATATCATATTCCATTCTTTTAGCCGTTTTCTGGGCTACCTTATCACCTAACAGTCGTTTAACGATATGAAAGGACATATTGATACCTGCTGAAATTCCACCAGATGTAATAATATCTTTTTCATCTACAAATTTAACATCTCGTTGTACATCGACTTCCGGGAATTCTTTTTCTAGCCTTTCAAGACTCGCCCAATGAGTTGTACATTTTTTGTTTTTTAGTAAACCTGCTTTTGCTAACAGTAATGAACCCGTACATACAGAGGTCATTAGTTGAACGTTTTGCTTTTGGTTTGCAATCCACTTTATTACATTTTCATTATGTATTTCCCGTTCTCTGGCTCCCAAGCCCCCGGGAATGATTAGAATATCAAATTGCGGCATATTATCAATGCTATAATCTGGCTGTACTTTTAAACCATTTCGAGCACTCACCATGTTGCCTACTTCCGATATTGTTTCTACAGCAAAAGGTTTTTCACCGTTTTCTGACGTTGTTACAGAAAAAACTTCAAAGGGACCTGCGAAGTCTAGGACTTCTACATTATCAAATAAAAAAATGCCTACTTTCCATTGTCTATTATTACTCATGTGAAACCCTCCTTTAAGATTGGATCTTCAACAAAAAGGCCCTTATATGCGATATTGAGCCAATCCTTATTAAAGATTAGCGCCCGATTGTTGAAGAACAGAGATATTATTCTAATAAACAACTTTAAAATCTATTGTTGCTTCAATATTATATCTCTCCTGATGTTCCAAATCTCCTTTAGACTCTACAGAAAAATTTGCATACCCTTTCACGACGTAATAACCCGGAGGAAAGCCATCTTTTTTCGAAAAACTCTCCATAAATTCCATATACTCTTTCGAGGTATTATCTGAGCTGAATACTGCATTTTTGTTATATTGTTTTGTATAAGGATTTCCTAGCCTATGAAGTGTTGTGGATAATCCAATGTCATTTACGATATAACTGATTTCGTATCCTCTTGTTTCTTCTAGCACACCAAAAGAAATAGCAGATGAGGAATGATTAATGGTGACCTCTTCTTTATCCCCCTTGTATAATATTTCACCATACAATTTCACATCTTCACCTTCTTTATACTGTTCCTTTTCACTCACAAGTCGGAAGATAAAGTCATCTTGATTCGTTTCATCCGTTGTCTTTTTTACCTCAAAATTTTCCAATTCATTACTACCAATCTTTTCTGAGGAACTACAACCTGCAATAATAAAGATAACTATTATTCCAAATGCTATGAAATATTTTTTTATTTTAATTCCCCCTGTCTCAATTATCTGGCCCTTTTGCTTAACAAATTTATTCGGTTATCGCGCCCGTTCGTTGCACTAATGTTCATTTTAAGTTTTGATACCAAATTACTGCTTTACTTTCAATCTCCGATACTAACTGCCCCTTTTCTTTAGTATATGATGCGACATCATAAAGAAAACGCTTGGACAATTCTTCTTTTAAATCAGCATATTTTTTCAAAGCTTCAGGATACGTTCGCAGATAGTCACGGAATGCTAGGTGACGTTCAATGTTAGAACTACCTGACTCATAAACATGGACGTGATGAGTTCGCTCGTCCCCTCCTTTTTGGTAAAACCGCCGTCCTTGTATCCCATTTTCTCCTTTTGGCTCGTAGCCAATATCGATCATTGCCGCGTTATATTCATCAATCCGGCTAATGCTTTTTACCACAGGCATTATATCAATAACTGGTTTTGCCTTTAGTCCTTTTACTGACGTGCTGCCAACGTGATGAATTTGAATGATTTCAGAACCAAAAACAGCATGTAATTTACTAGCCTCTTTTTCAAACATCTTAGGCCAACTCTTGTTATAGGGAGTCACTTCGGCCTTTCTCATTTATTATCACCTCAACAAAATCAAATTTTAAGGACGCTTCCTATTCGAAAAATGCGCCCGATAGTTGAAGGAGATCTGATCTAATCGTTATTCCATGGAACAACAATGAGTTCTGGCCACAGTTTTTTCCATTTGTCAGCTTTTTTTCATAAATTTCGCGTGTTATCTGTAACTTGTTAGGCCTTACAATCATACCGAAAAGGTCATTCAATCCATAAGGGGCATACACTTCAAATTGATCATTCTCTCCGTTTCTAACACCCATTGACGTTGCAGTTGTTGGCCAAGTATTAATTGCCTCCTCTAATGATTGATATGGTTCTATTTTAAAACCAAATTTCTCTTCATACCAAAGATGAACTCTAGCTTCATTCTTTACGTCCACCTTAAATGGGAGATTATTAAGTAAAGACGTTAATTTGACTTCCATCTCCTTTTCTTTTTCAAAGCTTAAATCCTCAGCATCAAAATAAACAATATCAATGTCTCCAATTCCATAATCCAAAGAATTCCCTGATAAATAATTCCAGACAGTTTGAACTAGAAAGCCTGCTCCAATATAGTAATTTTTTAATTCCAATTGCGATGTTTTCAAGGCTTGTCGTAAGTCCTCACTCAAATTTAAAATATCCTTTAAAATTACCTTTTGAGTATCTATATCTTTATTAAAACCATTCATTTTTACTGCCTTATCAATCAATTTTATTACCCCCTGGCCGTTCCAATCATTTCTTAAAATCTTTTTGAAAAATACTTACTGTTATTCAATTAAGGCCCGTTTGTTGCATTAAAAGAATCCAGCAAATTAACATAATTGCATCAAATGTTTTATGAAATATCTAACTTTAATTTCAAATAATCAAACTTTATTTCAAAGCAATAAAATCGACCAAATAATTATGTAAACGGATATAAATTTTATGCACTACCTTTTTTTGAAGTTAAAAAACTAATTCACAATCTTTACAGTAAAGATAACGAAAAAACTTCTCTCTTAATTTAAACAAACCAACTAATGATAAAGGAAATATTAATATACTAACTAACATGGCTATACTACCAAGAAAATCAGGTAAAAAGCTTGATATAGCATAAGTGATGATATAGGCAAGGAATATCATGATAATTATTCCCATACATCCAATGTTACCTCTTTTCCCTACTCGACGACTGTCGCATCGAGGGCATTTTTGCCATTCCATAGATAATCACACCTTCTTTTTCTTTCGGTCAAAAAATCTTATTAAATATTAAACAATCCTGTTCACGTTTGTCTAAGAGTATAGCGGGTTTCAGAATAAAACTTTAAAGTGAAGCGTATAGCTTAGATTTCCTCTCCAAACTGTTCACGATAATCAGGCTCTCTTTCCATTAATTGATCAATCTCATAACCTCTTATTTGTTCATAATCCCCATCAACTATTTCATAAAAATAATCTGGCTGCGACATATCCTCTACATTCAAAGTTATACCTATATATCTACCATTATCCCAAATATAAATATAAGCATTTTCACGAACATTTAAATCTTCATGTGAACCAACCAATCTACTTTCCACTTCATTTACAGTATTTTCTATTAAATCCTCATACTCCGAACTTCCACCACAACCGACTAGCAATAATAATGAACAAACAACAAAGACCAACTTTCCTTTCATGTCTTTATGCCCCTTTTTTTACAGTCATTTCCTGTATCATAACTTATAATTGATAAAAATCAAAATCCTTCACTTTCCAACTCCCGTCTTTGATTCCCATATCCAATACTAAAACCGTTAATGTAGCACTTTCAATACCATCTACTAATATCTCATTATCAAAAATAACGACCGTTTCCTGCCGATCATCCGTTGACTGACCGTGATAAACATTCACATCTGAAACACTAGACCTAACCACTTTCATGTTATCATCTTCTTGCACAGGTTCTTCAAATTGCAACTGATCTAAAACCTGAGGTTCTGCATACGGTTCAACATCCACTTGATTGGGTTTATTTTCATATACAAAATAACCTTCCACAAAATGTCTAGCACTTTCTCCGGCTTCCTCATGAATCACTGATTCATTTTGAATACCTTCCATCCCTTCCAACTCAGCTTTTAAAAATGAAGCCTCATTCTTTAAATGAGAATTTTCCAACCACAAATACCCTCCAGCCAACAGTAAAACAAGCAAGGCAGCTATCAATTTTTTCAACGTTATTCCTCCAATCCTAACACTTCTCTAGGGTCTTCTTTATCCTCATTAGTCGCATTATTTGTTCTATGATATTCTAAGTGTAAATGGTCACCCGTTGAAGCACCTGTTGACCCACATTCTCCAATCTTATCGCCTTGCTTTACATCATCCCATGTATTTACAGAGATAACCGACATATGACCATACACACTATACTCATCACTGGCATGTTCAATCTTTACATGCTGCCCTAAACCAGTATTCTGTACAACAGAAACAATGACCGTACCATCCGCAACCGCATAAAGACTATCACCTGTACTACAACCAAAATCAATACCGGCATGCAAACGTTGTTCATTATGGATGGGATGATCACGCATCCCAAACTCCGAAGTTACCGTTATGAAATCCAAAGGCAACCCCCAATCGCTATCACCTTCACCCTCTGCATTCTCACAACCTTCTAAATAACGCATGACGTTATCTACATAATTTTCATCACCATAATTACCCCAACCCATTTCAACCGCTTGTTCATTTCCAAAGGCTTCTGCTGATTCCTGACTATATTCCCCGTTATTGTTTTCCTCCACATAATCAATATAGCCACTACCCATGTTATAGGCTTGTAACGCTAATTCCGTATCACCTTCTGCCTGTTCCAATACATCCGCAAAATAAGATACACCCTGTTCAATCGACGTTTCCGGGTCATTAATCGTATTAACGGGATCTCCCATAGATTCAGAGGACTGCATCACATCCGCTAACCGACCTCCCGATTCCTGCATCGTCATTCCCATTAAGATTTCTGTATGATCTTCAATGCCATTTTCAGATGCATATTTTTCAAAATAATCCCGATAACGTTCCACATCATCATTAATCGTATTAAAACGACAGGAAGGCGCATCCGTTTGTTGCTGGTCTCCACTGCTTTCTTCTTTCGCAGGGTCATCACCCGAAATCACCATGATCACACTTCCTAAAAACAAAAAAACAAACATCATCAAAACAAAAAATAATAGGAAAATACCATTGATACCTTTCAAATTATCACCACCAAAAAAGGAATGCCCGTAGACATTCCTTAATGATCTTTACCATCATACGCTTTATTAGAAGCATTCTTTTCTCTTTTTACCGCTGCACTAGATACTTGCTTCTTTCTCTTTACTCCCTCTGGTTGCCTAGAAACACCAGAACGCCTTACTTTCGAACGATTTCCTTTTTTAGACTGATTACTTTGCTCTTTTTGAGACTGACGACGTTTATCCTCTCCAGAAGAATGATAAGATTTACCTTCTATAGGAGGCTTCTCTTTAAAATCGGAAGAATACTTATCTTTTGGCTTTGTTGTATTTTCTTCAGCTTGCGTTTTCCGCTGCTTACGATCTGATAAATCGACAACAGATTGC
Source organism: Virgibacillus sp. NKC19-16 (assembly GCF_021560035.1). Taxonomy (NCBI): domain Bacteria; kingdom Bacillati; phylum Bacillota; class Bacilli; order Caryophanales; family Bacillaceae; genus Virgibacillus; species Virgibacillus salidurans. Next base: position 715,650 of record NZ_CP074373.1, on the reverse strand, counting down.
GAAGGACGCTCATGATTACTGGAAGATGAACTACCTTGTTGATCGCCTTCAGAAGGTACCCCCGAAACTTGGTCATGTTGGGAAGTACGCTCACGACGATTAGAAGATGGCTTCTCTGAAGGTTGATTTTCAGATGGCGACGTTTCAGAGCCAGAATGTTGCGGTGTACGTTCCTTACGTAAATCACTCTGATTGGTACTACTAGAAGCACTTTCTGAAAGTGTCGCCGCTTGTTGCATGCGATTCACGTTTTGTATCGCTTTCCCAGCACCAGGATGGAAATGTGAAACAGCTTTTGCTGTCTTATCCATCGCAGGACTTACCATTCTTTGCTGAACGTTATTCATGAGTTGACCATCCATAGACTGCACGCGACCAGCCGTAACTAACTTCACGATGGCATCCCGCTTTTTAATCATCAATAGAAATAAAGTAATCAGCGTAACCATATTCACCAAATACATGGCAAATGACTCCGGGGGAATCATCACATCCACTACATAAGTAAGCGCAAAGACAAATACAATCACTAAAGCAAGCATTGCTTTTACCACAAACGTTGTCAATAGTTTAAGAAACACTTTAAACCCACTATAAGCAAATTGAGGAATGTACGAAACGATCAAGGCAAACGGCAAAAAGAAAGCTAAGGCTAAAGCGACCAATTGAAGCAAAAAGTTCAAAATGCCAAGACCTAAAAACGGAATGGCAAGAAAAACCGCTGCTAAAAAGGCAATAAGCACTTGCCCTAATTGCGTCCACACCTGACCTTCAGCCATAGAGTGGTTGTTATAATCACTTAATTCGAAACTCTGTATATAGTCTTGCTTCTGACTTAGACCATCCTCTGTACGCTCGTAAGCAAGTAATCGATCAACGCGGTTATAACTTTCTCCACCAGGCAAATCTTCTGGAGAATATTCATCCGCATCATTGATCGCCTGTTCATCCGTTTCCCCATAATTAATAATCAGATACGGGCGCTTAAAAGACAAATCAAAGTAAACATTCCGCATCATCCCAATGGTTCCACTTACCGGATTCTCTACATCTATGGCATCCGTTTGTTCATACACACCATCATCATCTACCATCGTAATCAGCCCATTACCTGCTTCTAATAAATATCCCTGCACCTCTACAGAAAGATTATTAAAAGTACTGACAAAGTAACCAGCATTTAACATCCAATAACCACCAAAAAGAAGCACCATCAGAAACAAAACCGAACGGCGAAATGCTTCTTGAAACGTGCCCTTTGCTACCGCCAAATAAATCATATAACTTACCGCAAAAACAAAAAGCATCTGGCCGAAGTAATCCTGAAGGGTATTATAGATCGACTGCGATATTAAATTTATATGCCCCGAAAAACGATCAATCGGCTCAAGGGTAAATAATTCTTCTAACGCCTTATCAACTCCCACTACTACATTACCTGTAAATGTAAATATCGCGTTGGAAAATCCCATAAATGCACCTTTGATCATGTCATCCTCTGCTTCGTTATTTACAGTATACCGATCAATTGGAAACCGAGTACTTTCTAATTCAATCCCCCCTTGCATCTCTACCTGCGGTTCCGACATGTTTTCTTCATGCCCTCCATATTCCGCAAAAACGACCCCACTTGCAGGAATTAAAAAAAGGATGAACACCATCAACCAAAGCAACGAACGCTTGACCCATTTCACATGCTCCCTCCTTTCAAAAAAAGAGCCACTCGAAGAGTGACTCTACAAATATTTTTCCTCTGCTTGTGCAACTGCTGATTCTTCAATAGTTTCAAATGCGCCTGCCCACTCATCAAACAAGCATTCCACACTCATTTTAGCTGTTCGTCCATAATAATCTTTAAATAAACACTGTCCTTGATACATTTGTTCCAACATATCTATATTTTCCTCGGTAGCTTCCATGTTCATCCACTTTAAAACGTCATCCCGTTCCGTTGGTTCATCAAAGGCAAATGCAACGCCGAAGTTGCCACTTTCTTCTTCGCGCAATGCATCTTTCGTCGATTGCGAGATAAAGAAAAGCGCATTATTATAACTCCGACCAACGCGGCGCATTTGTTTTTCAACCTTTCTACCCGTCGCGTTGGATGTTAGCATCCACGCTTCATCAATAAATTCAGCTGTTCGTTCTTCTTTATTTTGGCCAAACAACTCGCAATACTTACCAAGCGCATACATAACCGCACTAGATTTCATTTGCGCATTCGTATAACTTTCCACCCTATCCGTTACCTCCGGCAAATCCAAGTTTTCAATTTCTACAATACTAATGCGCTGATGAAGAGATAACGCATCATTGGAGCCATCATGTACGCATAATTTCATCATGGAGTCCGCTGTTACTTCCGATAAAAACTCTCCTGCTTTCCGTATCGCTGATTCTTCATGATCACACATGATATCAACCACATGTTTACTGCCAACCTGTTCCCCTTGTTCTTTTCGTTCTAAAACGGTGGTTACTGCTTTTAAAAAAGCTGTATGAATATCATCTTTGCCCTTGAAACTGTAGACTTGGGAAAAAATCATTTCGATCATTTCTCTAGCCTGCATCGGTGGTAAAAACACCACTGGGTCTAATGCTCCCCAGTTTGATTCATCTTCAGCATCCAACGTAATAAAATGAAATTTTTTCAAATGTTCAACAAATAAAGGATAATCCCGTTTAACTTGTGGACTCAACATCACTTTCCGTATCCATTTCCGCAATTCCTTTTTCGGGTCAATATACAGCGATTTCACATCCATCATACTGATATAAATAAACAACAGTTTGGCTAAAAAAGATTTCCCGTTTCCAGTATCACCTGTAATCAACACATGCGGACTTCGTGTTTTTGAACCTTTCACTTGTTGATTGGCTAAGAAAGGATGAAAAAAGATCGGATCACGACTGGAACCAATTGCCGAATCTAGATCTTTATGCTTTTCAAACCGATCAATCCAGCCGATAAAAAAGCCAACCTTCGAGCCAACATCCGCATAAACACCGAAAAAGTTTTCTGCCAGTCCATCCTGCGTTGTTTTTTGCAACCAATGTCGATTGGTAATATCCAAACTTTTCCCCGGTAAAAACTGATAAAAAAGGGAAAGTTGATCAGCAACCGGAATCCGGCAAGTAATTCCTGCAGCCTTCATATGCCGTTTGACCATTTTTGCTTTCTGCAAACAATCTTTTTTCGTTTCACCATCTACAATAATCACCGCTACCCAATTAAACATGTCTACATCATCTTTTTTGATTTCATCCTGTAAACCACGGATAAGATAATCACTAGTACTTACGGACGCATCTGTTTCATCTCCAACCCGGTTTTGTTCACTAGCCGATTGCCGTAACTGTTGCTTTTTTAAATTGACATTCATTTTTGTTTTCGATTTATTTTCCGCCTGCGCTTTCATATCCACTTCTACGGAAAAGGGAAGGGATTGTGCTTCATAAAACAATTCACTTTCTGCCATGTTATGATGAAATTCATCCACGACCAAGAAAGAGATATACCCTTCCTCACCCTCCGCATTTAACTTCAAACAACTAGGGGAAGTAGGGTCGATTACCGTATTTGTAATACCTTCTGGCGTTGCATCATCCGATTGTTCCGATACGTCATGATCAATGCCACGCAGGAAGTTATATCGATTTACATAAATCATTTCTTCCTCTTTTAAACGAACACCCCCAACCATGGCAATCAGTTTTGTTAATTCTTCCTCTGCTTCATCAAATTGTTGGAAGAAGGAAACAGATACATCCTGTTCCCAACCCAACAAATTAACAATCGTATCCGTGACTCTGGAAAAAGCCGAAAACATATTATCCTTTAAATCTGCATCCACCTTGATATTTTCCATTTTCAAACGGACACCTAAAATAAAATCACTTTTGGTTAGCTTCCCTAAACGCTGTTCCAATAAATTCGTTGTTTCCTGTAAATAATAACCTGCCATGTCATCCGCATCTATCGCTATATCCTGCTTTAAATCATCAAAACGTTCACCTAAGCGAAATTCCTGCGGATACATCATCAAGTGAAAATCTTTATAGTCCGTCAATTCTTCAAAGAACTGTTTCCAGTTCCTTTTATAAGACGCCGTCTCTTTCTCATTTTGCCTCGGAATGGATGTTGTCTGAATACGATACAACCCCCACACGTCGCCCGTTTGCGTTAATAACAGGTTGCCTCTCATTGTTTTCATTGGCGTTTTTAATACGCTCACTCTTATCCACCACCTTTACACACTTCCGAAATTGAATTATTTTATCATGCATCCACGCTACCTTTTTATCGTGACAAAAATATTTCTTTGGCAGTTTCACCCAAAAAAGGTATTTCGCAAAATCATATAAATAGAGATAAATATTCTTTCCGTCTGGCTGAATCTTTCGCATTATACTAGTTAAAAGCAACGGGATCCCGATCAAAAAAACTAAAAACGTCCATTCCAGCAAATAGGGGAAAACCGTACGCAAAAGATACAGAAAAAACCCCATAATCGTTAGAAACACCAAAAAGTTGATGGCTGGTATTAACTCAATCGAAAACGGGAGAGAATATTTCTCTGTAATTTGTTGAATCTTTTTAGGTTCACGTAAAGCCTGCCGATAATTAAACACCGTTCGCATGCAAGACCTCCTTACAATAGCTCAATGATGCTTTCAACCCATGTTGTGACTTGCGAAAAGTTCTGTATGACAAACACAACCGCACCACCAATCAAAATACAAGTGATAATGCCACCGATACGCAATCGTGCTAAATTCTTAGCAACTAAATAAATAACAATAATCGTAACGGCTTGCACCACAATATTTAACCACCAGTTTTCTACCTGACCCAAATCAGGTAGATTACTAGTCGAACCTAAAAGCAAGCCTTGAAAAATGTTTCCCATCTTTGCGCCTCCTTATTGATAATCCAATTGTTCCACATAATAATGATTCTGTTGACGTGTAATAAGCATTTCCACATCAATTTCATAGGCTAGTTGCGTCACTACATCTAACATCCTTACTTGCGCATGAACAATAAAACCTTCTTCCGTTTGTTCCATTTGCACATCCGTGATTTCCTCAAAGGTAAACGCACCTTCTAAAGTTCCTGGTTCTTCCATCATATACGCCAAATCATCCGTATTTCCTGACGCATATTCCGTAAAGAAATCACTTAAAAAGTCTTGAATTACTTCCTGTTCTGCACCCGTATAAGCATTCAAACTTTCTGCTTCTTCTTCTACTTCAATATTGCCTTGTAAATTATCGACTTGCGTAAAATAAGGCTCTCTGGCCACTGAAAAACGATCATTTTCACTTACAACTGGGACATTTAATAATAACGTTTGCCGTTCACTGTTATTATTCGTTACACTAGAATAAGTGACTTCATATTGAAAGATCACTTCATTTTCCTTTTCCTCTACATGGAAAAGTTGCTGATTTTTGATCTCTCTTGACCCTTGCATATCACCTGTTTCATCAAAGAACTCCGGTTCATTACCTCCTGTACGAATAACCATGTAATCCTGTAACGCTGCCTTTCGTTGTTCCACCGCTTCAGGATCACTATCTACATTCATATACTTCCGAACAAAATCACGTAAATAACGGTCTGCACGAACAACATTCATTTCTTCTGCTTCATCTTCAGAAGCATTAGCTTCAAACTGTTCATCCCAATCATTCATGGACGATTGCGTATATAACGAAAGCATCACACCTAAAAAGGAAAGAAAAACTAAACCGGTTATCATAAACCAAACAAGAAAAGCTGTACGTTTAGAAGTATCTTTTTTGATAGTGCTTTTTTGCTTCTCCGGTCTTTTGATCTGGGATTTTCTACGCTTCATGCGACGGAATACATCTTTAATAGAGCTTTTCAACTGCTCACCTCTTCCAAAAAAATAATAAAGGATATAATAATTAATCTTCCTCCAGGTTTTCTATAAAAAATTCAAGTTCGTTTAAGATTCCCATCGTTAAGGCAGGATTACCAATTTCCTTTTTGCTTTGTTTGATAGACTTTCTTAATGCCATTGCTTGCTGTTTTAATTCTTCCATGATTCCACCCCTTCCAGAAAATAAATAAAGGATGTTACACGTTGTAACACCCTTTTTGGAGACGCATTTTCCATATAAACTTTTTCATGACTTCCTTTTGGATAATACGTGATCTTATAAAACGCATACCGATACGTAGAATAACCCTTCTCTCTTTTACCTTCAACTACCAAAGACGTACGAGGCGATAAATCCCGTACAAACACCTGCGAAGCGATACCAACTTGAAATCCTAAACTTTTAAAGCGTTGATTGATCGTCCGCATGACAATCACTGTTCCTCATGTTCGAGTAGTAAAAATACAACATGGACCGGCTCTTCAATTCCCTCATCTTCAGGCGGGTCATCATGTTCCGTTGTTGTAAAGGCAAAGCGAACGGTTTCCAATAAATCATTTTTCATGAAACGAACAGCCACTAAAAATACTTCATGCAGTTGCATCACCATGGACCGAACATGTTCTTTCATACGTTCAATCACTCTTTCCGTCCCTTCTAATAGCCCTAGTGATTCTAACCGTTCCTCCAGTACAGAACGATTGACTAATTCTACTTGCTTCATGGAAAAACCTCCTATGTTTTATTATGATTCAGATACATAAAACGAACAGCTTCAGGAACAATCTCTAAATTGCCATTGTCTTCATCCTCCTCAAAAAGATCCAATACCATAAAATAATAGTTATACATATAGTCTTTTACATTTACACCAACCGAGACTGTCTCCCCATAATGTAACCCTTTAGCTATATCCACTAGATGTTCCGTTAAATGATCATAATAGGACAACAAGCCATGTGCTTCTAACGTTTCAATAAAAGCCCATCTGTTTTCAAATCTTACAATCAATCCCATGTAAACACCCCCTCATAGATTAATAGTGACTGCTTATCCCACCGTTCACTATTTATTACTCGTAAAAAGCCGTTTCCTTTTTGTGATGAACCTTGCATCCCCCTGCACCCCCAGAATCAGCCAGTCACTCAAAATAACCTTGGAAACTCACAAGGCGACTGGCTCGCAAAAGTGTAGCAGGGGGATTCTTCATCACAAAAAGACTACGTTTTTTCCTGCGTCATAAACCGTTCACTAGAATAGCTTCTTTGAATATCACATGAGGAAAACCTCAACAAACCATATCCGTTGTTTGGGCCAAATGCACATCCAGCATTTTTTGGTGCCGTTCGGACATTTCTGCCGTGAGTACCATGTCAGACAACTGCTGATTTCCGGATGCCATATCATACTCATGCACCATTTTCATACTCGGAGCACAGGACTGAGCCAGCCAATTTACCGTTTTCTCATAGAAATCATCTTCCGGCTTTTGATACAGGCGAAGTTTACTTACATCCCCAATAAATGCTTGCCAAAAATTACTGGTACGCCAATACTTTTTATTTTCCTGCTTATCTTGATCAACAAAGCGAATATAATTATTAACGATCGAAAGGGCGATATAACGTAAATCCTGCTCTTTGATTAATGTCTCTACAGCTACTTGTGACCGATCATCCTTTAATCGCAGCTCATAACGATTCCATGCCCCGTACTCTTCAACATCTCGTTCATATTTCCTCGCTTGCTCGTAATTTTTTTCATAAAAACATAGATAAGCATCTGATTTTTTGGAACCAAAATAGAGTGTTGTACCACCTTCCTTTTCTTCACCAATATCAAACGAACCGTTATAATCCATCCGTTTAAATCGGGTAATCAATTCTGCACGCTTAATTTTTTCCAATAAAAAAGGCACGGTAAAATACGTTTTCGTATCATCCAGTGCCACATCAAATCGGGTAAAAGAACCCTTATATTCTATACAATCTTGAAAAAAATCAAACCATGTTTTATTCCTTGCTCGCAGGAAACTTTCAAACTGCCGACAGCCTTTACCGGACATTTCAACTAAAATGCCTCGACTATCATCAGGATTGGAATAAAACACCTTGATATAGTCTAGCTGTAGGGTTCCTACATAACCGTAAAATCCCGTTCCCTTCTCCTGCATAAAATCTCTTTTTAAATGAACGACTTGTTCTAAAATTAAATCCACATCATGCGTTTTAAAAGACACCCGTAAGTAGTCAACCATTGCTATTAAGGGATTTACTACCTCGGATTCTTCATTTTCCATCTTTACTACCCCCCTGTTAGCTAGGGGGGTTGGTGTTCTGTCGTCATTCGCTTCGCTCACTCCTCCTGTCTTCCATTCCAGTCGCTACGCTGCCGCTGGCGACTGCCGTCGCCGACGCTCCCTGCACTCCAGACACCGTATGCCTGATTTCCTCTAAAAAGTCATAGCCTTTCGGCACAAGGGGCGTGTAAAATTCTGAAATAACGGATGTACCTGCATCCGCATATCCTCGACCCTTAATTCGTTTATACATAAACGTCTTATCTACATCTCCAAACATCATGCCATAACCTGACTCAGACATTTTCCCTAATGCAACACGGAAGCTAAATTGATCACGTATACCATCAGCTAAATACTTGGCATCTGGTCTTTGCGCCGCCAGAATCAGAAAATAACCCATCTGCCGTCCAAGCATGACCAACTGCTTCATATATTCCAGAGCCTGCATCTTTTCTTTAGGGTCTAACATTTCCATAAACGCCACATATTCATCAAACACAATAAAAACAGGTGGCAAGCCTACATCTGCATAATTACCACCCGTTTTATAGCTCGGCATTTTTTTCATGTCCTCGGATCGTTGCAACATATCCTCGACCGTTTTCCGTAACGTCATCATAATTCCTGTACCCTTTGAAAAAACAGTTCCCTTCGGCATCACTTCCTCTAAATCTGCTAAATCTGCATTTTTAGGATCCAAGATACGAATATCCGCACCCGATTTTAATAAAGCATCAATCATCGTCAAGATGAAATAGGTTTTACCACCACCAGTACCACCTGCGATTAGCATGTGAGGCAATTCATCAAACTTCCATTCCATATGCTTCATAAGCTTCATGGAACCATTATTTACAGAAACCTCTTGAATCGGTATCCGATTTTTCTGGACATCGTATAGAAACTTATAACAAACGAAATTCTCCTCCATTTCTCTTTCCACCATGTCACAATATAAACCGTTCTCCAATTCTTCCCCTAATTCGAGGAATCGCTTTTGAAATCGACTCATATCCATAGCAATTCTTACATAAATATAACCTTTTTTAACCTGATAATAGGCGCGCGGAAAATATTTAATCTTTGCCTTTGTTACCTTCTTATCAGAAATTCCCCAGACGGAATCCGTGGTCACATTCTCCTTTTCAATAAAGTGATTCGATAGAAACATTCTAGCAATCTTTTGTTTGTGCAACGTCCTTTTGAAATGGCCATAAAAACAAAAATAAGCCATTGCCACCGCAATCGCTCCAGCTACGATAGATATGATAAATCCAGTCCCAAGTAATGACCAGCTCCAATGTTGAATATCCCTCAGTAACTCTAGTTGCAACCAATCACGCCACGCTACAAGATGCTCCCTATAATAGAAAACCAGCGCGAAAAGAAACACAAGAATAAAGATCATCATACCCTTTTTCCAAACCGCATATTGCATCCCCGAAGTGATTCGATGCCCCCGATATTTCCACAGACGGCGTTTTATACCATCAAAGGCCATACAACCACCTTTCCAGATAAAACCCCTCACAAAAAGTGTACAAATGCTATCGCATGCTTCTCATGAGGGAAATCTATAATCAACTTTATGGTAGAAACTATCCCAAAAGACAACCATTCTGTCACCGTTCTTATCCGTGATTATATGGCCACTTAGGAAAATGGAAATTCTTCTACCATGATTTCATTTCGGTAAAAATTCACTTCAATCCAAGCCAGGACTGCTGTTTTTCCAGTCATCACATTTCTCCTATAATAAAAGCGTGTCAGCTTCATCACGAACACGCTTCCTCTTTATTTCTTATCAGAACTTTCCTTGGATGAATCCTTAGCACTTTCTTGTTTTTTATCAAAAGTAGCATTTTGCCCGATTTCAATAATATCTTCAGCTTCCAACGTCCAAACTACATTAGCAAAATTTCCATTCGCTTGAGCACGAGCTTTAATGGTTGGATTTTTTAATTTAATTGGTTGCTGAAACTCAATCTCTTTTAAATCAATATAATCCGGGATGGTTACTTCCAATTGTTCCTTTTGTGCAGAAGAACCAATATTATAAATACGAGATTCTAATATATCTGTACGTTGTCCTTTATCACGATCAAAAAACATCTTTTCTCTATCTAATCCCATAAAAATTAAATTTCCAAAAGTAACTTCTTCCTCTGGTCTAATTCCACTTTTAAATTTCATAAATTTATTCGCTCCTCTTTTTTTGAATTCATGTTATTTATTCGATTTCCGTTCACAATTAAAAAAGTACCGCTTAGGTTCTGTGTCCGTCATGGCGCTTATCAGTCGCTCCCAGTTAACCCGATCTTGGCAACCTAGTAGGTGATTTTTATCACCATTAGGACGCTTATTCTAGCCCCCTACAGCATTTTCAAACGTGTCTAGCTGTGTACACTTAATACTCACGCGTGACATTTTCGCCAAAATACCCTATAATAAAAGTGTCAGCTTTTATGAGGGCGTATTTGACAGGCTTGTCAGATGCGCTTTCTTTCTATATATTATTATCAAAGGTCATCCATCCTTTTTAAAGTTGTATTTTTAAAATCCTATCTATCTATTACATGAATCACCCCTTTCATACAATCTTATCAAATTAACCAGCCTCTACAGGACTAGGTTTATAAATATAACGTTCTTCAAACTTTTCTCTATTAACTTTTCCGGGGATAACCATATATCCCTCTTGTTTCATCTCGGCATTTAATGTCCTGATAATTTCGTATGCTTTAGCCTGTTTCACTTTAAGTATTTTTTGAATATCATCAGGAGTCAAAAACTCATACATAAAAACACCTCCAAATGTTTATCTTTTTGTATATTACTTAGTTTAAATCAACTAATAGTTAATGTCAATGATTTATTTAACTTTTAGTGTATATTTTTTCTTTAAGTGGACATTATGTAATAAAACACTTTTTGGATATTTTTAATTTATTACTGATTGTAAATGATAAAATAAGTAAGAATTTAACTCTATGTAGAATAGGTGATAATTGATGACGTTAGAAATGACATTAGGAGAACGACTCCGTTTATCTAGAATGCGAAAAAAGCTTACACAAAAAGAAGCAGCTAAAAAGTTAAATATATCAAATAATGTCTTATCTTCTTACGAACGCGACGCTAGAGATCCAGATACAAAGATGCTAGCTTTAATGAGCGAATTGTATGATGTTTCTTCTGACTTTCTTTTAGGTTTAACAGATCATCCAAATAAGGAAGCTTATGAAAAAAAATCAAAATTAGATACTCTTTTTAACGAAGTTATATTTGAAATAACAAATGAAGACGAACCAACTATTTATTTAGATGAAGGCAATTTAGATGAAGAGACACTAAAACTTGTAAAAAAGGCACTTAAAAATGGAATGAAACTTGTCGATGATATGAAACAAAATGATGAATAACCAAAATCAGAGGTTGTCATCTTCTTCCTAATCCTTTATAATAAGAACAAACGTTCCGGATTGGGGAGTGATTTCTATTTTTACACAAGAAGCAATCAAAGAAGAAGTAAAAATGACTGTAAGCCACTATCAAACTAATAACGTTTACGAACTATGCAATCGGTTTCGCATTGAAATATTTTCAAATAATTTGGGAAAATCTATGGGGCTTCTGCAATATTATAATAATCAGCCTTTAATCCATATTCACACAAACGCCCCTCACAAAAAATTTTCTATCGCCTACATACTAGGTTACTTCTCTTTTAATTTTGACCCAGATAATTCTGTTCTTTTTGATGGCCTTGAAAATCAAGAAGCAATTACGTTTGCTACAGAGCTACTTTTAACGGATGAAATGATTCTTGCGAATTTGAATCAAGTAAGGAAACTTACTACTGGAGAAATCGCAAAATTTTTTAATTTGCCAGTCCCTGCTATTCAAATTAAGATAAATGGGATATCAGATGGTAGGATTCTTTTTCCACACTTTTAAACGAACATACGTACTGGAGGCGGTGCTTTATGCCAATCAAAAAAATCAAAAACGGACGCTATAAAGTTGACATTAGTATAGGTAGTGACCCAATTACTGGAAAACGGCGAAGACTGACAAGAACCGTTTCATCAAAAAAACAAGCAGAAGATGTTTATTATCAACTGACGCAGAAATATAACCGTGGTCAAATGTTAAGTATTCGAGACCTCAGCTTCGATATAATTGCTGAACTCTATCTTGAAGATTGCAAATTACACAAAAAACCTAATTATTATCAAAATCAGCAATACCTTATTCATAAACACATAGCGAAGAATTTTAAAAAGAGTAATCTGAAAAAAGTTACTGCAAATGACATTCGCGATTATCAACAAAGATTGATTAATTCAGGGCTAAGTAACAAATCAATCAACAACATTATGATCTGCCTCAAATGTATTTTTGATAAAGCACTGGAAGAACACGTCATAACTATAAACCCATGTAACTCTGTAAAGAACTTACCCTTGGACAAAAAACAAATGAAGTTTTGGACGCCTGACCAATTTAAAGAATTCATCAGCCTAATTAATGATGAAGAGGAATTTTTGTTCAAAGCTTATTATACAACTGGATATCTTACTGGCATGCGCTGCGGCGAAATGCTTGCCCTAAATTGGAACGATATAGACGAATACAGAAGAGAAATTAATGTCTACAAGTCATTGACTTACATTGACAAAGAAATAGTTATCACTGAGCCTAAAACTAAAAACTCTATTCGCCGTATCAGTATTAATTCAAAGCTTCTCGCTCTATTGAAGACATGGAGAAAGAAACAACAGTTACTTTTCAGCAAGTTAAATATACCTCATTCAGGCAACACTCATATTTTTCAATATCGAGAAAAGGCACCAACCAAAGATATTTTCAGTCGGCGCATTCGAACCATTTGCAAACGGGGAGAGCTAATCCCTATTCGTCAACACGATCTAAGGCATTCTCATGTAGCCTTACTCATTCATCAAGGAGAAGACTATCCAATAATCAAAGAACGTCTAGGACACGCGTCCATTAAAACAACCATAGATGTTTATGGTCACCTCTTTCCTAATAAACAAAAAGAAACAGCTGACAAACTCGACGATTTATTCTAATGTTCTAAATGCCCTTGAAGCCCCTTAGGCTTTCTAAGGGCTATCCTAATTATTTACTTTAGCGTATCTATTGAGTAACAATAAGTTGTTTATTTTTGACAACTTAAAGCCGCATTCTTCCGTTGAAAAATGCGGCTGTTTCACATTTGCTTAACCATTACATTTGAAATTTGATAATAAAGTTGTTTACTGTTATTCAACAAAAGTGCTCCTATGATTGAAGATTATTACAAAAGTCATTTGACTATAGATAGGTTCACTAAAACGATTTTCTCAATTTCCTGAATCATGATGCACTCACCTTCTTAGTGATAACAGTTTGCTATTCTGGGCATTGATTCATCTTTTTCACGAATAAATACTACCCCACTAGGTTTAGTATCAATTACAACTCCTTCAAGTTCTAACTTCATTATTTCCCTGATACCAAATAGCCATTCTCTTTCCGTTACGCTTCCTCGCTTACAGGAAATGCTGAGAACCTGTCTATTATTGCCGACTTCGTGTAAAAAATGTGTTGATCCACTATCATAAGCCTTTATCTTTGGTGATTCATCAGGCGAAAACATTTTAACCATTTTTATTTCGTTTTGACAGTTAGCAGTTACATCTTTAATCTTCATTTATAATTCCTCCTTTAAAGAACATTTGTTCTAATTATAGTCAAAGAAGGATAAAAAATCAACTATAAAAGGTTATTGTTTAAGGCTTATGGTTTTTATACAATCGTCAGCAATAGGTAAGCATTTGAGGTTATCTCCAGCTTTTCCCCTGCTCAACACGGAACGTGCAAGTTTCCCCGCATTCCGCGCTCCATCTAACCGAATCTACTAGATGATAAGTTCCTCGTTACTTCCAGGGAAGAGAATCACATGACAACTCTCCTACCTAAAAGCTTGCACTGTGGCATCCCTCCTAACTGAGCGATGTCCCCACTTTCCTACCCGATCGGTGCAATGCACGCTTGGAAAACCATTGTTCAAATCGTTAGACTTGGGGCTGTTCCTCCACTCCCATTACAGGAGATTCCTTGGTCATGCCCCTACCCTCGCAAAAATAAATGCTTTTCAGCTTATGCCTTATAGCAACCGTTTCGGATGACAGTCCTTGTTTCAACGTTTCTTGCTTTCCAAGTCCCTTACAACGTAGCTATCCGTTCTAAACGTAGGTGCTTCCTGTAAGCCTGTGAGCTGGATACCGCCTTTGTTCGGTATAGCGTATTTCAGAGGGCGCATTTTTACTTTACACCACTCACGTCATCGTTGGATGACCCATAAGTTTCCTTATGTTCAATCTTTAGACCCTTAAATCCGGAAGTTTGTCAGTCCCTTTTCAACGGAACATTCTCACCTTATCTAGTTTTTCAGCCGTGCGGCATATCCGTTGGCATACCTTTTCCAAAGTGAATGGCTTCAGCCTTCGTTCTGCCGAATCTACCTGTACTTCAAACCCCATGACCTGTCAGTCATGACGCATGCAGGAGTATTGGCGGGATGGTTTCAGGAAACATGGTTCCATCATTCCCATCCTCCGTTGTAAAGTTGAAATTATTTTATTTTAATTCCCTGTTTTTCACGCTACAAAGCGTTTATAACAGAACTTGTCGAGCGGCGCCCGATTGATGAAGACTATATGTGTATTTAAAATGAATTTTGCGGAAAGCTACAACAAAAGTATAAAGGAGACAAATAATGAAAAAAATTGTGCTTTTGTTTACGGTAGCAATGTTTTTTACACTTACAACAATAGGTTCAATTAATGCTCAGACTGAATTAACGAATGAAGAAAAAGAGTTTGTACAAACCATTGTAAATGACTTTGAAGATTCACATAGCATAGATCTTGAGGGGTATGATTTCTTTGATGTTAAAAAAACACCGTCTGATAAAGATAATTTGACTCCCGATGAAAAATCTTTAACAAATGTATACACGGATATTGTTGAAAACCAAAGTTTTTTTGGGATTAGCCCGCTCATGTACATTGATAAGGCAAATAACAATGGATATGTGTTAGAGAAAGAATTAAACGGAATGAACAATCTCTATATTTTATCTAAATCAAATCAAACCTGGAAGATTTCAGATAAAGTCCACAAAAAAGGGATAGATTTAGATGAGCTACTAAACAAATAATAATATAGGTGTAGCATTCATCAATTATAACCTTTTGGCCGGGGCGCAGTTTCTCTATTTAAGAATCGCGCTCCGATTGACGCATAAACCTTATTCCGTTAAATGGCCCTTATATGCGATATTGGCGCTATTCTTTGTTAGGGAAAAGCGCCCGATTGGTGAAGATCATTATCGAAGCAATACAACCGATAGCTTGATAAGAAAATCAGCATTTCAAACCAATTGAAATAATTACTTTTGCAGTTGATTTAAAATTAGTTTCAATACATCGTTCTGTGACATATCACTAGTCAATATTGTTTCTCCATTCACTCCAAGATCATCGTTCGGATTCCACCAAGCACGTAAGGAGTCTTCTCTGAATTCCGTCCTTTTCGAACTAGAGTTATGACGTTCAACTGTTTCATCAAAGGATAAATCAAAATAATAAGTGTATGTCTTTTGATTATAGAACTGGATTAAGTTATTCAGCATTTCACCATAACGACCTTTATATAAGATCCCTTCCACAATAATAAATTCACATTTGTCTTTACCGTATTCTGCAATTTGGCGAATCAAATCAATGGAAAGATTCCCTTCCCTATCGTGAACCTTCAACATTTCACGGCGAACGACATCCTGAGAAACCAATAGTGTTCCACGCCCCAAATCATTTTGAAGACTTTTCGCAGTCGTTGTTTTTCCACTTCCAGAGTTTCCTCGTATGATAATTAGCTTAGATTCCATATACTCCCCCTACTCATCATCCTAATCGCCTTCTGGGCTATTAATTTAAAAGTCTTATTCCGTTAAATGGCCCTATTCTGGCATAATTTTTATTCAGCTAAAGCGCCCGATTGTTGCGTTATGTTTCTATGTTTTTATCTTTCTTGCGCCCACTGCTTTTAAAATTCTTCCTTACTTATATCTACTTAATATTTCTTCTGGAATATGACAATAATCATTTGGACATCTATCTAACCTATCTTGATGTTCTTCTGCATTTCTCACATAGTTTGTAAGAGGTAATACTTCAACAACTATAAGGTCATAATCTTTTCTTTCACTAAGTAATGCCTTCGCCTCTTTTAAGTGTTCTAGCATTTCACTATATACTCCTGTTCTATATTTCTCGCCAACATCCTGTCCTTGTTTATTCAAACTGTATGGATCAATGATTTCAAATAAATATCCCATTAATTCCCTGATTGTTACAACCGTCGGATCAAATCCTGTCTTTACACATTCGGCGTACCCATCATACTCACCCTCAAGTGTATGACTTGTTCCATTAGCTCTTCCCGCTTCTGTAAACTTAACTCCAGGTAAAGTCTTTATAAAAGCTTGTACTCCCCATAAACATCCACCTGCAAAATATACTACTTCCATATCGCTCTCCCCCTACACAGCAAAATGGCCCTACAATGACAATTTGGACGCTGTCCTTTATTCCAGAAGTGCGCCCGTTAATTTAAGATACTGTTGCTGTAGTAACTCGTTCCAATAACTCATCAAGAGTTCCAAAGCATTTTTCAACCTCTGGTAGATGATAAAACGTACTTGTTATTTTAAAATTATTTACTTCCTCATTTGGAGAATAAAGAAAAAGCCCTTTTCCTTGTCCCAATGCGATACCTAGTTCAATGTGAGTTCCATTCCCTCCAGGTAATAAAATCACAATGAAGTCGGACTCTAATATCCCATTTTTTTCTTTTTGACCAATAATCTTTAAATCATCAAATGTAGAGATTTGTTCATTTTTCGTCCAGTCATAAGTATGTATGTAACCTTTACTTACAAGTTGATCACTTACATAACGAACTGCATCTATGTTTCTAAAACTCGAAGCTACGTAAAATTTCTCCATATTAAAGGTATCCCCTTTTGATTTTTTGTTGTTTCTGCCATCCAAATGGACATAAGTATCATTACAAATTCTTTAATAATCTGGATCTTTCAGCAAAAGTGGCGCAAGTCCTATGCCGTTCTTGCGCCCTTTAACGGAAGAAAACAGCGTAAACCGCAATACCTAATATTAATACAAGAATAATTATTCCAGTTACCTTCCAATTCAATCCGCCAACTAAATCGGAAAGATTACTTCCATGAATACTGCTAGAAGGTTTTTTCAATTCCTGCTGTCTCATTCTTTCACGTCTTTCTTCAGGAGTTTCATTATCTTTGCCCAATTTTTCACCCCCATAATCATATGCACAATGCGACAATCGCGCTCTTTTGTTTAAGTATAATTCCTCACAATACCTCTTTATATTTAACAACATATGGTGTGAGCAAAAAACCAATAATTCCTATAAGAAATCCTATACCAACCATTACAAAGCTGTTACCTAAAGGATAAAGAACATAACCAAATATAAATATTGGCAAAAGACTCATAGCTCCAACTGTACTTTTACCAAAATTGGTTATCTTATGTTTGGTATATGCCAGCCAAAACGATTTAAAGATTTTACTCCAACTAAATTGTGAATTACAGTTTTTACATTTTTGCAAATTACCCCTCCTTAATACGTAAAACTTTTGCCTACAATCTAGACCTATGAGGCAATATTGACGCTAATGCTTATTCAAGATAAGCGCCCGATTATTGATTATTTAAGATTTTCTTGTCTTTATTTCTTTTAGTAAAAAATGCGACAATAAAAAAGACAATTGCGTTAATTACTAAAAGCGCACTAAAAGTAAATCCCGCTGCAGCCCCCGCTATTCCATCTCCAACCTTCTGACCGATTACATTCGTTGTAATGGAAATAACAAACGGTGTGCTAACAATAAAAATTACCCCAGCGATTCCCCATACCAACCAACTTATCTTTGCTAAGAAAAAAATTAAAACATTAAGCACAAAAAGTATTAGAATAAATATAACCAAAGAATTCATAAGGTCCCCCTAAAAATCACATCATTTTTTTACATTACCCAGCTAGTATTTATGCCGCAATATGGCCCGATTGAAGCATAACCTTTCTTCCGCAAAAACGCCTCGATAAAAGCATAACTATAAATATGCTGGCAAATAATGTTTATACATTTCGACTGCATCTGTATGGTTTCTAAGGGTAGAGAGTGTTTTAGGGTGAGGATTGACATAAATCATAGGATAATCTTTTTCATCCTTATCATCGTTCACCTTAAAAGCTAACTTTTTTTCGTCGATTGAAAATTGTGCATCAATACCCTTTTTGTTTCCACGGGCATCTATCCGAATCCATTTATTTTTGGAGCTTAAGAAAATTGCATTTAAAGCGTGAATACAATAGCCTTTCTCTGGTGTGTCAAATAGCATTAAACGTTGGTAACAAAATCCTGTGGGGATATTTTGCGAACGTAATAAAGCAGCCAGTAAATTTGACTTTGCATAACAAATACCCTCTCTATAGTTCAAGGTATCAGAAGCATCACATGTTACCCGTTCTCCCTTAATATCCCAAGAGTGATCAACTTGATCTCTAACAAATTTAAAAGCTATTTCAGCTTTAACAATTTCTGATTGAGATTGGTTGAATAATTCAGTAATCTTTTCTTGTACTTTAGGGTGGGAATAATTGATTTCTTTTGTATCATGTAAATAATCATTTATCAAACCAGACTCGCAAATCAACTCCATAAACACCCTCCATTTATATGTAAATTACATTTAGGATACATTGTATAGCCACAATTTTAAAGCCCGAATTTTAATATTTAAACTTACTTTAGGCGCATTGAGTTATTCCATTAAATGGCCCTTTTCTGGAAGATCATTTTCAGACCAGTAAAGGCTTTTTTTGTATTAAACATCTTTTATTGAAAAGCAAAGAACTATTATCTTCTCTTTATAATATTTGTACATCAATTATATCACGAAATTTTGCATTTTCATTATTTTTAAGGAAAATATACCCTTTTTGTGTATTGATAGAAGAGATTTTATCTTTAACATAGTAAAAATGGTGATTTGCAAAATATTTAACTTTGACTGTAAGGTCATTGTGGATTGCCATTTGCAACTTCATCTCGATTTCTTCTATCTGTTGCTCATCCAACACTGGCTTCTCTTTACGTTCCTCCTGTTCCCAATACTTATTTAGCATTTGTATTTGTTCTGGCATCATAAGAGCAGTCCATTTCTTTGTTCCACGATCATTAACTCCACTCATTTTTATTTATGCACCTACTTTCCCTTTAATTAACCCTGCCGAAAGGATATTATTTAATTTAAATTTTCGCACCTTTCCCCGATAACAACAGTAAGCAAGAATATGATTATCCTGAACCTGCAACACACGTATATACCTTTGCGTAACTTGGTTATTGCAATCAATATAAATGATGTTGATTGTTTCTTTTCTTTGTAAAGAGCGATTAAACAAATCCATAATCATATCACCTCCAGAAACGTTTGTTCTTTTTATTTTATATGAACACATGTTCTTTTTCAAGCAGAAAAATATGGATAAATTGCAACTCTACACAAAAATTTCTTTTCGATATTAGTTACAGGATATACTCCTTCAGAGAAATTCCTCAAACATCAAACCTATTCATCGTTAAAACTTCAGAAAAGCGCACAGACACATTATTAAACAACACCATCTCCAATATGTATTTCACAACCTTAATAAGTCAGAATGGCTTAAAACGCAAATCAGAGGCATTTAAAGGTGTCAGATGTTAATTAACAATAAAAACGTTTAAAAACTCCTGTTGAGCTATTTCATTTAAGCCAAGTTTGTCGAATCAAAAGAAAAAAACCTTTATAACAAATTTTGCATGTAATGGTTGAGCGAATCCCTAAAGTAAATGAATTTATTGTTACTCAATCCTAGATTAAATTACATGCTCACTTGATTTACGAACATTAAAAACTGACCAATAATCCCCCAGAAAACCCAATGGAGTAAAACTGGAGTAAAAAAGCATAAAAAATACGCCCATTTACAATATAAAATGAGCGTAAATAAAAACACCAAGAGTCGCAAAACCCTTGGCATTCCTGAATTTGTTGCTATAGTGCGGTCGAGAGGACTTGAACCTCCACGGGTTATACACCCACTAGGCCCTCAACCTAGCGCGTCTGCCATTCCGCCACGACCGCATAGATTTATAAAATAGTTTTGAAGTACCTTATACTTTATTTTGTATTATGAAATACGCAACATTTCTGTACCCTGCATTAAAATTAAAATGCCATGAATGTTCACAGCAATTATTTTAATGGTGCGGGTGAAGGGACTTGAACCCCCACGTCCGAAGACACTAGAGCCTGATTCTAGCGCGTCTGCCAATTCCGCCACACCCGCATGCCTTCTATATAAATGGTGAGCCATGGAGGATTCGAACCTCCGACCCTCTGATTAAAAGTCAGATGCTCTGCCAACTGAGCTAATGGCTCTTGTTCGTTTAGTTTTCCTTACTTTCGCGTTATCAGCTATCTAATGACACCATTTCTTCTAACTTAATCAATGTTGTTTAGTGTACTAATTTACTTTCTATATTATATAGCTCAACTTGAATAATCGTCGCAAGGCAAAATCATTAAATATTGCTAGCAGCTTCAATATCGAGAGAGCATTCTATTTTCAATATAATAGATCCTCAATTAAAAAATGGCTGGGCTACCAGGATTCGAACCTGGGGTACACGGGATCAAAACCCGATGCCTTACCGCTTGGCTATAGCCCAACAAATGGCGGTCCGGACGGGACTCGAACCCGCGACCTCCTGCGTGACAGGCAGGCATTCTAACCAACTGAACTACCGGACCCAACCTATTTTATTTTAAAAAGAGAGATGACCCGTACGGGACTCGAACCCGTGTTACCGCCGTGAAAGGGCGGTGTCTTAACCGCTTGACCAACGGGCCATATAAAATGGCGGAGAAGGAGGGATTTGAACCCTCGCGCCGCTCGCGCGACCTACACCCTTAGCAGGGGCGCCTCTTCAGCCACTTGAGTACTTCTCCATATGGCTCCACAGGTAGGATTCGAACCTACGACCGATCGGTTAACAGCCGATAGCTCTACCACTGAGCTACTGTGGAATAATCTAATACGAATGTCTATAGTATTTGTGCAACGAGAAATATAATACAATATTTTCAAGTCGTTGTCAATCATTTTTTTATTAAAATTATTACTTCGACAACGCATCAATTTATTAGCTTATTTAATTTACCATGGATGACATTATTCGTCAATGGCTTCCGCAAAATTTTTCATAACTTCCCCGTTCACCTATCTTGGACTTGCAACTTACCGCTGCATTTGCCACATCTATACTTTTTCACATCAACACGCCGCACTCGTTTATACTCCTGCTTACATTTTGTGCAAATATATGTATACTTATATTCTCTTTTTTGGGATGGTAATGGTGTGCAATGCCTGGGTGATCCGGTTTCCTTTAATAATTCCTTGAAATCTTTATCGCCATGCTTGTAACCTTTTCCTTCTATATGAAGATGGTAATGACATAATTCATGCTTAATGATACCAATAAACTCACTTTCATCCGTTTCAACAACATATTTTGGATTTAATTCGATTATTTTTTGAGCAGGGATATATCTTCCTCCCGTTGTCCGAAGACGATGATTAAATTTTACGTCATGTTTGAAGGGTTTTTTAAAATTATCCAGTGATAGTTTATTAACCAATTGATAAAGTTCTTTTTCATTTAATAGGTCCATTTGCGAAAAACATCCTTATACATATTCATTCTTATTCTATCATAAATGTCTATTTGAATCACATTTTACTACCCTACTTTTAATCCAACCTATTAGTATTATCTAAAATAATTATAATTAAACTTTGATTTTTAACTAGATTGTATTATAATATGATAGAGGTACTCAATAATACTTAAAGGAGAGGGGATTTGCATTGAGTAATAATAGAGAAACACTTACTACTGGAGCTGGCATTCCGGTTGGAGATAACCAACATTCACTTACAGCAGGAAGTAACGGTCCTGGTTTAATTCAAGACTATCATTTAATAGAAAAATTGGCACACTTTAACAGGGAGCGTATTCCTGAGCGTGTTGTTCACGCAAAAGGTGCAGGCGCGTTTGGATACTTCGAAGTTACCAACGATGAAATCTCAAAATATACGAAAGCTAAATTTTTAAGTGAGAAAGGGAAACGCACAAATATGTTTGCTCGCTTCTCAACAGTCGCGGGAGAACAGGGTTATCCAGACACGGTTCGTGACCCGCGTGGATTTGCGTTGAAATTTTACACAGAAGATGGAAACTATGATTTAGTTGGTAACAATACACCAGTCTTCTTCGTTCGTGATGCAATGAAGTTCCCTGATTTCATTCATTCACAAAAACGTCTTGGAAATGGACTAAAAGATCCTAATATGGTATGGGATTTCTGGTCATTATCACCAGAATCACTGCATCAAATTACGTATCTGCATGGTGACCGTGGTATCCCGGCAACTTATCGTCATATGAACGGATACTCAAGCCATACGTATAAATGGGTAAATGAAGAAGGTGAAGCTTTCTGGGTTGTATATCATTTCATCAGTGATCAAGGCGTAAAAGGAATAGATCCGGAGTTAGCTGATAAGTTAGCCGGCGAAAATCCTGATTACCACAGAGAAGATTTAATTAATTCAATTGAGAATGAAGATTTCCCTTCATGGACGTTATATGTTCAAATCATTCCTTATGAAGATTACAAAACATATAAATGGGATATGTTTGACATTACAAAAACGATTTCCAAAAAAGATTATCCACGAATTGAAGTTGGAAAAATGGTACTAAACCAGAACCCTGGAAATCATTTTGCTGATGTTGAACAATCTGCAATGACACCAGCTAACTTTGTTCCTGGAATTGAAGCATCACCGGATAAAATGCTTCAAGGTCGTATATTCAGTTATGCAGATGCGCATCGCTATCGTTTAGGCGCTAACCATCAGCAAATTCCGGTAAATCGTCCGGTTAACGAAACGAACAACTACCAGCGTGATGGTTATATGCGCGTGGACGGAAATGGCGGAAATAAACCCGTTTACGAACCTAACAGTGTAAATGGCCCGGTTGAAGATTCTTCAACAAAAATCAAACCATTTGAAGTATCCGGAGAAGCTGATAGTGTACCTTACGACAGTGCAGATCACTATACACAGCCTGGAGATCTTTATCGTTTGATGAGTGAAGATGAAAAGGCTCGTCTTGTTAAAAACTTCGCTGATCACATGAGACCTGTTGAGCGTGATGAAATTAAATTACGTCAAATTGAACACTTCTACAAAGCAGATCCTGATTGGGGCGAAAGAGTCGCTGCAGACTTAGGATTGTCTGTTCCGGAAAGTGTAAAAAAATAATTAATTAGAAAAGGATAGTGCGGTTTCGCGCTATCCTTTTTTTATGTTAAAAGCGTGTATCCCTATTGCTTTCTGGCTGAAGCCAAGCGTTGAATGCCGAACCACGGGCAAATCCCAAAACACAAGCGAACACACCACCAATAAACATAATGTGTTCGCTGCATTCGTAACTTATTTCCTTTTCGCCTCAACCATTCCATCAAGATTTTTTACTACTTGAACTTTTTGGTTCCGTGATTTTCCCCAGAAAAAAACTGTCCACTTCACTTAACTTGCCTCTCCAGAGAATTTTCCCTTTGTTTGGTGTAGGTTTACTATCTCCACAATAAATACTGGTATTTTTTAAATGGACGAAGTTGGCTTCTCCCTCTTTGTTTGAATTGGCAGACTCACCTGCTTTGACAAGCTGATCGCTAAGTGTTTGAGCAATATCATTTCCATCCTCAAAGGATTCACTTAAGGTTTCAAAATATTCCTTTGCAGAAATCATTGTTCCCGAAACAACTGCTCCGTTAACAAGAAGGGATATGTCCAAGGTGAAGTCATATTGATTCGATGCATTTACAAAGGATTCCAGTATATTATCTTTTGCCGCTTCACTCACGTTTTTTCTCTCCTTTTTTAGGTTTTAGTATTAAGCTGAAGTATCGTCATCGTTTGTTATTGCTGTCTCCTCATCATCGTCTTCTTTTTTGGATTTTATTTTTTTTGAGGAGACACTGCTTGATTTCTTCGAGCCCTTTTTCTTGCTCTGTTTATCCTCTTGTGTTGTGTCGTCATCGACTTGTTCTTCTCCTGTATTCTTGGACTTGCTGTTTTTCTTTATTGAAGAGGTTTTCGATTGCGTGGTTTCCTGATCATCTTCGTCTTCTTCATCCTTAGAAGATGCTGCTTCCTGTTCACTTGCGTACCTATCCTCTTCTGTATGATCTTCTTGATTATCTTCTTGGGCCGTCAGCAATTTATCCAATTTTTCTTCCAGTCCTTCCAGACGATCTTTCAATTCTTCGTTTTCCTCTTTTACTTCCTGATATCCTTCACCGATTTGGCCTGTATCTCCTTCATCATCATTGTCCTGAACCAGCTCTGTATCCGCATCACCTGTGGAATCCCCGCTTCTGTCTTTATGCAGCATGTTGGAAGAAGCTGATTTCAGTTTGTGATACGCTTTATCGGATTTTTTCTTTCCAGCGTCTTTAATATTGCTCAGTTTGTCCTTCGTCACTGCATTAAGGCTTGCGCTCGTTGTCTTTAGTCCCTCTTTGTTGACTCTTGCCCTCAATTTTTTTCTGTTTTTAGGGGCAGACAGATACCCGGCAGTTGCCCCTACAAGCCCACCAGTAGCTGCCCTTACAATTGGAGCACTTTTATTTGTACTATTTTCTTCCTTCTTCTTTTCTTCTGCCATCATTATCTCCTCCTCCAATTATCAATTCGTTTGGTTAACTTGACTTGTATTCAATTTGCTTTCGAGTACTTCAAGACGGTCTTGTAACTGTTTATTTTCTTCTTCCAGTGCTTTTGTGTCTGTGTTTTCGGTAGCATTTGACGAAAGGTATGGATCATTCTCCCACCAATCCATGCCAATTTCTTTTGCTTTATCGACGGATGCCACAATGAGGCGAATCTTAATCGTTATCAGTTCCACATCGGCAATACCAACTCGAATATCGCCTGCAATCACGACACCCTTGTCCAGCACTTTCTCTAATACATCTACAAGGTTACTTGGAGCGTTTTGTACACTCTGAACCGGTTGCTCTGCCATAAATTACAATTCCTCCTTTTACTCTTCTGATGGCTTATCACATATGCTTCTACATCAAGCTCCCTAATGGACCAAGGTCTATATTTAAATCTTCAGCTTCCAAACCAAAGACGTCTTTCAGCTCTTCCATCTTGTCTTCCAAATTCATTAAGGCAACACCGAGGTCTTCAATTTGTTCATCTGTTAGTGTGCCGCCTTCCACTCTTCGTATCGCATGGCGTTCAACGATTTGCCTCAATAGTTCAATGACTGTCATCACAAGTTCCGCCAATCCATCTTCTGCGCTGTCCGGATCCAAATTAATCCGTCCACTTGCTTGGTTGTCCTGTTGCATCGACTAACTCCCTCCTTTGTTGGTCAAAATTATCTGATGTTACGTCTTTCCGGTTATTTTCCTGGGATTGAACGAGCGTTTCCACAGCCGCGACAAGGACACGTAAGTCCAGATACACCAGGTCAACACCAGCAATCGATATAATTAAATCACCCTTAATTGCTACACCTTTATCCAGAATGACATCCAAAATATCGATAAGTCCGACTTCTTTGTTTTCAATGGTTTCTCTTGTTGATGCCACCTACAACCAACTCCTTATTTAAAATTAGGCTTTTCAACGAGACTTTACTTTCGAAAAACATAGCCTGACTTACCTAGCAATATAATAATCTAGGAAAAACTCGAAAAATGATAAGACGGCCAAGGGCCTGATGCCTCTAACCTCCACCCTAATTCGCCAAGTTCATTTTCGAATTGTTTTACTTCCCTCAAGAAGGATGCCACTACTTCTTCCGGTAGCAGGTATACACTATTCCACACCATGTTTTCCTGCAGTCCGGTTACATCTTTATTCCAATTTTTCTTTATTGCATCATGAATGGCATATTGCTTCAGCTTGTCATGTACCATATCACCAACGCGGTCTTTTTCTTTATCAAGTTCCTTATCAATGAGATCATCAATCTTTTTCCTCTCAAAGAATTGTTTGCCACGTGATAATCGGCTGATCTCCTGGCGCTTTTCCTCAATTGCTTCGTTATTGTCACTGACCTGCTTCTTCAGTGCTTCGTCATCTGCGAAAATTTTCACGTTCCATTCCTCATTATCCTTTAGCAGGTCAAAGGAGCTTTCCACCTTATCTTCATTTTCTTGGATCTTTTCACGAAGACTTTCTTCCCCTTTATAGATGGTACAGAATTTCAGTGGGATAATCGTGTGATCCTTATAAAGTGCTGTAATGGTTTCATGATGATGGAATGCTTTTTCCTTCAGCCAATCCATATCGTTATTGATCTTATCTTCAATTTTCTCCTCTGCATAGACTTCTGGATCTAGTTGGCAAACAACTGCAGTGACATTTTCATTGATGGAAACGGGATAAAGCTTTCCTTCCCCGTCAAAACCTGTTAACTCAGGGATTGTCTTCTGTGCTTCTGCTGGTATTAAGCTGTATAGATATATAAGATTCTCCATTGACTATTCCTCTTCCCTTTCCTTTGTCAGTTCTTCCCATTGTTCCATTTCCTTGCGTTTCGCGATTTCGTATCGGATTAGCAACTCTTGCTCTTGTTCTTGAAATACTTCTTCAGGAATTTCCTCCAGTTCATACATCATTTGAAGCTGGATCAGTTTCTGCTGGATAGTTGAAAGGTCATACAGTTCCTTATCTGCCTCTTCCTTTACCTTTTCACCTACTTTAATCACAGCATCGAATGGCCATGTGACCAATTTATGCAGCATCAGGCTTCCTCCACACTTAAACGGATATTGACAAAATTGTAAGCAGGCCAAGGACCGCTGTATTTGAAATCGACCTTATCCTTCCATTTTTCATGCTGTTTGTTTACCATTTCGTCAAACACTTCTTCCTGGTCTCGATTAATTAAAAAAGAAGCATTCAGAAGCGTTGTTTCCGTTTTTGGCTCATTTGTCTTTGCAGCATCAGTCATTTCAGCGAGTGGCTCATAGACACCTGATGTTACCTCGTTCTGGATAGCTGCAAACATGCTTTGTGCCACACCGCCGAGTTTAATGCGGTCGTAGTAGCCTGCAGCTTCCGACTTACCTTGTACCTTCTCAGACATTGCTGCTACTTCCGGATTACTGCGAACCCTGGATTCGAGCCATTCCTTTTTGCCAATCACTTTCAGGCCGAGTTCAATTTTTCCTTTAATTTCAGGAAAAATATTCTCAAATTGTGGGTATAGATTTTTAAGGATTACTTGGACATCTTCCTTGGATTTAAAGACATTCCCGAAACTGATTGGGATGACCGTGTCATTTTTAGCCATCACCGCAGAAACAGTGTTTTGATGCATCATCAGATTCTCTTTGTTCGGATGATAAATTTTCATCGGAACTTCGCTTGCGACCATCGCTGCATCCTTATAGTGAATGGTAAAGATCTCCCGTTTTTCACCTTCCAATTCAATTGAGCCAAAGGACGCTTCTTCATTTGTTTGTATCCCGCAAAAAATATATATTCCTGTTTCATTCGCTTCACTCATTGCCATCGCTCCTTTACACGCTTTCCTCTACATATTGCGGCAGGACGTCCTAATTAATTCTTTTGATGCTTCCAGTGGTTGTTCTGATTCCAAGCATTTGCTAATCGGGTATGCGAGGATATCGATACACAATGTTTGAAAATCCTCATCCTCCCCGTCGACCGGGATGTCTTCCTCTTCCACGAGTCTAGCTATCATTAGGGCAGATCTTAGGCTTGGTCCGTACCTTAAGTCTTTTCCACATTGCTCCCGTAAATCCGCCATAAGATTTGCAATTTCTTTAGCCTGTGTTTCATCCATTCCGCTTTTGGCTGAAAGAATAGCAGCTTCCTTATCGCTTGAGTTATGATCCAAGGGAATGGTAATCAAACGATCCAGCAAGGCATCCTGGGTTTCATATACACCTGCATATTCCATCGGATTGCTTGTAAAAATAATGGTAAACTGCGGGTGTACTCGGATAAAAGGTTCTGTTTGTTTCGATCCGTATAACGGAATAACTCCTTCTTCCAGAATAGAAAGAAAGATATTATTCGTTGTTGGTTTTGAACGGGTGAACTCATCATAAACGAGGGTATACCCATTTTTAGCAGCTTCAAGCAACCGACCGTCCTGCCATGACTCAGTTAGATTTTCATCCTTTTTATAAACAGTACGCACATAGTTGTCGACTGTCTTTTTATGATTATAGCCTGTGAAATCACCGATGAGATCTCGGTTATTTAATTCATGGTTCCCATGCATGAGCATTACCGGGTTTTTTCTTTTCTTTGCAAGGGCCAGAGCCAATGATGTTTTCCCTACTCCAGCCGGCCCTGTAAAATGAACCGGATAGCCCGCTTTCAAATAACGTAAGGAACGAAATAACAGCCGTTTTGTTTCCTCATCCTGCAAAAGTGCATGAGAATCCGGATTGACCCTTTCTTTGAGCTCCGTCATTCTTCTTCCCTCCAAAGCACCTTCATTAGGTTTCGATCCTGCTTCTAAAGCGGATGTCCAATCTCTTAAACGAGGTGACTTCTTTGTCTTCATTTAAATGAACATCATACGTTCCAAGCATTTCATCTTTTGCATAGCGTTTCATGTATTCTTTTTCTTCAATCACTTCAACGGTTGCCCGAAAACCTCCCTCTTCCGCTTTTTCCACAGCTGTGATTTTATGGGGTGGGGCCAGATTTTCCTCAAAAAAATTCGTTATATTATTCATGATTTCTTTAATTTCCATGGCTGCCTCCTTCTCTTCCTTGATAAAGCCTGATTTGTTTTACAGGCAAAGAGGAACGCCTCTTTGCCTGTATTTATTTAGATACTGAATTGAGGCTCTCTTTCATTTGGTTGTGCCGGTAAGCCTTCTTCCTGCACTTCATCACGGAGCAATCCGACAGCTTCGGCATATCTTAACCATGTATCTACACTAGCAATAACTACCCTCGCTTCAACGGTTAATATTTCTATACCTACGACAGATACTCTTGCATAGGCATCAATAACAATACCTTTATCCAAAATGCGGTCAATTACCTCTGCCAAACTTGAACTATCCGTACTTTTTTGAACTGCCATTTCCATTCTCCTTTCAGAATTAAAATGCTTAAGAACTTAATTTTTTAATGTCTTTCGCTGATTTAATATCTGCTGACTTTTTGATATCAGCTGATCCTTTAATGTCCATGGAGCTTTTTATATTTGTTACACCTTTAATATCATGAACACCTTTTAGCTTGTTCGAATCTTTGCTTGACTTTTTATCATTATCTGAAGTAATTTTCTCCTGAAATTCCTGCCCGGATTCCTTGGCGTCTTTTAGCTTATCACGGACGGAAAGCATAACATCCTGTGCCTTTTCTTTTGCTTCCTCTGCTTTTCCATGAACTTTTTGATTGTTATTTTCCTTCACATCCTGCAACTTTTCTGAAGCCTGATTCGCTTTTTCCTGCACTTTTTCTTCCGTCTTTTCTTTAACCATTTCTTCTGCTTTACCTTTGAGTTTTTCCTTTGCCGTTTCTTCTAGTGAATCAGGCGCTAGATCTGCTGCCTTTTTTGCTACTTTACTAGCAGCCTTTTTCACCGGCTTATTTGCCATTAAATCCCCCCTTCAGTAGGTTGATTTACTTTGTGTTTCCGGCTTCGATTTTTAGAAGTGCATCTAATTGTTTCTCAATCCGTTTTAGATTTTCATACATATTTTTATTTTCTTCTTTTAGTTCATTGTATTGTTCAATAAAACCCTCCGCCGCCCCTTTGGCAGGAAGTTCTTCTTCTGTTCGTTCTTTGTGTTGGTTCCGGAACCGATCTTCGAAGTTACGGATGTAGCCTGTCGCCGACTGTCTTATTGCATGCATTGCCTGTTCGGTAATCATATCCTGGGCGGTTCTCCTAATCTCTCTGCCCGCGCTTCGCATTATTTCCGACTGGCCAATACTTGCAGCAAGCCTCCTCCCGTTTCCCGGACTTGCAAGCAAACCTGCGCCAGCCCCAGCAACACCTCCTATCACAACAAGGCTCGTTGCGGATGCACAATTGGCTAATTGTTGTTCAGACTCTGTTTCAATTTCCTTCTGATCTTCTTCTGCCATAATCATCAACCTCTTTTCCCTGTTCGGCTTTTTAATCATCAGACTATTTATTTTTAGTAGGTCCACTATCTGTGAGCCGTTGATTTGCTATACAATTTCACATTCATTTCTTTGTTAAACCCTTAATTAATAAAACCAGCGAAACATTTCCAAAATATTCACTTAATATTACTGACTAGCGACTCTATGTAATACATTTCAAGACTTGATGAATGAACTTAGTGGAAGTAAATATGACACACATTACAGTTAGGTTACATTTTAGATAGGTGTTATTAGAACAAACATGCATCTTATAAAAAAAGAAAAACGATGTGGTGGCTAGGCACGTCGTTTTTCTTCAAGCTTTGTTTGAGTTGATAATTAAAAAAGGCAGGTCACTGCTCTACATACCACTTGTGGTCTGATGTCTAGCGATCGGGTTCGTATTCCAGAAGCACTGAACCCCGAACTATCACTCCCACAACACGAAAAAAAGCCAGTCGCCCAAAAAGCAACCAGCTTCTAACCTAATTCTCACTTCCCACCATCGATAATGCAATCCTGCCTTTATTTGCATCAATATTTTCCACCCAGACGGTGACGACATCCCCTACAGATGCGATGTCCATTGGGTGTTTCACGAATTTATTTGCCATTTTTGAAATATGAACAAGTCCATCCTGTTTGACACCAATATCGACAAAAACACCAAAGTCAACCACATTTCGTACTGTTCCTTGCATTTCCATTCCTGGGGTTAAGTCCTCTAGAGACATGACATTTTGTTTCAGTATAGGTTGTGGAAAATCATCCCTTGGATCGCGCTCCGGGCGGCTTAGGGAGTTCATAATATCAATTAAGGTTGGCTCCCCTATTCCTAAGTTTGCTGCCGTTTCCTGCTTGTCCAGTGTATTGATTTTCTCGCTTAGCTTGTCCGTACCGATATCTTCTAACTTACAATCAATCATTTCCAAGAGTTTTTCCGTATTGGCGTAGCTTTCCGGGTGAATCGGTGTACGGTCTAGTGGATGATCCCCGTCGACAATCCGCAAGAAACCGATCCCTTGTTCATATGTCTTTGCACCAAGTCGAGGGATTTTCTTCAATTGTTTGCGATTGGTAAATTTCCCTTCTTCATCGCGTTTGGCCACAACATTGGCAGCGACAGTTTTACTTAAACCTGCTACATACTGCAGGAGAGAGGATGAAGCAGTATTTACATTGACGCCAACCTGGTTTACTGCCGTTTCTACAACGAAAGTTAATGATTCATTCAATGATTTTTGACTGACATCATGCTGGTATTGCCCTACACCAATTGATTTGGGATCAATTTTCACAAATTCTGCAAGTGGATCCTGAACCCGGCGGGCGATGGATGCCGCACTTCTTTCTTCAACCTGTAAATCAGGGAATTCTTCTCGTGCTAATTTGGAAGCGGAATAAACACTTGCTCCGGCTTCATTAACAATGATATATGGGATATCAAGGTTATTGTTTGTAATAACATCAGAGATGAATTGTTCTGTTTCGCGGGATGCAGTTCCATTTCCGATTGCAATAAGCTCAATATCGTATTTTTTTATAAATTGCATGACGATTTTTTCAGCACCTGCCATGTCTTTTTTTGGTGCAGTTGGATACATGACACTCACATCATGCACTTTGCCAGTTTCATCCACGATCGCCAACTTACAGCCTGTCCGAAAGGCAGGGTCAACCCCTAAGATAGTTCGCCCTTTCAATGGTGGCTGGAGCAATAGGTTTTTAAGATTTTTGGAAAATACATCGATTGCTTGATCTTCTGCTTTTTCTGTGAGGCTGCTGCGAATTTCACGTTCAATCGATGGTTGTATTAACCGCTTGTAGCCATCCTCGATTGCGTCATTAAGTATTTCGGCAACTTGGCTCTTCGTATCTTTTTTGATTATTTCACGTCGCAGGTATTCCGTTATTTTTTCCATAGGTGGCTCTATGCTCACTTTGAGCACATCTTCTTTTTCCCCGCGATTTAAAGCCAAAATTCGGTGGGACACCATGGAACCTACTGACCCGCTGTAGTTGTAATACATTTCATAGACGCCTTTTTCATCTTTTTCCTTATTCTTTACTTCTGATTGAATTGTTCCCCGTTGAAACGTTTCTTTACGTATATACTCCCGGTACGCGGGATCATCGGAAATCCATTCGGCTATAATATTATTTGCGCCTGTTCGTACATCATCTATGGTATGTAAATCATGTTCTTCGGAAAAATACTTCTCAGCTTCAGCGTCGAAGGCAGTCAGTTCCTGCATCCAGATCTGTTCAGCTAACGGCTCTAATCCTTTTTCCTTTGCGATTGTTGCTTTCGTTCGGCGCTTTTGTTTATACGGCCGATACAAATCTTCTACACGTTGCAGTTGGGTTGCCTCCGCAATTTCCTTTTCCAGTTCTTCGGTTAATTTCCCCTGCTCATCAATGATTCGTAGCACTTCTTGTTTTCTTTCTGATAGATTAACTGCATATGTCCATTTATCTTGTACTAATTTTATTTGTACTTCATCCAATCCACCCGTTACTTCTTTGCGGTAACGCGCTATAAAAGGGACTGTATTTCCCTCGTCCAATAAACCGATTACTGTACTTACGATACCTGGCTTTACCTGAGCTTCCCCTGAAACCCATTGGATGAGATCTTTATTTAATTCATTAGTCACAGTAGTTCCTCCTTTACTTACCTATTTATTCTACCAAAGAATGGGGTGATTGCATAATGCAGATGGAACAAA
Organism: Virgibacillus sp. NKC19-16; assembly: GCF_021560035.1. Taxonomy (NCBI): domain Bacteria; kingdom Bacillati; phylum Bacillota; class Bacilli; order Caryophanales; family Bacillaceae; genus Virgibacillus; species Virgibacillus salidurans. Next base: position 682,272 of record NZ_CP074373.1, on the reverse strand, counting down.
GGCGTAAGCAACCGGTTAGCAACGTACAAATTGCGCCATGCAATACGGGTGGCCGGCAAATGTCGAACAGGATGCCACTAATGCCGAACTGAGTGCGTCGAACGCCTAAGCAGGTCCATTGAATGCCGAATTGAGTACCGCGAACGCCGAAGATGGTCCACCGAATGCCGAACTGAGCGCCACTAACACCGAAGATGGTCCACCGAATGCCGAACTGAGCGCCACTAACACCGAAGATGGCCCACCGAATTCCGAACTGAGCGCCACGAAAGCCGAAGATGGTCCATCGAATGCCGAATTATAACTTCCTAGACTGCAAAAAAAAGACTGACGCGCCAACGCCAGTCTAATCTATTCTTTATATCGCATTGCAATTAGTGTCGTATCATCTGTTCTAATGTCATCACTAACATGCTCGAAGGTTTTCGTAATCGTACGGACATCGTGATTACTCCAATACTTTTGTGACAGGTCTTTATCAGATACACCATCAGAGAACATAATGAAATTCATATCAGGTTCCAACTTTTCCTGTATTACTTTAAAAGGACGTTGGTACCCGCCCAAATAGCCTGCATTCGGTATCGTCCGCTTCTTTTTCCGACCTTCTGTGATTGTCATGACACCAATATTACCTATGGAGGAGAAGGTGTACACTCTGGACATATAATCCAATTTTAAGATCCCTACAACGGCACCTCGTTTACCGGATAACTTATTGTTACATAGTTTGACAAGCTGTTCTACTGTCGCGTGGATATTGTCTTTAATAATGTCGATGACGATCTGAGATGATTCCTTTGCGATCTCGCCACTTCCAAGCCCATCCGCTATCGCACATACAAATTCGTCTTCTGATTCGATATAAAAGTAACTATCTCCACAGTAATAGTTGCCTTTTTTTGGTTGTTGAAAAACAGAAACTTCTACATTCACTGGAGTATTCAATCAAATACCTCCGAGCTTTCAGATTGGATAGCTTCCCTGAGTTTCCTTAGTGAGCGACGTTGTAGTCTTGATACATGCATTTGTGAAATACCCAGTAGCTCCCCGGTTTCTTTCTGACTTAAATTATCAAAATACGTGGATTTGAGAATTTGTTGTTCCCGTTCAGAAAGTACAGGAAGAATTTTTTCCAGTATTATTTGCTGATCAATATTATCAAAGCCCCGTTCGTCCTTCCCGATTAAATCGAGTATGGACACCGTACTGCCATCCGAGTCTGCTTCAATTTTATGATCCACAGAAAGTGCCTTATAGCTTTTGCCCATCTCCATCGTTTCCAGTACATCTTCTTCGGAAACGTAAAGGTAATCCGCAATTTCGGCCACAGTTGGAGATGTCTGATTAATGTTTGTTAAATCATCAGCGGCTTTTTTTATTTTTGGACCTAACTCCTTGATCCTGCGCGGCACATGCACACTCCAGGTTTTATCACGAATAAATCGTTTAATTTCACCAATTATTGTCGGAATGGCGAAGGACTCAAAAGATTTACCAAATGAAGCATCATACCTTCTAATTGCGGCTAATAGTCCAATCATACCTACCTGTACTAAATCTTCGTGAATGGTACTGTTTTTCGAATACTTTCTTGCAATAGACTCCACGAGATCTTTATACGTAAGTACAATTTTTTCCTGTACTACCTCATCAGTAGGTTCTTTTTGCAGGTATTCTATCCATTGGTAAACCTCATCTCTTCCTTTATTGTCTGGTTGAGATTTGGTCGTCATCAAGCCCCACCTCGGTTTCATTAAGATACTTTGTCATTAGAACAATAACACCATTGTCATTATTGATCTCAACTTTGTCCATCAGTGCATTGATTAGAAATAGACCGAATCCTCCTTCGCGCAAGTTTTCAACAGACTCTGTGTTTTTATAAGGGCCTATGTCTTGCTTCACTTCACTTAATTTAAAGCTATCCCCATAGTCAGCAACCATCACTTCCAACCGGTCTTCGTACACACCAAATCCAAGGGTGACTTCCCCTTCCTCTGCGTTCTCATAGGCATGTGTCACTGCGTTGGTAATTGCCTCGGACACAGCTATTTTCAAATCTTCAATGTCTTCATAGGAAAAACCCATCCTGCTGGCGACTCCAGAAATGCTTAAACGGATAACGCCGACATATTCCGCTTTTGCAGGAACCTTCATCTCTATAAAATCAAATTTTTCCTCCATTATGCATTTCCACCTCGAATCCCAGCAATATCCATAATTTCATCCAAGCCGGTTATCTTAAATAATCTGAGTACTCGATCCTGGATATTGATTAATTTTAATTGACTTTCATGCTCTTTCGTAGATTTAAGTGCACTAATAAAAACACCAAGGCCTGTACTATCCATATACGTAACATCTTCTAAATCCACGTTCACCGTATGTCCCTGCTGACTAGTGAGCGGCAGAAGTTTAGCTTTTAATTCAGGCGCTGTGTAGGCGTCCACTTCACCTGAAAGGCTAACCGTAGATGCTTGATTTTGTTCAACAACATCAACCACTAAATTCATGATTTAACCTCCTGAAACGACTGTATGATTTATCATTATGATCACTTTACTTAAGCCGTATTTTAATTATAATTGCTTTTTACATTTACCCATTTACAAGCCACATTAAACATCTTTTTTTAGAATTAATAAGGTAAAGTCGTCTCTTAATTGGAAGTCTTGCATCCGCTCAAAATGCTTATAAACACGGTTAACCATTTCCTGTGCGGGCAGATGAGCATATTGACTTATAACATCCAATACCTCTTCCCTTTCAATAAACCTTTCCCCATCTTTACTTTCCGTGACGCCGTCTGTTAACAATACAACCATGTCACCCTTATGAAGTTTTCTTTCATATTGTTTATAATCCGTATCAGGAAGAACGCCTAGAAGAAGCCCTTTTGCTGTAATCTCTTCAAAGACCTTTGTTTCAGAATTGTAGAAAAAGCCCGGTTCATGACCTGCTGAAGCGTATTGAAGTGTATTCTCCGTGGGGAGGTATTGTGCGTGTAACATGGTGATAAACATGCTGGCGTCAACATTTCGTTCTACAACTCGGTTTAAATTCTTTAATATAGCCTTTGGATACATAGATTCTTCCGGATAGCTCTCCATGGAATATTTGATCATGGACATACATAATGCGGCAGGTATGCCTTTTCCGATAACATCAGCAATGGTAATACCGATTGACCCATCCTTTCCTTTTATAAAATGATGGTAGTCTCCATTCATCTGATGTGCCGGAACACTTATGACACCTATATCGAGGCCATCTATTTCAGGTTTTGTCGTATGAAGCAGACTGTCCTGCATACTTGCAGCAACAGATATTTCCGATTTCATTGTCATTTGTTCTTCCCGCAATACTTGAAATTCCTGATGTGCCAGCCCGTAAGAAATCATTGCTTCCAGCAAAAAGTCCATCGAATGCTGGAACTCCTCAGAGAGATTCGGGTATATATCGCTCAATGCCTGTATATGCAAATTGATAATCTCTTCCGGGAGAATATTATTACTAATAAACGACTTGCTGACTTGTTCAACACCGTACAATGATTGTTCGTCTCGAGTTTCAATATAATGTTTCAGTAAATCCTTATAATTTGCTGCATCTAGTTTCATCGTCTTATCCATCGTTTTTATCCCCCATAACTATATTATACAGGTGTTTTTCTAAAGGCCATAAGTAAAAGGTCAGATTAGTAGAAATCGGCGAAAGAGCCGATTTCGTTGATTACTTGAGCCATTTGACCGTTTTTATCTTTGTGCCACTACCAGCTTCCGATTGTATATCAAACTCGTCCATTAGACGTTTTACACCTGGAAGTCCTGCACCTAAGCCGCCGGAAGTCGTATAACCGTCCTGTATGACGAGAGATATATCACTTATCCCAGGTCCTGAATCAATAGAAATAATAGACATCCCATTTCGACCGAGGTTGTCAATCACTTCAAAGCAAATTTGTCCATCTTCTGCATATAAGTAGATATTACGAGCTAATTCAGATATCGCCGTTGCGATACGCGCCTGATCAACGGTGCCGAATCCGATTTTTTTTGCAATGTCACGGCCAAGCTGCCTGGCACCAACAATATCCAATTCTTGTTGAATATTCATGCGGGATTGAGTTTCCATAGCTATTCCCCCAATTCCTGGTAAAGTTTAACAAGTCCTTGTTCCAGGTCTAAAGCCGTTGGGACATTTTTTAAGTGAATACCTAAATCAATCAAGGTCATGGCAACCGCTGGCTGGATACCTGTTAAAACTACCTTTGCCCCCATGAGATCTGACATAGTAACAACGTCCCCGAGTACCTTCGCAATAAACGAATCGATGACCTCCACGGATGTTAAGTCAATCACTACTCCGGATGAACCATTTTTGTGGATTTTATCCAATAAGTCTTCCTGAAATTGTATAGCCGTCTTATCGTCTATCTCTGTTTGGATAGACACTAATAAATAATTGTTTAATTTAAGAATTGGTATTCGCACTTGTTTCACTTCCCTTGTAAAGATTCAATTAGTTTTTCAATATCTTCACCTTTATTCTCAAGATCAACAATTTGTCTGTTAGTGATTTCCAGAGCGCTTATAAAGCCTTTTTTCAATGAGCTTTTTGTAGGGAATTTATCCAGATCGATGCCGAGAGTGACGATTGTCTGTGCAATTTCCGGACGGATCCCGACAAGAATGCAAGTTGCCCCCACGAGTCTCACTGCTTCAGCTGCTTGAATAATATGATGGGCGACCATAGTGTCAACGACGGGAACACCCGTTATGTCAATTAATACAACCTCTGAATTGTGCTTCATCACACCGTCAAGCAAGTTCTCCATAATTAATTTTGCCCGCTCCGTATCAATTGTACCGACCAGCGGCATTACAGTAATACTGTCCACGACTGGGATAAGTGGTGCAGATAATTCCTGCAAGGCAACCCGCTGCATGGAGAGCGTGTGTTCCCAACTACCCGAATATTCATTCACTAATAGACGAATAATTGGTTCAACCCATTCATCTACACTCTTTAATACATCTGAGATAAAGCTTGAGTCTACTTGTTCGGACTGACTTAATATATAATCCACCGTCACTCTTCTGAACACTTGTAAGCCGTCTGTAATATAACTCAGAGGCCATCCCAAATTAATGATTTTCTCGGAAAAATCCTCAACAGCTTTTATGTTGCCTTGATTTTTGATACTAGTGAATATAACATTTACAAACTCTCTGTTCGTACTTTCAAACAACTCATCCGAAATTGTAGCTGTATAATTATCTTGTTTCAGTGAATTAATTTCATCCATCCACATCTGAACAATTATTTCACTGTTATCTAGTACAATGTATTTAAATTTCTCATCCATTCGCCTAGCCTCCATTTAAATATCAACTATAAAGTAATACATATCTCTATATCTCGGCAATTTTCGCGCAAAATACCCATAATATACTAAGCTTCCTTTATTGTGTCGACTCTATTGTAACATATAATCTTATGAAATTATGCCAAAAGATAAAATCTGTGCACTAAAAAACCCTTGTCGCTCAAGTGACAAGGGCCTTCCTAATGACCATACATATCTTTAAGTCCGAGACTTATTTCTAATGCCTGGTCTATTTTCTTCATCATTTCATTATCTAATTTTGTAATTTTGTCTGTCAAACGCTGTTTATCCAGGGTTCGAATCTGTTCCAGCAAGATTACAGAATTACGATCAAATCCATAACGTTTTGCATTTATTTCTACATGCGTCGGCAGTTTAGCCTTTTGAATCTGTGCTGTAATCGCGGCAACAATAACCGTAGGGCTAAAGCGATTTCCTATATCATTTTGCAGGATCAATACCGGGCGTACGCCCCCCTGCTCTGATCCAACCACAGGGGAAAGGTCGGCGAAATATACTTCGCCTCTTTGAACGATCAAATCGCTACACCCCTATCACAGAGCGCTCGAGGGTGTTTTCAGCCTCCTCTTCGGCCTGAAAGGCTTCTGAAGCGATTGTTAAATTAATCCGTCCCATTTCCTGATAACCCTTCTTCATCGTTTCGCGAAATTGTTGTATATGCTCATCTCTCTTTTGATCCAGGTAGTTTTTCGTCGCCTGACTTATGAAATCACTTAAATCACTGTTTTCGTATTTCATTAATCCATCCACCTCATTCAATAGGTTTGTTGGTAACTTCACTAAGACCTCCTGCAAGCTCTCTGACAAAACTAAACACCTCCGCCAACTGTTGAACGAACTCTTATAAATTCATTTATATGATACCATTGAATTCTAACGTTTGCAAAGGGTTCTGGCAATTTCTTTCAAAAAATCTTATGTTTTGTCGTTTATTACTATTTATTTGGGGTATAAATCCGTGGAACGCGTTTATTAATGATACATGGAATTTCGTAATTAATCGTATCTACATAATTTGCTATTTCATCCATTTCAATGACGTCACTATCTTGCGCACCGATTAACGTCACCTTTGTACCGATTGGGTATTCCGTGTCTAATTGAATCATCGTCTGATCCATACAAATCCTGCCGACAATGGGCATGCGCTTCCCATCCACTAATACAGAAATGCCTTGGAGTTTGCGTATCCATCCATCCCCATACCCAATAGGGATCGTACCAATCCATTCCGATTTTTCCGCTGTATAGGTAGCCCCGTAGCTTACAGACTCACCGGGGGCTATCTTTTTCACAGAAATGAGTCTGCTATGCAAGGAGAAGGCTTGTTTTAAATCAATCTGCCTTTTAGCCTTCACCGCCCCTGATGGATACAATCCATACATTGAAATACCGAAGCGAATATAATCATGCATCTCCTCCGGTAGGCGAATCGAAGCAGCACTATTGCCAATATGAATGGACGCATCGTGTGGCCAGTTTTCCTTAAAGAAAGCCCATAATGCCCCGAAGCGTGCTTTTTGCTTGTAAAAATAAGTCAAATCTTCCTCATCGGCAGTAGCGAAATGTGTAAACACTCCAGTTAAATATATGCTTGGATTTTTATTTAATGCATCCAGGATATTTTTTAATTCCTCTTCCGTGCGGATACCAATCCTCCCCATGCCCGTATCCCATTTCATATGGAGTTTTAAATTTTTCTCCAATTTATAGGTATTAACTTCCTGCAGCCATTCTTCTTGAAAAAATGTCAGCGTAATGTCATGATCAGATGCGACTGGTGCAGCTTCTGGAGAAGTGCGGCCGAGCACTAGTATAGGTGCATCGATGCCAGCTTCCCGTAATACGAGTGCTTCTTCCAGTAATGCAACAGCTAAGGCTTTGGCTCCAGCCTCTAATGCTCTTTTAGCAACCGGTACACTCCCATGACCATATCCGTCTGCTTTTACTACTGCAATTATATTGCTACTTTTAGGTAGTTTTTCCTTCATTTGCTTGATATTATACCCAATTGCATCAAGATTTACTTCTACCCACGTATCTCTATAAAAATGGTCCGTCACAACAAGAGCTCCTTTTTACATTGATGATTATTATCATTATTTATCTTTCACGTGCATCTGTCAATGAAAAGTGAGACTGTTTTCTAAAAGTTTATTGCTTTTGATACCAAAGATATAGAATGCGAAACAGTGACAATTCTTTTGCAAACACAGCCTAATTCCTGACCTACTATCAACCATTGCCAATGTGCACCGCCTTACATCTGCCGTGTATTGACGGGCATAATCTTTTACGCCATGCATCTCGCTTATTATTCGGCGCCGTGAATCCATAAATTCTCTAAGGACAGTATCGGTGCAAAGTGGATATTATCCTGCATGATCATGCCGGGTTACAAGACCATCAAGCGAACGATTGATGCCCTTTGTATGAAGTGGATCGTCTTTTCATCCAGATTATTGGAATGGTTCTACGTGACCGTGCAGACAGGATTATCCGAATGTCGGTAACCTAGAGTCGTTCTACGTGCCCGCGGAAAGCGACTGACCGGAACGATCCTGGACGGCGGGCAAGTATTGCAATTTTATATCAACTCCAAAGATTTAAAAGCAACAGCACTCTCGAAAACAGCCAAAAGTAAAAAGCAGACCCCCCTCTCCGCTTGCGAGTCTGCGTAATCACCACCCTAAATTATTTCACTTCTTGACTTTGAACAGATTGGGCTACTTCGATTAATTCTTCTCTTGTTAATTCTTCACTTGCCAACGTGAAATCTACGCCATCATGAGTCCATTCCAGCGTATTGTCCGACATGGCTCCGACAGTATGACCCAGATTTACGATATCCCCCTTCACTTCTTGCGGAGAGGATAAAGTTGGCTGCACTTCTGTTGTCTCTTCAACAAGTGTGAAATTCTTTTCACCTTCAAATGTCAATATAGATCTTTTCCCATTCTCTAATTCAACATCTTTCTTTTCGGTTAAGTCAGCACCAGCCATATACGTTGGATAAAGAACTGTCAGCTGACCTTGGGTTCCATCACCTGATACCGGCTCATCTACCGTTGCGGCAGTTTCCATATTTTTATCTATTGTAAAGTCATCCTCTTCAAAGCTCGGATCAGTATCGAAGCTTGTAAACTCCACTTGTACCAATGTATTTTGATCCTGGTCAAGCACTTTTACAAGCACTGGTGTAAGGGTATCTTTATCAAAGTGAATTTCCTGAAATGGCAGGTTGTTGTTACTTTGATAATTTGTTTTTGTCCTGAAAACATAATTCGATTCCGTTGCTTCAAATTCTGCCTCTTCATCATTTAACACATCGGTGATAAGCGATTGATATAAATATGGTTGACTGCTGTTGTTCGGCCATTCTGATTGAAATTCGAAATGTTTATTCAATGCCGGGGTAAGCACAAACACGCCATCTTCATTTTTCAAAATGATTTGACTACCTTGTTCATCTTGATTATTTGTCAGCCCTACCCTGTAAAAGTCCTCTTCTTCACTTTCATTTTGATGCCAAATGTCTATATTAAATTGTTGATTTTCCTGCCCTGTGTTCATTTCCATTACTGCCTCAGCCTTATACCCGCTCATATCTTCCAGGTTTTCTTCTAAATCTCCGGCCACATCTTCCTGCGACTTTTCACCACAAGCGGCCAGTACTAAAATTAAACCGATTGCAATCGTCACCCAAATACTTAACTTTTTTTTCATGAACATATCTCCCTTGTCTCGTCAACATTAGGGAACAATTATCACGCAACATTAGAAAATAGTACGATATACCTTTGAAATACCACCGATCACATCAGATGCCATTAAATCATGGTAAGAATGTGTATCTTCTACTAATAATTCCGCAGACCTACCATGGATGAAACATGCGTTACACAATGCTTGGAAAATATTCTGCTTCTGCATTAGCTGTGCTAGAATAATTCCTGTAAGTACATCCCCGCTTCCGCCTTTGGCGAGTCCCGGATTCCCAGTCGTATTTACAGCTTGCTTGCCGCCCGGCGTGGTAATAATCGTGTGCTTTCCTTTTAGTACCAAATAGACATTATGCCTTCGCGCAAATTCCAAGGAATACTGAAACGGTTTTGATAAAAGCTCATGGACAAAAATATCCAGCAGCATAGCCATTTCGCCCGGGTGTGGTGTCATGATCGTAGGATCAGGTCTCGCCCTTAATATGGACAGGTCCGATTTGGTATGGTGTAAGCCATCCGCATCAATAACGACTGGGCTCTCGGCCTGATCAAGTAGACGATGGACAAGTGAACGTGTTTCCTCGTTTTGCCCCATGCCAACCCCTAGCGCAATCGCATCATAACCTTCAAGTGAAACAGGCGTGTCATTCGTTAAATGACCGTTTGTCTCCGAAACTACTAGATACGTAGCCTCAACACTTTCAGAAGCAATCACACGAATAACCTCCTCAGAAGTCCCTGCCGTAATTAATCCTGATCCAGCTTTCAGCGCTGCTTTCACTGTCATTGCTAGTGCCCCGGGCATTGTTTTACTCCCACCAATAACGAGCCCTCGTCCGTGATCCCCTTTATGGTCATAAACTTTGCGCTCCGGCATTGTTTGCCTGAATTCATCGTGACCCCATACGTGTTTATCGGTATATTTCTGAAAAACCGCTTCAGGAAAACCAATAGAAACTGTTTCCCAGTCTCCATAAAAAGGTGCGGTAGCCTCTAGAAATGCGCTCATTTTCGGAGCACCGACAACAAACGTATAATCTGCTTGTACAGCTGTAAACTCAGCAGCGGCGAGGGCCCCTTCATCTGCTGGAAGGCCTGATGGAATATCGACAGAAACGATACAAGCATCTGAATCATTTAAAACAGATACAATCCTGTTTAGGGCTTCTCGCAGCTTCCCTTTGATACCTATCCCTATCATGGCATCAACGACTACATCAGAACGCTTTATGATGCCATTTATATCATTCTCAGCCTCAAGCGTTCGTAATGACCCCCCGCATTTTAAAAATAAATGCTTATGATAAAGCGCATCGCCGGTAATTTTCGCGTCCTGAACCACTTGTACAACGTGAACCACGTACATCTGATTCAGCAACGTCCTTGCGATGACAAATCCGTCTCCGCCATTATTTCCGGAACCTGCAAACACGGTTATACGATTTCCCTTACTCAGACCCGCATCCATTCGGGCGCAGATAGCCCTTCCCGCATTCTCCATTAAAAGCTTTCCATCCATTCCAATTTCCTGCATTGTGTAGTGATCAATATCGTACATTTCTTTTGCGGTGACAATATACACTTCGTTCCCTCCTACCCGCACTAGAATATATGAGACAACCATGGTAAATATGCACTGTTAATTATCCTCAATAATGACCTGGGCTGCTGCATAATCCCTGCTGTGCGTAATCGATATAAATATATTTTCCCCTTCAAACCCGCGCACTTTCATAAATGGAGCCCCATTTTCATCTACGGTTACCTCGATATGCTGAAAGCTCAATTTCCCAATTCCTGTACCATTCGCCTTCGCAAATGCCTCTTTCACGGCATACCTTCCAGCAAGAAATTCCGTTTTTCTTCGCCTGTTTTGCAATTGGGTAAATACATTTTTTTCATTTTGTGTTAAAATTCGATCAACAAATCGATTATTTTTCTCCATACTGTTTTGAATACGATCCAATTCTATTAAATCAATCCCAATACCTTTTATCATCAAATTCCTTACCCTTCTTTGACAAATCACTGTATTTCATATTTTACTGCGATTATAATGGTAATACACTCATAAAATAATAGTACCCGAGTTTCCTATAAAATAAAATCTTTTTACTAAAGGGGGCAAACTCCATATGTTTATTCGAACGGAAAGAAGCGTGAAGGAGTTTATTCAGTTCTATCCAATTGTGGCAGGATTAGTCATTATACATATCGCTTTATGGTTACTCATCGATCTATTGCAACTTCAGTTTGGAACAGTTCTTTACCAATGGGGTGTTGGCAGCAATTTTTTAATTGATCAAGGACAATACTGGCGCCTATTTACTCCCGTATTTTTGCATGCTGGTCTCACGCATATGTTATTTAATTCATTTGCACTTGTATTATTTGGTCCAGCCCTAGAGCAAATGCTGGGAAAAGCTAAATTCCTTGTTGCTTATTTCGGGGCCGGAATAGCAGGGAACCTTGCCACATATGCTTTCGGCCCATCTGACATTTGGTATACCCATCTTGGAGCATCTGGAGCCATTTATGGTTTGTTTGGTATGTACGTATTCATGATCGCATTCCGCAAACATCTCATCGATCCGGGAAGCACGCAAGTCGTCATGATCATATTTATTATTGGATTAATTATGACTTTTGTTCGCTCAAATATTAATGTTAACGCCCATATATTTGGCTTCATCGGCGGATTTGCGATCGCCCCGCTCGTCCTGGCAAATGCCAAGCCCTTTTCCCCCTGGAGGAACCGGCGGCGCTACCAGGATGATGATTCCATCCAATTTGATCCAAATCGATGGAAGAAAAAGAGAGTTTCTAAGAAAAAAATAATATGGATTGTTGTAGGCATCCTTGTTTTACTCGGGATACTTGGGAGACTTAATATATTATAAAATCGGAAAGCCACCTCGGCTTTCCGATTTTATTTACGATAGGAATACCAATCCGATAATTGATCCAGATCAGCTTCGTCCAGTTCTTTTATAGTGTAGTGTTTCCCTGTGCCCAGTTTTCCAATAATGGACAATTTTAGGGTTGCTAACTTTTTAGCCTTTTGAATTTTATGTTGTGTTTTCTCGAATGCTTGAATCCGTTTATGATACATAAGCATTGTCGTTTTGCTAAGCACGCGATAACGTACCATTAAACGATTCTCTTTCAAATAATATCCGCCAGCTCGATATCGTAAAAACCCTAGATATAAACCGCCAATTAGTAAAATGATTATCACCCAGCTAAACTGTGGCAGGAGAAACATTACTGCAATCCCAAGTAAAATAATCGGAACCATCGTGCGGAATAAATAAAAGGTGAGCGCACGTTTAGGCAGCGGGTTAAAATCTTGAGGCTGCTCTGCATAATCCGGTAGAATTTCCTGCAAAAATTCCTCTACTTCATCTCTTTTCATAATCGGAAATAAAACAGTAGAGAAGTCTTCTCCTTGATCCAGAGAGCCTCCAGCTACCTCAGCAAATACAGTAACAAATCCCAGCGGTTGTCTTATCACACTTTCTTGAATGCCGACCGCTTGAATTCTGCCAAGTGGTATCGTTATCTGCTTTTTCTCGAGTAGACCTCGTGTGATAAACAGCTCATCCTTATATTTTGTAATGGTAAAATTCCCATATTTGATCATAGTTCCGGCTATTCCTAATAGCCAAAGGAATAGCAAAAGTGCCAATGCGAATCCTACGATTAACATAATACTTAAACCAATAACCCAACTCATTGCATTGTCAAAAAATCGATCCGGTATAAATCGCTCAAACTCCAAAGCACCTAAGGCTAAAACGAATATTACTCCGATACTCCCCGACGTAGATCCTGCGACAAATAGCCGTTTAAATGAAATTTTATAAAAGGGGTGATTTGTGGTTTCTGCTTCTGTTTCTGGATCTAGTTCTGTTGCTTGCGTATCTTCATTTTTCAATTCATCTCTTAACGTTTGAGCTTCTGTAAATTTAACCGCTTTTAACGAGGCCTCCGATCCATTTCCACTACCTGCCGTTTCAATTTGAACCTTTGCCAGTTTAAATATACGATGAATGACACCTTGTGTTAGGTCGATAGATTGAATCCGATTTTTGGAGATATACCGCTTTTTCCGAATAAAAATGCCATATTCAATGCGCAGCTCTTCCTCCTCCACTCGATACGTATACCGATACCATGAAATAACACTATAGGCGACGATAATAAGTGCCAAAAGTAATACGATTAGAATAAAGTAACCAAAAGACTGGTCCCTAAATGTAATAAAACCAAATATAAGAACAAAGATAAATTCCCTGATACCCTTGATAAAATTAAATATAATTGCTGCTGGATGCAGGCGCTTAGGTTCAGACATCATCTTCATCCACCCTTGCCAATGCAGAAATACTATCCCTTAGATCTGACGCATCCTCCTCGAGTAAAGCCGGAATCTCATGGGTTGTTGCTGCAGTTGAGATGGTCACACTAGCCAGCCCGAATTTCCTCAAAATAGGTCCCTGCTGTGTATCCACATGCTGTACCCGAATCATTGGCACCAACGTTCGCGAAACAATTAATATCCCATGTTGTATATATATTTCCTGTTCAAAAACCTCATAACGCCATCTCCTCCAGCGAATCTTAGGGAGCAAAAATACAAATAAATATGTACTTAAGGCGCTGATTAGTACAGCAATACTTATAAACCAATAGGAAACCGTATAATTATAAGTAATAATGGCTACGCCGATAGTCGCTAACCAAAGGACGCTAATATATATTGCTGCTGTTATTTTCCACGCTTTTATCGCGTCACGCGCGATCCGATTTACCGGTGGCTGTCTCATTCTATTCCTCCTCCTGTGTCTCCATCTATAAATGATTATACATAATCGTTCTTTGGAGAGAAAGTTTTTTTGGATGGAATTGATGAGCTTATCATCGCTTTCGGACGGAAACCCCCTATTACGGTGAAATATTTTCGATAGCGCCAAATGTTATCTGAACCTTTCATGGAGACCTTACCTGTTCTTTTTTGCACTCTTTCGTCGTCATGAACCTCTCATGGAGACCTTACCTGTCCTTTTTCGCACTCTTCCGTCGTCATGAACCTCTCATGGCGACCTTTACCTGTCCTTTTTCGCACTCTTCCGTCGTCATGAACCTCTCATGGCGACCTTTACCTGTTCTTTTTGCACTCTTCCGTCGTCATGAACCTCTCATGGCAACCTGTCCTGTTCTTTTTCGCACTCTTCTGTCGTCATGAACCTCTCATGGCGACCTGCCCTGTTCTTTTTTGCACTCTTTCGTCGTCATGAACCTCTCATGGCGACCTTACCTGTCCGTTTTACTCATCCCAGATAGGCATGACTTATAAAAAAATTATCTTCTCATAAAAATAGAGGTGCAATCCCTGAAACGGATTGCACCTCTACTGTACTACTCATGCGACTCAATTAGTAATTACTGTTCCTCCGGTTTTGGTAGCTTCCTTTTCGGCTTCGTCCACCTTGGTTGCGACCACCTTGATTTCTTCCACCCTGGTTGCGTCCGCCTTGATTGCGCCCGCCACCACCATAATATCGCTTATTATTTCTGCGATTATTATCTTTGGAGCGTTGTGGCCCTTTTACACTAATCGGTGCCACGGAGGAAATCCTTACTGGTGTATCTCTGCGTTCTTTCGTAAGCATCTTCAATGCGGCAGCGATAACTGTTATGGAGTCATTTTCCTGCAATAACTCATTTGCAGTTTCGTGATATGCTTGCAGATCTTTTTGTTCGATTGTTTTGTTGAGTTTATCTACAGTAACTTGTTGCTGGCCTCTTTGTGCATCTTTGTTTGTTGGTGGCATCAGACGTTTCATTTTACTTTTTGTGACTTTTTCAATGGATTTTAGATGCCCAATTTCTCTTGGTGTGATAAAGGAAATAGCCTCACCTGTTTTACCAGCTCTGCCCGTACGTCCGATTCTGTGTACATAACTTTCCGGGTCCTGCGGGATATCAAAGTTATATACATGTGTCACACCGGAAATATCCAAACCACGCGCCGCAACATCTGTAGCAACTAATAAATCAATTCTGCCGTTCTTAAATTTGTTTAATACAGAGGTACGCTTGCCTTGCGTCAGATCCCCGTGCGTACCCTCAGCGCGGAAGCCTCTTGCCTGCAGACCTTCCGTTATTTCATCGACACGTTTTTTCGTTCTGCTGAATATTAACGCCAATTCAGGTGCATTAATATCTAAATGATTGTTAAGTGTTTCGAACTTGAATTTTTCCGGGATCTCGATAAAATATTGATCAATATTTTCGACCGTCATTTCTTTTGCTTTGATTTTAACTTCTTTCGGATTTTTCATTAGGTTTGTTGCAATATCACGGATTTCCTTTGGCATTGTTGCTGAAAATAATAGGGTCTGTCTTTCTTCCGGGATCCCTTTTAGAATATCTTTAATATCATCAATGAAACCCATATTCAGCATTTCGTCTGCTTCATCCAATACTGCAGTTTGTACCATATTGATACGGATTGTTTTTCTGCGCATATGATCGAGCAATCTGCCTGGTGTTGCAACCACAATATGTGGGCCGTCTTTCAGCGCACGTATTTGTCTTTCCATGTGCTGACCACCATAAATGGATAAAGCACGCAGTCCTTTAAATTTTGCCAACCGATTGATTTCTTCGGCAACCTGAATTGCTAGCTCACGCGTAGGAGCTACAATTAACCCTTGAATTTTTCTTTGTTTGGGATCGATTTTTTCGATCATAGGAATACCAAAAGCTGCCGTTTTCCCAGTTCCAGTTTGGGCTTGTCCTATGACGTCATTCCCTTGCATCGCAAGTGGAATTGTCTCTGCTTGGATCGGTGTTGATTCTTCAAATCCCATTTTTTCCAGTGATTTCAAAATGGAGCTTGAAACACCTAGTTCTTTAAATGTTGTCACCTATTCGTCTACTCCTTCTTTTAGTAAAAATTTATTAGTAGAAGAGGCCTTGGATATTTTCTCATACTTTAGATACATTAAATATTGTCCCCGATTTCAGTAGTTTCAAACACCCTTCGCAGGTTAGGGAATTTACATAGCTAATGATATAGGATACCTGCTGAGCCCAAAAGTTACCTGAACACATTTTTACATTATTTTTATTGTCAAAGTATTAGTGGCTTATTTTTTTGCCAAGCCTTTAATGGATATACTTACTTTTCGCCAAAAAAGGCTTCACCAATTTTGGTAAGAGGCCTCACTCGAAAACTAATGCATTTACCATCATAACACAAAAACCGACAGCATACTAACGACTTGAGTGATTTTTTCATTGACCAATGGTAAAATACATATTACGATTCTGTGTGAAATTAAAAAAGGAGGCTTTATATGCGTCGCCCTCCGTTTAATCCATATATAGCGGTTGTCATTGGAGTTATAACTGTATCCGCTTCGGCAGTATTAGTTAAATTAGCAGACAGCGCACCTGCAGCAATAATAGCGAATTACCGTTTATTATTTGCTGTGCTTATGATGTTACCAATCGTGTTACTCAAATATCGACATGAATTCCGATTAATCAGCAGAAAAGATTGGATCCTTTCTATTCTTGCCGGAGTCTTTTTGGCTCTGCATTTTATTCTTTGGTTTGAATCACTGAATTACACATCTGTCGCTAGCTCGGTAGTACTTGTTACATTGCAGCCGATTTTCGCATTCCTCGGAACCTATTTCTTTTTCAAGGAACGATTTTCATCCGGTGCGATTATTAGTATGATAATTGCCTTGTTCGGAAGTTTCATTATCAGTTGGGGTGATTTCCAGTTAGGCGGGATGGCTCTATTTGGAGATATCCTCGCATTATTAGGTGCCATCACCATTACGGTATACTTTTTATTTGGACAACGTGTACGGAAAAATTTATCACTAATGACATACACGTTTGTCGTATACGGAGCAAGTGCCATCACACTTATTATTTATAATATGGCACTCCAGAATCCTTTCTTTGGATATCCAGCTGATCACTGGTGGATATTCCTGGCCCTAGCGATCTTCCCGACATTCTTTGGTCATACCTTGTTTAATTGGGCACTTAAATGGTTAAGCACCTCCACAATTTCTATGGGGATTGTCTTTGAACCAGTCGGTGCATCGATACTCGCATACTTTATCTTAGGTGAAGTCGTCACATGGACACAGTTACTGGGTGGAACGATCGTTATCTTCGGTCTACTTTTATTTATTGTCAGCACATCGCGCAAAACGAGGGTTACCATATCGCAAAAAGAGCGAAAAGGTTAAATAAATGGTATAATAGAACCCACACTAAAGGAGAAATAAGGTGATGTCGTGGATATACAATTAATGACAGATGGCGGAGCAGATATCCCGCAGCGTTTACAAGACGCGCTCGATATTAGCATCGTCCCACTATACTTGAATTTTAAAGACGAGGAATTTAAAACCGGTGTAACTATGGATCTAAACCGTTATTATCGTAAAATTAAAGAAACAAATACGCTCCCCAGTTCTGCCGCACCAAGCCCGAATGATTTTTATGAAGCGTACAAACAGGTCGACCCCAAGACTCCAATTCTTATGCTAAGCATATCCAAAGGGTTAAGCAGCACCTATGAAAATGCAGTTAGCGGAAGAAATAGGTTGCTGCACGAGGAACCTGACCGAGCAATCGAGGTAATCAACACCAAAACAGCTTCAGCCGGGATTGGCCTTCTAATGCATGAAGCCAGTGTGAAAATAGGCGAAAATTATTCCTTTGAAGAGCTTGTTCAACACATCCAAGAACGTATTGAACAAACGACGACGCTATTCATTTTAAAAACGCTCGAAAACCTGATACTTGGCGGTCGATTGGACAGGGTAAAAGGTACACTTGCAAAAACACTTAATATCAAGCTGCTAATGCGGGGAAGCGAAGAAGGAACAATCGAGGTAACGGAAAAAGTTCGTGGTGACAAAAAGTCGATACGGCGTTTTGTGGAGCAAATTGGAGAGTACACCAAAAATGTTGAAGATAAAGTAATCACCATGACACATTGCAATGATGAGAGCAGGGCAAAAAAAGTCCTTTCCGAGATCAAAGAAAAATACCCTTTTAAAGATACATTCCTAAGCGAAACCGGACCATTAATCTCTAATTACGGCGGGGATGGAGCATTGGTGATTTCTTTTTTTAAGGATAAATAGGTCAATAAAGAAAACCTGCTCGTCTAATAGGAGCAGGTTTTCTCTTTGGCTAGGACTTTTGTCGCAAAACTTGCCAAAAGCAACGTTTCCTAATTCAACTTTCGTCCCTTACTAAAAACTCGTAGACCATCTGATTGAGCGTATCTTTGTCATCACCTAAACAAATAAGGTGCCGGGACCTTTCAAAAAAGACAACTTCTTTCTGTTTGGAACTAATTTCCTTATCCAGATAGTAAGCTGTTTTATATGGTACCATGCCATCCTGCTGCCCCTGGGCAATTAAGACAGGTGATTTCACTTTCTTTAAATATCGCCTTGTGAACTTCACCAATTTCACGAACTCAATATTGGCCTTAAATGGAATCGCGGCCTCCATCTTCTTTTTATAATGCAGGTATAATTTATTTTTTCCCAAGTTTCCCCGCATGCCGTCTGCAGCAACTGAAGCTATATCAAGCGTCATTTGTCTGAAGGACAGAAATTTCCCTGAAGGAGCTAATAAAACGAGATTGTCTACCTTATATTTAGCTGCTAAATAGGAAGCAATCATACCACCCATCGAGAACCCGATTAGGTAGATTCTGTCATATTCTCTGTTCAATCGCTTTAGCACATCCTCGGCTGCATTAATCCATTTTCGATAGGAAATATCTTTTAAATCAAGATTTCTTCCATGACCAGGCAATGTCGGAACTTCGATATGCCAATCTGTATTATCTTTAAGGAATCGTGCTAAAGGGTCTACTTCATAAGGGCCTCCGGTAAATCCATGGATAATTAAACATCCAATCATACTAATTCTCCTCTTTAAAAAACCCCATAGTTTCTTATACCCGTTATTCGAATGGAATATTACTGTGCGCATCATATTTCTACTGGTAGCTTTGCTTTATTTTTACAGCCGGGGACGCATGGGGACGATTCTTTTGCTTCCAATGAGACATGTACGGGGCGATCCTGCCTGAGCGCGGAACAATTGCCAGCGAACGCGGGATGACCCTATCTGGCCGCGGAACAAATATCTGCGAACGCGGGATGAACCGACTTATGCGCGGAGCGAATGTCTGCATCCGCGGGACGAATCACTCTGAGCGCGGAATAACACACCCCTGCAACTCTACCTAAATGCTTTAATAATCGAGCCAAACTCCTTCACAATAGGCGAAACTTGATGATATGTGTTAGCCAATTGTCCCACAGTTGAAAGCATTTTATCAAAATCTACCTGCTCTTTTGGATGCTGAGGTTGCTCCATCGAATTTGGGTTCGTTGCGGAATTTATATTTGGGTCAGGTTGATATGAAGTGGAATTTGTTGGTATATAAGCAGGCCAAAACGGCGGTTGTTTTGGCTTTGCAAACTGTTCATAAGGAGTTTGCTGAAGCGCTTGCCCGTTATACGAATGATATGGATGGTAGGGATTACGCGGAAAATGGACACTATCATATGCAAAGTCCTGGTGCTCCGTGTGATGATAATACGGCCTGTTATACATGATGCACACACCTCTTCTATACGTTTTATTATCTGTAATAAACTATGCATATCAATGAATTGTGTGTATCAAACACCGCATTACTCTCCATACCCCTCATAAAAAGGGCTGTAATACGAATTATTTCCAAAACCTAGAGCATATTTAATTTTGTTTTTTTGAAACCCCAAAATAGCAGGCTGATCCTCACCAACGAATGTCACTGGTGTACCAAAAATTTCTATATCCTGCAGTTCTTTCATATAATCGCGATTATGAGATACATTTTTTGTCGCGTAAGAAACATTCCATTCATCTAATTGCTTTATTAATTTTCCACATTGCGGATTCCCATCACTAATGTAGATGGTCACATGATGTTCACTCATCGGTTGAACCCCCTAAAAATTATGAATCTGTCGGTGCCTCTGTTCATTCCTTTATACCCATATATTTAGTATTTGAAACGAAAATATATCAAAAACATCACAAATTTATTACGAATGTTACGAAAAACCATGTTTATGAAAAATAAAACCCGCCTCTTAGACATAGAGAAGCGGAATGATTTTATACATAAAAAGCAGACTATAATATATAACCGAAATAAAAAGCAGTAAAACCTTTTTCAAGAAAATTATTATACGATTCCACTTATTTTTTTACTTTTTTCCAAAATTATGCTTCAGAAGAAGATATCGAATATGGTGATTGGTAGTCATAAGCGATTCATGGCGACTGAAAATCTTAAAAAGAACCTATAACGGTAGCCATGAGCCGTTCATGACGACCGAAAACCTTAAATAGAACCCTTAGCGGTAGCCATGAGCCGTTCATGACTAATATTTACAACTGTTATTTATTTTTACATCTTAGTCCAATATATTTTTTCAAAAAAAGTCACAAAAAAGAGGACTTCCCTCTAACCGAGACAGAAACCCTCTTTTATAAATATGGTTATTTAAATTTTAAAACTGCCACCCAAAAAAAGATGAAGCTATTTACTACTGCTGCTCAATCGCATTATTCTCTATCTCTTCAGGCACTTCAATCGGATCGACATTATTGATGTTTGAATAACTGGATTCCAAGTTTTGGACAAGGTTAATCGCATCTCCCTCTGCCTCCATTGTCATATCCATATTCATATTAAATGCATTCATATCAAATGATTCTTTGTCGATGAACATTTCATAATCCATGCTGTTAATCGTCATATTTTCCAAAGCATTTTGACCTTCTTCACCCATTGCCTGCGTCATTTCAGGTGTCAAAGATTCCTCCATTACTTCCTGGATCAGCTCGTTGAATTTTTCCCCATCCGCATTTAATGTCAAAATAAATTCATCATCTGACTGCTCGAAAGAAAGATCATCGGTATACTCTTGGAGCATCTTCAGCTGTTCTGATGGATCCTGTTGCTGGCCGTCCATTGCATTCACTGCATCCATCGCAGCATTGTCCACCTTCATCCAGTTACCTATCTGATCACTGTACATGTACATTCCATCATCTACCATGTACATTTCCATTCCCATTTCGGGCATGCCTTCTTCGCCGTCCATCATCATTTTGGTCGTTCCCTCTTGATAAATGGCGAGCGGATCCATCGTCATTTGCATGTCGAAACTGCTTTCGGTATCAATTGAAGTTGATTCAGCCTCAGATGCAATCTGTTGCTGCATATTCATCGAAACCTCTGCACTTTCCATTTCCTCCGAAGCTTCCAATGCCTCCGAATATACTTCCTGTGCGGTTAATTCACTTTCTTCTTCCTCGATTGTGTCTGCTGTCGGCTCGGCTGTGTCATTACATGCAGCAAGCACAAAAGCCATAACCCCAGCGAAAACCACCAACATCCATTTCTTCACGTTGTTTCCACCTCTCTAAAATTTGTTTCACCTTTATGTATGATAAAAATAAAGCTTCATTTTATATCGTAATTTATTTTTGCGTTTATGACAACTATAATTCATAAGATTTTATGAATTATGTATTTGATAAAATGGATCTGTCGATAAATCATTTTATTAATTTTTATGAAGCTAGATAACGAGAAAGCACATCCTTGAATTCAATGTTTTTAACAACCGACTAGAGAAGCTTGAATGAACAGACTCATCTGATTTTTTAATAATCATTTTAGGCATATCCAATTTTTAATATGTCCAGTGTCTCCTGTTCATTTAAGTATCGACATGTGTAAGACAATTAACTAGTGAGACAGAAACACTCTAAACAGGGTCTCTCCCTTCTTTTTCTCTAACCTGATTCAAATGGTTCTTTCTCATAAACGGAAGTGCAAACCCCACAATTACAGCAGTTAATGGAAATCCACCATCCGTGAAAAGCCATTCATATACAGTAATTGGTGTAAAAATACCATAGATAAAAATCATAAGAGCTAAGTATATTTTTCTCAGTTTTTTCTCTGATTTGAACATACAATTCCTCCCTCCATTTAATTTAATTGAATTGTATTGCTTGTATTCCAAACATCTTCAAGAAAATCTATTTCCGGACCAGCTGATTCCTGATAGATATTTTCATTTATCCCAGCCATTATGCCATCATAGGAGGTGGATTCGAACTCATTAGCAGCTCTTACATGAATCCTATTATTTTCTATCATCAATTCGGCTCCATCTAACTGGCCGCCATTTTGTACAATGGCCTCTCTTGCTTTATTAATTACTAGTGATTCAATATCTTCATCGGCTAATAATTCGTTAAGTTTTTCTCTGATAACCGGGGTTTCAAGTTCCTCTTTTAAGACAATGTCGAATGCTTCCAATTCGATTTCATTTGCGGACCAATCGTTATATGTAAAGCTTCCAGATAGCTCGCTGACCTTGTCATCCACTTTTTCCTCGATATCTTCAAAAAATGCCTGCAGTGCACCTTCTAGCGTATCATCCTCATACTCAAAAATAACCTGCCGCACTTCTTCATAAAGAACACTACTGGCTGCCATGCTCGCCTGATTTGCTGTAGTCCCGGATTGTTCCTTTACAGCTAGTCCCATCCCCATGTTTAGAACAAATACAAAGAGTATCATAATAATGCTTAACATACCGAGAACGAAAAGAATGATATTCCCATCTTCATTATTAAACCGCTCCTTTAATTTTTTAATCATTCAATCACCCTGCCATAGGCTGTTGTAGAATAAGGAATAGAAGGAGCTGAGATAGAATCAGGCAAAAATATTAAATTAAGATTTACGCTAACCGTGGTCTCAAATTCCTTAGCACCTGCCGCAGGAGTGGTGATTTCGTTCATTTGCAGATAATCCCCGGTTGAAGACAGGATTTTATTCGCAGCTTGTTGCGCTTCACTAGGACTTTTCGTTATCGAATATACATTGGCATATTCATTTGCCGCAGATTGTGTGACCAGCACACCATTTATACCAACAATAAATTGAATCAAAATCATCAATAGGATTAATGCCAATGGAACAATACCCAAGAATTCAATAGTAGCGGACCCTTCTTCATTATTTATTCTTTTTCTCCATTTTTTCATTGCATCACACGCTCCTGCCCTTTAAAAAACCAACACTTTCACTCAGTAATACTAGAACTTAATCAGTGACCTTATTCTTCCTCCAACTCCACATTGTGTTCTTCAGCCATTTCAACTAACCTCACGTCAGCTATTTGTGCCGTTTCCGCTGTTTCCATAAACTTTTCATCCGATTGTTGGACAAGTTCGTTTATTTCTTGTTCATTCGCCATTTCTGCAGCTTTCTCCATTGCCTCATTTCTAAGTTCGAACCCCTCGAGCCATGTATTCATTTGTTCTAATCTTAAATTATGCAATTCATTCACCACATCGGTTTCAGGTTTATTTGACTCAATATACTCTATTATTTCCTCCGCAATTGGAATAACATTTTCATTTTGAAATTCGAATGCTTCCTGAGGATCTGCTATCATTGAAAGTTCTTCCAATCGTGCATCCATCTGGTTCGCTTTTGGATTAACCGTTTCCACATAACTATTATGATACTCGACCAATTCATCTGCTTCAGGGGAACTGCAAGCAACAAGCCCTAAGGAAATAATTAAAATTGCCACTAAAAATATTTTCTTCATCTTTTAAAATCCCTCTCGTTTTTACTTGGATCTTTCCGTCACATCAAACATGCTTGATATTCTTCAAGAAGTGGTTGCTTCTTCTTCATTAATCTCCAATACGTCTAATTCCTCCCTCCATTTAAGTACACAAGAGGTGATATACATAATGACAAATGGAAAGACTAATAGATTCAATGTCATTTGTGTAAGGATTTGCGCCGCAAAGGAATCAGTAATGTTAAAAACCTGTGCTACAACAAACAAACCTATAACACCTTCAATCGTCCCTGAAATTACGATAATCAGGAAAATCTTCAAAAAATTTTTTTTTCCAATACGTATGCCCTCTTTGAACGCTTTCCATACTGGTTTTTCATCAAAAATGCTGATATATGGAATTGGGAAAACGAGTGTCAGCAATATCAACCCTGGAATAGCAAAAAACATAAAACCAATGGCTGATAAAATCGAAACAATAACAGCAAATAAAAATACGGTAAAACCATTAACCAGAAAATGATAAACAGCATTCCTTAAACTATGTTCATTGCCTTTGTATTCATTATATACAAATCGAATATAAGGGATTTGTGCAAATAAATAAAACAAAATTGTCAGCAAAGCATAATAAATATCCGCAAAAGAGTAGACAGGATCCAAACTTGGAGTAATGGTATATATGTAATTGGTCGTAAAAGAATGGAGCATAAGTAAGGGTAATGTTGTTGTCAACATCAAAACAAACATTTTTTCAAATTTTCCTGTATATAATTGCCAGGTGTAACGTAATGGATTAGTCATGATAAACTCCTCTTTATGGATAGTGCAAATTCTCTTTCATACGAGCCCAGGATCTTCAATGACCTAGACTTTCAATAAAATAATTTAACTTCCTAGGGGTAACGTAATATGTCTTTTGCTTGCTGAACTCGTTTATCCAGACCCTCTCGATACGTTTTCATTAACAGGGCATATATTTCAGATTCGGTCATATGGCCAACATAATTATTTTTTGTTGTGCCATCAAGTGACTTTTTCAACTGGGGTTCTGCAACTTCACTTGTCATACCTTTTAAGATCTTAATATCCAAATATTTTTCGAATGGTTTAATTTCCGGATTATTCCGGTTATCATATATGATGTCGAAATCCTTACAGTTATCATATCGATCCTTAAATTGTTTATACTGAATTAGGTTACCCATTACTATATAATGGAGTGCCTCATTAATGTCGTCATCTGTAAAATACCCATTTTTTACAACCCCTTCTTCTAGGGAATTCGAATCTTCAAATAACTGTATAATCTCGTGTTGAAGATCGATCATGGTTTGCATTATAGTTAGCGATCTTTGATAAATAATTCTATCTCTAGGGTTTAGTATTCCAGATTCTAGAATAAACTTTAGATAGTCTCGAATCTTTTCCAAAACTGAAAAGTCCAGATTTGCACGGTGTGAACCACTTTCTCTAAGATTATTAATACTGATGAAGTAATAGATATGTGGTTTAATAGATTCTAGTGCTTCTTTCCTATCTTGCGAATCAGGCGAAATTACTGCATAAGCTTTCACTTTAGCACTGAATTTGCTTTCATAATGAGACAGATAATAATAGTTGTTATTAATTTTATAGGCTTCTGCATTTACCGATGTATTCTCAAGCCACTTTTGGTGCTTTTCCCCTAATTTCAGTAGCTTCTTTCTATCAATTTGCATCTTATCCATCCCTTCTGCAAAACTTTATACTTTTCAATAAAATGTAAACAACTTCATTGATTTTATTTAACTCATAATTTTTTTGATTCTTTTAATCTTTTTCAAAGAGAGTATAAGCAGAACAGATTGACACACTCTACTCTGCTTTAAACTCCAATTACAAGGAAAATCAACCAAAATATTTAGGAAAACCAGCCTGTTACAGTATCCCATCCTTTTTTCGCTATGTCTTTCGTTTTGTCCCAACCTGCTTTAATTTTATCGGTATTGTTTGCAATTAATTGAGTCGTCTTTGATACTGCGAATAGACCAGCCCCTGCTACTGCCAATCCAAGACCAACAGCCTGACCTCCGGGAATAGTGGCGGCAATACCACCGGCACTCATGACTGTTTCACCAAGGTTAACTCCAATCTCAGCACCAGCTGCAGTCTTCTCTGCTCCAGAAGCATCACTCTGTAATGTTTGAGAGAAATCGGATATACTTGCACCTGTCTGATAAGCTGATACGCCGGCGTTCAAGGCTGATGTCACACCATTAAACTTGGTTAGAGCACTCATGTTATTCCAAGTGTTTGATATGTTTGAGAAATTCATGTTTGTATCTATTTGTTTTGCTGAATCAGTGAATAGTGACCCGTATTGTCTTACCTTTGATGCATTCGAAACCTGATTAGCACTCTGTGTTCCTTGAGTAGTTGTATCTAAATAATCTGTATTTCTCCGCAAATCCTCGAGAGCTTTGTAATCATTATACGCTTCATAAGATTTGGAACCAACATCATAAGCGTCAAATGCAGCATGATCACCTACATGCAACTTAGCAGTACCAAGAATTAGATCAGTTGCATGCATCCCAGTTTGGAAACCGTCGTCTATACCATCATCTAATAGATTTACTGTTCCATTTACCATCGTATTAACAGCAAAGTCTGTTGCTTTAAATTCTTCCGTATCATAAAACCGCTCTGGTGGTGTGTAGTCATTTATACCATTTAAGTTACTATCAGATGTGTTCCCGGAATATGGGTTTCCATATAATGGACTTTCTAGGTATGGATTACCTAAATATGGGTTACCCGTAAAGCCGGATCCGTTCCAAGGGTTCTCTCCATATGGATTTCCTGAATAGGGACCACCTGCAAATCCTGAATAATTCCAGGGGTTCCCCACATAGGGATTACTGCCTTGGAACCCGGGTTGATTCCAGGCATCCCCAGAATAAGGGCTCCCTTGATATCCAGGCAGCATCCAAGGGTTCCCGGAATAACCTGACTGTGACCATGCATCTTCAGTGTATGGGTTACCTTGAAAACCTGGTTGCGACCATGTATCTCCTGAGATGCCATTCCCAGTCCACGAGTCACCATTAAAACCGTTTTGTGACCATCCTTCTAAATACCATGGAACGCTACTCCATTCGTTGCCATTCCAGGTTGATCCTTCGTTCGTCCCCTGTCCTTCCCAATCATTTCCTTCCCAGGAATCCCCGGTCCACGGATTCCCTTCCCATTGGAGACTAGAGCCATCCCAGGAATCTCCAGTCCATGGATTCCCTTCCCAGGAATCTCCTTCCCAGGAGTTACCCGTCCATGATTCTACCGCATAAGAAACAGGCTCAATTACGGGAAAAAATGTTAAGAATACAATAGCAAGGGAAATAAATATTCTTGTAATCAATCTCCCAATCTTCATCACCCCGTTGTTTTACGACATATATAACTTATCAACTGCTATTCCTGTGATTGTTCATATCTATCTTCAATTTCCTGAATCATTTCTTCATTATTTTTCGAATTAATTTCTTCCATTCTATCTTCTGAATCGGAAACAGCATTTCCAATTTCATCCATTGCCTCGCCTCTCCTCTTATTAAGTTCCTGTTTTTGATCACGTGTAACTATTTCAAGGTCTTCCATGACTTCTGCCAATGCATGCAAATTATTATCCATATTCGTAGTGTTTAAATTCCATTCATTGTGTATTTCCATAATATCTATATTGTTGTCAAGCCTAGCTCTATCTGCATCAGCTAAAGCATCTGTTTTCCAGTCTTCCCATGCCTCAAGTACTTCTTCCGCACGGTCAAATTCTGCTTGTAATTCATCCTGATTGCTTGCAGAAGTGAAAATGCCATTAGCAACCTCTGCCATCTCTTCTAGTTGTTTTTGAGCTTCCGCATCTGTTTGAAACCCAATTATGTTAATGATAGGTTCCACATTGGATTGAGATAGTGTTTCAGCTACATCCACCGGGTCACCATCACATGTTTCAATCCCATCACTTACAACATAAATTAAATTTGTGTTTTCTTCCGTATTAAAAGATTCCATTGACTCATGCGCTGTCTCTAACGCATCTGCTAGAGGTGTCCAACCAGCCGGATCAAATTGATTTAAAGACTCTTCAAACGCTGATTCGTCATAGGAATCATAACCATAAACCTGTTCAATAGAATCACAAGACATTGCTTTATCGCTTTCGGATCCTGTGCCTTCATGGCCATATACCCGTAGTGATACATTAGCTTCTTCCGGTACACTACTTAAAAACTTTGTTATTGCTTCCTTAGCGACCTGCATCCTAGTTTTGTCTTCTGCATAATTGGCCATGCTTCCGCTTGAATCAAGAAGAATTTCAACATTATAATTTTCCTTGAAATGGTAGCGGGAATCTGGCAAATCAGGGTTACCAAATGAACCAAATTCCCACTTTTTCATTATATCTTCTGGATTTGGATAATCAATTGCCACCAGCGAATACATATATCGTAAATATGCTTCATATTCTTCTTCACTCGGATTTTCACTCATAGACCCTATCTCTTCAAATTCCTTTTTAACCTCCTCTTCCATGTCATAAATATTATCTGCATTTGCAAAAGGCCCTGGTAATTGTTCGGCTACCCCCTTCTCATCAGAGGGAATTGGTGGAACTTCAACCTGCTCAAACCAATTATTATCTTCATTGCCCTCTGTTTCATTTAAATCCTCGTCCCCCTCTGTTTCCACCGTCTCTTCCTCCTGTTCTGCGCTATTCGCTTCTTCTTGAGGCGATTCTTCTGCATTTCCACTGCACGCAACTAGTAACAAAAGGACGGAAGTTATAAGAAGAAGATAGTACCATTTTTTTCGCATTCAATATAACCCCTTAATCTAAGATGATAATATTTATCTGAATAATAAATTAATCTCCGGTAATGTCACCAATAAGGCCCTCAAACGCACCAACAACTGCTTCTCCAATACTATCTGCATCTGCCATTTGTGTAGAAACGACCCCAACAAGAATCACAATAACCGCTGCAATACCAATCCATTCTAACGTCTGTGACCCGCTTTCATCCTTCTTCATTTCCTCTACCTTGTTCATCATCTTCACATAAAACCCATTCATTAATTTCATTTGTCTTCCTCCCATTTTTTTAAAACATATTTAAAATGCTGTTGTCACCCATTAGCATATTCATGATCATTAACCCCGCGATCATTAATATGGAGACAGGTGCAATTAAAAACGTTGTAACAAGTGTTACCTTTGGTGATGCTTTTGCTGCTAATTCCTTAACCTGTTCCTGTCGGATTTGCCTTAAGTCATCTGCCTGAATTTTAAACGTTTTAGCTATCGGTATTCCGAGATCCATACCTTGTATGAGAGCCTTTATTAAAGATTGAAATTCTGGGTTGTCATTTCTTCGCAGCAGTTCCCGATAAGCTCTTTCTCTTGTGGTACCCAAATCAATTTCATGGTTGAATCTGGAAAACTCCTCACGAATTGGACCATCGAAATGTCGAATCACCTCCCTAAGTGCTTGATCTAAACTAACTCCAGCTTGCACACTGGTACTTACTGTATCCAAAAAATCCGGTAAATCCTGACGAATCCGATTTTGCCTCTTTTTCACCTCTCTTCTAATTAATAAGATTGGTATGAAATAACCTAATACAGGTAAAAGTATTATCATATATTGTGAAAATGGTAGACCGATAATGACTGATAGTATTCCAACAAAAAAACTTACAATAAATAGAAAAATCTTTAACCCTTGAAATCGCTGTACAGTTAACTTTAAAGGGTTTCCTGACTTTCTGAGCCAATCATCTACCATGTGATTCTCACTGAAAAAGTTAATCCGCTGCCCTAGATCCGCAAAATCATCTGCGTACGTTGTAACCTTTTGAAATAAATTCGCCCTTTTGTCCTTCTTCTTTTTCTTTTTTTCAAAAGGATCAACATGTGTCACATCCGAAACATGTGTAATAACATCTCGTTTCCCATTTATGTAGGACCAAAAATGCTTCAACCATAATAAAACACAAAACCAAAATGCGATGATTGTTAAAATAATTAATGCATCCATATGCTACACCTTTATATTCGTTATTTTTCGTATTAATAGGAAAGAGAGTACAATTGCTCCAACAAATAAAGCTAATATAACTAGACCAAAGCCTGACCACAAAGGATCAACAAACCCTTCCATAACGTTGTTCATTACAAGTAATAAAAACACAGGCATTGCTGGAACGATAAATGAAATATACTTTTCCTCAGAGGTCATTGTTTTAATCGTTTGGTTTAAAACTTTTCGGTCTTCAAAGGTTTCTGCCATTGTGTCCAGTGTACGAGCTAAATTACCTCCCGTTTTTTTCTGGATAAGTAATGTTGCTATAAACAAATTAAATTCTCGTGATTTATTTCTTTTTTGGATAGCCCTTAATGCAGGCTCTAAAGGCACTCCTAGTTTCAATTCATTGGAAATTCGTTTAAACTCATTTCCGGCGGGGATGGATAACTCTCTTGCAACAATGTCAATACCCTGATTTATCGTAAGACCAGAGCGCGCAGCATTTCCCATTAACCGGCATACCTCTCCAAGTTGTTCATTAAAACGGTTCTCGTAATTATTTTTCCTTAAGTAAAAAAGCAGAAAATGTGTCGCTATCATAAGAAATAAGGGAATCAATATACTAATAGCCACTGGCATATTGAATACGGCATAAAATAGAATAAATAACGTTAAGCCTCCCACCAGTAAGGCTCCGAAATATTCAGAAGGTAAGAGCTTCACATTTGCATTCTGAAGCTTAGCTGCCAATGCCTTAGAGGATTCTCGTTCGTCAAAACGGTCTCCCCATTTGCTAACCATGCTCTTTCGCTTTTCTTCAGGAAACCATTCCTTTACTTTTTTATTCCATTCTTTCTTCTGGGAACGATAACCTAAGTAATAATAGCCGAATAACAATAACGATAATACCGCTAAACTATAAAGTATAGACGCTGCTATGTTCATAGTCCATTTCCTCCTTGGGGGTAAAGAAATCCATATCTAGATCTATTCCGTAAACTTGCAGATGTGGAATACATTTAGGAATAATCCCTGTTGGGGTGTAGTATCCTAGTACGATTCCTTCTGCGTTAACACCTGTACGCTGAAAACGGAAAATATCGCGAACCTGAATTTTATTTCCCTCGATTTTTTCTACTTCAGATATGTTCGTTATTCTGCGTGTACCGTCCGTTAACCTTTGCACCTGTACAATATAATCCAAAGCCCCTACAATATAATCTCGAATAATGTGTGTCGGCAGATCCATTCCAGCCATGACTACCATGCCTTCCACACGATTAATCGCATCAACCGGTGTGTTGGAATGAACAGTTGTTAATGAACCTTCATGGCCGGTGTTCATCGCCTGAAGCATATCGAATGCTTCAGCTCCGCGCACCTCACCGACAATAATTCTATCAGGACGCATCCGTAGTGAGTTCTTCACAAGTTCTCTAATTGCTATTTCCCCGGTTCCTTCTACGTTTGGGGGGCGAGCTTCCATACCAACAACATTGTTGCGATCCAGTTTCAATTCAGCTGAATCCTCAATGGTTATCACACGTTCTCCAAGTGGAATGGACTTCGCAAGTGCGTTTAGCAGTGTTGTTTTCCCACTACCTGTTCCTCCTGAAATTAATACATTTAACTTAGTTTCTACAAGTGCTTGCATGAAGATGGACATCTCGCTTGTAAATGTATCGTTATCTTCCAAGTCATCCATGACAAAGGGTGTCTTTCTGAATTTACGAATGGATAAGATTGTGCCACTCAGGCTTATTGGTGATATAACCGCGTTTACTCTGCTTCCATCAGGTAATCTAGCATCCACCATGGGTGAACTCTCATCTATTCTTCTCCCAAGTGGTGCTACCACTCGATCAACAATATGCCTCACATGCGATTCATCCTTAAAGGAAACATCTTCCCGTTCGAGCTGACCTTTTCTTTCTACATAAATTTCTTTTGGGCCATTTACTAAAATTTCAGTAATGGAGTCATCTTTTAAAAGCGGCTCCAGTGGTCCAAATCCAACACTTTCATCAATTAATTTAGAAAGAAGTGATTCTTTGTCGAGTCTGGGAATGACTACCTTTTCTTCAGCCATAAATTGATTGATATATTTCTCTATCCTTAAACGTTTATCTGATTCCTCTAAACTGGTAATCAGTTCCAGATTAACCTCTGTTAATAGCCTGGTTTTATAATGTTCCACTAATTCATCTATATAACCAGTACTTGTTATATAATTATTGTTTACATTCTTTGAGGCGTTTTCTTTAGCAGTTCGCTGAAAAAGAGCCAATTCCCCACCTCCTTAGAGCAAGATTATTTCAACATGGAATGAACCCATTTATGTACATCTTTTGCCACTGCAGTTAATTTTTTCTCTTTTGCTTCTTTTCTTAATGGCTCCCCTTGATTAATATACTGTTGAAGCCCTTTATCTCTTCGTATCTCTGCTGCAATGGTGTATGCAATAAATCGCTCCATATCCTTTTTATTTAACTCCTTGTCTTTTCCTTTAAAATTCATGACAAGTTCCAATCTATCTTCTGTAGTTATGCCTAAGCGATGGAATAGACTTTCCACATTTTTTAATACACGAATGGCTATGGTGTCGATGTTCATCACATAATAAATCTTATCCGCTTCCTCCAATGCTGCATAAATTCTTTCATCTACCCATGCAGGTAAATCTATAATGATAAAATCATAGTTCCGTTTACTTGCACGGAGAAGCCTTAAAATAAACTCATCACTAATCTTCTCTGCCATCTCTGCGTCACTTGGACTCAGTAATACTTGTAGATTAGAATGCTTTTCAACTTCTGCTACATTACGAATATGATGTTCACTCATTTCATCAATAACAGGGATTAAGTCAACAATAGAGCGGCTGCTTTCCAATCCAAGGAATGTTTCGGAACCCCCATACTGTAAATTTAGATCTATGTACAGCACATTTGCAGTTGATTCCAATTTTATTGTTTGAGCAAATGCCGTGCTGATTAAGGACTTACCAACACCTCCACTGCCACTGTAGAAAGCAAAAACCTTACCTCCACCTTTTTTAAAAGATCCTGAATCCGTTTCCCGATCGTAAAGACTAGCAGCTTCCTTAGCGACGGAGATTAGTTTCTCCATAAAAAGGATTTCCTCACCCGGGAAAACATAATAGTCTGAAACCCCTAGACGAATTAAACCACGCAGTACTTCAAAGTTCTCTTCATCATTTACACAGATAATGGAGGCCGTTGGGAAATCTGTTAACACAAGTTGTGCGTCTTCTACTGCTGAATTATTTTCTGAATTTATGATAAGAATTATTTGCGCATTGTACTTTTTTAACTCCGTTGTTGTAACAAAATGCAGTTGAAATGTATCCTTGATTTGTTCCTGTATAGATGTTGTAAGTTCTTCATTATCTCCAACAACATAGATATCATTTGCCATATTCATATATTTCCTCCACCCGACTAACTTAATGTGAATTGGTTATTACTCGTCGTTATTATTGCCTTCTTCATTCTCATTTGACTGATTTTGGTCGCCATTACTATCCTCATCTTCTGAAGACTCACCACTATTTTGATCTGCTGGTGGCAATTGCCCTACATTCGCTTTGACGATTCGAAAACTGTCCGCGTAATTTTGCATATGTATCAGTTGTGGTACCATATCATAGGGCACCTCAACCTGCACTCCGGAGAACTCTCCTTCACTCTGAGCAACTCTTGCCACTTTTACATCTTCCATAAAGACTTCGGTAACCGGCTCTTCATCGAAACTATGAGACACCAGAATGTCCACCCGATCCAATGCTGTCAGAGCTTCATCAAAAAACACTTTTTCTGATTGTATAAGTGAGATTATTCGATTTTCAGCTTCCGTAACAGATGAGGCCTCTTTTAACATGTTTTTCGTAATAACATCTCCCTCTGACAAAGGAACTACAGAAACTTTATTTACAAAATCATCGATATCCGTTACATGTTCATCACGTAAATAACTGTTAGGTACTTCATCTGTCGTTACATCATCCGGAGTAATAATTTGCCTTGAGCTAATGTCACCGTTTGCTACATAAATGGTTACTTCTGTTCCTAAATCCGTATTTAAAGCTTGTACTTTTTGTAAGACAAGAAATCCGGATATTACTGCAAGTGCAATTGCTATTAATAGAAATATGATCGCTTTACGCTTTGATTCCAGCACTTTTTAACCTCTTTTCTTCTTTTTTCTATACCTATTTAACAATGATTACGTAAATATAAAATATGTCAATCAGGTGACCAACGACGAACTTTAGGGAAAATTGTGTAATATGAAACTCCTGTTCCCTTGGTGCGAATTTTTTAACATTCTATCATTAATTTTTTTAAAAAAGTATAAAACTACTTAATAGGCATTTGTAGCAAAATCATAATCAACCGTTTGTATATACCATACTTTTGCCACATTTTTGCCACACCATGTAACTATGTATCTATCTATTGTAGAGTAAATATCGGGGTAGGTTTAGGTCAGGTACTTACATACAAAAAAATACCTTAACAATTTATAAGATATTATCTTTAATCTAATAGTAGCATTTTCCATTGTCAACAACTATTACTATCTTTCCAAAAAGACAGTATGAAAGTACTACTTTGGTAACTGTAGTTCTGATTGTTAATTAATTCTTTTGACCTAATTTTATTTATCTATAACTTTTTCACACCGCTTATTTCGACTGTCAATTGTTCTAGTCTACCCTCGTGATCGAACCATCCTAATATGCCCAGGCAACAGCACAATTTCAGACGGAGTTGTCTCACTAATTTCACCATCCATATCAATATCCTGATAACTATCCGTTGTTACCTTCAGATCTGTTGCCTGAAAATAATCCAATTCATTTAATTGCTCTGAATCAATGTTTGGATTGTTCATGGATAACAGTTCCCGAAATGAGGCCAACGTAGAATTTTTTACAATTAACACATCCAGTTTTCCATCATTCGGGGCTATGGAAGGAATGGGTAGTTCTCTTGTTCCAATGAATTTCCCATTTAGAACCAAAATCATTACAGCCTCTCCGTCATGAGTGGCATCATCTGCTTGAACTTCATAGTGGAACGGCTCAGCCTGATTTACGGAACGGAGCGTACTCATAAAATAACTCAGTATACCAAAGCTATTTTTTTGATCCTCATTTATATTCTGCGATGCCTCCGATACTAAGCCAATGCCCCAAAAGTTGAGGAAGTACTTTTCACCGGATTTGCCAAGATCAATATCTACCGTTTCCCCATCAACGATTGTCCCTGCCGCCTGCTTTAGATTTTGTGGCATTTGCAGCATTCTGCTAAAGTCATTGGACGTTCCACCAGGCAATATTGCGATAACCGGCCTTTTTTCCAAAGCTGCGATACTATTAATACATGTATGTACTGTACCATCTCCTCCAAGGATAATAAGAAGATCTATCTGTTTGGCAAAAGTAACACATGTTCTTTTTGCTTCCTCAACGCTGTTCGTTTGAATAACGGTGAGCTCTTTTATAACTTTAGCTAGTACAGGTAAGGTCTGCGCCAATTTTTGCTCCATATCATTTGCTCCGGCATTGCCATTGTATAGAAATAGCGCTTTGTCGTAGTTCGGCATGTTATCGTCTCCAATCCTTAACGTTATATGTATTTAATGAGGAATCCGGTTATGTAATGGAAAAGGCTACCAGCATAAAAACTGGTAGCTCAGTTGAAGATTAATCATCTTCCCTATCGATTTCAATGACAAGGATTTCTCCAGTATACGCATCAATCTCTATTTCCGCTTCGTCTTCACCTTTTTCAAGTTCAATTTCGTACATACGACGGCCGTCATCTTCGTCAAGCTCAAGGTCTGTAATCTTTCCATCAAATTCATTTAATGCAATTTCCTCTGCCTTTTCTAAGTCAATAACGGTATTGTTGTTAGATTTAGTTGATGAATTTCCATTATTGTTACCGTCGTCTTGGCTGTCATTGTTATTTGTATTACCTTGGTTGTCGTCTCTGTCATCTGCGTTATCATCTCTGTCGTCCGCATCATCATCTTTTTCAGTTATTTCTACATTGCCTGAGGAGAGTTCTCTTTCCTTCAGATTCAACACTTCCCCACTGCTGCCATCTAGTTTTATATCGTATTCTTTCCCATCGTTTTCTACTTCCACTTCATAAACTGCCCTATTGCTATCCTTTTCCAATTCGAGTTCCGTAATGGTTCCAGGATATTGATCTGTGACCATTTGACGAATCTCATCTGTGGATAATTCCGGATTAGTCTCGGAGGCATTCGATTGATAAATACCTAATCCTAAAACAGCAGCAGCTGCCGTGGCTCCAATTGTAACTCCTAATTTTTTCTTCATTTCTTTTTCCTCCTTGTTTGTTGTTACTTATATCATATCCTCGGAGAATGAAGGAACAATGTGATTAAGATTAGAATTTGATGAGAATGACATTAATTTTCATTCACTATTGGCAGGGTTAGCGTAAATGTTGAGCCCACGCCAACATTACTTGTGACGGATAACCTGCCATTATGCGCATCAGCGATTGACTTTGCAATGGCTAAACCTAGTCCGGTTCCACCTGTATCCCTGCTTCTCGCTTTATCGATCCGGTAAAAACGGTCAAAGATCCGCTCCTGTTCTTTTTCCGAGATTCCCTGGCCGTAATCTGTTACATTGAAAATAGCTTCATTGTTTCTTTCTGAGATGACAACTTTAATTTCATCATTACTGTATTTTAATGCATTATCAATTAAAATATAGATAACTTGCTGTAATTGATTCGGATTTCCACTTACGAGCAGTTTTGGAATCCGCTTCTCAAAAATAATTTCCCGCGCATAAGCACCTTTAAAAGTAGCAATTGTCTCTTCGCAGAGCATGGTCATATCCACCTGCTGCATTTCGGCTTCTGTTTTATTTTTTGCAAGTGACAGCATCTGCTCTACCAATTTCTGCATGCGATCCGCTTCAGAATCAATCGCCTCCACAGATTCATTAAATAATTCCGGATTTTCTCTTCCCCTTCTTCCAAGTAACTGCGCATAACTTTTCACAATAGAAATTGGCGTTTTGAGTTCATGAGAAGCATCGGAGACAAATACCTCTTGTTTCTCAAAATTATCCTTTAAATAATCAATCATTTCATTGAATGTCTTTTCCATTTCATAAAGCTCATCTCGAGAACGATTCCCCGCATCAATCTTTTTCCAATTTGCATGTCTTGTGTTTTCTTTCATGGTTTGAATGAGTGCTTTAATCGGACTGAGTAAGAATCTGCTTAATACGATCCCGGCAATTATCGATGGGACAAGCATAATTATTGAAGCAACAACCAATACATAAAATAGAGTCGTCATCGTTTCCTCAAGTGCTAACAGGTGATTGGAAACCTGCAATGTGACAACATCCCCATTATTCCATATGATCGGTTTTGAAATCACGGCAACATCTGCCGCGTTTTCCTGCGATACAATGGTTTGCGATTCATTTATGGAAAACTCATGGGCTAAATCACTGGATATAGTTGGTTTCTTTAGTTCTGTGATCAAGCTACCATCTTCTCCAATGACACGAATCATGCCGTCTGTCGGTAAGTATGCACCTAACAGGTCGTTTGTTGGAATACCCGGATTGGAATTAAGTGTTTCAACAATCGTATTTGTTTGGGCAGCTAATTGCTCCAGTTCACTGTCAGCAGTTATATTGTAAAACAAGTAATAAATGGATGTGACTAATAAAATTAACACCAGCATAAACAAACTTGAAAACAGTTGAATTTTCGTCCGCAGTTTCATTGGACCTGATCCTTTATCGTATATCCTACACCGCGAACTGTTTGGATATAGGCCTGATCGTGTCCCTTATCCATTTTCTGACGTAAATAACGGATATAGACATCCACAACATTTGTATCACCAAAATAATCAAATCCCCAAACGTTTTCAATAAGCTGATCTCGTGTAAGAACGATATTTTTATTTTTCAACAAACATACAAGCAAGTCAAACTCCCGTGGCGTAAGCTCAATTGCCCGGCCATCCCGCTTCACTTCATGGGCATTTAAATCGACATGTAAGTCACCTACGTTGAGATCATTTCCGTTGTTTTTTTGTGTTACAGGTTTCCTGAGATGTACTCGGATACGAGCAAGCAGTTCCTCGATTTGAAATGGCTTCGTTATATAATCATTTGCACCTAAATCCAGGCCGCTCACTTTATCATGAATCTCATCACGGGCTGTCAGTAAAATAATTGGCGTGCTATCATCTGTCCGTCTAATTCTTCGTAATACTTCCAATCCGCTCAAGCCAGGAAGCATAATATCAAGCAATACTAAATCCCAATCGCTTTCCTTCATCAAGCGAAGTGCATCATTTCCATTATCCGCAATTTCCGTGTTGTAATTTTCATAATCAAGCTCCAGTTGCAAAACCCGGCTTAATTTCCGTTCATCTTCCACAATCAGAATAGCTGGCTTTTCCATGTATTCACCTGCTTTATAGATCTCTTTTCTGTACTATACCATGAAATGCATGAAAATAGAGCAGTAATTATTTAATTTTCGCATAAACACACGTATCTCTTAATTCTTCCCCATCAATTTGGATGGAATCATTATAATGAATACCCTCCAATGAGAATCCTAACCGTTCAGGTATCGCTCTACTCTTGGCATTTTTGGTATCGCAACATATTTCAACCCTGTTTGCCTTCAGTTCCCTAAAGGCAAAGTCAGCAATCCCCTCTACTGCTTCAGTCATATAGCCTTTTCCGCTTTGTCTGGAGTCAACCCAATAACCAATTTCAAATTTAGGAATTTCCCAATCGATGCGATGCAACCCGGAAGATCCAATAAAATCACCTGTCTCCCGGTGGAACACATGTAAACGTAAATCTTCCCGTTTTAAAAATTGTACATGCGCCTCTCGTACACTTATCTCTACATCCTCCAGCGACTGATCCTTCCTGGCAAATGGGAGCCATTTTTTCAAATCCTGTTTACTCGCTTCAATGGCTTGGTATACTCCTTCAAAGTCACCTGGGAGCGGCAAGCGGATAAATAGGTGTTTTGTGTAAAATTCATGAGGAAAATCTTTAAGTATTGGATTTTTCATTTCTAAGTCCCCCTTGGTATAAATTTCTTTTCATTATACTAAGAACTCGGTAAAATTGCGATAAGAACTAGTGGGGTTCACTGGTATAATCGAAAGAAGGGCGAAAAAAGAGGCAAATTTTATATAAAAATATACCCCCTATATGAGAAAAAATTCGATTGTAGTTGCAAGAACCAGACATTTTTTCATCAGTACATTTCGAGGAGTTGATTTGATTTTATGCTAGCCATTGACCACATCGTCGTTGCAGCGAAAGATCCGGCACAAGCTGCCCATGATTTTGGAAAAAAATATCATGTTACAACCATCGAAGGAGGCAAGCATGACAATTGGGGAACATATAATTACCTAGCCTATTTGGAAAACGAATGCTATATCGAGTGGATAGGGATTTTTGATGAAGGTATTGCGGATAAATCAGCAAATCCGCTTATTCAGCAGCTCGCGTCCGCGTTTCGTATTAATTTTGAAGGAGTCATGCAATTTGCATTACGCACGGAAAGTATGGATGAGTACATCAAACATTTTGACGCAAAGCATATAGCGTACACAGGGCCGATCCCTGGAAGCAGAGCGCGGCCTGATGGGTCGGCCTTACAATGGAGAATGTTATTTCCTGAATCAAACAAGCAGCTTCCATTTTTAATTGAGTGGAGTAATGGGAAAAATATGCCGCAGAACGAACGTGTGCTAAATAAGCAGCATTTGCATTCCATTACATTTGGAGTAGAAGATCAGGAATTATTGAATCACATCTATCAGCTCGATGTCGTTAATAATAAAGTAGAGCTAAAGAACGGGATCTTACGCATAGAAAATAGTGAAAACCTGACCTTCGAATTGGTATGAAAAAACGAT
Organism: Virgibacillus sp. NKC19-16; assembly: GCF_021560035.1. Classification (NCBI taxonomy): domain Bacteria; kingdom Bacillati; phylum Bacillota; class Bacilli; order Caryophanales; family Bacillaceae; genus Virgibacillus; species Virgibacillus salidurans. The sequence goes on along the minus strand of NZ_CP074373.1, from coordinate 642,335 downwards.
CATTCCGCTCAGATGGAATGATCGTTATATTACCTTTAAGCTAATTGCTGATGGAGAAATTCGGTTACAGATTCTGGTGACTTCGTGTAGGCACTATGTTGGTGTGCTAGCTTCTCACCGTTCTTGAAGATCAAAATACTTGGAATACCCATGACTTCATATTTTTCGGCAAGGCCATTTACTTCATCACTGTTGACTTCATACCATTTGTAATTGTTAAATTCGTCCATAACATCACCAATGAACATGTTCATACGCTTGCAATCGGGACACCAATCAGCAAAAAACTTAACGATAACTGGCTCTTCGCTGTTAATAACTTCATTGAATTCCTCTACTGTATTTATAGCTTCCATTTCAATACACCCCTTTTTAGCTTCTACTTTTATTGTACTGTCTTTTTCAATAGATGTCTCATCGTTTGCTTACTCCTGGTATTCCACTTTTCCTAGGATATATGCGACGAAGAGTCCTGCTGCAAATGTCACAACACTAAGCAGTAATAAGGGTATGTCCATAGGCCAGCCTGGAAATACGACGAAAATGGATCCGATAACCAGCCCGATAATAATGGCAAATGTTCCCGTGTAGTGATTCGTTAAGAAATAGTGAATGATTTTACTCATTACTGCAAGGCCAATAACAATGCCTACACCAGTAACGGCAATAATATCAAACTGTAAATTGCTTATAGCAGAAATGATTGTAGAATAAACACCGATAAGCAACAACATAAATGATCCACTAATTCCCGGCACAATCATTGCACTACTTGCGATGAAACCTGAAAAGAATAGTAGAATATACGTAGACCCGGTGATATTTTCAATAACAGCACCTTCGTTAGGATTAAAAAAAGCTAATGATGCAACGAGTATAACGGCGATGATTAAAAAAACAAATTGCTTCAGTTTGAACGTGTGCTTGGCATCAGCTTTGTGAAATAAATATGGCAAAACACCAAGAATCAACCCAAGGAAGAAAAATTGTGTTGGTCCCGGATAATGTTCAAACAACCATTCAATCACGTTCGCTAATAAAAATATGGCAGTTACAATTCCAACGCCTAAGGGAATTAAGAACCCTAATTGCTTTTTCCAATCTTTACTTACAAACCCGTTAATCGCGGCAATTAGCCGGTCGTAAATACCGAGTAAAACAGCAATGGTACCTCCGCTTACCCCCGGGATGACATCGCTCGCTCCCATTATTAAACCACGATAAATATTTTTCCATTCCATAGCTCTAGATTCTCCCTTAATAGTTAGCGATATATAATAAACATAGGACTAATTATATCAAAATATGCTTGTATTTTATATATAATTATACCAGCATGTTTTAATTTATTGTTTTCGGGAAGATATATAATAGAACGAGAATTTTTAGATGAAAGGATAATTATAATGCCAAAGACACAATATCAACCAACAGATAATAGAGAACTTTCCGATGCACAGGAAGTACATTATGCGAAGGAATTTAAAAAAGCTGACATGGCCGGCGGGTACCGCAAGCCAAAAGTAAGAGAAGCAAAACGGGAAAATCCCGATTTACTCAAATAATAAAGTGATAAATGGAGCACCTTGCCTATGGTGGGCGGGGTGTTTTTTATTCGACAAATTTCGGGTGGTGCCTGTCACTGTTCGGGTTTTACCCGAACAGTGATGTTTTTGATTAGGTGGGTTATGTGTATTATAATTGAAGATAGTTTTGTCAGTTTTGCATTTTAGAGGGGAGGAGTTTATATTATGAAACGAACAGGTGAAGTTATATTAGGTATTATTGGAGCTTTGATTTATGGCTTTTTCGGTCTAATTGGCGGCTCAATGATTTGGCTACAAAATAATGAGGCTTTGCTGCAACAGGCTTTGGAAGAAGCACCACAAGGTGGCGAGATTCCGGTAGAGGATTTTAATGAATTTATGGAAGTTATGGGAAGCAGCGGAATGGTAATGCTTATATCTTCCATTGTTGCTATCATTTTAGGCATCATTGCAATGATATTCTTAAGAGGCAATAAAAGACCAAAAGCAGCAGGTATTATTTTCATCGCAACACCAGTGATTGGCATCTTTGTATTTGGATTTGTATTTGGAATCATGAGCGGTATTTTCTACCTAATTGCTGGTATTATGTGCCTTGTCCGAAAACCCAAAACACCAATCGAAGCGTAATAGAATACAATTTTTCTCCCCATATCAAATGGGGGGATTTTTTTTGCTCTTTTCTATGGTACTATTGGAAATGTATGAAACATTCCTATATTTTCATGCGTACATAGAAGGGGATTTGAAAAATGGAGGTCTTACATAATGTCAGAAACAGCCATGGAACTGATTGATGTCAAAAAGACAATTGGCAAGAAAGAAATTATCAAAGGGTTATCATTCACGATTAACAAAGGGGAAGTATTCGGCTTTATCGGGCCAAATGGTGCTGGTAAAACAACGACGATTCGCATGATGGTCGGATTAATGAAATTGTCGGGTGGCGATGTACGGATTTTAGGTAACAGCATTAATAGTGATTTTAAGAAAGCTATTCGAGAAGTTGGGGCAATCGTGGAAAATCCGGAAATGTATCCATTTATGACCGGAGCCCAAAATTTAGCACATTACGGGCGGATGATTCCTGGGGTAACCAAGGAACGAGTGGACGAGGTTATCGCATTAGTAGGTCTTGAGAAGGCAATTAAAGAAAAAGCAGGCAGATACTCCTTAGGCATGCGGCAACGCTTAGGTATCGCCCAGGCTCTTTTGCACAACCCGTCTGTATTAATTTTGGATGAACCAACAAATGGACTTGATCCTGCTGGAATTAAGGAAATTCGTCAATACATCCGCCGCTTAGCAACAGAAGCGAACGTTGCTGTTATTATCTCCAGTCATCTTTTATCAGAAATTGAATTGATGTGCGATCGGATTGGGATCATTCAAAACGGTGAACTCGTTGCCACCGAATATGTAAATGATGCAACAGATTCTAATCAGGGTCTCAGCCAAGTGGAATTGGAAGTAACTCCTGCTGAGAAAGCAATGGAAGTCTTACAATCATCATATGGAATCGATGCAGAACGTATCAATAATTCGCTCTCCTTTCAACTGGAGAAAGAGAAAATCCCAATGATCATTCAGACCCTTGTCAAACATGAAATTTCTGTGTATCAAGTAGGCGTAACGAAAGAAACATTAGAGGATAAATTCTTTGATCTGATTGGGGAGAATACAATTGAGTAACTTTTTTAAGCTTGTTTATAATGAACTAACAAAAATGTACATCCAAAAATCCACCTGGGTTATGTATATCATTTTAGGTGGATTAATCATTGGCGGAGCAGCTATAACCAGCGCCTTTGGTAATGTAGATGAGGATTACGCAAGCGACAATTGGCGCGAAGCCTTGCAGGAAGAAAATGAAGAGATCCAGCAGCAAATGCAAGAGAACGAGCAGGAAGACGGGACATATGTAGCCGTTAATCCAAACCAAATTGAGAAAAATAATTATCATTTGGAAAATGATATCCAGCCTACTGGTTACGGGGCATGGCAGTATGTGCAAGAAAACCAAGGACTACTTTCTATTGTCAGCTTACTGACGATTATTGTAGCAGCCGGGATAGTAGCAAATGAATTTAAATGGGGAACGATTAAATTATTACTGATTCGTCCAATATCACGAGCGAAAATTTTGGCATCCAAATATATTTCTGTACTTTTATTTGCATTATTTACGCTTCTTTTTGTTTTATTACTTTCCTGGATTATTGGTGCGTTGTTCTTCGGTGTCGAAGGGGCTAGTCCTTATGTTGTACAATCGCAAACGGACGGATATGCATATGTATCTGTGATTGGGGAGATCGTCTCTGAGTATGGCTATGGTTTGGTTAATTTAGTCATGATGGCAACATTCGCCTTTATGATTTCATCCATTTTCCGTAGCAGCGCATTGGCAATTGGAATAGGCGTTTTCCTGATGATGGGCGGAAACATCATTGTAACAGCCTTTGCGGATTATGAATGGGCTAAATATATTCTGTTTGCCAATACAGACCTAAGTCAATACGCAAGTGGCAACACACCATGGATAGAGGATATGACATTAGGCTTTTCCATTACCGTTTTACTCGTTTATTACGTTGTATTTATGCTGTTGTCCTGGATATTTTTCACAAAAAGAGATGTGGCGGGATAGTGTTAAATTCATGTAAAAGCGGTTCTAAGGATAGAAATATAATAAAATGCATACTATAATAGTAGTAGAGAAAAATTTATACCTTTTACTGGGGTGTTATACGTGAAACGCTATCTAACCGCATTTTTTATCGGATTAAGTGTGATAATTTTACTGATAGGCTTACAAATTGACCTCTACTGGAGCGGGGCTCTTGTTTGGGGATTAGCCATCATCTGCTTATTGCTAGCGGCATATTACTCAAGATATATACCAAATGATAAAAACAGCAAAAATTCATAACGAAGAATCTAAAGAACAGAGGCCATACTTTTGAGCGGCCCCTGTTCTTTATTTATAGCCAAATTTAATTCGATTCGACAAATTTCGGGTGGTGACAGGCACCGTTCCGAATCCGCTACTGGAACAACTTGTGTTTTTCTTTTAATGATTCTGGTGCTACTTTGACCATTTGTTGCAGTAGGAATATTGCAATTGTGGCGTCGTCCACGATTCCAAAAAGCAGTATGAAATCCGGGATTAGGTCAAAAGGAAGTGCGATATAGCCTATAATCAGAACAGCAAACAGAATCTTGGTCGAGCGTTTTACTTCATTTGTCATGAAGAAATCTTTCATAAACGGAATCGATTTATGAAATTTAAATAGAAAACGAATTCGATTGAAAAAGCGGTACATGATGATCACCTGTTTCTATGTTGTATTTACCAGCAAATTTTATACCCTTTTATAAACACTTGCCTTCCAATGATAAGAACACCACCTTGAAGCAATAAGGTGGTGTTTAATTTTGCACTCGCCTTGCGAAATCAACAAAGCGAAATTTATCCGGCCTATGTCTCGATTCCGTATATTGAAACAAGCTCGTATCGTCCAGATACACTTGACTTCTAATCACAACAATATTCGAAAATCCATCCAGATCCAATAACGCACGATCTTCTTCTGTGGGTTCTTCTACAAGGATTTCCTTTTGTGCGAAGGATACGACTAGCCCCATTTCCTTTTCTATATACTTGTAAATCGAATCCTCACATATTTTTTTTGAAAGCAAAGGAACATATGCATCATGGAAAAAATCTTTATCCAGTATTATTTTTTCACCAGATATCTCCCTCACCCGGAAAACCTTCCATATGTCACCACTGTCCGCTGTATCGAATATGGAATGGATGCTATGATCAGCCTGTACAAACCCTAGTTCCTTCACAATCGTTTTACTTGATAGCTGCATATTCTCTGCAAGTTCACTGAAGCTTATAATCCCTGATACCGGAAAGGAAAGCTTGTTTAAATCAATCACAATAGATCCCTTGCCACGGATTTTTTGAATATAGCCATTTTGTGATAACAAATTCAATGCTTTTCTAATTGTTTCACGGGATGTGTTATAGTTCTCTGTCAACGCATTTTCGGATGGCAGCATTGTAGATGCTGGCCATACTTGTGCTTGTATTTTCTTCACTAAATCATCATATATAGTTAAATATTTCTTTTTCATGTCCATACCTCATTATTTCACATAATACACAATGGATTCATAAGGTCTTAGCGTTAATTGTTCTCCTAAGTTTTGGGAGTCCGAGTAATTTGATAGTAAAATCCGATCAGGTTTCGGACTATCTATAGGGAGATTCACAGTAACTTCCTCGGCGTAAAAATTGCTCACTACAATTAATCTTTCACCTTTCCAATTACGTGTATATGCAAATAGTTGTGGATCATCTTCCAGCAATAGCTGATAATCCCCATAGGTAATGATATCATATTTTTTACGTAGCGCGATTAACTTTTGATAATGGCTGAAAATAGAGTCCTTTTCTTCCAATACGTTTTCTGCATTGATTTCAGGATAATTCTCTGCTGGCTGAATCCATGGTGTCGCCGTTGTGAATCCGGCATTAGCTTCACCTGTCCACTGCATTGGCGTCCTGGCATTATCACGTGATTTCTGTTGCAGGATTTCGATCACTTCCTGCTCCGACTTTCCTTCCTGCTTGAGTGTTTCATATGCGTTTAATGACTCAACATCACGGTATTCTTCGATGGATGTAAAGCCAGGGTTGGTCATACCGATTTCTTCGCCCTGATAAATGTAAGGTGTTCCTTGCATCATATGCAGGACGGTCGCAAGCATTTTTGCGGATTCTTTATGATATCTTTCATCATCCCCGAAGCGAGAAACCGCACGTGGCTGATCATGATTGCACCAGAACAGCGCGTTCCAGCCGCCCCCTTCATGCATCCCGACCTGCCAATTGGAAAGGATCTTTTTCAATTCTATAAAGTCAAACGGGGTCTTTGTCCATTTCTCCTTATTTACGTAATCGACCTTCAAATGGTGAAATTGGAATGTCATATCAAGCTCTTCCCGCTCCGGCTTTGTGTACATTACACAGTTTTCCAGCGTTGTAGAAGACATCTCTCCAACTGTCATCAGATCGTATGGCGTAAGAACAGCTTGATTCATTTCATGTAAAAATTCATGTACGCGTGGCCCATCGGTATAAAATTTCCGACCGTCCCCATTCTCGTCATTTGGGAAAAGCTGATCTTTGGAAATCAGGTTAATCACGTCCAGGCGAAAGCCGTCAATCCCTTTGTCGCCCCAGAAACGCATCATCTCATAGACCTTTTTTCTTAATTTTTCATTTTCCCAGTTTAAATCACCTTGTGTCCGATCAAATAAATGGAGGTAATATTGATCTGTTTCTTTATCATACTCCCACGCAGATCCACCGAATTTCGACTGCCAGTTAGTCGGCTCAGCCCCGCCTGCTGCGTCTTTCCAGATATAGAAATCACGATAGTCACTGTTTTTTGATGAGGCGGATTGCTTAAACCATTCATGATCAGTGGATGTATGGTTAATAACTAGGTCCATAATAAGCTTCATGCCACGCTTATGCGTTTCTTCCAGTAATTGTTCGAAATCTTCCATTGTGCCATATGTCGGTTCAATGGAATAATAATCACTGATATCATAGCCATTATCATTTTGTGGAGATCTGTAAACAGGTGTCAGCCAAATAACGTCGGCACCTAGTTTTTTAATATAGTCTAATTTTTGGATAATCCCTTGAATATCCCCAATACCATTGCCGGTTGTATCCATAAAACTTTTCGGGTAAATCTGATAAACGGTAGCCTTTTCCCACCATGCTTCATTCATTGTTTTCACTCCTAAGTTTAGTATTGATTAGTTTGTGTTCAACTTTCGTTTGCCTAAAAGATACGTAATGATAAATGGAACGATGATTACGATTCCCATGCCAATAAAGAAGGAAATCCAGTTTTCTAATACAATAGATAGAAATGCCGGGATCCCACCTATTCCAACCGAAGTAGCTTGCACAGCTTGAAGTGATATGAACGCACCTGCAATGGAGGTACCGATCATTGCTGCTATGAATGGATACCTAAGTCGCAAATTAACTCCGAACATTGCTGGTTCAGTAACACCTAGATATGCAGAAACACCCGAAGTTCCGGCGAGTCCTTTTAATTTCTCATCTTTAGATACAAGCATCATCGCAAATGCGGCTGACCCCTGGGCAATATTTGATAGGGCAAGAATCGGCCATAGGAATGTCGTCCCTGTACTGCCAATCAATTGCAAGTCGACAGCTAGGAATGTATGATGCATTCCTGTAATAACTAATGGTGCGTAAAGGGCTCCATACAACAGTCCCCCGATAACTGGAAAGGCTTCAAATACCGTGATAACACCGCCTGTAATCCCGTTTCCGATTTCAAATGTAACGGGACCAATAATAATAAATGCTAGGAAGCCCGTTACTAATAATGCAACTGGGGCAACGACTAATAATTGCAAGGAATCGACAACACGTTTTTTTAACCAAACTTCTATTTTTGCCAGGACCCATGAAGCAACTAGTACTGGAAGAACCTGACCTTGATAACCAATCATATCAATCTCAAGACCAAATAAATTCCATGTAGGTGCATTCCCTTGTGCAGCTGCTTGTGCGTAATCACTTGCTGGCATTAAAGCAGGATGTACCATGATGAGACCTAAAACAATACCTAATAATGGATTCCCACCAAACCGATTCACCGCAGACCAACCAATTAATGCAGGCAAAAATGTAAACGCAGTATTGGCAATAATATTGATCATATCTGCTATACCTGCCCACTGAGGATACATCTCGATGATCGATTCTTCTGCGAATATCGGGTTGATTAAAATATTATTAAGACCCAATAATAAACCAGCTGTAACAATTGCTGGCAAAATCGGAATAAAGATATCTGCTAACACTTTAATTCCACGCTGTAATGGATTTTGTTTTTTACCACCAGCTTCCTTTACTTCTTCTTTCGTTGCTTCGCTAATACCTGTTTCATCAACCATTGCTTTATAAACCTTATCAACCGTACCTTGTCCAATGACGACCTGGAACTGGCCATTTGCTGAAAAAGAACCCTTTACAAGCCCTATGTCATCCAACGCCTCCTGATCAACCTTCTCTTCATCAGACAAAGCAAAACGCAGTCGCGTTACACAGTGCGTTGCTGCATTTATATTAGCCTCCCCACCCATTGCAGCTACAATTTCTTCCGCTTCTTGACTGTATTGCACCGTTTTTGTTTTGGATTTTGTGTCCGCTTTCTTTTCATCTTTGGGTTTTGTTTGAAAAAGGATGGACTCACCGGCTACAAGTTTTTCTTGCTGTGTTTTTTCAATTTCAAGTGTATCGCCGTTTGTAATAATAACTGGAGAAACATGATTAGCTGCCTTTTCCTTAATAAACGCTAAATCAAACGTTATCAAAGGATCGCCAGTTTTAACCTGATCTCCTTGTTTCACATGTGCTTCAAACCCTTCCCCATCCAGGGCCACCGTTTCTAATCCAATGTGAATTAATACTTCTACACCGGACTCTCCTTGAAGACCAACAGCATGCTTTGTAGGGAAAACTTGTACAATCTCCCCATCAAACGGAGCAACTACTTTTCCGTCACTTGGTTCTATCGCAAGACCATCACCCATCATTTTTTGCGAAAATGTAGGATCTGGAACATTCTCTAGTTCAACGACCCGCCCGCTAAGTGGCGCATAGATCATTTCTTCTTTTTCATCCATAAAGGAACCTCCAGCTGCATTCTATTTTTTAAAAACCTGTATATACAAGTGATTGTTTCTATAAATAGTATAACTTGTATATACAAGTTAGGCAAGGGCTTACATTTATTTTTTTGTTATTGGTATGCCCTGAAAGGCTAACATTACGCGGAATTTATGAGTCTTGTAATTAAATTAAAAGTGCTTTATGCTTATCTACGTAAAACTGAAAAAGGGGTGATTTGATGTGATAGCTACAATAGATAAATTAGGCGAAGTACCTACTGCTGTTTACGAAAGACAGATTAATTATCCAGTAGATGATGTATGGTCTTATTTGACGGAAAATGAGAAGCTACAGTTGTGGTTTCCGGAGCTTGAAATTGGTGAGCTGGAAATAGGCGGTAAAATCCATTTTGATCTTCAAGATGGCACCTATGAAACGATGGATATACTAGAAGTAGATCACGGGCGCGTATTTGCATTTACGTGGGATAAAAATTCAGTTCGATTTGAATTAACAGCAAATTCTTTTGGGTGTCGCCTGGTATTCAAAGAATATTTGAATGAGGTTACAGGTCATACAGCTAAGGATTTAGCCGGATGGCATATTTGTCTGGATGTGATAGAGGCATTACTTGATGGTACCACTATTAGAAACCGAAGAGGCCGCTGGAATAAATGGTATTCGAGGTATCAGGAATTAATAAAAGAAGCGATGCTTTAAGCGCAGTCGCTTCTTTTTTATATTTGAGTGATTTACTTGGGGGATTGTCGCTTTCAGGTTGATTTTTCTCGCTCTTCGGTTGATACCTCAGCTCTCGAGTTGACTCTTCCCGCTCTCCGGTTGATTCTCCAGCTCACGGGCTGATTTCCGCGAACAGGGCCCCCTGTCCCGCGTTGGTGTCAATTTGTTCCGCGCACACTGTCATCTGTTCCGCGGTCTGCACCTCTCGTCCCGCGCACGCTGTCGTTTGTCCCGCGAATAGTGCTCCTCGTCCCGCGCACGCCGCCATTTGTCCCGCGAACAGCGCTCCTCATTTAAAAAAGGGCCTGTCCCCACCACTTTAGCACAGCGGGGGACAGGCCCCATAGAACGCGCACAGCGCTAGCCTAACTTAGACTTCTTTGCTGCTTTCTCACGTTCGTTTTTATTCAGTATCTTCTTCCGCAATCGAATTGATTCGGGTGTTACTTCACAGTATTCATCGTCGTCTAAATATTGGATTGCTTCTTCTAGTGACATATCCTTTGTTTTCCTGATGGTAGACGTTTGGTCCTTGGTTGCGGAACGGACGTTTGTCAGATGTTTTTCTTTGGTGATGTTAACCGTAATGTCGTTCTCACGGTTGTGTTCACCAACAATCATTCCTGCATAGATTTCCGTTCCAGGTTCAACGAATATGGTGCCTCGGTCTTCAAGCTGCATGATACCGTATGTTGTTGCCTTACCATGTTCCATACCGACTAGAACACCTTCTCGTCTGCCACCAACTTGTCCTTTTACGATCGGTTCGTAAGCATCGAAGGTATGATTTATAATTCCGTATCCATGTGTCTGGGTCATAAACTCTGTTGTATAACCAAGCAGGCCGCGTGAAGGTACTTTGAACTCGAGACGAACTTGTCCATTGCCATCATTAATCATGTCGAGCATTTCGCCTTTTCGATAACCAAGGGATTCCATAACCGGTCCTTGATACTCTTCAGGCACGTCTATTTGGACACGCTCCATCGGTTCACATTTCTGACCATCAATTTCTTTTACGATTACCTGAGGTTTTGAAAGTTGTAATTCAAATCCTTCTCTGCGCATGTTTTCAATCAAAATGGACAGGTGCAACTCGCCGCGTCCGGAAACAGTCCATGCATCCGGTGAATCTGTTGGATCTACACGAAGACTAACATCTGTCTCAAGCTGTTTTAGTAATCGTTCTTCAATCCGTCTGGACGTTATATACTTCCCTTCTTTTCCTGCGAAAGGGCTGGTATTCACTAAAAATGTCATTTGCAATGTTGGTTCATCAATTCGCACCATCGGTAATGCCTCTGGATGATCTTTATCGCCAATTGTCTCCCCTACGTTAAGATCTTCTAGTCCTGAGATGGCAACAATGTCACCAGCTTTTGCCTCTTGAATTTCAATTCGTTTTAATCCAATAAAGCCAAATAATTTACTGATGCGGAATGACTTCTGACTGCCATCTTTTTTCATAACCGTTACTTGCTGGCCAACACTTATCGTCCCGCGAACGATGCGCCCTACACCAATACGTCCAACATAATCATTATAATCAAGCAATGTTACTTGAAATTGCAGAGGCTCATCTTTTGTGTCGGCTGGTGCAGGGATATGGTCCAGAATGGTTGTGAAAACAGGATCCATGGTTTCTTCTTGGTTGTCGGCTTCCAAACTTGACGTCCCATTCAATGCAGATGCATAAACGACAGGGAATTCCAGTTGTTCATCATCAGCTCCAAGTTCGATGAATAAATCAAGTACCTCATCAACTACTTCTGTAGGTCTTGCATTCGGACGATCGATCTTGTTTAAAACGACGATCGGTGTCAGTTTTTGTTCCAATGCTTTCATTAACACAAAACGCGTTTGTGGCATTGTTCCTTCATAAGCATCCACAACTAAAGCTACACCGTCTACCATTTTCATAATCCGCTCAACTTCACCACCAAAATCGGCATGCCCAGGCGTGTCGAGAATATTGATGGTTGTATCTTTATAATTAATCGCTGTGTTCTTCGCCAAAATTGTAATACCACGCTCTTTTTCAATGTCCCCAGTGTCCATGGCACGTTCATCTACTTGCTCATTTTCACGGAACGTTCCGGAGTATTTTAACATTTGATCCACGAGTGTTGTTTTACCGTGGTCAACGTGGGCAATAATGGCGATATTACGAATATCTTCTCTTAATTGCATAAAACGTTCGCTCCTCTATATTAAGGATAAGTCAACTTAAGGATTATATCATAAAACTTATGCTGATGCAAAATTTATTTTGGAAAAACTATTTCGAATTTTGCCCCACCAAGTTCTGAGTCAGCAACTTTGATTTTACCACCGGACTGCTCGATAATCGCACGCGCAATAGCCAAGCCTAGACCTGTTTCCCCGTTCTTACCTTTTACAAACCGGTGAAAAATATGTGGAATCAAATCCTCAGATACACCGTCTCCATCGTCTTCTACTGTAATTGTAGTCATTTGATTTCGCTGATAAACATGTATAGCGACCTGTGATTTCGCATGGCGAATACCATTGATTGTCAAATTCAACAAGGCCCGGAGTAACTTTTCCTCATCCACCATTAACGTAATATCACCTTCTACATTATGATGGAAGTCAATATCTTTTTCATTCACCAATGGTAATGCGCGTTCTTCGACTTGATTGATCAATGAACGAAGTTTAACTTGGGTCCTGTTATAAGCAGCGGGCTCACTATCGAGTTTCGCTAATACGATCATTTCATTAATAATCGTTTTAAGGCGATTTACTTCGGTCACCATTACTTCCAAGCCTTTTTCCTGATCCTTTTCATCAAAAATCCGATCCCTGATCCCTTCTGCATAGCCTTGAATCGTCATTAAGGGTGTTTTCAGTTCATGGCTCGCATTTTGAAAAAAGCTCTGCTGTGTGTGCATATATCTTTGAAGTTCTTCTGCCATTTCGTATACACTTTGTTCAACTTCCTTAATCTCCCCTGTTGCATTGATGCGTTCTATATCATCAAATTGCCGTTTTTCAATCTTCTTTAATTGCCATTTTAACTTGGAAAGTGGAGTTACCAATTTATTTGTTAAAAATGTACTTATTAAAACAGCCACTGCCGCACCAATCAGAAATACCAAAAGCATCCTGGCAACAAAATTTTGCTGGACAGCTTGTATATCATTCATCGGTGTTAGTAAAATTAACTCAATTCCGGTATCTTGCGGATAAAACAAAATTCTCGACGTAACAAAATTATTATCTCCAAACTCCCAAAGGTTTTCACTATCATCCGCAAAATCATTGTTTTCCCACAGGCCACGTACAATTCGATTTGACATTGTTGAAAACAGCACAGCATCCTGGTTACGATCGTATAGGAACAGCTGCAGGTCCTGGTCCTGTAATAGTTCAGCATATTGACCTGTCCCATACTGCTCCGTCATTACACTTACTAGAATTTCACCATTCTGCCTTAATTGCCGCTGTTCATCCTGGATCAACAAATCTAAAATCAAGGAGTAAATAACATAGCCTGCTACAGCCATAATCACAATAAGCAATGTCGTAAAAGCAATGTTCAACTGGTGTTGAAGTTTCATGAATTAACCCTCTTCTCGCAGGCGGTACCCATAACCCCATACCGTCTCTAGGGCTAGGGTTGCGAATTTTTTTCGGATTCGTTTCACTAAATCATCTACCGCGCGGTCACTTCCAAAGTAATCATCACCCCATACCTTCACTAATAATTCCTCTCTGGAAAATGCCCGATTTGGATTTTCAGCAAACAGCAAAAGCATATCAAATTCCTTTGTCGTTACTTCCTGTTCCACGCCATCCCAAAATACGCGCCGATCATTCTTATGAATGAATAAATGATCAACCTTGACTTTATCCTGAGAAATTTCTTCCTCTTTTGTCACTGTACGTACCCGTTTAAATAGCCTTTTGACACGTGCCGTTAATTCTCGTGGGCTGAAAGGTTTCGTTAAATAATCATCACCGCCCAGCTCAAGCCCGAGAATTTTATCGATCTCCTCATCCTTCGCTGAGATAATAATAATAGGTATATCACTTTCATTACGTATTTTTTTGCAAAATTCATACCCATCCATCCCCGGAAGCATAATATCTAAAATCCACATATCCGGAGGGTTTATCTCCCACACGTCCCAGGCTGCTTCTGCAGAATCCAGAATGGTGACATCAAATCCTTCTTTTTTTAAATAAGCGGAAACGATATTTTGTATATTTTTGTCGTCCTCTACAACGCCAATATGATATTTCATTAGACAATCACCTTTCCATCATAATTCGTACATTTATTTTACCATAAAGTGTAGCTTGAACCTGTGCGTCAGTTCAATTAGTTTGATCATTATTATTTTTGGGTAAAGGATATAGGAACTCGATTAATATTAGAAACCTTATCTTACCGCGAAGTTTTACACATTTCTCCCACATTTATCCCAAATATGCGCCAAAATGGTACGGTATTATAAGATTATTAGAACATTTGGTAGATGCACTTATGCAGTAAGAATATGGATATACTTTCTTAACTGTAAACTTAATGAAATTGGAGTGATAACATAATGGATAACAACAATGAAGAAAACAAATCACTTAATCATAATGAAGTGGAGGAACCATCGGGCGTTGAGGAAGAATCAACGGGTGATGAGAAGGAATCAACAAACGTTAAAGAGGGGGAAACAGCTGACGGTGTGGAAGAACCTACCAACGTCGAGGGAGAACAAACCAGCACAGATGAAGAGAATCGAGCTACTACGACAGAGCCAGAGAAAAAGCCAAAATCAAAAAAATCCGGCGTAGGTGTTCTGCTTGGAGGAATTGTTGGCGGACTTATTTCTGCTGCTGTTGTCATTGTATTATTTACCAGTGGCGTTATCTCACTTAATGATTCAGCTGAAACATCATCCGAATCTGCAGAAACCTCGGAAAGCGAATCAACAGAAGTTGTAGATACATTATCCACAGGTAATGCGGATGCCGCTTCCAATATGGAGGAAGCATCCGAAGCGGTTGTAGGAGTTACAAACCTGCAGCAGCGAAATATCTGGGAACAAAGTGAAAATGAGGCTGGAAGTGGTTCAGGTATTATCTATAAGAAAGAAGATGGCAGTGCATATGTTGTAACCAATCAGCATGTTATTCAAGATGCTGAAGAGGTTGAAGTTAGGTTAAATGATGAAGAAGAAGTTCCTGCACAGGTACTAGGGACTGACCCCTTAACAGATTTAGCCGTTTTAGAAATTGATGGAGAGAATGTCGACACCGTTGCCAATTTAGGTTCATCAAGCGACCTGCAAGTTGGTGAAACAGTTGCAGCTATTGGAAATCCGCTCGGCGAGGAATTTGCTAACACCGTTACACAGGGTATTGTCAGTGGCTTAGAGAGATCGGTCAGTGTGGATACAAATCAGGACGGCCAGCCGGACTGGGTGACAGAAGTTATTCAAACAGATGCAGCTATTAACCCTGGGAATAGCGGCGGCGCATTAGTCACGAGTGAGGGAGAAGTAATTGGGATTAACTCTATGAAAATTGCACAGCAAGCTGTAGAAGGTATCGGATTTGCCATCCCAATTGACGAAGCCCTGCCAATCATGGAGCAACTCGAAACAAATGGAGAAATAGAGAGACCGGTCATTGGAATCACGATAGCCAGCTTACAACAAGTACCTCCTCAATACCGCAGTGAGATCAACATACCAAATGACGTAGGAGGCGGCATGGTAGTTGCAGATGTTCAAACAAATTCATCAGCAGATCAAGCAGGCTTACAACAGTATGACGTCATTACGAAGATCAATGGTGAAGAAGTGACATCCATTTTAGATTTAAGACAGCATCTCTATTCCGATGATAATCAAATCGGCGATACAATTGAAATAGAATATTACAGGGACGGTGATCAGGAAACAGTAGATCTTGAACTCCAAGGTCAACAAGAAGAGCAAGAACTGTGATAACTTTAGATAGCTCAGTGTACGAAAGAACCTAGCCCATATCCTGGGTTGGGTTTTTTATTTTGTCGAATAACTTTAAATGAGATTGTTCTCTTTTTGTCATATCTCACTTATGTTTTGTGATATTTCGCACTAACTATTGAACAAAAATCTCTACAATAGATATTGCTGCTTATATTATTGCCGGAGTTGGCGGGATTGGCCAATGGATTAGTTGTTTTGTGGGTTTCGTTTTGGCGGAATTCGGGGAGGCAAAAAACGACATAAAAAAGCTAAAATGGTAGTAGCGAACGTTTCTAGGTGGATGGGATTGTGGAAATGTTACTCAAACGGTAACATAAAGCGGCTCTATGTGACCAATGTCTTGAAAAGGTAACTTTGGTAACATAGAGGGTCTATGTTACCAAAGTTACGAAAAAGTAACTCAAACGGTGTCTAAGCTACCTAAAAATTGAAAAACAGCCAAAACGATAGTGAATATTCCCTATCACAAAAAATCTTAATACTCATCCTCATATTTATTATGATTCCAAGTAACTCCGTCATAATTGCCGTCTATATCCGCGGCTAAATAGCCCTCTAAATCCTCTGTTGATCCAACATTTTCGTCGCTATTTGGATACATTTCATCATAATTATCTTTATCTCCATAGAAGTCAGATGGTGTTTCAGATGTACCGTAACGACTCACCTCTTGCCAGGCATCTTCTGAATCATAACCAACTTGTTCTTCATCTGTGACTTCATCCGGATTAATATTTGGACTAAATACTTGCTCTTCTACAGGCCTGCTATGCTCGAAATTGGCATCATTCACATGTTCAATACACCGATCAGCAGTTGGCAGAGCTTCTAATCGTTCAAACGGGATATCTTCCCCACATTTACCGCAAATGCCATACGTCCCCTCTTCAATAGCATGAAGCGACTCATTAATCTCTTTTAATTCCGTTTCCGCATGTTCATTAAGCGCGAGGTCCTTTCCTCTTTCGAACATCTCTGTCCCCATGTCCCCAGGATGATTATCATAATTTGACAACTCGCCTATCGACTCTTTTGTCATTTCAAGCGTTTTACCAAAGTGATCCTGCACGTGGTTAATTAATTCTGTTTGCCTAGCCATTAATGCAGTTTTGCACTGGGCAAGTTGCTCGCTTGTAATCATTACGATCAGCCTCCATTAATTGTTTAACCGTGCTACCTATACTATGTGTAAAAGTATTATAATGATTCTCTGCTTAAGCTCCCAAATCATGTCAATAGCGGGAATGTCATCCTCTTTTTTCGAATAAAGGAATTATTTGTGTTATAAAGGAATTGGCGTGAACAGTGTCGAAATAAATATAAAGACCACTTTTAAAGAGGAGAGATGATCGTATGCTTTCAATTAATGCAAAAATTGGTTTCATAGGCGCAGGTGTAATGGGGAAGAGCATGGCAGCAAACTTACAAAACGCTGGTTATCCCGTATCTGTCTATACACGGACCAAGGAAAAAGCCAGTGAGCTAGTCGATAACGGTGCAACTTGGAAAAGCTCTGTCGCTGAATTAGCACAAACAACGGATGTAATTATCACCATGGTCGGTTATCCATCAGATGTAGAGGAAGTTTATTTTGGAGAAAATGGTATTCTTGAAAATGCGAAGGAAGGGTCATATGTCGTTGATATGACAACCTCAAAACCTGCTTTGGCCGTAGAAATTTATAAACAAGCACGGGAGAAAAATATTTCTTCCATGGATGCACCTGTTTCCGGCGGTGATGTTGGAGCAAAAAGTGGGACACTTGCAATTATGGCAGGTGGCGACCAGGAGACGTTTGATTCCGTCTTACCTCTTTTTGATGTTGTTGGCGAAAATATTATCCTACAAGGCGGGGCAGGAGCAGGCCAGCACACGAAATTAGCCAATCAAATTACCATCGCTTCAAATATGATTGGAGTTTGTGAGGCAATCTCCTATGCTAGAAAATCGGGACTCGACCCTTCGCGTGTGCTTGATAGCATTACAACAGGAGCAGCAGGCAGTTTTTCCCTGTCAAAACTGGCACCTCGCATGCTTGAAGGTGATTACGCACCAGGATTTTATGTGAAACATTTTATCAAAGATATGACCATTGCGCTTGAATCCGCTCAAGAGATGGGACTGTCAACGCCAGGACTCTCACTTTCCCTGGACCTTTATAAGGAGCTCGCTGAACAAGGTGAAAATGACAGCGGGACTCAGGCGTTGATTAAGTTATTTGCATGATGAGTGAGTTAGAGAAACGGAGAATTACGATTTCTTCTCCCGTTTCTCTATTTCTCCCTGTACAATAAAAGCTAAATCGTCATTTCCGAAAAGCTGAAGTACTTGTAAAACCGTTTGATCATCTATGTCCTCGGATTCTTTTTTAGAAACAGTTAATTCCATTGTTTCTGCTAGCGTGTTATTCCTCAATTGAGCCGGATAGGCTTGTTCATATAAAACATTCGGATGAAGATCATTATTAATACACCATTGGGCATAAATTAATATCATCATTTTCTCATCGTTTTGATAACTTTCGATGACTTGTTCTTCTATTTCTTTTTTATCCACTTTATTCACTACCTTTTCGAAGCATAAATATCCACATAAATGTCAAAGCTTGTTTTAGCTCTATTGGCAAGTCTTTATAGTGATGCTCTTTCACGCCGTCTTTATAAACACCGACCCCATCAATATATTCCAAATTATTATCTGTGGTAAGCTGCCTGAATTCCCATGGCATCATCGTATTGGCAATCGCTTTTTTACCAAGCAGACGGGGATAGCTATTTGTTCTTGGACCAGCAGTTGGACCTAGAATTCCCACACAGAGCAATCCATCTTTTTTCACGACACGCTTTAATTCATGGATAGCTTTAGCAGGGGATTCTGTCCATTCCAACACATTAATCGCCATTACCGCGTCAAAGCTCCCATTTTCAAATGGCATGTCACTTACATCACCTTGTGAAAAAGGAATACCTTCATGCTTGGCTCGTTCCTTGGCAAGCGCGACCATTTCACTGGAAATATCCATCCCGACCACATCATAGCCAGCCTTATACAATTTATAGGATCCATAACCATCTCCACAGCCAATATCCAGGATCTTGCCGCCCTCTTTAACATGGTTTTCTACAAAAGGAATAATATCCTTTCTACTTCCATTATCCCACATATTCACACTCCGTTCATTCCAAAAGTGTGCACGATTATCCCATTGTAATTCTGCTTCTTTTTTCCAATTAAATGATGTCATAAATTCCCTCCTCCATGAAGATATTCGACCTAAGTGAGCTAAATTCCTGTTACATAAAAAAGATCTACCCCACGAGTGAGATAGACCTTCTTTTCTAACATCTATTATAGACGAGTAACGTTTGCTGCTTGTGGTCCGCGGTTACCTTCAACGATTTCAAATTCAACACTTTGACCTTCTTCAAGTGTTTTGAAACCTTCAGCGTTAATTGCAGAGAAGTGTACGAATACATCGTCTCCATCTTCACGCTCGATGAAACCGAAGCCTTTTTCTGCATTAAACCATTTTACTGTGCCATTCATCATATAAATGACCTCCTTATACAAATATCGTGCAAAGTATAATTGAATCATAAATACTTTTACACCACTTTGATAAAGAGATCGTAAAGTATTATTCAAACTCCAATTTCCTTTTGCTATTATTAACTTTACCCTTTTGCTGCGAAAAATGCAAGCGTTTAGCAAAAGTTTTTTTAATTAGAATTTATTGTGGTGAGAATATGAGCATTGTACAAACTGGCAATTAACATAAAAACATGATAAAATACTTCATTGCAAGATTATAAAATAAAATATCGACTACCGTACATTTATATCTTGCAAATATGAATGAATAGGTGGTAATCAAATGGAAAGCAGTACAAACTATCAAGTTTTATTGTATTATAAGTATGTATCTATGGAAGATCCGGAAAGTTACGCGGAAGAGCATCTTCAACTTTGTAATGACTTGGAATTAAAGGGTCGCATTTTAGTTGCTTCTGAAGGAATCAATGGAACTGTTTCCGGTACCATTGAACAAACCGAAAAATACATGGAAGCAATGCATAACGATCCGCGCTTTGCTGATATGACCTTTAAAATCGATCCGCATGACGGGCACGCATTTAAAAAAATGCATGTGCGCCCTCGTAGTGAATTGGTAAGTCTTCGTTTGGAAGAGGATATAAATCCACTGCAAACAACTGGGGCGCATTTGTCTCCACAAGAATTTTACGAAGCAATGCAGGATAAAGATACCGTTGTTCTCGACGCGCGAAATGATTATGAATATGACTTAGGGCATTTCCGTGGCGCGATTCGCCCTGACATTGAGGCATTCCGCGAATTGCCTGAATGGGTTCAAGAAAACAAACACCTTATTGAGGGAAAACGTATCCTGACCTATTGTACAGGCGGCATTCGCTGTGAAAAATTTTCCGGATGGCTAGTGAAAGAAGGCTTTGAAGATGTCGCACAGCTCCATGGCGGAATCGTAACTTACGGGAAAGATCCTGAGGTTCAAGGAGAATTATGGGATGGCCGCTGTTACGTATTTGATGAGCGAATTTCCGTACCAATTAATCAGAAGGAACATGTTGTTGTCGGCGCGGACTATTTTGACGGCCAGCCATGTGAACGTTACGTGAATTGCGCTAACCCCGATTGCAATAAACAAATTATTTGCTCAGAGGAAAATGAGCATAAATATATCCGCGGCTGTACACATGAATGTCGTGTTAGTCCACGCAATATGTATGTAAAGGAACATGATTTGGCTGAAGAAGATGTTCAGCACAGACTTGAGCTTCTTGGAGAAAGTTTGAAGCAGGAAGTGTAATCTGAAGAAGGCGGCCTTTTGAAGGGTCGTCTTTTTTTGTTGTTTTGAGGATCCTATATAGATGCGAGGGGCGGCAAACCCGGATAAATATTTTGACATCAGAGAACTAGCATTGCTATCCTTCTAGTAAAGGAGGCAATCATATGAGTATTTATGATTTTTCTGTAAAGACAATGCTAGGTAATGAGAAATCACTGGCCGATTATAAAGGGAAAACACTTCTTATCGTGAACACAGCAAGTAAATGTGGATTCACACCACAATTTGAAGGACTGCAAAACGTATATGACCAATTTAAGGATCAGGATTTTGAGATACTCGGATTCCCATGCAATCAATTCAATAATCAGGACCCGGGAAGTGAGGAGGAAATCTCTCAATTCTGTGAGCGTAACTATGGAGTTACATTCCCAATGTTCAGTAAAGTGGATGTAAAAGGCGAGGATGCACACCCACTTTTCAACTATCTAACTACCGAAGAAAAAGGAATGCTGACCAAAGATATTAAGTGGAATTTCACAAAGTTTTTGGTTAATAAAAATGGAGAAGTTATCGACCGGTTTGCACCACAGACGAAGCCGGAAAATATGGTGAAGGATATTGAAAAGGCTATAAAGGGGTAAAAGGGAACGAGATGCTGTCTTCCGGTTTAAAATTGTTATCTCCCGTTTTAGTGTGTTTCTCTCCCGGTTTGAGGCTGCTGTCTCCCGGTTTAATGTGGCTCTCTCCCGTTTCTGTGTGCCGCTCTCCCGGTTTGGCTTGGCCCTCTCCCGATTCAGGAGTGCGCTCTCCCGGTTTGGAGTGCCGCTCCCTAGTTTTTCCTGTCACGGTAAACGGTTCTCACTCTTGGTTGATTTCCCCACAACCTACCAATAGAAAAACGAGCGCATCTACCACCGCTCGTTTTCCATCATATTAATAAGCTTTTGCCCAATACACGAGTTCCTTAGCTTCTCTCCCG
Organism: Virgibacillus sp. NKC19-16; assembly: GCF_021560035.1. Lineage (NCBI taxonomy): Bacteria > Bacillati > Bacillota > Bacilli > Caryophanales > Bacillaceae > Virgibacillus > Virgibacillus salidurans. The sequence goes on along the minus strand of NZ_CP074373.1, from coordinate 620,500 downwards.
CAGCACACGCAGGTATCTGCTACTTTTTCCTGTTCAAATGGGATTAGGCGTGAGGTTGCTGTTGTCTCTTCTTTAATTTTCTCCTCACAAGCCACGTCTCCACACCACATTGCTTTAATAAATCCAGCGTTTTGATCAAGCGTTTGTTTGAATTCATCCATATCCTTGGCAACACTCGTTTTCTCGTTACGATGCGCTAATGCTTTATCAAATAAGTTTTTCTGAATTTCTTCTAATAAAGCAGGCAAACGTGCTTCCAAATCGGTAAGTGCTACAAATTCTTTTTCACCGGTATCACGGCGAACGAGTACGACCTGATCTTTTTCAATGTCTTTTGGACCCATTTCAATCCGTACCGGCATTCCTTTCATTTCGTACTCATTAAATTTCCAGCCTGGCATTTTGTCACTTGCATCGATACCAACGCGAACAAGGTCCTTCAATTGATCACGCAGGTCATACGCTTTATCGAGTACACCTTCTTTATGCTGGGCAACTGGGACAATCATGGCTTGCGTCGGTGCAATCCGTGGAGGCACGACTAATCCTCTGTTATCTCCATGCACCATAATTAATGCACCCATGATACGTGTGGAAAGTCCCCATGACGTTTGATGTACAAATTGACTTTCACCGTTTTCATCTAAATACGTAATATCAAATGCTTCTGCAAATCCTGAACCAAAATGATGTGAGGTCGCCGATTGCAATGCTTTACCATCATGCATCAATGCTTCAATGGTCAGGGTATAGTTTGCACCAGCAAATTTTTCTTTATCCGTTTTGCGGCCTTTATACACAGGGATTGCCAGATAATTTTCTACCACATCAGCATAGACCCTAAGCATTTTATCTGTTTCTTCAGATGCATCCTCATCGGTTGCATGTGCTGTATGTCCTTCCTGCCAATGGAATTCAGATGAACGCAGGAACGGACGTGTTGTTTTTTCCCAGCGCACAACATTTGACCACTGGTTATAAAGCATCGGCAAATCACGATACGAATGAATATTATTCGAATAGTAATCACTAAACAACGCTTCTGAAGTTGGGCGTACAGCTATTCTTTCAGCTAATTTCTCCTCTCCACCATGTGTCACCCAGGCTACTTCCGGCGCGAATCCTTCCACATGATCTTTTTCCTTTTGCAGCAGGCTTTCAGGAACAAATAATGGGAATGATACATTCGAGTGCCCTGTTGCCTTAATTTGACGGTCCAGTTCATCGCGGATATTTTCCCATATTGCAAAACCATCCGGCTTAATGATCATCGTTCCACGTACCGGGCCGTAATCAACCAAATCCGCCTGCTTCACAACGTCTGTATACCACTTGGCAAAATCATCTTCCATTGCTGTTATGTTTTGAACAAACTGCTTATTTTTCTTACCCAAGCTGAACACCTCTATCTTAAAATTTTATTTTTTAGAAAAACTTACATTCACTTGGTCTTTAGCGAATGATTAGTTTTTCTTATAAGGTCATCCTTAGATCTATACTTGCTGACGTTAGAACAGAAAAAATCCTCCATCCGAAAAGGGACCGAGGTCTGGTGGTGCCACCCTTGTTTACAAGGACCGCTCCTTGTACACTTGAATCGATAACGGTGAAGAACCGCGCTCATCTTACAGCAAAAATGCCTTTCCGATGGCGAACTCAGGAGGCAGGTTCTAAATGATGCCTTTGGAAATTTCCACCAATTCATTTCCTCTCTTTGAAAGACGATCAACTTATACTAATCCCCATCAACGTTTCGTATATAGTATCTAATATATAGTGGTATGAGTGGAAAGTCAAGGTTTACTAGGGAATGAGTTGGTATAGAAACCTTTAGAATTATCACAAAAATCAAACGAATATTCTTGTGAATTCTTACTCGAGCCAGTATAATCAGTATTAGGGTATGATATATACCCCTAACCTCCTTATGAAAGGGGGTGATAAGTGATGGAACAGGTAATAATCTTGCTTACGCTTTTGCTTAATTTTGCATTAGCAGTAATAAATCTGCTACATGTATTATTGAGCAAACGTAAGAAGAAAAAAACCCTCACTCGGATAAGTGAGAGTTCCAACATTATTACTGAGAAGAGGAGAAATCCTCTTCTCTACCCATCATCTTATGTATATCATACCCTATTTATTCAAAAATTACAACGGAAGAGGTGTTTCTATGCTAAACTTTACATTAATCATTTCATTAGCAACAACTGCGGTTTTGTTAGCAACCACTATCCTACTATTCAAAGACAAGAAAAGTGAAACAAATTGATGTTAAAGTCCATATAAAACCTGTTTTCAATTTGATGATGAGACAGGTTTTATTTAAACCATAACTTGGCAAGACACCGCCCGAACTATTAGCCTTTACGGTTCTTGAAAATCATACACAAAGCATACACAGCAAGCCAAAGTTCTGCTGGATGCTCATGATCAAAAACTTTTAATTTATGCTTTTCACCACGAAGATTTGTCTTTTGTGATTTTCTCATATCAAAGAACGACCTTTCTCCTCGAAGGAGTTCTTCCTGGTCATCCACAAATATGCTTGCTGTCAGATCTCCATAATGATTTTTCACATTATAATGATGCTGGTCGGTTTCAACATAGAAAGGCAGAAATTGAGATATACCTTCTTTGGTAGTTAAACGGTGATTGGAAATAATAAGTAATAATGGCCTAAATAACTGTCCCACAAGGCCTCCTCCTTGTAAAAGATTAGAAAAATTATTTACGAGTCTAATAGAGGGACGGAGGACGACAGGAACACCGTCCCCTTTCAACTGGTGCTGGGACAAGGAACCTGTCCCTATAAAACTCTCGCACCCAATGTGTCCGTAAAATGTCCCAATGCCCAATCATGGCCTGCCTGATTGAAGCTTGCTACCGCATCTTTATGTACCACAATTTTAAAACCTTTGTTGTATGCATCCACGGCTGTATGCAGTACACATATATCTGTAACCACGCCTATGATATGAACCTCATCAATTCCTCGCTCACGTAATTTTATCTCCAAGTCAGTGCCGGCAAATGCGCTATACCGTGTTTTGTCAAAATAATAGACATTCGCTTTATCCTTGTTTTCCTCGTACACATTTGCCAGCTCTCCATACAAATCGCGACCTGGCGTACCGATAATATTATGCGGTGGAAATAAATCAGATTCCGGATGTAGTTCGTCTCCTTCTTCATGGGCATCAATAGCAAACACAACATAATCGCCCCCTTCAATAAACTCCCTAGTCAAATCCACTACCCTGGATTCAATCGCCTGCCCAGGTCCCCCACTTGTCAGCTTTCCATCCTCTGCTACAAAATCATTTGTGTAATCCACATTCAGTAATGCACGCTTCCCCATTTGTTATCCTCCTTGTTCTATTCTTTTGCTGGAGACAGGGACACTGTCTCCGCTCGTCTGGTGCTGGGACGGTGAACCTGTCCCTTTTCCCCTCGTTGCTTCGGCTCTCGATCGGTTTGCTTCGGCTCTCGATCGGTTTGCTTCGGCTCTCGATCGGTTTGCTTCGGCTCTCGATCGGTTTGCTTCGGCTCTCGATCGGTTTGCTTCGGCTCTCGATCGGTTTGCTTCGGCTCTCGATCGGTTTGCTTCGGCTCTCGATCGGTTTGCTTCGGCTCTCGATCGGTTTGCTTCGGCTCTCGATCGGTTTGCTTCGGCTCTCGATCGGTTTGCTTCGGCTCTCGATCGGTTTGCTTCGGCTCTCGATCGGTTTGCTTCGGCTCTCGATCGGTTTGCTTCGGCTCTCGATCGGTTTGCTTCGGCTCTCGATCGGTTTGCTTCGGCTCTCGATCGGTTTGCTTCGGCTCTCGATCGGTTTGCTTCGGCTCTCGATCGGTTTGCTTCGGCTCTCGATCGGTTTGCTTCGGCTCTCGATCGGTTTGCTTCGGCTCTCGATCGGTTTGCTTCGGCTCTCGATCGGTTTGCTTCGGCTCTCGATCGGTTTGCTTCGGCTCTCGATCGGTTTGCTTCGGCTCTCGATCGGTTTGCTTCGGCTCTCGATCGGTTTGCACCTTCGTGATACAAAATGGAACAGGAACACTGCCCCCGCTCATCTGGTGCTAGATCATCCTTATTCTTTGCTAACCTTAATCTTATGTGCTTCATCAAACCTACGCATCGCTGCATGATACGTCGGGCCTACAACATCTGTATACGAAAATCCATGCTCAATCGCGGTTGTAACAAAACTCTTTGCCAGTCGAACTGCTTCTGCGATAGGTTCGCCCTTGGCTAAATTTCCTGCAATTGCTGCCGAATACGTACACCCTGCCCCACTCGTGTTAACTGTATCAATACGTGGCGCTTCGAACGTCGAGATCGTCTCCCCATCGTACAATACATCAATTGCCGGGCCTTCTAATCTGCCCCCTTTTACCAATACATTATCTGCACCTAAGGCATATAGATCTATCGCTGCACGCTTCAGATCATCGACACTAGCCAAATCTCTTCCACCCAATAATAAGGAAGCTTCCGGTACATTTGGCGTAATAATCGTGGCCCTCGGGATCAGGCTATTTATTAATGCATCAATCGCATCATCCCTCAAAAGTTTGGAATCCAGTTTCCCAATCATGACAGGGTCGACAGTAATATTTTTAATCGAAGAATCCTTGATTAATGCAGCAACGGTTTCTATTACTTCTTTTGAAAATAACATCCCTGTTTTAAGCCCGTCCGCACCTACCTGTTTCATTGCTGTAGCAAATTGCGCTTCAATGGCTTCCAGCGTCTGCGGATGCACATTTTTATCCGTCTCTGGATGTCTACCAACGATGGCTGTTACGACACTCATCCCATAAACATCAAGTTCCTGAAACGTCTTCAAATCTGCTTGAATCCCAGCGCTTCCACCAGCTGCTGAACCTGCAATGGTGATTACTCGTGATGGGAAATTCATATCCTAAAATCCTTCCTTTTTCCAAATTATCTATTAAAATAATACTACGACAAAAAACCAAATAATCATAATAAATTGCACAACGACTTTTGCCACTGCGCCGCCTAAAAATCCGATAAGCGAACCAATTGATGCACGAAGCGCCTCTTGTCCAGTCCGCTTCTGCGTCATTTCAATAAGGAAAACAACGATAAATGGCACATAGATAATCCCAAATGGAGGTGTAATAAAGGAACCAACGATAACCGCTACTGCCGCGCCTCTTTCTCCCCATTTGCTTCCACCGAATTTTTTCACAAAATAACTATTAGCAATGATATCCGCAACAAAGAGAATAACCGTAAACACACCCATTATAATCCAAAAGAAAGTGGTGAGCTCATTTGCATTTAAGACAAAATGATACAACAAAAATCCAACCCATAGCACAAGTACGGAAGGAATAATAGGAAAAAGTACACCAACAAAACTTAAAATAAATAATACAACAATCGCGATCCATATAAGAATATCCAGCATGTTATCCTCCATTCATTCACATATTTACGATAGCTTCAAAATCGACAACCCGATCACTAATTTTTTGAAGTAATTGATGATCATGGCTTATTGCTAGTATACCGATATTACGCTGTTTTGCTAATTTTAACACGGATTGCCAAATAATTGCTTGTGTAATCGCATCAAGCATTGTCGTCATTTCATCAGCAATCAGGTATTTCGTGTTTTCATGAAGGGCCCGTGCAACACAAAAGCGTTGCAATTCTCCGCCTGATAATTCGCTTGGGTAGCGCGAGAGCCATTCTTGCTTAATTCCAAGCGCTTCCAGTAATTCATGATCCATGATTTGCGCTTCTGAAAGCATCTTCCTCATTCTCCATTTTGGATTGATTGCTTTTTCCGGATGCTGCCATACTAATTGCACGGGATGCATGCCTGCGCGAAAATCATTCTCCCCATTCACGTTAATCCTACCCGCAATTGGCTTCAAATATCCTGCAATAAGACGGGCCATCGTTGTTTTCCCGGAGCCGCTATAGCCGAATAATCCGACGACTTCACCAGCGTTTATGCTAAGATTGAGCTTTTCAAACAGGTTCAATTCATTCGGATAGTGATACGTCATGCCCTGCACTTCAAGCATTCCACCGGTCTCTTGTGCTTCCGCTTTCGACGGTAATGTCACAAAATCATTCTGCGGCAATGCGTTCCATAATGCTCGCGTATACGGATGAGCTAATTTCTCACCCTTTCCGGTAAAATCACTCGCATTTGCAGTTTCAACCGTTTCTCCGTCATTCATAACTACAACCCTATCAGCGATTTGTAATGCAGTATCAATATCATGTGTGATAAACATGACCCCTTTACCCTCCGAAGCCAAACTTTTCAGATGCAAAACCGTTTCATACAAGACTTGCGTGTCCAGTCCAGGCGTCGGCTCATCGGCAATAATTAAATTTGCACTACTGACCATGGCTGTTGCAGCTAAAACTCTTCTCGCCATCCCCCCGGATAATTCAAAGGGATACCGATTTTCAGCTTCTTCAGGCAATCCTATTTTTTGAAAAACAGCACGCTGCTTCATTTTTTTATCACCACGATGAATAGACGCCTGCACCTGCTTCCCCGTTTTTATCAGTGGATCCAAGGCATTGACCGATTGCGGGATAAGCGAAATCTCTTTTCCACGTAGCTCGCCGCTTTTTTCACTCGTAAGCTGCTCCCCTTTATAATTCAACACACCAGAAAGCGCGGCATTTTCAGGAAGGACCCCAAGCACAGCATTTGCAAGCAGACTTTTCCCTGATCCGCTTGCTCCAATAACCGCAACAATCTCGCCTTCATGAATCGTCATATCCAACCTGCGAATCACTTGCATCGTCGTTTCACGCAACCCTTTTTTATATTGGCGAAAGAATAGCGAAAGATTCTTCACTTCAAGCAGTGGTTTTTTTTGTATCGTCATCCTATCCTATCCTATCCCTTCTGTCCATGAAACGGATCAATAAATCTGCTCACATTTTTCCCAAGTACATCAAAAATAGCAACCATCAGTAAAAGCGATAGACCTGGGAAGAATGCCAGCCACCACATTCCTGTTGATAAATATTGCATCGATTCGGATAAAATAATGCCAATCGCCGGTTGCTCTGTTGATAACCCGAATCCGAGAAACGTAATCGCCGCTTCATGCAAGATCGCATGTGGAAAAAGTAAAATAAAGCCGATTACAAGCTGTGGGATCAAATGTGGGACCAAATGATTCCTGGCAATCCACAGCCTTGATTTGCCAAGTCTACGCGTGACACCAACATATTCAGCTGTTTTTACTTGAAGCATCTCGGAACGAAGCACACGCGCGAGGCTTGGCCAATGGGTTAACGCCAAACCAATAACGACTCCAGTAAATCCACCACCCATTGCAAAAGAAATTAAAAGCAGTAGCACGATATGCGGTACGCTGAGAAAAAGGTCGATGAGCCATGTAACGATGTAATCTATTACCCTATTCCAGGACGCTAGCAAGCTAAGAATAAGTGCAATAACCGTACTCGAAAAAGCCGCAAGAATGCCAACACCAAGGCTCAAAGTAAGCCCTTTTAACGTACGTGCAAGCATATCACGTCCCAGCCAATCTGTACCAAAAAGATTACTGAGAGAAGGACTGTTATTTCTCGCTTCCAGGTTTACACCAAGCTTTTCATCACCGATTAATAAACCACTCACGACCATCCCTACAAGTAAGGTAATCGAAATAATAATCGCCGCTAGTGTACGTTGTCTTAGATTCATTCTTCCTATCCTCATAAGACTTCCCCCCTTCTCAAACGGGGATCAACCATTTTATATAATAAATCAGCGATTACATTCCCGACAAACACGAATACGGTACTACATAAAACGATCCCGAGCAGTAGCGGAACGTCTCCCCCAAGGCCTGCTTGTACTACAGCCTGTCCAAGGCCCGGATAGGAAAAGACCTGTTCCGCCAGTACAGCTCCACCAAAGAGTTCTCCAAATGAAGCAAAATGAATGGAAATAGCCGGAAGCGAAATATTACGCAAGCCGTGCCGCCAAAGAAGCATAAATCCACGCTCACCCTTCGCTTTTGCAAATCGCACATACTCCGAGTTTAGCACGTCAATCAATTTTTCCCTTGTATGCAATGCCACATTTGCAACACCAACGATGCTTAATGTCAATGCCGGTAAAATCAAATGTCTCAACCGCTCTAGGAATGAAACATCCTCAGCTAGTATCCCAGCTGGTGTACCAAGTCCAATCGGGAACCAGCCCAGCCACACGGAAAATAGCATTAATAATAATAAACCTAGCCAAAATGCAGGCGTTGAAGCAAGTGTAAAACAATAGCTTTTTATTACACGGTCAATCCATGTTCCCTCTTTCATGCCGGAAATGATTCCAAGTACAAAACCAAAAAGGCCTGAGAGAACCCAGGCCACACCCATTAGAGACACGGAAGCAAGAAATCGTTCAGCAATGACACTAGCTACAGGACTCCGGAAAATAAGGGATGTGCCCATGTCCCCTTGGAGAATATTTCCCCCCCAGTTTAAAAACTGCTGGGCTTTCGATTCATCCAGGCCCCAATGCGCAGCAATATTTTCCCTTTGTTCTGGGCTTACCCGCGTCATATCAGCGCCGATATACGACTGAACAGGGTCAATTGGTGAGTAGCTTACAAGCGCAAAGGATAGAATACTGATTGCGATTAACAATGTGACAAGTTTGATAAACTTACCTGCAATATAAAAAGAAATATGCTTACCCATTCAGGCCTCCCCCTACTCTTTCCAATGCCACTGTTCAATAAAGTCCGTAACCGGCCATCCATGTCCATGTGGTTGAACCTTTTGCTCACCAATTTCCAAGTTTTCGTCTACAAAATACAGATGCTCCAGATTAACTAACCATGCCCACGGTGCATCTCCTTTTGCAGAAAATCCGGTCTCGCCGTCCCATTGTGCCTTTTGCCAATATTCATTGGCTTCTTCTTGGGATGTTGCACTTAATGCTTGATTCATATAGTCATCAACAGTCTCATTCGCATAGTAATTGGCATTATAATAGCCGATACCTCTTGTTTCACTGCTGTATAAATTATACATTTCAAGCGGATCATGACTTCCCCAACCCATCATCACCGGATGGGAATACATGAGCGTCCCTAGTTCATTCCAGCTTTTTCCTTCTGTCGTTACATCTATGCCAAGGGGCTCAATCATATCTGCAAAAGCAATCGATAAAGACTGACGGCTTTGATCATCAGCTGGATAAAGCAAGGTAAAGGCGGCTTCCATTCCATCTTTTTCGCGGACCCCATTTTCATTTTCTTCCCAGCCAGCTTCATCCAGCATTTGTTTCGCCTGCTCCATTTGATCATCTTCAAATACAATGTCCGGATTCCACCATGGAAGCCCGTCGGCAACGCTGTACGCAGGTGTACCAAAGCCTTCGAGTACGCCGTCAACTAGAGCTTCTCGATCCACTGCAATATTGATCGCCTTGCGAATCGTCTCGTCAGCTGTTACATCATTACCAATCGGTGCGCCTTCATCTGTTTCTTCGCCTTCTCGCACAAATGGGAACATAATTCCCCGATTATCAACACTATTCAATTCGACCAGTTCCATCCCAGGTACATCCTCTTTTGCAAATGCAGGTGGTACCGATGCGACATCGACCTCTCCTGCTTTTGCTGCTGCAAATGCCGCATCCTCTGACAGGAATAGAAAAGTCAGCTGCTGAAAGGCGGGTTTTTCTCCGTAATAATGGGGGTTAGCAGTTACAATTAGTTGCTGCCCCTTGTCCCATTGTTCAAGCTGAAAAGGCCCGGAACCGACCGGATTTTCATTATAAGTCTCATCATAAGCATGTTCCGGTACAATACCCGTTGAAATAAGCAGGTAAATAAAGGTTGATTGCGGTTCTTTCAACGTGAATTTTACTTCATCATCCTGTATTTTTTCCACTTTTTCCATATTATTCAAGTCGATAATGGAACCACTATCAGCGGCTGTTTCAAATGTAAAAACAACATCGTCTGCAGTGAGTGGTTCTCCATCCGAGAATTGCACATCATCACGTATTTGTACTGTCCATTCCAATCCATCTTCACTAACTTCATAGTTTTTGGCTAAATCATGTTGGATATTAAAATCCTGATCTTGCTTCAGCAGCGTGCTTTGGAACAGAGGCGATCCATATCGTCCCCATCCTGTTGTAGGATCAAACCCATCTTCCGGCTCGCCGCCGATGGCCAGGACCAGTTCGTCTTTTGGAGTTTCATTTGCATTATTTGCATTATTATTTTCACTATCTTCTGCACAAGCACTTAATAGGAATGGTAAAAGTACAATTAATAATAGTTTATTATATCTCATATTACGTCTCCCCTGTATTCTTCTTTTCCTATTTTATATTTTATTTTTTGATCCGGCAACATATGTTATAGAAAGAACAATTAAAATAACCACCTATAAACGCTCTATTAAACGCAGAAGGTGGTGTGGTAATTACCAAAGCAAATAGCACCCTAACGAGAGTGCTATTATATATTACTCCTTCTTTTTCTCCTTCACTTTTTCATAAATCTTTCCTTCTATCTTTTTCACGCGTTTCTCTTTCAGTTTATGTGTTGGCTTTGGATCATGCCATTGGAGTTGCCCGTCACGGAAAACGCCAGTATATTCATTCCCCTGAATCGTTAATTTAAATACATGATCATCATGGGGTTTATCATCAAACATTGGTTTGATTTGAATATCATCTGTTTCATCCTTAACCCCACGCTCCTCCATAAGTTCATGAATCTCGGTTTCAAGCGAATCTAATTGCTCATCTCCAAGATCCTGTTTTGGATGTGGATTTAACCATTGAATTTCTCCATCGTGAAAATATCCTTTATATTCTTTTCCATCTACAGATAGTGAAAATTGACGCCGCTCATACGTACGCTTCTTAAATACCCGTTCCTCTTCAAACACATCTGGTTTCATTTCGTCTGCCACTGAAAAGCCTCCCAATCCATCGCTTTTATGGTTATATTTTTCCCCTAATCGCGGTTAGTTATCCTTAATATTTTCTAAGAAAACTCGGCTTAGATTGAAACCAAGCCTCACTTATTACATTATGACAGGCCGTAAATATGCTTTCAACCACTTGTGTCTTGTTAGCCATTACTCGAATCGTAAAGCCCGGTACTACAAGCTTGGATATCCCTGCTTTAAAATCCCCTTCCTGCCTGTTGATTGTTTCATACAATTGATCCACAAGATCAGCATTGACTTGTTCCCCAACAACAAAGAATGACCCTAAATGAGTATAGCCTTCCATAATCCCTAGCCCATTCATATGTTGTGCTTTTGGCGTCAGTTTTATATGATCAAATGCGACTAACTCATCTTCCATATAAATTTCATTAACCAGACGAAGGGTATCGTAACTGAAACGTTCGCCCTCAGGTGACCAACCCGGTGTCAAAATATCGGAATAAAGTAATGTTGCTCCTTTTTCCATGTGTACAATATTCTTTTGGTGGTAGCGGGCGTCCTTATAAGCGATGAGAGGGTCCGGCAAATATTCCAGATAACTGCCCTTCCCAAGGAAAAGTTCCGTTTCCTGATATGCATGGCTATTTGGCGTTTTATAAACTTTTGTAGCGCTTTGTGTCGTCAAGGTAAGTTTCGCATTTTCACGAAGCGATACTTTCATTCGGTACGTGTCCCCATCCAAATATCCACCGCCTGGGTTTAAGATATAATAACAGGGCTGGGATTGATGAAGGTAAACGGGGCGCATAACTTTAAAGGCCCCTCGGAAATATACATTGTTAGCAACTGTCCTGCCTTGCCGGTCTTCCGCATCAAGCTCGAGAATACCTGTCCAATCAGACATCTTGTTCGAGTCCCTTTAACAATGCATGCTTCTTGATCCAGTCAACAACCTCATCCAAACCTGTATTATCCTTTAAATTTGTAAATACAAATGGTTTGTTTCCGCGGAATACCTTCGTATCAGATTCCATGATGTCCAAATTTGCACCAACATATGGGGCCAGATCCGTTTTATTAATCACAAACAAATCAGATTTAATCATACCTTGGCCACCTTTACGGGGGATTTTTTCTCCTTGGGCAACATCAATAATATAGATAGAAAAATCGACAAGTTCCGGACTAAATGTAGCTGCAAGATTATCTCCTCCGCTTTCTACAAATATAAGCTCAATGTCCGGATGTTTCTCCTCAAGCTCTTCCATGGCTGCAAAGTTCATGGACGCATCTTCACGGATTGCGGTATGTGGGCATCCGCCCGTTTCCACCCCAATGATACGATCTTCCGGAAGAATCCCGTTCTCCACTAAAATTTTGGCATCTTCTTTTGTATAAATATCATTGGTAATAACCGCCATGCTCACTTCTTTATCCAATTGACGCGTAATTTTTTCCACGAGCATGGTTTTACCTGCACCAACAGGGCCACCTATTCCTATTCTGATCGGTTCCATTTCTAACACTTCCCTTTCATTTAAAATTTCGTTAGGATTTCTTAACTGCTGAAAATACGAATTCCCACACGCTCATGCATCATTTGGGATAACTCCAGTCCCGGTGATACAATCCCAAATTCTTCTTCATTCAACTGCATAATTTTATCCGTTGCTTCCCTTAAATGTTCTTGGAATGCATAAATAATCTTTTGGCCTGTCGTTTGCCCTAACGGTATTGCTCGTACCGCATTTTGAACGAGGCCGGAGACCGTAGAATACAGATAGTATAGAATTGTCGTTTCCTTTTCTACCTCCAAAAAATGCCCAACCATTGTAAATACAATGGCAGGATGTCCGAAGGCTCGCCCCTTTTTTATCCGGTTCTGATAAACAGATAAAATCGGTGCCTCATAAAGGGTAGCCGCGATTTTCAACAAACGATCACCCATACGCTGCGTACCGTCTCGTGTTTCCCTTGCAAGACTTTGCACGGTTAATTTGCGATCAAGATCCCAAATTTTTTCAATATCACCTTGTTCAAGTGCATCATAAACCAAACTTGCAGCTAGCCCATCAGCGTATACAAGCTGTTCCTGCAGGTAAACCTGTAGCCACTCAGAAAATGTCTCCTGGTCGTGTACTGCCCCTTCTTGCATATAGCTTTCCAGTCCAAATGAATGACTAAATGCACCTGTTGGAAAGTTGGAATCACAGAGCTGAAACAAAGATAATACGTTGTTATTCATGACTATGCCCTATATGACGAAATGCTTGGTTTACTTTTCGGTCTTCGCGGCTAAATGGAATTCCCAACTCTTGTAATAGTTCCTCTACCAGGTAGTCATATTGCACAAGCATACTATCTCCCTCAAACTGTGCCGGAAGATGACGATTCCCCAGCTGATGCGCGATGGTTCCCATTTCATTCAACGTGCGCGGGTTAATGACTAATAAATCATCTGACATGACATCGATAATAATCATATTTTCATCATCCATATAGATCACATCACCAGCTTGAAGATCGCGGGCTTCCTTCAGCCGAATACCCAGTTCACGACCATGATCGGTCTCCACCCGCTGGATTCGTTTTACCAGATGCGCACTTTCAAGCAGCACTTTTTCCCTATGGCGCTTTTCTAGTTCAGCTTGCTCTAAATCATTTATGTTTGTGACAACTTTATCTATAATCAATTCCTTCACCTCAAAACAAGAAGTAACGTTGCCCCATTGGAACGGTATCAACAGGATCACATGTAATTACTTCTCCATTTATTTTTACTTCATATGTCTGTGGATCTACATCGATATCAGGTGTTTCTGAATTTAGCTTCATATCTTTTTTCGTTAGATTACGAATTCCATGTACAGGGCGAACCATTTTTTCAAGTCCAAGCTGATCCTTGATGTTAGCCTCATAAGCTGCTTGCGAAACAAATGTAATCGAACTCTGATATAACCCTTTACCCTGCGTTGCATACATTGGCCGGTAAATCATTGGTTGTGGTGTTGGAATGGATGCATTTGCATCACCCATTAACGTACTTGCGATAACGCCATTTTTAAGAATCATTTCCGGTTTTGCGCCAAAGAATTTTGGATCCCAAAGAACAAGGTCCGCCATTTTGCCAACTTCAATAGAACCAATATAATCTGATACTCCATGCGCAATCGCAGGGTTAATCGTATATTTGGCGACATAACGTCTCGCTCGATTATTATCCTTGTGCTTGCTATCTCCTTCCATTGAACCCAGCTGCATTTTCATTTTATCCGCTGTTTGCCATGTTCTCAGTACAACCTCACCAATACGCCCCATTGCCTCGGCGTCTGAACTTGTCATACTAAACACACCCATATCCTGCAGCACATCTTCAGCTGCTATCGATTCACTGCGAATACGTGAATCAGCAAATGCGATATCCTCTGGTACAGATGGATTTAAATTATGTGCAACCATGACCATATCCAGATGTTCATCAATCGTATTAACGGTGTATGGTAATGTTGGATTGGTTGAGGCTGGCAAAACATTCTTCATTCCAGCAGATTTAATCAAATCCGGCGCATGTCCACCACCAGCACCTTCTGTATGGTACATATGGATGCCGCGACCGTTTATTGCTTTCATCGTGTCTTCAAAAAATCCACCCTCATTTAACGTATCCGCATGGAGTGCGACCTGAACATCATATTTATCGGCAACACGCAAAGCATAATCCACGACAGAAGGTGTTGCTCCCCAATCTTCATGTACTTTTAAGCCAATTCCACCTGCGAGAATTTGATCAGCTAAAGGTTTTTCGGCTGAGGCATGGCCTTTTCCTGTCAGTCCAACGTTGATCGGCATTCCTTCTAATGCCTTTAGCATGGTATGCATATGCCAAGCTCCAGGCGTCGCTGTTGTCGCCCTTGACCCTGCTCCCGGCCCAGCACCTCCACCGATTAATGTTGTTGTTCCACCGGTCAACGCAACATCCACTTGAGCTGGATTAATGAAATGCACATGTGTATCTATCGCACCAGCGGTAATGATCTTACCCTCTCCAGAGATCACTTCCGTTGACGTACCAACAATAATATCCACATTATCCTGCACTAGCGGATTCCCAGCTTTCCCAATCCCGGAAATAAGCCCATCACGAATGGCAAGATCCGCTTTATAAATGCCTGTATAATCAAGAACAATGACATTCGTTATAATGGTATCTGCTACACGTTCATCGTCCTCGCGTGCGATTAGCGGATGTTGCCCCATCCCGTCACGCGTAACTTTTCCTCCACCAAATACGACTTCTTCACCATATGTTGTAAAATCCTTTTCGATTTGAATGAACAGATTTGTATCCGCCAAACGGACAGAATCACCTGTGGTCGGTCCATACATTTGCGAATATTGATCTCTCGACATTTTAAAACTCATGTTAATCCCGCCCTTCTAATGGTCCATCTACTTTATTATGAAAACCATAAACCTCTCGTTTTCCAGCGTAATCAATCAACTCAACATCTTTCTCATCACCCGGCTCAAAACGAACCGCAGCACCGGCAGGAACATTTAATCGTTTCCCGTACCCTTCATCCCTATTAAATTGTAATGCATTATTTACCTCATAAAAGTGATAGTGCGAACCAATTTGAATCGGCCTGTCTCCTGTATTTATCACAGAAACCTTGGAACTCTTACTATTAGCATTACACACAATTACTTCCTCTTTAAAAATGATTTCACCTGGTTTCATTAATCGTTAAACTCCCTTCAAATTTAGCGAATCGGATGGTGTATTGTAACTAATTTTGTGCCATCCGGAAACGTAGCCTCTACTTGCACATCATCAATCATTTCTGGTATACCTTCCATTACATCCCCACGCGATAGAATGGTTGCCCCATATTCCATTAATTCAGCAACCGTTTTTCCATCTCTTGCACCTTCCATTACCTCATCTGTAATCAGTGCCATCGCTTCAGGATGATTCAACTTCAGTCCTCTTTCTCTTCTGCGCCTCGCAACATCCGCAGCCACTACAATTAAAAGCTTATCAATCTCCCGTGGTAATAATTGCATGTTTCACCCTCCTCGTTAAAAATATAGTCTGTTGTACGATAAGTTTCTCCATAATTTGGGCTTTAAAACCAATTTTCTCCATATTTGTTATGGAAAAAACACTAAAAGTACCGACGCAAATAAAATATAGTCATTCCCGATTTGGCGGGGTTCTCTCTCGAATTGGAGGTAAGGTCTACCAATTTTCGGATGTTGTCGGATTTTGGAGCTGCTGTCTCCCGGTTCCGCCTGCCTCTCTCCCGATTTCGAAGCGCTGTCTCCCGGTTCCCCCTGTCTCTCTCCCGGTTCGAGACGCTTTTCTCCCGATTACATGAACCTCCCTCCCGGTTTGATGTACTTCTCTCCCGATTTCGGAGTGTTGAATAAATCAGCCTATATGAATCAACTAGAAATAGAATTACCCACTTGTGAAATGAGTAACAAAGTAATAGTTAGCGATGAAAAGATGATTAGATACAATTAAATTTTTTCTTAAAAATGTAAGTAAGTTTTCGTGTTATCCATTTTCAATGTGTGTTGATGGAGACAGTGGATCTCCTGGACAACGAATAGAGAGGTTTATCTATTTTCCCATTCGTAGATTAACGAAGGAAAAATAGATTAGGTGTTGATATAAATTTCTGTTGATATATACGAGTGATTTACTACTCTACCCTATTTTACATATCCCCCTGGGAAAGGCAAGCTTTAAATATGAACTTTTTGTGATTTGTGCAAAAAATGAGGAGCGATTAACCTTATTTTCTAAAATGGTTAATCGCTCTATTAAACTGATCCTATTATTGTTTCGCTTCAAGATCTGCAGAAATCTGAGCAAACATTTTATCATTCAATTTGTATCCCCATTTAAAGATAGCGAAACAAATGATGCAGGCAATTGCTGGTATGAGCATCATCATGACTTCAATACCTATTAATGTCTCAGCTGTTTGTACAACATTTGGAACATAGCCAATAATTGCTAAACCTGTTGCACCAGCAAAACCGGCAATGGCTTGGGACAACTTTCTCATAAAGCTGTACATGGAATAGGTTGTCCCTTCCTGCCTGACGCCTGTTTTCCATTCCCCGTAGTCAATAACATCGGAAATGAAGGCCCATACAAGCATATTCGGAATACTGATCCCAAGCATCCCCACCCATAAGAAAAGAAGTGCAGTTATTGGGGTGGTGGGTAGGATAAATAATACTCCCATTGCTACAGCCCCGATCAGAAGTCCAGCTAAGGTTATTGCTTTTTTGCCATATTTTGCTGTCAGCTTCGGTATAAAAATAACGAGTAACACAACAGATCCAATATTCAACATATTATAAACCGAGAATAAGAATTCATTTCCCAAATTATAGGTAAAGAAATAGAGTCCAACAGATTGGTTAACTAGCATGGCCAAAAGGATGAAGAATGACATGAATGAAAGTGCCAAAAATGGCCCATTTGTCAAGATTCTCGTAAACATTTTTAAATTCATTTTCTCCGGGTTTGCGGACTTGACCGGTTTAATACGCTCTTTCGTATTTTTATAGGCTAAGAAATAGAGTATTAAGGCAATCACCCCAAACATACCAACTACAGCGGGATAACCTATTTGATCAGAAGGGAAAAGCGCTACCATTGGAACGACTAGAATCCCGATTGAAAACACACCTATTTGTGAGCCTAACCCACGGAAAGAAGCCAAGGAAGAACGGTCTACCGGGTCTCTGGTCATGACAGAAGCTAATGACCCATATGGAATATTGATCAGCGTATAAGCCATACCAAATAAAATATAAGTCACATAGGCATAAATTAATTTACCGCTTTCAGAAAGGTCCGGCGTAATGAATACCAATACAGCCATTATAACAACCGGGACCCCCGCCCATTTCATATAGGGCCTGAATTGTCCATGTTTGTTATTTTTACCAAAACGGTCAACAATCGATCCCATTATTGGGTCATTAATTGCATCCCAGATTCGTGCCACAAGAAATAATGTAGCTACGGCTGCAGCAGATATTCCAAAAACATCCGTATAAAACACCAATAAATAAGTTGTAATCATCGAAAATGTTAAATTGTTTGCCGTGTCACCGAGTCCATAGGAAAGTTTTTCTTTAAAACCTAAATGTTCTTTTACTACTGGTTCTTCTTCTACAATTTTATTTTCCATTTGAAGTTCCTCCTAGTTGCAATCGTTTTCATTATTCTATTATAATAGAATCACAGCATTTCTATAAGGACTCATTCAACATTTAAAGGATAAATATAGCGTTTTCAGATAACGCTTTCTATAAAAGAGGGGGAGCAAAAAGATGGATCAGTCCAGTATTGTTTCTGCGGCTATGAAAATATATCAAATTACCAATTTAAACACATATGTATTAGATTCAAACAGCGACTTTATCTATCATCATGAAGACATTTCAATACCTGCTTTCATGCCCGGAGCCGAGGAAGAAGATGTGGTGTACCTGCAAGCACAAATGCAACATAATCAAGTGTATTCCTACACGAACGAATGGGGTTTGCATTACATCGGTTATCGTTTTTCAAATAACGAACCCTTCGCTGTAATCATCGGCCCATTTATGAAATTAACACCTGATATGTATAGCTTAGCCAGGGAATATAATCTCAGTAATAATGAAAGCGAAGAGCTAAGAACGGTATGCAATCAGATCCAAGTACTTACAATGGATAAAGTTACTAGTTTTGCCAGTATTATTCAGCAATTTGAAATACTGATAGATAAAGAAGCAACACCCATAAGAATCACGTTGCAAAAGAATAACGAGAAATACAAGAAGAAGGAAATCGATGCCGGCATGGATGAAGATGCCAAAATTATAACAATGCGATATAAATTAGAAGGGGATATTATGCACGCTGTTGAACAAGGAGACAAGTCTACAGCCCTGAGGCTATTGAATTCCAATGATATACTGTTCTCCTTTTCCGAGCGGTTTCCCAATCAACCACTACGAAGGGTGAAAAACCTGGCTATTGTTTTAAGTACGCTATTACGATCTGCTGTCATTAGAAGTGATGTCCCAGCAATTTTTGTACATCGTGTATCCGATAAGTATGCCTATCAAATAGAATTTACCAAGCAATTATCCAAATTGCAGCAACTATATGAGGATATGGTAGTCGAATACACTGATATGGTGGTCGCTAATTCATTAACTAATTACTCAAACATTACTTCCACAGCAATTGAATATTTAGTGAGCTATTGTGACAAGCCAATTGACAAAAATGAAATTGCGGAACTTTGCTTTACACATCCAAGTCACCTGTCACGAAAATTTAAACAGGAAACAGACATGACGATTACAGGCTATCAGCAAATGATACGAATCAACAAGGCAAAACATTTGTTGAAAAATGAGAGCATTTCCATTGAAGAAATAGCATGGTTAGTAGGTTATGAGGATTCGTCCTATTTTTCCAGGGTATTCAAGAAAGAAACAGGGAAGACGCCTTCTCAGTATAGGGAACCCGCGCCTTCTTCTTAAACATAAAAAATGGTCACCTCCATAGGAAGCTGACCATTTTTTAGTACCCTTTATAACCAAAATCCGGAATTTCACTCCAGCGTTTCTTAAATTCATGTGCTGCTAATTTCGGTTTGCGATCACGTGTAAAGATACCTTTTTTATTTCCTTGTACACGCATAATGCCTTGGCTTGTACCAAAGTCGGCAAAGTTCCATACCTGCTCGCCGATAAAGTTATCGAATTCATCGAAGACCTCATGGTTTGCACGAAGGTATTCCACTTGAAATTCCTCTGTGAACATAACCGGATCAACGTCATGCAAGCCAGCAACTGTATCTGCACCGTACTCTGTCATCATTATCGGTTTACCTGGGCAACGTTTATTCCATTCTTCAAATTCCTGACGCAAATGTACTTTCGCAACTTCCCAGTCCCCGCTGTCAACATACCAGCCATAGTAGCGATTTAATGCAAGAACATCGATTAATTCCGCTATTTTATCTTTATCCGGCGTGGCTGCTAAATACGTAACGATTGTCACCGGCCTGGTCTGCGGATCTTGCTCTTTTGTTAATTCAATAAGTGGCTTGAAATATTCATAGGCACCTTCTTCTTCGGAAGCTGGTTCGTTAGCTACAGACCACATGACGACAGACGGATGGTTTTTATTATAATCATATCCCGCTGCTTAATAAAAGGATTAATTTAGCATTCCAACAATTACCCATAATAAAAAACACCCCCATCACCAATTGGTGATGGGGATGTTGATAATCTATAATCCTAGCACTTGCGGTAACCATAGCACAACTGACGGGACAAGGGCTATAATTATTAATATTACAATCATTATCCCATAAAACGGTAATAGCGCTTTGGTTGTTTGTTCAATTGATATTCTTCCTATTGACGAACCTACAAATAGTACGGTCCCAACAGGTGGTGTGATTAATCCAATACCTAGACATAAAATCATTACAACTCCAAAATGAACCGGATCCATGCCCACACTTGTTGCAACAGGCAGTAATATCGGTGTTGCAATTAGTATAAGTGGAGCCATATCCATGATCATCCCTAAAAGTAATAAAATAGCAACGATCATAAGAATTGTTACTATATCATTCGGTGAAATACTTATTAAAGCATCTGATACCATGGCAGGTACTCTAAGTAGCGCTAATAACCAGCCAAATGCTGACGAAGCAGCGATGAGAAATAATACCATTGCTAGTGTATTAAAGGTTCTTTGTAAAATTACACCCATTCTTGAGATACCAATATCTCTGAACACAAAGAATGTGATAATAAATGCATATAATGTACCAATAGCAGCAGATTCAGTAACAGTGAAAAATCCACTGATAATACCGCCCAGGATGATAACAGCAGTAAGTAAACCCAACAAGCCTTCCCAAACGATTCTAGGAATGTCTTTCTTCTCTACTACTTCCCCTTTAGGATAGTTTCTTTTGACCGAAAGAATATAGACTATAATCATTAATGCCAACCCAAGCAGTAGTCCGGGAACAAGTCCACCCATAAATAAAGCACCAACAGACACACCACCAGCTGCCGTTGAATAGATAATCATGTTATGACTTGGCGGGATCATTACCCCTTGCGCTGAACTGGAAACCGTCGTGGCAACAGAAAATCCGGAATCATATCCCTGTTTTTTCATCATTGGAATCATAACAGAGCCTACAGAAGAAGTATCAGCAATCGCTGATCCTGATATTCCCCCGAAAAAGGTACTGGCAAGCACGTTAACCAGTGCTAGTCCACCTCTAATTTTTCCAATGATCACATTAGAAAGGTTGATCAACCTTCGTGAAATTCCACCTTCATTCATTATTTCCCCAGCAAGTACAAAGAATGGTATAGCTAGTAAAGAAAACGAATTTAACCCACCTACCATTTGTTGTATAAGAGCTGATAGGTCTAGCTCCATATACAAACCAGTAGCCAAGGAAGATAATATAAGTGAAAGTGCAATAGGAATTCTAAATATGAGCATTAGTAAAAAGCTGCCTATTAATATTACTACTTCCATCGTCTCACTCCTCACTTACATCGTCTAGCTCTTGATGCATTCCTTTTCTAAATAGTAGTTCTATCCCATTCAATGTTACGAAAACTCCTGTGATTGGCATGCACGCATATAGTACACTGGAAGGCCATCCAATTGCAGGCATCGTTGAACTGCTTGTCAATATAGTAAATTGCCATCCATAGTACATTAAAACTATACCAAAGCCGATAACTAATACTTTTGCCAGATAATCAAATATATCCTGAACCTTTTCAGGAAACATGTTAACAACAAGCCCGACACCAATATGAAGTTTTTCTTTAAATCCATATGCTATACCAAAAAAGCTTACCCAAACAAACAGTAGTCGGGATAATTCTTCACTCCAGGCAGGTGCCGTGCCTAAAATTTGCCTGGCAAATACTTGATAAAGAATTACGAGAACCATTACTACCAATATTATTAAGGAAGATACTAAAAGTAGCCGATCCAAAGCATTTTTGGTCATCTTTAAAGCCTTCATGATGAATCCTCCCTTAGATTAAGAGAAGTAAGAACCCGAGGACGGGCCCCACCTCTCCTCCTCAAATCACTTATTCTGTTAACCTATCAATCCATTCACTGTACTGGTCACCAAATTCATCATAGACAGGTTGAACAGCTTCTCTCCATGCTTCCGTATCCTCAACTTCGATAAGTTCATTTCCGTTTTCCTCAACAGCTTGTCGAGACTCTTCTGTCAATTCTGCCCAAGCTTCACGCTGCACTTCAACAGATTCCATCGCTGCCTCTCTAAATGCTTCTTTATCTTCATCACTTAGCGTATCCCATAATTCCTGGGATCCCAGTAATACTTCCGGTGTTCCTTGGTAACCATTTACCGTGAAATATTCTGCTACTTCATAATGATTGGACGTGTAGTAACTTGGAAAATTATTTTCCGCACCGTCAATGACACCTGTTTGCAGCGCTGAATACACTTCTCCGTATTCCATTGGAGTTGCAGATGCACCTAATGCCTCTACAATAGATATCGCTAGATCAGAAGATTGTACACGGAGCTGAAGTCCTTCCATATCTTCTGGTGTTTCAACAGGACGAACAGAGTTATAGAAACTTCGCTGGCCGGAATCATAGAATGTAAGGCCTACTAAGCCTGAGCCATCTAATGTACCTAAAAGTTCTTGCCCAACTTCACCGTTTAACTTCTCCCATTTGGCTTCTTCATCCTCAAATAAATAAGGCATAGACAGAACACCAATAGATTCTGAGAATTCAGTTAATGGTATTGCATTAACCCTTGCTAACTCGATTGTACCTAGTTGTACTTGCTCAAGTACTTCTGCCTCTTCACCCAATTGCCCACCGGAATACACTTCTACTTCATAACGTCCATCCGTTTTTTCCTCTACCAATCTAGCAAATTCTTTGTCGCCGACTGTAGTAGGATAATCTTCCGGGTGATTCTCAGCTAATGTTAGTGTAACTGTTTCTTCTGATGATCCATCATCATTTCCTTCTTCTGATCCAGCATCTTCAGATTCGCCTCCACATGCTGCTAAAACGATTACAACAAAGAACAGAATCGAGAATAAGGCTACTAATTTTTTATTCATCCTATTTTCCCCCTAAAATATTATTGTAAAATCATGAGTTCCTGTGTAGAGTGTCAACATCTTGTACCAACATTTTAATGTCGAATACCCCTCCTTATATTATTTGTTCAGTAAACAAACTAAATAATTGATTATCTTTATTATAATTGTAAGCGGTACAATAATCAAGCGTTTTCATTTAAAAAATAAGGAAAAATTCCTATATATCTTCAAACTCAATAGATTCGATGAGCGTCAACAGCTCTAAATACTTTCACCTCCATTCATTTTTCTTTTTAAATTTTATTCTCTTTTTCGCTAAGATAGAACAAAAATGTCACTTCTAACCATTCCTATAAAAGTAAATATGCGATAACTGTTCCTATTCCACCAAAAGCCAAAGAATATAACAGGTTATTCATCGTGATACGATACGGATTTTGTCCGGTATTTACTGCAGTTAATTGAACAACCAATCCATAAGTTCCTACTGTTAATGTTGCAATCGAACTTGTGACCAATACAATGGCAAGGCTGACCGGGTTCATAAATTCAAGTAAGGTTGCAATAACTCCACTTAATATCCCAATCGTCGCTATTGGATGAATACCAAACATGCTCATAAATATAAAGATTAGCTGAATCATAACAAATATGACTATTGGATAATCAGAAAAAGCTAAAATTGGTTGTTGGATAAAATCAAGAAACGGTGTACCATCAATGCTATTTGCAAAGAATGCTAAGGATATAAACAATACGATGAAATTTTGCATCGTGTTCGTCTTCGCTTTCCATGTGCTCCATCCGATAATCCAGAAACTACGTCCTCGCTTCATAATGAGGGACCATATAAAAGCAAATGGAAAAATAAGTATCGTAACAGTGAAAATAAAATCTAAATTAAACAGGTTTCCAAGAGAAATAACCAATGTTAAAAATAGAACAAGTGCCACTAGTAAATGAACAATTTTTTTGGTCATTTCTTTCATATTAATAGATTGCTTACTCGTATTTGCATAAGCATATTTTTTATAATGAAACCTACCCCAAATCGAGTCCAATAAAAAAGTAATCAACGCAATCAAGAGTAACCAAGGTAATAAGGAAACGTAATCAACACCGGTTGTAAATATGGAAACAGCCAATAATATTTCTAATGGGCTCCACAATAAAGCCAACGAATAACCTCTTAACGTCGCAGTAGCAATAAATGAATCCCGTAATCTCTTATCAAGTGGCCTTAAGTTTTCCTTTAAAACATCCTGGGATATGGTAGCAGCTGATAAATTTAAAAAAGATGCCAATGTGAGTGTCGTTATGGAACTGCGCGGATATAGTTTACCTAAGTCAGAAACATTTACTTTCAATAGATTGTTCAGACTTTGATCAAACCTTCCGCTCCTCACCACACTGTTCATCCATGGTAGCATCGCTAAAAGAGTCAACAGTGACATGTTTGATGTTAATAAAGCTGGGACAGTAGCAATTGATTGGCCTGAAGTCGCAAAAACAATACCACCTATCAAAATAAATGCACTCCCAAGAATTTTAAATAATCTCGAAGCTCCTGCAAACGATACAGCTAACATGATAAGTGCCATAATACCCAATATGTAATTTAAATTATCACTTTCTATAAATACGTTAATGATATGGATCACAAATACAAAAGAATAAAAGATATATAGATAGCGAAAGATCGGATGGTTTTTCATTGGTGCCTCCTTAGGTTATTTATTAATGTGAATTAGTTTGTGCGCCAAACAAATTGCCAAACACCTTTATCATATATGTAAGCGTTTATTTTTTCAAGATAATTGTTTTTTGAAAAAAGAAAGAAGCTGCCAAAATAACGACAGCTTCTTTCTTAGCGTAGGTGGATTCTTACGCCTCTATTCCCATTTCTCTATCAACGTATCTGCCTTGTACTTGAGATTATTATACGCCTTCTTGGAAATTAAATCATCTTCATTCTGATGATCAAGTAGGTGGTTGAAACTTTCCATGTGTTTAACAACCTTATCTGCTTGTCCTACATCTTCGAAACGATTTATAGCATTCAGGTGAATGTTTAAGGAACGAGCAACATCATCGTTTGCAAATTCTCCCTCTTCTTCTAAATTATCCACAAGTGTTTTTATATCGGTTGCATTTATAATACCCCAATTATTAACACTATCAGTTACATTTTCTCCGTCTGCTGTATCGGCTGTTGCAACCACAACATTATCATCAGCATTTAGTTCTACATTATCCCAAACAAATACTCCTGTTTGTTGTTTTTCACCTTTGCCATAATCTACGCCATTTACAGTAAGCGTAACTTCATCCAAGTTCGAGTAAACTTTAACAGGTGTTGTGCTTTCCGGTCTTTCCGTGTATCTTCTGCTTGTGATATAAACAAATGGATCTTCCTCATTCCATTGTGCTTTGTAAAAATAGAAGGAATCCTTCTTCAGCTGGCGATCATAGGATACGAGACCCTTATCATTAATGCCTGGATTATTCCCCTCATCTCTATCATCCGAACCAAAATCAAACATATTCCATACATGGGTGGCCCATAATTCTGGATGGTCTTCGATAATATTGTAATTCTCTTCATGATAGAAATTCTGGTATTCTTCTGGATGCCAATCACTTCGGCTATCTTCCATTCCATTCCATTCAAAATCCTCATCGACTATATCATGTTGGTGAGGATGTCCACCAGCTCCATATTCAGAAATTCCCAATACAGCATCAGGATACGTTTCATGAAGGTCAGTCAAGAAATTATCCAATTCTGGTGTCGCTGATTTAGGACTATACCAACCATAATAAAGATTCATAGAAGATAGATCTATAAACTTATCAATTTCGTCATTGCCTCCATTTTGGGATTCATCGGAGCCCCAATCCAGATTTTCATCTATTTGCGATTGAACAATTGCTTGCGTTACTAGTCTTTCCGGGTCCAATTCCTTTGCAGTTTCACTAAGACGCTGAACCAATTCAGTTGCCATCTCATACTGTTCTTCCTCTGTCAAATCTGAATCCAATACAAAATCATTATAACCGATTTCATTATGAACTCCCCAGGTTACAATAGAAGGATGATTGTAATTCTGCTTAATCATTTCCGTTAATTGTTGTTCCGCATTTTCTGCAAATTCCGTAGTGGAAGTCATTTCGTTCACAAACGGGATTTCCGTATAAACTACAAGTCCCATTTCATCAGCCTTGTCAAACACATACTGTGAATGCGGATAGTGGGCTACTCTTATTGTGTTCGCGCCAATTTCTTCAATAAGCTCAAAATCCTCTTCTCTGACATCTTCAGGAACAGCATTGCCATAGCCTTCTCTGTCTTGGTGAATATTTACACCACGAAGCGGATAGCTTTCCCCATTCAGGAAGAATCCTTCATCTGGATCCACGGAAAAATACCGAAAACCTACTTCATCTGTTACTTGGTCAATTACTTCACCATCTCTTGTTACATTTACTTCAACCGTATATTGATAAGGATCCTCTACGCCATTCCATAGGCGCGGGTTATCTACTTCCATTTCACCCATAAACACCCCGTTTTCTTCCGACATTTCTGTTGATGTTACTTCTTCACCTTCTGCATTGTTTATTGAAGTTTCCACTGTTATTGTCTCAGCATCCGTCTCATCTACAACAACCGGTGCCTCAACCGTAACTTCTGCCGTTTCTTCAATGGACTCATCATTTGGAACGGAAACATATACACCATTGGAGCCATTATCTTGTACATCGATATGAGTCTTATCTGTCACTACTAGGTTGACACTTCTATAAATTCCACCCCAGAAAGTAAAATCACCACTTAATGGCATCGAATCTTTCACTTCATTGTTTACCCGTACAGCGATCGTATTGTCTTGTCCAAAATCTACATGCTCGCCAATATCAACTGCAAATGCAGTATACCCTCCAATGTGCGTATCTACAGGTTCACCATTTATAAATACTTCTGCTTCTTTATTCGCTGCTTCAAATTGCAAGAATAATTCTTTACCCTCATAACTTTCAGGGATATTTAATTGTTTTCTATACCAACCATCACCCATGTAATAGTCGTCTCCACCGTCAGCTCCATCTTCTGCATTCCAAGTATGAGGAAGACTTATTTCATCCCAATTACTATCATTAAATTCAACTGCACTAAAATCCTCTTCTTCACCTTGGGCTCCTTTGTGAAATTTCCAATTATCATCAATGTTTTCTACAATTCTACCCGTATTGGCCACTGTATTTTCTCCATTACTTTCATCGCCATCATTGCCAGTAGCAGTAACGGTTAAGATTGGCACTAACAAAAGAATTGCTAATAGAAATGGTACAAATTTTAAAATACGGTTTGTCATCTACTCTATCTCTCCCCATATAAAAGTTTTTTAAAAGGAGCAGAATAAGCCTGCTCCTTAGTACTAAATATTTCTAATTCATCTTAATTTTCATCACCTGCTGTTTGTTGAGCATTAAATGTCCACTCCAGATTTAAAGCATCGCCCTGGAATTCGTTTTGATCTTCTCCGTTATCAACGAAGGTGAACTGAACAACGAGGTCATCGCTAGTACCCGCTTCAAGCCCATCTTCACCTAACGTAGGGAGGAATACTTCCTCATTAACAGCTTCAGGTGACATGCCTCTTAGATCTGCTAATGTTGTTTCATAAATCACTTCATTCAGTTGATCCGCATTGTATAAAAACTCTACCCGGATGTGCTCTCCAAAGTCACCCGTATTATCACCTTCCGCATCTGTTACAGAATAATCCGTTTCCAAGAGTACTTTGTTAATATCCACTGAACCATTATTTTGAAGTTCAAAATCGCGAACCATGGAATCACCAGGTTGAATATTTTCAACATTAATGACTTCCGTCGGTTCAACACCTAAATCAAGTGTTCCTGCTGCAAACGTGTTGTTCGTCGTCTCACTATCACTGAAATATGCAAACGTCCCTCCACCTATCAATGATAATCCGAGTGCAGCTGTCATAACTCCCATACCTAATTGCTTTTTAATACCCATTAAAATTCTCCCCTCTATATACTTCTTTTTTTAAGATTACACTGTTTTTCCACTTGATTCCTACTAATCCCAACGTTATAGATTACTAAACTAGTTTAATTTGTAATTGAACGTCCTATTGTAATAAGCCGCCTCGTATAATAAGTTTAGAAATTAATTTTCTTGCTCTTTTACTTATAAATAATACTTCTTCGCCATATTATAATATGGGCAATTGTTATATAGTATCGATGTTGTGGTACTGTTAACCACCTTCAGTATTTCTCTCAATTTCATTGTGAGCCATTAGTCTGAGATATCCTCTTCATCCTGCTCTTCTTCTGTTTTATCGCTTTTCATTTTTGAAGAAGGGTTGGGTGATTCAGGGTTTTCAGTTTGATTGGTTCCTTCTTTTATTTGGTTGTTACTATTGCTTTCATTTCTATCAGTGGATGAAGTTGTTTTATCTTTTTGCTTGTCCGCCTGATCGGAAGTCTCTTCTTCACGATATTGATCATTACTGTTCGTCTCTTCCGGCTTGTCCTCTTGTTTCATTTCCTGTGCACTATTATTTCTGTTCTCTTCTTGGTCATCCTCTGACTGAATTTCGCCCAAATCACTATCTGAGCCTTTGTCCGATTCCTGCAGCTCATCACCAAACGTAACGCCTGTAGAAATCGTTCCATCAACAATTTCAGAATCACTGAAAGATGCGGTGGTCGGTGAAGTTAAGTGAAAGACGATGCAAAACAGCAGGTATACCATAGCGAATAATCGAAAAAAATTGATTGTAAATCGTTTTTTCATACTCTGATATTTTTTGATTATTGTAGCCTCCCATCACTAACTCTTAATTTAGGGTGACTTTGTGTAAAATTAACTTTTACCTCTGTAGCATTGTATGGTACTATTTTTAGGTTCCCCTAAGACAGGTTTTGTTCCTGCCATAGGGGAAAGTCAAGCTAAAAAATTATTGCCAGTTCTCAAGTAAAGAATCAGCATTATCCTTGAGTGCCTTATACGCTCTCTCAGATATCAAATCTTCTTGATGATCAAGCAGCAATTTAAAACTTTCCATGTGCTTGACAACTTTATCGGCTGCTTCTTGATTTTCAAAACGATCTACAGTAGTCAAATGCATGTTTAAAGAACGGACAACTTCAGCATTTTCAAACTCGCCATTTTCCTCGAATTGATCAACAAGGGTCATCGTATCGGCAGCACCTATATACGACAAACCAAAACCATAACCATAGTCATCTCCACTTTCTGCCTGATAAACATAAGAAGGATCTTCCTCAAAGCCAGGAATATCCCCGACTTCATTTTCTACTGCTTCCATATCAGCAGGAAGCGTAAATGGAAGTGTTCCTGTAGGGTTGAATTCCCCTCGAATAATATCCACTACCGACTCAGGCTTCGTGTGAAATGTGTTGATGACTGCTTCCGCATTCGGTTCAATTGTATCCATTACCCACGGTTGGGTCATGTTTACCGCAAGAATAGTCGGGACCGTATTCTGAATTTCATTGATTCTGTCTACCCGATCAATTCCTGTGTCAGGGCCTATTTGAACCGCTGGATCATTATCCCAATTCGATACTACTGGTTGTACCCAAACAAACGCATGTGTTGCTTCCTCGATATCATCCGTAATGTTGATAGAGTCATCATAATTTTGGATGGTCTGTCTTAATCTTTCAGTGCTTTCAGTATCATCTTCATCCGTGCCGAACTGCTCAACATAAAGCTTAACATCATCAATTTTTTCATCATCCAACGGCAAAATATTTTCGTCATTACGCAATAGAACGTTGGACTTGCGATGTGCTTCGTCAGCTAGTTCCTGTGATTGTTGATTATTGAAGACTTCCAAAGCATGACCCGGGTCTACATACGGATCTTCAAACAATCCTAATTGCATCATTTCTGTGAGTAAATAGTCTACCGATTCATCAATTTTCTCTTCTTCCAGTAAACCTTCCTCAACTGCCCTGATAATAGGTGTGGAATCAGTTTCCCCAGAAATAATATTTGTTCCTGCATTAATTGCTTTTGCAAATTTTTCCACAGTTGTTAAATCTTCGGCACCCCAGGCCTCACCTGTAACCGCACCGGTGTCAGAGTTCACATAACCCTCGAAACCAAGCTGACCGCGCAGTAAGTCTGTTATGATACCTTCGTTTAATGCAAAGCCAACTTCTTCAAATTGCTGGTCCTCACTATACCATGGCAATCCTTGATCCGCGCTGTGCTCATTGCTTGGATATGCGTAATAAGGCATGATGGAAGATACACCAGCTTCAATTGCGGCCTCAAATGGCGGGATGTGATATTCTAGCAGGCTTCCTTCTGTTGGATAAGGATTGAAATTACCATTTTCAAAATGAGGATCCTGCCCATCATCACGTGCTCCGCCACCAGGGAAATGCTTCATCGTCAGAGCAACACTATCTGAACCAAGCTCTTCACCTTGGAATCCTTCAACAAGTGAAGTCATCATGTCGGAGATGAGTTGAGGATCCTCTCCGAATGTATCTTCAATTCTTGACCATAACGGATCTGTTGTGACATCCGCCGTATACCCATAAATCTTATGAATTCCTGCAGCTCTCCATTCCTGTGCGGCTATTTGAGCAAATTCCTTTACAAGATCTGCATCACGCGTTGCTGCAAGACCTAAGGTTCCCGGCCAAAAAGAGTGTTGATCCATTGCTACAGTATTATCAGTATAGTCCGTTGATGTATGATTTCTTGGGTTTGAAGTTACAACAACTGGGATACCTAATCGTGTTTCTTCCGCCACTTCTTGTAGCTGATTTGTATATGTTGCCAGTTCATCTGCAGGGGGAGTTTGACGGAAAATTACATACCGCATATCATTCTTGGTAATCATCTCATCGTTCTCATCTACATATCGGCCATCATCCGGATCTTCATTCATACTGTGGGTGGAAATAAGCATCATCCCTGCTTTTTCCTCAAGCGTCATTCGTGATATGAGATCTTCAACTCGCGCGTCAACAGAAAGCCTCCAATCTTCATATGGATCCAGTTCTCCGTTGTCATTTAAATCTCTGAATTCCTCCCCATCAATTTCAAGGATATCTTTCACTCGAGTATCAACATCCGGGATATCGTTTTCTCCGCTTTCCGATCCGCTGCTATCTCCACTTGCTTGGAAAGGAGCATGCGAAAAGGCCAACAACAAAACGAGTGAAAATATCAAAGCCTTTTTTAAGTGATTTGATACTACTTTCAAAACGTTCCCTCCTCTTTTTTTAAGACTGAAAAAATTAACAACCAACAATGAAGCTCTATGAATTAACGAACATAATCACCTCCTTAAATAGTCACAAATCATCGAACTTGTACTATTATTGCGAAAACAAATTGTAAAATTTCAATTTAGTTGTAAGTTTCGAAACTACCTTTTAAGGATTAATAGATATTAAATGATTGTTTGCCAAACAAACTATTAAGCTAACATTAATTGATTGTTTGGCAAACAAACTATTTTTCTGATAACAAAGGTCTTAAAACTTAAATAAACAGAATTAGCATAAATAATTGAAAAATAATATTTTATGTTTTATTAAGATATATCTTAAATGTAAACGGTTTAATTTTCAATACCTTTTGTCATATTCTTCAATAAATGACAAAAAATACCTATATGCCTCTAAATTATGTAGGCACATAGGTTATGTTTTAGATCTTTTGTACTATTTATATTTTCTAACAATGCGTGAAAAAAGACTGAGATAAAAATACTTATCTATTCCACTTTCCTCCAAACCCTCTCATAAACCTCCTTCAACGGCACATCAAACTGCTCAGCAATCGCCTTACAATCCTCATATTCCGGTGATCTCTGAACAACCTCACCATTATAAACTCCCTGTTTCACCGTAACGGAGGGGCCCCACTCCGTTTCTACTTTAACAAAATTTCGTTCCATGCGATGCACAGTCAATGGATAATAACGAATGCCAAATGTGGTTGTTTCCTTGAGCAAAATCTCTTTCATTTTATCCATATCTTTTCGGGGACAAAGCAATTGAAGTAAGATTCCCGGTCTATTCTTTTTCATATAAATCGGTGTATAGAATACATCGTTTGCCCCAGCTTCAAATAAGACATCCATTACATAACCAAGCCATTCGCCGGAAATGTCATCGAGATTCACTTCCATTTTAATCATTTCATCATCAACATGCTCATAATCAGGAGGTGGATAGGAAACCATCTCAAAAACTCCTCTCAATGTTTATGCTTTATTTGCTAGCTGATCAATCAACACCGCATTATAAGCGCCACCAAAGCCATTATCTATATTTACAACACTAATACCTGATGCGCAGGAATTTAACATTGTAAGCAAGGCGGACAACCCTTGAAAATTCGCGCCATACCCAACGCTCGTAGGAACAGCGATTACGGGATGTGCAACAAGGCCACCGACAACGCTTGGCAGCGCACCTTCCATACCTGCTACAACTACAGACACAGTAGCGTTTTGAATGTCTTCAGCATTGTCCAGCAGACGATGGATACCGGCAACACCGACATCATAAAAGCGCTTGACTTTACGACCCAGTAGCTCTGCTGTAACAGCAGCTTCTTCTGCTATTTTTAAATCAGAAGTGCCGGCACAAACAACTGCGATATAACTATCAGACTCGTTGGTGGTTCCCGTTTGTTGCCAGGTTAAAATTTCCGCGACGTCATAATAGATAAGTTCAGGATGTAACTTGAGAATTACTTCTGCCTTCTCACCGGAAATCCTGGTCGCCAGCACATCATTACCTTTTGCTTTAATCGCTTCAATGATAGAGGTGATTTGTTCAGGTGACTTCCCTTCTCCATAAATAATCTCCGGAAAACCCTGGCGTTTTTTCCGTTGATGGTCCACTTTCGCAAAGCCTAAATCCTCATATCCAGCTAATTTTACCTTGGCTTCTGCTACACTTAACGTACCATCTTGGACCTGCTTTAATATATCTTCCATTCGTTTGCTCACCTCATTTTAAAAAATTCCACCAGCATAATCTACTGATGGAATTATATCATATTAGAAAACTTGGCGTTCACCATGCCTTTCGGTGAATGCCTAAGTTGCACTTATGCAAATAGGAAAGTTGTATGCTTTCCTATTTGCCAAAGTTGACCGACAAATCTTTTGCGATCTTCTTGTACTTCTCATATATTTCTATATACTTAGCATGATTCTCCCTATTCGGCTGAATGACTTGCTCAGCCGGCATATTTTCTTTAATCGCCTCAAAGGAACGAATCTTGTCAATTCCAACCAAGGCTGTCCAAGCCGCGCCCCATGCTGCATTATGATGCGTGTCTGAGAGATATATTTCTTGCCCGAATACATCTGCCATGATTTGCACCCATAACGGCGACTTGGCCAACCCTCCATTGACACTGATCTTCTCAGGCTTGCCTGCTATCTCTTCCAGTGATTTGCCAATTTGGTAAATATTAAATGTAATCCCTTCAAGCACCGCACGTACTAAATGTTCTTTTTTATGACCAATGCTCAATCCGTAAAAATTCCCTTTGGCATGCTGATTCCATAACGGGGCTCTTTCCCCATTTACATACGGAAGAAAAATAATCCCCTCTGCCCCGGGTTCGATTTTTTCCGCCATAGCAGTCAGTTCATCATGACTTCCCTGAAAATCCAGCAGATCTTTTAACCATTGCAGGGCAATGCCGCCATTATTTGTAGGTCCACCTATTATAGAAGTATCATCGGTAAAAGCATATGTAAATGTTTCATGCTTTTTATTGACGCTTGCTCCTTTAATAAATTGTCTGATCGCGCCACTTGTACCAACAGAAACAGCCACTTCTCCAGGAGAAATCGCACCACTCCCCAGGTTTGCCAGCTGTCCATCCGCTGCTCCAATAACAAAAGGGACTTGTGAATCCATACCAATTTCTTCAGCAACTGATGGATTTAAAGCCGGCAGCACTTCCGTAGGTGGCACAATTTTTGATAACTGTTCCCTTTTTACACCCGCAAACGCTAACGCATCCTCATCCCAGTCCAAAGCCTCGACATTCAACATGCCTGATGCGGATGCCATCGAATAATCAACAATACGCTCACCGAACCATTTTTGCAGCAAAAATTCTTTCATCGACATGAAATACGTCGCTTTCTGATAGGACGGATAATTATTTTCCTTCATCCACCGCAATTTTAGCAATGGGGACATCGGGTGAATGGGTGTACCTGTCCTTCCGTAAATATCCATTCCATTTGATTGCATGAGTTCCTGAGCCTGAGCGCTGCTTCTACCATCAGACCAGATGAGCATGTTTGATAAAGGCTCAAAGCTGTCATCTACACAAATAATCGAATGCATCGCACAAGAGATTCCGACCGTTAGTAATTCATCATCTTCTACACTAGCTTTTTCAATAACTTCTTTCATCGCAAGGGCTGTAGAACGCTCAATTTCCATTGGTTCCTGCTCCACCCATCCTGCTTGAGGATAATAGGTGGTGTTCATTTTCTCCGATTCAGCAATTAATTTTCCACGAAGGTCAAACAAAACGGCCTTCACACTTGTTGTCCCGAGGTCAAGTCCGGCGACTAATTCTCTACCCATCATTATCTCTTCCTTTACACACAAATTAATTTCTGTAGAAAAAGGCCCTGGAGCCTCTTCCCCAAAGCCTTTTGTCTCCTATATTGTCATACTTCCAAATCCGCCATCGACACGCAGAAGTGATCCTGTTACAAAGCCTGATGCTTTATCAGAAGCAAGATATACAGCTGCTCCTTGGAGTTCTTCCGGCTCACCGAAACGATTGAGTGGTGTATGGCTCATGATGGAAGCGATCCTGTCCTCACTTAGGATTTTACGATTTTGCTCTGCAGGGAAGAATCCTGGAATAATGGCGTTTACACGAATTCCATTTGGAGCAAATTCTCTCGCCAGGAATTGTGTCACATTATTTACGCCTGCCTTTGAAGCTGAATACGTAAATACTTTAGATAATGGCGGTCCTGATGATACGGATGAAATATTAATAATGCTGCCTTTTCGTTCTTGTTCAATCATTTTTTTCGCAAAAATTTGGGTTGTAAATACGAGTCCTCTTAAATTGACATCCATAATGTCATCCCATTCATTTGTATCTAATTCCATGAATGGGGTAGAGCTGTTTTTACCAGGTGCATTTAATACAATGTCCCAGCCACCGGCCCATGCTTCGATATCTTTTGCCGCTTTCTCTATGGTTTCAAGATCACTTACGTCGGCTTGGAAAGATTTTGCGACACCGCCCTCAGCTTCGATCTCCTTTGTTACTTCTTCCGCTTTTTCCATGTTACGACCGATGATCGCTACTTGTGCGCCCTGTGCTGCCAATCCTTTCGCGATCGATCCACCTAATACACTGTTTCCGCCAACTGCTACGGCGGTTTTTCCTGTTAAATCGAATAAGTTACTCATTTTTTTACTTCCCCTAGTCGCTATGTTTTTATGTTAAATTACCTACGTCATCAAAATCTAGATCATATAGGTCTGAAATTTGGTCAATGCTTTCATGGTCCTTCACATGATCAAGCAGTCCTTCTGATACCTCAATTTCACTTAGTTCCAAAGTGTTTTTAATGCGAACCATTTTCACTGTTGTAAAGTCCAAAATATTACTTGTTTTAATGGCTGCCTGGATCGTTTGTCGATCATTAGGCAAGGTTGTGGCTATATGCGTCGGCGTCACAACCGTTGATGTTAACCCGTTGGCATATGTTGCTTCCCGGTCCATCTTGTCAACAAGACGTTGTGTGGTGAAGTCTGCTGTTCCGACCCCATTGGCATTCCCTTCTGTTTCAGGGGTTAAATCAAGCACGACCATTTTTGTTACATCTGGTCCGCCATATGCATAAGGTGTTGGATAGCGCCCCGTTATATTTGGATCCATCCCATCGCCGCTGATATTTTTGCCGATTTCATCAATGATAAGTACATCAATTTTGTCAAAATGGAGTTTCGGTAATAACTGTTTTGACAGCTTTTGTAGTTCTGTTTCTCTTTCCTCGATTTCTTCAGGAGCCAGTACTTCTATTTTTGCCACTTTATCAAATGGGTTCTCAACAGACGCTACCGCAAAGATAATTGGCATTTTTTCCATCGTCATTTTTGCCATCGCCGGAACGTATTCCGCCATATGTTTAAAGCCAAGCTGATGGCATGCTTCGGCACCTTTTTGTTTGCCAAGTCCAATACTGATCATCTTCATAATCCCGCTTTCAACCGGTCCACGGAAAGCTGTATGCGGCTTCACTCGGTTAATAACGACAATTCCATCTGCTTTCGAAGCAATTTCGTCAATATAGACAGGGAGTCCATTCGACAATTCCCCGACTTTGATTACTTCCATGGAAGATCGGATCTCTGCGTTTACACTTTCCTCGGTTACGCCCAAATGTTCCAGTACCGCTTTTTGACCTTCACCTGTAGCCCCGCCATGGCTCCCCATACATGGTACGATAAATGGCTTTGCACCTAAATCCTGCAGGAACTTAACCGTCACAGCAGTCATTTCAACTAGACGATCCAAACCTCTGCTTCCAACCGCCACCGCAATTTCCATTCCCGGCTTAACAGTTTCTCTAATATGTTCCTTTTCCAGTTCAGATTGCAGCGCACTGCCAAGGTCATCTATCTTGTCAGGTTTAAATTCCTGACTCACTTTTGCCATTTTAGGAACAGGAATGTCCTGCAAAAGTTCTTGAAGAATACCCATCCGTATGCACACTCCTTTTGAATATGTTCGTATTTTTTATATTTCCCTTTAGTCTATTCTTAACACCATGTTAATAGAAAAATCACCCTTAGTCATGTAATCCCTTCCAAAAAGACGCTTAGATAAAGTTTGAGGTTAAATTATTTAGTTTGTTGGATAAACAAATTATCTAATTTAAGGATAGCATTTCTCTAACTGTTCGTCAATCAGAATTTGAGAGTTTCGTCTGAATTTATTTTTAAAAAATACGTCGACATCAGCGAAAAAACTGGTGACTTTCCAAACCATATTTAATCCAGTGCAAATCTTGGCTCTCATGGTTAAAAATAAAGATTATTAGGCCTGGAAGTATTGACCCTTCGCTAAAGGCGCATCCGATAAATATACTTTGATCCCCATCATGGCAGGGCCTAAAGAGATGTTCATTAGCCGATTCCAATTTTTTGTGCTTATCCACATCCATTGGTCGATTAGCTTCTAATACATATTAAACACTACCCTTGCAAAAAATGGGATATACTCACACCTACGTTTTTTTCATATTTTTCGTCTGTCCCTGCCGCCACAATTAAAGCAATCATTATCTTTTGCATTTTTTGTCAATATCTTCTAAGATTTTTTCTTCAAAAAAGTATAATGCAAATGTTTTTCAAATTTTACTGGCGTGGTGTGTTAGAAATGGGAACACCATTGCTATATCACAATTCAGTAATGCTGAACACGTTATAAATAAAGTAAAAGCTGCAAACATCAAGCTTACAGAAGAGGATCTGGCTAAAATAGATGCTGTTTACCCAGAGCCAAGTGTTAGTTATGAACAGATTGAGAGCATGCTCACTAATTAAATTTTAATCGCATTTTACTATTCGTTCGACGTACTAAAATTTTAGTCCGTCCCTTTGTCTTCAACAAGTTTTCCCTTCACTTTTAGCCAAAAATGTCCAACTATCAACGATCACTAGCAATTCATTTACTTTTGCAATAGAATACTTTATGATCTTAAAAAAGAACCATGCCTAAAGAGGATTGTTCCCCCTGAACATTCCGTATATTTTATAAAAATTGGAGCGTGTAGCAGTGAAACGATTTATTCTACTATTAATGATTGTGTTTATCGGCTATGTTTCAAAGCCGTTATGGGAAGAGCCAGTTCAACAATTTGTTTCTTCATATGTGATGGATCCCATCCAATCTACAGTCGATTGGGCACAGGATAATCCAGATATCGATGCTGCAATTGACAGTCTAAATCAGCAATTGAATTCTCTGTTTGCGACGATTGATGATCTAACGCCAGAATCAGAATCAAACGATACGGACATTGAAACACCGGAATTAACAGACCCCACAGATCAAATATTTTCGGTTCATAATATTGAAATAGGTGATTCCAGAGCTGAAGTTGAACAGGAAACCGGAGAACCACAGCGGACTTCGGAAAATGAATATGGTGTGGACTGGGAAGCCTATCATGAAAACTATCAAAATTTCATTATGGTTGCTTATGACGAAGAAGATACCGTTCGTGGCCTTTATACCAACCAAGATTTGATTGCCTCTCCAACCGGAATAGAACTCGGAAGCTCAAAAGAATCTGTTGATGAGCATCTCGGTACTCCTGAATCGTCCATGAGGAAAGGTTTGGTCAACTATCAGATTAATGATAATGGAGAATATGATGTATTCCAGATCGACAACAACTATGTCACTATGTTTTATGATAAGCACGAAAATAATACAGTTACTGCCATCCAAGTTATCGATGAAGAACTCGAACAAAACAAAAATGCGTTTTATGCAGAACCTAGCGAGCAGCTGCAAGAAGGCTTAGAATATCAGTTGTTTGATTTAACAAATGCCACAAGAGCAAAACACGATTTGCCTATTCTTACATGGGATGATGAGGTTAGAGAAACTGCTCAGGATCATAGCTTGGACATGGCGGAAAATCAATACTTCGATCATGTAAATTTAGAAGGCCAATCTCCATTTGATCGTATGGAGGAAGACGATATTGGTTTTACGACCGCTGGTGAAAACCTTGCATACGGCCAGTACAGCAGCATTTTTGCTCACGAGGGGCTCATGAATTCCTTGGGACACAGGGAAAACATCCTCCGGGAGAATTATAGAAATTTAGGAGTAGGAGTGGCTTTTAATGACGAATCACAGCCTTATTATACCGAAAAGTTTTATAGTGATTCTTTAGCTCTATAGAACTTGTATAGAATTAAAGTAATTGATTTATAATTGATTCTCAGAAGAAGTAAGAAGTCATCAAGCTGCTTACTTCTTTGACATGCTACTGTAGCGCTGTCGTTGGTCTCATTAATTGTTGAGCGTATACGATAAATGGATAAACCATTAGTATACAGTTGTCGATATTCCAGGAAAAAATCACAAAAACATAACCGGGCTGTTTCCAAAAATACTAGGAAAAGAAATTATGGGACGCTTTTTATCAAATAGAAAGGCCTTGTTGCATCCCAAAAAGAGATTATCTATTTATGTAAAATCACGAAGGAAATCCGCCGGTGTGTAGACGACTAGGAATTCCTGAATTTCCTCCGTGTGAAAATCCTTATCGCCAGTCACAAAGATATCTGGTTTAACATTTAAAGCTGATAATAATATTGGTAAATCTTCTTCGTCTCGAATGTGTGGTACATCAAACAAAGAGATATCCTCGGGAGAATAGGCTAATTCAAAGTCTATGTTTGATAACATGTAATCCCATTCGACTAATTTGTCCGGAAATTTCCTTTTTAGAACACGAGAAACTTCATCTATCGAGTAGCTGGATAAGATAAGAATATGATCTTGTATTAGCACTCTTATTAATCGGCGGCAATGGGATTTCTCTGAAAGTAAAGCCGATATGAGTATATTCGAGTCAATAAACACTCGAATTTTATTTCCTGTTTCGTTCATCCCACATCTCCTTTCGAACCTGTTTCAAGTCCTCCAGCAATTCTTCTTCACTGATCCCTTTTTCTTTGGCTTCCCGGCTAATCGAATCTGCAAATTCATCGAAAACAACTAATGCACCTTTCTTCACAACCATTTTCCCATCGCCTTCCACTTCGAATATAATTTGATCACCTTCCTCCAAATTAAGTGCTTGGCGTACTGTTTTTGGGACTGTAATTTGACCTTTTGAAGTTAGACGAGCTGATTTCGCTTTATACATTTCCATTTCTTTCATCCTTTCATGTATTCCTTACTTCATTATTTCCTTACCTATATCTTAGCATATTCATATTTATTTATCCATCCACTCTGTTAGATAATAATCAGACAACAGAATTCCTCCATGGTAATCAATTTATTCTAGATCTTTTTGGAAACCTTATGAGTTAGAGAGCCGACAATAAATTAGTCTAATGCGCTTTCTCTTGCACAAAAGTGGATGTCCACTTATGCAGACATCCACCTTTTTATTTAAATGATATAAAGATAATGTTTTCAATAAAGGGTATTTTCGGGCTCTATAGCTAGCTCAGCCTCTTATTCACCCAAGCTTATATATTTCACGGGCCAGTGCTTCCAGAATATAAATCACAGGTACTTGTGTCGTAATATTTGCGTTTTCAAACCACTCCTCTGTTACATAATATGGGATGTCTATATCAGATATTTTATAGAAGGAATGGGCTGGGAACCTGAATTTATTCAATCGTTAAATGCTTTGACTTGTCCATACCATATGTATTACTACAAGTCGAAGGAAATGTTGGATAAGACGATTGAAAGTTCCAAGACAGAAGGTACGCGTGCTGAAGTCGTTCAACAATTGGAAAATGATTTGTTTGAGCTTTATAAAGATCCGAATCTCAACATTAAACCACCTCAATTGGAAGAGCGGGGCGGCGCATATTATTCCGATGCAGCGGTTCGTTTGATTACATCTATCTACAACGACAAACGCGACATTCAACCGGTAAACACGATCAATCGTGGTGCAATCCCAAGTATCCCACATGAATCAGCCGTTGAAATCAGTTGTGTGATTACAAAAGATGGTCCAATACCGTTGGCGATGGGAGATCTACCAGTGGCAACAAGAGGACTTGTCCAGCAAATTAAGTCATTCGAACGCATTTCAGCAGAATCAGCTGTGACTGGTGATTATAATAAAGCAGTACTTGCCTTTAACGATTAATCCGCTAACACCAAGTGACGCAACTGCAAAACAAATTGTTGATGAAATGATGGAGGCACATAAAGAGCATCTTCCTCAATTTCAAGAAGACAAAGTTACAATGAATTAATGCTTTAACGTAGTGCTGGCATTTAAAGCAGCACTACGTTACATTCAATTCAAATTTAAAGGTGTAAATCACATGAATAAATTAGTGCTATCTGATATGGATGGAACATTTCTAAATAATAGCGGTGATTTTAACAGGGAACTTTATCAGGATGTAAAAAAAACAATGAAAAAAAGGCGTTGTTTTTGCTCTGTTAAAAATTATCTCCCTTTTTCGAGTCATCTTATATTGTCGCATCTGAAGCAGCCTGGATTGAGAGTGACGTAGCCGATGCGAACGTTCATAAAGGCACGACTGTTGAACAATTACAGCGGAT
Source organism: Virgibacillus sp. NKC19-16 (assembly GCF_021560035.1). Taxonomy (NCBI): domain Bacteria; kingdom Bacillati; phylum Bacillota; class Bacilli; order Caryophanales; family Bacillaceae; genus Virgibacillus; species Virgibacillus salidurans. Next base: position 578,990 of record NZ_CP074373.1, on the reverse strand, counting down.
GTTGAACGTAAAACCGGAAAATTGGATAACCAGGCCAACGAGCCCCATCGCCGCACCGCGCTTATGAATCGGATAAATTAATAAAAAGACCGTTTGCATCAGCGGCATCATAATTCCGGCACCCGCTGACTGAATAATTCGGCCAAGTAAAAGAACGCTAAAGTTCGGCGCAATCCCGGCTATCAATGTTCCAAAGGCAAAAATGCTCATTGCAGAAATAAAGAGCTGCCGTGTTGTAAAACGTTCAATCAAGAAGGCTGTAACGGGAATCATCACACCATTGACGAGCATAAAAACAGTAGTTAACCAACTGGGCTGTGCTGTGTTGGCACTAACATGCATTTCTTCCATAATCGGAGGGATTGCTGTAATCATTGTGATTTAAAATTGAAATAAATGCCCCAGCCAATAACAAGGCCACAATTGTCTTTCTGTTATAAGTTTGGGATGTCATTCAAACCTACCTCTTTCTATCTATTAAGACAATTATTTATCATAACTGTTTCTGATCCATATGAACAGTAAGAGGCATCGTTTCATTTATTTAGTGTGCTTAATCATCTTTTGCATATTTACTTTCATTCTCTAACATTTTTCTCACTTCATTACTCTTTATTTATATTTTAGCATTATTCCATCTATTCATCCTTCCTATTAGACCCATGAGAGATTTTTACAATTGTGTACAACGAAAACCACCGAACAGCGCTAATCACTATTCGATGGTTCTAATCTCAATCTATCATTCTAAATAAACAAGCTTAAGAACAGAACAAACACAAGTCCACATACGGAAATAATTGTTTCCAGCACTGTCCACGTTGCAAATGTTTCTTTCATTGTTAAGCCAAAGGATTCTTTAACAATCCAGAATCCAGTATCATTTACGTGAGAAGCAATAATACTTCCTGCACCTGTTGCAAGCACCATTAGTTCAAGGCTAACATCTGAACCCTGCATCATTGGGATTACTAACCCAGCTGTTGTTAGAGCAGCTACAGTTGCAGACCCTTGTGCAATTCTTAGCAAAGCAGCTATCAACCAAGCTAATAGTATTGGAGAAATGGTACTTCCTTCAAAGATCTGCGCAACATAATCTCCTACTCCACCATCAATTAATACTTGTTTTAATGCACCACCTGCACCTAGGATCAGTAACATCATACCGATGGCAGCAACAGAATTTTCCGCTGATTTCATAAGCTGGCTCATTGGTATCTTTCTTGCTACTCCCATGGTATATATAGCAAGTAAAACAGATAGCAGCATAACGGTTGTTGGAGCACCTAGCATTGCAACAATATCAAAGAATACGTTATCCGAAATTCCCATGGAGTCTTTTATTACCGAAATAATTGTAGAAATCCCCATCAAAATTACAGGAAATAAAGATGTGAATAAACTAACCCCAAAACCAGGAGTATCTTCCAATTTAAATTCTTTTGCTTCCCCAATAGAGGCCATACTGCCGGATGGTTCTCTTTCAAATGCAGATGGAACCATTTTTTGTGCAAATCTCGTAAATAATGGCCCTGCTATAATTACTGTTGGAATTCCAATGATAATTCCATATACTAATACCAACCCCACATTGGCACCATATTGCTGAGCAATAACGGTAATACCTGGAGATGGAGGCAAGAACGCATGGGTTACCGATAAAGCAGTAGTCATTGGTAATCCTAACCAGAAAAACTGGACTTTTAGTTGTTTAGCAATTTGATAAGCAATCGGGATTAATAATACGAGCCCAACTTCGAAAAATAGTGCAATCCCTAGAATGAAACCACCAGCAACAACCGCCCACTGAATGCGTTTTTCTCCGAATTTATGAATCAACGTCATGGCAATACGCTGGGCTCCCCCGGCATCGGCGACTAATTTGCCTAAAATAGCACCAAGTCCAAAGACTAATGCAATTCCACCTAACGTATCGCCCAAACCATATTCAATGGAGGCAACAATTTCATTTATCGGCATGCCCAATGCCAATGCAAGGGCAAATGAAACAACAACTAATGAAATGAACGTGTTTACTTTGAATTTCATTATTAAAACTAGTAATAAGACAACGCCGAGCGCGACGATTAGTAATGGCATCTTTCTCTCCCCTTTATATAAAGATATTATTTTTCATATTGATAGCGGTTACTATTGATTTAATATTGTTTTTGTGATTACGATTTTCCTCTAATCTGTAACCCTAACGCTATTAATGCCCTGATCAAAACCTTATTCAAATTCAATAACTGCTTTTCTTACTTTATCCGGGTTTTTCTCAATAAACTCGAATGCTTCTTTCAGGTTGTTAATATGGAACCGATGCGTCACTAGACCATTATGTGTTAATTGTTTTGTGTTTATCAGTTCAACAACTTTTCCAAATTGATTGGTTTGAAGTCTTGATCCAGTTATGGTTAATTCCTTTTTCGTAATATGCATCATGGCAATGGATGATGGCGTTTCGTTAAATCCAAGTGTTACGACATTACCTGCTGGCGATGCAGCTTCAACAGCCAATTCAAATGTTTGAGGAGCTCCTACTGCATCGATGACAACGTTCGCACCCTCATCATTTGTTATTTCATTGATTGTCGTCACAGCATCAACCTCTTTTGGATTGATTGTATAATCAGCGCCATTTTCTTTTGCAAACGCCAGGCGTTCATTTGTAAAATCTGAAATAATGACAGTCGCACTGCGTAATTTAGCCATTTTTAATACAGTTATACCAATTGGACCAGCACCTTGGATAAAGACTGTTTGTCCTTCCTTAACATTACCTCTCCACGTAGCTTGGGCACCAATGGTATAAGGTTCAGCCATTACTGCTTCATCCCACTCAATCTCAGAATCTACTTGATGCACTTGTATTTCTGGGAGAGTAACAAACTCTCTCATTCCTCCATCTTCATGTACACCAAACACGGAAACTTCTTTACATACATTCGGACTGCCATTTTTACATGCATAGCATTTGCCGCAAAAGGTGATAGGCTCAATTACTACATGATCACCAACTGTCACACCAGTTACATCCTTACCTGTTTCCACTATCTCTCCTGTTACTTCATGTCCAACGATTCTAGGATAGGTTGCAAGCGGATTGGTGCCATGATAAATATGCATATCTGACCCACAGATACCAACCCTTTTGATTTTTACTTTTACCTCGTTTTCCTGATTTATAGTTGGTTCTTGGACATCTAATAATTCAATCGTATTTGCTTTTGGAATACAAGCTGCTTTCATCTTATTTATACCCCCTACGTTTTAATAGAATCTGTAATCCCTTTCATTCATAACAAAGAAATTATTCGTAAAAAAAATTATTGGCTCTCATTCCTTGTCTTGTATTATTAAGACTTCTATCGTTGGTACTCCCTGTCCAAAGCGACATTTAATAAACGGATAATATTATCGAAATCGCTTTCTTTAAATGTGAAATGTAACATGTGACATTTCACATATCACACTAAATAGAGTACAATATTTATTAATAGGATGTCAACAGCTTTAAGTAAGATGCATTTTCTTTTTTTATAAAACAATATATAATAATTGGTATTGATAGAGTTATCTGAGCGGGAACAACGTATTAAAATTGATGAAGGGGGATAAAATCATGACGAAAATCGAAACTTCTCTTTTGACTAGTCAGGTATACGATGTACTACGTAGTAAAATAATTGCTGGAGAGCATAGACCTGGTGATAAGTTAGATATTCATAAGTTAGCAGATGGATTTGGTGTAAGCCGCTCTCCTGTAAAAGATGCAATCAATCAACTTGTCTATGATGGATTACTAGAGATCATCCCTCGTAAAGGTACTTACGTAACAGAACTAAATTTTACTGAATTTATTGAGGTGCTTGATGCTCGATTAATGATTGAATTATGGGCTGCCAAGCAAGTGATTCAAACTATTCCAGCAAATAAAGTGGAAAATTGGGGACAAATCATCCAGGAGATGGATTCACTCCTCGAAGCTACTCCCTTTCCTTTTGAGACCTATAATAAGATAGATCGGCAATTTCACATGACTTTAATAGAATGGACAGGAAATAATAAAATAAAAGAACTATTTTCCTCGTTAAACACCCATGTGTCCTTGTCCCGTATCGTCCACTCTACCTCGCTTGAAAGCACAACGAAAAGACATACAGACCACTGGCGTTTATACGAAGCAATGAGGGAACGTGATTTTTCTGCTTTTTCAAATGTAATAACAGAACATATTAACAGCCTAAAGGAAGAAGCTAAATTACGATGGAGTGAACTGTATTTATAGTTTAGGATATAAGCAAAACCGGGCACACCCCGCCCGGTCCTTTTTTCAATGATTAGTTTCGAAGCATGGTACATGGAATAACATCACTAGCTTTTTAAAAAAGAAGAGCATCAAATTGCTTTGCAATTCAATGCTCAACCACATTACAAATTTAAATATCTGTAAGTAATCTAAACCTTATTGTTACAACCTTAAGTCACAACAACAGCTTGCTCCTGCGCCTCCAAGCACAATTCCGCAGCTTTAAAGGCATGCTCCTGCGTCATTGCATTTTCGGTACGATTCATACAATCTTTGATAAATGCTCCGAAGAATGGAAAGCCTACCTCACCTGATAGTGCGTAATGCCTTTCCCCGTCCTTGTTCACTAGATAAAGATGGTCGCCTGATTCCTCGCGCGCCACGTCCACGTATTTACGAATTTCAATCGTTCCTTCTGTTCCAGTAATAAAGGTACGTCCATCACCCCATGTGCTCAATCCATCCGGTGTGAACCAATCTACTTTGAAAATTTGTGTTGCCCCATTATCACCAACTAATGTCGCATCACCATAATCCTCCAGTTCCGGGTGATCGGGATTATTATAATTACCTACTTTACTATGCAGAATTTCCGCATCCTCACAGCCTGCATAATAGAGGAACTGCTCAATTTGATGACTCCCGATATCACATAGAATACCACCATATTGTTCTTTATTAAAGAACCAATCCGGACGACTTGGCGCATTCAGACGATGCGGCCCAAAGCCAGTCACCTGAATAACTTTTCCAATTGCTCCATCTTTGATTAAGTCACCTGCGAATACAGCACCCTCGACATGGAGGCGCTCACTGAAATACACCATATATTTTTGGCCGGTTCGCTCCACGACACGTTTCGTTTCTTCCAGTTGTGCTTTGGTTGTAAAAGGAGTTTTATCCGTGAAATAATCTTTTCCCGCTTCCATCACCTTATTGCCAAGCGCACTTCTTTCTGATGGAATAGCTGCCGCTGCTACTAGCTTGATAGATTCATCATTTAAAATTTGCTCGAGGGAGTCTGCCACTTCAACTCCAGGAAATTGTTCAACAAAATCATTCACCTTTTCCTGGTCCGGATCATATACCCATTTTAATGTGGCACCTGCTTCTACTAATCCATTACACATGCCGTTTATATGGCCATGATCAAGTGCAGCTGCTGCAACCTGAAATTCTCCTTCTTTAACAACCGGATTGGGCTTGCCTTTTGGCGCATAATTCATGCCGTCTTTACTCATATCATCACTCCTTGTAACATTCTAGAACCAGTCCGCATATCCGAGTTTTCTCAAGTTCTCCGCAGATATTTTCAGAGAGTCAAACGGATCCCGTCCGTACGTATCATCCTGCTCGATTAAGAAATACTGAGCGCCGCTTTCAAGGCCAGCGTCAATTACCGCATTCATATCAATATTTCCTTCGCCTATTTCCGCAAATTCAATCAGATCGGTAAATTTACCGAAAAATTTGCCCATATCTTGAAGATCTTCCTCTTGAATATCCAATTCACCAATACGATAATCTTTCAAATGTAATAGGGAGACTCTGTCTTTATAGTTTTTAATAATTTGTACAGGTTCTTCGCCAGCCCTTTGAATCCAATGGACATCTAATTCAAAGCCAAGCTTGGACGTATTATTTTTCATCAGGTCAAGTAAATATTCGCCGTCGTATTTTTGGAATTCGATATGGTGTGTATGGTAATACAATTCGATTCCATGCTCTGCTAAGCGCGCTGCCATTGCTTCCGCTCGCTTGATAAATTCCATTATCTGATCCTTGTTGCCCATAATGTTTAATGGAAGCATCCCAATACGAAGGAAATTGCAATCTAGTGTTTTACAATCATTAACAATCTTATCAAAATCGTCTGTTAGTGTTTCTCCGGGAGCACCAGGTAACATTGGCTCTAAAGGGGAAGACATTGCTGCGATCTTAATATTAAAATCTTCACTCGCCCGTTTTAATTCTGCTACATTGTCTTCTGTCATTGGAATTTGCGAAACTTCCACAGCACCAAAGCCAAGCTTGTTCAATTGTTTCATTGTTTCATAGGCGCCGAGCTCTTCCACTTTCCCTTTCAACATCATCATCTGTACGCCGATTTTGCCTTGTCTCATTGGTATACCTCCATCTTTATTTCTTTTTTAATTTCAGATGACCTACGAATTGCGCTAATCATTTCCATCGATATTTGTGCGTCTTTCGCATGGATATAATCCCGGGTGTCATTTTCGATACAATCATAAAATTGATTAATTAATTTCGAATGGCTTGCCCCATAATAAAATTTCGCGCCAGGCAACTTCGCATCTTCAATAACCTTTTCCTTCTTACCCTCTTCATTCTTCTTCGTTAAGATACTATCTTTAATCGTTAATTTCCCTTTTTCCAAAAGAACCTGAAACTCCACGCTGGAATTTGCCGCATTTGTATTTGTGGCAAAAAATAAACCTGTAGCACCACTTTTGAATTGAATATTGGCCACAGCCGTATCTTCTACTTCATACCCATAATCAAATAAATTATCAACGGTTCCTCTTATCGTTTCAATTTCCCCGCCGACAAGCTGCATTAAATCCAAGGTATGAATGGCCTGATTAATCATGACGCCACCGCCGGAACACCTCATTTGCCCCCGCCATGGTTTCACATCATAATAAGCTTTCGGTCTAAACCAGGTTACCAGGCCTTTCAAGCCAGTAACCTTCCCATACTCTCCGCTTTCAAGTATTTCCATCAGTTTTTCGAAGGTCTCATTGAGGCGGTTTTGAAAAGCAACACCTATTTTCACGTCCGGGTATTTTTCTTCCAATTCTACTAAAGCCATGCCCTCTTCTGCGTTCCTCGCCAATGGCTTTTCCTGAAGGACATGTACACCCTTTTCAACACAAGCTTTTGTCACAGGATAATGTAGGTGATGTGGCAAACAAACATGGACACAATCCAATGCTTCATTCTCCAGCATGTCCTGATAATCGGTGTAAAAAGTTGCTTCAGGTGCAGTGTTTTTTAATGATTCATCACTATCACATACCGCCACTAATCGGGCATCCGGATTATTCTCAATAACAGGAAGATGAATTTTAGATATATCTCCAAGACCTATAACAGCTACGTTCAGCATTAACTCGCCCCCTTTTTCTCGGGTTGATTCTTATTGCTCTCCGGTTAATTCTCCCCCAACCGATCGATTCTATCGCTCTCCACGACGTATTATTTTTTCTCTTCTGCAATCTTCTTATTCAATTCCTCTAAATATAAATCCTCATCTACTGGGAGATCGACTTCTTTGCCTAACCAGCTTGATAGATGAATAGCGTTCGCCAATGCAACACCATTAATACCATCACTACCAGGAGCAAGTAGTGGCGTTCCATCTAAAACATTTGCTGCGAAGTTTTCCATAACAGCTGTGTGCTGTGCGCCCCATACACTTTCAAACTCCAGTACTTCTTCCTCATAAATATCGCCTGTGTCACCACCCATGAAAATGCTCGCTACATCCTGCATACTCATCGTTGCACTCATTTCGGATTCCGGTGTTTTAAGCCGTTTAATAGTTACAGTCTTACTATCATCAACAACAATTTTCCCTTTATCTCCATGGATTTCGAATCGGTCTGTACCCATCACATCGTGTGTGGCGGTAATAAATACGCCTGTTGCGCCATTGCCATAATCAAGCATTGCGGTTACTTCATCTTCTACAGCAATATCTCTTTGATAACCATATTTCACATTGGAATATACTTTCTTCGGCATGCCGGCAATCCATTGAAGCAGGTCAAGCTGATGTGGCGCCTGATTCACAAGTACACCGCCGCCTTCACCTTCCCATGTTGCTCTCCATGCGCTTTGATCATAATAGCCTTGTGGTCTCCACCACGAGGTAATAATCCAGTTTGTCCGGCGGATAGCCCCAATTTCCCCATTATCAATAACTTCTTTCACTTTTTGATAGAGTTCATTTGTTCGTTGGTTGAACATAATGCCGAACGTTACTTCCGGCTTTGTTACCGCAAATTCATTTAATTCTTTGACCTGTTTTGTATAAACACCAGCTGGCTTTTCAACTAACGCATGGATATCTCTCTTTAATGATTCAATACCCATTTCCGGATGCAGATAGTGCGGTACACAAGTAACCACTGCATCTATGTTGCCACTTTCCAGCATATCGATATAGTTATCGTAAAATGGAACATCCGGATACTTTTCTTCGGCTGCTGCTTTTTTCTCTGGATCAATGTCGCAAATAGCAGCGACCTCCATGTTTGGTACTCTTCCTTCCATGATAAACCCTGCGTATGCGCCACCTTGTGCACCAAAACCTATAATACCTAATCGTACTTTTTGCATATTCAACTCTCCCTTGTATATTTTTTGACGATTTCGAATCCGTTTTCATTTGTTTATGAATTAATTTGCGATGTAAGTGTTTGCATTTCTATTATAAGAAAATAACCTGTTATAAAATAGGATTTTAATTGCAAAAATAGGACTAATAATGCAAGGTCTGCCCTCGCTTTATTAATCCCATTTCTACAAATCTATGTATCTTTCTTTTCATGAATAATTTCTCTCCACTTCAAATCTCCGCGCTCCAATGCATGAATTAAAACCTCCGCAGACCCCATATTCGTTGCCAAAGGTATGTTATACACATCACAAAGCCGCATTAACGCAGAAATATCCGGTTCATGCGGTTGTGCAGTCAACGGATCACGAAAGAAGATAATCATGTCCATTTGATTCTCCGCTACCATGGAACCGATTTGCTGGTCCCCGCCGAGCGGCCCTGATTGAAACCGATGAAGTGATAATCCTGTATTTTCTGCAATTCTCAGTCCAGTTGTACCTGTCGCATAGAGTTCATGTTTTTTCAGGCTGTATTTATAGGCCCCGGCAAACTGAACAATGTCATCTTTCTTTTTATCATGCGCGATCAAAGCAATTTTCACTTTTTTCTCCCTCTTTTCGTAAAAATTATTCACCTATCATAACGCGAAGCACATTTGGATGATCTTTAAATGTCTTTGTCCCGGCCCCATAGCCTATTCGATTTACTTTCATGGATGGCGTATTGGAAAATTCCTCTGCAAGAACTGCTATAATAGCCGCTCCTGTTGGTGTCGTCAGCTCGGCTTTCAAATCACTGTGCGCTAATGGTACACCTTGTAAAATTTCGAGCGTCGCTGGTGCGGGAACTGGATAAACACCATGGTCAATATGAATTTTCCCGGAGCCTACTGGAATTGGGGACGCCTTGAATGTTTCTATTTCGAGATCGTGAATTAATATTGCCGCTCCAACGATATCAATAATGGAGTCAACTGCTCCAACCTCATGAAAATGGACATCCTCAAGCGGCATCCCATGAATTTTTCCTTCCGCTTCTCCTATCTTCTTGAAAATTTTCAATGCTGTATCCTTTACCCGCTCCGGGAAATCTGCTGCTTCAATGAGCTGTACGATGTCGCGGTAGGAACGATGATCATGGTGATGATGATCATGCGAATGGTTATGCTCATGACTGTGGTCATGATGGTGTTCGTGGTTGTGCTTATGACCGTGATCATGATGATGCTCATGACTATGCTCGTGCCCGTAGTCATGATGAGAAGGCTCCTCATTCAACAATACCACATCAAATTTCGTGCTGGTGATGCCGTTTTTCACAACTATTTTCTGTTTCAGTTCATACTCGTCATCTATTTGAAGCTTCTTTAATTCACTCTCCAATACAGTCATATCTGCTCCTGCATCAATCAGAGAACCAATGACCATATCGCCGCTGATCCCAGAAAAGCAATCAAAATAAAGAATTTTCATTTCAAAATCCCCTTTTTCTGTTATAATGTATATACCAATAAAATATTGCATTTATTTTATACCTATGTTATTTTGCAAACCCTTTCACTACATGTTATACACAAGGTTACGTAGGCTATTTCTTAACTTAATTTATTTAATTTGTCCACCAAACAAATTAAGGTTATAATTAATGTAAGAATATCACTGTTGTACATTAGCGTCAATAAATCTACTGCGTACGCAAACGAAATGACAACGGTTACCTAAAGTCACAAATGCACGATGGAAATTAAGGGGGATACAAATGGTTACAGGCGATGGGGCTTATATAAAAAAAATCAACAGAAGTGTTATTTTACAACGGATTATTGAACATGGGATGATTTCACGGGCAGATTTATCTAAGCTAACCGGCTTAAATAAGGCAACAATCTCTGTTCAGGTTGCTAATTTATTAGAAGAAGAATTAATTTATGAAACACAGCAGGAGCATAATGCGATCGGCAGAAGACCAATTATGCTATCCATTAATCGAAAAGCTGGATATGTGCTTGGCATCGATCTTGATTATACAAAAATACAATATACGGTATCCGATTTACTAGGCTATCCTGTCCACAGTGAAATAGCTATCCCGAAGACGGAAGACTATCACCAAATTGTTCAAACCCTGGCCAAGCAAATCAACATATATAACAAGAAATGTACCGACAGCCGCTATGGATTGGTTGGTGTCATGATCGGGATTCATGGAACAGTGAATATTGATGAGCATATTAATTTTGTCCCGAAATTTCAATGGCATAATAAAAACATCAAAGCCGATCTGGAAAAGGAAGTAAATATAAACATTTCAATTGAAAACAGTGCTAACCTATCAGCATATGCGGAGAGAGTATATAAACATCATCAAAGCGATAATTTGCTTGCGATCAATTTATCCTCAGGTATTGGTGCCGGGATGATGCTAGATGGCGTGCTTCACAAGGGTTACCATGGGTATGCGGGTGAAATGGGACATATGATTATTTCACCAGGTGGCAAGGCTTGTAGATGCGGCAATCACGGTTGTTGGGAAATGTATAATTCAGAGCCCAGTCTATTTGCGCAATTAGCTGAAAGACTTAATAGGCCGACAATCACACATAAAGATATGAAAAAATTAATCGCAAATCAGGATCCAGCCACCTTTGAACAGATGGATGATTATATCGCCTATCTCTCCATCGGGCTGAATAATACGATCAATTTGTACAATCCGGAAACAATTGTCCTGAATTGTGAAGTCCTGCAAATATTTCCAAATGTCATAAATGAAATTAAAAACAATCTTACCTCAAACATGAGTCAGTACCGTGAAATCACGCTATCTGAGCTTGGAAGTAAAGCATGTGTAATGGGAGCAAGTGCATTAGCGATTCAGCGATTCCTGGAAGTTCCCGAGCTATTTTTAAATATAGCAGAAAATCATATCCCGTCAGATAGGAAGATGGGGCAATCAGTGCAATAGGTTTTAGCCTGTAGAAGGACAGGAGTTCTACTATTCGAGCGGGGGACGGGCTGTCGCTCGAGTTCATCAACTTGGTGCTCGACCGGGAAAAGTTCGCGATCACTCGAGCGAGAAGAGGGCTCACTCGTGCAACAGATACTCCTACTCGAGCGGGGACTGGGTTCATTCGAGCGACAACTACTCCTGCCCGAGCGAGGACTGCGCTCTCGCTTGAGTTGATACTCTTCTCGCTCGAGTTGAGCTACCTCTCGCTCGACCTGAGACACTCCCCGCTCGAGCTCGGCCCCGCTTGTCTTTACGTATTCGGATAGCAGTATGGCCCCATCCGAATCATAAAAGAACTCCCCAATCAATGTAGATTGGGGAGTTCTTTTATCCTTAAACCCAGTTTGTATGAAAGACGCCTTCTTTATCCTTACGCTGATACGTATGTGCACCAAAGTAATCGCGCTGTGCCTGCAATAGATTAGCTGGCAAATCTTCCGAGCGATAGCTGTCATAATATGCGATTGCACTAGAGAATGATGGTACAGCAATCCCATGTTTCACCGCTACGGAAACAACTTCACGCAATGCAGACTGATAACCTTCCACAATTTCCTTGAAATAAGGATCCAGCAATAGGTTCGTTAAGCTTGGTTCACGGTCATATGCTTCTTTGATTTTTTGCAGGAAGTTGGCACGAATAATGCAGCCTCCACGCCAAATCATTGCAATATCCCCATAACGCAGATTCCAGTCATTCTCTTCCGATTGTGCACGCATTTGAGCAAATCCTTGCGCATAAGACACAATTTTACTCATGTACAGTGCTTTCCGTACCGCTTCAATTAATTCATTTTTATTACCTTCAAATGTTGAAACTACCGGGCCGCTTAATACCTTGCTTGCTTTTACACGCTCTTCTTTCATCGCAGAAATAAAACGGGCAAATACAGATTCTGTAATCAAAGGAAGTGGTACGCCTAAATCCAAGGCATTCTTGCTCGTCCATTTTCCGGTGCCCTTTTGACCTGCTGTATCTAAAATCACATCAACAAGCGGCTTGCCTGTTTCGTCATCTGTTTTTGTAAAGATGTCTGCCGTGATTTCAATCAGGTAGCTATCCAATTCACCTTTATTCCACTCGGAAAATACCTCGTGAAGTTCTTGTGTATCAAGGCCAAGCACATGTTTTAGAATGTAATACGCTTCAGAGATTAATTGCATATCGCCATATTCAATTCCATTATGAACCATTTTCACGAAATGGCCGGCACCATCAGGACCGATGTAAGTTGTACAAGGATCGCCATCCACTTTTGCTGAAATAGCTTCGAAAATAGGTGCTACAAGATCATAAGCTTGCTTTTGACCACCAGGCATAATCGAGGGACCATTCAGAGCGCCCTCTTCCCCACCGGACACCCCGGTTCCAATGAAATGGATGCCTGTTTTTTCAAGTTCTTTATTACGGCGAATGGTGTCCTCAAATAATGTGTTTCCACCATCAATCAGAACATCACCTTTTGCCAAGTATGGTTGCAGTGACTCGATGGTTGCATCTGTTGCAGGACCTGCTTTAACCATTAATAAAATTTTGCGTGGCTTTTCCAATGAATTAACGAATTCTTCAATACTGGTAGCTCCTACAAAATTTTTACCTTTTGCCTCGCCCTCCAAAAAAGCTTCTGTTTTTTCGGGAGAACGATTAAATACAGAAACGGAATAGCCTCTACTCTCAATATTGAGAGCCAGATTTTTTCCCATAACCGCTAAACCAATAACGCCAATTTGTTGTGCCATATTCATTACCTTCCTTACCTATAGTTTCAGTTCTTAGATGGAAAAATACCGCTTCGCATTTTCGTAGCAAATTCCGCGAACGTATTTCTCAAGTAGTGCCATATCTTTTGGTACTTTCCCTTCTTCTACCCAGGACCCCAGCAAATTACACAGGATTCTTCTAAAGTATTCATGACGGGAGAATGACAGGAAACTTCTCGAATCAGTAAGCATTCCAATGAAATTACTGATTAGTCCGATGTTTGCCAATGTCTTCATTTGGTTCTCCATGCCATCAATTGTATCATTAAACCACCATGCAGTTCCAAACTGAACCTTTCCAGGGATTTCAGCGTTCTGATAATTACCTGCCATTGCCCCGAGCACATCATAATGATTCGCATTTAAGCTATACAAAATTGTTTTTGGTAGTTTATCTCTTTCTTCTAGTGCATCCAGTAACGCTGCCAGCTTTTCAGCAATTTGCGGATCGTTAATGGAGTCAAAACCACTGTCAGGTCCAAGTTTTTTAAACATTTTCGTATTATTATTTCTGAGTGGGCTGATGTGAAGTTGCATAGCCCAGCCTTTATCTGCGTATAATTCTCCGAGCGAGAGCAATGTATATGTTTTAAATTGATCCACTTCTTTTGCAGAAAGCTCTTCCCCTTTTAAGCGTTTTGCAAAAACAGAGGCAACTTCATCTTTTGATGCTTTTTCATAATATAACACATTGATCCCGTGATCCGAGCTTCTGCAGCCATGCTCATCAAAATAATCTACGCGTTTGGCTAATGCATCAAGGAAAGCATCATAGGTTTCAATCGTAGCGCTCGTGACCTGACCTAACTTTTCCACCCATGGCAGGAAGTCATCTTTTTCAATGCCCAATCCCTTATCCGGACGGAAAGATGGTGACACTTTAGGAGAAAAGCCTTCCTTCGCTAATTGAATATGGTTTGCGAGGTCATCTGTTGGATCATCTGTTGTTCCGACAAATTCCACATTGTCTTTTTTAAGCATAGACCTTACTGACAGCTCCGGTGCACGAAGCTTTCGATTTGCTTCCTCCCAAATGGCCGGTGCTGATTCTTCATTGAGCACTTCATCTATATCAAAATAACGTAATAATTCCAGATGCGTCCAGTGGTACAACGGATTACCGAATGTATTTGGCACTGTTTTAGCCCATGCTAGAAATTTCTCGTAATCACTCTTGTCTCCGGTAACATAAGCTTCATCCGCACCATTCGCCCGCATCGCTCTCCATTTATAATGATCACCGGCAAGCCAAATTTCAGACAAGTTATTGTAATTTTTATCCTGCAGAATTTCATCATGGTTCAGGTGATTATGGTAATCTATGATCGGTAAATGTTTTGCTGTATTATGATAGAGGTCTTTTGCTGTTTCATTATATAATAGGAAATCATCGGTAATAAATGTTTTCAATTTCATCAACCTTTCTTCATTTTTGTGTGTAGTAGTCTTTGATTTTCCGGTTAAAACTATTTCATTTATGTCTCCTCCTCTTATGTTTTAATTTGTTTACTAAACAAACTATCGATCTCATATACTATTATCATATATGTAAACGTTTTATTTTTCAAGTGGAAAAGTTCATTTTTTAGGAAAACCGTTATCTCAAGGTGGCTTGACCTTATTATAACGCAAAATTTTCTGGAATTCCATGCCCCTTTTTACGATTTCATTTCGATAGTAATTATGAGAAGCTCTCAGGATAAAAAGCTCGAAGTCACCCGCAATGAAGTGATAAAATAGATATCAGTAATGTTCTAGAAGAGAGGATCTAACAACATGAAAGGCATTAAAAAAATACTCTTTCCATGGATGATTATTATTTTATTTTTAATCATTATATTCGTTTTCTATAATCGCATGGAAGATAACTATATAGATATGGGTGAAGATGCAGACCTTCCAACTGAACTGCATCCAATTGTTGAGGAAAAGAAAAATGAGCTGCTGGATCAAGCAGCAGCTATAGATATTGATGTTGTTATTACGGATGAAACGCGTTCTATTGAAAGACAAAATGAATTATATGAGCAAGGAAGATCGACAAGTGGAAACATTGTTACAAATGCAAGAGGTGGCGAATCGTATCATAATTATGGACTGGCCATAGATTATGCACTTGTTGATGATAATGGTGATATTATTTGGGATATTCATTATGACGGAAATGATAACGGGGATGCAGACTGGTTTGAAGTCGCTGGTCTTGCTAAGGAATTAGGATTTGAATGGGGCGGCGACTGGGAGAATTTCAGAGATTACCCACACCTGCAAATGGATTTCGGATTAAGCATTAACCAACTCCAAAGAGGCATGCGGCCAACTCCTGATGGGACTCGAGATGAAGCAGACAAGTAGACGAATTACTACAATTGGTTTATACTAATTTTATATTGAATTCAGGATAATCTTATAGTTACCTGCTAAGGAGGAGTTTTCTATGGAGCTAAAAGGGATTCACCATGTATCGGCTCTTACGGCAAATGCAAAAAATAATTATCACTTTTATACAGAACTATTAGGAATGCGTCTCGTCAAGAAAACAGTTAATCAGGATGACACATCTGTTTATCACCTGTTTTACGCAGACGAAGTTGGAAATCCCGGGACTGACTTAACTTTTTTCGAAATTCCGCATGCAGGAACAACCTATCAAGGAATTAGCAGTATTTCCGGTACTTCCTTACGTGTACCAAATGATGCTGCATTAGACTACTTTGAAAATCATTTCAATGAATATGACATTGATCATGACGGGATCTCAAATCAAGGCGAGAGAAAAGTCATTCATTTCCGTGACCCTGAACGACAGCGTTTAACTTTGATTTCTGATGAAACAAACGCAGGCGTAGCAGGTGGGAAGGTCTGGGAGCATAGCAGCGTTCCAGTGGAAAAAGGAATTATTGGACTCGGACCGAGTAAATTAACCGTACAAGATCCTGGACCAACGATCAACGTGTTGACAGAACTTCTTACATTTAAACAAGTTGGCAGCTACCCATCTCAAATTGGCGGCCAAGAAGATATTCTCGTTTTTTCTACCGGTGAAGGTGGTACTGGTGCAGAGATCCATCTTGAGGTGCGTAATGATTTGCCGCGTGAAAGACCTGGGCGTGGAAGTGTTCACCATGTTGCATTTCGTGTAGCTAATGAAGAAGAATTGACTCTTTGGAGGGACCGTCTGCAGGAATTCAGGCTACCTAATTCCGGCTTAGTGGAGCGGTTTTATTTCAAATCTCTTTATTTCCGTGAGCCTAATGGAATTCTATTTGAATTAGCAACAGATGGCCCAGGTTTTGCTACAGATGAGGATGTTGAATACCTTGGAGAATCACTGGCCTTACCGCCTTATTTTGAGGATCAGCGCGAGGAAATCGAGGGTAAGTTAAAACCTTTGGAAACGGAGAGAGAGCATTAGGGCTGCTAACGGAATATCTAAAAGTGTGGTGCCTTTGCTAGCAAAAAGGAAAATAGCCTAGGAGATTGAACTAGGCTATTTTATATTCTCCCGCTTCATATCATTTCTCGCATTTCATCCGAAGTAAAGTAATTCTCTTCTATATCTTTTTTAGCCTGTAACAAACTTTCTTTTAACGCTGTGTCATCTTCAACATCTTCCTCTACCTTTGTTTCAATTTCGTTTTCATCTAAAAACGTTGCACCTTGAACATCAACTTTTTTCATACGAATCGCCTCCTCCTTTATTTTAGACTGTTTTCTAAAAGATTATTGCTTTGGACACATAAGATATAGAATGCGAAACAGTGACAATTCTTTTGCAAACACAGGCTAATTCTTGACCTACTATGAACCATTCCTTTGAGGCACAGCCTTACACCCACCGTGTATTGACGGGCATAATCTTTTACGCCATGCATCACGCTTATTATTCGGCACCGTGAATCCATAAATTCGCTAAGGACAGCATCGGTGCAAAGTGGATATTATCCTGCATGATCATGCCGAGTTACAAGACCGTCGGGCGAACGATTGATGTCCTTTGTATGAAGTGGATCGTCTTTTCATCCAGATTATTGGAATGGTTCTACGTGCCCGCTTAGACAGTATTATCCGAATACCGGTAACCTAGAGGCGTTCTAATTGCCGCGAAAAGCGACTGCCCGGAACGATCCTGGACGGCGGCAAATATTGCACATTACGTCGCAGTTTATATCAACTCCGAAGAACAATGCTTACGAAAAGAGCCTTATTTTAACACTCTGTAATTCCGAACACACCAACAACAGCCCCCCAAGGGTCCACCGAGCAAAGGGTCTTTCATACTTTCTATACTTTCCTTCAAGCCCTCCGCACCCAAATCACACCCACAAGCAGTGAAATTGCCATTACTACTAAGGTCGTCTTGAAATAGGGCGGCATATAGGTAAATTCCACCGTATGATCCCCAGGCTGGATGGAGGTGCCGAGGAAGGCATAATTCACCTGTTCGATATCCCGCTTCTCACCGTTCACCTCGACCTGCCAGCCTTTTTCATAAGGAACCGGAATGGCCATATAGCCATGGGAATCCGATTGCAGGTTTTCGATGGTTATGTTGTTTCCATCCATGGTTATTTCAGGCTTCTGCTCGTCTTCTGATTCTTCGTGTACTTGTTCTAATGTCTCATAATCTTCCGCATAAAGCTCAAGATCCGTGAGGGTGTAATCCCCCTTTGGCAACCGTATGGAAATGGTCTCATCCTTTGGAATGCGGATGGTGATATCATTTACATTTGTCTTGTAGATGGATGTCCGCGATTTCCGGCTCGTCTGGAATTCGTTGACATGCAGCCCGAAGCCTGGCGCGTCTTCAACATTATTTAGCAGATGAAAGGATACATAATAATCCTCGGTATCTGTGTCCTGTGCATCTTCTGGGATCGTAATGTCCAGGCCGCCTTCTTTTTCCGTAATCAGCAGGCGACCATCAGTATAGGTCCCACCGACAGATTCTACAGTAGCCTGATCGATCAGGTTGCCATTTTGTGGAACATCCTCCGCCGCACTGGTACTGCCTTTGACCACAAGCCCCTGCAACATTGCCTGCTCCCGGTCAAGGACGTGACTATTTTCGAGCGCCGCCTCACTGTAGATCTGATCAGAAGTCCGAACAAATGGCAGGACATTGGTATTCTCATAGACGATATAATTTTCGCTATCCATATAGGGTTCAAAACCGTACGGGATATTTACTTCCTCCCCTTTTTCAAACATGGCATACTTCCCACGCCACATGCTGTGAAGATTTGCTCGGTCCCCGAATCCGGAATAACGGCTGACACTCTCCCGCTTCATATCAATTTCGAGATCGTAATAATAAAAGTTAAGAAGATGCTGGTTGAGAATGCTTGAATACACACTTGTACCAGGAAACTCCTGGATGATCGGCGTGTTATTCCTGGAGTCCGTCACCCAGCTCACCCTAGACAGGGCGGATGGATCCGATTCAAGTACTCTATCCATCAATTCCTGCTGCTCCTTTGAATCATACTGGTCGCTTACAATGTAGTCCTTGGTGGTAGTATGAACCCCACCGTCTACGTACAGTTTGTGGAACTGGTATTGGTTCATGATAATCAGCTGTGACAGGACAATGACTGTAAGCAGGCCATACCACGCCAGCTTTCCAAATTTCGTTTGCAGATATACCAACAGCAGAACCAGAGCTGCTAATATCGGAAAGGAAGCTGATGCCAGACTGGTGATTTCATACGTAGGATCTGCAAAATAAAATAACGCATAAACGGCTGCCAACCATATTCCCAATTGAATCACCTGTTTGGGCTTCAATTTCTGTAAGTATGGTAGACCGGCAGCGACTGCACCGCCCATCGTAAAGGTGGCTAGGTATTCAAACCGTTGCTGTGGGGCGGAAAGGCCGTTAAAGAAGCTTGCCGCCCACGGAATAAAATGGAGAATAAGCATAAACAGGCTTAATACCACAAACAGCCGGAACTGCGGTTTTTTGTACAGGAAAAAGAGCCCGAGCATCAACACGAAGATTGCTGGAACAATCACATACGCACTGTCATACAGAATGTTGCTCGTTGACGACAATATCGGGATCTCGGCATCATATGGTGGCCGAACGTTCTGCAGGAACCCCCATACGGCAGGGATAAATCCGACCGAGCCAATACCGAACCCAAGGAGTACAGATATGCTAAAGTATTTTATCTGTATGCGTTTTGCGATCTCTTTTGCATTCAGAGGGAATAGCCACCTGGCGATGATATACAACCCTGTAAAAAAACCATTGATATAGGCAAAGTAGAAATTGTCAAAAAAGGAAATAGCAGTCGCGGCAATGAGCCAGCCTGGTTTTTTCTCCCGGATGATCTTTTCCACCCCGAAAATCAGTAGTGGTAGCCACAGGAAAGCATCTCCGAAAAATTCCCAGAACGTCACATGCCGGAAATACATGGCGGACACTCCATACATAATCGCACCGATGAACGAAGGAATCAATCGCATGTTCATATAGCGAAAGACATATGTAGTGATCATTAGTATCAGGGTGAGACGAATGATGCTGATGAACACGGTCGCTTGGGCCCAGAACAGCACATCCGGTGCGTGGATGGCCGACAGGGATTCCAGAGCGAAGACCACCGCTGTAATCAAAAAGAAAAAGATATTGATTCCATAATAATAGGCAAGCTGTGTGTAAGTGCCACCTCCCAGACCGAATTCAAAGGAATAGAAGAAGTTTCCGCTGGTGAACTGTTCATAAAGCATCGCGCGAAGAGGAACCATCTGGGACAAGCCGTCATTCGGCCCTGCCATATAGACGCCCTGTGTCCACTGATAGAGGAAAAAGGCATGCGCCAAGATCGCGATGAATAGGCTGGCACCCACCAGCAGGATCCATTGTTTGTTCGTCATGATTGTTCACGCCCTACCTCTTCAAAATTTTACTGGTAATGAAAAATGTGATCGGCACGGTGAATATTACTGCAGCAAGCGGCGCAATATTCCCATTCCAATTTAGCAGATCGACAAAGATGTAGATCAACAGGGAAGAAACCGAGATATTGACCACCTGTGTGAAAGGGAACAGAAGGAATTTGGACAACGTGGGCTTCACCTTATAGGTAAAATACACGTTCAGGAAAAATGATATGAGCATGCTGATAAGAAAGCCAAGGAGGTGGGAAGGGAGATAATGCCAATCCAGCAGATTATAAAAAGTAACATAGAAAATATAGTAATTCGCGGTATTCAATCCGCCTACAATCACAAACCTAAAAAATTCGTTGTTCAGTCGTTTCATTTTTCTTCCCTTTCCGTATTACTTTCCTTTACCAGATAATGGGGCCTGTTTTTGGTTTCAGAATAAATTCTTCCCACATATTCCCCGATCACACCAAGGCTCACGAGCTGCACCCCGCCAAGGAATAGAATAGAAGAAATAACCGTGAAATAACCTGGTTCATCCACGCCTTGTAAAATGATCATCAAAAACATGGAGAAAATATAGATCAACCCAAGAAGAAGACTAATCAAACCGCAATAAAGCACAACACGAAGCGGCCGCTGATTAAAGGAAAGAATCCCTTCTACCCCGTAATTAAGCAGCTGCTTAAAAGACCAGTGGGATACCCCGTTCTGCCGCTCGACGTTCTCGAAATACACCGTCTTTTTCTCAAAACCAATCCAGGAAAACAGCCCTTTTGAAAAACGGTTTCCCTCACTTAGTTCCAATATTGCTTCTATTGCCTGCCTTCCCAGTAACCGAAAATCTCCTTCCCCGTCTTTCAACTCCACCTGCACGACCTTATTGATCACCTTATAATAGAGGGAAGAAAGGAAGGAACGTGATTTGGCCTCACCATTCCGATCCCTTCTTGCGACCACCTGTTGATACCCTTCTTGGTATCCTTCCAGAAGCTTGGGAATCAGCGAGGGGGGATGCTGCATATCCGCATCCATAATAATAACCGCTTCCCCCTTTGCATGCTGAAGCCCCGCAAGCAGAGCGGATTCCTTGCCAAAATTACGCGTAAAAGAAACATATTTCACGTTTGGATATGTATTTGCAAGCGTACGGATTGTCTGCAGCGTATCATCCTGGCTGCAGTCGTCCACAAAAATAACCTCATAGGAATAAGAAAGACCAGCAAACTCTTCCTCCAACGCTTCATTTACTGGATAGATATTCTCCTCTTCGTTGTATGCTGGGATAATGATGGAAACTTTGGAATTGCTCATGCTGTACCTCCGACCGACTATTACAATGAAATTTTTATTATGGTATTAGATTACCCTGCTTTTGAAAGATCCAAACTTGCTGGATGTGGAGTATTGCAATACGAGGTGTTGTTTCTTTCGGTTTGGTGTTGTGCTCTCCCGAATTGGTGTCGCGCTCTCCCGGTTTCCAGGAGTTCTCTCCCGATTTAGTGTCGCGCTCTCCCGATTTGACGCTCGGATCTCCCGGTTTTGCACGTTGTGCTCTCACTATATGGTTGATCCTATCGCTGTGTGGTTTATATCCCCATTTATACAACAAAAAAGACTACAAACTAGTAGCCCTTTTCATACTTTATTGTTTACACGTCACCAGGCTAGACCGAATCTCCAGGAAATAAAATCCTCTGCTCCTTCCTGGCTTTCTCCAATCCATCTACAACTTGCCTGCTTCTTTCCAATAACCAATCATGGTACGAGCTATCATTCGCTTCAATCATTTTCACAAAGGCTTCAACTTCATATACCATGTCTAAATCATGTTGCGTCTGTCCTAGCTCTTGCGTTTCTTTCGATGTTAGATCATACAATTGCAATGATTGAATTGGGGCAAGATGATCCATGGTTAATGTCCCATTCTCTCCATGAATTTCAGAAGGAATGGTTCCCTGAGCGATTTTCGAACACATAATGGTTACATGAAAACCATCATACGTGACAATTAACGTCCCGCTTCCGTCAATCCCGTTTGATAATAACACAGGAAAATAGGCAACATCCTTGGGCTCACCAAATAAATCGATTGCCATACTTAACGGATAGACGCCCAAATCCATTAATGCCCCGCCCGCAAATTCCTTGGAAAATACGTTTGGAACACTTCCGCCTTTATAAGCATCATAGCGGGAAGAATATTGTATAAACTGCAACAACACACTGCGAACCTGTCCCACTTTTGGTAATGTACTTTTTAACATTTTATAATTAGGAGAAAATAAATGCCTATATCCCTCAAAAATAAACACACTATGCTTCTTTGCTTGCGTTTTAATTTCATCTAATTGCTGACGCGTATACACCATCGGTTTCTCACAAAAAATATGCTTTTTATATTCCATACACTTTACTATATGTTCAAAATGCATGCTATTTGGTGAAGCAATATAAACGAAATCTGTGTCTTCTTCCAGCATTGCATCAAGATTCGTGTACCACTTTTGTGCTGCATTTTTCGCTGCAAATTTCTTCGCTGTTTCTTCTGAGCGTGAGTATACAGATGTAAGGTTTGCTTTTCCTGACTGATTAGCAGCTGCGATGAAGCTTTTAGTTATCCAGCTTGTTCCAATTGTAGAAAACTTCATCCTAAATCACTCCTTCTCCTGTGATTCGTTTGATTTATCATCATCCGGAAGCGGATCGACCGAATGCTTGTATGCATATCCCTTGGACAGCGTCAACAGTGACAACAACAAAACTCCTATCACAACTATAATGGAAACAATTACCACAATAATATAATCTCCCATTTTCAAGCCCTCACTTTACGCAATATCACTGCAATAATATCTTGTTTGCTACCATTCTGTCTATCTATGAATTAATATTTTAAAATTCTAAAAAATACAATGTACTTATGCATATTTTGCGTATCTAAAAGGAAATTGCAATAAAACGCAGTATTTTTCGGTATACGTATTTATAACTCATTTAATAAAAGAATTTGCAGTTATTTTACAAATAATCTAAAAATACTGGGTTTGTATGAATTATAATTTACCTATAACATTATATTATGATTGCTCGTTAGAATCTTGGCATTCACTAAAGGGGTTTTTTGCAATTTTATACTTTGGAATGCAAGCCATTTTAGAATGCCCCATTTGCCAAGATAATCCCCTTCTATCCTGCAGTTTTTTTTTCGAGTTTCATAGGTGATTTATACCTAGTATAAAAGTCATTTTTCATTAAAAACTTGGCTTTTTCTAAGCTTTTATGGCAAAAGGCTTAGTTGCACTTATGCATTAAAGAAAGTTTTATACTTTCTTTAATGCCAAGAGAAAGGTTTTACATTTTTTCAAATTATAAAGGGAGGTCATTTAGAAATGAAAAAATTATTACTTAGTTTCGTGTTTTTGCTAGCCGTTGTTGTACTAGCAGCTTGTGGGGGATCTGATGAAGAGGCAGGCGGCGAAAGTGGAGATAATGGAGACGGGGAAAGTAGCTCTGATTCAGGTAGTAAACTAGAAGAATTACAGGAATCCGGTACGGTAACAGTTGGTTTTGCGAATGAAGAACCATACGGATATCAAGGAGACGACGGAGAACTAAAAGGGGCAGCGGTTGATATAGCGAAAGCCGTTTTTGCTGAGCTTGGGGTTGATGAAATGGATGCCCAACTACAGGATTTCGGCCAATTAATTCCTGGACTAAACGCAGGACAATATGATCTTGTTACGGCAGGGATGGCAATCACACCTGATCGTTGTGAAAATGCAATATTTGCTGAACCGGAAATGGTATATGGGGAAGGGCTTGTTGTTCAGGCAGGAAACCCATTAGGTATAGAGAGCTATGAAGACATTGCTAATAACCCTGATATTAGGGTCTCGGTAATGTCTGGAGCGACAGAAGTTGGTTATTTAGAAGAAATGGGTGTAAGCGACGGCCAAGTAACAACTGCTCCGGATATTCCAGCAACATTCTCTGCTGTTCAAGCAGATAGAGCCGACGTTACAACAGCAACAGAAATGACGCTTAGACTAGCAATGGAAACTTCTGATGAATCACAGATTGAATTCGTAGAGAACTTTGAACAACCGGATATTGAGGGCGTGCCAAGCTATGGTGCACCAGCGTTTCATCCAGATAACACCGAACTTCGTGATGCCTACAACGAAGCACTTCAAGGATTAAAAGAAGATGGTACAGTAGCTGAACTCCTAGAGGCAAATGGATTTGATCCAGAGAGTAATTTCGTAGCTGCAGGAGAAGTTACAGCAGAATCAGTATGTAGCGGAGAAAATTATTAATTCACATTAGAAGTACTAAAATAGTTACTCCATAGGGTCTAGCTCCTCGCCCAAGGGGAGCTGACCCTATATTTTTTACAACTTGACTTCGGAGTGTTGTTAACGTTAAGTGAATCAATAATACAAAGGAGTGATGACAATTAATGCGATGATGGAGATATTCCCAGTATTAATGCAAGGGATTACGATTACAATTACTGTCCTTCTTGCTGCGGCCTTTTTTGGATATTTAATGGCATTTGTTGCCGGATTATGCCGCCTTTCAAATAATATAGTACTACGAAAATTCACCGGTTTTTATGTGGAAGTATTTCGCGGTACTTCGCTAATCGTTCAATTATTCTGGTTATATTACGCAATCCCGATACTTTTTGGAATTGAACTTGGCAGTAATTGGTGGGCAGGTGTCATTGCCATTGCCTTAAACTATGGAGCATATATGTCTGAAGTTGTACGCGGGTCGATTCTTTCCGTAGCTAAAGGGCAAACGGAAGCTGCCACAGCACTTAATATGTCACGTTTTCAACGGATGCGCCTTGTTATTTTCCCGCAAGCTGTACGTATGATGTTACCGGAATTTGGTAACTACCTTATTCAAATGTTAAAAGCTACATCACTCGTATCGCTAATTGGGATGACAGATATATTATATTATGGAGATATTTTAAGAAGCAACGATTTGTCACAGGCACCAGTTGTGTACCTGTTAGTGCTCGTATTCTACTTTATTATGGCACTTCCTTTAATATGGCTGACCCGTAAAATGGAGCAAATTTCCAAGAAAGGGGTGGCTAGTTAATGAATAACAATAGCTGGAGCTGGGAGACATTCTTTGACGCCTTCCCTATCGTTATCCAAGGTATTGGAATAACGTTGGGCTTAACCATTACGTGTTACTTATTTGCATTAGTATTTGGTTTAGTTTGGACATTTCTAAGAAGAATACCAAATAAACCCTTTCACTGGGTTGTTACATGGGTAATGGAATTTATTCGTTCCACTCCACCACTTGTTCAATTATTCTTTATTTATTATGCATGGCCAATGATCCCTGTTGTCGGGGTAACCTTAAGTCCATTTACAAGTGCGGTACTCGGCCTTGGTATACATTTTAGTACGTATATTGGAGAGGTTTACCGTTCAGGTATTGATAATGTCGATAAAGGGCAATGGGAAGCTTCCCGTGCATTAAATTTTTCAACCAGACAAAAATGGACTAAAATTGTATTACCACAAGCGATACCTCCTACTGTACCAATGCTTGGGAATTACCTGATTATTATGTTTAAGGAAGTTCCACTGGCATCGACAATAGGTGTTGTTGGTATTTTGCAAATGGCTAACAATTACGGGGCACAACATTGGACTTATATTGAACCATTAACGATTGTGGCAATTCTATTCCTGGTAATGAGTTATCCATCTGCCATTTTAATTAAAAAATTAGAGAACAGAGTAAATGGAAACTTTAACAAAAAGTCAGCATTGAGTACCATTGAAAAAGGGGGAGCGGCCTAATGTTAGAACCTATTGTACAATTTAAGGATATTCACAAATCATTTGGCGACGTTAAAGTCTTAACAGGAATTGACCTGGATATTAAACCAGCTGAAAAAGTTGCTATTATCGGACCAAGTGGTTCTGGTAAAACAACGATTATTCGTATGTTAATGACATTGGAAACACCTACATCAGGTGACATCATCGTCGATGGCGTAAATCTTTGGAAAATGGAAAAGAACGGTAAAACTTCTCAAGCGAATGAAAAACATCTTAGAGAAGTGCGTGACGAGATAGGGATGGTATTCCAGCACTTTAACCTATTCCCACATATGACCATTTTAAAAAACTGTATGTCAGCACTCATCCATGTTCGAAAAGTGGATAAAGAAGAAGCACGGAAGCGATCCACCGAAATGCTGGAAAAGGTGGGACTTGGTGATAAACTGGAAATGTACCCAAGTCAGCTCTCCGGTGGCCAGAAGCAGCGTGTAGCAATGGCACGAGCCCTGGTTATGCGTCCAAAAGTGATGTTATTTGATGAGGTAACGTCAGCACTTGACCCTGAGCTTGTTGGAGAAGTGCTTGAAGTCATTCGGGATCTGGCTAAAGAAGGCGAAATGGCAATGATACTCGTTACACACGAAATGGAATTTGCACTTGATATTGCCGATAAAGTCTTATTCCTGGATGATGGTGTCATTGCTGAACAAGGACCTCCAAGCCAAGTGCTTGAACATTCAACAAATGAGCGCCTGCAAAGCTTTCTGCATCGTTTCAGAAGATAGATATAGCGCCTCTGCCTGTGTGGCAGGGGCGCTTTTTTTATTTGAGCAGACGATTTTGTTTGTTCGGCGTTTAGTGCTGTTTGTCCCGCGCTCAAAGTAGTTGATCCAGCGGTCAGACTGGTTTGTTCCGCTATCAGCGCTATTTGTCCAGCGGGCACTCTCTTTTGTCCCGCGATCATCACTATTTGTCCAGCGATCATCACTATTTGTCCAGCGTATAGCACTCTTCGGCCCACGCTCGCTCACCCCACCCCCACAAAAAAACTGCAGACACCCTCAATCAGGATACCTGCAGCTTGTATACTAGTCTTCCCCAATAATCTTCACTTCACGCTCAAGGTTAACGCCGAATTTCCCTTTGACCGTGTCTTGCACATGATGAATTAAAGCGATATATTCTTTTGCCGTTGCGCCGTTTTTGTTTACAATGAAGCCGGCGTGTTTCAGTGACACCTGAGCCCCTCCAATTTCCTGGCCTTGAAGCGCGCTGTCCTGAATCAACTTCCCTGCAAAATATCCTGGCGGCCGTTTAAATACGCTACCACAAGACGGATACTCGAGTGGTTGCTTCGATTCACGCTTATAGGTAAGGTCATCCATGATTGCTTTTATCGCCCCGTATTCACTTGCTTTTAATGAAAACGTAGCTTCTAAAACAATATATCCTTTTTCAGGAATGTTACTGGTGCGATATGACAAATCCAGTTGATCAGCATTTAGATCCAAGAGGTCCCCTTCCAGATCAACTACCTTGGTACTTACAAGAACATCCTTAATTTCACCACCATATGCCCCTGCATTCATGAACAGTGCTCCACCTACAGAGCCCGGAATACCACAAGCAAATTCCAGACCGGCGAGTTGCTCGCTTAAAGCTGCTCTTGAAACATCGATAATCCTTGCTCCGCTTTGTGCGACAATGATATTCTCATCTGTTTTAATGGAAGTCAGCTTTTGCAGGTTCATAACAATCCCGCGAATACCACCATCTTTAACAATCAAATTAGACCCGTTTCCAAGTAAGGTAAATGCAATTGCTTCCTTGTTTGCAAGCTTTACAATTTCTTGCACCTGTTCATACGTTTCCGGTGTTACTAAAAAATCAGCCTCTCCGCCAAGATGGGTGTACGTATGATTTTTTAAGGGTTCATTCACCATCACATTTTTCTCTGGTGTTAGCTTTATTAGTTTTTCGTACATATGATGATAATTTACCACCTATATCATTCCTTTAGAAAGTTTTTCCGTTCCATTTATATAATTATATTCATCTGTACTATTGTAAGTTATTACGGACCATCTTGCCACAGAAAAGAATGAATTATTTTATCAACCTGCTTGCTTTCGTGCAGGGCACTATGTCCTAGCCTCTCGTTTTCAATCATAATCTCATCCAATTGATCGCTCGGTACGATGTTTCGTATTGCCTGTACACTCTCCGGCACAGCTACTGTATCACCTGTACTGCCAATACTAAGCACATCCGTATTTTCCGGAATCGTTTTATCATGCAGCAACTGAAGTGCAAGTGAACCCGGTTTTAAATCGATTGCGCCCGCATCACGATGAATTTGAAAATATTCATGACTGTAAATCCCATTAAAAGGGCTACCGATCGTGATAAGTTTATTTACATCCGGATATGCTTCTCCCTCATAATCCTGCAAATACTTAAGTGAGACAATTCCGCCCATCGAGTGGCCGACAAGGTTAATAGAATCAATCGAATAGGCTTCTTTCATGTGATTCAAAGCGGAGGATAGCCAATATGTTGTATCATCAAAGCTGGCTCGGTTGTTTTCAAAGATAACTTGTACCAAGGTTGGTTCACGTTTCCCTTTGCTCAGATTATATTCCCGTACGTTGCCCCGGTCGGAAACATAATATACTAACGCTTTATTTGCCCATTGATAGGAGTTTTCAAACCGATCCAGCATGAACCCGAATGAATTGGTTGTTCCTTTATAACCATGAACAAAGACCGTTGGATCACCATTATAATGTTCAGATTTAGCTTTATTTGGCATATATAAAATAGCGGCGACACCAACTATCATAATTAATGATGATGTTAAACTTATAATGAGCTTCTTCTTCAAGCATTTTCCCTCACTTACTTAAACCGTGTTTAGACAATAATTCTCTTCTTATTATTATAGCATTTATGGAACATTTTATCGAAGACAATTATATGAAGTTTACGTTAACTTCTCAATCTTATGAAACACCGGCTTACGATCTGCAAATGTAGCCACATACCTGAATCCAATGGCTTGAAGCATTTTCAGGGATTCCTTAAATTGATAGGCTAGGGTTGTTTCCACATGGGAATCGGAACCTATGCTTAAAATTTCACCACCACATTCTTTGTATAAGTTTAAAATATCCGCACTTGGCATGCCGCTTTCTAGACCATATCGCACGCCCGATGTATTTAATTCAATCCCCTTCCCTTTTGAAATAATTTCGTTGAAAATTTGGGTGAGGATATCATGAAAATCGTTGTTGCTTTTTTCCTGGCTGTAACGTTTAATCAAATCCACATGTCCTAATACATCAAAGTTTTTATAGTTTTTTACGCAAAACAGCAGCTCCTCGTAGTATGCTTGATGAGCCTCATCGACCGTACGATTTTTAAAAAAGTCTCCTGAATGTAAGTCCTTTTTTTCAGTTGTATGCATGGAACAAATGACAAAATCAAATGACTCATTTTGCATAAGTGTTTCATATCTAGTTAATAAATGTGGCTGCACGCCAATTTCTATTCCCTTTTTTATCTGTATTTTTTCTGCATAGGCAGCTCGCATTTCTTTTAATTTCCTATCATACTGATCCAAATCAAATTCGAATTGGATGGATGTATCCGGATAATCATAATCAATATGCTCGGTAAAACAAATTTCCTCCAAACCTAGTTTTATCGCTTGTTCAATTGTGTTTTCCATTGGTGTCTTGCAATCTGCTGAAAAATTACTATGGATATGGTAATCAAACATGAAAAATTCTCCTTACTTTTTGGAATTTGTAGTGACCGCTGCGGAAAAACACTACGCTTTCCGTGGGCGGCTGGTGAGCCTCCTTGTGCTACGCACTGCGGGGTCTTACCTATGCCTTTCCTTCCACAGGAGTCTCCGCGTTTTTCCTCCGCTATTATTCACTGATATCAACCATTGATTTTGATGTTGACCTTATTTTTTTGTTGACTTTTTTCTTTATACTTATTAGAATACTATATAACTTTACTTAAATAAAGCGATAAAGTAATAAAGCGAAAGTGAAAGGAGATTTACGATGCAGCAATACATGATTGATAACAGTCAGAATACGGGTGTTGAAGATTTTCAAATGAGAGATAGTCTTATAGAAACACTTAAGTGTCGCTTTACTACTTACGGCTATAAACAAATACGGACATCTACATTTGAATCGTATGATTTATATGCCGGGCTTACTGGAACGGTCAATAAAGATGAAATGATAAAAGTTGTCGATGCTTCCGGAAAAGTTATGGTACTAAGGCCTGATGTAACCATTCCGATAAGCCGAATGACAGCATTGAACAACACCAATTATCCGCGCGTTTTCTATGTATTGGATGTCTTTCGCCAAACACCAGCCGGAGATGAACAAAAAGAAAGAACACAGGCCGGGATTGAGTATTTTGGTGAAAATACAGCTCAAAGTAATGCTGAAGTACTGATGTTAGCGATTCACACATTGAAAGATCTAGGCTTTTCCAATTTTAAAATAGAAATCGGTCATGCAGGCTTTTTTAAAGAACTTGTGGAAAAAGCAGCTATAAAACCGGATGATTTAGAGGTTCTGCTGGCACTTATTCAATCAAAAAACATCGTAGAAATAAAGCCTTTTCTTGAAAATTTGGCTATCGATACGGATTTACGAACAGCTATACAAGCAATACCGCTATTATACGGTGATCCCTTAAACGTGATAGAGCGGGCAAAAGAAATTATTCAAAATGAGAACATGCAAGCAATCCTGCAAAGCCTGAGTGATGTATTTAATGTGCTGAAGGATTATCAAGCAGAAGATTATGTGGTGTTCAACCTTGGCTTAATTAATAATATGAATTATTATTCCGGGATTATTTTTCAGGGATTTGTAAATAACGTTGGCAAGCCTGTGTTGATGGGTGGAAGATATGACAATTTAGGTGTGCAGGAAAACAAGCAGATGCCGGCAATTGGATTTGCTTTTGAAATTGATTATCTGTTAGATGCACTGCGTCAGCAAAATTTAGCCACAGGTCATTCCGCTCCTCCAGATATGGTGATTTATTATGTAAAGGATAAGCAAAAGGTTGCTTTAGCCGCGGCTTATCAACTGCGGGAAGAAGGCTATCAGGTTTTAACATTTCCAAATGATACGAACGGGGAAGTTAACGCTCTGTATACAGTGCGTTACGAAAAAAATAAGCAGCTGCTTCGCGGAAACAACGAAACGAAAGATTTCACTGGTACGGAGGAGCTCGTTGCACGGCTTCAAGCGAAAAGGGAGGATTTGTAATTGGAACCTATAACACTAGCCATGGCAAAAGGACGGACAACGGAAGACACGATGGCTCTTTTAGAAACTGCAGGTATATATTTTACGGATCTCCACGAGAAAAGTAGAAAACTAGTCTTTTATAGTGCTGATAAAAGTATTAAATTAATTTTTGTTAAAGCTGTCGATGTCCCCACATATGTGGAAAAAGGCGCAGCGGATATTGGAATCGTGGGAAAAGACAATATTCTCGAAGCACAAGCGGATGTATATGAAATGCTTGATCTAAGGCTTGGAAGATGTAAATTTGTTGTTGCTGGAAAACCCGATCAGTATCCGGAAAAAAACCTTACTATCGCATCAAAATACCCGGCAGTTGCAAAAAAGCATTTTCAGAAAAAGGGTACATCGATTGAAACTGTAAAATTAAATGGATCGGTTGAACTGGCCCCACTTATCGGGCTGGCTGACATAATTGTCGATATTGTGGAAACAGGCAACACCATAAATGAAAATGGATTAACCATTTTTGAAGAATTAGAGGATATTAGTACAAGATTAATTGTGAATAAAGCCAGTTTTGCTACGAAATCTGCCTCTATCGATCTTTTTATAACCAATTTAAAATCTTCCTTGGAGTGATTTGAATGAAAATAATAACAGCAGAAAAGTTCATGGCTTCCGATGAGCGTTCTTCCATACAAACAGAGGACGGGAAACTGGATCAAACCGTATTGGAGATACTAAAAGAAGTTAGGAAAAATGGCGATAACGTCCTATCCTACTATACCGAAAAATTTGATGGCGTTAAATTAGACGATTTTATCGTATCTGAGCAGGAATTTATCGAAGCAAGACAGTTGGTTAATACTGAATTTATAACTTCTATCAAGCAGGCAAAAGAAAATATTACCACGTTCCATCAGGCTCAAACCGAACAATCCTGGTTTATGAATCAAAGGCCAGGGATTGTGCTGGGACAAAAGGTTACGCCCCTCGAAAACGTCGGTGTCTATATTCCGGGGGGGAAAGCCGCTTATCCATCGTCGGTTTTAATGAATGTAATACCAGCAAAATTAGCCGGTGTGGAAAACATTCAGATCGTTACCCCACCACTTGAGGACGGTAAAATAAATCCACACGTACTTGTAGCCGCGGAAGAAGCCGGTGTAGACAAGATCTATAAAATCGGCGGCGCGCAGGCAATTGCTGCACTTGCTTATGGCACGGAAACGGTTGGAAAAGTGGCGAAGATTGTTGGCCCTGGGAATGCTTATGTTGCTAGAGCCAAAAAGTGGGTATTCGGGGATGTAGCGATTGATATGATTGCCGGACCCAGCGAAATTTGTGTAGTAGCAGATGAAACCGCTACGCCCAAATTTGTCGCTGCAGACCTACTATCCCAGGCAGAGCATGATGAATCGGCAAGTGCGATATGTGTAACAACAAGTGCTGATCTAGCAGATAAGATAACCGCAGAAATAGAAAGACAAACCGCCATACTTGAACGAAAAGAGATCATTCAGCAATCATTGGATCAGAATGGAAAAATTATTATTGCAGATGATGTGATGAATGCAATTGAGGTGGTTAATGAAATTGCGCCTGAGCATCTGGAGCTAATGATTGAAAACCCAACCGAAAAGCTGCCGTACATTAAAAATGCCGGCGCAATTTTTATAGGAAACTATTCACCCGAGCCTTTAGGTGATTACTTTGCAGGGCCGAATCATACATTACCGACAAGTGGTACGGCTCGTTTCGCATCCCCGCTCGGTGTTTATGATTTCGTGAAAAAATCGAGTATTATTAGCTATTCACAAAAGGCGTTGCTCGAAAGTGCGGAGCAAATTAAAACCTTAGCTAATACAGAAGGACTAACAGCACATGCAAATGCCATTGAGATTAGAAAGGATGATCCGGATGCGTAATTACAAGTTAAATAGAATAACAAGTGAGACAGCAATCGATTTGGACTTTACGATTGATGGTTCGGGGGCTTCTCAGGTCGATACGGGGGTTGGCTTTTTCGACCATATGCTGACACTGATGACCAAGCATGGTTTATTTGATCTACAAGTGACTTGCGCCGGTGATTTGGAAGTAGATCAGCACCATTCCGTAGAAGATATCGGAATTGTAATGGGGCAAGCCTTTCATCAAGCGCTGGCAGGTAAAGAAGGCATCACGCGTTATGCATCCGTCACTTCGCCAATGGATGAGGCCTTAGCTACGATTTCCCTGGATATTAGCGGGCGTTCTTATCTTGTTTATAATGTCGAGGGGCTGAAGGATAAGGTTGGGGCGTTTGACACCGAGTTAGTAGAAGAGTTTTTCTTGAGCTTTGTGCGCCATGCCGGCGTAACCCTTCATATTAATCTCGCATATGGGAAAAACACACACCATATCATAGAATCTATTTTCAAAGGATTCGGCCGAGCACTAGATCAGGCCAGTCAGAAAAATGAGCGAATTAAAGGTGTACCCTCTACGAAAGGCGCACTATAGGGGGTCTGTCCCCCACCGCTTTATCACATTAGCGTAGCGGGGTCAGACCCCAAAAAGGAGATAAAATATGATCGCAATAATAGACTATGGCGCTGGGAATATTAAGAGCCTGCAGTTCGCTTTAACGAAGCAAAATATGGATTCTGAGTTAACCACGGATCCTAAAGTTATCAAAAACAGCAAAGCCATCATACTTCCTGGGGTCGGGGCATTTAACGATGCCATGGAGGCACTGAACAAGTTAGGATTAATAGAAGTACTAAAACATGAAGCTGCTGCTGGCAAGCCGATGCTAGGAATCTGTTTAGGTATGCAGTTATTTTACGAGACCAGCTATGAAGATGGCATGTGGAATGGGCTTGGCTTACTCCGCGGTGAAGTTAGCCGTATCAGCAACTCCGTCAAGGTTCCACATATGGGATGGAACACGTTAACACAGGAAAAGGAGAGCCCCTGGTTTACTAAAATCACAGACAGTGCATATGTGTATTTCGTTCACTCCTATGCCGTCTCAAGCTTTCAGGAAGAAACACTACTAGGCAGCACCGATTACGGCGGAAAAATTCCAGCCATCGTACAAAAAGGCAATATTACCGGCATACAATTCCATCCGGAAAAAAGTGGTGCAACAGGCTTGCAGCTCTTACAAAATTTTGGGGAGATGATTTCATGATTCTTTTTCCAGCAATTGATATTAAAGACGGGAAATGTGTCCGCCTTATTCAGGGTGATTACAGTAAAGAAAAAATCTATAGTGAAGATCCTGTAGAAATTGCAGCGAGCTGGGAAGAACACCTTGCCAAGTATTTGCATATCGTTGACCTTGATGCTGCAAAAACAGGAGAAACCAGTAATAAAGCCTTAATCAAATCTATCACAGAACAAACTACCATTCCTGTCCAATTAGGGGGCGGCATTCGTTCACTACAAATCATAGAAGAATATATTGCTGCTGGAGTTGATCGCGTCATCATTGGAACAGCAGCCATTAATGATAAACATTTTCTAAAAAAAGCTATTCAAACATATGGGGATAAAATAGCCGTATCGATTGATGCACGTAATGGCTATGTCGCAACAGATGGCTGGACGAAGACAAGCACCATAAAAGCCGTTGACCTCGTTAAAGAGCTGGAAACAACCGGCGTCCAAACGATTATTTATACCGATATCGCAAAAGACGGGATGTTGCAGGGGCCAAATTTCAGCGAATTGCAGGCAATCAATGAGGCTACTTCCATGAACGTCATTGCCTCAGGCGGCGTTACTTCCAAGAGCGATGTCAAACGATTAGAAAACTTACATTTATATGGCGTCATTATAGGCAAAGCTTTATATGACGGGAGATTAGATTTTGAAACAGTCATGGAGGGTGATCCACATGCTCGCTAAACGAATTATCCCCTGCCTGGACGTTGACAACGGCAGGGTTGTCAAAGGGAAAAAATTTCAAAACATCCAGGATGTAGCGGATCCGGTGGAATTAGCTAAACGATACAACGAGGCTGGTGCCGACGAGCTGGTTTTCTATGACATCACGGCATCCAATGAGGACAGAGATATTTTCCTGGATGTTGTGGAAAAAGTTGCAGCAGAAATTGCGATCCCTTTTACGGTTGGTGGCGGAATTCGTTCATTGGAAGATATTCATAGAGTCCTGCGTGCTGGGGCAGATAAAGTCTCCATTAATAGTGCTGCTGTTAACAATCCTGAGCTTATCCGGGAAGCAGCTTTAAAATTCGGCACACAATGCATCGTTCTATCCATTGACGCAAAGGAGTCCTCTGCGTGTTCGTGGCAGGTGTACACAAAAGGTGGCCGAAATAATACTTCTATGGACGCCATCGAATGGGCAAAACATGGTGAGCAACTTGGTGCTGGTGAAATTGTTGTAAATGCCATTGATGTGGATGGTGAAAAGAACGGGTATAATCTGGCTTTAACGAAAAGAATTTCCGAATCGGTTAATATTCCAATTGTTGCCAGCGGCGGCGCAGGAACAAAAGCGCATTTCTCTACTGTATTAAAGGAAGGCGGTGCAGACGCGGCATTGGCAGCATCTGTTTTTCACTATAGCGAAATTCAATTACCAGCGTTAAAAAATTACTTGGAAGCAAAAGAAATTATCGTAAGGAGGGAGCCCTCATAATGGAAGTAGATATAAAGCAACTAACCTTTGATGAAAATGGGCTTATACCAGCAATCGTACAAGACGCTGAAACCGGAAATGTATTAACCCTAGCCTATATGAATGAAGCATCGATCTTGAAAACCATCCAAACGAATGAAACATGGTTTTTCAGCAGAACACGCCAGAAACTTTGGAATAAAGGAGAAATCTCCGGAAACAAACAACAAGTGAAAAAAATAACATTTGATTGTGATGCCGACGCGCTACTCGTTCAAGTAAAACCGTTAGGACCTGCATGTCATACCGGAGAGAATACTTGCTTTCATCAGGTTCTGCATGAGCAAGAAGCAGTCACAACCGACGTAATTTATACCATCGCCCACAAAATACGTGAGCGTCGCATGCAGCCTGCTGAAGGTTCTTATACCACCTATCTTTTCAATGAAGGAATCGATAAGGTTCTAAAAAAAGTTGGCGAAGAGGCAAGCGAAGTTATCATCGGTGCAAAAAACACAGACAAACAAGAAGTTACATGGGAGATTTCGGATCTGATTTACCACACACTTGTTTTAATGGAAATAGTTGATGTTAGCATAGACGATCTCAAAAAAGAACTCCACGGCCGGCATGTTCAAAAAGAGGGTAATGCCAGTGAGTAACTTTTGGAGCACGGTTGCTAGTCGGACCGAACCATATGTACCTGGTGAACAGATTGATCAGGAAGACATCATTAAGCTGAATACAAACGAAAACCCATATCCACCATCACCAAAAGTGATTGATGCGATAAGTAAGGAACTTGACCGAAAATTAAATCTCTACCCGTCACCAACCGCCGATCAGCTAAAAGCTGAAATTGCGGCATATCATAACCTATCACAGGATAATATTTTTGTTGGAAACGGCTCTGATGAGGTATTGGCATTTTCCTTTATGGCTTTTTTTGAACCTGGTAAAGCCATTCGCTTCCCAGCCATTTCGTACAGCTTTTATCCAGTTTATGCCAAACTGTTCAATATTTCCTATGAGGAAGTCCCCTTAAACAGGGACTTCACAATACCTGTGGAGGCCTTTTTCCAATCAGAAGGCGGAGTCATTTTTCCAAATCCGAATGCGCCCACAAGTATCTATATGGATTTGGATGGTGTCACTGAGATTTTAGAAAATAATCCGGATCAAGTCGTGATTATAGATGAGGCCTATATTGACTTTGCATCAGAATCTGCAACGTCGCTGATTCATAAATACGATAATTTACTCATCGTACAGACCTTGTCAAAGTCACGATCACTCGCCGGATTACGAGTAGGGTTTGCGATGGGAAATTCGGATCTTATTGAGGCATTAACCCGTATAAAAGACTCGTTCAATTCCTATACACTTGACCGACTGGCTATTGCCGGTGCCGAAGCTGCTGTAAAAGACACCGAATACTTTACAGCCACCATTGAAAAAGTTATCCATACGAGGGAATGGGTTATAGCAGAAATGAAAAAACGCGGATTCCATGTGCTACCATCACAAACTAATTTCGTTTTTGCATGTCATTATAATAAAACAGCCGAGGAACTCTATACGAAGCTTAAACAGGATAGTGTGCTCGTACGTCATTTTAAAAAACCAGCTATCGATAACTATCTTCGGATTACCATTGGAACAGATGAGAATATGGAAATTTTCTTTGAAAAATTGGATAGGATAATGAACGCAGAGAAGTCCCGGAGTTAATTCCGGGACTTTTTCTTATTATACCTCCAGATAAGACGGCAGTACCGTACTTCCCATTAAATAATCATCCACTTTCCGAGCTACTTCACGACCCTCATTAATCGCCCATACGATCAGGCTCTGCCCTCTTCTGGCATCCCCTGCCGCAAAGACATTTTCCGCATTTGTCGTAAAGTCTCCATATTTGGCTTCTATTTTGTTTCTGCTTGTATTTACGCCAAATTGATTCAATACTTCAGGTTCAGGTCCTTCAAACCCAATTGCGATGAGCACAAGCTGCGCTGGCCAAACCTTTTCAGTACCAGGAATCTCCTGAAGCACAAGATTTCCGTCTCCGTCTCTGACTTTTTCCATTTCAATGGTATGAAGTTCTTTTAATTTCCCGTTTTCATCCGAGACAAAGCGTTTTGTCTGGATGGAATAGTGACGAGGGTCCTCCTCGAATTTGGCTGTTGCTTCCTTAAGCGCATATTCCATCGTAAATACATGCGGATACTCAGGCCAAGCATTACGTTCAGTCCTTGCGAGCGGGAGCTTCGGATGTTTGCCAAATTGCGTTACACTGTTGCAGCCTTGACGAAGTGCTGTTGCGATACAATCAGCACCTGTATCTCCCCCGCCAATAACGATAACATTCTTTCCTTCTGCATCAATAAATTCACCCTCTTCTAACTTGGAATTCAGCAGGCTCTTGGTGGACGTTGTCAGGTAATCCATCGCAAAGTGGATCCCATTTGCATTTCTACCTTCCATATTTAAATCACGTTGCTTCTGGGCACCTGTACAGAGAATTACGGAATCATGCTGACCCTTTAACTCTTCTGCTGAAATATCTCTTCCAACTTCGGTATTTGTAACAAAATCAATCCCTTCCTGCTCCAGTAACCTGATTCTTCGTTCCACAACTTCCTTCTCAAGCTTCATATTAGGAATACCATATGTCAGCAATCCACCAGCATGTTCCCCGCGTTCATAAACTGCCACCGTATGTCCCGCCTGATTCAGCTGATCTGCACTGGCTAATCCGGCTGGACCGGAACCTACGATTGCGACCGATTTCCCGGTACGTTTTTTCGGAATC
Organism: Virgibacillus sp. NKC19-16; assembly: GCF_021560035.1. NCBI lineage: Bacteria > Bacillati > Bacillota > Bacilli > Caryophanales > Bacillaceae > Virgibacillus > Virgibacillus salidurans. Next base: position 540,087 of record NZ_CP074373.1, on the reverse strand, counting down.
CTTGCTGTGATCCAGCCATTTTCAAAACCTTTATCAATAATCGTACGCTCAATACTTTTAATGTTTACCGCCGGGTCAGAAATAGCAACAGTACATGAACCTTCACATGGGGCAGGACAAACTCTGCCTGTAAATTCCGGGAAATTATTTGTCTTTAATAATCGCTCCAATGCCTCTTTCCATCTCCCGCGATATACCAAATCATTCCATTCCGGTATTAAATTATAGATCGGACATCCTGTTGTCGCCCCGTTAATCTCTTCACCCATTTGGCAAAAGGGAGTCCCGCAGTCCATACACCGCGCCCCCTGTGTTTGCAATACCTCATCTGAAAAAGGAGCATCATATTCTTTCCAGTCGCCAATTCGCCTGAGCGGATTGCGCTCTTTGGCCTCTTCACGTTGATAATCCATGAATCCGGTTATTTTCCCCATCTACATGCTCTCCTTTCTCACGTCACCAATACTTTTTGTTTATTGGTCTGCGCGTCAATTGGTTTATCGTTCTTTGTTTGAAATGCTTTCATTGCAGCTTCTTCATCTGTTAAACCAGCATTCTTCTGATCTTCAATTCTATCAAGCATTAACTTATAATCTTTTGGAATAACCTTCACGAATTTAGGGAGACTGTCTTCCCAATTATCAAGTACATAGCCGCCTTTTTGACTTCCTGTGTAATAATAATGATGTTGAACCATTGATTTGATTTTCTCCATCTCCTGATTGTCTGCCAGCGTTTCAAATTCAATCATTTCCTGATTACACATATGCTTGAACTTTTCCACATCTTCAGAAAGTACATAGGCGGTTCCACCTGACATCCCTGCAGCAAAGTTTTTACCTACATCTCCTAATATGACGACGTCACCACCGGTCATGTACTCACATCCATGATCACCGATTCCCTCTACAACAGCACTTGCTCCACTATTTCTAACTGCGAACCGCTCGCCTGCAATACCGTTAATATATACCTCTCCACTTGTGGCGCCATAAAGCGCAACGTTGCCGGCAATAACATTATCAGGTTCGCTTGGCTTAGCCTCTTCCGGCGAAGATACAATAATCTTGCCACCCGATAGACCTTTTCCAACATAGTCATTGGCGTCACCGGTCAATAATAAGGACATGCCATTTGGTATATAGGCACCTAAGCTTTGCCCGGCAGAGCCTGTGAACCTCAGCGTAATGGTGTCTTCCGCAAGTCCTGATTCACCGTAACGCATCACTATTTCACTGCCGACAATCGTCCCCACCACTCGGTTAATATTTTTGATGGGATACGACAGGTCAACGCTAGTTCCGTGTTCGATAGCAGGTTTTACTGCAGGCAAAATTTCACTTATATCAAGAGATCCATCAAGGTGATGATTTTGGCTAATTTGATGGGTTCTTGGGCCGTCTGCTTGGAAAAGCAATGTGGATAAATCCAACTGTTTTGCCTTCCAATGCGTTTTAGCCCGTTCACTTACCGTTAAAACGTCTGTACGCCCGATCATTTCTTCCATTGTCTTAAAGCCTAATTCTGCCATAATTTCTCTGACTTCCTCTGCAATAAAGTGCATGAAGTTAACCACATGCTCCGGATCGCCCATGAATTTTTTCCTGAGTTCCGGATTTTGGGTCGCAATTCCGACAGGGCATGTATCCAAATGACAGGCCCTCATCATAACGCAACCAAGCACAACGAGTGGTGCTGTAGCAAATCCGTACTCTTCCGCCCCGAGTAATGCAGCCATAACAACATCTTTCCCTGTCATGAGCTTTCCGTCTGTTTCGAGTACAACCCGTTTCCGCAAATCATTTAACATAAGAGTCTGATGCGTCTCAGCTAAGCCAAGTTCCCATGGCAAGCCTGTGTGTTTAATACTTGTTTTCGGTGAAGCTCCTGTTCCACCATCATAGCCACTAATGGAAATCACATCTGCGGATCCTTTTGCCACACCTGCAGCGATTGTCCCAATCCCAGCCTTTGCTACAAGCTTTACACTGACACGCGCATGCCGATTAGCATTTTTTAGATCATGAATGAGCTGGGACAGATCCTCAATCGAATAAATATCATGATGCGGCGGCGGGGAAATAAGTCCGACACCGGGAGTTGAACCGCGTACACCAGCCACCCAAGGATAAACCTTATTTCCAGGAAGCTGTCCTCCCTCACCCGGTTTTGCTCCTTGCGCCATTTTTATCTGAAGTTCATCAGCATTTACAAGGTAGTGGCTTTTAACCCCAAATCGTCCTGAAGCAATTTGCTTAATCGCACTTCGCTTCGTATCACCATTTTCATCCAGCCTATATCGGTTCGGATCTTCTCCACCCTCACCACTATTACTTTTGCCACCAATGCGATTCATTGCAATAGCAAGTGATTCGTGCGCTTCCTGACTCAATGAACCGAACGACATAGCACCCGTTTTAAATCGTTTAACAATCGATTGGGCGGACTCTACCTTCTCCATTGGTACAGGGGTTGCTGCTTTTTTGAATTCAAACAAGTTCCGCAGAAAATTTAGCCTTTCTTCATTTGCAGCTTTTGAATAGGTTTTAAATAAATCATAATCCCCTCTCCGGCTCGCCCATTGCAGCGTATGGATCGTTTTCGGATTAAACGCATGATGTTCTCCTGATTTTCTCCACTGAAAATCACTTCCCGAATCCAATGTCTCGTCAAAATCATTTTCATACGCAGCTTTATGACGTTTCATCGCTTCTCTCGCAATCGTCTCGATCCCTATTCCGCCAAGTTGAGAAGCAGTACCAGTAAAATAGCGGTCGATAACCTTATTACTTATTCCAATTGCCTCAAATATTTGTGCACCACGATAGCTTTGAATAGTGGAAATACCCATTTTGGACATGACTTTTACGATACCTTCTGTTATACCGTCGATATATTTACTTACAGCCTCCCCGTAGCTTTGAGATATATGCTCTTCGTCAATAACCTCGGCGAGTGTCGCATACGCAAGATAAGGATTTATAGCGTTGGCTCCGTATCCAATTAATGCTGCAAAATGATGTACCTCTCTCGCCTCTCCTGTTTCTGCGATAATGCTTACCTGTGTACGGTTACCGCTGCGAATCAAATGCTGATGCAAGGCACTTACAGCAAGAAGTGACGGAATAGCAGCTGCATTTTCATCCATATTACGATCTGATAACACAAGAATACTGATCCCCTCTGCAATCGCCTTTTCCGCTTTTGTAAAAATGAGTCCCAATGCCTTTTCAAGGTCATCCGAAAACAATGTATCTATTGTTCTACTTGTAAAACCTTCATACCTATTCTCCTTCAATAATCGGAGCTGGTTATTTGATAAAACGGGTGTATCGATTTGAAGACGACGTACGTTCTCCCCAGTTGGATGCAGCATATCACCTTCAGGCCCCAGCAAACTCATAGTTGATGTAACGAGCTGTTCACGATACGCATCGATTGGAGGATTTGTCACTTGTGCGAATAGTTGCTTGAAGTACGAAAACAAGGATTGAGGTTTTTCAGATAATACTGCTAAAGGCACGTCATTTCCCATCGAACCAATGGGATCTTTTTCTTCTGTTACTACAGGAATAACATATTTATGAACATCTTCATACGTATAACCAAATGCTTTCTGTCTTGTCGTTAAATCTTTAAACGGCCTATCCGCTTCTGCATTCACCTTATTTTTGATTTTTACGAGATTCTCATCCAGCCATTGTCGGTAAGGATAAGCCTCACTCATTTCTGCCTTAATTTCGTCATCTGAAATAATCCGTCCTTCTTCTAGATCAAGCAAAAGCATTTTACCCGGACTCAGGCGGTCTTTATATAACACATTACTTTCATCAACATCGATTACACCAACTTCTGATGAAAAAATAAGGTAATCATCTTTTGTCACATAATATCTAGCTGGACGCAATCCATTTCTGTCTAAAATAGCACCGATCTGTTTGCCATCTGTAAAGGAAATCGTCGTAGGACCATCCCATGGTTCCATTAACGCACTGTGATACTCATAAAAAGCCCGTTTTTCCTTTGATATATGCGGGTTATTCGCCCAAGGCTCAGGAATCAGCATCATAGCCGCATGAGCAGGTTTCCTTCCTGCTAAAATAAAGAATTCGAGTGCATTATCCAATGTGGCTGAATCACTGCCATCTGAATCCAAAATCGGTAATACCTTCTTTAAGTCCTCACCGAATGCATCGGATACAAACTGCCTTTCACGTGCACGCATCCAGTTTATATTCCCTCTTAATGTATTGATTTCCCCGTTATGCATTAAATAACGATTCGGATGCGCTCTTTCCCAGCTTGGGAACGTATTTGTACTGAAACGGGAATGAACAAAGGAAAAAGCCGATACAAAGTCCTCATCCTGCAAGTCAATGTAAAATGTGTCCAGTTGCTCCGGTGTCATTAACCCTTTATAGACAATCGTCCGACTAGAGAGACTGGTGAAATAAAAACGCTCTTCACGTTCAGCAGCGACTCTTTCCACCTGTCTGCGAATGACGTATAACTTGCGTTCAAATTCAAAGTCTTCGTTGATAGAGGTATCTGCACCAATAAATACCTGCCGTATAATAGGACAGCTTTCTATAGCTTTCTGTCCGATGTTTTCTTGTTCAACTGGTACCGTTCTCCAGCCAAGCACTGTCTGCCCTTCTTTCATAATCAATTTATTTATCCGGGACTCCATCGTTTCCCGGTTTTGATCATCATTGGAGAAGAAAATCATCCCGACACCATAGTGCCCTTTTTCAGGTAAGTTCATATTTGCACAAACTTTCCTGAAAAATTCATCCGGGATTTGAACCATTAATCCTGCACCATCGCCTGTAGACGCATCACTTCCCTGTCCGCCGCGATGATCCAGTTGCCGAAGCATATGCAGTCCTTGCCTCACGATATCATGAGTTGGAATTCCATTTATATGCGCATATAAGCCGATCCCACATGCATCATGTTCAAATTCGGGGCGATAAAGGCCTTGTGCTTTTGGTATTTGATTATAACCCATCGATAATTCCTCCTCATTATAGTTTTGATCGAATAACTTAATCACGGTAATTTCAATATTTGCGTAAGTAGGAAAAGTGTCTGATTATTATTATAGGTTTTCAAATCAATCGAAACAATATATAATTAAGATCAAATCAATCTGTATTCCAGATAGATGGGTGGAGGAATGGAGATGGAACTTCGTCAATTACATTATTTTATGGAAGTTGCTGAGCGCGAACACGTATCTGAAGCAGCTGTACACCTGCATGTTGCGCAATCAGCGATAAGTACGCAGATTGCCAATTTAGAAGCCGAACTTGGAGTTGCTTTATTTGATCGGGAAGGCAGGAATATTAAATTAACGAACATTGGAAGGATATTTTTATCACATGCCGAAATGGTAGTGAAGGCCGCTGATAATGCTAAAAAACAAATAGATGAATACTTGGATCCGGAGCGTGGAACCATTAAAATCGGTTTTCCAACAAGTTTATCCAATCATCTGCTGCCAAATGTCATTTCAGCATTTAAGGGGCAATATCCCAATATTTCCTTTCAATTGCGTCAAGGATCTTATAAATTTTTGATCGATTCCGTTAAAAAAAGCGATATCGACGTTGCTTTTCTCGGCCCTGTCCCCAAGAATGAACCTGATATCGAAAGCAGTATCTTATTCGCCGAAAGCATTTCAGCACTAATCCCCTTATCACATCCATTAGCAAAAAGCGAAAAACTGCATCTTAGCGAATTGAAGGAAGATGATTTTGTCAGTTTTCCACATGGATTTATTTTAGAGAAAATCCTTGTAGACGCATGCAGGCAAGCAGGGTTTGCTCCCAAAATCTCATCAGAAGGAGAAGACCTGGACGCGATCAAAGGACTAGTAGCCGCCAGTATTGGTGTAACACTACTGCCTGAGAGCACATTTCAGGAGTCAACACCACGGATGACAGTAAAGATTCCGATTAATAGCCCCCAAATCAGAAGGACCGTTGGGGTTATTAAGAAGAAAAATAAAGAACTCGCACCTTCTGAAAAGGTCTTTTATGATTTTGTTAAGGAATTTTTCTCTAGGCTGAATCAATTTCAGTAAGAAGTTGAGTCATATGTAGTTTTATAGAGTATAAGCTTCCTACAATTAAATGAGGATATAAAGAAGGTGATCGACATCGATATAATTATCTATTTACTGCTCGTATTCGCGGGAAGTGCCATTCCTCTTTCGGGATGGACGCTTTTTTTCGATGAAATGTAGAAGCATACGAAGAGTTGAGAGTTCAGCTCTTCTTTGGGAGATAAGAACGTTTAAAACTTCGCTATCTAAAAAACGCTCAGATTACATCTAAGCGTTTTTGACTATTTGTATTGTCATTTCTCATGGAATGTTAAATCAACATTTCTACTTCTGCTTGTTCTCTTAATTCTTCTAATTCCGTTTGCAGCTGTTCCTGTGTTTTAGTCAAATTGAGTTGTTCTCTAATCTGATCTTCCACTTCTTCTAATTCTCCGACTTCATCACTTTGCTCTGTTAACTGATTATAGTACTCTTCTACTTCTTCATCCGTTACTTCAATATCAAATTCTGATTCCATATATTTGGTTGTAAGTAAGTTATCATTTAATTGGTTTTTAAACGCTTCTTCTGTCAAATGGAATTGGTCTAAGACAGATGCCAATTGATCACCAGCCTGTTCTTCCATCATGTCATATTCAGACTGAACTTCTTCATCGGTGACCTCTACACCTTGTTCTTCTGCAGCTTGATTTATCAATTCTTGCTCTACAAGCATATTAACCGTCAGTTCCTTTACCTGGTCTTGATCATCAGAAGCTTGTCCACCTTGCTGAAGAGACATTTTGACCTGTGGGTATAAGGCATTATATTCATTGCCTTTTATTTCTGTACCATTTACATCTGCTACAGATTCATCTTCGGCAACCTTTTCTTCATCCGTAAACTCTATCGGCTCTTGTGCTGATGGCTGAGCCTCTGTGTTTTCACTGCCTGATCCTTCACTTTCCCCGGAATCATCTCCTCCACAGGCAGCCAATAGTATCATTAAACTTAGCGCTAACGCTAATATAATAAGTTTTTTCATTCATTAATTCCCTCATTTCAAATCGTTCTCTCTTTATTCAACCACAAAACTCCTGCCTATTTCAAGCAGCGTACTTAGAAAAGAACCTTCGCAATGTCCATGGGAAAAGGGCTTCAGACTGCTTTTTTACATTTGAATAACACATTTTTTATAATGCCTTATTTCTGCCACAATCGATAGAAAACAGCCTTAGAAAAAGACAACCCACAAATATGGATTGCCTTTGCTATACACGCTTATTCCAAACTAGCGTCAATTTCATTAATCATTTCAGATACGGAAACTAGTCCGCCACCGGATAAGTACCAGTAATCCAATTATAGGGATTATACTTCAATCGGATTTAACCTATTCCAATTCAGATAATATTTCTTCAACTTTAGCAAGCTCAGACTGTAAACCGCCGCCACCTAAATACCATAATGGACCATTTAAGTATACAATACGATCGTTTTGGTAAGCAGTAGTTTGTTGAATAATTTCATTTTCCATATCAGATTCAATATTTGAATCATCGCCAATAGCTGCAGTACGGTCGATTACAAATAATACTTCTGGATCGAATTCTAAAATTGCTTCATATCCAAAGTTAGAGCCATGGCTTGAAGATTCGATATCTTCTGTCACTGGCTGGAATCCGTATACATCATAAACGTAACCAAAACGGGATGGGGTTGAATAACCAGATAATTGACCTTCATTGTACATTGTTACTAAGCTTGATTCAAAATTTGAAGCATGGTTATTAATTTCTTCTACTTTAGAATTTAAATCAGCCATATATTCTTCAGCTTCCTCTTGTTTACCGAACATTTCCGCTGCTATATCTACAGAATCCGTAAATGTTTCCCAATATTGTTCTTGATCAGTACCCACGAATACTACATTAGGCGTGATTTCTTTCAATTGATCATAAAATGCAGCTTGACGACCAGAGATAAAGATTACATCTGGCTCTAATGCTGCAATATCTTCAAGTAGCGGTTCTTTTAATGTACCGATATTTGTATACTCCTCTGAATTATAATCTTCAACGTGAGTTGGTAAGCTAGATCCCTGAGGAACCCCAACAATCCCTTCAACTCCAAGTGCATCCAGTGTATCTAAGAAACCATAATCAAATACAACAATATTTTCAGGCTGGGACTCAAAATCTACATCTTCAAAATTATTTTGAGTTCCATCTCTGCTTTCAGTTGAAGAAAGAGTTGGAGAAACTGTCATTGGATATGTAGAACCAGCTTCTTCGGCATTTTCTTCTGTGTTCTCTCCTGCATTCTCTTCATTATTCTCTTCTGTAGCCTCTTCCGTTGTTCCTTCCTCATCAGAATCTGTATTCCCTTCTTCACCAGCGGATCCATTGGAACCACAAGCTACAAGAAAGAGCACTAGCATTGCAATAATAATGCCAAGTAATTTCCTATTGTTCATAATATTTATTCCTCCTCATATTTACTTTTAATGCTCAATTGATAATGATTATCATTATCAATTGAGACTATAATCATTATAGAATTATTAATTTTTTTAGTCAATACCTTATACAAATATTTTTCAAAAAATTTAAATGAATTTTTTGAAACTATTTTATAATGTTGTATAACAACTTTAATAAAGGGAGTTCTGTAATCTTTGTTGTTATTCACAAAACCGCCCGTACCTAACGATGGGGTATACGTTTATACGGGCTGATAGGATGAAAATATGTTTATTACTTATCTATTAAAATGTGCAAATTCTCGACTAATTTGCATGGGCATTAAAATATACACAAATACGACAACCGTCCTGTTCCTGAACTGGTATATCCATTTCATAAATTTCACGAAGGGTTTGGGGGTTAATGATTTCATTAGTCGGGCCGTTTTTCACTAATTTTCCGTCCTTTAACGCGACAATACGATCTGAATAGACAGATGCAAAATTAATATCATGTAAAACAATAACAACCGTTTTACCAAGCTCGTTCACAAGCCTACTTAGTGTTTTCATAATTTGCACAGAATGCTTCATGTCCAAGTTGTTTAAAGGCTCATCAAGTAATATATATTCTGTATCCTGAGCAATTACCATCGCGATAAATGCGCGCTGTTTTTGTCCACCAGACAACTCATCAATCAACTGATTCTCCATATCATGTAAGTTCATATAATCAATAGCCTGATCTATAAACTTTTCGTCTTCTGCTGTCAAGCGGCCTTTAGAATACGGATAACGGCCAAATGAAATTAATTCACGTACAGTTAAACGTACATTTAAAAAGTTGGACTGTTTTAAAATTGAAACACGTCTTGCAAACTCATTCGACTTCCACTTTCTCACGTTATTTTGGTCAAGTAATACTTCACCGGTATCAGAATCCAATAACCGACTCACCATTGACAATAATGTAGATTTTCCCGCACCATTCGGACCAATAAACGACGTTATCGTCCCGGGCTTAATGTTTATGGAAACGTTGTCCACAACATTCTTTTTACCAAATTGCTTTGTCAACTCTTTGATTTTAATCATTTTATCGCCCTGCTTTCCTTTAATAATAAGTAAATGAAGTAAATACCACCAATGAAATTAATAATAACACTCAATGTTGTACGCAATTCAAATATATGTTCAACAATAAATTGGCCCCCTACTAACGCAATAATACTTATAAGACTTGCACCTAAAATTAGGATTGAGTGCTTATATGTAACCAAATATTGATAAGATAAGTTTGCTACCAATAAACCTAAGAACGTAATCGGACCAACTAAGGCTGTTGACGTAGCAATCAACACCGAAGCTAAAATTAAAATATTCATTAACATACGGTCGTAATTAATACCAAGATTGATAGCATTTTCACGACCAAGCGACATAACATTTAGCTGATCCATAATACGATGGCCGTAAATAAATGCAGCGAATAATATGGCAATCGCAATAAACAAAACTTCTGCTTTAACATCCATGAAACTTGCAAACAAGAATGTTTGTAAGCTCATATACTCTACAGGATCAATTAAAACCTGGAGAAAAGTTACCAAACTCCCGAGAAGAGTTCCTAAAATTATACCAACTAACAGCAATAAATAGATTGGATATTTATTTGTTCTGAATAGAAACCGATATAAAATAAGCGCAAATAGAACCATTGCAATAAGTGCTGCACCAAAATTTAAATAATTATTTACTACCCAAATCGACGTAGAGCCTGCAAGGAAGAAAATTAGTGTCTGCACTACTTCATACATGGAGTCAACCCCCATAATAGAAGGGGTTAATATACGATTTTGTGTAATGGTCTGGAAGGCAACTGTTGCATAAGAAATAGCTACCCCTGTAACCATCATTGCCGCTATACGAATAACACGTCTGGGAAAGGCGTAATCAAAACCACCTTTTATATCATAAAATGCATATAATAGAACACTAATAATTGCCAGTACTGCTAAAAGAATCAACCTCTTACTATTTCTTTGCATATGCTCTCCCCCTAAATAACAAAATTAAGAAGATTGCACTGCCAATTACTGCCACTGTAACGTTTACTGGTATCTCATACGGATGTACAATGATACGACCGATTATGTCGCAAATTAATAAAAATGCAACCCCAACTACCATTGTAAGAGGTATTGTTTTACGAATATTATCTCCCATGAAAATAGATACGATGTTAGGCACAATAAGACCTAAAAACGGAATAACACCGACAGTTAACACGACAGATGTAGAAATAACTGCGACAAGAATAAGACCTAAATTAAGGACTAACTTATAACTCATCCCTAAGTTCTTCGCAAGATCCTCTCCCATACCAGCAATGGTGAACTTATTTGCATAAATATAAGCGAGTAATATAGCTGGAATACTTATATATAATAATTCATAACGACCAGCAGTAATTGTTGTGAAGCTGCCCATAAACCAGGATTCAAGATTTTGGAGAATATCAGCTTCATAACCGAAAAATACAGTAATAGAGCCTAGAATATTTCCATACATAAGCCCAATTAATGGAACAAATATAACATCTTTAAATTTAATGCGGTCCAGAATTTGCATGAAAAGGAATGTACCTGCTAAAGAGAACGCGAAGCTGAAGATAACTTGCTGTGTGTACGTGACATTTGTAATAAACAACATAGATATCATAATCCCCAGCTTAGCGGCATCCAATGTTCCAGCTGTTGTTGGAGATACAAATTTATTTCGACTCAAACTCTGCATAATTAGACCAGCTATACTCATTCCTGCGCCTGCCATTATAATTGCCAATAACCGGGGCACTCTGCTTATTAAAAAGACTTGTAGCTCATCCGAATCTAAATCCAGCAAGTCACTTAAGCTAATGTCTATCGCACCTAAAAATAGCGATATCACTGACAGAATCATAGTTACAATTATTAATATCCATAGTTTCATACTTAAACCTCATAACTTGTTTGTTCCTAGTTCGTAACTTTCTTTCTCCTCAGCAGCAAATAAATGGATATACCGCTTCCGATGATACCGACTGCGATAAATAAGTATCTTAGTTTCATAGATCGATCTTCTCTAGATAAACTTCCCCTTAACCACGTCTGCAAAAGGCCTTAAGCTATTGTTTTTCTATTACTCCTCATTTGGTTTTCACTATATATAACGTGGTTATTTATAATAATTATTACCTTTTAATGAATCTAATTAAGAATGATATTCATTATCAATTAGATGTTATGTATAATTATACCACATTAAAATCCTCCGTCAACGAGAACCAAGCTATTTTTGCTTAGAAAACTTGGTTGTCATCAAGATCTTCGGTGACAGCCAAAGCCTGCACTTATGCAGTGAGAAAATATATTATATTTTCTTACTGCCAAAAAAATCACGTAGTAAGAGGCGGGTCCTCTTACTACGTGATTCTAAGCAGTCGATTTAATTTTCGCTTACTTCACAGCCTTCATCCGTACAATACGTTGTTTTGGATTTTTTAGGGTTTAGTGATTGTAGAACCGGTTTCTCATTCTCCTCTTCCCAAACCTGTTCAAGAACTTCTGTAAAAACTTCTGTAGGTTGGGCTCCAGATACGGCGTATTTTTCATTAAATACAAAGAATGGAACGCCCTGCACACCAATTTGACGGGCCTGTTCCTCATCTCCTCGGACATGGTTTGCATAATTATCTACTTTAAGTAATGCTGTTACCTCATCTGCATTTAAGCCTACTTCTTCCGCAAGCGTGATTAGGGTCTCATGATCACTAATCAATTTTGATTCTGTGAAATAGGCATGTAGAAGACGTTCAGTCAATTCTTTGCCTTTATCTTGTTTGGTTGCGTATTGTGCTACACGATGTGCATCAAATGTATTCGTATGTTGCATCGTATCAAAGTTATATGTCAATCCAACCTCCGCTGCTTGCTCGCCGAGACTTTCATTCATGCTTTTCGCCTGTTCTATAGACATTCCTTTGTTAGCAGCAAGGTATTCATGCATATTCTGTCCGGGACCCTCTTCAGCGTTGGGGTCCAGTTCATAGCTTTTATATTCTACAGTTACATTATCTTTTTCCTGGAAATTTTCTAAGGCCATTTCTAATCTTCGCTTGCCGATATAACAGAACGGGCATACGAAATCTGACCATACTTCAATTTTCATATCATCCACCTCATTTCTTGAGGATATTGTAGCATAGCTTCGAAAATTGATTAAATAATTTGCCTGAAAATGGAGGTCAGACGCCGTAGATCGGAAGTCGGATTTGGCGGAAGTCGGCTAGGGCCCCACCGATTTCGTTTTTATTGTGTCATATTGTCGCCATCATCAACATACTTGCCATAGTCCGGGATAGCAAGCCGGTCAAATTCTGCGACAAGCTTGTTTAATCCGTCTGTTAGGTCTTTGCCTTCCATGAATCTTCCATGACCGGGAATGACTATATTTGGTTTCAAATCCGCTAATTTTTTCACTGAGTCCCAGGCAGTCTGCCAGTCGGTGGTTAAATATCTTGGTGGCCCATTCACTTCCTCATTTTGCATTAATACATTGTAAAAGGAATCCTGCCTCACCGTAATAAAAGCATCCCCTGATAATAGCAGTGCATCTTCTTCCCGGAAAAATGACACATGTCCTGGGGAATGACCTGGCGTATGCACCCATTTCCAATCAGGCATTTCAGGCACACTGTTATCTGCTGGTAATGGCTTAACAGCATCTCCTAAATTAATCGGTTCGTTCGGATACATTGGCGAAATTTTAGCTAATAGTCCACCTTCAACAGTCGAATCCGGTTCAGGGTAACTCTTCTCCCCGGTTAGGAATGGCAACTCAAGCTCATGTGCATAAACGGGAACATCCCATTCTCTCACTAAATCAATTAATCCGCCTACATGATCAAAATGCCCATGAGTCAAGATAATTGCTGCTGGTTTGCTATGCTCCCCGTATCGCTCTTCGACTACGGCCTTTATTTCAGGAGCTGCAGTCGGCATACCTGCATCAATTAAAACCCACTTCTCATCCATCAGGTTGCCTATCAAGCAAATATTTGCGATCTGATCCGTGTAATAATAAGCATCTTTTCTTACCTCTTGTCCTGTCCCGCTTTCTGTAGATGTCATTGGTATAAATTTATTATCATGACTTTCATGCATTTCCCTATCCATGAAATCAATCCTCCTTTACTCTTAGGATTTGAAAAGAAGTAGAATATATACGGAGTTATTTGCTTGAAAACGGCTACCATTATGAGTAGCCGTCTCACAGATTAATTATCTTCATAGGAATAAGTTTCCTGTATCGAACCGTCCTGTTTATAAATGGTTAAGGAAGTTCCTTTATTCTTAGCGATTTCCCTAGCGCGCTTTATTGCATCATCTTTGTTTTCAAAAACATCACTCGCTCGGTCCGCATTGCTCGATTGTACGGCCCAACCGTCTTCATGTGCTACAACTTCTTCGGCTTCTTCTAAACGTTCCGGATTGTTTTCATATTTCTTCCCTTCCTCAGAACGTTGTGTTGGCCTACCACGCTTTTTATATTCTTCAATCTCGTCCTGACTTGCATTTTGATGCCATTCCTTTGCTTGCTCAGTGGCAATTGGGATGGCCCTTCCTTCCTCATAACCTTCATCAATCATCGAATTCGCAATATCAATTGCTTTCTTTTTTGTCGCTTCATCTAAATTTTTCATGGATGATGGATAATCATTTAATGTCCAAGGCATCGTAAGTCCTCCTCAAATGCTTTGTTTATATGTATAATTCCCATTTACTTTTTGGGCAAACATTTGCGAATTATTTTCTATCTTTTGTGAACATAACACGGGATTTTCACTATATTAATGCAAGAAAGTCCCCTTATCTGTCCAGAAAAATTATAGCTAAGGCCACTTCCACCTTAGCTATTTTCATCCAATAAAGATCTTCCCATAATATCTATGCGTTTCGTGTTTTTTAGTTCATCCAGTGTCCTTGCCCCGATTCCGAACATTGTCATCTTCAATTCAAGTTCGATTTGATCCATGGTTCGGGCAACTGTTTCTGCTGATTCAGTTGCAGCTTGTAGCAACTGACGAGCAAAACCGATGACGTCCGCCCCAATAGTTATGGCTTTTGCCGCATCAACCCCCGATTTCATTCCTCCACTCGCCACAAGCGGCACATCAGGTAATTCGCTTCGAACGGAGACAATACAATCTTTCGTTGGAATGCCCCAATTATTAAAAGCTTCGGCGGCAGCCCTTTTCAATGGATCTTCTGAACGGAGTTTTTCCACCTGGCTCCAGGACGTCCCACCAGCCCCAGCAACATCAATATAAGATACCCCGGCATCATATAGCTTTTTCGCCACTGTTCCATCAATCCCGAATCCGACCTCTTTTGCTGCAACAGGAACATTCACTGAGCTGGTGATTTTCTCTATTTTTGGCAGCAGATTTTCAAAATTTAAGTCTCCTCCATCCTGTACCGCTTCCTGCAGGGGGTTGAAGTGGAGCACAATAGAATCTGCCCCCGTCATGTCCACAATACGCTGCGCTTCCTCAGCACCATAACCATAGTTCAATTGCACCGCTCCTAAATTTGCGATTAAAGGAACAGTTGGTGCCTGTTTGCGGATCAAGAAAGATTCTTTATGTGCGTCACTTTCAAGCAAAGCTCTTGTCGAACCTAGCGCAACCGCCCACCCTTTTTCCTGGGCAGCCGTTGCCAGATTTTGATTAATTTTAGCTGCAAGCTCTGATCCACCAGTCATTGAGCTAACAAGAAACGGTGCATTTATTTTCTTATTTAAAAAATTGGTGTCTAATTGAATATCCTCAAAGTTAATCTCCGGCAGAGCATTATGTATAAAGTTAATACCCTCCAGCCCTGTCGATTTGTTTACACCTTCTACATTTTCCGTTAAACAAAGCCTGATATGCTCTGTCTTTCGTTGATTTATACCCTCTTCCATTGTAAAGTGACCCCCCGTTTTTATTTAGTCGTATACCTATTATCATACCAATATTTCTTCCAAATGTAATGGAAGAACCACGATCTAATTTATAAAGTACTTGTTTGTTTTTCAGAAAAATGATATAGGTGGAATTAACTACTCTAATATAGGGAGATGAAGAACTTGAAACAACGCGCTAAAGCTTTTGCAAAAAAAGCCCACGTCGGCCAACAACGGAAAAATTCAAATGCTCCTTACATCACCCATCCCATTCGAGTTGCAGATAGGCTTGAAGAAAATGGATTTTCAACTGAACTCGTTTGCGCCGGGTATTTACATGATGTAGTTGAAGATACGCTCTATGAAATAGAAGATATTGAACGCGAATTCGACGGGTGGGTTGCAGAGCTTGTCGCAGCCCATACGGAGGACAAATCCAAATCATGGCAAGAGCGCAAACAACATACTATTAACACAATTAAATATGCCGAAAAAGAAATTAAATATCTAATCGTCGCTGACAAACTGGATAACCTGCTTGGCGTGGAAGTAGACTTAAAACAGCAAGGTGACGTGGTATGGAACAAATTTAATGCTGGGTTCGAAAAACAGAAATGGTATAACCAATTGATTGCTGCGAATATGTATGTTGGATTGGACGCTGATGATGTGCCGGGTTATTTTGGGGAATTTGAAGATGCCGTGGAGCGGGTTTTTGGATCTGGTTGATTATTCGGCTATTACAATCATTGGCAAATTATCTAATGTTTAATTTCCGAGTTTATCCTAATAATAAGTTAACCCAAAACAATAAAAAGGATGAATTATTATGGAACAGGAAGAAAAATTAAAAACAGCAGCAACTTCCATGGCGAGCGATTTAAAAGTACAGACCGTTGGTGGGGCTGAGAAAACGACAGAAAGTGTCGTGGGATCGGAAGCTGTAGAAGCAATTATTAATGATTGGAATGCGATGTCCAAAAAGGCCGCCAATTTAACCATGGAACAATACGGCCCTCCCAATGAAGCAATTTCCAGCAGACTAATCTGGTATAACAATGGGACATGGAAACGGACAATTGTCTACCAAGACGAAATACCACATGACTTCCCAGAACCTCACACAGACGTTATCGAAAATTTTATAAATTATTCCGTTCCACCAGAAATGTTTAGTGAACTTGCTAAATTTGATGGTAGTGTCATTGTCGAACGAACAAGAGGTGAAGTGTCTTCCCGTTGTGATATGGAAGCCGCCAATTTCCTTGCACTTAACTTAATGAACGATATTGTCACAGGTAACTCAAATGCCGAAGAAGCTCGCGATACCTTAAGTGAAGTTATGTCAGCCTATATGATGAATAGGCCAGCGCCATATGCCGAACAGCTTCAATTTGATGTCCCAACAGAAAGCACATTTGATACGGACAATGTAACGATAGGGGAGAAAATTGTTGAACAAGGCGTAGAAAAAATTAAAGATGGACTTGATTCGGACGATAGACAATAACATAGCGAAGTACAGAAAATCTAGAAGCAATAAAAAGCTAAAACGTAAGGAGGTTAACAGGAAATCTCATGCGTTTTTAGTTTTTCAGTTTGAAAGATGTCCATTTTTATCTTTTACTGCGACACTTATTCTTAGCGTATGAATATTAGCGATAACCACATACTAAAAAAATACCGTTTTATAGAGGTGCAGGGAGATGCGACGAAGAAGAGAATCAAAGAAGAAACAAGTAAACTCGCCAAAAACAAATTTTAAAAATCAGAGAGCCCTTTCTATAGAGAACATAAAAGTCCAATTGAATCATACCGATGATTTAAAAGATCGTGAAATACATATCAACCACCAAATCTATATCATCTTGTACATCGCTCCTATAGTAGATCAAGAAAAGCTTGAAACAAAAGTTATTGAGCCCCTTACAAAAACAGAGAATAACGACATTTCCAATGTGCTATACAACCAGGAAATAAATCGTATCCGAGGCAATGAGAAAGCAATAAATGGATTATTAGATGGTAATTGCTTGCTTATGAAAAAAGATGGCCATGAAGAGGGACTCTTGCTGAATGTGAATGCATCACATGGTAGGGATGTTTCTCAACTTGAAACAGAGAAAACGATACTTGGGCCACATGAAGGTTTTGTTGAAGATTTAGATAAAAATATTTCTTTACTACGTAAGCGTACCGAAAATCCTCGTTTTACAGTTAAAAAATATCCCTTGGGAGCTGAAACCAATACAGATGTGGCTTTAATCTACCTGAATAATTTAGTAAATCCGGAAATATTAAAGAAGGTGGACCAACGATTAAAAAGTATTAACCTTGATTCCATTCGATCTTCCGGCAATATTCAGGATTGCATTGAAGATGATGCGTTTTCACCGTTCCCTCAACTTTTAGTGACGGAAAGGCCAGATCGGACTGCAGCGAATTTGATGGATGGAAGAGCGGTTTTACTCATAGATGGCGATCCTACCGTATTTGTTTTACCAGCAACATTTATGATGTTTTTCCAATCACCGGATGACTATGTTAATCGGTGGGGATTGGGATCATTTTTCAGGATTCTTCGTT
Source organism: Virgibacillus sp. NKC19-16 (assembly GCF_021560035.1). Taxonomy (NCBI): domain Bacteria; kingdom Bacillati; phylum Bacillota; class Bacilli; order Caryophanales; family Bacillaceae; genus Virgibacillus; species Virgibacillus salidurans. The sequence goes on along the minus strand of NZ_CP074373.1, from coordinate 522,001 downwards.
TATTAAGCTATGTGAATGCTTTACTTTTTCCGGCTTTTTATGTTGCACTCGTTTCATTCCATTACGAAATTTTTCCGACGGAGCTTGTTTATTCCTTTCAGTCTTCATTAAGCTATGTACCATTTCGTCCAATTATTGAGTTAATGATCATGCAGTTCTCGCTTGAATTACTCAGAGAGGCATCGATTCGATTGCCAAACTCCATCGCCCAAACATTTGGGATTGTCGGTGGTTTAGTCGTGGGAACAGCAATGGTGGAAGCAGGATTGGTGTCATATGGCGGGCTTATTGTTGTTGCAATAACTGCCGTCTCTTCTTTTGCTCAGCCAAATATAGAAATGAGCAGTACAATTCGTGTTCTGGGATTTCCATTAATGATTATGGCAGCAACGTTCGGTTTACTCGGAATTATGTTAGGATCGTTATTCATCTTCATCCACTTGTCACGCATTACTTCTTTTGGGGTTCCATATTTTGCTCCTTTTGCTCCTTTAAACATTCATGAATTTAAAGATACCATTATCCGATTACCTGTATGGATGCAGGATAAACGCCCGAAAACCTCTTCTCGATATCAAAAGGGAAAAACGTCAAGGGAGTGGAAATCGCATGAGAGTGAAGAGCCGTATTAGTCCGGCCGAGCTATTTTTTGTACTAGTACAAACCATGGTCGGGGTTGGTATATTGTCATTACCTTTCCAAACATATAAAGCCGCTGGTCATGATGGGTGGATTTCCATTTTAATTTCCGGGTTTCTCATTCAATTCATTGTATTGCTTATATGGTTGCTATGTAAAAGGTTTCCAAATCTTACCTTGTTTGATTTCTCGACATTAATAGTAGGAAAAACGTTGGGAAATGTCATTAATTTTTTATATATTGTTTATCTGCTTATGATCGTTGGTTATGTCTTTATTGTAATTAATGATATTTTCATTCGGTGGATTTTCCCTGAAACCCCGGAGTGGATGTTCCTTATAATAGGAATTGCTCTTCTCGTTTATGGATGTATGGGAACGATAAGAAATATGGTGTCTTTATTTTCCTTCCTGTTCCTATTCATTCTGTTTTTATTTTTTATTACACTTCTTACTTTTCGGGATCCGGTAATTGATGTTCGCCACCTTTTCCCAATTGGATCCACTGGGGGATGGACTATTCTTAAGAGCACGATAGAGATTCTTCCATCCTTTATCGGTTTTGAAACATTGTTAATTTATTTCGCCTTTATGAAACAGCCCAAAAGCTTCTCAGCAGTGAAAGGGGCATTTTCAGCTGTGTTTTTTGTAACGTTGTTTTATACTTATATCGTTATCATAAGCACAATAATGTTTAGCCCGGGTGAAATAAACGTCGTTCCAGAACCTGTTCTTTATATGTTAAGCGCGATTGATATACACATCTTACAGCGATTAGATTTAATATTTCTTTCTATATGGGGTATCGTGGTTGCTACTACTATTATTAGCTATGCCTTTTTGGGAAGTATGGGAATCAGTAAGTTGCTACACGTAAAACATAAAACAGCTGTCTTCCTTTCCGGTGTATTTGTCCTTTTCATAACTATTGCCTCTAATTATAATGTAGAAATAATCGCATATGAGGAATGGGTTGAAATATTAAATTTGACTTTTGGGATCATTATTCCTGCAATACTTCTTTTCATAGCGATTATCTTTAAAAGAGAGGCGGCTTCCTGCGATGAGGAAAAATAAAATTATTCTGCTCTTGCTAATTATCCCGTTATTAACAGGTTGCTGGGATGAAAGATTACTGAAAAACTCCCGAACAGTGTATTTATCAGGTTTTGATTTGGATGAGGAAAAAAACTACAGGACAACAGCGGTTATCAGAAATTTAAATATAAGTGATTCAAGTAGGGGGGAAAGGTCTGTATCTAATGAGTTGGTAACCGGTAAAGGAGAAAGTATTAGAGAGTCGAGTCTAAGTATCGACCGAGGCGTAGCTGGTAAATTTGATCCCGCAAAAGGGAGAATATTAATTTTAGGTAATGAAGTCGCAAAAAGAAATATATACAACGTGTTAGATTCCATTTATCGAGATCCAAGAGTAAATTTGAATTCTAAAGTTGCTGTTACGGACGGCAATGCAAATGAATTAATTCAGCATTTAATTGAAGAGGAACCTGAAAAAGGAGAATACTTATATGAAATGATTAGAAGCAGTGAAGACCATACACAGTCCCCGTCCATCACACTTCGTACGGTTCGCAACTATTTGTTTGATGAAGGAAAGGATTTTTTTATCCCTTACTTGGGTATTGATAAGAATAAAAATAAAGTGGAATTGAAAGGAACTGCTCTTTTTAAAGATCGCAGCTTTACTGGACAATTTCTGTCATCTGATCAAAGTACTCTGTTATTACTTTTCATGGAAAAACAATCTAAAAAGGCAATTTTAACAGATCAGATTGATCAAACACGCGACGTATCCGTAAGTTATAATGTAAAAAATGTCTCAAGAGAGCTAAGTGTTGAGAAAAAAGATAAGATCCATATTGATGTTTCTCTTCAACTGGATGTGGATGTCGTTGATTTTCCACCAGACAATTTAGATGAGCAAGAGATGATAAGTTATTTAAATAAACAATTATCCAATCATCTCACTAAAAAAGCGGATATTCTATTCAAAAAACTAGCAGACAACCAAAGTGATGTACTTGGATTAGGCAGAGAATTAATTGCCTTTCATCCATCTATTTGGGAAGAAATAAAAGGAGAAAATTATTATGAGCATATAGTTGTTAATCCGGAGGTAAAAGTTAACGTTACTAGTAGCGGAATTACTTTATAATTTTTCATAAATAATAACTCTCTCGTAGTTGATAAAGTTCAATCTGAGACATACCCTGATTTTCTCAAATACTAAAACCTTAGATATTGCACATAAAAATAAAAAACGATAGTATAAAGAGAAAAGTGAGCTAAATAAACGCGAACTAATGGAGGGGAATATATGGAAAATAAAATTAGAGTAGGAATCGTGGGATACGGTAATCTAGGAAAAGGGACAGAGGCTTCTATCGCGCAACAACCAGACATGGAGCTTGTTGCTGTTTTTACAAGAAGAAATCCGGACAGTGTGAACATTCTTAATTCGGATGTAAATGTGTTACATATCGATGAGGCAAAAAACTACACCGACAAAATCGATGTGATGCTCCTATGCGGCGGTTCCGCAACAGACCTGCCTGAACAGGTACCCGCCTTTGCAGAAATGTTTAATACAGTAGATAGTTATGATACACACGCGAAAATTCCTGAGTTCTTTGCATCTGTTGACAAAGTAGCACAGGCTAGCGGGAAAACAAGCATTATCTCCGTTGGTTGGGACCCAGGTATGTTCTCCATTAACCGCGTCATGTCAGAAGCACTTCTTCCTGAAGGAGAGACCTATACATTTTGGGGCAAAGGCCTGAGCCAAGGGCACTCTGACGCTGTTCGCAGAGTAGAAGGTGTTAAAAAGGGCGTTCAGTATACAATCCCATCTGATAAAGTGATCGAACAAGTTAGAAATGGGGAAAATCCAGCTGTGTCCAAGGTGGATCGCCATGTGCGCACATGCTATATTGTACCCGAAGAGGATGCAGATACAGCGCAAATCGAACAGGAAATTAAAACAATGCCTAATTATTTTGCTGATTATGAAACGACAGTTCACTTTATTACAGAAGAGGAACTAGCGCGTAATCACTCTTCCATGCCACATGGAGGATTTGTCATTCGCAGTGGTAAAACCGGTGAAGGAAGTAATCAAATCGCCGAATATAATTTAAAATTAGACAGCAACCCTGAATTCACCGCAAGTGTTCTCACCGCCTATGCACGTGCAGCATACCGGTTAAATAAAGAAGGTCAAAAAGGTGCGAAAACAGTTTATGATGTAGCACCTGGATACATCTCTCCAAAATCAGCGGAAGAATTGCGCAGAGATTATTTATAAGCATAAAGAAAATCCCTCATACGATGTGTGAGGGGTTTTTTTATTGACGATATAATAGGTTTAGCTTGTAACACTATCTCAGTTCCCCCAGACCAACCAAAGAGCATGCCCACGTGTCTTGTGACCTATATAGCATTAGCTTCCCCCAATTCTTTCTTTGAGTCGCTCAATTTTCGCTTCGTTTTCCAAAGTGTTGTACGAGATCCTACTTGTGACGTTTATGAGTGAATCTATCTTGTCCCCCAGCCGCTTGAAGTGGCTCCGATTTTCGGTAGTGAAATTGTTAAGATCATTATCTATTTTATCCAGTCGTTCATCTATATCATCAAAGCGTTTTTCCACGGAATCGAAACGTTCATCTATCTTCTTGTGTGATTGGCTAAACATTTCCTTTAGTTCACTATTTTCCATATTAATCCTCTCCCTCCTTTCCTTGCTCTCTAAAAATATAATGTTTTTTCAATTACTACTTCTTGCCTTCACAACAAGCGATCACAACTTTATCACTAACTAAATTCAAATTGATCTAAAACTATATCAAAATTTATTGATCTCTGTAAAAATACGTTTATTCCTTATCAAATTTTAATCCTTGCAAATGGTTTGGCAACTAAAGAAGACTCATTCGTATTAACCAACACAAATACTGACAGTCCTTAATTCATTCATTATATCATATGAGTGAACATAATACTTTTTCTACTTTCTTCTTACTAGTTTACTTAAAAGCTACAACTCCACAACAATTAGAGAAGATATTAGACACTTAAACAGAAAGAGAGACACCACCTGTGATACCTCCCTCTCCTTTAAGGAGTCTGAAAGAAATTTCACTAGGTTATTGAGCCTAAAAGTTCGTCCGTCAACCGTCATAACGTTAATTGTTGACTCGTGATTCGTTTATTCGTGTCGCTTCGACATACGCTTACCATTACATTGTAATATTAAATTCTTTTGTTTTGCACAAAACGTTTAAAAGCATATTTTCTTGTTCTCCTTATAGCCGGGTTATACCCAGCTTCGAACAAAAGATATTCCTTTGCTCGAAGCAAGGTATAACTCCCTTGCTATAAATATTGTTCAGCTTCGGCGAACTCCACTTCTACTTGATGATTCTGTTTTTCTATTGCCATCGACAGCCGGTTTGCTTTCTTTTCCAGTTTCATAGCACGCTCTTTTAACTTGCTGGGATCAAACAACGCTTTCCGATAGATTGTCTCTTGCATATGATAGTTTCCTAACCTATCTATCGGCTTGTTCATCCCAAATCGTTTTAATAAATTTACCTCACCACGCAATTGTTTTGCTAATTCAATGGCTTCAGCAATAGATAAATCTCCATCCTCCCACTTGATTATGTGATCGATATTTGCTTTAGCAATGAGATAATCAATTTTCCGATAATCTTTCCGTACCAGTTTCAACTCCTCCGTCAACTGATCAAATGATTTATCAGGCAAAACCTCATCATCGCCCTTGGCAAATTCCACATACGCTGCGTTTTCTCTCTCATTAATTTTTTCCTGGATCAGTCTCGACATGGTCTCTGTACAACAACGGCATGATTTGTTCCTATAACGTTATTTTATTTAAAAATAAATGGTGTTTCATAATGATATCAAGATGATAAGTCTTTGACGGGGAGTCGCTAAGGTTTTTCTTCGGTCGGGGCGGCTTGTAGATTAAGATTGGAGAATTAATTCAATATTGTGTGTAACCACTATTTACATATCATTATACAGGAATACACGTTCCTTTCAACAATAAAATTCGACATTTTTTAAAATTTAATGATCTCTTTTGGGTTTGATATTAAGCGGTTATGAATGAGCCAAAGTCTTATTACTTTTTCGCCAGGAAATTTTATCCCAATAATAATTATCTTACTTACAGTTTGTTTATAATAAATTTTAAATTTATCGATAACAATTCTGGAAATACCTTTAAATTTACCTATCTCTTCTTTGTATCTTAGACTCACCACATCACTTAAAAGAGTCTCTTCTATCTTCATAATCAGCGCCTCTAAATAACTGCGTGTTTCTGCAGAAGTAAAATGGGCTGACTTAAAAGAAAATAATTTAATTTTTATAGGTTTCGGCCAAATTATATCCATAATCAAAATTCTTTCTTTGATAAGGATTTTAATAACCCTGAAGTCGTCTGATAATCACCTCGCTCATATGCAGCAAGACTCTCGTGAACCATTTTTTTCAGTTCTTCGTCTGATTCAATTTCTTCCTCTACTGTTGTGTCTTTACCTTGATAAACTAAAGTGAAATTCCCTTTACCTTGGACAGAAAACTGAGTAACGGAATCCCTTTTATCCAATTTATCCATTTCTTCATATAACTCTTCTGGTGAATTAATATTTTTCATTTTTAGTAACTCCTCCCTCGCATAACTTATTTATTATAGTATACTGCTATGATACCGTGCTTGCAATTTCAATGTCACTCTGAAAAGTGCCCTTTTCAATGCATTTAACAGGGGTAAAATTCAATTATGTGAGCAGAAAAACTACATATTATTATTTTCCAAACGAAGACACCATCAGATATTGAAAATTAGGTTAATTTAAAATTAAATAATAGTGCTCCTCTAATGAGAAGTGACTCTAATTATTATCTTTTTGTAAATTCATCATGGTCATTTGCGCGAGGGGATTCTTCCATCCAACCTCTTGTCCGTAAAACGGATTTCTAATTTTTGATCTTGATATCATTGGATAAAAGCCTCAACCTCTCCATAAAATAAGCTGCTACGAAATTCCACAAAAAAAGGCTATCCCCCCATAATAAAGAAATAGCCCTTTCACCAAACAATCTCGCCATACTGCTCGTCATAATCAATTTTCACATCAAAATCATGCTTACGGTAAAAATGCTTCAGTCGTTCCACATGATCAAAATCTCGCTTTGCAATATCACCGGTTATTGATTGCATATTTTCTTCATCAACGATTTCTTTAATATATTTCATTAAAACGGATCCATAACCTTTATTCTCTTCACCTTTTATATCAGCAATGTGGAGCGTATGCTGATCCTTGTACGTCGTTTCAATCGCTGCGTCCCATTTTCCTCGGTAGGGTTTGGTGCAGTCATGAAGCATAATCTGATATTTATTGCTCGCTTTATTTGCATAAATGACCACCCATCCGCCATGTTTCGTTTGGTCAATACTAATTATTTCGTTCTTCTTTGCTATTTTCCTCATATTTTCCTGCATACGGAAAAGTTGAATTTCCAGAGAATCCAATTCCTGTTTTAATTCATCTCTTTCCAAGACATCTGTTTGATTCATCATAACCCCTCCTTATAAACACACAATTTGGCATTATAAAGGATACACCAGGGTGATTTCAAGCGTTATAAATTTCCATTTAAAAAATAGTACTAAATACTTAGATACTTTATGCCGATATAAAATGAAAACGTACCTATGGGGGATCCTATGAAGAATAAGATAAATGTAAAAACAAGATGGAATAATATCAGAATAGGTAATAAATATTTAACCGTATTTTTTCTAACCGCAATTCTATTTACTGTCGCAAGCATCATTGTTTTCCTTCAATTAAATGCAGGGCAGCAGGATGTTAAGGCGATTAATGATCATAGCGCGCGGGTAAATAATATGGCGCAGATGGCTACGATCATTCAAGCAAAAGATGTGCAGAGTGCTGATTATCTAATTACGGGAAACGATGACTATATTGATTCGTTTGCGGCATATCAGGAGAATTTCTCCGAGTTGGCAGAAGCGCTTGCTCCTACCATGAATACTACAGAACAAATAGAAATGTTTGAGCAGATTCAATCAAATGATGAAATTATTAATGACGCATTTTTAACTAGAATGGTAGACGCTGTAAATAGCGGGGACGATTCTACTGCCATTTCCTTACGTGATTACTCTTCCAGGCTTAGAGGTGAAACAATCGATTTGGTAAATGGCTTAATTGAAAATGTGCAATCTGAACAAGAAGATTCAGTTCAGGCAGCGACACAATCAATGAATTCCAGCTTAATTACCTTTCATTTGGTTAACAGCCGCAGCCAATTGCCCAATTTCATATTTTTCATAATATTCCATTGATTTAACTTTTAGATTTCCATCAGCGATTTCTGAGGTTATGTTAACCACCGTTTTCAAATTCGAAGTTATTCGTCGGCTAAGTAAAATCATTAATAAAATGCCTGCTACAATAGCGGTGAGATTAGTAATGGCTAGCCATCGTAAAGAATATCCAAACCGAAACTGGCTCTGTTGTTGATTTATTAAATACAGGCTATAACGAGGTAAAAGAAGGAACGAATCAAATTGAGGCTACCGGACGAAGCTTTGAAGCGATTCATCATTCGGTGACGGATATGGTTTATAAAATAAATGGCATATCGACAAATCTGAAGGATATCGTAGGAAACAGTGTGGATATGAATAATCTTATTGAAGAAATTTCTTCTGTTTCAGAAGAATCAGCAGCCGGCGTTGAACAGACAGCCGCTTCCACGCAACAGACATCCAGCTCAATGGAGGAAGTTTCCCACAGTGCAGATGAACTGGCCCAGCTTGCTGAGCAATTGCATGAAGAGCTTAGAGCATTTAGATTTGTTTAGAAATTTGATATGGAAATAACTACCTTGAAGGGGTAGCTATTTCTCGTGTTTCTTTTGTTATAAAGCCTCAGGTAGCACACTATTTACTAGCATACAGAAAACACCCCTTCGTATGATCATTCACCATACCGGTTGCTTGCATAAATGCATAGCAAATCGTAGGTCCTACAAATTTAAAGCCGCGATTCTTCAGATCCTTGCTCATTTGCTCTGATTCTTTGGTCGTTGCTGGAACTTGTGCATCTGATTGAAAGTCATTGATAATCGGCTCCCCCTCCACAAATTGCCAAATATACGCTTCAAAACTTCCAAATTCCTCTTGTACCTTTAAAAAGGCTTGAGCATTTGTAACAACCGAGCGAACTTTGAGCTTATTCCTTATAATACCTTCATCCTGCAGAAGCTCCGCAATTTTATCCTCCCCGTATTCACTGACAACTTTAGGGTCAAACCCATCAAATGCTTTGCGATAATTTCCCCGGCGTTTCAAAATGGTAATCCAACTCAAACCAGCTTGAGCACCTTCCAATGACAACATTTCAAACAATTTTTGATCATCATGGGTTGGCCTCCCCCACTCATAATCATGATAATCAATATAAACCTGGTCAGCTGTAACCCACGCACAACGTTGCTTATCCATTCTTTACTCTTCCCCCGTCGCTATTTCATTATCTTCATAGGAAATCCAATCACTGAAACTGCCAGGATAAAGTTTAACATTAGTATATCCTGCTGCTTTTAATGCAAGTACATTGGGACATGCCGAGATACCTGACCCACAGGAAACAATGATCTCTTCATCTTTAGATAGGGACGCGAAATGATCTCTAAGTTCCTCCTTCTTTTTCCAAAAACCTTTTCCTGTTAAAACGTCCTTCCAGAAGAAGTTTTTTGCTCCTGGAATGTGCCCTGCTTTTACATATAATGGCTCCGTTTCACCTAAGTATCTATCCTTCGCGCGTGAATCGATTAAAACAGCTGAGCGATCTTCCAGTTTTTCTTTTACTTCCTCTATATCAGCAACTTGATTTTCTCTTGCTACTGGCTGAAAACCTTTTTCCTCCAGTGTTGGAATGTCATCCGTAACCGTATTACCTTCCGCTACCCAGCGCGCGTAACCACCATCTAACACATACACTTTTTCATGCCCCAAATAGTTAAGCAGCCACCACAATCTCGCGGCAAACATATCGTTTTCTTGATCATAAATAACAACAGACGTTTGATGGTCAATACCGATTTTTCCTATTTTGGCTGCAAACATATCCATGTCAGGTAATGGATGCTTTCCTCCGTGCTTTTCAGCTCTCCCGGCTAAATCCTTGTTCAAATCCATATAAACCGCGCCTGGAAGATGACTTTCCAAATACATTTTCCGCCCGGCATCCGGATCATTCAGCTGAAAACGTACATCCACAATCACTGTATTGTCTTGATTATTTTCCAGTCGGTTCTTCAGGCGATTTACGCTAATTAAATAAGTCAATGTTACCCCTCCATCATATTTATTTAGAAAATTCCCATCATCTTGATCCTTATATTTCAAAACCGTCTTTTTGTATAATTTCATACCTGCTATCTTTTCTGTAATTACTGTTAATTTTAACCGATGATCGCCATTAGTGAAAGACTAATCTTCCAATTCTTCAAACAATTTTAATTCAGTATATATAATATGATACCATATAGTAAATTAACTTAGGGAGATGAACATAATGAAAGAAGACATAATCAAGCGATTTACTACGTATGTAAAAATAGACACCCAATCAAATGAAGCGAGTCCAGATACCCCTTCTACCACAGGGCAGTTTGACCTGGCAAATAAATTAGTCGATGAATTAAAGGAAATCGGCATGGAGGAAGTAGCCATTGATGCGCATGGTTACGTTATGGCAACACTTCCTTCCAATACGGAAAAAGAAGTACCAACCATTGGCTTTATGGCACATATTGACACGTCTTCAGACTTCACCGGTACAAATGTGAATCCGCAAATCGTTGAAAATTTTGATGGAAATGACCTTACACTTAATGAGGATTTAGGAGTTGTTTTGTCAACAGCAGAATTCCCGGAGCTCCCCAGCTATAAGGGGCATACGCTGATCACGACAGACGGCACAACACTTCTTGGGGCAGATAACAAAGCGGGTATTGCTGAAATTATGACAGCTATGGATTATCTCATAAAACATCCGGAAATCAAGCATGGCAGTGTCCGTGTAGCTTTTACCCCAGACGAAGAAATCGGACGCGGACCGCATAAATTTGATGTAGATCGATTTGATGCTACATATGCATATACCGTTGACGGTGGGCCACTAGGCGAATTGCAATATGAAAGTTTTAATGCAGCAGCAGCTAAGGTAACGTTCAAAGGAAACAGTGTCCATCCAGGTACAGCTAAGGATAAAATGGTCAATGCCGGGAAAATGGCCGCTGAATTCATCGGGAAATTCCCCTCGAAGGAAGCACCGGAACATACGGAGAAATACGAAGGGTTTTACCATCTGATCTCCGTAAATGGGGATGTGGAAAATACACAAGCTACATATATTATCCGTGATTTTGAAAAAGAAAATTTTGCAGTACGAAAGGCTACAGTTGAACAATTCGTCAGTGAAATGAAAGATAAGTACGGCCAAGCAAGTGTCGAATTAGAAATGAAAGATCAGTATTACAATATGCGTGAGAAAATCGAACCTGTCAAAGAAATCGTCGACATTGCCTACAAAGCGATGGAAAACTTGGATATCCAACCACTGGTAAAACCTGTCCGCGGTGGAACAGACGGTTCACAGCTTTCCTATAAAGGATTACCGACACCAAATATCTTTACAGGTGGGGAAAACTTCCACGGCAAATATGAATATATTTCTATTGATAATATGAAAAAAGCGACAAATGTGATTGTGGAGATTTGTAAGCTATTTGAATCTAAGTAAACAAGTAAAGCCGAATTCATATTCTTGAACCTAGCTTTATCTATTGCAAAAAATTCATATTGCTCATTATCCTGTCCTATGAGAAAATTAAAGCTGATTTGTTAGAAACGCACAGGGAGAGAAGCATATGTTTAAGAAAGGCATAACCCTTACCATAATCATGCTAAGCCTATTATTTTTCATTACAGCTTGTAATACCGAAAACACAGGTAATAGCGACTCTGATAATGAAGCAGCGGAAGAGACGTCTGGCTCAGAAACCGAAGAAGAGTCAAACGAACTACCGAAAGCCGAGCTAAGCAAAATGGATCAAGGAGAAGCGGTTCAAACATTACAGGAATTTTTAAATGAGATTGGCTATTCCTTAACAACGGACGGTAAATTTGATGACGCTACAACTTGGGCAGTGACCGATTTCCAATTACAGCAGGAAAATTTACAGGTCATTGGTGTGTATAATGAAGAGACGAAAGAGGCCATAAAAAAAGTACTTTCAGCTGGCGATGAAGTAGAAGTAGGTGCAGGTCTCACGCAGGAAGTTGAAGCTAGCACATCCGATGAAGAGACAAACGTACTCGCCAATCCGTATGATCAATTGGCATTAGTCAACAAGCAGAACGCCCTACCATCGGATTATGACCCTGATGACCTGGTAGTTCCGGACGTCCGTTTCCCATTTACGGAGGATTTACCAAAAAAACAAATGCGTAAAGTAGCCGCTGACGCTTTGGAAGAGTTATTCCAAGCTGCGGATGAAGCAGGACTTGATTTAGTTGCACAATCCGGTTACCGTTCTTACGGGCGGCAGGATGCCATTTTCGCATCGAATGCAAGTCAGCATGGTGAAGAAGCTGCGAATCAATTCAGTGCTCAACCCGGGGAAAGTGAGCATCAGACAGGTTTAACCATGGATGTTACGACACCTAGTATAAACAATGAGCTAACCACCGAATTTGGTGACACCGATGAAGGGAAATGGATCGAGGAACATGCAGCTAACTATGGATTTATCATCCGATATCCTGAAGGAAAAGAAGAAATTACCGAGTACCAGTACGAACCATGGCACCTGAGATATGTTGGGGAAAAGTCAGCTCAGGAAATCATGTCTGAAGAAATCACATTAGAAGAGTACTTGGGCGCAGAATAATAAAAAGCCTGCTCATTAGGAGGAGGCTTTTTTAATGCTTAAGCAATGCTCTTTTCGTAAGTATTGTTGATTTTAAATCTGAGCAGTTGATATAAAATGCGACGTAATTACTGTTTGCTATAAGTATTTGCTATAATCGTCGTTCGGGATCGCTCCGGACCGTTGCGGACCTTAGGGCACGGCTTCAGCCTCCTTGCCCCGGCAAGGGGTATGCCGACGTAGTCCGCAAAGGACGGTTTTAGTCGGCCTTCCTTAATAGTTCTGCGGGGTCTTCAGACACGTGCTATTCTGAGCAGGAGTCAACGGTCCTCCGCTCACACGAACTGATGAGGTGGTTCAATGTTTTGGATACTGACTACTAATGCAATTTAGCGGAGGAAATACATGGAGACTCCTGCGGGAGCTAAAGGCTACGGTGAGACTCCGCAGTGCGCCAGCACAAGGAGGCTCATCAGCCGCCCTAAGGTGCGCGGAATGTATTTCCGGAGCGAATCCCTGCTCTCAACCAGCAAAGAATTATCACTGTGTCGTCTTTTATATCTTTTGTACCAAAAGCAACAATCTTTTAGAAACAACCATTACCAATGTAAAATTCACTCCTGCGATTCTGCAACACGTTTTACACGATCCACAAATCGAACGACTACTTTATTGCTTATAAATTTCATCAACAGTTTCAACATCCATTTTAGTGGCTTATTGGTTGATGTATAGCGAAAATAGGTTTTATTTTCATCGATTTTCTTTAGCTCATATTCTGTTGTGATTTCAAATGTATTCGGTTCGGAAAATGTTTCTTTTAGCTGTTTATGTTCAGGGTTGTCCACATATTGCAGGGTTTCTACCTCATACTCCTGTACATTTTTGTCCCCTTGGTATTTTTGCCTATGAACACTGCCTACCCCCTTTTTTGTTTCGGTGATTGGCTTGTTTTCTATTAAACCAGGCATAATCTTTTTCATATCTTCTACCGATCCGGTAAATAATTTCCAAATTTGTTCTATAGGAGCATTTATTTCTGTGTCATGGGACCATGTTTTCATCCGTATATCCCCCTTACATGTTTCTTTTTAGTTTACCATATTTAAGGGATTAGGTATGAGGAAAAATGAAACGAAGGTTAAGAAAGAAGGAAATGGCTTATACAATTTTTGTGCCATTTGAGGAGTTTTCTTCCTGTTCAATTAGTGTATCCAGCGTACGAATGCGTTCTAAAGCCACGTGATCATCGATTACTTTGTAATGATGATTCCCACCATTTTCTTCATCCGCTTCATCAGCAAGTGCGACAATTTGTTGCAATGGCTTTAATTTCAACTCGCCTTCCGGTAAATACGAATCGGTATGCAGTAAAATCGCAACCGCAATTTCCTTTGCCTTCTGGCGGTCTTCCCCAATTCGAATCAAGAGCTTATGAGCACGACTTGCACCCTTGATCGCATGAATATCATTTTCCTTATACAGATCATAATCCCACTGTCCATCACGATACCACGTGTAATGGCCAACATCATGTAATAGGGCAGCTTTTACCGCATCATCAGTGTTTACATCAAATCGTTTAGCAAATATATACGCATATTCAGCCACTGCAATAGCATGTGCCACACCAGACCGCTTTAGGTGTTTCTGCGTAATCGGATGTGTAAAAACTTGTTCCAGTGTTACATTTCTCATACATATCATCTCCTTTCTAAAATTAATTTAAATGACTATACCATTTTCTATATCCCTTTGCAAGGTCTTTTCCTTTTTCGCCATATTTTAAAACATACCAATAAGCACATCCGCTCCATGCAGATGTGCTGTTTCTTAGAAAACTTGGTTGTCACCAAGCCTTTCGGTGACAGCCCTAGTTGCACTTATGCAGTAAGGAAATATTTTATACTTTCTTAACTGCCTAAAAAGGCTTCAATATCATCAAAACAATTATAATTAAAAAAAGGCCATTCTCAATCCGTTCATAAAAGAATAATTTCTTTGATAACGTGTAATATTCTGCTGGAATCTCTTCCCCTTTATGCTCTTTCAACAATGCCTTAATTGGTTTGGACCTGGGAGATAAAACCAGTGGTCCGAATCCTAATGCGATCAAATACAGTGTCAGGCTTATCACATACCATCCTGTTGTAAATAGATATGTATTTATAAAACCCATCCATAAACCAGTGATAAGCAACAGTGTACCGCCAACCATTGTAAAAATATGCAATCGATTTCGAATGTTGTAGGCATGTTTTAATTCGGTCATGTTTGTCGCCCTTGTTACGACATAAATCATAACAAATCCAGGACCCATACCTAAAATTGCTGAAAAAATATGAACAAATAAAAGGACTTCATAAAATGCCATGGTTTCAATCCTCCTAAAATCTTTCCTATATTAATCATACGACCTATGTATATTGGAGGATGTGATATACCACACATTTCCTAGGTTAATTCTAACAGATTAGTGACACGCATCAGGTTCCTTCAATTTCATGCACGGAAACTTCCCCCTCCATCGTACAGCGAAAATAGCGATTCTGGTTTACTTCCACCAATGCCAGTGCAGCGCGATCTTCATCAAAAATTCCACTTCCCAAATCACAATGTACAAATTGCCCATCCATATGAACCGCGGAATAAGGATTATGGCCACGATAAATACGTTTCCCATTACTCCATGACGTCAACACTTGTTGATTGATCTCTTTCAGGTCTTTTTTATTAATCCATAAAATGTCACGTGGCTGATTCTCTTTTTCAGCAGAGATATCAATACCTGCATGTGTGTAGATAGCATGCTCATCTTCAAACGTGAGTGGCAATGTTTCTACCCAAGATGCATACTGCTCAGCTACATCCCAGCCATTCTCATCGCCATAGGCCTTTTTAAAACTTCGAATCGTATCATCTCCACCAAACTCCATCCAAATTGGAGATAACTCGTGCATAAACCAAATCATCATTTCCTCATGATTTCCTGCAAGAATATGTATGGTTTCAGGATATTTCGTAGTATGTTCCTTCGCCCACTGCAATACATGCGCGCTTCTTGGCCCTCTATTAATCATGTCTCCTCCAATTACAAGATGATCTTTTGATGGATCAAATTTTACATAATCAATTAATTTCTTGAAAACACAGAAATTGCCATGAATATCACTTATAAAAAAAGTCCGCATTCTGTCAACCCCCATTATTAAAATAGTCCCTTTTCACAAAATTGTACTATTATTTTGCGAAACAGTAAATATACTATTTCATTATATGCTAGTTTACTCTATGCAATTGTGACCCTTATCACAGTGCTTATTCATACTTTATCTTCATGTCTCCTTCCTTGATCCAACCTTTCTTCCTAAACCATTCGGAAATTGCCAAGCTGATAATGGCCGGAGCAATAACATGTAAAATAAGAACACTCCAGAATATGTTCATCGAAAAGCCCATGGATTCAAATGTCATAATCTGTCCTACTAAACCACTCGTCCCCATACCTGCACCTGATGCGTTATTTGTTAACCCTAACCAGACCGTAGCAAATGGTGCCAAAACAGCCCCAGCAATAGTTGGTGGAAGTATGATGATAGGTTTTTTTAGGATATTTGCGACCTGCAGCATCGATGTTCCTATTCCTTGTGCTAAAAATCCTCCAAATCTGTTATCCCGGTAACTCGATACAGCAAATCCCATCATTTGGGCAGCGCATCCAATAGTCGCTGCACCGGCTGCAAGTCCGTCTAGTGATAACATCATAGAAATAGCCAACGCGGATATCGGTGCTGTTAATGCCAGGCCCATAAGCACGGCTACTAAAATGCCCATGATGAATGGTTGTTGTGCTGTTGACCAGTTAATCACCTCACCAAAGCCGACCATAAATGAGTTAATCGGCGGTCCAATAAACTTCCCTACTGCAAAACCTACGAATATCGTCACAAATGGGGTAACGATAATGTCTACACGTGTTTCCTTATACACTAATTTTCCAATTTCCGTCGCAAATAATGCGGTGACATAACTCCCAGCAGGCCCACCTAATTCAGCCCCAAATGCCCCTGCAAATAACGCCGAAAATAATACCAAGGGTGGCGCTTTTAACCCATAAGCTATTGCTACCCC
This sequence comes from Virgibacillus sp. NKC19-16, assembly GCF_021560035.1. NCBI lineage: Bacteria > Bacillati > Bacillota > Bacilli > Caryophanales > Bacillaceae > Virgibacillus > Virgibacillus salidurans. Next base: position 505,207 of record NZ_CP074373.1, on the reverse strand, counting down.
AATAGCACCCCCCATAACAGTTGTATCCATAGCAAACTCGCCCATTTCAACAAAAAACGCTAAAAACGCCACCTGCTCCCCGATCGTTTTAATAATAAGTCCAATGATTAGAGATGAAAATAGCCCCAATGCCATATAGCTTAAAGCTGTGATCAGATACTCTCTGATCGAAAGTGTTACACCTTTTCTTTGTAAAACGTTTCTCATGACTCTCTCTCCTATTTTGTGAATATATTCACATGTTTCGTATTATCTGTGCTGAGTTACTGTTTATTATTACGTTAATTTCTTCACATTTCAAGGATTTTGTGAAATCTTCTTTATTTTATTTCAGGGACAGGTTTTGGGAGGGGTTTGTTAGGGTTCGGGGCTCACGCTGCCGGGGGCGGGTTCGCATGGCAGATTTCAGGACTCGTGTCGCCGTGCTTACTTCCGGGTGATGTTTCCGGACATTCGGGCGATGTTCAACCTCATGGGCCTCCGGTATCATTCGAGCGGATGTTTCGAGTTCGGGATTCGTTGCTCTCTCCCGATTTGGATGTGCTGTCTCCCGTTTTGGACGCCTGCTCTCCCGGTTCGAACGTGCTCTCTCCCGAATTAAATGTATCTCTCCCGTTTTCGAGTCAATCCCTCCCGATTTGAAGATTCTTTTCGTTCCAGCCCTCTTAACCGGTATCAATTTGCATTTCCATGCCCCATCAGCTACAATTCAATTAACTGATAATAATTATCAATTATGTGGATATAGATCATTTTTCAGGAGGGGGCTAAGCAGATGAATCAAACAAAACAGCGATCGGAGTTAGCTCAAATTATCCGCGAACGACGTGCGGTGAAAAAGAATTATAATGATAAAGAAGTTACCGAAGAGGCAGTTCGGGAGCTATTGGATGATGCAATTTGGGCGCCAACACATGGAATGCGCCAACCCTGGCGATTTATTTTTGTCGGACCGGGTCAATCCGCAAACTTTGCGAAAAAAGTTGCTGCAACATACCCTGAAGAAAGACAGCAAGACCGTGAAGACTACCTGAATGAACCAAATGCCATTCTAGTGGTCGTCATGGAAGAGCCTGAAAAACAAAAAACATGGGATGAAAACTTTGGAGCAACGGCGGCCATGATCCAGAACTTTTGGCTGCTAGCATGGGAAAAACAGCTCGGAGTCGTTTGGAAAACAAACCCGCATATTTATGATCCAAATGTAAAGGAAATATTAAACGTCGCTCATAACGAAAAAATCGTTGGTTTCGTCCATCTCGGCTATTTTGACAAAAAGCCATTAAAAAAATCCAGAGCAGAAGTTGCAGATAAATTTACCCGTTATGAAGGGTAAAAAAAGAACACCGAATGTGACCTATTCTCACATTCGGTGTTCTTTTTAATCAGCCCAGACCGTGCTCTTTAGCTTACTGTCATTTTGCTGACGTTCAATTGCCAGCTCGATTAATTCACTAATTAATTCCGAGTATGGAATACCGCTTATTTCCCATAATTTTGGATACATGCTGATTTTCGTGAATCCTGGGAGTGTGTTTACTTCATTCACGTAGATCTCTCTATCATCTGTCAAGAAAAAGTCGACCCGGGCCAAGCCCTCACATTGGAGGGTTTCGAATGCACGAACGGCAACTTCTTGCATCCGCTTCGTTACTTCGTTTGATACATCTGCCGGGATCGCTAGGTCAGCACCCTTTTCATCAATATATTTAGACTCATATGAGTAGAATTCAGTTTGTGGAAGTATTTCTCCTAGACTCGATGCCTTTGGATCAGTATTTCCTAATACGGAGCATTCAATTTCACGGCCCACAAGACTCTCCTCAACTATAACTTTATGGTCATAATGAAAAGCGGACGCGATACCTTCCTCAAATTCTTCTTTTGTAAATACCTTGCTTACTCCGACTGATGAGCCTTGATTTGCAGGTTTAATAAACATCGGTGTACCTAAGTAAGCTGCTGCTTCCTCATAGTTTATAAGATTCCTTTTTGCCCTTGTATACGCAAACCCTTTTGCTACATTTATGCCGGCTTCTTTTAACAGCCGTTTTGCAATATCTTTATCCATGCTGATGGATGAACCTAGAACACTCGCGCCTACAAAGGGAATATTCGCTATGCGGAGCATTCCCTGCAAACTTCCGTCTTCTCCCAATGTTCCATGGACAATCGGAAATACGACGTCCAGTTGATCCAGCCTCAGCGCCTCGGCGGCATGAATTAATTGATTAGCAGATTCCCCAGGGACGAGCGCGATCGTATCATTCGATTTATTTAACTGAATAAGCTTCGGGTCTTCAGCATTTAGTAAATAGGAAGATTGGTCATTCAAATGCCATTTTCCTTCTTTATCAATTCCAATTAATACAATTTCATATTTATCCTTATCAATTGCTTCCACAATATTTTTAGCAGACTGCAGCGAAACTTCATGCTCAGCTGACTTTCCACCGAATATAATCCCAACTTTTGTCTTACCCATACCACAGACATCCTTCCTAAAAAAGCTATATACTTAAAATAGCATAAATCAGCTTGTATGTAGAAATGAAATCCAAAAAATAACCACAATTTTTTTCGAAAAAGCACTTGACTTTTCATCCAATCTCCCCTATCATTATTTTTAATAACTTAAACGAACGACAGCGTTGAAGAAGATAGTAATCTATGTGAACACATTAGAGAGCTGGTGGTTGGTGTGAACCAGTGTGATTTGGGTAGATGAATGGGCTTCTGAGCTTCCAAACCGAACCGTAATTGCAGTAGGCTTTGGCGATCAAGTCTCATCGTTATAAGAGACGAATATGAAGCAAATTTGCTTGATATTGCTAAAGTGAGCTGTTTTTCAGCTAATAAAGGTGGTACCACGGTCCCCCGTCCTTTTTTGGATGAGGGGCCTTTTTGTATTCATGGAAAAATTTTATACAAATAAATCGTTGAATAAGAGTAGTAAGCATACATTTACGTGTTACAGAGAGCTGGTGCAGGTGGGATTCCAGTACGCGAATGATGCTGAATGGACTTATGAGAGATTTCCTGAACCGTTTACGTAGGGAAACACGGAGCTCCGCCGTTATACGGATAGGGTATCGGACTTTAGAAAAATACTACCAGCGTTTGAATCGTCCCGTATCCGAACAAGATGAAAAGCATTTCTTTTCAACAGAGGTGGCACCGCGGTCACAATCGTCCTCTATAAACACATGACGTCATGTGTTTATAGAGGACTTTTTTATTCCACGAAAGAAAGGGATGGAATTGATGAAAGCTACTAATCCAAAGACAGTTCCCTATAAGTTTATTAAACAAAATGCTGACACGTTAACACCGATAGGGATTTTCAAAAAGTTATCCGGAGAGAAGAAGTTTCTATTAGAAAGCTCCTTCCAACATGAGAAAAAAGGCAAGTATTCCTTTATAGGGTCAGACCCTTACCAGGAAATCATCGGTCTAGGAGACATGACAACAGATATCAAACATGAAAAAGGCACAACTGAAACCATGAATCAAAATGCTTTATTGTATATCCAAGAACAACTACCCAAAATCGACATAGACCTCCCCCTCCCTTTTTATGGTGGAGCTATCGGATATATCGGTTATGACGCGATCAGGCAATTTGAAAATATCGGTGAGGACTTACCAGATGAACTAAATATGCCTGACATTCATTTGATGGTTTATAAAAATGTCATTGTGTTTGATCACACGAAGGAAATCGTTTATTTAATTGCCATGAATCCCGACCACAGGCCAGAAGCTGAACTTGATAATCGGCTGCAAGATCTGCAACATACGCTCACCGCATATGCAGATACAATAGAAGATGAAATCAGCAATGTACAGTTTCAGCCCGAAATAACGGAAAAACAATTTAAGGAAAAAGTAGAAATTGCTAAAAAGCATATTCATGAAGGTGATATTTTTCAAGTCGTTTTATCACAGCGGATGAAGGCAGCTATTGACGGAGATCCCTTTTCTTTTTACCGGAAGCTTAGAAAAGCTAATCCTTCTCCTTATATGTTTTACATCGATTTTGAGGATTATCTCGTATTGGGAGCCTCGCCGGAGAGTCTCATTCAAACAACAGGGAATGAAGTGGTGACAAATCCAATTGCCGGGACCAGACCTCGCGGGAAAACAGCTGCTGAAGACGAGGCACTGATGGAGGCCCTCCTCTCAGATGAAAAAGAAATAGCGGAGCACCGAATGTTGGTAGACTTAAGCAGAAATGATCTGGGGCGGGTTTGTGAAATTGGCAGCATCGAGCTTCCAACTTATATGAAAATAGAAAAATATCAACATGTTATGCACATTGTTTCAGAAGTACACGGAAAATTAAAGAACGATTTCACAGGTGTAAATGCCCTGATTGCCTGCTTGCCGGCAGGAACTGTCTCAGGCGCACCGAAAATACGGGCGATGCAGATTATTAATGAACTGGAGGAAAAGAAACGCGGTGCTTACGCTGGCGGAATTGGTTATATCAACTTTAATCAGGATGTCAATATAGCCCTGGCGATCCGCTCACTTGTTATTAAAGACACCCGAGCATATTTACAAACTGGTGCCGGCGTCGTTTATGACTCGGTACCTGAGAAGGAATTTGCAGAGACATTACAGAAAGCAAAATCGCTTATGGAGGTGAACCATATTGATCTTGTTAATGGATAATTACGACTCGTTCACTTATAACATTTACCAGTATTTTTCAGAGGAAAGTAAAGAAGTCAGTGTTATCCGAAACGATCAAATAACGTTAACAGAAATTGAGGAGCTTGATCCAGAAGCGATTGTCATTTCCCCTGGACCAGGGTTACCTGATCAGACAGGAATTTGCGTAGATATGGTCAAAGCCTTTTACAAAAAAATCCCAATCCTCGGAATATGTTTAGGACAGCAGATTATTGCTCAATCCTTAGGCGGGAGATTATCGAAAGCGAAACAAATCAAACATGGGAAAACATCGTTGATTACACATGAGGATTCCGGACTATTTCAAAACCTGCCGCATCCACTGGAGGTCATGCGTTACCATTCCTTTGTTGTTGATCGGGGGACCCTCCCCTCCCGTTTGGAGGTTACTGCCACATCACTTGAAGATAATGAAATTATGGCGTTGCAGCATCACGATTACCCTGTATACGGTGTGCAGTTTCATCCAGAATCCATTGGCACGGGTACAGGAAAGCATATGATTCGAAATTTCTTACATGAAATCAGAAAGGAGATCGAAATAAAATGAAACATTATCTTGAAAAACTGATCAATCAGGAAAATCTAACGATAGAGGAAATGAAGGATGCAACCAATTATTGTTTCACAGATACAGTCACCGATTCTGAAATTGCTTCCTTTTTAACTGCCTTACAAATAAAAGGAGAAACGGCGGATGAAGTTGCTGGAATTGTGGATGTTATTCGTTCCAATTCTTCTTTTAACGCGACGCATATACCAAACGCGATGGATAACTGTGGCACTGGCGGCGATAAGTCCTACAGTTTCAATATCAGTACAACATCCGCATTTGTCATAGCCGGTGCTGGTATACCAGTAGCAAAACACGGCAATCGCAGTATCTCCAGTAAAACCGGAAGTGCAGATGTGCTGGAACATTTGGGTGTTTCCTTGTCCTTTGCAAATGATCATGTGGAAGAAATGCTGCATGAAAATAAGATAGCATTTTTATTTGCTCCACATGTTCATGAGGCACTGAAGCCTTTTTCAAAGGTTCGCAGGGATCTTGGTCTTCCAACTATTTTTAATGCAATCGGCCCCCTAACGAATCCGGTGTTTTTGGATTCCCAGTTACTAGGTGTTTATCACCCGGATATGGTACAGATGCTGGCCAAAAGCTTGCATAAATTAGGCAGACGCCGGGCTGTTGTTGTTAATGGTGCAGGATCGATGGATGAGGCATCACTTGCAGGCGAAAATAAACTTGCACTTCTTGATCAGGGAGAAATAACAACCTTCACACTAAGCCCGGAAGAAGTTGATTTGCCAACATATCCAAATGATCAAATCCGTGGTGGGGATGCGAAAGATAATGCAACCATTTTACGAAACGTATTAAACGGTGAAAAAGGGGCTTATTATGATACGGTTCTTTTAAATGCAGGTTTGGGACTATATGCCAATGGAGGCGCAGAAACGATTAAAGCAGGAATAGACCGGGCAAAAGAAAGTGTTGATTCAGGAGCTGCCATGGAAAGGCTCCAACATCTAATCGAATATAGTAGAAAAATTCCAAGCGAGGTGTTATAAGTGACTATTTTAGATAAAATTTTAACAGAAAAGAAAAAAGAAGTCTCCATGCTTGTTGATCAAACGTTTGATCAATTTCAAAAACAAGAGATAATAACATTCAAAGAAAAAGTAGCCGCATCAGACACGATGAACGTGATCTCAGAAATAAAACGTTCCTCCCCTTCTAAAGGAGAGATTGATATGGCTGTCAACCCAGTAGGGCAAGCAAAAAAATACGAAGCATCAGGTGCAGCAGCTATTTCTATATTGACGGATAAAACCTTTTTCAATGGTTCAATGGAAGACTTACGCGCGATTCGGGAAGCAGTAGATTTACCGATATTATGTAAGGATTTCATGATTGACCCGGTCCAAATTGATCAAGCCAAAGCTGCTGGTGCAAATATTATTTTATTAATTGTTGCAGCTTTGGCTGACGAGGATTTTAAAAAGCTTTACCATTATGCACGGGAATTGGATTTAGAGGTGCTTTGTGAAGTGCATAATGAAGAAGAAATGGAACGGGCACTTGAGCTGGATCCGGAGATTATCGGAATAAATAATCGTGATTTAAAAACATTTGATGTTGATCTAATGACAACTAATAATTTAGCATCCATGGTGACAAATCCGAATACAATCCTTGTCAGTGAAAGTGGTATTAAAACACAACAAGACGTGATACGCGTCAAAGAAGCTGGTGCTGAGGCTATTTTGGTTGGTGAGACATTAATGCGCTCGGGTAATTTATTAGAAACTTTTCAGGAGCTGCAGATACCAATCCAAGAAGAAAGGGCGAGATAACAATGCTGGTTAAAATTTGCGGGATTAAAACTAGTGATGCAGCCCACGCCGCAGCAGATGCCGGCGCTGATTTGATAGGATTTGTTTTTGCTCCAAGCAAACGACAAATTACACCGGAGGATGCTGCTGCAATCGCTGATACGCTCCCCCTTCAATTCAGAAGGTCGGCGTCTTTGTCAATGAAACGGTAGATAACATGGCGAAAATTGCAGCACTTGTTGGGTTAGATTTCATTCAGCTTCACGGAGATGAGCCATCTACGGCTGCTGAGCAACTTCCATGTAAAATAATTAAAGCATTTCCAGCAGAACCTGATAACTTTTCCCAATTCGTCACGTTTCCTTGTGACTATTATCTAATCGATAGTCCTTTCGGGAAAAACCGCGGTGGGAACGGTACTGCTTTTGATTGGAATATAATGCACAATCTACCCGTAGATCGGAAAAAAGTTATTTTAGCCGGCGGACTCACACCGGACAATATTCAAGAAGCAATCCAGTTCGTTAATCCGACTGGTGTTGATGTTTCTAGCGGTGTTGAAAGGAATGGCGAAAAGGACACAGAGAAAATCAAGCAATTTATTGAATATGCAAAAGACGCGCGAAAGGATGAGACAATTGACAACATACACAATGCCTAATGGACATGGGAAATATGGTGATTTTGGCGGACGATTTGTTCCGGAACTCTTAATGCCAGCAGTAATCGAGTTGGAAAAAGCATATAAAGAAGCAATGAATGATCCTGATTTCATAAATGAACTCAACTACTACTTAAAACAATATGTAGGCAGAGAAACTCCACTTTACTACGCGGAAAAACTATCAAAAAAACTGGGTGGGCCTGAAATTTATTTAAAACGTGAGGACCTGAACCATACAGGAGCACATAAAATTAATAACACAATCGGCCAAGCCCTTTTAACCAAGCGAATGGGTAAGAGAAAAGTGGTCGCTGAAACAGGCGCAGGTCAGCACGGGGTAGCAACCGCAACCGTATGCGCCCTCCTAGATCTCGAATGTGTTGTATTTATGGGTGAAGAAGATATTCACCGCCAGAAACTGAATGTTTTTCGAATGGAATTATTAGGTGCAGAGGTTAAAAGCGTCTCTCACGGAAGTGGAACGTTAAAAGATGCAGTCAACGAAGCCCTGCGCTATTGGGTCAGTAATGTGAATGACACCCACTATATTATTGGTTCCGTTGTCGGGCCACATCCTTTTCCAAAAATCGTTCGTGACTTTCAATCTGTGATCGGTGAGGAAACGAGAAAGCAAGCACTTGAGGCTACAGAAAACTCACCTGATGCGGTTGTTGCTTGTGTTGGCGGCGGCAGTAATGCAATAGGGATGTTTTATCCATTTATCGAGGATCAGAATGTAAAATTATTTGGCGTGGAAGCTGGAGGTGCCGGTCTGGAAACTGGTAATCATGCCGCTACATTATCAAATGGAAATACAGGCATCTTGCATGGCACATTGAGTCATTTACTACAGGATAGCGACGGGCAAATCAAAGAGGCTTTCTCCATCTCCGCTGGCCTGGATTACCCGGGGGTTGGCCCTGAACATAGCCATTTGCATAAAACAGAGCGTGTTCAATACGTATCCATTACAGATGAAGAAGCGCTTGATGCTTTTCAGTATTTATCGAAAACAGAAGGCATTATCCCTGCACTGGAAAGCGCGCATGCTGTGTCTTATGCCATGAAGCTCGCTAAAGAAATGGATAAAGATCAAACACTGGTCATTTGTCTATCCGGTCGCGGTGATAAGGATGTTGAACAGGTAAAAGACAGATTGGAGGAAAAGTAAGATGGGGAAATCGAAAATAGATCAGGCCTTACAAGAAAAACAAGCTGCTAATGAAAATATATTTGTCCCTTACATTATGGCTGGTGACGGTGGACTGGATATTTTAGAAGAACGGATTACATTTTTACAGGAATGCGGTGCGGCAGCCATTGAACTCGGCATCCCATTTTCTGATCCGGTTGCAGACGGGCCGACCATTCAGGATGCAGGTATTCGTGCATTGGACAACGGCACAACACTCACTTCCATACTGAAGAAATTACAAGATTTTAAGGAAAAACGTTCGGTTCCAATTATTTTAATGACATATGTGAATCCGATATTTACGTATGGCCGGGAAAAATTTGCTGCTGACTGTATGGATTCCGGCGTTGACGGTGTTATCATCCCAGACTTACCGATGGAAGAGGAAGCGATTTTAACGGAAGTCTTACAGGAAAACGCGATTGCTTTTATCCGGCTTGCAGCGATGACAAGTCCGAAAGAGCGTTTAGTCGAACTGGCAAAACGGTCTGAAGGGTTTTTATACGCTGTTTCTGTCACAGGGACTACCGGGGCACGCACAGAACATGACGCTGAGGTCAAAGACTACTTGCAGATGCTTAAAGGGAATAGCTCTGTACCAGTACTGGCAGGGTTCGGCGTTTCCAACACAGAACAAGCACAGAACCTGAGCTCCTATTGTGATGGCGTGATTGTGGGGAGCAGGATTGTTAGCTTGTTGCATGACGGGGAAGCGGATGAAGTTAAAAAGTTGATTCATGGTAGTTTGTAAAACAAGAAGTTACAAAAGTTGATTTGAAACAAATAAAATGCGCCAATCACTTATTGGTTTATGATATGTGATTGGCGCATTTTATGAATGACCCTACGTGAAAATAATTGTAGAATTCTCACGTTATTTCCCGGGAAATGACGAATAATAATTCTGCTTTCATATTGATTATTTCCCACGCCTTCTTTTCGCTTCATCATATTCCTCTTGCGTTATTTCACCGTTTTCCAACCGTTTCTCCATCACTTCAAGTGAATCATCTGGAGGTGTTTTGCCTTTATTCACCCTGAAACGACTAAGGATAACGATAATAACGATTAAAACGATAATCGACAAAATGATACGTATAATAGATTCTGTTGCCATTTTTATCACCTCTATATAATACAATTACCATTTCAACGCATTTTTAAGCATATTTCCATTTTTCAATGAAAAATCCCCTTCAAAATGAATGTTCATACATTTGTCTTAACTTCTCCACAGAAAATGCATATTTATTATCTATAATCAATATTGTAAATGTATTTAAATTCTATATTTTGGGGGTATGTTTATGAAAAAATTACTTACAACATTATTTTTAGTTCTAATTCTCGTACTTGCGGCATGCGGTGGGGATGGCAGCAGTGAGCCTGCCAACGGTGACAGGATCATCAGGTGAATCAGCTGCCAATGAAGTAAACATTACTGCAACGAACTTTGACCTGGGCGAAGGATACACAGTACCAGCTGGTGCAGAAGTTACATTGACACTCACCAATGAAGAAGGAATGCACGGAATTTCCATTGATGAATTCGATATGCATCTTGAGGGTGAAGGTGAAACAACATTCATACCCGAAGAACCCGGAGAATACACAATCTATTGTAACATCCCATGTGGCGAAGGCCATGATGACATGACAACGACCCTAGTCGTAGAATAATAGCATAGTTAAAAGAGCTGTTCATAGGGAATAGCTCTTTTTTGTTTGTGGAGAAAAGTTCTACACGTTTAACGGCTTCTTCATAGAATTAAGGATTTTTTAATCCATTTATACCCGACGCCCCAAACTGTTTTTAGATGTTGGTCAATTGGAAAGCCGGTATTCCTTCCTCCTAGAGCTTGTTTGTATGTATAATCATAAAGCTTTAAATACAACGCTAGTAAATCCAGCATCCGCTGTTCATCATCTGCTAAAAGGACTTTATTCAATAGGCCCACCTCTTACTAACTTCATACTTGCACTACCTACTATCATTATAGCCCAGAAAATTGGCAAATTTGAGCAACAACATCCCATTCGACAAATTCCGGGGCGTGACAGGCACCAGCACTGTATGTTAAAATAAACACAGAAAATTTCATAATAACATGGGCACTAGGGGAGCTAAACATGGCTGAGAAGAACTGTATGGTTCTGACCCTTTATACTCGAACTGGGTAATACCAGCGTGGGGAAGTGCAGTCGACGTGAGTATTTCATTTTTTAATAATAAATCATTCAAGCAGACTGCATTCCCCTCAGGGGATGCAGTCTTTTTTTCTAGTTCCTCTTTGCCAATAAAAGAAGGAGGAGTTTCATATGACAGATCAATATTGTGACGATAGTAACATTGCTGGAGTTAGCTTTTCGATCCATCCGATGAGTGATAATTTTATTAATATTATCACAGAGGCATTAAATGAAGTGGATACCTCAAAGGTTTGGATGAAGACAGATGACGTGACAACCACAGTTCGTGGAAAACTTCCCCACGTATTTGATGTGACAAAAGCGATCTTCATACATGCTGCAAAAACCGGGGAGCATGTTGCATTCCAAGCTACCTATTCACTGGGATGTCCAGGGGATTCTTCAGGCAATGCTTATATGGCAGAAGACAAGGAACCTCTCAACAGCGCTCAGATAAAAGATATTAAACAGCCCGTGGCAGCAAAATTTTCACTTTATCCATTAGGTGGTGGAAATTATATGGACACGATTTATGAACAGATTGAGGCAATGAAGAAGCATGTTACTGTTTCACCAGCCCATTATTCGACTCGCCTGGACGGGGAATCCGTTGCAATATTTAATGGTTTGGAACACGTTTTTCAAGCAACTGTTAATGCTAGTTCGAGCCACACTGTTATGACCGTTTCCATCTCAGCCAATAGCCCATCCCAGAAATAAAAATACCAGCCACTTACTGAACTCATTTCAATAAGTGGCTGACTATTAGTCCAACACAATACTTAGGAACATTTTTCCGATATTTAGCATGGCACGCTCATCTACATTAAATCTTGGATGATGATGCGGGAATGTCGCGTTCAGTTCGGGATTTCCACCGCCTACCGTAAAATACACACCCGGTATTTCTTTTTGGTAGAATGAGAAGTCCTCACTCCCAGTCATCGGATCCAATCGATTCAGATTCTCCTCACCAAAGAGGGCCGCGGCTTTATCCTGCACATGCTTCGCCTCGAGAGGATCATTCCAAATCGATGGACAATCTTTCACATAATCATATTCCACTTCTGCTCCAGCTGCTTCACATGTAGATTTTACAATTCGCTCCATTGACTCCTCAATTATAGTCCGTGCTCCTTCATCAAAGGTGCGAACTGTTCCTTTAATCGAAGAATAATCGGGAATCACATTTGTCGCGTCCCCACTGACAAACGAGCCAACTGTTACTGCTGCAGCACTTTGTGGGCTCACTCTCCGGCTGATAATTTGTTGTAAGTTTACAACCAGCTGGCTTCCTGTTACTAACGGGTCTATCGTATCACTTGGTTCAGAACCATGTCCGCCCTTACCATGAATTTTTATAAAAAAGTCATCTTGCGCGGAGGAATTATACCCCTCTTTCACCTTAACTGTGCCAAATTCTTCTGTTGCCATAACATGCGCACCATAAATAACATCAACATCATCCAGACAGCCGTCCTCGATCATTAGCTTAGCTCCACCAGGGGTCGCCTCCTCGCCAAATTGATGAACAAATACGACTGTTCCCGGGATTTCATCTTTTATTTCACTTAAGACTTTCGCAACACCAAGCAACGTTGCGGTATGCACATCATGTCCACATGCATGCATGACTCCAGGGACACGCGACTTGTAATCCACCACATTTTCTTCTTGAATCGGCAATGCATCAAAGTCTGCACGTAAGGCAATCGTTCTTCCGGGTTTCCCACCTTTAAGTGTGCCAACTACACCTCTTCCACCTACTCCTGTAAGCACTTCTATTCCTAAATCCGTTAAATAGGAAGCAATTTTCTCAGGCGTTTTTACTTCTTGATGAGAGAGCTCCGGATACATGTGAAGTTCTCTGCGGAACTCCACTAATTCCGGATAGATATCTTGCAGTCTAGCAAAAACATTTTCCAACATACACCGTACCTCCTACCAAATAAACATATGAGCAATTGTTACAAATATTGCTCCCAGCACGTACCAAATTAGTATTAAAGGCCAAACCCATTTGACCCATTTAAGCCAAGAAATTTTGGCAAGGGCTAAAGCTGCCATCAGCACACCTGCCGTTGGTGTTAAGATATTTGAAATACCATCACCAAATTGGAAGGCTAATACAGCGGTTTGTCTGTCAACACCTACTAAATCTCCGAGTGGAGCCATTATTGGCATACTTAGCGCGGCCTGTCCACTTCCAGATGGCACAATAAAGTTCAATATACTTTGTGTCGCGAACATACCCATTGCTGTTAATCCTGCCGGCAATCCGGCAACCAATGAAGATATTGCGTATAAAATCGTATCGATTGTATTTGTTTCCTGCATGACGAATAATATCCCGTATGCAAATCCAACAACAAGCGCCCCTAAGACAAGTTCTTCGCAGCCTTTCAAGAATGATGTAGCTATTTCATTGACTCTCATTTTAGCAATAAGACCGATGACAATACCCATTAGAAAGAATAACCCGGCAATTTCTCTCATGTACCAGCCTTCTAACGTAACCCCTAAAGCAAGAGCAATAACCGTCAAAATTAGAACACCGACAATCATTCCATGCCTCTTTGTCATCGCAGGCTGATCAGATAGGTTAAGCTGAACGTCTCTTTTTTGATCCTCTTCATAGACGATACTTTTTAAAGGGTCCTTTTTTACTTTCCTAGCATAAAGCATGACATACAAAATACTTACAGCTAGAAAAATAACGAAAAATACAGCTCTGACTCCCATTCCTGAAAATGTAGGAAGCCCTGCGATCCCTTGGGCCACACCTACCGTAAATGGATTCATAAAGGCCGCAGTAAAACCTGCATATACACCAACAAGCACCATTGCCGTTCCGACCATAGAATCAAAACCAACCATCATTGCAATAGGTACTAATATTAATATAAATGGAATGGTCTCTTCAGCCATACCGAAAGTCGCTCCACCTATTGCAAAAGCGGTCATTGTTATCGGGATTAAAAGCAATTCCTTTCCCGACAACATTCTGGATAAAGATCCAAACGCACCCTGCAAGGCATTTGTTGCATTCAAAATCCCAAACGCACCACCGACAATAAAGATGAAGAAAATAATTTCTGATCCTTCGACCATTCCGGCATGAATCGATTGAAATATATCAAAAAAGCCAAGCGGACTGGATTCAACTTCGCTATACGTTCCATCAACTACAGTCTCCGTACCTGCTTCATTTACTTCCCTATCGTACTCGCCCGCCGGAATGAAGTAAGTGGAAATGGCCATGAATATAATAATACCAAATAAAATAACAAATACATGGGGGAACTCGAATTTCTTCCTAGACGTCGAGTTTTTCGAACTCATAATGGTATTTCGTCCTCCTACTGTTCGAATGACCATTCTTTATGCTCATTCTGAAACTTTTTCACATGGAAATATTATAGCTGAACAAAAGGAAGAACGCAATCACCTATTCCCATACAGTTTTTCTATTTACTCGAATAAAAGTCGAGAAAGTCAATGAAAAACTCAAAACATGAACAAGACATTTTTGTAACAGTCGGAATGACACCCTTTCAGAAGAAATTTCCATGTGTGTGCTAGAAAGAGGAATACTAAGGTCGGGCAAAGGTAGACAGCAACACAGGCAAATTGAGCTTGTGCACCATAGAATAAAATATATATTAAAGTGAGGAAGGTGAAATGAATATGGCAGACGATTCATCAAAACAGCAGGCAGTCCCTGATCAGGTAATTCAACTAATGATTCAAGATATATTAAGAAAGAATAATGTTAAACCTGAGGAAGTTAAAAAAAATATATCGGATGAACAAAAACAAGCGCTAAGGACGATGGTTGAGGATTTGAAAAAACAGGTTGATCAATTCAATAACGGGGAGAAAAATACGAACAAATCAAGTGAATAAACTCTATTAAGGAAAACACCTATTAATAGGTGTTTTCTTTATTTTTATAAAAAGGCGAGATTCTAGTGAATGTGTACAATCTGACTAATAAGAAAATCCATAGATTATTCTATAACTATAAGAAAGGAGTGTTAATATGACGTCAGATAAACAAGAGAATACCGCCTACCTCTACGGTAAGAAAAATAAATTCTATTACTATCGAGACATGTATCAAAAAGATCAACATCAGTGCAAGGGAAATTGCAGTACAGGATGTCGTAAATGCAATACAGGTTGTGATAAATGCAGTACGGGGTGTGACAAATGCACTTCCGGTTGTGATAAATGTAGTAAGGGATGCGACAAATGCAATAAAAAAACGTATAAAAAAGATTACAAAGACGATCACACTGATAAATTTGAAATGAATACAGGTAGTTCCGATGCCACCGTTTCACAAGAAGGAAATCAATACGATTTCATGGAACAAGAATCAGCTGAGCTAATTTGGGTGAAAGAATCGTGTAATATCAGGGTTAACTCGACCGACACACAAGCTGGAATTTCACTTCAAGCAGGCCTGCAATTGGCGCTTACGTTGGTTCTTAGTATAACTATTGGAGATAGTAATCGAGGCGAAGCTGTGAGTCAAGAACTCATGCAGAATTTTAACGCTGAACAAGTAAATAAACAAAAGGTTTTCATCTGTAATTCCAAAGACGTAAATGTAACCACTACAGACACAGACTTGGTAATCAATATTCAAGTTTTACTGCAATTACTACTGGCACTAGTAGTAATGGTTGATATTTTATAGATTAGGAGAAGAGGTGAATCATGTATGACGAAACTTAAGGAATGGCGCGCGCTAGACCACTGTGATGATGATAATGACGATAATGCGACTGTAAACCAGGAAGCGCAACAATCTGTATCTAGTCAACAAGTATCTGATGAATGGATTATAATCAAGGATTCAGAGGATGTCGATGTTGTAACCACCGATACGCAAGCTGCAGTATCCTTACAACTTGGGATTCAAGCAGCAATCGCAGCTGTGATCAGCATCACTATTGCGGATACGGACCAGGCGAACAAGGTCACTCAAGATTTTAATCAAATTGCCAAAACAAGGCAGAGCAATCGCCAAAAAACAATTGTTGAAAAATCGAAAAACGTAGAAATTACCACAACAGATACGGATATAGCAGTTAATATCCAGTTGTTAATCCAAGTACTTCTCGCTATCGTTGTTAGCCTAGACATTCTTTAATCAAGGGATGAAGGAATACTGGGGAATGCGGGTCTGACCTCCCATTCCCCACTTAAATAAATAGTATGAAAGGAATGAATAAAATTGGCAAATCTAACAAATGGCCAAAGAAGTAATGTATTGAGATTAATAAATCAACTATCTCAAAATATAAATACGAATAATAGTAGTGGTCTAAGTGAGAATCTCTCCATTAATTTACCAGGCTTTAATGTAGATGCGGGGTTAAATTTAGGTTTTGGCTCAGGCGATGATGGAACTGTGACACCACCACCTAACACATTACCACCAACCACTCCTACCACTATTAGAGAAGTATTACTAAATTTAGTAAACGAACAAGTAGAGGTTTCTGTCCCTTTTGGTACAGTAACGGGCACCTTGCTCTTAGTAAGAGACGATTATGTTGTTATTGTTGAAGCATCTGGAGCACAGGTACTAGTTCGTATTGAAAATATTGAAACAGTCAGTGAATTGTAAAGGAGGAATTTAAATGTTTGAAGAAACTTTTGCAGCCGAATTAGCCACGCGTATCGGCTCAACCGTTGAGATAGCTACCGACAGTAATTTAATAGAGGGGCTTCTTTCAACGGTTACCCCAGAACTGGTTTTAGTTATCGAGGTTAATAGTGGCTATGGGGATAATGTAAAAATATATATAGCAATAAGTGCTATTAACTTCATCCGCTTCCCTCAAGCAGCATAGTATTAACCTTCTATGGGACGAACACCCTGGTTCATTAGCCAGGGTGTTTTATATTTACCAAAACGAATCCCCACCTAACATCTAGGTGGGGGAGCCACTGTTGCCTTTTTTATATTGAATAAAGCTAATCTTTGTGATCGATAATGGACTGACTTATTTTATTACTAATCATAAGCACCTTTAATCCGTCTTCGGCTGAAACGGAAGGCTCTTTGTCGAACCTAATACAATTGATAAAGTCCAATAACTGAACGTTTAATGGTTGCAGTGAATCGTCGATTTGAATCGTTTGCCATGCAGGTACGGTGATGTCAGAAGTATTCTCTGCATAAGCATGTGTTATTTTGATTTCCCTATTTAAAATATCAGCTGCAATAAAAGCGTCCTCTGTGAGGATTTGAATGTTCCTAACCTTCTTTTTTGATTTGAAACTTGCCGTAAATTGCGCTGTAACTCCTTCTGAAGATCGAGTAATAGCAACCGCATGTTTAGGTATATTGTCAATAACTTTTCCGAGTGCATAATATGCAACTACGCTATCCTTAACGAGTTCATTTAAAATATAAAGGTCATGAATCATTAAATCCTTCACAACATCAACATGTTTAATCCTTTCATCAACTGAGCTCATTCTGTGAAAAATAAGTCCAACAATCGTTTCATGTTTTAACATTTTTGTAAGAACTTGAATTAATGGATTAAAAAGCTCAATATGTCCCACCTGCAGTTTCACGCCTTTTTTACGGGCCTTATAAAGCAAATCTTCAGCCTGAGCAACTGTACTAGTAACAGGTTTCTCCATCAACATGTGGACATTCTGTTGTATACATGCTAACCCGATATCATAATGAAACTCCGTTGGGACAGCAATGCTGACAGCATCAACGGATTGAAGAAGGTCATCGATCGATTGAAACTGTTTTACGTTGTACTTCTGGGCAATCTGCTGACTTTTGTTTTCATCATTATCGTATATACCTACAAGCTGGCAATGATCATGCATCGACAAATACGTACGCACATGATTCTCTCCCATATTTCCTGTTCCAATCACACCAACTTTCATAAAAAATCTCCTCACTCTTTATAAAATACTAATGTATTCTATGCGCCAACAATGAAACAAGGTAGACTATCATAACGAAAAAACAAATTTGGCTTTTGTCCTACTAGATTCTTTTAGAAAGGAGGTGAAAGCTTAATGCATGTATTATTTATTGCAGAAGATACATCAAGACAGCTGAATAAAAACTTTCATTATTTAGAACAGGAACTTACAAATAGGATGAATGTAACCTTTTGGAGAAAATCCGGTCATATTAGCCATATCTTAAAACAAATTCCTACTCGACCAGATTTTATATTGGTATTAAATGATATAGATCAACAAATGTTCCCCATGATCAAAGGACTCGCCCATATTGATATTCCTACAGGTATATTCGTCAATGACGTTCATCGATTTACAGAGCTCAGAAGAAATTATATATACAAAAATAAAATTTCTTACGTGTTCCCTGTTGTACGGGACACATTTATAAAAACGTATCCGGAATTTAAACGTAAAATGGAATGGCTGCCACACTTTGTTAACATAGCATCATATAAGGATTTCGGATTAGAAAAGAAAATCAATTTATTAATGATGGGAGCAGTTAATGACTATTATCCATTGAGGCAAAAGATTTTGAAGTTCTATACAGGTAATTCAAATTTTACCTATCACAATCATCCAGGTTACCGGGAATTCAGTGAAAAAGAAGAAAGCATCAATCTTATTGGGCACACATACGCAAAGGAAATCAACCAGGCCAAAATTTTCTTTACCTGCCCTTCCGTTCTAAACTACCCTGTCATAAAATATTTTGAAGCACTCGCTTGCAAGACACTTCTACTAGCCCCAACGTTTAAAGAGTTGGAGGATCTTGGCTTTATACCAGGGGTTCATTTTATCCCGATAGATGAAACTAATTTTAAAGAAAAGGCTGCATATTATTTAACGCATGATACAGAACGGCAAAAAATTGCTGAACAGGGGTACCACTTTGTTCGTCAGAGACATTCAGTTAAGCAACGAACAAAGCAGCTGGTTAAAATAATTGAACGTATACTTCATACGTAAGGAGGAGTTTTTTCATATGTCTACCATCCCAGAAAACACACAGATTGGTAATCATGTTGTTATTGAAGAAAATGTGCAGATTGGTGAAAATGTTGTAATCGGGCATCATACCGTCATTTTACAAGGCACTCAAATTGGGGATGATGTCACCATTGGTAATAGTTGTGTCTTAGGAATCCAACCAGCTGCCAATCAACGAATGCGTAAGAGTTCGAAAAGCAATGCTCGGCTGATGATCCAGTCCGGCACCACCGTTGGACATTTAACTTCCATCTATTCAGGCACCACTATCGGAAGAAACGTTTTTATTGGGGATCACGCAAGTATCAGAGAGAACGTTGCCATTGGAGATGAATCGGTTGTTGGAAGGGCTGCTATTGTTGAACTGAACACAACTATAGGTAAAAACTGCACGATTCAAACACTTGCATATGTAACTGGAGATACAACATTAGAGGATCATGTTTTTATTGGACCATGTGTGTCCATGTCGAATGATAAATATATGGGGGCTCAAAACTTTTCCTTAAAAGGGCCATATATTAAAAAGGGAGCTAAGATTGGAAATAATGCCTCCCTACTGCCAGATATCACCGTTGGAAATAACACAATTGTAGGGGCAGGGGCAGTTGTTACAAAGGATTTGGATGATCATATAACTGCCGCAGGGGTTCCCGCAAAGAAAATTAATTTCTGACATGCACAGCTAATTTTTATAACTAAATGCAGGTTAAATCATTATTCGGATGCGAGAGATAGCCACGGGATAGTGTAAAGGCCTTCCATGGTTTCCATAGCATATTTACATGTTCAAGAAAGGATGAATTATATGGCAAAAAAGGTTTGCATGGTTGTTGCTTATCATCCATTTATGGATGCAAGAATTTTCAAAAAGGAAGCAATGAGCTTACAAAAAAAGGGCTACAATGTCACGATGGTCGTTCCTAGGATCAATGGACGATTGTTCGACATTGACGGAACCCCTTTTAAGAATCAATTTAGGAATAAAGTTTTTACCCATGAAGGAATTAAAATTGTCACATACGAGTCAGAGAATAGCAGGAAGCCATTGAGCAAAGTCTTAAGTAACGAAACAGCTTGGGAAAGTCAGGGATTTAATAATCCTTTAACACAACTTGCCATCGAGGAAAATGCAGATATATATCATACACATGAGTATCTCTCTCTTTTTGCTGGAGTTGGTATAAAACGATTGATGAAGAAAAGAAAAGGGAAAGATGTAAAATTAATTTACGATAGCCACGAATTGACACCAGATCCATTAGATCCCAGATATCCAGAGGAGACCAGGAATATTTTAAAACTAAAACTTCTTACAATGCTTGAAGAAGTCGATTATGTCATTACTGTTTCAAATTCAATTAAATCATGGTATTTATCACAAATACCAAAATTACCTGTGGAAGTGATCTATAACTCCCCTCCACTGGCCAAAAACTATGTACCTAAAACATATGATGCGAATGGGTTAATAATGGGATTTGAAGGAAACATCGATAATAAAAAAGAGGGTAAAGAAATGATTTTTGGCATATCTGAAATATGTTCAAAAAAAATAGATTTTAAATTTAAAATTATTGGAGGAAATCGATATGGGGATTCTATCATCGTACCGGATCATCTTAAAAGAAATATACAGTTAACTAAATGGGTAGATTATCATTCGATTCCAAACCATATGAAAGATATTGACCTTGGCTGGATTAACCTAGACGATGTAGAAAACTCCCTTAATCACACTTATTCATTGCCGAATAAATTTTTTAGTTACCTTAATAATGGTATACCGGTCGTAGTGAATAAATGTCATGAAATGGAGGATTTTATACGTACACATCAATGTGGGTATGTCATTGAAAAAAAGAAGGCAACATCTCAAGATTTTGCAGATGCTATCCTTTTTCTTCATGATAATAAAAGTAAATTAAAACAAATGAGTAGTAATGGTCGTAAGGTAATGGAAAATATATATTCATGGGAAAATATGGAGGAGCAATTGTTTACTATTTATCAATCACTCTTTTCAAGTGAAAGTTAGAGTGAATTACTTCCTTAATAGAATGAAATGAACGCGCACATCTCATTTTTGAGAAAGTGTTACCCATGTGTACGATATTTATTTAGGATTTTTACAATATAAGAAGAGGTGAAAACTTATGGAATCTGGATCAATTGATAATATTAAAGTGATCCTACATGATACGTTTGAAGATATAGGGAAAAAGATAGGGAATGATTTATTTGTACCTATTTCTTTAATAGAAAAGGGATACAATATCGAAAAAGAATGGAAAGAAAAAGAGAAAACGTTAAAAATGAACGTGACCAACGCGATGACATCCGATATTAAACACTATGATTATAAAGGTAATTATTTACATTATGATAAAAACAAGGTTGAAAACTGGAATGTTACATTCACGAATGAAGGAATTCCAAAAACAATTTATGCTCATGGCGAATATTTTAATCCATCTACTATTGCTCAGTACGGCTTGCAACATTTTAGCCTTTATTTGAAAAACAACGATGGAGCAAGTAAAAGTAAATTCTTAAAAGTGGCTAATTGGTTTGTAAATCATCAAGATTCCCGAGGTGGCTGGGCATATATATTTGATCATGATTTTTATCCGAGTAGACTGAATAAATTAAAAGCCCCGTGGTATTCAGCTATCGGTTTAGGAATGGGGATGTCGGTGTTATCTCGGGCATTTTTCCTGACGAAAAATAATAAATATAGTATATGTGCATTAAAAGCCAAGCCACTTTTTAAAACCTCGTCCACGAACAATGGTGTGCTGGCTAAATTTGAAAACAAATTTCTATTCTATGAAGAATGCCCAACAGATCCCCCTAGTTATATTTTAAACGGATTCATGTTTTCTTTAATCGGATTATATGATTTATATAATATAACAGGCGATAAAGATACAAAATGGTTATATGATGAGGGGATCATTACTTTAAAAAGAATGCTTCCACTATACGATTTAGGAAATCGTACAGCATACGACCTGACTCATTATACAACAGATGGAGGATATCCAAATGTAGCAAACTGGAAGTACCATATTGGCCACATTCATTTACTAGATGCACTGAGTTCAATAGAGAAAGACCCGAAAATGAAGGAGAGTTTACTAAGATGGCAAGGGTATTTAAAAGGAAAAGTAAAATGAAGCATAGCGCTTCCCTGTGATTTCATCCTAATCGGTTCAGGTAAATGGGGCTGGGACATAACTAGCCAAAAATAATTTAAAAAAGGTTCCGATCATCGGTTCTTGATGAACGGAACCTTTATGATTTGGTTTATTTTCATTATCTGATGTTTGATCGGTGTTCATGGTGGTGTACTTCCTCAAGTTTACCGCCATGAATGCGAATCCTAGTTCATTTTCTACTTTCTCTTTGCCCCTCACGGACAAAGGGGAGAAATGCAAATTAGCCTTCAGAAGTCGGAAAACTGGCTCCACATCAATTTTACGTCGCCCGTAAATTTTGCCCGTTTTTTCTTTCAAAAGTTGCTGTCTTATGTAATGCTGGCTTGTCATAGGCCTGAACCTTCTCATCCAGCTTTTCGACAACATTTGTGAGTTCTTCTGTTGATAGTTCATCCATACTTTCCCTTTCAATTTCTGGAATGATTTCCTTTTCCAATAATTCATCCTACATTTGGTTGGACTTCTCTGCTAGGTTGGCACTGTGTTTTTCAACTGCTTTACGCCAAACAAAGGTAAACTTATTGGCATTCGCTTCGATCTTCGTTCCATCGATAAAAATCGCTTCTTCATGAATCTGTTCTTCCTGGACCAGCTAACAGCGAAATTGCACAAAGCACTGGCTCAGTATTTCTTTGACTTCTGGATGCACGCGGAAACGATTGATAGTGCGGTAACTTGGTTCATACCCCTGAGCCAGCCACATCATACGTACACTATCTTGGACCTATAAAAAAGCGTGGTACATCACCTAATTGGTGAGTGCCACGCTTTTTTCAATTTACTGGGTTTTGTCCCAGCCTCATTCTAGATCACATTTTTTGTTTACTAAAGTATTGACAATTTTTTGGGCGGTATCACCATTCCCGAATATGGAGGGGGACTTCTTGGGAATTTGGCTTTTCATTACACTATCCACTATTTCCTGCGTATTTGTACCTGCTAAGTGATTCCAGCCTGTTTCTACAGTTTCTATCCACTCCGTTTCATCCCTAAGGGTAATGCAAGGGACACCCAGCATATAAGCTTCTTTTTGTAATCCACCGGAATCAGTTACTATCCTTTCAGCCTGAGAAGCAATCGTTAACATATCAAAGTAATTTAAGGGTTCTACTATTTTAATATGAGGAGAAGTAATTGAATCAGTTAAATTAAAATGATTTATTCTACTTTTAGTCCTAGGATGTAATGGAAGGACCACATCTATTTTTAATTGTTGAAGCGCTTCAAGAATAGACTTTAACCGTTTAGGGTCATCCGTATTTTCTGCTCGGTGAATGGTTACGAGGTAATAATTACGCTTCGATAGCGATAAATCTTGCAGGATGGTAGATTTCTCTAAAGCAATAGATGAAAAGTAACGAACAGCATCATGCATTATATCTCCTGTTAGATATACATTTTTAACGATTCCTTCCCTTCTTAAGTTTTCAATCGCAGCCTGAGAAGGGGCAAACAAACAATAAGAGAGATGGTCTGTGATTAAACGATTAATTTCCTCAGGCATTTTCTTATTAAAACTACGCAACCCGGATTCTACATGGGCTACTGGTATATGAAGCTTTGCTGCTGCTAGACCTCCAGCTAGTGTAGAATTTGTATCTCCATATACTAATACAATATCCGGATTGACTGAAGTCATAATCTTTTCTAACGCTGATAACATTTTCCCAGTTTGTTGACCGTGAGTTCCAGATCCAATCCCAAGAAAATAATCTGGTTTTGGAAGCTCCAACTGTTTAAAAAAAACGTTAGACAAATTATCATCATAATGTTGTCCCGTGTGTACGATAATTTCATTTATTTCTGTATTTAATTTCAGCGCTTTTGACAACATACATGACTTTATAAATTGAGGCCTAGCTCCTAAAACTGTTAATACTTTCATTTCCTTTTCATTCCCTTTCCAAAAAGAGCTTCATCCACCTTATTCATCATTCGTTATTAGCTCATATCTTTAATCCAATTAACAGTTTCGGTTATCCCGTCTTTAAAAGGTTTTTTATCATATTGGCCAATCATGTTTTGTAATTTTTTTACTGATCCTCTATGACTAAGAACATCTGCTTTTCGGTAAGGCATTTTGAGAACCTCCCCTTTATAATTCATCACGTTGACTATAGTTTTAACAACATTTTCAATCGATAATTGTTGGTCTGTAGTAATGTTTACACATTCACCAGGAGAAATGATAGGGAAAATTTTTAATGCGATATCAACCGTATCTTCCACATAAATAAAATCTCTTGTTTGCTTGCCGGCTCCATGAATTTCTGGAGCCTGCTTTTCTAGAATTTTTTTAATCGTAAGCGGGATAACGCCGGCTAGAGATCCTTCAAAGTTTTGCCTTGGTCCATAATTATTAAAAGGCCGAATAAGAAAAGCATCCAATTCAAACATGCTAACATATGATTGTAACAATAAGTCAGCCGAAGCTTTTCCGGCAGCATAAGGGGTATGCGGGACAAGAGGATGCTCCTCGTCCATAGGCTGGTATTGAGCTGAACCATATGCTTCTGAAGAGGAAAAATGGCATAATGTGTCAAATACCTTTTTCCGTTGAAGTTCCAATAGATTTTTTAATACCAGAACATTTGTCATATAAGTGTTGGAAGGATTGATAAAAGAATAATTTAATGGTTTGGTTGCACAATTAAAAACAATGTCAATATCGTATTTTTCCAATATATAGCCAAGTGCTTCTTGATTTTCAGCATCGTCTACATAAAGGATTGCTCCTTTTTTTAATGCTTGGTTTAAATTTTCCCTTTTTCCAATAAATAGATTATCAATAATTAAAACTTGGTTTGCACCTTCTGCTATTAGTTTATCTACCAAATGACTTCCGATAAAGCCGGCCCCGCCAACAACTAGAACCTTGCTATTTACAATTGACTGTCGTTTCAATTTCTATCATTCCTTTCAATTAAAAAGCTAAAAATTTAATCTGGATTGTCCACCATCTACAGTAATTGTGGATCCTACAATCCATGAGGCTTTATCAGATGCTAAAAAAGCAGCTACATTTCCAATCTCTTCTGTTTTTCCAAGCCTCCCCGCAGGAATCTTATCTTGAGCATAATTTTTCAAGTAATTGGGATCCATTTCCAACCTGCGTTGCCATTCTTTGTTTGGATGATAAATTGCTCCTGGAGCAATTCCAACTACACGAACATTATCTTTAATCACCTCAGAACTGAAAGCTTTTGTAAAACTTATTAGTGCAGCCTTCGAAGCATTATAAGAAGGAGCACCACCAGCTTCTTTTCCGTATATGGATGAAATGTTTAAAATGACTCCTGTTCCATTGTTTATCATGTATTTACTCGATAATTGATTTAAATGAACAGCAGCTAAGAAATTCAACTCTATTGCTTCTTCAAATATGCTTGGTGGAGTGTTTAAAACTTTTCCCCCGTGGCTTGCTCCCACACTATTAACAAGGACATCAATGGTCGAAAAATCATTAACAAATGCATTCACTAACTGTTCTCTATCTTCCTGTTTTGAAAGATCCTTCCGGTAGACTTGGTGTATTCCTAATTCTTCCTTTGTTTGTAAAAGTTCCGCATTATTTCTAGCTACAACCCCAACTTGAGCTCCTTCAGCTAGAAAGGCTTTAGCGATTGCCTTCCCAATTCCCCTTGTCCCCCCAGTCACTAACACCTTTTTCTCTTTAAGATTTAAATCCACTTTTGTCTCCTCCCAACATACCGTTGCTATTTACTTAAGCAGAAAGGCATTTTCATTTATTGTATGAATAATACCGGAATGTTGTTAATACATTATTATTAGGTATCCTAACCAATACCTTTTGCAATACTTTCTTACTGGGAGGATGATGATGGACCGAGACGTTTGCTTTTTAGTATCTGAACATCCATTTTTAGATGCCAGAATCTTTAAAAAAGAGGCCAAAAGCTTGATGAAACAAGGGTATAAGGTAACGATGATTGTTCCTAGAAAAGATGGTTATCTGTTTGATACGGATGGGAGTGTTTTTAGGGAAAAGTTCCTATCGCAGACATTTATTTATGAAGGAATAAAAGTAATTACATATGAACATATATATCCAGAAAAAAATATCAAAAATCTTTATTATAATCTTCGTTCTGGAGATTATTCTCGCTTTAGTGATCCATTAACACAGATAGGTATTAAACAGAAGGCTGATTTTTACCATGCACATGAGTTTTTTTCGTTATATTCAGGTATTGGAATCAAACGGGCTTTAACGGCAAGTGGGAAACACAGCAAATTAATCTATGATAGCCATGAATTAGAACCTGACCCATTAATAGATCAACCCATAAAAACACAAAGAATTAAAACACAAATGCTTGAACTTATGTTAATAGAATTAGACTATGTCATAACCGTATCAAATTCAATAAAATCATGGTATCTCTCGCTAGATCCACATCTCCCTGTAGAAGTGATTTATAATTCTCCTCCACTAGCAACCGAATTCACTCCCAAAAAGGGGAGTAATTCTGACATCCTCCTAGCATATGAAGGTGTGTTAAACCAAAAAAGGGGTAATTTTCGGAAATTAATGAGCGTGTTGGATATGTGCAATAAAAAATTTAATCTAAAGGTCAAAATTATCGGAGGAGCGAAGGACACCGAAAAAGATTTTAACCAAAAAGTTCCCTCTCACTTAAAAGATAAAGTCCATTATACTGGCTGGGTAAGCTATGAATCTATTCCTGAAGCTATGAAAGATGTTGATATAGGGTGGATAGATTTAGATGCTGCTAATTCCCTGAATAATCGTTTTGCTATGCCTAATAAGTTCTTCAGTTATTTGAATAATGGCGTCCCTGTTATAGTAAATAAATGCGAGGATATGGAGACATTTATTCAAACGTATTATTGTGGATATATTGTTAAAAAATTACAAGCGACCGCTCAGGATTACTTTCAAGTTCTCGTTCATATTCAATCTGATAGAAACAAAATCCAAGAGATGAGTCTGAATGCACGA
Source organism: Virgibacillus sp. NKC19-16 (assembly GCF_021560035.1). Lineage (NCBI taxonomy): Bacteria > Bacillati > Bacillota > Bacilli > Caryophanales > Bacillaceae > Virgibacillus > Virgibacillus salidurans. Next base: position 477,908 of record NZ_CP074373.1, on the reverse strand, counting down.
AGTATAATAGAAACCAAGTATAGCTGGGAACATATGGAAAAACGCCTATTTGCCGTTTATAATCAACTCGCTAAAGACATGTGAAATTACTTCTATAGTTTAGAACAAATATATACGAAAGGATAGATATCTTTGAGAGTATTGCATATACCTTATGGTTCTCCAATGATTGAATTGTCTAAGGAATTGCGAATAAAAGGCGTACAATCTACATCTTGCCACTTTGATGAACATCCTTTTAAATTTAAACCTGATATTTGTTTAAAGCTTAATTCCTTGTCAGGTCAGGAAAGAGCGAACAAAATAAAACATTTCTTAATCGAATCTATGGAAAAGTATGACATCTTTCATTTTCATTTTGGTGAAACATTTTTCTCTGACAAAAGCGACTTGGAAATGTTGAAACGTGCTGGAAAGAAGATGGTTGTTCATCATCACGGTTCAGACATTCGACTTCTTTCGGTTGCTAAAAGAAATAATCCTTATGTTAGGGTAAAACCCGAATGGACAGAAGATAAAATATATAAAAATGTATCCCTCTTATCAAAATATATCGATCATGCGATTGTCCAAGATTATGAATTAGAACCCTATATTAAAAATTCCTATAAACATGTTCACGTTATCCCACACACCATTGACGTCAATAAGTATATACCACATTATCCAGTTATAAAAAAAACACCCCCTCTCATTGTACACGCCCCCACTTCACGTAATATCAAAGGAACCGAATTTATATTAAATGCTATAAACGAATTGAAACGTTCAGGGTTATCGTTTCAATTTAGGTTAATCGAAGGAGTCTCCAATGATGAAGCCAAAAATCTTCTTTCCAAATCAGATATCGTTATAGATCAGTTAAGAATTGGTGCCAGCGGTTATATCAGCTCAGAAGCTATGTCTTTTGGAAAACCCGTCATTTGCTATATACGCGAGGACTTGGTATCAAAATACCCTGCAGAATTACCTATCGTAAATGCAAATCCTGATACCATAACAACCGTATTAAAAAATCTTTTAAAAAATCCGCAAACATGGAATGAGCTTGGTATAAAAGGCAGAAAGTACATCGAAACATACCATCACGCTCCGATTGTTGCAGATCAATATATTGATATTTATAAGAATTTATAACTTTGATTTAATCCTAAACAACAATTTCCGAAAAGAAAGCAACCTAGTGAAAAGTCCAATCATTTTAATTTATTTTCCCATAAACTATAAAATAATCTTCTTAATAACCACAGAAATGAGGGCTGAAAGAATAATGATAAATCATAGTACATCATTATCGAATATAGCTGTTGTTGGCCTCGGGAAAATAGGACTTACTTTAGCTGCAGTTTTTGCCAACAAGGCGTACAACGTTGTCGGAGCAGACATAAATAAAGATGTCGTTTCGTCCGTAAATCAAGGTATATCTCATATTAACAATGAGCCAGGTTTGGATCAGTTGGTCTTAGATGCGCACAAAAATAAGACATTATCAGCCACTACAGTAACATCTGAGGCTGTTGCCAAATCCGGTATAATCGTTGTTATTGTTCCCGTATTAATTGACGAAAAAAACAATACAGACTACAAATTGATTGATCTAGCCGTTGAAGAAATAGGCAAAGGATTAAATAGAGGATCTTTGGTAGTTTTCGAGACAACACTTCCTCCAGGTGACACCAAAAATAGGTTCGGGAAGAAAATAGAAGAAGTTTCAGGGTTGCGTATAGGAAGGGATTTCCACCTAGCTTACAGTCCCGAAAGAGTTTACTCGAATCGAATTATTCAGGATTTGCAAAGCTATCCGAAAGTGGTTGGTGGAATAAATAAGAAAAGCCTTGAGCTTGCGGCAAACTTTTATAAAAATGCTCTTGGTTGTGAGCTTATAGAGGTAAGTTCTTTAGAAACAGCCGAATTTTCAAAGGTTGCCGAATGCGTATACCGTGATGTAAATATTGCACTGGCTAATGAACTTGCTACGTTTGGAGAAGAAAAAGGCATCGATATGGCAGAAGTAATAAGGGCAAGTAATAGTCAACCCTACTCCAATTTACATTCTCCCGGAATTGGTGTTGGGGGCCATTGCATTCCAATATATCCTTACTTTTTCATCAATAAAGGGATGGATCAGGGACTCACCTCTTTATCCAGGCAAATTAATGACAGTATGGCAAATCACGCCATTTCAAAAATGGAAATAGGGATAGAGCCCTCCTCCTTAGAGAATAAAAATATCCTTATTTTAGGATTATCCTATAGAGAAAATGTCAAAGAAACCACAAAATCAACAACTTTACTGCTCATTGAGCAACTTAAATCTAAAAAAGCAAACGTGTTTGTCAACGATCCATTATATACAAATGATGAGATCAAAGCGTTTGGTGTTAACCCATTATCGTTAGATGATCCATTTGTTTCCGAAATAGAAGGAATTATCCTTCAAGCTTTTCATCAGGAATACAGCAGGATAGACTTCAGTCGCTTTATTAAATGCGAACTCGTTTTAGATGGCAGGAATAAATTAAATAAAAATGAAATATCGAAGCTGGGTATGAAGTATGAAGGAATAGGGAGAAATTAACATGACAAATTTTAAAGCGATTCCGATGGTTGATTTAAAAGAAGAATTAAAATTAATAAGATCCCCCATATTAGAAACGATAACCGAAGTCCTGGATAGTGGAGATTATATATTGGGGGAAAAAGGAGAAAGACTGGAAAAGGCTGTGGCTGAATATGTTGACGCTTCTTATGGGCTCGGGGTAGCAAACGGTACAGATGCCCTGCAATTATCTCTAAAGGCGTTAGACATTGGCCCCGGCGATGAAGTAATCACTACCCCATTTACCTTCTTTGCAACAGGAGAGGCAATTGCAGAAACAAGAGCTCGGCCAGTATTCGTTGATATTGAAGAAGAAACGTATGCGATTGATCCTTCGAAAATAGAAGAGGCGATAACCCCAAACACAAAAGCTATCATTGTCGTACATCTATATGGCAAGGCCGCTAATATGAAGGAAATAATGGCGATCGCAAAAAATTATAATTTGAGGGTTATAGAAGATGCCTGCCAAGCTATTGGCACAGAATATGATGGAAAGCGAGTGGGATCAATCGGTGATATTGGCTGCTTCTCCTTCTTTCCGTCGAAAAACCTTGGAGCATTTGGGGATGCCGGTTTAGTGACAACCAATAATCCAGAACTTTATGAAAGAATATCAAAACTTCGAAATCATGGAAGTGAAAATAAATACCAGCATTCATCAATTGGGATGAATAGCAGGCTGGATGAATTTCAGGCAGCTATTTTGCTAGTTAAATTATATTATTTAGACATTTTCCTGCATAAACGAAAAGAGATTGCCAGAAGGTATACGGAAAACTTAAAGTCACTCTTAACTACAGTGCCAATTTCAAAAAACCGAGAACATACCTTCCATCAATACTGTATTGAATTAGATAAAAGAGATGAATTAGCTTTAGAATTAAAAAATAACGGCATCGCCTCGGCTATTTATTATCCCATTCCCCTGCATTTGCAGCAGGCTTTCCATTATCTTGATTATAAAAAAGGCGATTTTCCAATTGCAGAGAAAACAGCCGAAAAGATATTGGCACTTCCTATTTTCCCTATGTTATCTTTTCAACAACAAAATTATATCATTTCAACAATAAAACATTTTTTAGAGAGCAATGAATAGCATTGCTCTCTTCCATTATTTTAGCGTTTTTATAAAATCATTCCAGTTGGAAAGGTTACTTTTTGTGATGCTTTCCTTATGCTCTCTTACATTATATACAGAAAAATCATGGTACTGAAACCGGAAGTTCTTTATTAATCGGTTTAACACACTTACGTCTTCGTACATCCTTCCATTTTCAAACGGAATCACCGGAAATCCGCCTTCACTTTTCAATGAAGAAGTTCGATATATTCTTGGTCCTAGAGGAAAACGATAAGACAGCAGATCATCTTTTCCCCTGACATGCGTCCCCTTCGCTACCCTTTTAAAGAGGACATCCTCTGTTAATTGCTTCCATTTTCTAAGATTGCCATATAACACCGAAACGTCCTCAGGAAGTTGTGATAGCTGTTTTTTAATCACCGATACAGCATCAGAATCGAGCCAATCATCCGCATCCAGTTCCAAGACAAATTCAGACGTAACGTGAGGCAATAACGCATTTAACGCTCTTGCCTTGCCACCATTATGTTTGGTGAATGCCATCACATGCTTCCCGTCATCCCAGCATTTAAGTCGTCTGTAGGAGTTATCTGTTGATCCATCATCCATGATTAATATCTGGTCCAATTGTTCATTTTGCAGGAAGCAGGAAACAACTGCAGTTTCCACATACTTTTCCATATTATACGTTGAAATGACAACGGAAAGGCTTGGATGGTTCGTATTAGTTTTTTCGAATTGATATTTCTGCAAAACTTTTTGTTTTTCTAGGGTAGTAGTAGAAGTATTTTTCCTTGTTCGCCTCACAAGATCCTCTTTAAAGCTTATGATAGAATTTTCTACATCTGAAAGCCAGGCAGGAAAAAGTGCTTCATTGAATGGTAACTGGCGGTTTGACAAAAAGGGCTGCTTTTTAAGAAATGAAGTTCGAACGAGCAACGGATGATGGATAACAATGTTCTGATTATGATATGAGGTTCCTAAAACTGCTGTTGGCTCGGAAAGCTGAAGCGAATCGACATGTATCGTAGGAGAAAGGTAGTCTGTTTCCTGGAGAAATAATACATAGGAACTGTTAATTCTATCAATAGTATGATTCATTGTTTCACCCACATCATTACCTTCGATCGGAATATACTGAATCGGGGCAGACCAATTATATTCATGACGTAAAGGATTTTCTCGCTCTTGCAAAACGATAATAGATTTTAATCTGGAAGTGATTTTTTCTAAAGAAGTTAAAGCCTTATTCAATACTGCCTGATCTTTATAATGAATCAAAATAGCGGTTATATCTTTCAACATGTGGGGCCCCCGTTTCTTCAATGGTAAAAAAATAGAAAGCCAGTGATCAACTAGCTTCCTATAAGAGTAAATTCATGGGTTAAATCTTCAACAAGACTTGTATCGATTTATATTAATTTATGTTACATGACAATAAAGTGACTCGGCTTATCTACTAAGACAACTACACATTTCCTATCACGCAGTGCAATTGCTCAAGTGCGGTCGCGGGCCCCCTCCTATTCGTCATCCAGCTTACTCTTAATCTTCCTTTCACTTTGTGAAGCGTCCTTTGATTTAAACTTTTTCTTTTCATCTTTTTGTTCTATTTTCAGATCCTCAAGTGGAACGTCATCTGCATGAATTTGTTCTTCAAACTCGTCTAAAGAAGTTCTTTCTTCTATTTCATTTTTTGCCTTATTATGTTTTTGATCTTTATTTGGCGATTTTTCATCATGATTCCTCATCTATATCACCTCAATTTCCCGTTTTAAAATCTATAACCTTTTTACGGTTTGTATAAACATCGATCTATTATAAAAGTGAAAAAACAAGAGCCTATGAAAACAGACCCTTGTTCATGTGAAATTCATTGTTTAATAATCTCAAAAATATTCAATTCATAATCCACTTGTATCTCGCCTTGATTTTCAATTGTTCCTTCATATAAAATATTACCAGAATTTAAATCAACTACCAGAATCGTTGCCTGCATGTCATTAGTTTTATAGGAACTTGCTAGATACATTTTGTCATCCTTTATTTTCGTGTTTAAACCACCCGTGTTCTCTTCAGCCATTTCAGGCACATCCACCATGATCCTATTTTCTACGTCATTACTTTCTATATCAATGGCAACTATCTCAACACCATTCTCCGTCACCGTACTAAAGTAAATTTCTGAATCATGCAATACGGCTGTGTGGGCCAAATTCTGTAACTCATCTGGTAAATCGAGTTGCTCCTGTTCATTGGTTTCAAGATTAAAAGCAATTACTTCGCTCCCCGCTTGTTCTGAGTAAGAAATTCCATCTCCATGTCCCACATTTTTCATATAATCAAAGTTAATAAGCATAAATTCAGTTGAATCCGCATCTGCTGCATTATTGATTATATTACTCTGAGCACCGTCTGCATTGTTTTGCTCAGGCTTGGCTAAGATGGCCTCGTCATTCGTTATCTCCTGATTAGCGACATCCACATCGTATACATGCACTTCCTCTAGGGTATTAAAACCAGTTGGATCCATTCCGGAAAAGTTACCCGTAATAATTTTCATTTCTCCATTAACAACCTGAATATCATTAACATGCATCGATTGGATGTTTTCTGACGCTGGAACTCCTAGTTTAAAAGCCGTCGTCTCATTGGAATCCTTCTTTAACATCTCAATATCAAATGCGAAGTCACCATTCTTGGAACTAGTGGAATCTGAACTTACAGTTGCATAAATCAACATAGATTCATTCTCATAAAACTGTGAGGGCCTTGCTTCTTTGCCACGCATAAAACCTCGATTTTCTTTTTGAAGTTTTTCTATCTGAGAAGGGTAAAAACCATTTAAACGATCAAAATAAGACTGTTCGTCATCATATACCGTTTCCTCTGCTGTTATTTTCAAGGGTTTACCGCCTGGTGTTCCTTCTCTATAATTTGCATCTAAGATAAGGTCATTTACTTCCTCCTTATCGCCACTCTTATGTTCAAACCCAAATTCAGGATATTCATTACCTGCTACAGCCGATTGAACATAATACGTCCCGATTGTAAGCATAACAACGACTGCAATGCCGATTAATTTCCAATAACGTTTCATTCTCATCCCCCTACACAGTTACTTTCTTATTTAATAGGTAATTGCTCATCCAAATCGTCACGCCGATGACAAAGATTCCTAATATCGTTTCCACCACCAACAATTCGACAGGATAAAGATAATTAATCTGGAAAAACAGCTCCAATATGATAGGTAACAGGAAAACAGTAAATGCTAAAACACCATATATGACTCCTAACAGAATTCCCTTCCAACGAAAGCTTCTTTCAAACAAAATAGCTGTAAATAGGACAAATACGGCCATAAAGCCAATTCCGTAATTGATAACAAACTGGATAAAGCTTTGAGGGATCAATAATTGCAACACACCATTTACGGAGGTGTTAATAATTTCTCCGATTGCCATATCCATCCGAAAATCCACTGGCACGATCCATTTAAGAATTGTACTCTCAATCGGCAATAAGATAAGTTGTAGTGATACCAAGCCTAAGACCATTAAAAATATTGCAGTAGCTTTTGCCAGGAAAACATTGAGACGAGCAGTTGGCAACATTAACAAGCGATAAATAAATGTGTTTTTCCCCAACCAATCACGATACCAAATGAAAAAACAATAGAAGAGTAACGCTACAATACATAATGCAATCGGGCCCATGAACCATATACTTTGGTTTATCTGTATCATACTCATTGGTCCCGTTTGCTCCAAAAATTGCTCCATTGGTATTAGATCTTCATAGATTGCCTTATTTGCATCACTTAAGTAACTTCTTGACTTTACAATCACACCGGCAATTTGCGAAACGATTGTGATCGCAATAAGTACAAGATAAATTTTCATAAAACGACCTAATTCAAAATGAACTAACTTTAAATACCGATTCATGTCTGATACACCTCTCTCATCACATCAACGACGGATTTCCCCTCAGTTTCCCGGACTTCCTCACTGTTGAAGTCTTTTAAAACAGACCCGTTATCAAGCAACACCACTTTATCTATTAAATGCTCGATATCATTAATTTCATGGGTGGTAATAATCACACCGCGATCTTCCACTAAGTGGCTTGCGAACACCTCAGCAATTTGTTCCCTGCTGAAAATATCTATCCCGGAAAACGGTTCGTCCATTAATAAGAAATCAACATCCAGCGCCAGCCCAAGCAGCAGATTTACTTTAGCTGTATTCCCTTTAGATAAATCCGAGATCCGCTCACTTTCCTTTAGTCTAAAAAATCTAAGCAGTTCTGTTGCGCGTTCCTGATTCCAATTCTGATAAAAATCCTGCATAAATTGTATCGCATCCGAGATCCGCATCTGCGGCAGCATTGTTATGGCATCAGGAATGAAAGTGATTTTTTCGTAGCTGTCTTTATTGATTTTTTCTTCATTCATGAGAATCTGACCACTGTTAATTGGAGTTAGCGCCATAATCGCATTCAAAATCGTTGTTTTGCCCACACCATTTATACCGATTAAACATGTGATCTCACCTTTATTTGCTGTGAATGAAACACCATTCAATACGTTTTTTCGGCCAAACTTTTTCGTGATTTCTTTAACCTCAATCATGCTTATCCCCCCTATTCGTTGTTTCAGCTGCTGTGTATTTTTCTTGGATTAATCCCACTATCTCATCAAGCGGAACATTTATCGTACGGATGGATGACACGAAAAAATCCACCGCTTCTATGATGAGTTCTTCTCGTACAGATCCAAGGATTTTTTCGTCCTTTGTGATTTTACTAGGGTTATTCCGCTCAGTATGAATCAATCCCAGTTCCTCCATTTCTTTATATGCTCGCTGTGCGGTATTTGGATTAATCTTCAGCCTATTTGCCAGCTCTCTCCGTGACGGAATTTCCTCGCCAGGCTCTAAGCTACCCGTAGCAATCTGTTCTTTAAAATGACGGACAACCTGTACATACACAGGATCCCGATTATTAAAATTCATAGTCATAGCCCCGTCTCCTATATATTTTCTTAGATGTGATTGATCTTTTTATGTATGAAGCGCTTAATACACCATCAGCAAAAAAATTCATGTATTAATCTGTTAATACAACCTTATGCTGTATTATATGATTAATACACTGAGATGTCAATACACCAAAATAAATATTTTCAATAAAAACAATTCGACAAAATTCGGGTGGTGCCTGTCACCAAGTATGTTAAAATGGATGAACAAACATTTAAGCAAAGGGAGAAACAATACAACTATGAAACTGGTATCTTGGAATGTAAACGGCATTCGCGCTTGTGTGCGGAAGGGATTTTTGGATTATTTTCATGAAGTTGATGCAGATATCTTTTGTCTTCAGGAAACGAAATTACAGGAAGGACAGATTAATCTGGATTTGAAAGGATATTATCAGTATTGGAATTATGCTGTGCGCAAAGGATATTCCGGTACAGCTGTTTTCACAAAGAAAAAGCCGCTATCTGTAAAATACGGATTGGGCGATGAGGATGAGCAGGAAGAAGGAAGGATTATCACACTCGAGTTTGAGGGATTTTATTTAGTTAATGTCTACACTCCGAATTCTAAAAGGGATCTAACACGGCTGAATTATCGGTTAGAGTGGGAGGATGAACTCTATAATTATTTGAAAAAATTGGACGGAGAAAAACCGATTATCTACTGTGGCGACTTAAACGTTGCACACAATGAAATTGATCTAAAGAATGATAAAACAAATCATGGCAATTCAGGGTTCACGAAAGAAGAACGCGGCAAAATGACCCGTCTCCTAGACTCTGGATTTATCGATAGTCTAAGGTGTTTCCATCCCGACACAGAGGGACTTTACTCATGGTGGTCGTATATGAAAACAATCCGCGAAAGGAATGTTGGTTGGAGAATTGATTATCTGATTGTATCCGAAAGATTGAAAAAAGCACTTATAGATTCCCAGGTTCATCAGCACGTGATGGGAAGCGATCATTGTCCGGTAATGCTGGAAATGAATGCACCGGATTAGTATTTTGTAATCAATTATTCATATTCCATTCACATGAATAATGTAAGCTTATTTTACTAAACAAAAGGAGTGACAATTCATGAACACGTACAGCAAAACATTACTTCGGTTTTCTGCCATTTTTGCATTACTTGGAGCTGTCTTAGGCTCCCATATGGCTGGCGCAGGTGGGCCTGAATTTAAAACAGTACATGCCCATATCCTGGTTGTCGGCTGGCTATCCCTATTTGCCTTTGCGGTTTACTATAAAGTCTTCACCCCAGCAAATAGAACGCTGGCAGCATTACATGTATGGTCAGCTATCATCGGCACAATTGGGTTAACGAGCGGCATGTGGCTATACTATGTTCGCCCATTTAATTTCGGTGATGCATTTACAACTGTGTTCTTTATTGTTGGTGGTACTATTTTACTGTTAAGCTTCGCATTCTTTCTGATTTTAACGTTTATGAAGACGGAGGAAGAGAAATAAGCCGGCCTTTTTAAGTTATAGAGTGGTTAATTTTAACGAAATACTGAATAATGTCTCAAATAACCACTCACCATACAGGTACCATTGTAGCAAGAATAAGAACCCTTTATTGAGGATTATTCCTGATTTTCCATATATGTTAAAGAAACTTTTAAATTGGCATTTCTCTCCCGGATCCGATCAAGCAATTCCTTATCCCTTGTTACATTTTTGCTTCTAATAGCATACGTATAGAGGATCATGGTTCCAAGATTTGTTGTTTCCACCTGCCGTAGTGAGTTGCTGATGGTAAATTCCTGAAAAACATCATCAAGCAAACTTTCATGATTTAAATTCTCAGGAACGGTTACTTTTAGAATTTGTGTATCTTTTCCTTTTCCGTATTGAAATTTATAAAGCAAGTAAAATAGAACACTCGCAAATATAGTGAGAACGATCGCCAAGTCAAATTGATAGAGCCCACCGGTCATCCCGACAGACAGACCAAAAAATATATAGGCAATATCTTTCGCATCGGTCACAGCACTTCGGAAACGGATCAATGAAAATACGGCAAACAATCCAAAGGCCACCCCGGCATTTCCACTGACAACATTCATCACCACCGAAACGACAACACTCATGATGATAATTGTATGAACAAAGTTTTGGGAATATCTTTCCCCCGTAAACGTAATTTGATAGATTTTAGTGATGACTATGCTGAGTACGGTTGTTATAGCCATTGCAAGTACACTCATAAAAATGCTTGATTCATTTCCGTTAATGTTAAATAATTGATCGATCATATCCATTTTACACCCCTCCAATTTCTACTACTTCTTTAACAGTTCCGATTGGCAGTGCTTCATGTTTTAATAACTCCAAACTTGTGCAAAACTTTGAGGCACTTCTCTGTTTACAGTCCAGGTTTTGTAAAATACGTGTAAGCCAAATAGGAACGCTATCATTTACTTTCACTTCCAAAACGATTAGATTAGGATCAATAAAATTCTCTCCATAGGGGCCATTTTCAAGCAATAGATCATCCTTCCTGCACCTTAAATTTAGATCAAATGTAATCCTCAAAGAAGGATCATCGAGACAGTGAAGAGCATGCCGATCGTAGCTTACCACCATTTCCGGCTCTAAATTATATAACTCTTTGAAATAATTAATTTCTCGAAGAACCTGTGAATTAGAAGTTTCATAGTGATCAAGCGAGTATTTTTCTGATTTCAAATAGCGGTAGGCTTCTGATAGTTGGAGCAACACTCTTCTCTTATTTACAACTTTTTTATGCTTTTGTTTCACCTCAAAAAACGCCGTGCCATTAAGATCAGTGTCATCATACACTCTCAGTCTTAGCTTTTGCCGGTACCTCAATTTGTTTTTCGTTTCAAAATAGATTTTGTTATCATCACTTTCAAAGTATAAACTGGTAACCGTATATTTTCCGTCCTTTCCAAATTTATCGGGACGCATGTATGGTGAGATTTGGTTAACCAGTTCCTGGTACTGCTGTGTTGTAATAAGATACTTTTGTTCTTTTCTTTTAAAAATTTCAATCGCCATGTTTTTCATCCTCCTTGAAGACCATTATATGTATCAAGAATAAATTTCCAATGTGGAACAGATTAGAATATACTGAGAAATTGCTGTGATTTAATTAATCTAATGTAAAAAGCGTGTGTATTCTTTTCATTTCTTAAAACATGGACTAATGTAGCTTTGAAATAAAGTTGGTTCAGAAATATCAGTCGAACCCGTATTTTAATGGAAAATAAAAAATCCATTTTGAAAAAAGGATTGATCAAAATGGATTCCTATTCAGTATATTTAAATCTGGTTTTTATAAGTTTGATCGATTTCTGCTCGGGTTATTCCGTTACACCCATTTACAGAACTATTATAATTTATTTCAATCAACCAATTGGATGATTCAGCTCCTCTTCCGAATCACACGTAAGATAGATTGAGAGGGAAGGCGTAAAAGTGAAATTATGAATCGATACACTGTCCATGCACATGAATTCTTGTCCTTTTAAAGAAAAGGACGCATGCATTACAGTCCCCTCTTCCCCACCCTCATCCGCTCCATAACGGACAATACTCGTTATGGCTGAATCCTCGATAAGTGACGTGTAATAATTCATGGCTTCTTCAGCCCTTCCGTCCTGAAACATTAAAATGGTTTAACCTTTTCCATTATAACCCGTAAGATAAATATTAAAAACCCTCTGGACATCTATCCAAAGGGTTACACGGAGAACTTGATTATTTCACACCAGCCGGACTAACGGTCTGGATCTTGCGGATGTAGCGCAGTTGGACGTCGATTTTTCAAAGGTAGTGGAGCTCTTACAAGTATTCCCCGCATAGAGCGGTAAGAAAATGGGATAAGCGGCCACAAGTACGGAACGTTGAATGACTTTAAGCGTGCAAGGGCCAAAATCCACAAAGTAATTCCAGCAACAAAACCAATCAAACCAAAAGCGGCAGTTGCTAGCAACAGTACAAGCCGGTACAGGCGGTTTGCCAGAGCGAATTCATACGAAGGAGTTGCATATGTACCAATAGCTACAATAGCAACGTATATGATAACCTCTCTCGTGAAAAATCCAACCTGTACCGCCATCTCACCGATAATAATTGCTGATACAAGTCCAAGTGCTGTTCCCATCGAGGTCGGTGTATGAATAGTAGCCATTCTTAACATATCCATTCCCAGTTCGGCGATAAGCAGCTGGACAAGTAATGGAATCACAATCGACTCTTTTGGCCCAAGAAAAGAAAGCCATGCAGGCAATAAATGCTGATTCTCAACAAACAATAACCAAAGCGGTGTTAAAAAGATTGACATAAATATGGCGAAAAATCTAACCATCCGGAAGTAAGCACCTGTTACCGGGCGCTGCCGGTACTCCTCAGCATGCTCCACATGATGCCAAAATGTCGCTGGTGTAATCATTACACTGGGAGAGCCATCCACTATCACAAGCACGTGCCCCTCGTATAAATGAATGGCTGCCGTGTCTGGACGCTCTGTATAGCGCACAGTCGGATACGGGTTCCAGCTCCTTCCACAAAGAAATTCCTCTAATGTCTTTTCCCCCATGGGGAGGCCATCTGTATCAATGTTTTTAAGGGAGCTCTTAATTTGTTTGACAGTGCTAGGGTCAGCAATATCTTTTATATATGACACAACAATATCTGTTTGCGATCGTCTCCCGATGGACATGTATTCCATCCTAAGAGAAGGATCACGGACACGTCTTCTCGTCAGTGCAGTATTAAATACACTTGTCTCGACAAAACCGTCACGGGCGCCCCGGCTGACGCGCTCTAAATCGGGCTCGGACGGGCTTCTTGCAGGGTACGTTCTGGCATCTATAATAATGATTTTGTCAATTCCGTCCACCACGAGTGCCGAACCACCGCTCAATACCCAAAAGACAGATTTATTCAAATCATCCTCCGTATTCACTTCCATGTAGGGGAGATAGGTTCTCACAAGATTCATTAGCGGTTCGGTTCCAAGCTGCTCTGGTTCAAGGTCTGCCAGCAGCTTCATTAAGTAATGTATAATATCGTCCTTGGCAAAGCCATCAATTAAAAACATCCCCATGTCTCTTCCTGCATAGTGCAGGTCCAAATGAATGGAATCAAAGCTTTCGCCCACTCCGAGCTGCTTTTTAAAATATTCAATGTTATCATCAAAATTATCAAATATCGGTTGTTTAGACCGTCTATAACCTTCATAACCCATTAGTTTCCCTCCTCAACCCATTTCTATCCAAATAATATGAATGGCATACCTCTAAAAACCAATATTGATATTTTATTTTGATACCATTGAGTGGGCGAGGCTGGGTGCATGCCAGTCTATCGTTGCAAAAACGTATGCTGAAAAATTTGAGGTTGATCTTCAAAACTTTTGGGTGGAATTAGAAGGTGATATTGATATGGATGGATTCCTTGGTAAATCGGATGTACGACCAGGTTTTTCCTATATCCGTTATACGTTTCATATTGAAACAGATGCTCCTGAAGAGAATATACAGGCATATAAGGAATTTATTGAGGCTCACTGCCCTGTTGGAGACACAATTGCTAATCAGGTTAACCTAGCCTCTTCAAAAGTAGTAATAGAAAATCCGATTAAATAGGATGAAGAAGTGGGGGCTGTCCCCCTTCCCGGTTATTACTTCGACGCCATGCACAAAAAGGCTTCCAAATAAAGATATTCCTTAGCGAAATCATTTATTGTACAAATTCAATAGTTTTAACCGTTCTATCAGAAGTAGGGTTCCCCATAATTTACTCTACAAGATAAAGTGCCATGTTAATTCCTGAAGATACTCCGCCAGAAGAAATGAGGTTACTATCATGTACTACTTTGCTATCTGATACTACTCGAATATCAGGGTATTTTTCTTGTAATATTCAATGCTAAATGATGGGTCGTTGCCTTCTTTCCATCTAACAAACACAGACGCCAAAAAGTGAATAGCCAAATACGATCCGAACAACAAGATAATCCACGCGTCAAAAGAAGCAGAAGACGGTCAATGGATGAGCGAATTGCACTAACAGAAATTACCAGAGCTAGCGTAGAACGAGCAAAACGCGAAGGCAAAATGAAAATGATCGGAAAGCGAAGGATGTATTATGATCCGGCTGAATGAGCTAAAAAAGGAACTTGCAGTACTTGAAAACTTACCAAAACACGAAAAAATGATAGAGATATGCGCACTATTAACGTAATATTTTAAAAAATATAATATAAAGCCGTAATTGTCGGTGGTTTATCAGTAGAAATATACACACGAAATAACTATTCCACTTACGATATAGAACTGATTACTGATGGAAGAGATAAATTTGACACACTATTAACAAATGAACTTGGATTTTTAAAGGAGGGTCGTTGTTGGTATCATGAGGAACTGGAGGTTGCCATTGAAATTCCGAATAACTTTCTGAAAGGAAATAAGGAAAAAGTTATCCATATGGAATTAGAAAATGCGCAGTATTTTCGTGATAGGAATAGAAGATATCATCATACATCGTTTAGAGTCTGCCATCGTTTCACATCCTAATAATCCGGATTGGACGGATGATTATGAATGGGCGAAAAGAATGTTCCATATCCACAAAGCGGATTCTGCGATCATGGATGTGGAGTATTTGATGGATGCATCCAGTGAAGTAGGCGTAGATCACATTATCCGGAAATGGATGACGAAATAATAACCCCTGTTACAAGCACCCACACGCATCAAACGTATGGGTGCGAATTCATTGCTTCAGCTTCTTAAAATAATCAATCATTCCAAGCGCACTAACTTGCATATCTAAATTAATCACAATATATGCTTCGTGATCATCAGGGATATCAAATTCCCGAAGATGCTGTCTTACTCTTCCTAATAACGCTTTAGCAAGATCATCATACCCTTTACCTTCTGCCACAATTTGCTCTCCTACTTCCAAGAATACATCTAGCCAATCTGACACTTGTCTTAGCGCTTGATCCGTTTTTTCCGTCATACCAAAATGGCCGTAATAAATGCGCTCGAGATTCATTTCCATCATCCGGTCAATCACCGCTTGCATCGCATTTGGGTCAAACTGATTTGGCGAAGTCGAAGGAAGAAATAGGTCCACGCCCTCGTGGCTTAATTGTTCGTAACGAATACCAACTGTATCGCCTGTAAACATGCCTCTACTCACCGGATCGAAAATGCTGAAATGATGCTTAGCATGACCTGGTGTATCTAGAAACTCAAGTGTACATTCAGGCCCAATTTGAAGCGTATTCCCTTCTCCCTTCACAAGTAATCGTTCTTCAGCTACAGGAATAATCGGATCAAATAATTCTGAAAAACTTTCCCCATATACAGCTCTCGCTCCTGCTGCCAACTTTTTAGGGTTTATGAGATGCCTTTCACCTCGTGGATGGACAACAACTGTAGCATTCGGGCATTCCTCTACTAATAATCCTGCTCCTCCAGCATGATCAAGGTGAATATGGGTAACAATGATATACTTGACCTGCTGTAGGGAAAATCCCAGTGTTTTCAAACCTTCTTTCACATGCTTTATGGATGGGCTTGGACCTGTTTCCACAATTGTTAAATCTTCATCGTTAATAATATATGATCCTGTTCGTTCCGATACGCCTAAATCAAATCCATCAATTAAATGGATACGATCATCCAATTGAATTGGTTCCTTCTCCTTCATCATTTACCCTCCAAACCTCTTTCAGATAACTCTATTATACGCATAATTAAATAAATTTTCATTCTTTTACGTTATGAGCTATCAACACTTCGTTTTTTCAAGATGCTAAAATCATACTGTCGTATGCCTTTATGGCGAATGGGTAAAATTTAATTATAACTGTAGTACAGGGCTCTATAATCGAAATTTCCCCTGGGAAAATTCAAATTTACATAACCTGTTTCCATCTAAAATTGAAATTTAGCATTTTCTTGTAAAAATCCAACAATCCCATCCATCAGCCCATCTGCCAATGGAAGATCCGGATTCACATATGTGCTCATATTACCCGCCCGATCTTCCGGTGCTTCTTTCAGGACATGATTCATTTTTTCAATAACGATTAATTCCGAATCATCTTTTGCCGCGTGTAGTGTTTCTGCTTCGCTGACCGGAACTTGTATGTCACGCTCTCCGTTCAGAAGCAATGTTGGAATATCCAGCTTATCAATCTCTGTTGCTGGGTCATAGTACATCCAAGACGTCAGAAAAGGTTGAACTGATGGTCGAAATATACTTTGTAATTCCTGGCTGATATCTTCAACTTGATAACCTTCTTTTACCTGTTGTAAAATTTCTTCGCTTTCATTTAGCAAATTTTCCGGGAGTTGGTCACGTAGTTGATCATATATGACTTCATCAATCGAACGTCCTGCTCCTGCAATTGAAACAAAAGCATCGACATTGCTCTCCTGTGCAGCCAGCATACCAACTAACGAGCCTTGACTATGTCCAATGATGCCAACCTCTGTATAATTTTCATCCGCATGAAGCAATTCCACCCAAAGTTTAGCATCTTCAACAAATTGATCAAAATCCATTTCTTCCTCTGAAGTAATAGCTTGCTGATTTTTCCCTGCTACTCTCTTCCCGTAGCGCACACTCGCCACTCCAACTTCTGAAAGTTGTTCAGCTACAAGCTTTAAACTGTCTGCGTTGATACCTTGTGCATTTCCATTACGATCAGTCGGTCCAGACCCTGGGATAATAAGCATAACAGGGAATGGCCCATCTCCATCTGGCGTTTCAAGTTCACCAGTGAGTGTTCTAAGATCTGTTTCAACCTCGAGGAATTCACCTTCTTCTTCAGAATCCGCTGCTGGAGCTTCTCCCTTCATTAGTTCAAACGGAAATGATTGTCCGGCCTGCATAAATGTCCCCGCAATTGTTTCCGCGTCCACTTCCCCATCAAAGGAAGCGCTTTGTCCCGGCATTTCCATTACAAAAGCGATACTTTCTCCATCTAATGCCAGTGACGAGAGCGGATAATCCTGAACACCTTGTGCAGGGATACTGATTACACCAGTAAGATCATCCTCATTTTCAAATTCCACATTAATTTGTAGCGGCTGATTCGGAATTTCAATTGCTCCAGTCCAATAACCGGTTATTTCCATGGATGAATCGCCTCCTTCCGTATCCCCACTACAACCTATTGCAAAAGTCAACATACATAAAATAATAACAATAATTCCTTTTTTCATCCTCATCATCCCCATATATCGTTATCCTATTAGTCCTACGTGCAACATGAAAAAAGGTTTCAAAAAAGAAGCACATCCAGTAACTGCAGTGCTTCTTTACTTATTATAAAACCAACTGACTCACAATCCACGGAGCTGCATATAGCACCATAAATTGTACACCATAATTGACACCCCAGCGATGTAATAACCCAGCTACAAGGCCGATTAACAAAACACCAGCAATATTAATTAAACCTGCATCCATATAGCTAAGCATTAACACAAGGCCGAAAAACACGCCGAGTAATGCCTCATGTGGAATATATCTGAAAACAAATGTAACAATTTGCTGCGTATACTTGATTGCAACGAAATAGGTCAAGCTTATTGCAATGGCAGCCCCAATTATCGTTGCCACAATAAAGTCACCCATTGATAAAAGATGATGTAAATTACGATCTTCCGTAAAGACCGGTGGTGCGTTAAACAAAGCAATCCCTGGACCAAGTGCCGTCGGAGAAACCGGCACCCCGATCGCAATTAAGGGGATTAATGTTCCTGCTATGTATGCGGCATTTGTAACCCCATCCATGCTCGAAATCGCTCGGGACGCCTTTTTTATTGGATCTTTTATCCGGCTTGATAATGTTTCTCCTAAAAATATCGTCATCCCAGCAGGACTCATGAAGAACGTGAAGACACCTAAAACAGAACCCAAGGAAGAGGTGCGAATTTCTTTTTTATCCAAAATCTTAAACGGATTTGGAAACCCTTTTACAGGCTTTTGTCTTTTTATAACGATATCATTCGTATTGCGCCGTGGTAAGCTACCCCGAATCTCATTATTCAGCAATTCAAATAAGCGTAAAATAATCGGTCCAATGGTTATTCCAAGGAAAAATGAAGTAAATACCGTCACATCTTCCTCAACTGCACCTACTCCCCAGTAAAGATGTCTTAATCCTTGGATAAGCAACGCAAACGGGAAAATAGAAATTAGTGCGAGCCAACGGTTTTTCGTCATAAGCGCCAGAAAGATGGCGCCAGCAAAGAAAATCTGACTGGAATAATCCGCAATAGCGTCTCCTAATGGTGCTATTAAATTTGCCAGAATTAAACTTAATGGCACGGAAATGAGTGTACCAATCACGGAACCTGATGCCATTTTCCGAATACTGACATCAGGCAGCCCGTGTTTTTTCAAAACCATCGCGTGATCAACCATAGGAGCAGATAATACGCCTCCCGGGATACCTGCGATTGCTACAGGAATGGAGTCTGCTAATTTTTTTGCAACAATCGAAGAAATAAAAAAGGCTAAGATAACAATTGGTTCCATACCTGTCAGTACCAAAACCAATGTCACTGGTGCTAAGACCGCAGTTTCATCAGTTCCTGGTGCAATCCCAATGATCGTATATAATACTGCTCCAAATACGGATGCAGCAATCATTTCAAAAATTAATGTTATTTCCATAGCCTAGCTCTCCTCATCTTCAAAGCGGAGTGTTCGTTTAGGTTTAATAATGATACTGCTGATAATAAAACCTATGACGACCCCAACCAAACCATAGATGAGCGGACGAGGTGGCTCGTTCGGCGCGATCAGGTAACCGCCTAATGCTAGAGCACTGCAAATCACCATACTTAAAAGCAAATCCTTAATATTCACCAAATCTTCCCATACCTCAATATTCTTACCTTTATCCTGTTCTGGCTTATTTGTTTCAGGTGGTTGTTTGGACATACGTACATCCTCCTAAGAAATCCTATATATGTAAATTTACATTATACAACTTTACCATAAAAAAATGAAATTATTTATGTGAAGACATAACATGCTTATTATTTTTTCATAAAATTGGGCTTAAAAAGGCGCATAACATGACGAAGTTTGATCAAAATAATCAAGACTACTTTAAGGAGGTAATTGTCAAATGCAAAACCAACAACAGAACTTTCAAGGGTCTCAAGGTATGCCTGCTCAAGAAAGCCATGGTGGGCACGAACTATTTGATGCTCATGAAGCTATATCTACTCTAGTTGGAGGAATGGAACAATATTTATTATATGAGCAGCATATTCAAGATCCGGAATTAAAAACGATGTTACAACAGCACAAAACATTTTTAACGCAAACGTATAATACCATGGTGGAAACATTGCAAACCGGGCAGGAGCCTACAGTAAAAACAAAGAACTACAACATGGGACAAAGTAATGACGTTATATACGGCATGCAACCATCACAACCAAAGACGCCAGCCCAATCTGTAAATGAAATTAATGATCAATGTGTCTCAAGCTATATGATGAGTGTACTGAAAGCAGGAGCAACTACTTTCACAACAGCAGCACTTGAGACCACAAACCCTGTTCTTAGAAGAGTTTTTGCAGATAGCGTTCCAAATATGGTGGAAATGGCCTATGAAGTGTTTTTATACCAAAATAAAAATCAATATTACCAAGTTCCACAGCTGAAGCAAGCAGATATGCAGGCAATCATGAATAGCTTTGCGCCAATTCAGGGGACTATGCCGCATTAGTTAAAGCTAAGAGTAAAAAGACTACCTGTCGTCTATATGGAAACAGGTAGTCTTATTTTAATCCAGCAATCGGTTATTCTCATCGACAGACCTTATTCTAGCTGGCCTTGAAGCATCCGTTTCAGAATACTCCCCATCACCATCACAAACACTGCATCTGTACTGCCAACCTTCATCATCAGAGAGCAGACCTGTTCCTTCACATGCTTTGCATCTCATTATGATCCCTCCTAATATTTACTTGGATAGTCATAGTATGTGAAAAAAAGCTTCTACACATACTAAGCATGAAAATAATGAAGAGAGGTGATTCCTTTGGGAAGAGATGAACACAATAAAGCAAAAAATAGCTTTCTCGCACAGACACCTAAAAGACAATTGACAGATGGCAAAGATGTAGAATTTGCAGAAGAATTTGCTGATCATGAGGATAAAGAAGCACAAGCAAGAAGTCGTGCTGCTGATAAACGTGTGAGGAAGAAATAATAAAGGAAGATAGGGGGTATCCTTGTCCTTAAAAGGTAAGGATACCTCAATTATTTGCTTCTCCCCAGGCAACTTTGTACAATTGAAGTAGACAGATAAGGAAGTGAGGCACAGTTATGGGAAAGAAGAATGTAGACGATTATCTCACAGAGGGAATGTACGGAAAGCGAAGACCAAAAGAGGAAGAGCGTGAACAATTCCTCGGAACGCTCAGAGAACGTATTGTGATCGCCCTAACCAAAGGCCAGGTGATGTCTGATAAGGGACTTGAGGAATTAGAAGAAGCGATGAAACATAACACGCAAGCCAAATTATTAATTAACGGCCATGTTTCTTATCGATTTTTAAAGGAAGAAAGAGAGCTTGCAAATAAATATAACATCCCTTCCACTACCGTTACGAATAAGGAAAATGATACAGATATCGGCGCTGTTTTAACCTATGACTATGCGATCGACAAGGAAGAAATTTTTATTGAAAATGTACCGGAAGAGGAATCTGAAAGAACCAATGAAACCGAAAACGGGTCATTTTTTTCTAGAATAAAACAATGGTTTGAATAAATTCGTCTAAGGTTGATGCACTTAGTCGTTTTTTATTTGTCCATTATGTAAATAAAAGAATGACAACGCGGGATAATAGTGGATGGAGGTGTTTAGATTGAATCAACCATACCGATGTCCGAATTGCAAAACCAACCGTTCAAGATTCAACATTATTGAACAAGTGGCTAATCCAGTCAAATTAGATGCACAGACTGGTGAGGTTATTAATGATTATGCAAATGAAAGTGTGGAAGTTTTTCATACGTCTTATAATGGACCGAAATATAGGATTCAATGTGGTTCCTGTGGTCTGATTGAAGATGAGAAAACTTTTATAAAGTACGGTGAATATAGTGGGAATTGAACTTTCATTTCAAAATACTTTTCATGAAACATCACTTACAACCAGGTGGTGTTTTTTTATGCATGCTTTTTGTCTCTTCATACATAAATCACTGTATGTTATTCACTTTCTCAAGTCATAAAAACATCCTGATGACATAATGGTAAAAAAGAGAAGGAGTGGACGTATTGCTTACAGTGAATAATGTACAAAAGCATTATGGCAGAATGCAGGCATTGAAAGATATCTCTCTTGCTATTCAGGATGGTATTTGTTATGGCCTTGTCGGTCCAAACGGTGCTGGAAAATCAACGTTAATGAAAATTCTTGCTTCCGTCATTCAAGACTATAGAGGGACAGTTCATATCAAGGCATCAACCATCGATCGAAAAATGAAAGAACAGATTGGATATATCCCCCAGGAAATCTGCCTGGAACAAACATTGTCCGCATTAGATAATCTATATTTTTTTGGAAGACTATACGGACTGAACGGAAAAAAATTAAAAAACCGCGCAAATGAGGTCTTGATAGATATCGGATTATCCGGGAGGGGGAAGGATAAGGTGATTTCATTCTCAGGTGGAATGAAACGCCGTCTGAATATAGGATGTGCTTTAATGCATGCACCAAAGATCATTATTATGGATGAACCAACAGTTGGGATTGATCCACAGTCACGCCGCTACATTTTCCAGATGATCGAACAGCTCAGACAAAAGGGTTGTACGATTATTTATGCCAGCCATTATATGGAAGAAGTGGAACAGCTATGTGATGAAGTTGCGTTCATCGATCAGGGAGAAATTGTTGAAAATGGGAGCATTGAAAGCCTATTACAAAAGAACGTTTCCCCTTCCATTTTTATTAAGGGGGAAAATAACAATTTGCCAGACAACATCAGGAAATTTGGGACACTAGAAAGCAAGGACGGAGGATATTTATTAGCGACCGACACCCCACTGGCAGCGATGGAGGCTGTGTTAAATCATTGCAAAACGAACAACGTGCAATTAGAACAATTAGAACTTGTTCAGCCGCGGCTGGAGGATGTTTTCTTTTCTTTAACCGGCAGTCAATTGCGGGATTAAGTATGTTAAACTAATAGGGAGGTTTTACCATGGGAGCGTTAATTTTCATCGAAATGAAAAAATATCTTCAAGACAGAGGCCTATTATTTTGGATGTTGATTTTACCAATTATTTTTACGGTTTTATTTATCGCTGTACTTACTTCCGGAACTGAAGCAGCCATCCGTGAACAAATTATCCTATCAATCGTACCAGGCTACACCGTTATGTTTGTGTTTTTCATCATGATTAATATGGTTGAAACGGTGCTTAAGGATAGGAATCTCGGGATGACTGCCAGAATCGCAAGCACGCCGCTTTCCCCCTATTTATATTTACTGGGAAAATGGATTCCGAACATGTTTATTGTATTCATACAGATTTTCATCTTGCTATTATTTGGCAGGCTCGTCTATAGCATACCACTGGAGCAGCCATTTCACTTGCTGCTATTAGCTGTGTTTTTAACATTTACTGTAACCGGAATTGGACTCGCACTCGCGCTGCTTGTCAAAACATTAAACATGGGAATTGCGATCACCCAAGTGATAGCCCTTGGCGGTGGATTACTTGGCGGACAAATGATGCCACTCGACACGATGCCTGCATTTATGCAAACAATCAGCAAATTACTGCCTCAATCCTGGGCACATCAAGCATTCCAAGATGCCATGGCAGGCACATTGCCATATGCGGAACTTTTTCAAGTTGCGCTCATCCTATTTGGATTTGGGTTTGCAGGATTTATGATAGCATTACTTAGCTATCCATTTTTTTTAAAACAGGCCAGAGGTTAGAATTACTGGGGGAATGACCTGATGAAAATAAACATTGATATCGATGATAAGTATGAGGAAACTTCGGTAACCATTCAAGCGAGGGAATGGACAGAGGAGCTGGAGGAAATTGTGAAGATTGTAAAGAAGCGAAGACAGCAGCGTTTATTCGGCATCGAATCTGATCAGACGATACTTCTGGACCCGAACGAGATCGATTTTGTTTATGCTGAAAAGAGAAAAATATTTGCTACATTAAAAGGTCGAACGATTGAAGTAAAAATGAAGCTGTATGAAGTTGAGGAAATGCTGACCCCTTATGACTTTACACGTTTTTCCAAATCAGTGATTGGAAACATAAATCGTATCGAGCGTTTCGAGTTATCCTTTAACGGCAATCTTTGTGTTTACTTTCATTCCGGAAATAAAGAATATATTACGAGAAAATATGTGGCAGCCATAAAGGAAAAGCTGATGAAGGGTGGGCAAGCATATGATCGTTGAAGCGCTAAAACGGATTACAGCCGGGATAGCTGTTGGAGGAATTTATACCTTTGTTGTTCTTTCCTTTGTCAAATTTTATGGAGTAGATGCTACCGTATCAGAAATTTGGCTGGGTATGTTGGGCAGTTTGGTGGTTGGTATTTACTTTGGATTATCTTCTTTTATATTTGAGGTTCATGACTGGAGTTATCTAAAACAAACCGTTATCCATTTCAGCCTATCGATTACTGTTTATTTTATCATTGCGTTGTCGGCTGGATGGGTCCCCTTTACACCACTTGCTATTCTCAGCAGCGCACTCGTGTGGATTGCGTTTTATACCTTAGTTTGGACTGGATTTTATATATATTTCAAAAAAGTGGAAGCTTCGTTGAATGAAGAATTGCGGAAAAAGAACTAGTGGAACTACAAAATAAAAGCTTCAGTGCTGAGTTGTCCAGCGCACACGGGCGGGTACTCCGCTCACAGGCTCGTTTGTCCAGCGGTCAGAGGCAGCTGTTCCGCGTTCAGACCCCTTTGTTTCGCGGTCGTGCTGTTTTATTCCGCGTTCGTGTAACCGAACAGTGCCTGGCACGCCCCGGATTTTGTCGAATAATCTTGCCTTTACATAAAGTAAGCGATTCCATATAATGAAACTAATGGTTATCATATTCAGGAGGGGTTAGATGGAGCAAATTGAAGAGGGTACTTTACTATGGGAACCTGATGAAGACTGGAAACATCAATCATTCCTTTACGATTATATGAAGTGGTTGAGGGAACATAAAAACTTGTATTTTGATGATTATCATTCCCTATGGAAATGGTCTGTAAATGAGGTAGAAGCATTTTGGGAATCACAGTGGGAGTACTTTGATATTCAATCGAAGCAACCCTATGAAACTGTTTTAACATCACATAAAATGCCTGGTGCCAGATGGTTTCCGGAAAGCACAATCAGTTACACGGAACATATTTTCAGAAATCGTGATGAAAATAAGGCCGCCATTATTCATGCTTCCGAAATGCGGGGAAAATCAGAAGTCACCTGGAAGCAACTTTATCAGGAAACTGCAGCGTTACAACAAACACTCCAAAAACTCGGTGTCCAAAAAGGTGATCGTGTTGTGGCATATGTAGCTAATATCTATGAATCTGTTGTGGCCTTCTTAGCCACAGCTAGTCTTGGGGCCATTTGGTCAAGTGCTTCACCTGATTTCGGAACACAAAGTGTCATCGACCGCTTTAAACAAATCGAGCCAAAAGTGATGGTTACGGTGGACGGCTATAGCTATAGCGGGAAAAATTTTGACCGTACAGAAGTTGTAGAAAGCATCCAATCAGAGCTACCGACGTTAGAAGCAACCATTGCAATTCCTTACTTACATGAAAATCCGGATTTTAGTGGCTGTAAAAATGTCATACCTTGGACAAATGCAGTAAAAACAAATGGACAACTCACGCTCACTTGCGTTCATGTCCCATTCAATGATCCATTATGGGTATTGTTTTCATCGGGAACAACCGGAAAGCCGAAGCCAATTGTCCAAAGCCAAGGAGGCATCCTAATCGAACACCTAAAAGCACTCACCTTCCATGCAGACTTAGGCGAAGACGACCGATTCTTCTGGTATACAACAACCGGCTGGATGATGTGGAACTTTCTTGTCGGTGGACTTCTTACAGGCAGCACGATTATTTTATATGATGGAAACCCTGCCTATCCGGATAAAAAAATGCTCTGGAAATTTGCAGAAGACACCAAAATGACTGTATTCGGTACGAGTGCAAGCTACATCACGTCTTGTATGAAAGATGATGCATTTAAACCTGGCGAGGAATTTGACCTAAGTCATTTGAAAAATATCAGCTCCACTGGGTCGCCCTTACCGCCAGAAGGCTTTCAGTGGTGCTATGAAAATGTAAAAGAAGATCTGTGGATTGCCTCCGCAAGTGGGGGAACCGATGTATGCACCGCTTTTATTTTAGGCGCACCGATTTTACCAGTTTATGCTGGAGAATTACAGTGCCGGGGACTTGGTGCTAAAATAGAAAGCTTCAGTGATGATGGCAAGCCTGAAATAGAGGAAGTAGGCGAATTAGTACTTACCGAACCATTCCCTTCGATGCCGATATATTTTTGGAATGATTCGGACGGGAGCCGCATGCATGACAGTTATTTCGATATATATCCGGGAATTTGGCGGCATGGTGACTACTTAAAAGTCACAGATCGCGGAACGTGTGTTATTTATGGGCGTTCGGATGCAACGATTAACCGTGCCGGTATTCGAATTGGCACAAGCGAAATTTACCGGGCTGTCGATCAGGTGAAGGAAGTTGCTGATAGTTTGATCGTGGACATTCCAAAGGATAATAGTGATTCTTTCACACCACTATTTGTTGTAATGACAGAGGGCTATGTGCTAACAGATAAAATTCAGCAAGTCATTAAAAAGCAAATCAAAGAACAATGCTCTCCACGGCATGTTCCAACAGGAATTTATGAAGTACCAGATCTACCTCAAACATTAAACGGAAAAAAATTAGAAATCCCAGTTAAGAAACTACTGATGGGAGAACCTCTTGATAAGGTAGTTAATAAAGGGTCATTAGCTAATGAGGAAGCTCTGGATTATTTTATACAATTTGATCAGGAAATAAAGACAAATCAACAATAAAGGCGAGCTTACGCAAGCTCGCCCTTTATATTTTAAATTCCTACATTTTCTACATCCGCTTTTCGCTGGGTCCCCAAACTAACCACAACATAGGCTATCAATGACAGGACGACTGGCAGCACGACCGAATGTAATCCCAGCGGCTGCGGGAAGAATGTATCAGATAATACATATAGCCCAACCCCTGCGATCATCGAGGCCAGTGCCCCGTATTTATTCCCTTTGCGCCAATAGAGCCCCAGCACAATCGGCCAAATAAATGCAGCTTCCAACCCGCCAAATGCAAATAGGTTTAGCCAAATAATTAAATCAGGCGGATCCAACGCTAATAAAAATACGATGATCCCTAAAACAGCTGTCACGCCAATACTTAATCGCATGACCTTTTTATATGATGCCTTTGGCTCTACATAATTTATGTAAACATCTTTTACAATCGTAGAACTAACTAACAACAGCAATGAATCCACTGTGGACATAATTGCTGCCATTGGTGCTGCCAACACAACTCCAGCCAGCCACGCGGGCAAAACCTCAAGCGCAATCAACGGCATGACTCTATCACCCACTTCAATGCCTGGTAAAATCGGTCGTGCAAACACACCAATCAGGTGCATATTAAGCATGATAAATCCGACTACGATCGTTCCAATAATTAATGCCCGGTGCATCGATTTTGAATTTTTATAAGACATTGCCCTCACTGTAATCTGTGGCAATGCAACAACCCCGACACCGACAAGTATCCAAAAGGATGATACATATCGTGGCGTTAATGACCCATCTGCTCCAAATGGTGTTATCAAATTTGGATTCTCCGTGGCAAGATCAGACATAATTGCAGATACCCCGCCACCAGCAATGATTGTGGCAATTAACAAAATCAACGTTCCAACGAACATCACACTGCCCTGAATCGCATCCGTCAAAGCAACCGCCCGAAATCCACCAATTGTCACGTAAATAAGTACAGATAAGGCGAATATAAACAATGCTCCTATGTAGGATAGGCCAGTTAAAGATTCTATTAATCTAGCCCCACCAATCCATTGTGCTGCCATTGCTGAGAATAAAAATACAATAATACTGAATGCCGAGAACAAGACTACCCATTTGGATTGATACCTTTCCTTTAAAAAATCGACCATCGTAACAGCTTTATATCTTCTTGTTACAATCGCAAACTTTTTACCTAAAACCATTAACACAAAATAACCCGTAGCAACCTGGGACATCGCCAGTAAAACCCAACCTAAGCCTTCGTTATAGGCAGAACCGGGGCCACCAATAAAGCTGCTGGCGCTCCCATATGTAGAAGTCATCGTCATCGCCAAAATAAAGCCACCGAGGCTCCTGCCACCTAAAAAATAATCCTGCAAGAAGGAACTTGATCCCTTAAGATGTCTGCTTGTCCAGATCCCGATAATGAAAATAAGTATTAAAAACCCTATTAATGGAATTAAAGCCTGCCAGTTCATTTGTCCTCTCCCTCATCATCAAATGGAACATCTACAAAGAATTTCTTCACAACAATGATGACCAGCACAGACATTACGATGACTCCAAGCACACAGCTATAAAAAAACCATGCCGGAAATCCGAATACATAACTATATTCACTAGGATCCTTGCTCCCGAGTCCATAGGCAAATCCATACCACCAGATAAAGTTAAAAATAGCAAGGCCCACACCAATTAATGCTTCCCTATTGGCTATTTTAAAACGATAGTCATTATTTACTAGATTATTATGTTTCATTGCCAATGCTCCTTTTTCTACTTTCAATCGTTTTCTTCTATACTATAACGCATAGTATATATGTTTGTAAATATTTAAAAAATTATATAAAATATATATCAATAAATATTCTACTACCAATTTACTTGAAAAAGAAATAGAAAACATGTAGAATATATTTCGGATTGATCATATTATCCACCGGGGCATTAGCTCAGCTGGGAGTCCTCGTTAGGTGCTTTCACTGCCCCGAAACATGTTAGTAATTAAATTAGATTATCAGTCGACCATGCTATTTTTTTCAATTTCTTCACTCATACGATTAATGGATAGTGAAATTCAAGAAACTTGGTCGACTTTTTTATTAAAGTTAATGCTGTCAATAAACTCTTTGATATTAAAATTAAATTCGATTTTTATTTCTTCTCTATAGACTGTTACTTGTTTGATAATTTTACTTATTGCCACCTTCTTTTCAGGCAAATCAAGATTTTCAAATTCATTTTTCCAATCGGGAATAAATGACTTTATCTTCTCTATTTGTCCAATCTCATCTTTTTCCTTTTGTAAATCCTTTTCCAATATTTCAATTTTGTTTTCAATTTCTTTGATTGTGATTTCCTTTTTCTTCATCAATTCATTTAACAATTCGGGAGTAAAACTACTGTCACCAGTCAAACTTTTAACTACTTCATCATGTAGCACTTCCAATTCCTTCTTATTCTTAGATAATTTTCTTTTTTGACTTTTTAATTCTACATCAGATTTCTTTTCAATCCTATTAACAGAACTTTTAATTCTTTTTTCCAGGTCTTCCTCTCGAAATCCTTCTATAAACTTTGATATTTCATTCAAAAAAACAGATTCAATTCTATTATGAGAATATATGGTTTGTCCAGCACACTTAGTCATTTTATGAGCCTTGCCGCTACATCTATACTTAGGACTTCTCCTTTTAACCTTTTCTCCATTTTTTCTAGTGTAAGATTTAGTATTATAAGTTGTAGTTAATGGCGAACCACAATATCCACAGCTTATTAACCCCATACCTGTTAAAAGCAAAGGACTTTTTGTAGTAACACTTGTTTAGTGCATAATAAAAGTAGAGAGTATTGCAACTAAAATCTTAGAAGGTTGCACAAATAAAAAAGGCTTGCCAGCCCGATCAAAAAACCCTATCGTTAATAGCGACTAAACTGTTAATGATGGGAGTAATGAAAGGAATGCTGGCAATGCCTGAAATTAATCATATCAAAAAATTAAGGAATATTAAATCACTATCGATCAACGAAATTGTAAAACGTACTGGTTTTTGTTGGGAAACGGTGAAGAAGTATGCGGATGAGGATCAGTTACCGAAGGAAAGAGAATCGAAAAAGAGAGGAATGATGTATGAAGAAAAGTGGGGCGAAATTGTATCGGATTGGTTAACAGAGGACTATGCGCTTAAAAAGAAATTAAGAAGAAATAATAAAAACATTTTTGAACAGCTACAGAAGTTGGGTTTTCCAGGTTCATACCGGACGGTATGCGTCTATGTGAAAGAGTGGAAAGATAAGGTGTTAGATGAGTCTGATGAAATAAAAGAAGAAGCAGAAAGGCTAACACATCCACCGGCGGAAGCCCAGGTAGACTTTGGCGTCACAGAGGTTGTGCAAGAGGGAAAAGTGAAGGATGTTCATTGTTTAATTATGAGTTTCCCATATAGTAATGGTGGATTAGTAGTTCCTTTACCTGCAGAAAATCAGGAATGTTTTTTAGAAGGCATTAAAATGCTTTTTGTACAGGCTGGATATGTTCCAAGAAAGCTGCGCTTGGATAATCTTTCAGCTGCAGTGGTTCAAGCTAGAGGACGAGGGCAGGAAACTATTTTCACAGATGCCTTTCAACGTTTCAGCAGCCATTATGGATTTGAGCCACAAGCCTGCAATGCGAGAAAAGGCAATGAGAAAGGGCATGTTGAAAATAAGGTGGGCTATGTTCGATATAATTTCTTCACACCGTCACCTGTCATAGAAGATTTAACGCACTTGCGCTGTTTATTGCTGGAACATAGTAAAAAAGATCATCAGCGAAAACATTATAAGAAAGGGTATATCATTGCTGATTTAATGGAAGAAGAAAAGAAATATGGCTTGGCATTACCTGAGAATGAATATCCCGTATTTAAAGAATCCACGGTTACTGCTAATAAATATGGTGAAGTAATCATTGATAAACAGGCGGTGCATGTCCCAAATAGTTATCACTATAACAAATTACATTTAATCACCTATTGGGACCGATATAAGGTAGTTTCGATGCATGGGGAAATGCTTTCCGAAGGGCCACGAGCCTATATGAATAAAACGAGAGAAATACCATGGAAATCGATACTAAATAATTGGATGCGAAAACCAAGATCCATTGTATATTCACGGTATTTCCCTTATTTACCTGGAAGGATCGCCCATCACTTAAATATTGAATCGACGGAACTGCGAAAAGAACGGGTTAAATGGCTTTTTAGTTTCATAACCAAGTATGACATGGTGGAAATAAATGATAGATTCTATGAATTAGCACCTATCGAGGAAGTGGAAGGAGCATCATCCCAGAACACCATTGATCATCCTTATGATGTGAATTGGAGCATTTACGACTCACTTCAACCTACGGAAAATAGGAAAACCAAGGTGGAGGTGTCACATGTCTAATTCAATACGTGAAAAATGTAAAGCACTACGATTAGCACATCTGGCAGATGTGTATGAGAAAGTACCTTTTGAAAATCCAGAGCAGTTCTTGACAACACTATTACAGGAAGAATTGGATTTAAGAGAAGCCGCAAAAGGAGAACGATTAATCAAAAGGGCTAAGTTTATGAATGAAAAGGAATTAGAAAATTATCAGTGGAGTGATCATGTTCGATTCCCTCCACAACTTGACAGAAGCGCACTTGAATCGCTCCATTTTATAGATAGAAAAGAGAATTTAGTATTGACTGGAGCGCCAGGCACCGGGAAGTCGCATCTTGTGACTGCATTGGGCAGGAAAGCTTGTAGAAATGGATATGATGTTCGTTTTTATCGAGTGGCCGATTTGGTAGAATTGCTTGAGAAATCGTGGAGAGAAGGACGCTACCAACAATTTCGCAACAAGTTTAATAAAGTTAGTATGATTATTTTAGATGAAATGGGCTACGTTCCGTTTAGCAAGGATGGTGCTGAATTACTATTTCAGCTCATCTCTGATTGGTATGAACAGCGCAGCCTTGTCATTACATCTAACTTAGAGTTTAGCCAATGGAATAAAATATTTGTGGATGCGCGGTTAACCGCTGCTTTGGTAGATCGTATCATTCACCACGCTCATATCTTGAGTTTTACTGGAGATAGTTACCGTGTAAAACATGCATTATCGAATCATCACTCCTAACCGAAATAAGGGCTGGCAAAGTTCTCAACTTTTCTTTGCATTATTCTCGACTTTTTGCTTGCAAAACACAACACTTAAATTTGTATTTTTATCCCCACTCTTTTTATAATTTCTACCATTTCTTTGCTTTTGAACTTCTTCCCAAATATCCTCATCAATAATTTCTAACTCTTCTATTTTTTCCCTAGACTGAACCCATTCATTAGATTTATTGGTTCTTGCTTTACCATTGTTACCTACCGATGTTCTAGAAGATACAAGATAACCTTTGTAAACTGGATTTCTTAACACATAATCGACAGTTGTTGCCCTCCAAGAGTTGCCATTTCTTGTCTTAATATCATTTTCATTCAAATATTTTGCTATTCGATTTCCCCCATAACCTTTCTTATTTGATAACAAATATATTAATGTTACAATTTTAGCTTCTTCATGACTTCGCACCAGCATCATCAGCTCTTTACCTTTTTTATTAAATTGGCCACTCTGTACTAATTTATAACCATATGGAGCTGAACCACCTGTAAATTTACCATCTAAAATTTTTTGTTTAAGGCTTTCCTTCACCCTTAAAGAAGTCTTCTTGCTTTCACCGCTTGCTTGCCAAAATCGAATGAAGTTAATCAAATCATCACTATGATCTTTAAAACTTTGTCTCCCCTCTTCAACAGACCATAATTCTATTCCCAAGTTATCCAATGTTTTAAGAATAAAAGGAGTATCATACTCTTGCCTCCCTATCCTATCAAACATATAAACAAGCAGAATATCAAAGTCACCATTACTAGCATCATTCATAAGAGTTTGTAATACATTACGTTCTTTTGATGATTTTTTAAAACCAGAAACCCCTTTTTCGACATAGGAGTTTTCTTCGTCGTAATACCACTCTTCCTTACCTTTTAAGAATTCTTTACAAGCAAATCTTTGTATTGGAATATCATCTTTATCTAATTGCTTATTTGTTGAGACACGATACAATGTCCTAACAATTTTCCTCTTTTCTTTCATTAAAAATCACCTCTTTTGAGGCTCTACAATGAAATTATAGTATTTTAGACAAAAAAAATACAGCCTTTAAGGGCTTTAAGAAAATGAATCTATAAAATTTTGTCTTAATAGTTCTTTAAAATGATTAATTCCATCATCATTATTTTCCTCATTATTAAATTTCATTGTGACCCACATTTTATTTTCATGATTATATTTTTTAATCGTTCTTTCATTTATCATCTCATAACTATCAGGATGCCCCATCATCTCTTGTATCTTTTTAGCCATTTTTTTAACCTCCCCTTACAAAACCATTATTTAAAGCAACAAAAAAAGAGCAGATATTTTTCACCTGCTCTTTCACATATATGCTTATCAAAACATAATTTTTCGTTCGATCTTGTCAATACGCCTATCATGCTCTGCCCATTTTGAGAATTGATATACTTGCTCTTTTTCAATCCCATCTTTATTTTCTTTAAGCATTGTTACATCTTCACGCAAAGATATAACTTCTTGATGTGTCATATTTGCTTTCTTTTTTACATCTGTTAAATCTGATTTTATATTATTAAGCCGTTGATTATTTTCTACCAACAATTCTAATACTTTATCTTCAAATTCTGACACCACAATCACTCCTAATAACACTTTATTTTGTTAGTTCTTTAATACTAACATGATTATATTTCCTCTCCAAACTGTTCACGATAGTCAGGCTCTTTTTCCATTAACTGATCAATCTCATAACCTCTAATAGCTTCATAATCCCCTTCAACTATTTCATAAAAATAATCTGGTTGCGACATACCTTCTACATCCAAGGATACACCTATATATCTACCATTATCCCAAACATAAATATAAGCATTTTCACGAACATTTAAATCTTCATATGAACCAACTAAACTACTCTCCACTTCATTTACAGTACTTTCTATTAAATCTTCATATTCCGAACCACCACAACCAACCAACAATAAAAATAAACAAACCAAAAAGAAGACCTTTCCTTTCATGTCTTTATGTCCTCCCATTTCTTACAGTCATTTCCTGTATCATAACTTATAATTGGTAAAAATCAAAATCCCTCACTTTCCAACTCTCATCATTGATTCCCATATCCAAAACTAAAACCGTTAATGTAGCACTTTCAATACCATCTACTAATATCTCATTATCAAAAATAACGACCGTTTCCTGCCGATCATCCGTTGACTGACCGTGATAAACATTCACATCTGAAACACTAGACCTAACCACTTTCATGTTATCATCTTCTTGTACAGTTTCTTCAAATTGCAACTGATCTAAAACCTGAGGTTCTGCATACGGTTCAACATCCACTTGATTGGGTTTATTTTCATATACAAAATAACCTTCCACAAAATGTCTAGCACTTTCTCCGGCTTCCTCATGAATCACTGATTCATTTTGAATACCTTCCATCTCTTCCAACTCAGCTTTTAAAAATGAAGCCTCATTCTTTAAATGAGAATTTTCCAACCACAAATACCCTCCAGCCAACAGTAAAACAAGCAAGGCAGCTATCAATTTTTTCAACGTTATTCCTCCAATCCTAACACTTCTCTAGGGTCTTCTTTATCATCATTACTAGCATGATTTGCCGTATGATATTCTAAGTGTAAATGGGCACCGGTTGAAGCCCCTGTAGAGCCACATTCTCCAATCTTATCGCCTTGATCTACATCATCCCATGTACTCACAGATATATCTGACATATGACCATAAACACTATATTCATCACTAGCATGCTCAATCTTTACATGTTGCCCCAAACCGCTATTTTGTACCGTTGCAACAATTACCGTTCCATCTGCAACCGCATAAAGATCATCACCGGTACTACAACCAAAATCAATACCAGCATGTAATCGCTGTTCGTTATAAATAGGGTGTTCACGCATGCCAAACTCCGAAGTTACTGTTATTAAATCTAAAGGCAATCCCCAATCACCATCACCTTCGCCATCTGTACCATCACATTTTTCTAAATAACGCATCACATTATCTACATAGTTTTCATCACCATAATTATCCCACCCCATTTCCATCGCTTGTTCATTCCCAAAGGCTTCAGCTGATTCCTGACTATATTCACCATTGTTATTTTCCTCTACATAATTAATATAGCCACTACCCATGTTATAGGCTTGTAACGCTAATTCCGTATCACCGTCTGCCTGTTCTAATACATCCGCAAAATACGATACACCTTGTTCTATAGATGTTTCTGGGTCGCTAATCGTATTAACAGGGTCTCTCATGGATTCTGAAGATTGCATCACATCTGCTAATCTTCCTCCAGACTCCTGCATGGTCATCCCCATTAAAATTTCTGTGTGATCTTCAATGCCGTTTTCAAAGGCATATTTTTCAAAATAATCACGGTAACGTTCCACATCATCATTAATCGTATTAAAACGACAGGAAGGCGCATCCGTTTGCTGTTGATTTCCATTGTTTTCTTCTTCTGGAGGCTCATTGCCTGAAATCACCATTATCACACCCCCTAAAAACAAAAACACAAACATCATCAAACCAAAGAAAAACAAGAAAACACCGTTAATCCCCTTCACATTATCACCACCAAAAAAGGAATGCCCATAGACATTCCTTAATGACCTTTTCCGTCATACTCTTTGCTTGAAGCATTTTTTTCTCTTTTTATATCCGCCTTAGACTGTTTACTCCGTTTTACTCCCTCCGGTTGCCTAGAAGCACCAAAACGCCTTACTTTCGAACGATTTTCCTTTTGTGATGTTTGACTTTGCTGTTTTTGAGGTTGATGGCTCTTATCTTTTCCAGAAGAATGATAAGAATTACTTTCTAATGGTTTTGAACGATAAAATTTGTTGCCTAACCATGTTTTAGAGGATTTTTCCTTAGAATTGGAAAAATACTTATCTTTTGCCTTTGTTGTATCTTCATTCTGCTGTGTTTTCTCTTTCTTACGATCTTCTAAATGAACAACAGATGGCGAAGAATACTTACCACCACTTGAAGATGTATTGCCTTCCTTCTCATCTCCAGAAGATACTTCGGAAACATGATCATGCTGGGAAGTACGCTCACGACGATTAGAAGATGGCTTCTCTGAGTGATGACTTTCAGATGGCGACGTTTCAGAACCAGAATGTTGCGGTGTACGTTCCTTACGTAAATGACTTTGATTGATACTACCAGAAGCACTATCAGAAAGTGTAGCCGCCTGTTGCATTCGATTCACATTTTGTATCGCTTTTCCAGCACCAGGATGGAAATGCGAAACAGCTTTCGCTGTCTTATCCATGGCAGGACTTACCATTCTTTGCTGTACATTATTCATGAAGTTACCGTCCATGGACTGCACACGTCCAGCCGTAACCAACTTCACCATGGCATCCCGTTTTTTCATCATCAATAGAAGCAATGCAATCAACGTAATCATATTCACCAGATACATTGGGAAAGACTCCGGCGGTATCATTACATCTACCACATAAGTCAAAGCAAAAACAAACACAATAACTAAAGCAAGCATTGCCTTTACCACAAACGTAGTCAATAACTTAAGAAATACCTTAAATCCACTATAGGCAAATTGAGGAATATACGAGACAATGAAGGCAAAAGGTAAAAAGAACGCTAAAGCCAAAGCAATTAACTGAAGCACAAAGTTTAAAATGCCTAAACCCAGAAATGGAATGGCAAGAAAAACCGCTGCTAAAAAAGCTATAAGCACTTGCCCTGATTGTCTCCAAACTGAACCTTCAGCCATAGACTGATTATTATAATCCCTTAATTCAAAGTTCTTTATATATTCTTGTTTTTGTTCTAAACCATCCTCGGTACGCTCATAAGCAAGCAAACGATCAACACGGTTATAATCTTCTCCCCCCGGTAAATCTTCTGAAGAATACTCATACGCATTATTAATCGTCTGTTCATCTGTTTCCCCATAATTTATAATCAAATACGGACGCTTAAAAGACATATCAAAATACACATTACGCATCATACCAATTGTTCCACTTACCGGATTCTCCAACTCTATCTCACTTGCCTGTTCATAAACACCACCTTCATCTTCTACCATCGTAATTAACCCGTTACCTGCTTCTAATAAATAACCCTGTACTTCTACTGAAAGATTATTCAATGTACTAACAAAGTAACCAGCATTTAACATCCAATAGCCGCCAAAAAGAAGCACCATCAGAAATAAAACCGAACGGCGAAATGCTTCCTGAAACGTGCCCTTTGCCACTGCCAAATAAATCATATAACTGACCGCAAAGACAAAAAGCATCTGTCCAAAATAATCCTGAAGGGTGTCATAGATTGACTGCGATATTAAATTAATATGCCCCGAAAAACGATCAATCGGCTCAAGCGTAAATAATTCTTGTAACGCTGTATCAACACCTGTCACAATATAGCCTGTAAATGTAAATATCGCATTAGAAAATCCCAAAAATGCACCCTTTATCATATCTTCCTCTGCCTCATTATTTACGTTATAACGATCAATCGGAATCCGGGTACTTTCTAACTCAATGCCTCCCTGTGTTTCTATCTCCGGTTCAGACATATAATCTGCATGATCTTTATATTCTGCAAAAACAACCCCACTTGCAGGAATCAAAAAAAGGAGTAACACCATCAACCAAAGCAACGAACGCTTAAGCCACCTCACAAACTCCCTCCTAAAAAGAGCCACTTCAGAAAGTGACCCTACAAATATTTTTCCTCTGCTTGTGCAACTGCTGTCCCCTCAATTGTTTCAAATGCACCAGCCCATTCATCAAACAAGCACTCCACACTCATTTTAGCTGTCCGTCCATAATAATCCTTAAATAAACACTGCCCTTGATACATCTGCTCCAACATATCTATATTTTCCTCGGTAGCTTCCATGTTCATCCACTTTAAAACGTCATCCCGTTCTGTCGGCTCATCAAAGGCAAAGGCAACACCAAAGTTGCCACTTTCTTCTTCCCTCAAAGCATCTTTTGTTGACTGCGAAATAAAGAAAAGGGCATTTTTATAACTCCGACCAACACGGCGCATTTGCTTTTCAACTTTCCTTCCAGTTGGATTAGAAGTAAGCATCCACGCCTCATCGATAAACTCCGCTGTCCGTTCTTCTTTATCTTGACCGAATAGTTCACAATACTTTCCTAGCGCATACATAACAGCACTGGATTTCATTTGTGCGTTGGTATAACTTTCCACGCTATCCGTTACCTCCGGTAAGTCCAAATTTTCGATCTCCACAATACTAATACGCTGATGAAGTGATAACGCATCTTGCGAGCCATCATGCACACACAGCTTCATAATAGAATCGTTTGTAACTTCGGCTAGAAACTCTCCAGCTTTCCGTATCATTGATTCATCATGTTTACAAAGAATATCAACCACATGTTTACTTCCAACCTGTTCGCCTTGTTCTTTTCGCTCCAAGACTTCTGTCACAGCCTTTAAAAAAGCCGTGTGAATATCATCTTTACCCTTGAAACTATAAACTTGCGAAAAGATCGTTTCGATCATTTCTCTAGCCTGCATCGGTGGAAGAAATACAATCGGGTCTAATGCTCCCCAGTTAGATTCATCTTCCGCATCCAACGTAGTAAAATGAAATTTTTTCAGATGTTCAACAAATAAAGGATAATCCCGTTTGACTTGTGGACTCAACATTACTTTTCGTATCCACTTCCGCAATTCTTTTTTCGGGTCAATATACAGCGATTTTACATCCATCATGCTGATATAAATAAACAACAGTTTCGCTAAAAAAGATTTCCCGTTTCCAGTATCGCCTGTAATCAACACATGGGGACTTCGTGTTTTCGAACCTTTCACTTGTTGATTGGCTAAGAAAGGATGAAAAAAGATCGGGTCACGACTGGAACCAATCGCCGAAGCTAAATCTTTATGCTTTTCAAACCGATCAATCCATCCGATAAAAAAGCCAACCTTCGAGCCAACATCCGCATAAACACCGAAAAAGTTTTCTGCCAGTCCGTCCTGCGTTGTTTTTTGCAACCAGTTCCGATTCGTTATATCCAAACTTTTCCCTGGTAAAAACTGATAAAAAAGGGAAAGTTGATCAGCAACCGGAATCCGGCAAGTAATCCCAGCAGCCTTCATATGCCGTTTGACAAGTTTGGCACGCTGCAAGCAATCTTTTTTCGTTTCACCATCTACAATAATCACCGCTACCCAATTAAACATGTTTACATCATCTTTTTTGATTTCATCCTGTAAACCACGGATAAGGTAATCACTGGCACTTACCGAAGCATCCGTTTCATCTCCTACTTGGTTTTGTTCTCTGGCCGATTGCCGTAACTGTTGCTTTTTTAAATTGACATTCATTTTTGTTTTCGATTTATTTTCCGCCTGCGCCTTAATATCCACTTCCACGGAAAAAGGAAGGGATTGTGCTTCATAAAACAATTCACTTTCTGCCATGTTATGATGAAATTCATCCACGACCAAGAAAGATATATACCCTTCGTCACCCTCCGCATTTAACTTCAAAGAGCTAGAGGAAGTAGGGTCTATGACAGTATTTGTAATACCTTCTGGCGTTGCATCATCCGATTGTTCAGATACGTCATGATCAATGCCACGCAGGAAGTTATACCGATTGACATAAATCATCTCTTCCTCTGTTAACCGAACACCCCCAACCATGGCAACCAATTTTGATAATTCATCCTCTGCTTCATCAAATTGTTGGAAGAAGGAAACAGATACATCCTGTTCCCAACCCAACAAATTAACAATCGTGTCCGTGACTCTGGAAAAAGCCGAAAACA
Organism: Virgibacillus sp. NKC19-16; assembly: GCF_021560035.1. Classification (NCBI taxonomy): domain Bacteria; kingdom Bacillati; phylum Bacillota; class Bacilli; order Caryophanales; family Bacillaceae; genus Virgibacillus; species Virgibacillus salidurans. The sequence continues at coordinate 438,064 of NZ_CP074373.1, read as the reverse complement.
TATTATCCTTTAAATCTGCATCCACCTTAATATTTTCCATTTTCAAACGAACACCTAAAATAAAATCACTTTTGGTTAACTTTCCTAAACGCTGTTCCAATAAATTCGTTGTTTCCTGCAGGTAATAACCTGCCATATCATCCGCATCCATCGCTATATCCTGCTTTAAATCATCCAAACGTTCACCTAAACGAAATTCCTGCGGGTACATCATCAAGTGAAAATCCTTATAATCCGTTAATTCTTCAAAGAACTGTTTCCAGTTCCTTTTATAAGACGCCGTCTCTTTCTCATTTTGCCTTGGAATGGATGTTGTCTGAATACGATACAACCCCCACACGTCGCCCGTTTGCGTTAATAACAGGTTGCCTCTCATTGTTTTCATTGGCGTTTTTAATACGCTCACCCTTATCCACCACCTTTACACACTTCCGAAACTGAATTTTTTTATCACGCATCCACGTCACCTTTTTATCGTGACAAAAATACTTCTTTGGCAATTTCACCCAAAAAAAGTATTTCGCAAAATCATATAAATAGAGATAAATATTCTTTCCGTCTGGCTGAATCTTTCGCATCATACTGGTTAAAAGTAACGGAATTCCGATCAGAAACACTAAAAACGTCCATTCCAGCAAATAGGGGAAAACCGTACGCAAAAGATACAGAAAAAATCCCGTAATCATTAGAAATACCAAAAAGTTGATGGCTGGTATTAACTCAATCGAAAACGGGAGAGAATATTTCTCTGTAATTTGTTGAATCTTTTTAGGTTCACGTAAAGCCTGCCGATAATTAAATACCGTTCGCATGTAAGACCTCCTTACAACAGCTCAATGATGCTTTCAACCCATGTTGTGACTTGCGAAAAGTTCTGTATGACAAACACAACTGCACCACCAATCAAAATACAAGTGATAATGCCACCGATACGCAAACGTGCCAGATTCTTTGCAACTAAATAGATAACAATAATCGTAACGGCTTGCACCACAATATTTAACCACCAGTTTTCTACTTGACCCAAATCTGGCAAATTACCAGTTGAACCTAAAAGCAAGCCTTGAAAAAGGTTTCCCATCTTTGCGCCTCCTTATTGATAATCCAATTGTTCCACATAATAATGATTTTGCTGATCAGTAATAAGCATTTCTACATCTATTTCATACGGTAACTGGGTCACATCATCCAGCAGCCTTACTTGGGCATGAACAATAAAACCTTCTTCTCTTTGTTCCATTTGCAAATCTATGATTTCCTCAAAGGTAAACGCACCTTGTAACGTTTCTGGTTCTTCCATCATATAAGCAAGATCATCTGTATTTCCCGAAGCATATTCCGTAAAGAAATCATCCAGAAACACCTGTATTTCCTCCTGTTTTGCCCCTGTATAAGCATTCAAATTTTCTCCTTCTTCTTCTACTTCAATATTGCCTTGTAAATAATCGACCTGCGTAAAATAAGGCTCTCTGGCCACCGCAAAACGATCATTTTCCGTAACAACAGGAATATTTAATAGTAACGTTTGCCGTTCATTGTTATTATTCGCTACACTAGAATAAGTGACTTCATATTGAAAGATCGTTTCATTTTCCTTTTCTTCTACATGGAAAAGTTGTTGATTTTTTAACTCTCTTGTTCCTTCCATATTTCCATTTCCTGTTTCATCATAAGTTTCTTGTTCACCAGCATTTTTATTAATAACCATATAGTTCTGTAATGCTGCTTTTCTTTGTTCTAAGGACTCAGGGTCATTTTCTACATTGATGTACTCCCGAACAAAATCACGTAAATAACGATCTGTCCGAATAATATTCATTTCTTCTGCTTCATCTTCAGAAGCATTAGCTTCAAAATGCTCATTCCAATCATTCATAGATGATTGCGTATATAACGAAAGCATCACACCTAAAAAGGAAAGAAAAACTAAACCAGTTATCATAAACCAAACTAGAAAAGCTGTACGTCTAGAAGTATCTTTTTTAACAATACTCTTCTGTTTCTCCGGTTTTTTAATCTGCGACTTTCTTTTCTTCATACGACCAAAAACATCTTTAAAAAAAGCCTTCAATTTCTCACCCCTTCCAAAAAAGAAATAAAGGATGCTACACGTTGTAACACCCTTCTTGGAGAAGCATTTTCCATATACACCTTTTCATGGCTGCCCTTTGGATAATAGGTAATCTTATAAAACGTATACCGATACGTCGAATAACCCTTTTCTCTATGACCTTCAACCACCAAAGACGTACGTATGGATATATCCCTTATAAACACTTGCGACGGTATACCGACCTGAAACCCTAAACCCAGAAAGCGTTGATTGATAGTTCGCATCATCAATCACTATCCTTCATGTTCCAGGAGTAAAAATACGACATTTACAGGTTGGTCGATTTCTCTATCTTCAAGTGGATCTTCATTTTCAGTTGTCGTAAATGCAACCCGAATCGTTTCCAATAGCTCATTTTTCATCAAACGAACATCAACTAAAAAAACTTCATGAAGATGCACAACCATGGACCGAACATGTTCTTTCATCCGTTCGATCACTTTTTCTGTCGCTTCTATCATTCCCTCAGAGTCTAATCTTTGTTCCAGCATCGAACGATTCATCAATTCTACCTGTTTCATAGAAATACCTCCTACGTTTTATCATGTGTAAGATACATAAAGCGATAAACATCACGAGCAATTTCTAATTGGCCGCTGTCTTCATTCTCTTCCAAAAGATCAAGCACTATAAAATGATAGTTATATATATAATCGGTCATATGAACACCAACCGAAACCCTTTCTCCACTAGTTAAACCCTTTGCCATATCCACTAACTGGGTAGTTAGATCATCATAATAAGATAATAAACCATGGGCATCTAACGTTTCGATAAAAGCCCATCTGTTATCAAACTCTACAATCAATCCCATACAAGCACCCCTTATAGAATTTTTAAAGACGGCTACTACCACCGTTCACTATTTATTACTCGTAAAAAGCCGTTTCCTTTTTGCGATGAACCTTGCATCCCCCTGCACCCCCAAAATCAGCCAGTCGCTCAAAATAACCTTGATAACTCACAAGGCGACTGGCTCGCAAAAGTGTAGCAGGGGGATTCTTCATCTCAAAAAGACTACGTTTTTTCCTGCGTCATAAACCGTTCACTGACATAACTGCTTAAAATCTACTAAACTGTTAATCACAACGTCCTAAACCTTTAAATTCTCTATAAAAAAGTCAAGTTCGTTTAAAATTCCCATCATTAAGGCAGGATTATCCATTTCCTTTTCATGCCATTTGATAGATTTTCTCAATTCAATTGCTTGTTGTTTTAATGCTTCCATGATTATGTCCCCTTCTTTAATCAGCAATTTAACAAACCATATCTCCCACATCTGCAAGAAACACAGCAAGCATCTTTTCCTGCTTATCCGACAATTCAGCTTCTACGATCATGTCGGACAAATCTTGATTACCTAACACTTGGTCCGATTCTAAAATCATCTTCATCGTTGGGGCACATGAGTTTTTCAGCCAATTCCGAGATTTTTCATAAAAGTCTTCTTCCGGCTTTTGATACAGACGAAGTTTACTTGCATCCCCAATAAAATCTTGCCAAAAAGCACTAGTTTCATAGTATTCCTTTGACACATCATCACGCCTATCAACAAATCGAATATAATTATTGACAATCGAAAGGGCAACATAACGTAAATCCTGCTCTTCAATTAATATCTCTATGGCTACTTGCGCTCGATCGTCCTTTAAACGGATTTCATAACGATTCCATTCGCCAAATTCCTCAACATCCCGTTCATACTTTCTCGCCTGTTCATAATTCTTTTCATAGAAACATAGATAAGCATCTGATTTTTTCGAACCAAAATAAAGGGTCGTACCACCTTCCTTTTCTTCACCAATATCAAACGAACCATTATAATCCATCCGTTTAAAACGGGTAATCAATTCCGCCCGTTTGATTTTTTCCAATAAAAAAGGCACGGAGAAATACGTTTTCGTATCATCCAGCGCCAAATCAAAACGGGTAAACGAACCGTTATGTGCGATACAGTCTTGAAAAAAGTCATACCACGTTTTATTCCTTGCCCGAAGGAAACTTTCAAATTGCCGGCAACCTTTGCCAGACATTTCAACTAGTACGCCTCGACTATCACCAGGAGTGGAATAGAACACTTTAATATAATCTAGCTGTACAGTACCTACATAGCCATAAAAACCGGTTTCCTTCTCCTGCATGAAATCTCGTTTTAGATGAACCACGTTTTCTAAAATAGAATCCACATCATGTGTTTTAAACGACACCCGTAAATAGTCAACCATTGCTGTTAAGGCGTTTTCTACTTCACATTCTCTATTTTCTGCGATTACTACCCCCCTGTTAGCTAGGGGGGTTCGTAATAAGTCGTCATCCGCTGTCGCTCCTTCCTCCGTGCATCCGGTCGCTCGCTCTACACTGCCGTTGGCGACTGCCGTCGCCGCCGCTCACTCCCTTCTCCCGATGCACGACCAATTTTTTTCAAAAAATCATACCCCCTTGGTACTAATGGTGTATAAAATTCTGTAATCACCGATGTTCCTGTATCTGCATACCCACGACCTTTAATGCCTTTATAACTAAATGTTTTATCTACATCACCAAACATCATGCCATAGCCAGACTCACTCATCTTACCTAACGCTACACGAAAGCTAAATTGATCACGTATACCATCCGCTAAATATTTAGCATCGGGTCTTTGTGCAGCTAAAATTAAAAAGTAACCCATCTGCCGGCCAAGCATCACCAGTTGTTTCATATACTCCAATGCTTGCATCTTTTCTTTCGGGTCTAACATTTCCATAAAAGCCACAAATTCATCAAACACGATAAATACCGGCGGTAATCCAACATCTGCATAATTACTACCCGTTTGATACGACGGCATTTGTTTCATATCCTCTGACCGTTGCAACATTTCTTCTACCGATTTTCGTAACGTCATCATAATACCGGCGCTTTTAGAAAACACCGTTTTCTCTGGCATCACCGTTTCTAAATCCGCTAAATCTGCCCGTTTCGGATCTAAAATACGTACATCCGCACCAGACGTCAATAATGCTTCAATCAGCGTCAATATAAAATACGTCTTTCCACCACCTGTCCCACCAGCAATCAACATATGAGGCATTTTATCAAATTTCCAATAAACATTATCCATCAACCTCATAGCGCCATTCTCAACGGTTACCTGTTTAATTGGAATACGATTTTTCTGCATATCATAAAGCAAGGTATACTTCACAAAATTTTCTTCAACTTCTCGTTCTACCAAATTACAATACAAACCGTTTTCTAAATCCTCACCTAAATGTAAAAAGCGGTCTTGAAAACGGCTCATATCTAAAGCAATACGAACAAGTATATAACCTCTTTTCACCCGATAATAAGCACGGGGAAAATACGTGATTTTTTCTTTCGTCACTTTCTTTTCCGTAAGCGACCACATCGAATCCATTGTTTTTTGTTCCTTCTCTAAAAAACGATTGGAAATTAACATACGAGCCAACTTTTGTTCATGCCAAACGTGTTGGAAATGGCGGTAAAAACAAAAGTAAGCTATAGCTACGACTAACCCACCAACTAGCACAGCTATAAGCATACCTATAAGAATAAATGACCATTCCCAATCCTGTGGACGTATGATGGCTTCCACTTGAAACCAATCACGCCAACCGGTGAAACTTTCCCAAAAATACACCAGCAACATCAATAAAAAAACTGGTATAAAAATGCCTATACCAGATCGTAAAACCGCATGATAATCACTAGGGCGTATCCGATGCCCCCGGTACTTCCATAAACGCTGCTTGAGCCATTGCTTCACAACAATAACACCACCGCCTTAAGTCTAACTGGATACTTTAAGGTATCCGCCACAACTATTTTTTACAATAAAATCGTACAAACATTTAACTGTACGTCTCGTTATTTTTTATCCGTACTTGTATTAACCGATTCAACATCATTCTTTACGGCTTTTTTACCAACTTCTAAAATATCTTCAGCATTCACAGTCCAAACAACATTCGCAAACCCATTTCCACTTGCTTGCGCTCGTGCCGTTATGGTTGGATTTTTTAATTCTACCGGTGCATTAAAATGTATTTCTTTTAAATCTACGTAGTCCGGCAATGTTACCTCAATTTGTTCCCCTTGGGTCGAGGACGCTAAATTATAGATACGAGATTCCAATTGATCCGTTCTGACGCCTCGTTCCCGATCAAAATACATTTTTTCTCTTGCCAATCCCATAAAAATCATATCGCCAAACGTTATCTTTGCATCTGGTTTAATCCCACTTCTAAAATTCATCATATATCGCTCCTTTTGTTATCTAAAATATTTAACATTATTCCTATCTTTCAATTTGATATTTATCTGTACCGCTCCTATCATGGCGCTTATCAGTCGCTACTTTCAGATCACGGCGACATTCTAGTAGGTAATGTTTTATTACCATCAGGACGCTTCTTCTAGCCTCCTACAACATTTTCAAAAGTGTCTAGCTGTGTACACTTAATACTAACGCGTGACATTTTTGCCAAGATGCCCTATAATAAAAGTGTTCAGGTTTTATAAAGGCGTATTTGGCAGGATTGTCATATACGCTTTCTTTCTATATATAGTTTTCAATGTGCAATACCTTAAAAAGTATTATTTTTTTGTTTCAAATCGCTACAATCTTTCTCAAAAAAAATTTTCCAATCAAACCCAATCACTTCAGCGATTTGTTTAGCAACTTTAACGCTAGGACTTCTTAAACCTAACTCAATTTGAGAGTAATAAGGACGTTTAATATTTGAACGAATCGCTACTTCCTCTTGAGTTAACTTTTGATTTGTCCTTTTTCTATACAACCATTCTCTTTTTGTCATACCATCTTATCACCCGCCTTTTTTGTAGCGTTTTGCTACTTGATAATTCTTATTATACAGTAGCGTTTCGCTACAGTCAATGATTATTTTGTACTTTTTTGAAACAAATATTTAATGTAGCTTTATGCTACAGTATAATATAGATAAACAAATCTAATGATGGAAACGAGGAGTTATCATGTTGGGAGATAGACTAAAAAAATTACGAACAGCAAAGAATTTATCTCAACAAGAACTATCACAAAAACTTAATTTAAATAGAGGTACGTACGCTCATTATGAACTCAACAAAAGGCACCCCGACTACGAATCGCTAAAAAAATTATCAGATATATTTAATGTATCCATTGATTATTTAATCACTGGAAATGAACATAGTAATTCTCCTGAAGAAATGTGGAAGGAATTTTTAGACCCGAAAACACAAATATTTTTTAAAGACTTACAAGACGCACCAGAAGAAAAAATAGATGAATTGATACGTTTTTGGGAATTTATCAAAGAAAGAGACAAAAAAAAATAAGCCTATTATTGGGCTTTTTTTATACTCATTAAACGAACATACATTCTAGAAAGGAGACAAACTATGAATTATCATACAACTTTATTAGAAGATGCAATCGAACAATTTTATTTCAGTTTAAACATTCACCATCCTCAAGAATTAAAGATGAAAGCGATAGCTGAACTTTTAGAAATTCCAATCCATTTTGTACCTATTTCAAGCAGAACTTATAATGGAGAAATTATCATTGATTCCCGTTTGTCTCCTGAACTACAATGGGAACATTTCGGGCATGAACTTTGTCACGTTTTACTGCATTTCGGAAATCAAATTCTGAATATAAACACTCTTTTCTTCCAATACCAAGAATGGAAAGCAAATAACTTTATGCTTCATTTTTGTGTACCTACTTTTATGTTGCAAAAATATAATATAACTAATATTAACGAAGGAATACCGTTTATAATGGAAGAATTTAAAGTCACTCAAGAAATGGCAGAAATAAGATTGAATCATTTTAGAAATCAACTACAAATATCAAAATTACAACAACAATTTAATGCATAATTTCAAAGTGATTAATACAACAAAAATAATCCCTACCAACTTATTTTTTGGTAGGGATTTTGGTACAGAACTATGTCATTTTTAACTTATTTTTTTCGTTTAGATTCGAATAAACACTGTTAAATAGGCGTTAACTCTTCAAATAAAGTTATGTCATTATTCCACCTGTGTTGTTCCACAATTGCGCCCTTTAATTGAAGATTCCAAACCAGTAAACATCTTTCAACCCAATTAGTAGTGATGGTTTTCTTCGGCAGCTATTGCGTCTGCTTTCGTTTCATGAACGGTTCCAAATGGATGGTTAGGCGGAGCATATATCGAATAAAGTTTTAATGGAATGTTACCTGTATTTGTTAGATTATGCCATGCTCCAGCAGGTATTACGATTGCGGAATCATCATAAACATTCCTTTGGAAGTTTAAATTATCTTTACTATTTCCCATCTGAGTAATACCCTGACCCTGTTCAATACGTAAGAATTGATCAACATCAGGATGCATTTCTATTCCAATATCTTCTCCGGGATTCAGACTCATTAATGTAACCTGCAAATGATTTCCTGTCCATATGGCTGTACGAAATGTATTATTTTGCTTAGCAGCTTGGTTTATATTCACGACAAATGGTTCTCTTCCATGATCTTTTAGTACGGTACCTGCATAGCTTTGAGTGTTTGTATGTGGCCAAAAGTAATTTGCATAACCGGATTCATTTGACATACACCGGCAATCAGGAATCTTGTAACAGTCACACATTGGTGGATTAGCATAATAAGGATACGCGTAAGGATATGGATAACGATACATATTTTTTCATTCCTCTCATGGCATATAGTTTATAAAATCATCATATGTCACATGCTTTGGAATGTTATTGCTGGACTACCTAATCAAGGTGTTTGTTCTTATCCGTTGACCATCCATAATATGGCCCGATTCAGGCACAATGCTTCTTCAACAACTGCGCCCGATTGCTTAATATGCAGTTGCTGTTTATAAGCTAAAAAAAGTTGTTCAATATTAAAGATAAAACAAAGAAAATAACAGTAAACACTATACCGCTTATATATTTTCTCGAAGAGCTTATTCCAATCTTTTTGAAATATATCCCCATAATAATGGTGTAAATTACTCCTGCTATCAAGGAGCCAACAATTGTTTTTATAATCAACTTTAATCCCCCCATAACGGAACAATCTGGCCCTATTACAGTACGAGCGCAAATCCTTATTCCAGAATTGCGCCCGTTTCTGGAAGATCATTTCAAACGCCTTATCAAAGAAATAGTTCCCCTAGTAGTGTTAACTAAATCGTACTCTTTTTAACGGAAAAAAAGTAAAATACCCCTCCAGCCATCCAGAAAGGTTCCCAAAAAGCTAACCTCCAAAACGTTGCATATGAATCTAAGTCAAATTCTAAAACGTTAAACACACTCAGGGAAATCGTAATGAAATTTAGTAAGCCATACAAGAACAATAAAGCTCCTATAATTTTTGTGACGTAATAAAGCATTCTGGTTATTATAGGCTTCTTCCATTGAATAAGAAGCATCAACAATAATAGTAACCCAAGTAATTTAATAAAACCGGTAAGCCAAACTATCATAACGAACGAGGGGGAAGGGTTTAGGGACATCTCATAAATAAACCCTCCTAGAGATTTAACACCAAGTAAGCCACCCATTGCCCAATAAAAGCTCATACCTGAAAAAATAATAGTCCAAACAATACCCAAAGCTATGAACCAATAACTCCTCTGCATTAGAAAACACCCCTCGATAATTCTACAAAATGGCCCTTTGCGGCAGACATTTATTCGATTATCGCGCCCGATTAAGGAACAACTTCTATAAGTTTAAGTCTGTCTGTGTTTAAATAGGGACTTTGATTTCACTATAAAAATAACGGCCACAATCGCAACAACACAGTTGAAACCCTCTATTATAAAGATGTTAAAATCGAGTATTTGCAATATGGCCGTAACAAAGTAAACTACGGCATTAGTCAAAATCGCGTATAGTAGAAATTTAATTTTCTGATTTCGCACGCTGTAAAGAACCAATAGCGAAAATCCTAAATGATGCGTAAAAACGAATACTCTCCCTAGGCCGGTCAAATCCATATAGGCAGGTGAATTAATCAATTGGTTACCCATAGAGGCATTAATCATTAATGAAATACTTACTCCCCCACGAAGAGTAGTACCTCAACTCCACCATGTCCGATTCCATAAGCAATACCGTCTTTCCAGTCTCGGTACTTTTTCAAAAGATAACGAAACCCAATGTATCTTCCTATCTCCTCAAATACGCCCGTAGCCAAACAACCATAAAGAGCAAAAAGATAGGGGTTTTTTAACCACTCCGATAAGGACGGATTGATCCCAAACACATATCGATGCAGCATTTGTTCCAGTATTTGCGAAAACACAATAAAAACCATAATTCCAATTAGAATCGGTTTCCAAGAAATCCGGTATTTTCTTATAAAATAAATTGTACAAAACAATGGAACCCCAATCGCTAGAATTCCCTCAAGCGCCATAAATATAATAGATACAGTATCAATCAAATTTATCATCCTTTTATTGCTTTATTCCTTTGAATGATTAATGCCCACCATTTAATTCGCCACTATTGAAGAAAAACCATAATCACATCGGTATCCAAACTCCCGCCGACCACTTCAACTATAGATCAAAAAAATATTGTCAGGACAGATGTTATTATGGGGATAACACCAAAAAGGTTTCCTTTTAGACAAGATGCCTCTTATATGTAAAATAGGGCTGAATCTTTTTCCATTCTCGCGCCCTATAATTGAACAATATGGTTACATATCCCAATCCTGAATCCATTGTTTCGGTAACTTAATCTTTGCCTGTTTAAGGGCGACAAAGTACTGTCCCTGATGAATGCCTTCGTGTTGTACTGCAGTATTTAACAGCTCTACTACAGATAAATATTCTTCACCCATCTTAATACGTTGATTACTTGCTTGTGTAAATGCAAAAGCTAATTCATTCATTGATCTGTCTAATTGCTCAATTAAATTGTCATCACTTGACGGTAGATTGCCTGGAAATTCTATAATACCAGTTCTTAATCCATCCCTATAAATATCTCTAACACGAATGATATGGATGAATAGTTTTCTTAGTGATCCTAAATTTTCAATCAACTGAACATCCCATTTATTTTCTGGAATTTCTTCTGCTAAAGTATTGATCATCTTAGCAGCATAAATAAAACCACTTGAATCTATGACTTTTCACCCCTTTAAAACAATACCTATCTTACCCAATTTCACCCCTAAAAATGGCTTTTGTTTGTTCCGTTAAATGGCCCTTTTGCTTAACAAATTTATTCGGTTATCGCGTCCGATTGCAGAAGACTTTATTTTTTATTTAATCTCTCTTTGAATCAACTATCTTTGTTTTCGTTTGCAAAATGCCAATGATAATCAAAGAGAGCAAATTCAGAGCAAATAGTACCCAATTATAGATAGTCACAGATCCTTCTAGAAGATAAGTTCCATACCTCAAAGTATTAATTCCTAAAACAGCTACTAACAAAATAAAGACTTTGGAATTCATATTTTTCATCACCTCTAATATTCCGCAAAATGGCACTATTGCGGCACATATTTATTCGATTATCGCGCCCGTTAATGGTATAAGTTAGCCAGATTTAGCATCGTTCTTTTTAAAATAAATTGTTAAAGTTAATACAATTCCATAAAAAAGTGACATCAACAATGAGTACCCACCGTAACTTAAATCGAATAACATATTACCACCAAATACTGGGATGGTAAAAATAAAATAAAAAGGATACTGTATTGAAACTATTAAGTCTAAAATACCGTTACCAATCATAGTTGACTCAAATGTTGCAATGACAAACACAAGGATACCTGATATAACGCCAACAATTGAAAACAGTTTTAATATCTTGCTTCCTTTCTTTGAGTACATTAGTAATAAGAACATAAACAATAGAGTTACTAATAAATTGAAAATGTTTATATTCAAATCTGGATGCTTCAATGCAGGCATTAAATTTACTGAAAAAGCCAATAAATATGAGCCTATTAAAAGTATTAAAAATTTATAATTCACACTAACTCCCCTTCACTCCATATAGTAATTACTTTCATAAAACGTTATTCCACAAAATGGCCCAATTCTGGCATAACACTGTTCGATTAACGTCAGCAATAGGTAAGCATTTGAAGTCATCTCCAGCTTTTCCCCTGCTCCACACGGAGCGTGCAGGTTTCCCCGCACTCCGCGTTCCATCTAACAAAATATACTGAGTTATAAGTTCCTCGTTACTTATTGTTTGAGATTTTCAAATTGTTTCAAGCTCACATTTCCTACGGAAACGATTGACTTTATTTATCATGTCTCCAGTAAGCTGAAACTCTTTTATAAGTCCATCAATCATCTTTTTATTAGTGGCATGAATTAACTTGTGTATCCCTTTATGCAGGATACGAAGGTTATCAAATTGGTCGTTTCCGCCAAGACTTAAAGGTACATAATGGTGGCAATGAACCTCAGCCGCGGACAATTCCACGCCTGTGATTTCACATTTTCCCATCTTCATACTGTACCTGCTGATTCGGTTATCCATGTATTCAATACTTCGGTTTGGAAGTGTTGATTTCATGAGTAAGCCTATTTCACTTTGGATGTCCGAACGCAACTTTTTGTGTATCATATTCCTTCCTTCTTCCGTGAAGGGCGTCATTTTTGGAGTAAACCCAAAGGTATTCAAAGTTTTTACATCCGCAAGTGGAAATAGATATACACCAGCGATTTGAAATGTTTTAAATCTATTAAGATACATTTTTTTATAAGTTGGTGGCGGATTAGCTGGGTGATCATATTTACCTACTGGTCTAAGCTGATTGTAGATGAACGCACCTAAATCATAGGCAAGACGTGAAAACTCGAGATTAACCTTGGTAGCCCTTTTGAAATATTGATGAATTCCCAAAACAAAACTATTGAAAAGCAACGCATTCATCGCCGAAGGAGAGGTTCTAATTCTTCGAATTAGTTTCTTTGCCTCCTCTTTGATTTTACGTTTTTTACTCGCTTTAATGCCGGTGCGTGCAACACGTTTTTTACCCTTTACGTCAGCCCGGATGGTGAATCCTAGAAATTCGGATTCTCTCTTTCGCAAATTCACTATCTGTGATTTTTCGGGCGAAATGTCCAGTCCCAAGTGGTCCTTGAGATATAGCCTTACGGCATGATACCATTTTTGAGCTGTTTTTCCATCCTTACATAAGATTTTAAAATCATCCGCATAGCGTACGAGATAGCCTTCTTTCAGATTAGTACGCTTTTTGGCTAGTGTTTCACCAGTCCTAGATTGAAAGGATTTGGAAAGAGGGAAGAACTCCCACTGTCCCGCAACCCACTGGTCGAGGTCATTCAACACAATGTTTGCAAGTAAAGTTGATAACAATCCACCCTGTGGAACGCCTTGAGATGGTATCCCTTCACCATCTATTTCAGCTTTGAGCATTTTGGCAATACAAGCTAGTACCTTTCGGTCTTGAATTCCCATATTCCATAGTTGCTTAATAAGTAATGTATGGTTAATATGGTCAAAGAATCCCTTTATATCAATATCCACCACAAAATGAAAATGGGCTTGATTGATTAGAAATTGAATTCTTGCCATGGCGTGATGCGCAGAACGTAATGGTCTAAATCCGTAACTATGATTATAGAACTGGGCTTCCGCAATCGGTTCAAGTACCTGTTTAAAACATTGTTGAATGATTCGATCTAACATACAAGGGATGCCAAGGGGTCTCCACTTTCCATTATCTTTTTCAATCCATTTTCGTCTAACCTTTTTCGGACAATAGTTTTCTAGCTGGTTTTGGATTTCCATCATAAGTTTTTCCTCAGACCATTTTTTCATATCGCTTATCGTTCTTCTATCCGTTCCAGGTGTCTTAGACCCTTTGTTGGACTTGATAGTACGATAAGCAAGCAAGATATTTTCTCTTGATGTGATAACATCATAAAGATGTGAAAAAGCTTGTTGATTCAAACTTTTATCATACAGATCCGTAAACGTTTCCGTCATATCGTAGTAATCCCAATATCGCAAAGCTTGCACTGTGGCATCCCTCCTATTGGAGTGATGTTCCCACGTTCCTACCCGACCGGTGCAATGCACGTGTGGAAAATAACTTTTCATTTCATTAGACTTGGGGCTGTTCCTCCATTCCCATTACAGGAACTTCGTCAGTCATGCCCCTACCCTCGCAAGGATAAATGCTTTTTGGCATAAGCCTTATAGCAACCGTTTCGGATGACAGTCCTTGTTTCAACGTTCCTTGTTTTCCAAGTCCCTTACAACCTAGCTATCCGTACTGAACTTAGGTGTTCCCCTGGAAGCCTGTGAGCTGGATACCGCCTTTGTCCGGTATAGCGTGTTTCATAGGGCGCATTTTTACTGCACACCACTCACCCCATCGCTAGATAGGACATAAGTTTCCCTATGTTCAAACTTTAGACCTGTATATTCGGTTATTCGTCAGTTTCATTTCGCTGAAACCATTCTCACCATATCCAGTTTTTCAGCCGCGCGGCATATCAGTTGGCATACCTTCTCCTACGGAGTGGCTTCAGCCTTCGTTCTGCCGAATCTACCTGTACTTCAAACCCCATGACCTGCCAGTCATGACGCAAGCAGGAGTATTGACGGGATGGTTTCGGGAAACATGGTTCCTTCATTCCCATCCTCCGTTGTAAAGTTTGGATTAACTATAAGTAATCCGCTGCATTTCACGCTTCAAAGCGCTTATAGCATAGCTTGTCGAACGGCGCCCGTTAGCTTAAGTACATTTCATCACAAACTTAAGTTTAATTGCAGGAATGCTACTAATTTTTATTCGTTTTGGATTAAATTTCTATCAGTTATTTATTTTTATGGTATAAGTTTAAATGCCATTGCAGATAATACCCCTATAACAAATTAGGGGGGATAAAATGGAAGAAGCAACGACAAGTAATAATGGAGTGACTGGATCTAATAAACTAAACCTTACAGGTCTTGGTGTTGGAGCAATTGTACTAACCACTGTTTATACGGCGGTTTTGGCTTCACAGTTAATGGCTACCAAACATAAAGTCGATTACCTTTATTACAAAGAAATAACACATAATAAGTAGCTATATATAGACGGTGCTTTTTTGACCGTCTTTTATTATGTATAAAATAGCTTATTAAACTAACTTGCTGCGTTAGTCAAATAAGCCTTACTCCATAATATGGCCCGTTTGCGGAATTAAAAGAATCCACCATATCAACATAATTGTATCAAACTTTATTTCAAAGCCACAAATTAAAAACTTGATATAATCCCATCAAAATTATATAATGGTTTTGCTTGCGATTTTTAACTATATTACATCATGGGGCTGTAGTTCAGTGGGAGAATATTTGTCTGGCAGACAAAGGGTCACGGGTTCGAATCCCGTCAGCTCCATTTCAAAACATCACTCTTACTTATTCTAATTACAGAATGAGAAGAGTGTTTTTTAATTCGAAAAAGGTTGTAGAGCCTCATTTTTATTATTGTAGTGAAACCATCCAGTTCGGGAGAGCGCTTGGCTGGCAGCCAAGAGGTCATCGGTTCGAGCCCGATATGCTCCATAATGAAGCAAAGGTTAGCTGGACGTTCTACTAGAGTGTCCAGCTAACCTTTTTATACTCCACAATATTTTTTCAGGAAATATAATTTCTTAGGAGGTTGAGATATGATGCTTGTTTTCTCTGAAGATTACTGTGAAAGATGTATTACTTGGGGTTCAAATGTAGAGTTAACTTGTAGGTCGATCCAATTATGACTGAACATGTTTAAAATGACTTCTCGTTTCAACCGTAAAATTATCAAACTTCTCTTCTAAACGAGCCTGACTGGTTGCAAATGATTTTTGATTCACTTCTAGGCGAATTTGTCTTTCTTCCATACGAGTTTGATTAACAGCAAGAATTTATTAACTTTTTCTACTTGACCAAGTTTCTCTCCAAAGGTATTTAAATTTTGCTCAACTCGATCCAGCCTCTTGCCAAAGGTATTCAAGTTTTCCTCAAATCGAACTTGACCTTGTTGTAGGATTTCCAAATGTTCTAAAATAGTATTTAATTTCTCCTGCACATCCACCCTCCTTTCCTAATATTATACCACGATACATATAAAAAACTATCAAAAATATAAATCTATTTACTTTCACTCACCGCCCTCATCAAGTGCACGACATACTGATCCAACCGTTCCTCCATCATTTTATCCGTTAATCCTATAACACCAAATTCCTTCCAGCCCGGGTATACTTTTGGATATTCTTCAGAAAGCATGTCCATTAATGAAATAAGATCCCAATAGAGGTCATAGGTAAATGCTTTTCCGGCAAGTCGATTATATGCATCTAAAAATCCATCAGCGGTTTTAACATCGTACAACATCGCCAGGTTTACTCTGCAATGTCCAATATCAATCCCTGATGGCCCTTGGCAGGCATTCACAAAGTCCACGACACCACTGACTGCGCCATCACGCCACATCACATTTGCAGGATAATAATCTCGATGGATGAAGTTATTTTTAGCATTAGGGCGCGGTCCTTTTGCAATAGCTATTGCCTTTTCCCATACATCTGGAACACTAGACCATTCCGGGATCTCAACCTTTGAAATGTCATTATAGGAAAAATAAATCCATGGAAAATCACTGACTTCAACAGCATGAATTTTACAAGTACACCTGCAAGACCAGCTAACCATTCATGCATACCCCTTGGCTTTAATTCAACACTTCCCTCAAGCTTTGTCATTAAAACTACTGGAACACCACATATTTTTTATTTCTCCCCTTCATACTCTAATCTTTTTTGACTGATTATATAATACTTCTAAGTAAATCGCCAAAAACCCCTGCGTTTAAATTCACCCAATTAAGGAAATATGCTTTATAACCAACTATTTAAAGGATGGTGAAAATATGCAGGCAGTAACATTTCAAGGTAAAGAGGCAATGGAGACGAAAAGAGTCGACGATCCAACTATCCAAGAAAATGATGACATGATTGTCCGGATTACCGCTAGTGGAATTTGCGGATCAGATCTTCACCTATATAAGGGTGGGATCGTTCCGGCAAATGATTATGTTGTTGGGCATGAGCCAATGGGAATTGTTGAAGAAGTCGGTCCAAATGTAAAAAACTTGAAAAAGGGAGACCGAGTAGTCATCCCTTTTAACATTGGATGTGGAGATTGCTTCTTCTGTAATAACCAAATGGAAAGTCAATGTGATAACTCGAACCCTCACGGAGAACCTGGTGGTTTGTTTGGATTTGGCGAGGACTTTGGGAATCATCCCGGCGGTCAGGCAGAATATTTACGTGTGCCCTATGCAGACTTCTCATCTTTTAAAATACCAGAGTCAAGTGAACTGGAAGATGAGCAAGTATTATTGTTATCCGATGTCATTCCTACTTCCTATTGGAGTGTGGAGCATAGTGGAGTGAAAGAAAATGACACAGTAATAATCTTAGGTTGCGGACCAATTGGGTTGATGACACAGAAATTCGCATGGCTAAAAGGAGCAAAGAGAGTAATTGCTGTAGATCAGATAGAGCATCGATTAGAACATGCGAAGAAAACAAATAATGTGGAAACGTACAGTTTTAAAGAATATGAAAAAATCGGACAGCTTTTACATGAAGATACAAAAGGTGGGGCTGATGTTGTCATTGATTGTGTTGGAATGGACGGAACCGTACCGCCTAAAACAGAGTTCGGGTCTGAAATGGACAATCAATTTGGAACAATTAGCCCGATCATTACCGCTTCACAAGCTGTACGGAAATTCGGTACGGTTCAATTAACAGGAGTGTATGGAAGCGATGCAAATAATTTTCCACTCGCAGACTTCTTTACACGTAACGTATCTTTAAAGATGGGACAAGCACCGGTAATTAATATCATGCCAAAACTTTACGAAATGATTGAGAACAAACAATTCGACCCAACAGATATTATCACACATCGAGTAGGCTTAGACAAAGCATCGAAGGTTTATGATATTTTTGATAAGAAAGAAGATGGAAGTATTAAAGTTATATTTAAGCCATAACTATTCCATGACAAATGTAGATTTATTTGCTAAACTGAAAATGAATGAACAATCAAATAAATAGTAACTACTAGGGGTGCCCAAAAATACGTGGGCTGAGAGGAAAGCACGTGTGAGCTTTCTGACTCTTACGGACCTGATCTGGATCATACCAGCGGAGGGAAGTAGTCAGACGAAATGTCTAATCTATCTTCAAATTCGAAGCCAGGTCCCCCACGGGATCTGGCTTTTTTGGTCTCTCCCTTGAGAGGAGGTAATTAATGAATCGAACACGCTTACTGACAACGATGGCCGTTTTCGTAGCAATCGGAGTCATTACCGCACAATTATTATGGTTCCCCGCAGGTGTTGCAAGAGCATACCCTGTCCAGCATGCTATTAACGTCATGGCTGCCATCATACTTGGCCCGGGTCCGGCTGTGGCTATCGCCTTTATGATCAGCCTGCTCAGGAACATGCTGGGGCTCGGGACATTACTCGCATTCCCCGGCGGCATGGTTGGAGCCTTTTTAGCCGGTTATCTCTATCAAAAATTCGGTAAAAGAGCGTTGGCAACAGTTGGTGAGGCATTTGGCAGTGGGATCATTGGTGCACTATTTGCTGTACCTTTTGCTCAACTTCTCATAGGAAGTTCTGTCGGTGCATTATTCTTTGTTCCTTCATTTCTAGTGAGCAGTATTACTGGAGCAATGATTGGCTGGTTTATTGTTTCAAAGATAAACTATGAAAAATTAGTGCGTATATAGTCTAGGAAACTACTATGCTTTAAGACTTTCAAACCTATTAGAGGAGGATTTATAAATGACACAAATTCCAACTGCATTTACGATTGCTGGCACAGATCCAAGTGGTGGGGCAGGTATTCAAGCAGACTTAAAAACATTTCAGGAATTAAAAAGCTATGGCATGTCTGTAATTACCTCTGTTGTTGCTCAAAACACAACCGGCGTCCAACGTGTTCACCATCTTCCCGTTGAAATGATCGAACAACAGCTGGATTCCGTGATTTCCGATATTCCGGTTCACGCATTTAAAACAGGAATGATTGCAAATAAGGACATGATGAAAGTGATCGCAAAACGTGTTTCAGACCTGGATGCATTCTATGTCATGGATCCGGTTATGGTTGCTACAAGTGGAGACTCCCTGATCGATCAGGATTCGCGTCATTTTTTACGTGAGAACCTCTTGCCATTAACAACGTTAGTTACACCAAATATTCCGGAAGCTGAATTTATTACCGGGGATAAAATTGAGACAACCGATGACATGAAGCAGGCTGCGGAAAAAATTGTTGAGGATTTCGGTGCTGATGCAGCTCTTGTTAAAGGTGGCCATATGTCTGGCAAAGCTGTGGATTTTTTATATGACGGCATGACGATAAGCACCTTTACGGCTGATCGAATTGATACAAAAAATACACATGGAACAGGGTGCAGCTATTCCGCTGCCATTACAGCCTATTTAAGTCAAGGTATACCACTGCAGAAAGCTGTTCAAAAAGCAAAACATTTTGTAACAGCTGCAATTAAGCATTCCTTTGAACTTGGTTCCGGAAGCGGTCCTACCAATCATTGGGCAACAAGAGAGGAGGCGGTGAAACAATGAATCCAAACATTATTCAAGAGGTACGGGAAAATAGTCCATTGATTCATCATCTGACAAATCAGGTTGTCATGAATTTTACAGCGAACGGTCTATTATCCTTTGGTGGAGCACCAGTTATGGCAAAAGCAGAAGAAGAAGCTGCTGAAATGGCTTCTGCTGCCGACGGGGTTCTCCTTAATATTGGCACACTTACATCCGTTGAGCTTTCAGCAATGATTCTCGCTGGAAAAGCTGCAAGCGAAAAAGGTATTCCAGTAGTACTCGACCCGGTAGGAGTTGCAGCCACCTCTTTTCGCCAATCCGCCGTTAAGAGAATCCTAGAAGAAGTAAAGCCAACCGTAATCAAAGGAAACGCAGGTGAAATGGCCCAACTTGTACAAATCCCCTGGGAAACAAGAGGTGTTGAATCAGTTGGGGATGGAAATGCTGAAGAAATTGCTGTTAAGGTTGCAGAAGTCTATGAAACGGCAGCTGTCGTAACCGGAGAAACAGACATTATTTGTACTGGAAATGATGTTATCTCCAATGAAACTGGTGACCCACTTTTAGAAAAAATAACAGGCGCTGGTTGTTTATTGGGATCTATTTTAACAGCCTGTTTGACAACGGACGAACGGATCGAGGAACAGGTTTTAACGGCAGTCGATTTTTATGGGTTAGCAGCTGAATACGCCGCTTCACATGACGAAGTGAGAGGATCTGGAACCTTTTTGCCCCGCTTCATTGATGCACTTTCACTTGGGCCTGGAACGCTTGAAAGGAGATAACCAATGTCATTTATATTACAGCAAAGCTTACGTAAATATTTTATCATGGGTAGTCAAAATTGTGATTATGATCCTGCAGAAATACTGGAATCTGCTGCAAAAGCTGGAATAACGGCCTTTCAATTCCGTGAAAAGGGTGAAGGTTCATTGACTGGTATTGCAAAACTGGAATTAGGAAACCAATTGCGTGAAATTTGCCGGGAGCACCAGATTCCCTTCATCGTGAATGATGATGTTGAATTAGGTAAAACCTTAGATGCTGACGGGATTCATGTTGGCCAGAACGACCAATCGGTAAAAATGATCCGTGCGCTTTTCCCTGATAAAATCATCGGCCTTTCCGTATCAAATTCACATGAAGTTACCAGTAGCCCGATCTCTTTAGTCGATTACGTTGGTGCCGGTCCAGTTTTTACAACAAGCTCAAAGGCTGATGCAAAGAAAGCTGTTGGTCAGGAATGGATTACTGCATTACGCGAGCAATTCCCAAGCCTACCTATCGTAGGAATTGGTGGTATTACATTAAAGAATGCCGCTTCGGTTATCGAAGCCGGAGCAGATGGTGTTTCGGTTATTTCAGCAATTACAAAGGCTAAAAATATAAACGAAGTAGTTCAATCCCTATAGTTCTATCACAACTATAATCGAATCTATTATGTATAAAGGGGCAAAAATTTTTAAATTAGTTTTGCCCCCAAATCTTGATTTTCAACGATTGTAATTACAGAAGGAGTTATTTTTTATTCCGATCTGCATAAACAGCCATAGCATCACGCATAAACACTGCTAAACCATCGCCAAATTGGTCGATATTTTTAGTAAAACGTTCATCGTCAACATACATTTGACCGAGGCCTTTAAAAGCATCTAGCGAATAGTTACCTATTCTGTTTAAGAAGTCGTACCATGCTTTGATCTCCTCTTGAGCTACATCTGATTCAGGAGGCTCGTAGCGGATCTCTGCTAATTTTCGATAAATGGCATTAAACTCTGCTTCAAACGCATTTTTTTCGTCTTTGGACATATTAATTACTTTCGTATTGGATGCCTCAACGGCTTTGTCTCCCCAGCGTTCGCGTGCTTCCTGTTCATATGGGTTGTGACTGAAGTCAAATCCTTCAAATTTTTCTTTATCACTCATTTGTATTTCTCCTTTCGTATATCGGATTGTTTTATCAATTGTTTGAATCATATGATCCAGTCTGTTTCTTTTTTCAAGCAGCATTTTGCGATGAAGCTCAAGCGCCTCGTGCTGGTTAAATGATGGTCTATTGATAATTTGTTTGATTTTTTTCAAAGGGAAACCAAGTTCTCTAAAAAATAAGATCTGTTGCAATGTCTCGAGATCATCTTGTGAATATAGCCGGTACCCGGACTTCGTCGTATTTTCCGGGGTTAATAATCCAATCTCATCATAATGATGAAGTGTGCGCACACTAATCCCGACTAAATCAGCAACTTCTTTTACTTTCAAGTCTGATTACCTCCCTTCATGAATTACTATAAAGTATTACGTAACGTTAGAGTCAAGTCACGATTGGAATACAAATAAGGGAGCTCCAATTTCCCCTAATTTGTTTCCAGCCCGCCTATTCTTCAAAAAATCATTCCCCATTTGTAGCTATCACCCATATAGTAAAGGGAACGAATTTATAAGGGAGGGAATAACAGGTGAATTATAATCGACCACCGTTTGATGATCAGAGACAATTTAATATTCCCCAATTTTTATGGGGGCAATTATTCGGACCAGGAGGACAGCAGCAGTTTCCTGGACAACAACCTCCAGGAGGATTTCCCGGAGCAGGCGGGATTCCTGGCGGAGGGCAAGCTGGCGCTCCTAATACCCCGCCACCACCTTTTACGCCGGAACAGCCCCAATTCCAAACCTTTGCAGTGGATCCTGGGGGAATTCGCGGTTGTATGTTCCGTTTCACCTATATATGGCTAAGAAGAGATGCCTTCTGGTTTTTTCCAACATTTGTAGGTAGGAATTCCATTGCAGGTTTTCGTTGGCAAGGATTTAGATGGGTTTATTTCGGAATTGATTTAGACAGAATTGAAGCCTTCCAATGCTATTAAAGTGACAGGCACCACCCGGATTTTGTCGAATTGGAAACAGACGCTAAAAAGAGACCGTAATCGAATTTATACGGTCTCTTCTTTATACAACTGGTACTCTATCTTTCACCTGCAGGGCTTCCTGCAAATCTGCAATTTCTTTTTCTATGTGTGGAAATCCTTTTATTTTGGGTACATACCTCGTGATCGGAGATTTCTTTTGCTTTGCAGCTTTTGCCATCATCTCAAAAACGAACAATAATTGTGCTAATTCCGCGTCCTGAAGTGTTGGACGGTCTGACTTCTTGGATGCATCATCGAGTAGATAGCCCAGTTGTTCAATCGAAAATATAACAGGCCAGAGCTTACCCAATGCGTCCTTATCTCGCGGAATTTCACCTAATGCCGTTGTATAAACAACGCTTAGATTCGTTAAATTTGTTCGCATTTTTAGCATTTCACTACTTTTTTCAATATCCGCATCAGACCGTTGTTCAGAAAACAGCAATAGCATAAATTGTATCTGACTCCGAATTGTTTTAGAAAGTAAATGCGGGAGACGACTGGAGGCTGAGCGTCTTCCAATAATAAATGTGCCTGCCAAGCCAATAGCGCAACCAATGAAAATATCCGTTATCCTCGCCGTAGCAAAATAACTCACATTATATATCTGTGTTGTATTTTCTGCCATAAAAATCGCATTTGGCGTAATAAAAAATAATGCAATTGCATAATTTCGCGGAATAAACAACTCTGTCATAAATGTTAAAATCAAAATAATAATGACAATTAGATACCCATCAGGATGTGTTGAAAGGAGCATACTTGCTAGTAGTATCCCTATAATTGTTCCGACTGTACGTTGAATCGCACGGTGGAAGGTAGTCATAATCGTAGAACCTAACATAACAGCTGCACACGACAGTGGTATCCAATAAGAGCGGTCAAATTCAAACGAAAAGGCGACTAATGCAGCAATCATAAGGATAACCCCATATCTGATAGCAGAAAGAAATACGATTGAATTTTTATGAAGGTTGCCACTCAAAACAGTATTTACCCGCGGCTTTGAAATATGGACATCTCTCTCCATACTTCCGTTTGATTGATTTATTATGTCCTGTACTCCTTTTATATTTCTTACTAACCGATAAATCATTTCATCTGGTTCTTCTAAATTTATGTCAATAGATGCCTTTTTGCCAATGGAATTGGTGATCCTTCGTACAGAGTCCCCTACTTGTTGTGGAAGCTTTTTATTACTCGAAGCATAAAATTCAATGACCTCGGAAAATATCCTATTAGCCTGCCCGTACAATAAATATAACTGCTTGTATAAAGGGGATCTATCCCAAGAAATATATCCGGACATTAAAACGTTCTCTGCATCCTTTAATTTTTGTAATGTATTTTGTCTTTCCGTGCTAAAATTTTCAGTGCCAATGGCATCAATTAGTAAGGCTAATTGTCCATAAACACGTTTCATCGCATTTATTTCGGGGCCACGCGGGTTTAAAAACCAACCGGACATTGCAACCACCCAAGATAATGCCCCTCCGAGTAAAACGAGACCAGCACGAGAGGCTGCTAGCGACGGATCTATTTCCATTGCTGATGTCATTGAAAAAACAAGCACAAAGAAAACAGCAGCTGGCCCGGGGATTTTCAATGCACCGAAAATAAATGTTACAATGGCGCCAATTAATCCAACTGTGACTGCTATGGCGTAAGGGTAAGGTGCAAGCAATGTGCCGAGTCCTACAGCAACAGAAAGACCAACCATGACAGAAAACAGCTTTTTCGCTCGTTGGGCATAAGGCTCGTTAAACATATAAAGAAATGTAAAGCCACCAATTCCAGCATACAAGCCATTTTGTAAGTTCCCAAATAATAAACCGATTAAAACAGGTAACGCCATACAAAACCCTGCACTAATAGCCTTACTCCATGGCAATGGATTCTTTTTAATCTCAAAGGCTTGTTTAATTGTTACCCAAAAGCTATACAGCTGGTTTGAATTTGATTCTGCATATTTTACTTGTTTACTCATTCGAATTCCTCTTTCATTAATGCTTTTTCGTAAGTATTGTTGTTTTTAGATCTTCGCAGCGTGCTAGCACAAGGGGGGCTCACCGCCACCCTAAGGAGCGCGAAATGTATTTCCGTAGCGAATCCCTGCTCTCAACCAGTTTGCAAAAATTGTCACTGCGCCGTCTTTATATCTTTTGTGTCAAAAGCGACAATCTTTTAGAAAACAGCTTTCATTAAAAATAAGAAAGAGCCGATTCCAAAAAATCAGCCCTTCCTTATTGTATCCCTATCCAAATAAATATACAAATTACCTTGCTAAATTACTTTCTAATCAAGCCCTGGATGAGTGCCTTCGCTAATCATCAAATTTATTTACTTTTTTCCGCATTTCCCGCTGCCAGATAAGTCCCTGTTCTAACGCCATCTTTTTCGCTACTCTCGGCGCATTCCAGAGTGGCGGTAGTAGTAGCAGCGATACGGGAACAGCTGTTATAATGATCGAGTTCTGGATCGATGAAACACTGTCTTCTCCAATCGTTAATATCACGACTGTCGTAAGGCCAAAAATTATCGCCCAGAATACACGCAACCATCTTTTTGGATGATCATTCCCTTCGAGGGTAGCAGCTACTGTATATGACATGGTGTCCGTTGTAGTTGCAACAAAGACGATCGACACGAGTAAAAATCCTAATCCCATGATGGTACCCATTGGCAACTGATCCGTAATTGCCATTACGGATGCCGGCATTCCACCTTCATTCAAGGCATTTGAAATCGACCCTGGATTTTCCCTTTCGAAAAATACACCTGTTCCACCTACGACAGAGAACCAAAAGTTATTAACTAATGGTGCGACAATAGAAACAGCAATAATTAATTCCCGAATCGTCCTTCCTCGGGAAATTCGACTAATGAACACTATCAGCATTGGTGCATAGCCGATAAACCATCCCCAGAAGAAGATCGTCCATGCTGAAAGCCAGCCCTCGTCTCCGCGATACATACTCATCGTGAAGAAGTTTTGCAAATGAAAGCCAGTTCCACCTACAAATGCATCGATAATAAACATCGTAGGTCCAATAATGAGTACAACAATAGCCAATAAAATAGTAAACCTTACATTGTAATTACTTAGATGGTAAATTCCTCGATCCACCCCTGTAGCAGCTGAAACTGCTGCGATCGCAACAAGTACTAATACAACAATGATACTAACTGTCAATGTATTTGGCACATCAAACAGGTGATTCAGTCCATAGGATATCTGCAAACCCAGGAACCCTAAAGGCCCTAGTGTACCGGCAACTGTTGCAATGATAGAAAAAATATCAGCTGATGATCCAAGCACACTTTTACCATATATTTTTTCACCAAAAATCGGATATAATAATCCTCTTGGCTTCAGGGGATACCCCTTACTGTAATGGACATACATCATTACAACTACAGCAAGTGTTCCAAGTATTGCCCAGGCGGTAAATCCCCAATGCAAGAATGACTGTGCTAACGCTGCATTCATATTATTGAACTCACCACCACCAAATAATGGAGGAGTATCCATATAATGGTACATTGGTTCAGCAGCAGCCCAGAACACACCACCACTCGCGAGTAATGTAACTAAAATCATCGAAACCCAGCCAAAATAGCTATATTTAGGCTTATCCTGATGCCCTAATTTCACCTTTCCATACCTTGAAATAGCCAACCCCAGACCAATGAAGAAATTTGCGAGTAATAATATTTGCCAGTATGCTCCAAAGAGATCTGAAGAATAAGCAAATAACGTGTTTACTGCATCTGAGACCATTTCGTTGTTAACCAATGATATAATGATAAATGCGATTAAAAACCCACCACTTACGATAAATACCGGCCAATCTAGTTGTGCCTTCTTTTTTGATTTCACGCTTTTCCTCCTAATTTGTTTTAGGAGCAAGTGTCTATAATTTAGTGTTCCTTTGCCATTAAAGACCGTTGGATGGCAAATGACTATTATTTCTCAGTACATTTAATAACCATTGACAAGTACCACCGGCTTGCTCAATTAAGTAACACATTTTATTATTATAGGAATAATCCAATAGCTAGTCAAATTTTTAAAATAACGAATGATCACCACCTTTACTACTGTAAGATTTACTATATGCATTAGTAAACGAATATATTATCGAAAACACCGCGTTAGGCTTAATGCTAAAAAACACGGTTAGAAAGTCTAACCGTGTTTCACTTTTTATTCATTTATAATCTCATCCACTGTCGATTCTACTTCCTGGCGTGTCATTTTTTCATTGCCATTTTGCATTGTCTTTAGTGTTCTTTTTGCTAGTTCTAATGGAATTTTAGAAAAAACAACAACGTTTTTATTATTGATACTTTCTATGTACCTATCTCCTTGCTTTAAATTGTTTGATGCATAGGCAAATAGGTCCTCCCTATTCCAATTATCCGGAACAAATCGAACACCACGTTCTGCGTCTTCTCCCTGATTACGTAAAATGTTAACCGCTTGTAAGCCTCTGCCATATCCGGTAGCCAATTCTCTATCTGTTTCTATATTCTCATGCCACTGCCAAACATCGGACAACATTACACCGACTAAACCTGCGACGTAATACGTGTAATCATCCAAGTCCGCTTTCGTTTTAATGCGCCAGTCTTTCTCTACCCAATCCGCCATGCCATCAGCCATGACACTTGTTGATTCTTTCATTTTTTCAACAAATCCTCTAGGACAAAAATCGATCCAATCTCCCAGTCTTAATGTAACTTCTGGCAGTAGAGATTCATATGGCTTTGTTAATTGGCGGTATGCCTCCTTATCAAATTCAGTCTTCAGTAATTCGCTGGTTGTCCGTAATAAATGCTGCTTGGTTTCAGAATCCAATTGCTCATGGTCTTCGATTTCATCAACTGCACGCATGCATAAATAAGCCGACCCTACTGTCTCCTTCAGTGTTGGTTTCAATAATTTGATCGGTATGTAAAACGTTCTACTCGTGAGCTTTAATACGCGCATGGCATCTTTATATAAATCCGTGTTATTATTCAACGAGGCGTTCCCCTTTCTTTTATGTAAGTATATTAATTATATCAAAAAACGCAGCTTATTTCTTGTTATTTGTTGAGTGCCTGTCACGCCCCGAATTTTGTCGAATATGCGAGAATTTTTTCTTGTCTTTCGTTTCAAATAGGATTAATATTGGATAGGTAATTTTATTTACCAGAAGAGGGAAGTTATTTTTTATGGATAAACGTGTATATTTGCTGACAATTGTCTCGTTTGTTGTTGGGATGGTTGAATTAATTATTGGTGGGATATTGGATTTAGTTGCAGTCGATTTAGATGTGAGCCTCGGACAGGCTGGACTTTTAATCACTATTTTTTCGTTGATTTTCGCAATTGCAGCTCCAATCCTATTAATTGTAACAGCTAAAATAGAACGGAAGCGACTAACATTAATTTCTTTACTCGTATTTTTACTGGGGAATATTGTCTCGGCTATTAGTCCCTCGTATAGCGTACTCTTTATGGGACGAATCATTACAGCGTTGAGTGGATCCCTGCTTATCATTCTTTGTTTAACCATGGCTGCTAATATTGTCAAACCGGCATATCGCGGACGTGCAATTGGAATCGTCACGATGGGAGTCAGTGGCTCGCTTGTACTAGGTGTTCCTATTGGATTGATGCTGGGAAATGTCTTTGGCTGGCGAGCGCCGTTTGTATTCATTGCGGTATTAACACTCTTTTCTATCACTGGTGTATATTTCCTGATGGAAAAGGTTGCTCCTAAACCGTCGGTCCCGCTTCGAAAACAGTTAGCAACACTTAAAAACCGGAAAATATTCTTTGCTCACCTGACCACATTTCTGTTCTTAGCAGGACATGCAACGTTATACACCTACCTAACCCCTTTTGCCAAAACGACAATGGGACTTGAAGGTACGTGGGTGAGTGTTATCTACCTCATCTTCGGGATAGCTGCCGTAAGTGGAGGCGCGATTGGTGGTACATTATCCGATCAAATTGGATCAAAACGTATGATTCTAACAGCAATGGTTCTTTTTGGCATAGCGATTTTTTCCATTACCTACACAACGTTTGCTTTACCGATATTCTTAGTGTCATTGGTCTTTTGGGGGATGGGGAACTGGGCAATCACACCAGCCATGCAAAGCTACCTGATTGAAACTTCCCCTGAAACATCCGATATTCAACAGAGCCTAAGCAACTCGGCATTGCATTTCGGAATCGCATTTGGTTCTTTTGTTGGTGGTATCGTAGTTGAACAAGCTTCCGTTGAAGTAACTCCAATTTTCGGCGGGTTGTTCGTGATTATTGCGCTTGTCTCCGTGTTCATTTCCATGGCAAAAAGTAGAAGCAAGGAAAATGCATAAACCTAACCAGGAGTCAGTAATGCCCTCCAACTTATGGCGATTGGTCCCGTGTCAGCTAGGTGGCAACATCAAAACCTTCACGAAAATCTGCTGTCAGTGTTGCTGTATGTATTAATAAAAGGCACACAAGCAATGTGTGCCTTTTCGCCGTTATTCATCATCTCTCTTAAAACCGGATTTGATATCCTCAAAGTCCCGTTTGATTTTCTCTCTAAACCCTTCCCGTTTTTCATTTCTTTTTTCTGTTCGTTCTTCATTTATTTCTTTATCAGCCTGATCTCGAAGGTGACTTTCCACTTCTTTTGCATGCTCAATTTCTTCTTCGATATGACCGGCATCATAACGGACATTGATTGCGTCATAATTTTCGACCACACGGTTATAGACTTCTTCATCATCCTCCTGGACCACAGCTACAATGGCAACGTCGTCTTCCTGCATTCTCTTTGTAACGGTAGAAATAAGACTGACTTCGTCTTTACGGTCGCCGGAATCCTTAACCGCGCCGGTGAGGGTACCGACACCAAGTCCGAGAAGAATGCCGAGCGGGCCGCCAAGAATGCCGACCAAGGAACCGATGAGCCCACCTTTAACAGTATCATTAGAGGTGACTCTGCCTGTATCAAAACCATCCTTAGAAATGATGACTCCATTATTCTTTTTCAGTACTGCAACCTGGGAAAAAAGTATGCGATCCTCATACGTTGTCATGTGTTTAATTTCCGACAGGGCCTGAAACGCTTCGCTTTCTACATTAAAATAGGTTACGATAATATTTTCCAACTAGTAACAACTCCGTTTCTTTTTGTTAGGCAATTCCAATTTTATAAGAATGCATGTCATATTTCAATTTCAAGCCATTTATTGCTATGTTCTTTCTTGCTGTCATTGGGAGAATCCTTCAAACTACAAGGCTTGCTCTCAACAAATGAAAACAAGCCTCCTTAAACCAATTTATTGTGCTTTTTTCGTTCGTACATAATGCGTTGAGCATGGGACCTTACACTTTGTTCTATCTTTTCCCTGCTTATAATGCCCCTTCATACCATATTCATTAATATCAGACTGGCAGAGTATATTTTAAAGAAAATATCTTCTGCCAGTCTTGCGTCCTATTACGACCTTCTACTAAGAACAGCCAAGGAGATAAGCCCTCCCCCTACGCCAATTGCTGCCCATGCAGCTACATTACCGAACAACATACCAATCCCTGACCCAAGAAGGATACATCCAACAAAAGCAATGCCCGCATTGTTATAGTTCATCATCTACACCCCACTATTTTATTCTTTACAGTAGTGTATTCAATCAAATTTCGAATAAGCCTTCTCCTATAAAATTCATCTATCTTTTTTTACGTACGATAGCAAAGTTTAGTAAAGCTAAACCCAGAATTTTATAATGTAAGCGATGTTATAGATGATACTTCATATTTATCTATTGCCATGCTTCTTTTTTCGTGTTTAAATGACTATTAAACAAAAAACTAAATTTTTAATTAGAAAACTTGGTTTTTATCTGTTAAAAAGAAATGATGAGGTGGTATGTTTGGGAAATAAAATATCTGTCGGTCTATTAGGCTTTGGAGTTGTTGGGTCAGGAGTTGTGCAAATTATTGAAAATTATCAAGCAAAACTTATTCATCAACTCGGAACAGAAGTTCATGTAAAAAGTATTTTAGTACGCGATCCTGAAAAGTCTCGAGCTGTGGATGTAGATCATACGCATATCACCACCAATCCGGACGCTATTTTAAATGACCCGGAAATCGATGTTATTATTGAAGTAATGGGCGGAATTGATGAGGCAAGAGAGCATATTTTGAAGGCTTTTTCAGCAAAAAAACATGTTGTAACCGCAAATAAAGACTTGGTTGCCTTACATGGCCCCGAACTTCAGGACGCGGCAAGTCAAAATAAATGTGACTTTTTTTATGAAGCAAGTGTCGCTGGAGGCATTCCCATTTTAAGAGGAATAACCGGCGGGCTTTCAGCTGATCGCATTCAGCAAGTTATGGGAATTGTAAATGGAACAACGAATTATATTTTAACAAAAATGGACAACGAAGGTATGTCTTATGAGGATGCCCTTCAAGAAGCGCAGGAACTTGGATTTGCGGAAGCTGACCCCACTTCAGACGTAGAAGGTTTAGATGCCGCCAGAAAAATGGCCATCTTGGGAAGACTTGCCTTTTCCACTGATATCGAACTGGAAGAAGTAGAAGTCTCCGGGATTAAAAATCTTGCGTTAGAAGATCTGCAATATGGGGATCAACTTGGCTACACGATGAAATTAATCGGTTTTGCAAAATGCCACGACAAGGAAGTGGAAGTAAGTGTAGAGCCAACACTTCTATCTAAAGAACATCCTTTAGCAGATGTAAAAAATGAATACAACGCCGTATATGTATATGGTGAAGCTGTCGGCGAGACAATGTTTTACGGCCCAGGCGCAGGGAGCCTGCCAACGGCTACTGCTGTCATGTCTGATGTAGTTGAAGTCATTCGAAATGTTCGGTTAGGTGTAAACGGAAAATCCGTCACGGAGCCTCAATTTAAAAAGGAATTAAAAACACCGGACCATCGCTTTGGACAGTATTATATGAGATTGCATGTTAAGGACGAAGCAGGTGTATTTTCCAATATTTCTTCCCTATTCCATGAACTCGACATCAGTTTTAAGCGTATTTTACAAAATCCGATTAAGAAACATGAAGTAGCAGAAATCGTTTTGGTGACACATCAAACATCGTTAGGGAATTTTAATCAAGCGTTAAACCAGCTTCATCAATTACGTGATGTACTGGATGTCAAAAGCTATTATAAAGTCGAAGGAGATGTTGAGCATGTGGCCGGGACTACTGAAACACTATAAATCAAATCTTCCTGTTACAAAAGAGACACCCGAACTATCCCTACAGGAAGGAAATACACCACTTATTCATTTTCCAGCTTTATCAGCGGAATTAGGGATAGAGCTGTACGGGAAAGTGGAAGGTGTTAATCCAACAGGTTCATTTAAAGACAGAGGAATGGTCGTAGCCGTTGCAAAAGCAATGGAGGAAGGAAGCAAATCGGTTATTTGTGCATCAACTGGTAATACCTCTGCCTCAGCAGCGGCATATGCCGCAAGAGCAGGACTCAAAGCAATTATTGTCATTCCAAAAGGGAAAATCGCACTCGGCAAACTAGCCCAGGCGGTAATGTACGGTGCTGAAATCGTTGAGATCGAAGGGAATTTTGACGAAGCCTTAAAGATAGTCCGGAAGTTAAGTGAAAAATCTTCCATTACACTCGTTAACTCTGTGAACCCATACCGCTTGGAAGGGCAAAAAACAGCAGCATTTGAAGTTTGTGATCAGCTTGGGTCAGCTCCTGACATACTCGCTATCCCAGTCGGCAATGCAGGGAATATCAGTGCCTATTGGAAAGGGTTCAAGGAATATCATCAAGAAAAGCAAACAGGACTTCCGAAAATGTTCGGTTTTGAAGCAGAAGGTGCTGCAGCCATTGTAAACAATAATGTATTTCCTAATCCGGAAACAATCGCAACAGCTATCCGTATCGGAAATCCGGCAAGCTGGGAACTCGCGGTTAACGCTAGAGACGAATCAAATGGAAAGATTAACGCTGTTTCGGATGAAGAAATAGCAAATGCTTTTAAACTTCTAGCAAGAAAAGAAGGTGTTTTTGCAGAGCCAGGTTCCTCTGCTTCGATTGCAGGCCTTATCCAGCAACTTGAAAAGGGCAACATCGAAAAGGGAAGTAAGGTTGTAGCAGTACTTACTGGAAATGGATTAAAGGATCCACAGACAGCCATCGACCAACTGGAGATAGATCCTGTAACACTACCAAATGATGAAAAAGCCGTGATGGATTATTTAGAAAACAAGGTGGAAGCATGAAAAATTTCACCATCACTGTACCAGCAAGCTCTGCAAATTTAGGACCAGCATTTGACTCAGCAGGCATTGCACTAAATCTTTATTTAACATTGGAAGTGACGGAGGCTGAACAATGGGAGCTCGAAACCCGCTCCCATTTCCTACCCGCAACTACATATGTTGAAGATAATTTAATTTACCAAGTTGCCGAGCAAACAGCCAAGCGCCATGACAAAGTGCTTCCAGCCTGCAACATTATCGTCACGAGCGACATTCCTTTGGCACGGGGGTTTGGTAGCAGTGCATCAGCTGTTATTGCAGGAATTGAATTGGCCAATCAAGTATGCGATCTCTCTCTTTCTCAGGAAGAAAAACTCCTATACGGAACGGAGTGGGAAGGACATCCGGACAACATAGCGCCAGCGTTATTGGGAGGCTGCACTGTCACAGCAGAATTATCTGAAAATGAAGTTGATTGGATGAAAATACCCGAGCTTGATGTTGATATAGTTGGATATATTCCTAATTTCGAACTAAAAACAGAAGCAGCAAGAAAAGCTCTTCCGGAGCATTTTTCAAGGGAGAGCGCCATTACAGCAAGTAGTATAAGCAATCTCCTCATCGCTTCCCTACTATCAGGCGACTACGAGCGAGCCGGTAAAATGATGGAAGCAGATTTATTTCATGAACCATATCGGTCTGAACTCATCCCCCGTTATCATGAAATTAAGGAAGAAGCTAAAGTCTACGGTGCGTACGGAACAGTGATCAGTGGCGCAGGTCCTACGATGGTTTCCTTTGCGCCAAGGGGTGAGGGCAAGGCTATTGCTAAACATATGCAAACATTGCTTGAGGGTTATCAGGTTACAGCACTAGAAATGGACAGGAATGGACTTGAGGTTTTGAGTAGTGAAAAGACAGCTGCAGAATAACATGCAGCTGTCTTTTTTGGACCTTTATTCTTGCTTATCAGAAATGGACCAATCAATTTCCGGGCGACCTGCTTCTCTTAAAAATTGGTTTGCGCGCGAGAAAGGCCTACTTCCAAAAAATCCCTTGTTCGCTGAAAATGGACTGGGATGAGGGGATTTAATAATATGATGATGGGGGGCAGTAATTAACTCCTCTTTTGCCTGCGCATTTCTACCCCAGAGGAAAAACACGACCGGCTCCTCTTTTGCATTAACCTGGCGAATCACCTCATTGGTAAAGTGCTCCCAGCCCTTCCCTTTATGAGAATTGGCTTGTCCTCCCCTAACAGTCAATACCGTATTTAGTAGAAGTACACCTTGTTTTGCCCAGTTTATTAGACAGCCATGACTTGGAATTGGTACGCCCATATCAGCTTGAAGTTCCTTATATATATTTTTTAGTGAAGGCGGGGTTTTTACCCCTGGTTTAACGGAGAAACTTAATCCGTGAGCCTGATTCGGCCCATGATATGGATCCTGTCCGAGAATTACTACTTTTGTATTTTCGTAAGCAGTATAATGAAGCGCGTTGAAAATATTATTCATATGCGGGTAGACAGTATACATTTGGTATTCTTCTTTCAAAAAGGAACGTAGCTGCAGGTAATAATCTTTTTGGAATTCCTTTTCCATCTTGGGAGCCCAGTCATTCGTTAATATAGCCATATCAAAACCTCCCCCTAGTTTTAAAGCTTAATCTGTCTTCCTCACAACCAACACCTTCAAATAATTCCCCTGTGGAAAATTCCGATCTACATGAAAATCCTCCGGCAACGAAAATTCCTCCAGTATTGCATATTTCGTATTCATCTCCCGAAACGCATCCGCGACAAAGCCTTTAAATTTCTTCATACCGAATGACGAATTATTCGTAGACGCAATGATGATACCGTTCTTCTCTGTAATCGAAATCGAATCTTTAATCAATTCAGGATAGTTTTTAGCAGCACTGAATGTACGCTTTTTGGACCGTGCAAAGCTTGGTGGATCAAGGATTACCATATCGAATTTCATGTTATGCCGAGTTGCATATTTAAAGTAGTCAAAGACATCCATCACGATGATATCCTGCTTTTCATAATCGATTCCATTAACACTGAACTGCTCGATCGTCTTACTTTTACTCCGTTTTGCCAAATCAATACTTGTCGTTTTTTCGGCACCACCAAGTGCTGCCGCTACGGAAAAAGCCCCGGTATATGAAAAGGTGTTAAGGACCTTTTTTCCATCAGCATACTTTATGCTTATTGCTTCTCTCACATCACGCTGGTCAAGGAAAATTCCTACCATCGCACCATCATTTAAGTGAACTGCATAATTCATGCCATTTTCTTTTACAATAACAGGAAATTCACCACGCATGCCTTTTACAAAATCATCATCGTTAATATACTTTCCTTTTGTATCAAAGCGTTTCTTCTCGTAAATGGCCTGGTATTTTATAAGTTCATCTAACACACGAATGACCTGATCCTTGAAAGTATAGATTCCCTCACTGTACCAATTAATCAAATAATATCCAGCAAAGCAATCAATCGTCAGACCACCGATCCCATCGCCTTCTCCATTAAAAACACGGAATGCATTAGTACTTTCATCCTCATAGAAAGCTTGTCTCTTGTTTATTGCTTCTGAGATTTTCGTTTTAAAAAAGGGAAAATCTATTCTTTCGCCTTTTTTATGTGTTAACACCCAGCCGATGCCTTTATTCTGTTTTCCATAATAGCCTTTTGCAACGAACTGGTTATTATCGCCGACTAAATGCACAATGCTTCCTTCACGTTCTAGCACATCCGGATTCAAAATCGCATCTTTGCTGATTAAAGGATATTTATTTTTATATTGTGTTATATATTTCGGCTTCACTTTTAATTCAATTGGTACATTCATATTTTCATCCTTTGGCTACATATTTTGCAATTGTTCGATACGACTTTCCATGGGAGGATGGGTTGACCATAAGGCACTTTTTTTCTTACGTTTCTTTTTAAATGGGTAGGAAATATACATGGATGCGGTGGCTTCTTTTGCATCTTTTACATCATTTGGATCTTGACTGATTTTCCTTAAAGCTTTAATGAGCCCCTTGGGATTACGGGTCAATTCTACTGCGGACGCGTCTGCTAAATATTCACGATTTCTCGAGACAGCGAGCTTTACAAATTGAGCAGCAAGCGGAGCAAGAATGACTAAAAGAATTGCCAGAATCATTATGATCGGGTTGTTCTTATTATTGCCACCTCTCCTGCCACCTCCAAAAAGCATCATACGCGAACCAATATTCGCGACAAGGACAATGACACCAACAAGGGCCACACTAATCGTCATCAGACGAATGTCATAATTACGAATATGTGCGATTTCGTGAGCAGCGACTCCTGACAATTCTTCGCGGTTCAGTCTATCGAGTAGACCAGTCGTGAAAGCAACTGCTCCTTTTTCCGGTTTTATTCCTGTAGCAAAGGCATTCGGGGCCGGGTCATTCACAATATAAACCTTTGGCATTGGTATACGCGCAGCCAAAGATAGCTCTTCAACCACCCCAAAGAGCTGTGGATGATCCTCCCTTTGAATTTCTTTTGACCCGGACATATTCAGGACTTGTGAGCCGGCTGTCTTCAATGTGATCGGTATATAGATCGCAAGCACAATTAGCGTGATAACAATCCCTGATACCCAATCATTATTAAATAAATAGCCGATTGCCCAGCCAACTACTAAAACGAGCACACTGAACAGGACAACAAGCAATATCGTTTTCCGTTTATTATCTCTAATTTGTTGGTACAGCATAATATTCCCCCATTAGAAACTCACGTCTGGTACTTCTCTTTCTTCTTCCGGTATAGATAAGAGATCCTCTTGTTTAAAATTAAACATACTTGCCATTATATTGGTTGGAAATGATTGTAACTTAATGTTATAGTCAGCTACCGTTTTATTGTACAGTTGGCGAGAATAGGCGACCTTGTTTTCTGTTGTCGTTAACTGTTCTTGCAGATTTAGAAAGTTCTCATTCGCTTTTAGATCCGGATACGATTCCGACAAGGCAAAAATAGATTTTAATGCCCCCTCTATTTGGTTATCTGCATCTATTCTTTCCTGTGGCGAACCATTAACCAATTGGCTTCGTGCTTCCACAACCCCCTCTAGGGTTTCTCGTTCATGTTCAGCATAACCTTTAACCGTATTCACCAGATTTGGGATCAAATCGTGACGTCTCTTTAATTGAACATCAATCTGACTCCAGGCTTCTTGTACCCAGTTTCGGTATTTTACCAAGCCATTATAAGATGTCATAAGAAATATTGCTATAATAGCAATAATCGCGATCACAATGATTGTCAGTACCATGCGTTACATCCTCCTTCTTCACAGCGTGTTTTCCGTTTAGTATAACATAAGTATGCTTGCTAAATGCACTAATAGATAAGCCGGATGCGGAACTGAAGTCCGAATCCGGCTTTTATCCCAATACTATAGAGAATTAAAAATATCCCTTATCAGGATCTTCCGTATGATATTGCTGTGGGAAAAGGAATTGCTCCATATATGGCGAGGAAATATCATAAAGCAAAAAGTCCGCCCCCATCTCAATCATGCATACTCTTGCTTCTTCAACCGTTCTTTTTCGTGTCACGATATCATGAAACAGATTTATCGATAACATATTCATCTCTTCTTTATCACAAATGGCAGTGACTTCCCCCTTCGTTCGATCAGGGTAGCAGCTGCCGTCATAATAGGCAATTGCATCAAAAGCATCCAGCGGGGCCCTATAATTAATGGTTTGTTCTAGAAAATCCGGATGTGGTGTCGGAAAGTTATGTGGTACCGCGTCCCGATGGACAATGGTTTTCTTCCAAGGATAATTATCATACCAAATTAATCTGCTTGCGATAGCTTCTTGTGGTAATCCGTATTTATTTATTATTTTCTTAGCACCTTCTCGCTGTTGCTCGGACCAATTTGCTATTATTTTCTCGACAAACATATGAAATTCATGATTCATTCTTATTCCTCCCAAAATACAAATCTTTAGTAGTATATGGGAGTGCCTAGCATCTGGTGCCCAGCTAAAATCCGTTGACAAATTATACTTTCTCGATTAACTCCAGCTTGAAATCTCCAACGGCTCCTTCCTCAGACAGATTCGTAATTGATGTGGAATACTTATAAATGGTTGCGGAGAATTCGGGTATTCTTCCTGGTACCTGAACAGTAAAATCGTTCTTATAAAGTAGCGTGGTTACATCATGAGATTCGTCGCTTCTTACTTTAAAATCAAAACCTATTTTAAGCAGGTCTTTCCCTTCTTTCGTAACCGTTTCTTCATGGTAGTTCTCTGCGTTGATTGTTAAATCATTAATGATTACTTTTTGATTCATATGCTCATCCCCTTTCTTAAGTTATTGTAAAATATAACCCAATCACTAGCATTTCAGCCATAATAACTTACTTTTAAGCATTGGAAAAGAAATAAAGCTTCTCATAATATGATAGCGCATTCCTTTTTATTTAGGCTCTTTTCTAAAAGATTGTTTTTTTTGACACAAAAGATATCAAAGACGACGTCAACTATCTTAATTTCAATTTACGTCCGGAGCGGAATTCAACAAGCACTTACGTCGTCTTTTATATCAACTGCGAAGATTTAAAAACAACAATACTTACGAAAAGAGCCTTTATTTAGGTTCTCCTCACATTTTTAAAATTCTTAAACTATACCCTGAATATATATCGTAATATGTTATAATTGGTAGTGGGAAAATTAAAAATTTAAATTACAAGGAAGATCAACTGCGATGATCAAAATGAAGAAAATATCCATATTAATTGTTTTATCTATCATTGCACTTCTGGTTTTCATAATCATTGGATCATGGATCTATAACAAATTCGCAACTGCTAAAGAGATTAAAAACACGCCTCATCCAGGGCAAATGGTAACAGTTAACGGGCACGACATGCATGTATATACACAAGGAAAAAGTGATACAACCATTGTTTTCATGGCAGGAGGTGGAACAAGTTCGCCCACACTTGATTTCAAACCCCTTTGGTCTGAGCTGCTGCCGAAATACCGAATTGCGGTTGTTGAAAAGGCAGGATATGGATGGAGCGAAATTGCTGACGTCCCAAGGGATATCGATTTTATCCTGGAGGAGACGCGTTCAGCATTAGATCTTGCTGGTGAAAAACCACCATACGTATTGGCGCCTCATTCGATGTCAGGCATCGAGGCTATTCATTGGGCACAAAAATATCCCGAAGAAGTTGAAGCTATTATTGGACTTGATCCGGCTATTCCAGGAAGCTATCAAGCCATGGAAGTCCCTTCTTCCTCTATACAGTCAGTCGCAGGTTTTGCAGCTCGAACCGGATTACTGCGACTATTCCCTAATGTTGCAAATGGGTCAGCGGCCATACAGTCAGAACAATTATCGTCCAAGGATGAAGATATATATCGAAGTATTTTTTACAGAAGAACACTAACTTCAAATATGCAAGAAGAGGTAAAACAGATACAAACGAACGCATCCAAGGTTGGCGATGAAGGTCTTCCTGCCGAAACACCGATGTATTTTTTCATATCTGATGGAACAGATGTCGGAATAGAAAATTGGCGTGAAATGCTTTCTGATTACACAGAGCAAGTTGAGAATGGAAGCTATTTATACATAGATGCAGGTCATTATATTCATGTTTGGGAACCCGAGCTCATTGCAGAAGAAATTGATCATTTTCTAGGTGGAATATAAAAAATAGGGTTGATTAAGAAAACTGTGTATTAATCAACCCCTTCCTATATACTTAATCAAACATCAAGCTTCTTCCACCCGTTTCACAGGAAACAACTCCGCCTCATCGATTTTAGGAAGCTTTCGCAGCACGGAACTGCTTAGCCAGCTAAAGCTAAAGATGAACATTGCTATTCCGCATATAAAGACTGGTACAACTGGAGTAAACATCTCACCAATGACACCTCCAGCAAGCGCACCAAAAGGAGTACCGATTGATGATGCACTTGCTAATACGGTGATTACCCGCCCAATGAACACCGTTTCTACTTGTTGCTGAATGGCAGAAAATACCAATATGTTAATAATTCCAATGGAGATTGTTCCCACGCTAAAAAGTATAAGTGATGGGATCAGTGGAAGAAGAGATGCACCCACCCACAGTAAACCGGTACCACAAAAACTAATAATTATTAGCCGTCCAAATCCAATTTCTTTCACTTTCGGCGTAACAATCGTTCCAATCATTACCCCAAGTGACATGGCCGCCATATAAAAGCCATATGCTGCTTCACTACCATCGCCTTTAATGAGCGAAAAAGCAGGCAAATTTGTTGTCATTACTCCTATTGCAAAGTTTATGAATACAATGGATACGATCATCTTTGGGATAAGCGAATTTCGTATATAGCCAATCCCTGCTTTTAGATCACTTTTGTATACATCCAGTACATTGTCAAATTGTTTATCTTTAGTGGCTTCAGGCTGTTGAAAACTAAATAAGGTATAAGCAAGAGCGGACAATAACATGCAAATAGCCGTAATTAAAATCGCTTGAACAGATCCTATGAATGCAACAAGAATTCCCGCAACAGCAACAAATACAACATCCATTGCCTCACGGACAGTGTGTAAATAAGAATTGGCTTGAATGACATTGTCTTTCCCAACGATGATAGGAAGAATAGTCGATTCAATAGGATAGGTGAATTGAGAAAGGAGGGAAATCGCAAACAATAGCAAAATGACATAATAGACGTTAAGGCCAATGGTCATATAACACAATGGAATCGTAAACAGCAACGCTGCTTTCAAAAAACCGCAGATGACTAACCCATTTTTATACTTGAAATAATTTGCTAAAGGCGCGACAAGAAACCCCATCGAGGTCGCAAGTGAAACAGCAAAAAATGCAAAGCCTGAATAGAGGACGCTTCCGCTTAAATGCAGAACAAGCAGCATCCCGGATACAGCATAAACGCCGCCACCAATACCGTTAATAAATACACCAGACAATAATATCAGGAAATTCCGTTCGAAAAAGAATGCTTTCATTCTCCCCGCTCCTCATCTTCATATTCTTTAATACGGAAATCAACCTCATACGCCTTTTGTTCGGCTGTCTCTTTGTAAGACAAATGCGCGTACTTAAAAAACAGTTCCTGGACTTCTTCGTTTAATTCTTTTAGCAATTTGTCAGATAGATACATATGTGATTGGCTGCCGCCAACATGGTTAGCAGGAGCTTCCTTTTCCGTGTTTTTATACACCATTGCCTTTGCCCGGTAATATTTTTCAACGATCCCTTTTTCTGTTTTCACATGATCAATTTCTAAAATGTCATGCTTATAAAGTTGCTGAATATGATAATAGATCGTTCCAGGGTTCTTCCCTACCTTATCGGCTGTCTGTTTTGGCGTCATTGGCTCTTCATACAAAAGTGCAATAATGCGTGACCGTAGTGGATCAGAAATGACTTTTTGCTGTTTTAAATTAATTTCCATTGTTTCTCGTTTATCCATCTTGATATCACCTCTATTTGGGAATAATTTGCATTTACAATTCAATTTAATTTTCCAAATTAATTATTTAAATTTATTATACAATTTATTTTATTAAATCGCAACATTTTTTAATAATTACCATCCATTGGGTTTCAAATCTATTACATACCTTTTATCGCTTTTGCCGTTTTTATTTGATAAAATCAACTTATACTACCAACTTACATAAGAAAAATAGGTGAATTCAATGAAAATTTACGTTGACGCAGATGCTAGTCCAGTGAAAGATATTGTCGTTTCAATAGCTCAAGATGCAGGGATCCCTGTCGTGCTTGTTAAAAGCTTTGCGCATTTTTCTCACGATGAGGAGGAAGATGGAGTGGAAACGGTGTATGTTGATACTGGAGCCGAGGCTGCGGATTATAAAATTATGAAACTTGCCCAAAAAGACGATATTATCATTACACAGGACTACGGCCTTGCGTCACTTGGATTAGCAAAAGGATGCACCGTACTTCATCATAAAGGCTTCACGTATACAAATGAAAATATCGACCACCTCTTACAAACACGCTACATTAGCTCCATGGCAAGAAAAAGCGGAAAACGAACAAAAGGTCCAAAGCCATTTACAGCAGAGGACCGGGAAAAATTCAGTAAGCTTTTTAGAAATACAATTGATCAAATGAACTAAATTTAATAATTCTATATTCCAATTTCAGTTTATCAGCAAGAAACCTTTTAAACATCCTTATTCACTGGACTTTTTTCATTGCGCGTCTTTCCGCATACGTTACACATTTGAAACAAACAGGAACCTTTTCACCCTCATCATTAATATACGTGCGTGGTTTCACTGCCTTATTATTACAAATATAGCATTTTTCCATACCCAAAATTCTCTTCAACCAGTTAGCCATTTATGGATCCCCCTAACTTTAAAAAACGAACATGTTCATGAACAGCCACAATTTCATTATAATATACCAAGAAGACCAAACAAATTCATGGATCAAAAAGCATTCCTTTATTATAAAACGTGAGGTGAGTATATGGCACGCGAGCGAAAATTTACCAAGGAAGAATTATATCAAACAACAAAAGAAGCCCTGCTTGAGTACAGCTATGCCGGGTTTACCTTTCGTATAGTAGCGGAACGGTTACATATTGCACGAGGTACTTTATATAAATACTATGAGAACAAAGACGAGCTAATTACCGATTATATGGTGGAAGAGATGAATCATTTCCTTAACGAATTACAAAAAATAAATACATATAAAAATTTCGAGGATCAGTTTGATTACCTTTTATATATTATTTTCAAGGACAGGGAAATCCATCAAATTAGGGAGATGGCATATCAGATTCCAACAGAGATTAATGAGAAAGTCAAAGCAAATAAAGCGCGTTTAGATAAACAGCATCAGACGATGTATGCCACCCTACAACATTTTGTTCAGTTAGGGAAGACAGAAAACCTTCTAAACCCAACACTACCGGATAGCCTGATTTTAGGTTTTATTTTCCAAACGGTTGATATTCCAAACCATGCCAGCATACCTTATTCCCAGTGGGTATCCTCCATTAAAACGATGCTAACACATGGGATATTTACAAATTAGTATTTGACACTACCGTCACTTTCAATGATAATATCAAGGTGACAGTTACGTCACTTTGAAAATTTATAAAGATGAAAGGAATTGAAATATGAAAAATGTCTTACAATCAGT
Source organism: Virgibacillus sp. NKC19-16 (assembly GCF_021560035.1). Taxonomy (NCBI): domain Bacteria; kingdom Bacillati; phylum Bacillota; class Bacilli; order Caryophanales; family Bacillaceae; genus Virgibacillus; species Virgibacillus salidurans. The sequence continues at coordinate 394,901 of NZ_CP074373.1, read as the reverse complement.
CACGGATCGTGTTAGTACGAAAAGAGGCATGTGGATTACGCTGGGCATTTGGGCACTTATTACCGTTCTATTAGCAACGTTTGCCCCTAGTGCGCAGGATTATCAGGTCTCCAGTATTGAAACACTGCCTGAAGATGCACAATCAGTTGTAGCGAGTGAAAAAGTAGATACATACGTTGAAGACAGTAATAATTTACCAGCTCTACTAGTCTTCGAATCAACTGAAAGTGAAATAGAGATATCCGAGCTGACCGATCTGTTTAATGCTATTGACGCAGAAAATATTACTGGAATTGAAGAAGTTATTCCACTGGGAGAATTGCCTCCTCAAGCTACAGAAGGTTTTTTCTCAGAGAATGAGTCAACAGCACTAATACCACTCCATTTAAACAACACGCTAGATACACCAGAGATAAAAGATACGCTAAATCAAATTCAACATTTAACGGATCAACATACAGATTTGAATTTATATGTGACAGGGCCTGCTGGAATTGCTACAGATACCAATGATCTCTTTTCCAGAGCAGACCTTGTTCTAATTATGTCAACAGTAGGAATCATACTTGTTTTATTAGTCGTCATATACCGCTCACCGCTTCTAGCTTTAATACCTTTGGTAGCGGCAGGTGTTGTATATCTAATCGTGGCACAGCTATTGGGGTTATTAGGAAAAGCAGGCCTCTTGATGAGTACCCAGTCCATATCCATTATGACGATCTTGTTGTTTGCGGCCGTTGTTGATTATTCACTATTCGTATTCTCACGTTTTCGGGAAGAATTGAAAACCCATGAAAATAAGCATGATGCGATGAAGATAGCTATGCGCGGAACCGGATTACCGGTCTTCTATTCAAGTGGAACGGTGCTGGCAGCTATGCTTATTTTAATTTTCGCTTCACTGGGCGATTATCAAAATTTTGCTCCCATTTTTGGAACAACACTTGTTGTCATTATGCTGGCATCCGTGACACTTGTTCCTGCCCTATTTACGTTTTTTGGAAGAAAGTCATTTTGGCCATTGATTCCACGTGTTGGGCAAAGCCCTGTAAAAACAAATTCCTTTTGGAGCAAGGTAGGCAGATTTGTTACAAAAAAACCGATCGTATCTGTTTCAATCATTGGCCTCTTCATCCTTGTATCGGCTAGCAACAGTTTAAATCTGGATTATGAATTTAATATTTTAAAATCTTTCCCTGAGAATATGCCCTCCAGAGAAGGATACGAAATAGTGGAAGAAAACTTCGAGGCAGGCAGTCTAGCACCCACCACTGTATTGTTTGAAGGAAAGGAAGCTGTCAGCGAGGACGAACAAGAAGTATTAATGAAAAATCTATCTGAACAGCCACTTGTCAGCAGTGTTCGAGTCGACCAAATGATGGACGATGAGACAGTCATTTCATACAGCATGACATTCGAAGAAAACCCATATGAGGCGCAGACCATGGACGCTTTAGAAACCATTCGAAATGATTCAGATGCCATTGTCGAAGCAAGTAATTTGAATGGTGATCTATTCTTTGCTGGTGAAACAGCTACATCTGTAGATGATCGGTCGCTCAATAACCGCGATTTGATCCTCATCATCGTACTGGAGACAATATTAATCTTTGCAATGCTGATTTTCCTAACCAGATCGTTTAAAATGCCACTGTACATGATGGGTACAATTTTAGTATCTTTTGCTGCTGCATTAGGTTTAGGCATGTTTCTAACAAGTCTTTTCTTTGATATCGATACAATAAGCAACAGGGTTCCGGTCTATGCCTTTATCTTCCTCGTAGCGCTTGGGATTGATTATAATATCATGCTTGTTTCGAGATTTATGGAGGAAAGGGAAAAGTATCCTATTAAAAAGGCGGTGGAAATTGCGGTTGCAAATACAGGTGGGGTTATTTCCTCAGCCGGCATTATTCTAGCAGCAACATTTGCCGTATTGATGACACAGCCTATTCAGCTATTGTTTGTATTCGGATTTATTGTGGCTGTCGGTATTCTAATAGATACCTTCTTAATTCGAGGTGTACTGCTTCCAGGATTGCTAGTCTTGTTTGAAAAAGATAAATCACGCGATTCTGTGAAAAGTGAATAAAGAACTAAAGCGCCCATCCGCAAAAACGGATGGGCGCTTTAGTTCGACAAATTTCGGGGCGTGACAGGCACTGTTCGGGGAACGCAAACTCCTAAATTATTCCAATGTATAATAATCGCACACAACCTGTCCTACTGCTTTTGCAGCAACCAGGAGTGCGTCTTCGTCAATATCAAATTTGGGATGGTGATTAAAGTACGGATCTTCTACCCCTTTTGGTTTACAGCCAATAAAGAAGAACGTGCTTGGAATCTTATCTGCATAGTATGCGAAGTCCTCTGAACCTGAGAATTTTGGATATTCTTTAACTTCCTTAATGTCAGGGTCGTCCATAATTTCCAAACTAGATTTGACAACTTCTGTAGCTTCAGGATCATTATATAAGACTGGATAATCGTCTTTGTATGTGAGCTCGCACTCCACACCAAATTCTTCTTCAATTCCAGCAACAATACGGTGAAGCTCTTTATCAATCCGTTCTTGTGTTTCACTATTCATATATCGGATGTCCCCCTCAAGCTCAATACGATCTTTGATTACGTTGAAGCTTCCTTTTCCGTCAAATGAACCAATCGTAACAACGCCCATTTCAAAAGGATTTAAGCGACGGCTAATGATCGTTTGAGCTGCCGTAACAAAATGGGATCCCGCGACAATCGCATCGTTTGCCATATGCGGGGAAGACCCATGTCCGCCCTTCCCTTGAATCGCCAGTTTAAAATAAGATCTCCCGGCCATTGTATACCCGCTTCTGTATCCGACTGTTCCAGCAGGATCTGTTGGAAATAAATGAACGCCAAAAACATTATCCACATCATCAAGTGCCCCTGAATTCACAATACTTTTTGCTCCGCCTGGTGGCGTTTCCTCTGCGTGTTGATGTATAATTTTAATTGTACCTGAAAGCGAGGATTTCAGTTGAATAAGACAGTCAGCGAGAATCAGTAAGTAAGCTGTATGACCATCGTGGCCGCACGCATGCATAACCCCTTCATTTTTTGATTTAAAAGGAACGACCGCCTCTTCAACGATCGGCAGTGCGTCAAAATCTGCTCTTAGACCAATCGTTTTCCCCGGTTTATCTCCTTTGATTGTGACAATAATACCATAACCATTTCCCACATTTGTTTGAATTTCCACATCTTTATTTTTATAAAAATCAACAATATACTGGGCTGTTTTCTCTTCTTCAAAAGAAAGCTCCGGATTCTCATGCAAATAACGGCGAATGTCGATCATCTCATCTTTTCGATCTTCCAGCATTTTCATTAACTGATCTTTCATGTTTATTGCTCCTTTCGTTATCATTCCCTACATATTAATTATACACCTTCTATCATTTATCTAATAGCAGCCCGCCTTTTTCGGTTTTCTTTTCTTGAAGGCGCGGTTCTATGTAACTGTTTTTCCTCCTCGCTTTCAGGATATACGTTTGGTACTGGAACGGGACTGCCTTGTTCGTTTACAGCAACCATTGTCAGAAAAGATTCTGTTGTTAATCTTTCCTCATTTTTTATTAAATCATGTGCGGTGACTTTTACAAACACTTCCATAGAACTTGTCCCTGTATATGTCACATATGCTTCTAACCTCAGGGAATCTCCTACTTTCGCTGCTGAAAGAAAGTCAACAGAATCAATGGACGCTGTCACTACAGCGCTTTTTGCATGCTTCATTGCTGTTAATGCTGCAATTTCATCGATATAAGCAAGCACTTTACCGCCAAATATTGTATCCAAGTGGTTCGTATCCGGTGGAAGTACTAATCGAGTCTGAACGGTTTTCGATTCTTGAATTGCTATTTTTTCCATAATCTTGCCTCCCGAGAAATTAAAAAACATCCTCTATCTTAGAAGATGTTAAAATGCGAACAAAAAAGCTTCATTTACATGAAATTAATTCTCGCAACACCTTCCTATCTCCCGTAGGATTTAAATGTTCTTCCTTATGGCAGGTCTCCTGGCTAAGAATCATCAAACCCTTCTCCCTTCCCATTTCATTACAGAAACAGTGGACACAAAAAGAGTTCTCCTCATCACAGTGGCGGGACCGCGTTGGAATCGAACCAACTTCCCTTTTCAACTTTTTAATCAAAGTCACCATAAGGCAAAATATTTAGTTATATCTAGTATACCACTATTTATTGTATTGTTCTGTGGTTTTTTCGGAGGTAGTGTTACTTTTGAAGGTTTCAAACTTTAAATTACTTTCCCACTCCAAGTGTCTGTTTAGCCATCTCCCTATATTCCTCCAAACCAGATATCATCGCAAATTCAGCAATGGCAACAGGATTTGCAGCCTGAAGCTCAACAATGTGATCGAACATCGATGACCATACATAACCACCAGCATTTTCATATGCTTGAATTAATTTTTTTAAAGCCTCTTCCCCAAAAACTGCTAAATGTGCTACAAAATCATTTGAAGGATCATCAACACGTGTTTCTGTCCAGTCAATGAAACCAGTAACTCGAGCATTTTTATTAATTAAAATATGTCCAGCATGTAAATCCCCGTGAATGAGTGCTGTCTGTTTTGGCCAAAGCGAATCATTAGCAAGCCATGTTTGCCAGCGATCCCATAGCTCTTCATCCACACCAAATGCAGTTTTTACCTCTTTCATTCTTTCTTTCATAGATATTCTTATTTCCTCAGGGGTTTGCACAGATAATCCCGCTTGTTTTGCGTCTTCATGACTAACTTGATGCAATGCCGCCATTGAACTTCCAAGCGTTTCATGAAATAGCTCAGGAACATTCTTCTCATCGATTTCCCATACGTATGCTTTTGCTTCCGGATCAATTGTGCCGGCCGGTATACCATCTAATAGCCTATATGCAATAAGTTCTTCTGAAAAAACAACCCAGTTTGGTGTCTGCATAGGTATTCGAGGCTCCACGAAATCCAGTATTTCTTTTTCCTTATTAGCTTTAGCAATTACATCTTTGCGTCTTGGAAAACGGAGAACCCAGTGTTCTCCTTCAATATTTATTGCAAACACCACTTGGAAATCAAGCCCAGATTCATTATATTTTAGTGAATCCTGCCTTAATTTCAATCCATGTTTCTTCGCTTTTTCTATAACTTCTTCCTCTGATAGCGTCATGAGTTACACTTCCTTTTTAGCTTCCTTTTAAGGAAATACTATCACATATATTGGTTTATTAAAGGATTTTTTATTAAAACTCCCTCTCATATTTAACCGAATTCTTAAGGTTTTCTTAATGATACCGTTAAGTATTTCTTATGTTTTCGCTTATATAGTAGTAGTATGATGTTATTTTTAGGAGAGATTTTGATGAATGAGCAAAAGGTGTATATACTATTGACAGATACAGGAACATTATTCACAAAAATGATAAAACTATATACAAGGAAACTGTATAATCATGCATCCATATCTATTGATCCCAACTTCTCAGAAGTCTATAGTTTTGGGAGAAAAAGACCTAAAAACCCTTTTATCGGGGGTTTTGTTAAAGAAGATATTCAAGCAGGTCTACTAGAGCAAGCAAGATGCGCCATTTATAGTTGTACTGTTTCTGAAACTCAAATTCAAAAAGCACATGACTACTTACAGAAAATAGATGAACAAAAGCACAACTATCGATATAACTTTTTAGGCTTATTCGCGATCGCATTCAAAAAACAACTGAAAAGGAAGAACGCCTTTTTCTGTTCCCAATTTGTTGCAACGGTTTTAAAGGAATCTGGTATTATTGATTTTGAAAAAGCTTTATCCCTTGTTACGCCTCATGACTTAGAGAATGTAGCCGGATTTGAATTAGTTTACCAAGGAGAACTAAGCAATTTTGACGCAGAGACGAATAACACGGTACATATAGTTACCTCTAAGGACACACTTCCCATTGATATAGGGACAATGACCGTACAATAAAGAGGAGGTTGAAATAAAAATGGAACAGCAAATAAATATATTAGTCGTAGAAGATGACAATGATATTAATCAATTATTATGTCGAATTATTAAAAAAAGCAATTACCTCCCCCAGCCCGCATATTCCGGTACAGAAGCTATGCTTTATCTGGAAAAACAAGAATGGGATTTAATGCTGCTTGATTTAATGCTTCCTGGAATGTCTGGAGAAAAAATCCTTGAAAAAGTCAATGCCTATAGCAATGTCCCGATAATTATTATTTCAGCAAAGGGAGAACAGCAGACAAAAATCAATTCATTACGATCAGGTGCCGATGATTATATTACAAAACCTTTTGATGTTGAAGAGGTGTCTGCACGAATTGATTCCAATTTGAGAAGGTCTAAACGCGCAAATACCATACCCAGAAAAAAAGAATTGACACATAAAGATATCTTGATCGATTTGGAGTCTAAAAATGTCCAAGTAAATAGCATAATGCTTACATTGACCGCCCGAGAATACGCAATATTAGTCCTCTTGCTCACGTCCCCAAAAAAGGTCTTTTCAAAATCCAATTTGTTTGAAAGCGTATGGAATGAAACGTTTCATGGTGATGATAATACGGTTAATGTTCATATGAGCAACCTAAGGAATAAACTCGCACGAGCAAACCCAGATGAAGAATATATAGAAACCATATGGGGAATGGGCTATCGTATTAAATCTTAAGATTTTCTTAAGCATTATCTTAAGCCTTTCTTATGACTTCTATCCTACACTACCTTTATAGCAAATAAAGGAGGCTATTATAGATATGAGTGAATATATTCTCAAAACAAATAATCTCACAAAACAGTATAGAAATGATTTCGCCCTTAAAGATATCAATATGACAATTGGAAAGGGAGAAATTTATGGATTCATTGGTCAAAATGGTGCTGGCAAATCGACAATGCTGCGTATAGCTACAGGACTCGCCTTCCCATCAAGCGGATCGATAGAGCTATTTGGCAATAACCAATCTTTCACACAAGCGCAAAAAAGAATCGGAGCAATAGTAGAAAAGCCTGCACTTTTTCCGAATATGACTGCATACGAAAATCTGGAAGTACATCGGTTGCAAAAAGGCATCCCTGGAAAAGACTGTATCAAGAGAGCATTAGATCTTGTTGGTCTTAATGATACAGGGAAGAAAAAAACAAAAGACTTTTCACTTGGGATGAAACAAAGGCTCGGACTTGCTATTTGTTTACTAAGTAGCCCGGAGTTTTTAATTCTCGATGAGCCAACAAATGGATTAGACCCAATGGGTATTATTGAGCTACGCGAACTACTAAAAAGGCTAAATCGTGAAACAGGGCTAACTGTTTTAATATCGAGCCACATATTAAGTGAATTGCATCAGCTTGCAACAAACTACGGTATTATTCATAAAGGAAGGCTACTTGAACAACTAACAGCAGAAGAGCTGGATGAAAAATGCAAACAGCATTTACGCATAAAAGTTGATAACCCCAATATGGGTGCAACGGTACTGGAGAATGATCTTTCCACTACTGATTATGAGGTTATAGCTGATGGCATGATCAAATTATACGACTATCTTGATGATATTCGCACTGTTTCGAAAGCATTAACAGCCAACGATCTTGTCATTGAACATCTCTCACAAAATGGTGACAGCCTCGAGAGCTATTTTTCAAAGCTTGTTGGAGGTGCAGACCATGAGTAATCTCATCAAGGCAGAATTATTTAAATTACTGCGGAACAAAACATTTTGGGTCTTAATAGTAACCATCACAGGCTTAAGTGCATTGTTACATTATTTAGTAATTATTGAATGGTGGCATATGACGTCCCCATTTTCAGAGGTTGGACTAAAAGAATTTAATGCACTAGGTGTATTTACAATACCTTTATTTTTCAATTTAATTGTCAGCTCACTTGTGGGATTTTTTATCTCTATTGAGTTTTTACCAACAAGAGTCATTAAAAACCAAATCATAAGTGGTAGAAAAAGGAGCCAAATATTTATTGCAAAGTTCCTTGTTTTTTCCCTTGGTTCCATCATTGTTACGATCTTGATTCCATTACTAACAGCTGTTTTTGAAGTCATCTTATTGGGACACGGGGATATATTGAGTCTCCCTGCATTGCAGTATTTAGGAAGAGCGTTAGGCTTATTCACGCTTCAGTTCATAGCCTATACTGCAATTACGATGTTGATTGCAATCATTACAGAGGATAGTGGAAAAACAATCATTTTTTCTATTGCTTTAACAATCATTATGTTTGCAATCGAGAAACTTCCTAAGTCACAATTTATAACCACGGTTTATGTGAATTCCATTTTCAATCAATTTAATGAGGTATTTAAGGTTACAATGACAAACGGCGAGATTATAACGTCCATACTCATTGCATTAATGACATTAATTATTATAGCTGTATGTGGGATTATTATTTTTAACAGAAAAGAAATAAAATAACTTTAAAGAAACGGATGAGGAAAAATGTTCTATATAACAATAATCGTAACAATTATAGCTGTACTTTTTCTCATTCGTATTTTTTCATTAAAAAAAGAAATGAAGAACATAACAGACCAACTGAAAAACTATAACAGACAAACAACAAACAAAAAGATAGATATGATACTACTGGATAAAGATATGGAAAAGCTTGGAACAGAAGTGAATCACCTTATTGATTTATATGTTCAAGAAAATAGTGAAAAAACGCGTTTTGAAAATGAACTAAAACAAGCAGTTGCTAATATGTCCCATGACTTACGGACACCATTAACATCTATTTTAGGATATATCCAGCTGGCTGAATCAGATGATGTTACAGATGACGAAAGAAGGGAATATTTATCCATTGCAACAAAGCGAGCAAAAAGACTAGAAACATTATTAAATGATTTCTTTGAGCTCTCCGTTATTGAGTCCATGGATTATCAATTAAAATCTGAACGAATCAATATAAAGAATTTAACAGTAGACATATTAATGAGTTTTTTTGACCGTTTTAAAGATAATAACATAGAACCGATCATCAACATCTCAGATCATGATATTTTTATAACCTCGGATCAATCGGCTGTGACCAGAGTGATCGAAAATCTAATTATAAATGCGATCACCCATTCAACAGGCAATATAACCATATCCCTTGAGGAAAAAGAATCAACAGCGAGTTTTACTATTCGTAACGCCGCCAATAATTTAACAGAAGATGAAGTGGACCGGTTATTCGATCGATTTTATATGGCGGATCAAACTCGGTCAGGTAAAGGTACCGGATTAGGATTTTCCATCGTAAAAAGTCTAATGCTAAAAATGAATGGTGAGATTAGTGCCGGATTCAAGGATGAGCAATTAATTATACACTGTTCATGGCAGACTTCTATTTAAGGTCACCTCACCTCCTTAGTGGATTTCGTTTATCATGCTCATAACTATAGACAGAATACTCCATCTCATTTATAATAATACTAACTAATAACGTAAAGGGTGATCCAATTACATGAAGTACTAATCCTATTTTTTTGAAAACATACAAGTGAAGGCCTATTTTCAGCAGATCCCTCTGCTTTATTTCGTATGCCGTCAACTTGATTTTTCAGAATAGGATTGGTTTGTGTGATTTCAAAAGAGATAAACCTCTTTTTGTGTGCACCCGTGCCTCCTATTCTGAAAATGGATAGGAGGCACTTTGTTTGTCTCCACAACGCAAGAAATGGAGATGAATTTATGATTATATTAGAAACCAGGGATTTAAAAATTTATGTAAAAGAGCGGCTATTAATGGATGCGGCGAATCTGGCTATTCAACACAATGAGCGTATTGGCCTAGTCGGTACCAACGGAAGTGGAAAAACAACTTTATTAGAAATACTAGCCGGGCAGAAACAATCCAGTGAAGGCACAGTGATTTCGAATTCAACACGCGAGCTGCTTCCACAGCTAAAAAACACAAATACAACAAAAAGTGGCGGTGAAGTAACTCAAGAATATATCAATCAAGCATTAGCCAAAAAAACAGACATCTTACTGGCAGACGAACCGACAACGAATCTTGACACCGAACATATTGAAAAGCTTGAAAATCAGTTATTGCGCCGACAAGCAGCTCTCGTTATTGTTTCCCATGACCGTGCTTTTCTGGATTCTCTATGTACAACAATATGGGAAATAGATGATGGAATACTCAGGGAATACAAAGGTAATTACACGGATTACGCCGCACAAAAAGAATTAGAGCGTAGACAACAGGAAAATGCCTACGAAAACTATGTAAAAAAGAAACAGCAACTTGAAAATGCATTGGAGCTAAAAGAGCAAAAAGCAAGTAGAGCAACGAAAGTACCGAAAAATGTCAGCTCTTCAGAAGCAAAAATCACTGGTGCAAAGCCTTACTATGCAAACAAACAAAAGAAGCTTCGAAAATCGGCAAAAGCCATTGAAACTCGATTGGAGAAATTAGAAACAGTAGAGAAAATAAAGGAATCTCCGCCTATTAAGATGTATCTGCCTAATGAAGAAACATTTCAAGGCCGAATTGTTTTACGATGGGATGATGTCACAGGGATGATAGAGGATCGAACACTTTGGAAAGCAACGAATTTTCACATTAAAGGCGGCGACAAAATAGCTATCCTCGGAAAAAATGGCAGTGGTAAAACGACTTTATTGAAAAAGATAGTGAATGAGGACGAAGGTATTACCATCTCACCTGCTATGAAAATTGGATATTTCAGCCAAAATTTAGATGTGTTGGACCTAAATGAGTCCATTTTAGAAAATGTAAACTCTTCCTCTAATCAAGACGAAACCTTAATTCGAACCGTGCTGGCTCGGCTTCACTTTTTTCGAGAAGATGTATATAAGAAAGTGCAGGTTTTAAGTGGTGGGGAGCGGGTTAAGGTAGCTTTTGCCAAACTATTTGTCAGCGATATAAACACCTTACTATTAGACGAACCAACAAATTTTCTTGATATCGAAGCAGTTGAAGCGTTGGAAGAACTCCTGCTGGATTACGTGGGAACCATACTGCTTGTTACTCATGATCGCCGCTTTATCCAACATATTGCTAACCGCGTTTTAACAATTGAACACCAGGAGATTCATTTATTTGATGGAACCTATGAAGAATATAAAAACCATGTTCCACAGGCTGAAGCTGACCCGCTGGAAGATGAATTACTTCTATTGGAAACGAAAATATCTGACACGCTCAGCAGGCTCAGTATTGAACCATCAGAAGAATTGGATCAGGAATTTAAGGAACTTTTGGCTAGAAAAAAAGCGTTAGAGAACGGCAGAGATTAATCTGCCGTCCTCTAATGCATCTATTAGTAGCCTAGTAACTTTCAAAATAACTTAACGTATTTTAAATTCAAAAAAAAAAGAAGCCATGAAAACAACTCCTAAATCGCTTTATCTTCATTCAATGCCACTGCCTTTTGAATGAGTGAGGTAAAAGCCTCTGTCTGAATATCTTCCGCTTTTTTTATTCTAATATGCCTCATTGTTTTCCCTGTACCTTGTAATAATTTGTTATTGTCCTTATCTTGAAGTTCATTACCTTTATGAAAACCAAGATTAACATGGTTTTTGGAAGTTTGAAGATAACAAACTAATCCATTATACGAATAATTAGGCATCGACCATTTTAATTCTTCTCTAAGTTTTGAGGAAGAATTAAGAATAATTTTCCTTAAAGAAGCTGTGATGTTTTGAATATCATGTGGCAAGTCACCTATAAACTGATCAACTTCTTTAACTGTTCTTCCTTTATCAGCCATCAATTGCCTCCTTTCTGGAAGATGTTATTTAGTCTAATAATCTACATTAATTATTAATCCTCCCTTTTTTCCTCAAAAAGTCGCATACGTTCTTCAAAGCTCACTTCTTTGTATATTTGATGCAGCATCCATTGATAGCCAAAAGGGTCGTTGAATATCGCATTTGACACGCCGAAATCAGGAATTTCAGTCACCGGCTGAAGCTCCGTACAGCCTGTCTTCATTGCATTGGAATAAGTTTCGTTGATGTCAGGGACCATAATGTTAAACCAAATTGTTTGAGGATTATCCGGTTTTGGTGCAATCAACTGAAATTCCGGGTTTTCATCCAGCATGTGAAAACGCACCCCGTATAGGCTAAAAATGACCTCATTTTCACCTTTAGGGAAATCTGTAACCTCCACACGCTCAACATCAAATATTTTTTCGTATAATTCCAATGCCTTAATGCTGTCTGTAACAATCATATCAATTTCTACTCCAGTCATTATGAACACACTCCTTTTATCGATTTATAAATATTCTTTACTTCCTATTTCCTATATATGTATCATTTTACCATTCAACTATTATAACTTAAAGCTGGCTTCCCATTAAGAGCTCCCATGAGATACCAGCTTTTCATCACTCCGCTTCTAAAGCAACCGAATAAAAAGAGCCTATCTCTCATTACGCTAATGTGCTAACGTAGTGAGAGACAGACCTCGTAACTAGTCCTTATTCTTTCCACGGCGAATGTATAATACAACTGCAGAAATTTTTATTTTCATATTCGGGTCTAAAGTGTTTGACGATGTCTTCTTTCATATTGCCAAAGGTGGTCTCTGGCTTATGCCTGAACCCTTCATAAAACGCAGGAATAATTTCCTTTTTGAAATTGTTACGTGGGAAAGCTTTTATAATTTCCTCACGATTCTCCCAAGGAAATTGCTCGAACCCATCTCCCATTACATCTAAACCAACACCAGAAAAAAGTAATGCTACTTCAGATTGTTTATGTTCAGCCACTCCTGGTGTCGTGTGTAGTGCGATCGCATCCCAGACAAGTTGGACTGAGTCGTCTGGAATTTGATAATGCTGTAAAAACTGCCTGGCTACATTTGCACCATCCACTTCGAACCGTAAATCCGGGCTACTATATTTTTTTGTCAAACCTAGATCATGGAATAATGCACTGACATACAGCAATTCTAGATCATAATTCTGTTTCTCTTTTTTTCCATTGGTCGCTCCAAATAAAAACACGCGGTTTGAATGATTCCATATCAGATCATTGCCATCTTCACGTAAAATATCCGCAGCATCTTTCGCCAATTGTGAATCTGGAATTTTAATACCTGCTATTTCTTGAGTCATCAATAAGAATCCCCTTTCCGTTTGATAGTCCTCATCCTCATGAGCTTGTATACCTAGTTCAGCTTCTTTTGCAAAATGTTACTCCTTGCTAGCCCTTATTCTATTACTCGGCTTCTCCAACAACCGCAAATCTTTCATTACTATGCACTGGAGTTTCTATTTCATCAAGAACTGCAATGGCATAATCTGCATAGCTTATATAGCTTTCTCCATTTGCATTTGTGATAAGTATATCATTCCCTTTTTGATAAGAGCCTGTTCTTTTTCCTTCCGGGTCAAAGAATGCGCCAGGACTGATGAAAGTCCAATTGATCCCACTGGACTGCTCTAGTTCCTTCAGATTTTTCCCTTGATTTACGGAGGTTGGATAAGCCTCTTTTGGAAAATCAGGCGTCTCCATTAATTGTGTCGTTTTTGCCTCATCTACAAATAGACTTCCTGCGCCACCCACGACAACTAATCTTGTGTCAGGGGCTCCTTTGACGATATCCAATAAGACCCTGCCTGCTTCCTCGTGTTGGTGTTCTTTCCCTGGCTCACGTACGCCAAATGCATTCACCAGCACATCGAGATCTTTAATATCCTCTGTTTTCAAATCAAAGATATCCTTTTCTATAACAAAATCACTTTTTCCTGTTAATTTTGCTTCATCTCTTACAATTGATGTTACAACATTTCCTCTATCTAAAGCTTCCTTTTTAATGAAACTTCCTGCTTTACCTGATGCTCCGATAATTCCGATTTTCATTGTAAACTCCTCCGTTTCAATCGATCTGTTTGTTCTATTCCCCCTGTAGGATGAGTTAAACGTTGCACAGTTTTTTGGCATTGAATTAAAAATGTACGTTTAATACAATAAAATAATAGGAAAATAAACAATATCAGCTAGAAAAGGAGTTTTTGACACAAATGACAAGAAAAGTACAAATCGGCAAAACAGATTTACATGTAAATCCAATTGGACTTGGCGCTAATGCGATTGGCGGACATAATCTTTATCCAAATTTAGATGAAGATAACAATAAAAACGTCGTCCGTACTGCAGTAGATGCCGGCCTTGATTTTATTGATACGGCATTCAGCTATGGCAAAGGACGTTCAGAGGAACTAGTTGGTGAAGCTGTGAAGCAAACCGGGAAGCGGAATGATATTGTACTTGCTACAAAAGGGGCGCAAAAATTAATTGGTGACGAGCAAATAATTGATAACTCCCCTGCCTTCTTAAAGCAAACCGTAGAAGAAAGCTTAAAACGGTTGCAAACAGATTATATTGATTTGTTTTACATTCATAAACCGGACGAAAACACACCAAAAGCTGAGGCAGTTGGAGCGTTAAAAGAATTGAAAGATGAAGGAAAAATTAGGGCCATTGGTGTTTCGAATTTCTCATTGGATCAGTTAAAAGAAGCAAACCGAGATGGCTATGTTGATGTTTATCAGGGGCATTACAATTTATTAAATCGTGAGGCTGAAAAGGATTATCTTCCATATACCGTGGAAAATAAAATTTCCTATGTCCCATTTTTTCCTTTTGCATCAGGGATCTTAACTGGGAAATATACAAAGAATACAACATTTAACGACTTCCGCTCCAAAATGCCTCACCTGCAGGGCAAAGCATTCGAACAAAATCTGGAAAAAGTGGAACAGCTACGTGAAATAGCCACTGCAAAACAAGCAGAAGTGGCTCATGTCGTCCTAGCTTGGTATCTAACACGTAATTCCATTGATACAGTGATTCCAGGGGCTAAGAATGCAGAACAAGTCTTAAATAATTTAAAAGCATTGGACGTTCAATTAACGGAAAAAGAAGTACAGCACATTGATGATTTATTTTCATAAAAGAGAAAAGACCCTGCTCAAGCATGAATGAGCAGGGGTGATTACTATGCAGACCTTGTCAGGCAGGCCAAGTCTTTAAACACTGGCAAGGGAGGCATGCCATAACCGAGTCTCCATTGCCTTCGTTCACATGAAACTATAATCCCCAATCCGATTTTAAAATTTCTTTAAGAACCCGTAATTGCTCATGACCAATTCTATCAGCAATTTTTTGCTCCATATTTGCCTTCAGCTCTTCATTTTTTTCATAACATACTTCGCCTAATTCGGTTAGCCGTATTAATTTGTCTTTTTTATTGTTTTTTACGTTACTTATTTCAACTAATCCCTTTGACTCGAGATTTTTGATAAACTTATGGGTTGCTTGCCTGGAAATGTCCACATGTCTGGTAACATAAGCGATGGTAGGCTTACTTTTATATATTCTTGCCATAATGAACCACTCTGAATTTGATAGATAAATATCACTCGTTTCATTCCATAATTCCTCCGTTATTTTTCGAAGTTGAAGATGGCGCTCGCTCAACACATCAATTAAATCCAGGTTTTTTAATTCAGAATCCAACTGATTCACTCCTATCGATTTCTTCGGGATTCACTATACAAAGTCTGTCTCTTATTGTCAATCAGTTTGACAATACAATGATATGCTAATCTTATCACAGGCTTAAAAAAATAGATTACGTTAAAATTGAATGGAAGATAGTTTACATGAAAAGGAGTTTAGGAGAATGGCAAATTATTATAAAAATATTCTAGTAGCAGTAGATGGATCAAAAACAGCGCAATACGCATTTCGCAAATCAATTGATGTTGCCAAACGATATGAAGGTTCCATCATAAACATTGTAAACGTAATTGATACTCGTTCAGTTGTGACTAACCGCTCCATTATTGACCAAGCACAGCAGCAAGCAGAGGAACTTTTAAGTGGCTACAAGGAACAAGCCATGGCTGAAGGTATTGAAAATGTAAATACAGTAATCGAACACGGTTCTCCAAGGAGCATTATTACGAATGAAATCTCTAATGAAGTTGAGGCTGATGTCATTATCTGTGGTGCTACCGGCTTAAATACGGTTGAGCGATTCTTAATTGGTTCCGTCTCTGAATCAATCGTACGTTCAGCTACATGTGATGTTTTGATTATCCGAACACCTGAGTAACTATGTAATAAAAACAACCAAAGAAGAGCAACGCGAAATTATATGCGTTGCTCTTTTTGAAATATAGTGTTTTATTCTAAAGATTGATAAAGTTAGAGAAAACAAAATCAAAATTGCACCTGTTACCAAGAAAAGGGCTTTTTCTCATTGATACATTGCTTCATCTCATCGCAGGTTCTTAGTCAGTTTATGTAATTTTTATAGCGCTTGTGCGAAAGCTAGACGAATAAGGAGGTGGGAGTTAAAATCAATGTTAGGTAGTTAAAAAACATCTGAACCAACTGTGAGTATTAAGCGTTAAAGATGATATATGGAATTGCAAGAGATTAGGAGCTGCGGCACAATATTTATATCATTTGACATTCATACATCTATAGGCTAAAATTACATTTAATTAAATATAAATTAATTAAGAACAAATAGCGGAGGTGATGACATGAGCGAGAATTTATCATTAAAGTCATTTGTTGTTTTAATGAAGTCCTCGAAATCCATCCAGGAACAAATTAAAAAAGATATTAGCAAACATGGGATGAAGACATCGGATTTCACTATTTTAGAAGCCTTATATCACAAAGGCCGGCAAACAATCAAGCAAATTTCTGACGCTGTCCTCATTAACACAGGTTCGATCACCTATGTTATCGACAAATTAGAATCTAAAAACTTACTTGAACGAAGTAATTGTAAAGAAGACCGCCGCGTTGTATATATCCAAATTACCGAACAGGGAAAAACAGTCATGGATGACATTTTTCCAAAGCATCAAAAAGTAATTGAAGAAATCTTTTCAGATCTAACAACAGAAGAGAAAGAAACACTAATTGATTTGCTGAAAAGGGCTGGAAAAAAGGAACCAGAAAGGGGAAATGAATCATGAAACATATTTTTCAACAAGGAAAGGACCAATCAAGACCGACATTATTATTATTACACGGCACTGGCGGAACAGAACAAGATCTAATTCCCCTTGCAGAAAGAATTGACCCTGAAGCAAATATTTTAAGTGTACGTGGAAATGTTTCGGAAAACGGCATGCCACGCTTTTTCCGTAGATTAGCTGAAGGCGTATTTGACGAAGAGGATCTTATCTTCCGTACAAAAGAATTATATGAATTTCTTGATGAAGCTGCTAAGGAAAATAATTTTGACCGGAATAATATTGTAGCGATTGGCTATTCCAATGGCGCTAATATCGCTGCCAGCTTGCTTTTCCATTATCAGGATACATTAAAAGCAGCAATCTTGCATCACCCAATGGTGCCAAGAAGAGGAATTGATTTACCAGACCTTTCAGGAAAAAATGTATTTATTGGTGCTGGTACGAACGACCCTATTTGCGCACCCGAAGAATCCAAAGAACTCCAATCATTACTTGAAGGTGCAAATGCGAACGTAGAACTGCACTGGGAGGATAAAGGACATCAGTTAACGATGGGTGAAGTAGAAGCAGCCAGGAAATGGTACGAGAATATATAATTGTTTGAGAAATAGCGCAGTGCATAGCTTGCACTGCGCTATTTTTGCTGTGCGGTTGATATATAAAAGCGAGGGATAAGCTTCTCCCTCGCTTTTACAATCCCGTATATTAGCTAATGTGCATGTGTATGACATTACCAGACGGATCTTCCACTATATAATAATCCTCTTCCCTTTTCACTTGGGCACCAATTTGTTCGATGCGCTCCGCAGCGGCCCTTCTTGCGTCCGCATCCGGAAAAACGAGTGTATACCAGTTCAGGCCAACACTATTTTTCGCCGGAGCTTTAGCACCTTCCCCATTCCACACATTTAATCCGATATGGTGATGGTAGTCAGCGGTGGACGTAAATAGTGCACCAGCATAAGTCGTAACGACGGTAAACCCAAGACCACCAATGTAAAATTCCTCCGTATTCGAAAGATGAGAAACATGTAAATGAATATGGCCAATTATTGTCCCGCTCGGCATTCCATTCCATTCTTTTGTACTTTCTGCAATCAGACTGTCTCCATCCAACTGTTCTGTTCCCATGGACACCTGGCCATCCGTCCATTTCCATTCAGAAGCCGGACGGTCGTGATATACTTCAATCCCATTTCCATCCGGGTCCGAAAGATACAATGCTTCACTTACATAATGATCAGACGCCCCTAACTGAACTCTTTGCTTAATGATATGCGTCAAAAAGCTGGAGAGGTCCGCGCGTGTCGGTACAAGAATTGCAAAATGAAACAAACCAGTCGTCCTACCTTGTTTTGGCTGCACATTTCCAGGCTGTTCCAGTGTCAGCAAAGCTGTTTTCCCATCTGCTGTTAATACTGCTTTACGTGCTGATTGTTCCAGCACACTGAATCCAAGTACATTTTTATAAAAAGATATTGATTTTTCCAAGTCAGTTACATTAATACTGAGTTCACCCACATATGTTGCAGGTTTTTCAAAAAACTGCTTTTCCATATTTACCATCCTTTTTATTTATATAAATGATTATTTATTGACACTAAGTTACTTTATGTAATTTATTATATTTAGTATCACTGCTTTTGTCAATGAACACATTATATTTTGTCCCTTCTATCTTTTTCTCTTATACTCATTATACAGAGGAAGAAAACGGAAAGGATGACCTTTAATGATTGTCAGAGAACGTGAAAATGAATTTGTATTGATCAAACAACACGACCATGCTCAAGTTTCCGGAGAAATCATAACCAACTGGCGAGGTGCTTTATTTAAGGATACTAAGCTTCGGAAGTCTGTTGAATATGCAATTTACAATCATGATGTTGGATGGAAACCAGTTGACAAGCAGCCTTTCTGGAATGACCAAAAACAGGAACCTTACACATTTATTGATTTCCCCACACCTCCAAAGGCTGTATTTTACAAGCATGGCATTGAGGAAGTAGTGGGACGTGACGCGTATGCAGGACTATTATGCAGCAGGTATTATATGAACTTTCTCCTGCAAGAAACCTCAGACGAAGCTAAAGCCTTTGTCGAACAAGAGAAAGAGCGCCAACAACAAATAATTGAATCATTTTCCGAATTTGATAAAGCTGCATTTGACTTTCATTACGCCCTGCTCCAGATCTGTGATAGTCTATCCTTATTTTTGTGCTTAAATGAACCCGAAGTTGCGATGGAAGACGGCCATCCCTTTTTCCGAGAAGGAATTCCGATTTCTAGTGCACTCCATGGATTTAATGAAAATAAAATGGGACTTACCTGGAAAGGTCATGATACGATCGCCATCCATGAGTTTCCTTTTGAAAATCCACTAGCGATTACATTAAAGCAGAAAGTAGTTACAAAAGAGACGATTTCTACGAAGGGATTAATTCCAAGTTATGAAGAAGCCCCTCTGCAAAAGATTGATCTGCTTCTAGTGGAAGATTAATCAAAAAACGCTGATACGAATAGGCACTTCGATCAGCGTTTTCCAGCTAAAATTTTCTAATCCTAAAATTACGCTGAAGGACAGCCCAATTTTGCGGGAATGGATTACCCAACACCCAGTAACTAACCCCCCTTAGGCCATAATTCTTGAGCGTGTCGTATTTTGCCTGAACACTACCGGCATCTTCAAACCACACTTCATGCGCTTGGCCATTTTCGTCCACATAGCGGAAAAATGGGGATTGATACGTTTCATCATACTCAATGGCAGCACCATATTGGGCTGCCAGCTGCACTGCTTCTTTCGGGCTAATCGTTTGTGCTGTTGTTCCTTCCACCCAAGGGATTTCCCAATCACGCCCATATAACGGTATGCCAATGGAGATTTTATTACGGGGGATCACCGACACTGCGTAATCCAGCACTTGCCGGACTTCATTAATGGGAGCAATCGCCCACGGTCTTCCTCCAGCCCATCCCCATTCATAGGTCATAACCACAACAAAGTCGACAATTTCTCCATGTGCCTGATAATCATGTGCTTCATAAAGCAACCCCTGTTGATCAGCTGAAACTTTAGGGGCAACTGCCGTGGAAACGATAAATCCTTGTGGGTGCATTCGCGCAACTGTAAGCCTTAAAAAATCATTATAATTTTCGCGATCCTCTGGATAAATATATTCTAAATCAAAGTTTATACCGGCATATCCCTTCACACGCATCTCATTGATCAGATTAGTTATCAATGTCTCCTGAAGATCCGGATTACGTAGTATTGCAGCTGCTAGATCTGAGTCAAAGCCACCATTTGTAAAATTTGTCAGCACTAAAAGCGGGGCAGTATTTGTTGCATCAGCCGCTTCCAGGACTAGCTGATCCTGTAATTCTGTAATCGTACCATCCGAATTTATGTTATAGGAAAACGGGGAGAGATACGTAAAATTTCTTCCTAACATCAACACTTCTTGCCTTCCTTGTTCATTCAATTGCGTTGTAAAAGCATTTGTTTCCGTTACTGGCCTATCAGCAGCCGGGATTCCTAGTGTCTGCCCGATATGAATGAGGTCGAGGTTTGTAATGTTATTTGCCTGAATAATTTGATTTACGCTGACTCCATACCCCTGAGCGATAGCCCAAAGCGATTCACCAGGCTGTACGATATGAGGGAAATAGGGAATAATGAGCATTTGACCAATATAAATAAGTGAGGGATTTGTAATATTATTGAACTCCGCAAGCTCCTGTACAGGTACACCATATATTTGTGCAATGGACCACAGGTTATCCCCTGCTTGCACAACATATTCCCGGTTAGGATCTGGAATAACTAATGCCTGCCCCACAACAAGCACATCTGGATTATCTAATTGATTGACTAATACAATCTGATTCATATCGGCACTATATCGCTGTGCTATCCCCCATAAGGACTCAACACGCTGCACCACATGTATCTGCATAATCTTCCCTCCTTCATTTGCAGTTTCTGTTTATTATGGTATTCATGTGATGGTTGCCCGGTGATTAAACAATTTTAAAAGTTCTACAGACTATTTAACTCCAATATAATTGTATCAAAAGTATATAAAAGCCATGCTTAACTACCAGGTTTCGCTAATCTTTAAGACATATTTCATATAGTCATGAGCATACTATTTACAATATACCATTTTTGTCTATTAACAAAATTGACATATAGTAAATACCACTTATAATGGAGGTGAGGAGGAATGGGCCCAATGAGTAATGCAATTTACGAACTAACCAATAAAAATATCAACCAAGGCTATCGCAATCATGAACTTTCTATAATTGAAAAAGAAACAGATTATATTATGGGGAAAATTGTAACCGTCTTGTTAAGTATGTTTCCTGATAAGGTCGTTGGAATAGCGTTAGACAAATACGGAATTAAATTTAACAATGATTATCTACTTTCCGAAAAACATCAAAAGAATTTAAAAAAGTGGTTACAACGTTTAGCGTATACGGAATTACCTTCTTCAGATATGGACTTTGGAAAATTAAAAATCGATTTTGAACACTGGTATTATCAAATGGGAGGCGATGAAATTCAATTTAGTTATCCCTCATCCTATTTATTAACACCGAAAGAAGCATCAGATCATTTAGGTGTGTCCAGAGTTACCTTGAACAAATATATACAACAGGGATTAGAAGTCGTAAATACCAACTCCCATCGTAAAATCCCTAAATATACAGTTGAGCTCTGGGAAGATCCTATATATGCAATTCGTATGCAAATGAATGCACAAGAAAAAAAACTTCGAGATCAATCACCTGCAGAGCGATTAGAAGAATTAAACTATGAAATTACCCAACTGGAAATTAAATATAAATCAGGTTCGGTAAAAGAGGCGTTTGCAGCGTATGATGGTGATTCAATGGATGATCCTAGTGACTATTATCTGTGGCGAGATTTAGAAAATGAGAAAAAGGAAATAATGAAGCTGCTGGGAGGGAGCTGATTTGGCATATGATAAAGATGAACTACTCCTCCCTGCAGATATTGACGATATACTTGTAACATATGGATATTTACTAAAATCTTATAAGCATTTATATAACAGGAACTCTATTTTTGCCAACTTTAGAAGAACGAATAAAAGGCTCGAGGTATTATTCCCTCTTATAGAACATCCTGTGCTTGGAATCACTGGTTTACATGCAGTTGAAAACTATAATGAAAAGGGATATATCCGATTATATCAATATAACTGGAAAATAATTATCCCGAAGAAAAGTATTCAACTTAGTCATATTTCAGGTTGGGGAAATGACCCACATAATGCAGAATGGACTCCGGATGAATTTAAAATTGAGACCGAACCTCATCACCATCATTATGATCCGCACGATAGAACGAAAAGAAGAGCAAATTACGATGTGCGATCTTTAGAGCAAGCCTTCAACTTCATCAAGAAGTATATAGAAACAGGAAAAGAATATAACCCCCATGATATATACTAACTAAAAACAAGGATAATATTGGTCATTTTTGGCAACGTTATAGGTACATGCATAAACCAAAGCACAGCCTCATTTCACCTGAGACTTGCTTTAGAAATATGCTATGCAAATCTATAATAAATCGGAGGTAAAAGTATGGCCAAAGATCATTCAAACGAAACCAATCACCAAACACATATCGAAAATGAAGACACACTTACAACGAGACAAGGGCATCCAGTTACAAACAACCAAAACATACGAACAGTAGGCAATCGCGGCCCGGCGACACTTGAAAACTATGATTACATTGAAAAAATCAGCCACTTTGACAGAGAAAAGATACCAGAGCGCATTGTTCATGCCCGTGGTACAGGTGCTCATGGGTATTTTGAAACATATGGAACTGTTGGCGGAGAACCTGTTTCAAAGTATACACGGGCGAAAGTTTTTCAGGAAAAAGGGAAGCAGACGCCGCTCTTCATTCGTTTTTCAACGGTGGTGCATGGCACGCATTCCCCGGAGACACTTCGGGACCCTCGTGGATTTGCCGTAAAAATGTACACAGAAGATGGAAACTGGGATTTAGTTGGAAACAATATAAAAATCTTTTTTATTCGCGATGCCATGAAATTTCCTGACATGATTCATGCATTTAGACCCGATCCCATAACAAATATTCAGGATAATGAACGTTTCTTTGATTTTTGTGCAAATTCACCCGAATCCTTTCATATGGTTACATTTATTTATTCGCCATGGGGAATCCCGGCAAACTACCGGATGATGCAAGGGTCGGGAGTTAATACGTATCGGTGGGTGAACAGTGAAGGCGCGGCCGTACTTGTTAAATACCACTGGGAACCAAAACAAGGCATTAAAAATTTAACACAACAAGAAGCGAATGATATTCAAGCAACAAACTTTAATCACGCCACACAGGATTTATATGACGCAATTGAGCGCGGGGATTATCCAGAATGGGAACTTTTTGTGCAAATTATGAGTGACGAAGCGCATCCTGAACTGGATTTCGATCCACTTGATGATACAAAGATTTGGCCACAGGACCAGTTCCCTTGGCTGCCAGTCGGAAAAATGGTCCTAAATAAAAATCCGGAGAATTATTTTACAGAAGTAGAACAGGCCGCATTCGGCACGGGAGTACTTGTTGACGGACTTGATTTTTCCGATGATAAAATGCTGCAGGGCAGAACGTTTTCCTATTCCGATACACAGCGCTATCGTGTGGGGGCCAATTATTTGCAAGTACCGGTTAATGCTGCCCAAAAAAGAGTAGCAACCAATCATGAAGGCGGGCCAATGCGGCAATCAAACGATAAAGCACCTGGCCAAAACCCGCATGTTAACTATGAGCCATCTATCTTAGGTGGTTTAAAGGAAGCAGAACAAACCGGAAAAGAACATACACCAAAAGTCGAGGGAAAACTTGTACGGGAATCCATCGAACGAAATGACAATACGAGGCAAGCAGGTGAAACCTTCCGCTGGTTTGAAGACTGGGAAAAGGATGATTTGATCACCAACCTCGTAAATGATATTTCCGAGTGTGACCAACGAATTCAAGATAAAATGATTGCACTTGCAGAGGAAGCGGATGAAGAATATGGACGCCGCCTGCGAGAGGGATTGGATGAAGCTAAGAAAACAAAGGATAAAAATAGTTCCAGTAAAAATCCACTTGGAAACAAAGATGCTGAAAAATCGCCAGAACAGGCGATTGAAAAAGGCCATGATTCTGAGCCGTATTAAATACTAGACAGAGTGCCCCTTTCTATAAATCCAAAGGGGGCACTCTACCTATTTTCCGCTAATTGTTTTATCTTCCTTTTTGCTATAGCTGAAAATTTAGCCGATGCCTCTTGGTAATCTTCTCCATTAGACAACAAAGAAAAATCGCCATGTCTTAATCTCAGTCTTGTACCGTCACCATGCATCAGTATTTCAAAACTATAAATGATCTCCCCAAGCTTTGGTGTTACTTCCCAATTGGATACATACAGAGCTATTTGCATTTCTTTTCCCTCTTCTGCTTTAACTACGGTATTTTTTGAAAAGCTACCATCAGGAAAATCCCAAATTATTTCACTTCCTACATCGAGCACTTCTTCCGGAAAGTCATCCGGCAAATCGTCCCATTCCCTAATATATTTCGACTTTATAAGTACATCCCAAACTTTTGAAAGAGGAGCGTGAATAATAATTTCATCGGTTACGATTAAGGTAGCCATTCCCTGTGATTCCTCCTGTTATCTATCTTAAGTCCTTTCTTGATTAGTTTATAACCGGAATCCTAATCGTATCCATATTTCTCTTGACAAAAGTAAACTTAACAAATATGGTTATATGGATAACCATATAACCATAGCAGAATATAACTAAAAACAAAGTGGTGATTACCAGTTGAGTATGGCATTTGATACGAACAAACCTATTTTCATGCAAGTACGAGAGCGAATTGAAGATCAAATTGTAAATGACCAACTGAAAGAAGGAGATCAGGCGCCTTCCACGAATCAGCTAGTTCATTTTTACAAAATCAATCATGCTACCGTGTCAAAAGGAGTAACACAGCTGGTTGATGAGGGAATTATTTATAAAAAACGAGGTGTTGGTATGTTTGTAGCGGAAGGCGTCAAAGATAAACTTATTCAAAAACGAAAAGAAGCATTTGTCAGTGACTATGTCATGCATCTAGTACAAGAAGCGGATAAATTAGACATATCTGAGGATGAAATATTTGCTTTAATTAAAAAGGTAAAAGGCGGTGACATATGATGTTTGATATAGAATTGAAAAATGTATTCCTAAAATATAAGGATTTCGAGGCACTAAAAGATATTTCATTGCAGCTTGAAGCAGGAAAAATCTACGGACTTCTTGGTAGAAATGGTGCTGGAAAGACCTCTCTCCTTTCTCTACTGTCCTCTCTTCAGGTAGCAACAGAGGGCACAATAAAGGTCGGTGGTGAAACGGCTTTCGAAAATGCAAATATTATGCAGCATGTAGCTTTTCTCTATGAGTCAGACTTAAGCGATGAACATGACAAGAGTAAGTCCATGCTTGACATTGTTGAAAGGTACCGACCTTATTTTGATGCGGAATATGCGATGCACCTAGCTGATCGTTTTAAGCTTCCACTGGATAAACCGGTCAATAAACTGTCAAAAGGGATGCAATCTACACTTGGTGCAACAATGGGATTAGCTTGCCGTGCACCAATAACCATTTTTGATGAGGTATATCTCGGCATGGACGCACCCACGAGAGAGATTTTTTATCAAGAATTACTGGAAGACCAAAACAATCATCCGCGCACCATTATTTTATCAACACATCTTGTTTCTGAAATGGATTATTTATTTGATGAGGTGATTATTATTGATAAAGGTGAACTTGTTCTGCATGAAGAATATGAAAAACTGGTGTCCAAAGGGGCTTCTATTACTGGCTCTTCAGGGGAAGTAGACGAATTTGTCAGTAGTATGCCCCAATTGCGTGAACAACAATTAGGAGATACAAAATCCGTTATGGTATATGGCCGTCTAAATGAAGAATACAGGCTAAATGCACGGCAAAAAGGGCTTGAATTAAGACCTATTTCCCTTCAGGACTTATTCATTTATTTAACAAGTGAGGAGGTTTAGTATGAACCAACAATCTTTCTTCACTAAAGTTGCTCAGGATATGTTTTTAGCACAATTGAAATGGTCTTTATGGTTCCTTTCATTTATCTTGTTAGCCCATATTGTGATGATTATAATGGAAGTATCCATAGGTATTGATGGCGGGATCGGAGACTTTTTATACTTTTCTCATGGTTCCAGCAAAATTTATATGCTTGTAATCGGCATTCTCTCAGCCTATGCATTCCTGACTTTTTATCTCAATCATGGCGTGACCCGAAAAGATTACTTCACAGGGTCAGCGTTGGCTGCAGCTGGAATTGCTATTGCCATTGCTGTCATTGCGAGCGTGTTAACTGGTCTAGAATATGTCGTCATGGAAATGACCAATTTACCTGTTACATTTGATCGGTCCATGGCAGGTAACGTTATCGAGACCTCTGATAATAGTATTAGTATTTTTCTGCCAAAGGCAATTCTTGGTTCGTCAATCCTGATTCACAGTAGTAGCTGGCTAGTATCACTGCTGATGTATACCTTAAATATACTCATCTATTATATCATTGGCTGGTTTATCGGTGCAGGATACTATCGATTTGGATGGCTCATTGGTTTGGGATTTATCACAAGTGCCCTTGTGTTTATGGTCATTGCCGATTTGCTTTGGGGGACCGAACTAGGAGAACCTCTGTCAAACTGGCTCCCATTCGACTCCATTAATTTGCCGGTATATGGAGCTACAGCAGGAACCATCCTTTTAATCGCTATTATATTATGGTTGATCCGATTACTAACAAAAAATATAACGATTAAGATGTGAGATCTGATTACTTTTTGGAAAACATCTAATGCTTTAGCATATTGGCATTAGGTGTTTTCTCTTTTTTCAGTTCATAAATTTGAACTTCTACTTAAATGAGTGGTAATCTTGAAATAATAATGAAAGGAGTGATTGGCTATGAGTAACTCAATTCCTAAGATTACACTCAATGATGGCTTGACTGTGCCGGTCATAGGTTTTGGAACATTTAACCTTAATGGAAATGAAGGCGCTAACGCTATAACTAATGCAATGGATGTAGGCTATCGACTCATTGATACTGCTTATAATTATGAAAACGAAGGTACTGTAGGTGAAGCGCTGAGGCGCAGTTCTATTCCGAGAGAAGACTTAAGAATTACATCCAAATTACCAGGGCGTTATCAAACATATGATAAAGCGGTTACTACCATTCAGGAATCTTTATACCGCGCGAATTTGGACTATTATGATTTATATCTCATTCATTGGCCCAACCCAATACAAGATACATATGTGGAAGCTTGGCAGGCGCTAATTGATGCTAAAAAATGGGGATTAATTCGTTCTATCGGTGTGTGTAACTTCTTGCCTGAACATATCGATCGTTTAGATAAGGAAACAGGTGTTAAGCCAAGCATTAATCAAATAGAATTACATCCATTTTTCAACCAGGAAGACCAAAGAAAATGGCATGAAGAAAATAATGTTCAGACACAATCCTGGAGTCCTTTGGGTCGGGCAAATGCAGTCTTACAAAATGAACAGATTCAAAGGATTGCCGACCAGCACAACAAAACAATTTCACAAGTTATTTTACGCTGGCATTATCAACTAGGGGCAATTCCAATACCTAAATCTGCAACTTACGTGCGACAGTTAGAAAATATATCGATTTTCGATTTTTCGCTTGATGATACAGAAATGAGTACGATCGCAACATTAACTCGCCCTGATGGCAGAAATAAAGATCAAGATCCAGCTACTTATGAAGAATTTTAATGATTTAATGGGGCCTGTCCCTCCCGTGCTAAAGTGATAAAGCGGGGAGGGACAGGCCTCTTTTACAGTTGCAAAAACCGCAATCGGTAAGCATTCATCGCTGTTTCCCCCAGTGTATCAAGGAGATTATGATTGGCATACGCTCCTACAATTGCGCCAAATCCCGGAATTAATTGCAGCATTTTAATTAGATCAATATAATCTCGGTACTCCTGTTGAAAGACACGCCAATCCATATCCAATAGCTTTCCCTTTTCAGATTCCCAATTCGCTATGATACGAAAGGTTTTCCTCCGCCTTTCGTCACTTGAAAATGCAAGCTGGAACACATGTAAAATGAACAGACGCTCCTCATATTCCTTTGTATCATATCCATAGACGGCCGCTGCTTCGAACAAAAATTTCATCTTTATCGATAAAAGCAACGGAAAATCAGCAAGTCCGAGGAAGATACCTCCTGCACCTGTGCCCGCCCCTTCAATAACTGCTGTTTTCCGGTAAGATGTCAGCTTTTCCTTCATGAGCTCATCCCTGTCATACAAATTTACGCCAGCTGGTTGTTGCTTTGCCTTTGTAATATTCGATCCGACCAAGGTCGCCTTTACCATACTTTTTATACTCTCTGTAATAATTTTATGGGCTCTCTCGGGAATCAGGCCATTCACTTTTGTTTGTGCTTTCTTCGATAACTGATTGAATAGACTGGACCGCTTCAGAACTTTTTTCCTCCACACCTTTATATCCTCATGTACTCTCAGTTCATATTCTGTCATTCAAATCATCCTCTTTTTCCCCGTACAGTATACGTTATTCTATGGAAAAAGATGCCGTTTTGCTTTTTTGAGTGGAATATGATGTTCCGGCTTGTGATAGGAATATATGCTACATATTACGGCATAAGCTAAAAAAGAATACCAGTATGTTTTGCTCCGATATAAAAAGGATATATGATAAGGTATAGCTATTCTAATAGAAAAGGACGGGATCAATAAAATGGACACTTTTCAAGCACTTGTGTTAGATAAAGAAAATGAACAAAGCCGTTTAGAAGTTAAAAGTTTAACGATGGAGGATTTACCCGAAGGAGAAGTAACCATACAGGTTGCCTATTCCAGCATTAATTATAAAGATGGGATGGTTGGTATTAAAAATCAAATGGTTGAATCTTACCCTCACGTCCCAGGGATTGACTTAGCCGGAACTGTAATCGATTCTGCAGATGGAAGTTTTAAAAAGGGAGAGGAAGTCATTGTAACAAGTTATGCTCTTGGAACAGAGCATTCTGGCGGGTTTAGCGAGGTTGCAAGAGTACCCAAGGATTGGGTCGTACCGCTACCAGAAGGCTTATCCCTCAAAGAATCAATGGCCCTTGGCACAGCTGGATTAACGGCTGGGTTATCGATCCAAAGACTTGAGGACAATGGCCTAAACCCAAGTAAAGGCTCCGTACTCGTTGCAGGAGCTACAGGTGGTGTCGGCAGCCTCTCTGTAGATATGCTAGCTAAAAAAGGATACGACGTTACAGCGAGCACTGGAAAGTCCAGTGAAGCAGAATACCTGAAAAAATTAGGCGCAAAAGAAATCATAGATCGGGAGGAAGTGGCCGATACAGACGGAACGCCAACAAGAAAGAAAAAGTGGGCAGCAGCCGTTGATCCAGTCGGCGGGCAAACCCTACAATATATGCTGAGCAGCCTGAAATACGATGGATCTGTTGCTACCAGCGGGCTAGTGGGCGGCGTCGAAGTCTCTACAACCGTCCTTCCATTTATCTCCAGAGGGGTGAACTGGCTCGGCATTGATTCTGTTCAATGTCCGATGGAGTTACGCACGAAAGTCTGGAACCGTTTAGCTGACGACTTAAAGCCTACATTTCTTACAGGAGACGTTGTCAACGAAGTATCGTTGGAGGAAGTTCCAAACATGCTAGAGGAAATTTTAGAAGGAAAAGTCCGTGGACGGACGATTGTTAAGCTGTAGAGTTTATGAAGGGGCCTGCCCCTCGCTACGCTAATGTGCTAAAGTAGTGAGGGACAGACCCTTTGCGTTAGGCATCTTCGCATCACGATAGCTGCTGCTTGGCAAACTCGCGATACAGTGCATGGGTTTGCGTCAATTCCTCATGCGTCCCGCTCCCAGTCACCTTCCCTTTTTCTATAAAAATTATTTTATCAGCATCTGTAATGGTTGATAATCGATGTGCAATAACAAAGGTTGTACGCCCCTCCATCAACCGAGTCAACGCCTGCTGGACGATCTTTTCCGATTGGCTATCCAGGCTTGCGGTTGCCTCATCCATCATGAGAATTTCAGGGTCCCTTAGAAAGGCTCGTGCAATGTTAATCCGCTGTTTCTGTCCTCCTGAAAGCTTCACACCACGCTCCCCGACTTTGGTATCGAGGCCTTCTGAAAATGTCTTAATAAATTGATCCGCATAAGCCATTTCAGCAACTCTCCATAACCGTTCATTTGGTATGCTTTCGGATTCCGCTAATCCATATGTTAAATTTTCACGGATAGTTCCTGCCATCATCGCACTTTCCTGCGAAACATACCCAATTTGATCGCGCCAGGATTTTATCGACAGTTCTGTTATAGATGTGCCACCGACCCGTATATCTCCTGCAGTTGGCTCATAAAATCGCTCGATCAGCCCAAATAATGTTGTTTTACCGCCACCACTTGGTCCTGCAAAAGCGATCTTTTCACCAGGTTGCGCTTCAAAGGAAACATTTTCTAGTACAGGTTCATCCGCATTATAGGCAAAAGATACATTTGAAACATAAATTGCTTCATTCGATATATCCTTCTCCATACCGGATTGGCCCACCTCTTGCGGTAAATCCATGATATCAATAATTCGTTCTGTCGCTCCTTTTGCTTTCTGTAATTGGGTAAAAAACATGGCAAAAGTCGTAATCGGCATAATGATTTGGAAAAGATAAAGTAAAAATGCAACAAGGGAGCCTGTCGACATCGACCCTTCAGCAACTCGTATACCGCCATATCCAATGATAACGACGACAACTATCATGATAATCAGATACATAAGGGGACCGATCAGGGCAAAGATACGTGCTTCCTTTAATCCAAATGTAAGCAATTTTCCAATGTCTTTTATTCCATTTTTCTCTTCAACAGATTCAGCAGTTGAAGACTTCATAAGGCGAATCTCAGCAAGTGTTTGTTGAATATTCCCTGTAAAAGTTGCTGTTTCGTCCTGCAGACCACGTGAGATTTTCGCCATTTTGCTGCCAAGCGGAATCATCAGAACAATTGTAAACGGAACGGAAATCAACATAATTAATGTCATTTTCCAGTCCATAATCAGTAGGATCGTCACTGCCCCAATAATGGAGATGATGCCCGTGATGAATTGCGGGAAGTGCGTTGAAATTAAATCTCTCACAATCCCTGTATCATTAACAACACGACTCACCGATTCACCGCTTGTCTTTTTATCAAAATAACTTACTGGCAGTCGAATCAGTTTCAACCACATAAACTCCCTTAGTCGTGCAACGATTTGTTGTCCAACTGAAGCTAGTAGATAGGTAGAAAAGCCATCAATAACTGCTTGTAAGATAAATGCTGCCCCAATAGCAATGATGATCGTGGCGCTTATTGATTCCACCGAAAAGCCATCCACTATTTCTCTTGTCAGCAATGGGATGGTGAGTCCTACAAGTGTTGTGATAACACTTCCGATTAGACCTAATGTTAGAGCTAACTTTGGGATATTAGTTGATAGCAAGAGGGAAATGAAGGCTTTTAGACCTTTGTTATTTTGTTTATCTTTCATCACATAGCTCCTAACTTGATTGGTGTCTTTCCCTACTCAACAAACTTCTTTCGCTCTTCCCATAAATTCATTGGATTTTCTTGCCCTTCATTCAAAGGCATCTGTATCATTGAAAGTTCGCGTTCTGATTTCGGCTTTTGCAAGTCTTCATATATTTCTTTTGCCTTCCCTAATCCCACTTCAACCGCCTCCTCAAGCGATGAAGAGTAAAGAACCTTTTCAATCCCTGCTAAGTACATTGCCGTTAAACACATCGGGCAAGGCTCCCCGCTTGCATACATTATGTAACCTGATAGATCATTCGTTTGCAATTCGTTCTGAGCTCGCCGAATAGCCAGCAGTTCTGCATGTCCACTAACGTCATATGTTTCATGTAGTTCGTTAACACCTTCAGCTATAGCATTATTATCTTTTACAAGTACTGCACCAAACGGTTGGCCACCATCTTTTACATTTTCTACAGCAAGTTCTACTGCTCTTTCCATGAATTTATCCATTTTTCATTACCCTCCATTCATTGTGAAAAAATTACATCGCATATTGAACCAGACGAGCTTATTGTTATACGTATTTTACTACAGAGTGATCTATATGGGCAAATGGCGGCAGTTCAGGAATAAAGTAATAAAATCATAATTTATATGGTGGAATCGATCGAATTCGCAAAAACTTCGCCCGAACCTACCGGAACATCGCTCTCATTACATTATTGCGTTAACAGGAGGCAGGACAGACCCCAGTTAATCAAACGTTTGATTAACACGGAGCCTTCCTCACGTCTCTTACCCTTCAATATCCCGCTTCCTATACCCAATAAATCCAACAATCATCAGCACAATTGCAATAACTGTCAGCATAATAACCGGCGCCCATTCCATATCTTCAACTGGAAGCTGAGGAATATAGCCATACGGCGAGAGCTGTCCAACCCAATCTGGGAATTGGAATAATCCTCCTAAATAAAGAACAATGAAGGAGTAAAATACATAGAGCCAAATGATACTAGTCAGCCTTGGAAGAAAACCAATAATCAATACAGCTAATCCAATCATAACAAGCATTGCCGGGTAGTATACTAGGGCCGACCCATATATCGTTCCAAAATCAAACCCATCTTCCATAACAGCGGCTCCCGCAGCCCATAGACCAATGGCAGCAAGAGAAATCATAATAAATCCATTAACAACAGAAATTGCAACATAACTCCCCATCAGCTTAGTACGGGAAACAGCTCTTCCAAGCAAATGTTCAATCCGATTCTTTTTCTCTTCCCCATATAGTTTATTCATTGCCATGATGGGAGGTACTGTTGAGAGCAATGCCATTACAATCATCAACATCGGAATAAATTGCTCTGTTAGTGTGTATCCTTCCTCTTCCATTAGCATTTGTTCCATGACCTCGTTGCCTTCAAAAAAGGATTCCAAATCACCCATAACGGATCCATAAGAAATACCCATCACAAACATACCAATCGCCCAAGCAATCATTCCAGTCCGCTGAAGTCTTAACGCAAGACCTGTAGGGCCTTGTAAAAATGAGGAAGCATGTTTTCTACCTGGTCTAGCCGGGAAAAATCCTGCTTCCAAATCACGAACAGCATTCAAATAATTGGCAAGGATAAATAGAATGATAGATACACCGAGCATCAATACAATCGGCCACCAATTATTCGTGGCATAAGCCTCTGTCTGTGTCACCCAGCCTAGAGGGGAGATCCATGATAACGTTTCGTTACCTACATCTCCAACTGCACGAACAAGATAGGCAATAATGAGTACCGCTATGGAAAAACCAGTCGTACCGCGGGAGCTCTCTGAAAGCTGTGCAAATAGGGCAGTCACTCCAGCAAAGAAGATACCAGTTGCACCTAATACTACGCCATATAGAAGAGATCCTTCCAGATCCATACTTTTTATTCCTAATGCATATAATCCAAAACCAGTGATTAGCGCTAAAATCACATTCGTTATCACTAAAACAAATAAGGTTGCATTTAGGTTAGACAACCGTCCTACCGGTAAGGAACGAACCATCTCGATACGTCCATCTTCTTCATCTGCCCGTGTATGTCGAGTCACAAGCAGAATACTCATTATCCCGACAACAACTGCTGTAAGAAGCAACATTTGATGTGCTGTCATGGCGCCAATGGTATAATTACTTAAATCACCCGGACCCACCATTGCTGTCATCGCCGGATTTTCCATTGTTTCAGCAATACCTTCTCTGTCTTGTTCTGATGGATATAAATCTGCAAAAGCAATCGGCACAATTAATGTAAAAAAGGTAATCCCGATTAACCATAATGGAATACGAATGCGATCCCGCCTTATAATAAAACGAGACAGCGCACCAGTTTTTTTCATATTATCTGCCATTAGGATGCACCTCCTGCCCCTGTCTCTGCTTGCTCCCCGCCTTCATAATGACGCATAAATAAATCTTCCAATGTCGGTGGTGCGCTTTCTAATTTCACAATACCAAATTGACTTATATGCTTAATAACTGTGTCCATTTCTTCTGAATCTACCTGAAACGCAAGGCCTTGTTGCTGTTCTTCAATGGCATGAACACCATTTAACTCATGTAAAGCCGTAATGGGTTGTTTTGTTTCAACTAGCAGATTGTTGCGCGTTAAATGACGTAGCTCATCTAAAGAGCCGCTTTCAATAATTTCTCCTTCACGAATAATAGCGACTCGATCACATAACTTTTCAACTTCTGATAAAATATGGCTAGAAAGCAGAACACTTTTCCCTTTCCTTTTTTCTTCCATGACACAATCCTGAAAAACTTGTTCCATCAATGGATCTAATCCTGAAGTCGGTTCATCTAATATATAAAGGTCCGCATCAGACGAAAAAGCCGCAATTAAAGCGACCTTTTGCCGGTTCCCTTTGGAATAGGTCCTACATTTTTTTGTTGGATCTAATTTGAATTTCTCAATGAGTTCCTCGCGCCGATTATTATTATTCCCACCACGCAGTTTCACAAATAAATCAATAACTTCTCCACCTGTTAAGTTTGGCCATAGATTTACATCACCTGGAACATAGGCAATATGCTTATGAATCTCAACCGCATCTGCCCAAACATCCTTACCAAAAATCTTTGCTCCCCCTGCTGTTGCCTTTAAAATACCGAGCAGCACCCGAATGGTCGTTGATTTCCCTGCACCATTCGGGCCAATGAAACCATAAATCTCCCCTTCGTTTACTTCAATGTTCACTCCATCTAATGCTGTAAATTTCCCGAATTTCTTTGTCAGGTTATTTATTTGCAGTACGCTCATTTGAACTCCCCCTCTTGTTTATAGAAACTTGTTTTTAAAATTTCCAGATATTCGTCGAATTCTTCCCAATAGGGTTCTAAGTCGATAAATGATATATTCTGACCTTTAAAGAAGTCCATTAATTCACTTTGGTATCCCTCTATCGACCAGCGGATAAGCTTATATACTTTTTCTACATTGACATCTCCCCTGAATAAACTTGTATCTACATTATCATATAAAAGAGAATATCCTTTTATTTGTAAGTCATGCAATCTCTTTTCCAACCCTTCTGGTAGTTGCGCTTGATCATCCAAGTAGATATTCCCAATAAAATTACTGACATCCGGATGATTATAGTAATAGTTCGATTTAACTTGAGCAATCTGCTTCAACCGCTCTACAAAGTCAGATTCCTTTGTATCAATAAGACTGAAATATTCATCAATCATCACGTTAATCGCATAATCGATTAGATAATGATAAAGCTCTTTTTTGTTATTAAAATAGTAAAAAAGCATTCCCTTGCCTATTCCAGCATTTTTCACAATCCGGTTTGTTGAAGCTTGCTCATAACCGTTCTCTGCAAATTCCTTAAGTGCTGCATTTAAAATACGCTGTTGTTTATTTTCATCGAGGTTATTAAATGTCTTTGTAATAGCCACTCACTCCCCCTTTATAGGTTTATATTCAGTGTGATTTATAAATAGACCATATCGGTCGATTTGAGTGTAACATTTTAGACCACGTTGGTCAATAGAGGAGAACATCTTCAAAAGGGGACTATCCCTCACCGCGTTAATGCTTTAACGTGATGAGAGACAGTCCCCTTTAAGTATAACTACTTATTATTTAACTCTTTCTGTAGATTTTTTAGTTCTCTGTTAAGCTCATCCATCATTACTTCTAGTCCTTCTTTTCTTGATAAATGATTAGGTAAATAAATTGGTTCGCCATAGATTATTCGTGGTTTAATTCGCTTGAATAAATCTTTGAAATTGTTCGGCCCAGCATAAGCCACAGGAACAATGGGAACCTTGGAATGGCCAGCGATCGTAACCGCACCTCTCTTTAATGGAGTCTCTTCACTTGTCCTTGTACCACTTGGAAATATACCTACTACTTTATTTTCTGCCAGTAATCTTCGCGGAGTTTTGATCGTACTAGGACCAGGATTCTCACGATCGACAGGAAATGCATTTAATTTTTGCATTAACCATTTTAGAAAACGTGTCTCGAATAGTTCTTTTTTGGCCATATAATGTATTTTGGTAGGCAGAACTGAAACCCCAAGCCACAATATATCAACCCATCCTGTATGTGTACACGCAATAACAAATCCACCTGATTGTGGCATGTTTTCCTTTTGATAGACACGTAACCTACCGAATAATCCTAATATGACCCTTAAAAAATTAGCTGCAAAAGTATACATTTGATTGATCTCCTTTATGTAACTCAATTCTTAGTACATTCATTTTATCACAAAGTAATAATACCTGGTACTAATTTTGAATTTTGGGGTCTGTCCCCCACTACGCTAAAGCTTTAATTCGGTGAAGGACAGACCCCCTTTCAGACCCCCTTTTAAAAAAATTGTAAATTTATGATTTACACTATAATTCGATAGTAGTTTTTCAATTTTCATAAGGAGAAAATTACATTTTAGGTAGGTAAAAGCATGCCAAAATCGGCTTTTGTATAGTTGATTTGTTCATCTAAGCAGGGTAGAGTCATATTATTACTGGAAAAGGAGAATCATTAATGAGCCGAAAACCTCGAATATGGTTTCCAGGAGCTACTTACCATATTACCGCTCGCGGAAATCGACGTGATAGCATATTTTATGATTTAGATGATTATCAGTACTACATGGATCTTATCAGTTCTTGCAAGGAAGACTTCCCTTTTGTCCTCCATGCATATGGTCTTATGCCGAATCATATTCATCTGCTTCTAGAAACAAAAGAAGATCCGCCCGGAGCGATCATCAAATTCATCCATTCCCGGTACGCTATATATTTTAATAAGCGTTATGAATTATCAGGCCATGTGTTCCAAGGTCGTTTTTATGCAAAATTAATTGATACGAGCGATTACTTTCTTAAAGCAAGCAGATATATCCACTTGAATCCGGTTGAAGCGGAGATCGTAAACAAACCTGAAAATTATGTCTGGAGTAGCTATCCTAGCTATATGACTGAGGGCAAAGATGACGCATTACTCGAAACCAAACGCGTATTATCTTATTTTCAAGAACCACAAAGGAAAAAATACTGTTCCTATGTAGAAAGTACAGGAAATGAGACAGTCCACAATAGCACTGTAACGCATTAAATCGGCGGGAGACAGGCCTTTCATAGCGACGTACATTGCTCTATGGTATACTATTATAAACAAATAGATTGGAGGTATGATGATGAGCGATGAATATAATGGTAACAGTAAGAACCGCGGTACTGATCTAATAAAAGAAAGCAACCTTACCTATGATGACTATGCTTCAATTGATGATGGAAACCGCTATGAACTAGTTAATGGCCAATTAGAATTAATGAGCCCAGCGCCCACCGTGACCCATCAGATGATAAGTTTTCAGATGCAAAAAGATATTGCTAAAAGCTGTGAATCAGATTATATTATTTTAAATGCCCCTATTGATGTCATATTGGCTAATAATGAAGTAAGGCAGCCTGATCTTGTACTCATCCACAGGGAACGAATGAATATTATAAGTAACCGCGGTATAACAGGGCCGCCAGACCTTGTTGTAGAGATCCTTTCCCCGTCTACATTAAAACGGGATAAAATCGATAAACTGAATACGTATGCAAATTTCCACATTCCCGAATATTGGATAGTAGAACCTAAGACAGGCATCTTAGAGCAATATTCTCTACATGCGGAACAATATGACCTTGTGAATATATTCCAAAAAGACGAACAAGTAACTTCTCCCCACACCCCTTGTATATCTTTCACCATGACTGAAATAATGAGCAATATTCCTAGATTAAAATAAAACAGGGACCTGTCCCCCATTACTTTAACGCGTTAATGTGGCGAGGGACAGGCCCCAAAAAGATTCCACGGATGTTCTCTTGGTGGATGCGAATCTACTGTAATTATTTCCTTTTTCGTTGGATGTTCAAAGGATAAAGAATGAGCCCATAAGGCAATTTGCTGTCCAGGCTTATTTACATGACTTCCATATTTCTGATCCCCATAGATTGGGATTCCTATTTCTGCTAGCTGAACACGTATTTGATGAGGTCTTCCTGTTTGAAGTTGAACCGATAACAGACTTAATGCTTGCGTTTGGGCTATCGTCTTGTATTCAAGCAACGCTTTCTTGGCTTTTTTATGATGATCCGGAACTGCATACACTTTGTTTTCCTGATGAATTTTGCTCAGGTAATGCTCTAATTTTCCTTGCCTTTTATCAGGAACCCCTCTTACAACAGCTAAATAACTTCTTTCCATTGCTTGTCTACGGATCACATCAGACATGCGGGATGCTGCTTTGGACGTTTTAGCAAAAACAATCACACCTCCGACGGGGCGATCTAATCTGTGAACAAGTCCTAAGAAAACATTGCCCGGTTTCCGGTAGCGAACTTTAATGTCCTGCTTAAGGTATGTAAGTAAATCTTTATCCCCTGTGTTATCTGCTTGTACAGGTATATTTATCGGCTTTTCAACAATAAGCAAATGATTATCTTCATATAAAATAGGAATTTCCACGTGTACCAATACTCCCTTTAAAAAATAATTGCCACGGACTCAGGTCAGCCCGCTCCTTACATTGTACGTTGTTTTCCAAATGAAGCAAACATCCCACGCAATATATTATATATCAATGTATGTCATTTTCATGTATACTATATAAAAGGAATTCTATACAAGGGGGAACAATAATGCCAATACCAAATGATCATTTAAAACCAATTCGTCAGTCTGCGAAGGAAAGTGCATTCAACCAAATTCAGCAATGGATCATCGATGGGACATTGTTGCCCGGTGAGAAGTTGCAGGATATGGAACTTGCCAACGCATTAAATGTAAGCAGAACCCCAGTCCGGGAATCACTTCAGCTGCTTGAAGTACATGGATTTGTAAAAATGTATCCAGGGAAAGCAACACAAGTAACAGAAGTTGAAAAAGAATCCATTAATGAACTCCTCCCCCTCTAGCGGCATTGCAGGCATTATCCGCCGAACTTTCGATTGACCATCTAACGGATGATATCATTGATTTACTTACACATACAAACATGCGGTTTGCAGAGGCGATCCGTTCGGAAAATTTTTATGCTGCTTTGAAAATTGATGAAGAATTTCACCAAATTATTGTGGATACCGCGAAAAATAAATATATCTCTGGTCTAATAAGCTCCTTGCAGGCACATGTTAGAAGACTGTTTTACCATAACTCGATTGTTCTAACAGAAAAATCAATAGAAGAGCATAAAACAATCATCGAATTAATACAACAACACAACAAGGAGGAAGCCTCATCCGTTATGAAGGAAAACTGGCTCCGTTCAATTGAGGAATATTATGCACGTAATTTGGAACAAAAGTAAAAGCCGGCTTCCTCTTCAAATGAGGAAACCGACTTTATATTATGCGTTGGCTGTGGCTACATTTTGAATACGAGCAATGACCCCCGTTACCACAATAACGATGACGGCAGGTAACAGCCATCCAAGACCCTCATTATATAAAGGAAGGATCTGTTCGTAAAAGGAGATAAATGGTTGCATCCATGCAAAGTAATCGATCCCCAGTGACTCACATAAGGATTTCAACCCATCAAAGATACTGATCAAAAATGTAACCGCAATTGCTGAAACATACACCATCCGCGCGTGATTAAACAGTGGTGATAGGAATGCCAACAGCATTAACACAATTGCCAGTGGATACACGAACATTAAAACCGGGAGTGAGTAGGTAATAATATTCGCCAATCCGAAATTCGCAATCACAAATGTTATCGTCGCAAAGAATATAACAAACGCTCTATAACTGATTTTCGGAATCAATTTATGGAAGTACTCAGCATTGGCCGTTGTCAAACCGATACTCGTTGTTAAACAAGCAAGGATAATAACAATCCCCAGCATTATGGATCCCAATGCTCCAAAATAATAGGACGCACCGCTACTAAGGACCGGTCCACCTGTTTCAAATATTCCAAAAGTTGAAGTGCTTGTTGCCCCCAAATAAGCAATACCCATATAGATAACTGCAAGTAATACTGTTGAAATACTGCCCGCTTTAGCAGTTGTCTTTAGTATTCCACTTTTTGAAGTTACACCCATGGAACGAATTGCATTAATAACGATAATCCCGAACACAAGTGAAGCTATTGCATCCATCGTATTATACCCTTCTAAGAAACCTTGTATAAATGCCCCACTACTATAAGCTTCTTGTGGCGCCTGAATGGATCCCATTGGCTGGACGACGACCGCGACTAATAAGATACCCAGAAGAACAACAATACCTGGTGCTAATATTTTCCCCACATTATCCACAAGCTT
Source organism: Virgibacillus sp. NKC19-16 (assembly GCF_021560035.1). Classification (NCBI taxonomy): domain Bacteria; kingdom Bacillati; phylum Bacillota; class Bacilli; order Caryophanales; family Bacillaceae; genus Virgibacillus; species Virgibacillus salidurans. The sequence goes on along the minus strand of NZ_CP074373.1, from coordinate 354,331 downwards.
TGCAGGTTTTAGGGAAAATAAAAGTGTGGCTGCGAAAAACAATAATGTAAAAACAAGCAATACTAACTGTGAGTTTTCTTCACTTACAAACGGCATGATACCAACCTCATACGCAACCGTACCTGTACGTGGTGCTGCGAAAAATGGCCCAATCGTCAGATAGACAAGTGAGGTGAACAGTATGCCGTAAATGGGATGAACCCTGCTTGAAAGCTCCTGTAAATCATTACTTCCGGAATAACTTAACGCTAAAATTCCTACTAAAGGCAATCCAACCCCGGTAATCAGAAACCCTATAACAGCCGGCAAAAGATTCGTTCCGGCATTTTGACCAAGTTCTGCCGGAAAAATCAGATTTCCAGCTCCAAAAAATAGTGCAAACAACATGACTCCTATTGCGACAGCAGACGAAAATGGTAGTTTTTCCTTCATAAATGCTCCCCCTACGATGTTGATTATGCTAAAAGATCATAATACTTTTGAACTATATGCAATATATTGATAAAAACTATCATACTATTATCCTGCGAAAAATGCAATATATTACGCGTAAGTTTTTCGATGATTTTAACTAATAATGTTTTTCATGAAAAGCCATTGTAGTTCACCCACGAAAAGATTATACTTCACTAAAAGCATAAAACTTATTTAAAAAGGGGTTGCTACAATGGATTTTTCAAATCGCCTAAAAAATTTACCTAACCAGTTCTTTGCAGCACTTGCCCAGAAAGTGTCTGATGCCACTCGGCAAGGGCGAGATATTATTAACCTTGGCCAGGGAAATCCTGATCAGCCGACACCGCCCCACATTGTAAAAGCACTACAAGAGGCTGCTGAGGACCCGAAAACACATAAATATTCCCCTTTCAAAGCGACTCCTGAATTAAAACAGGCTGCTGCCGATTTCTATAAACGGGAATACGACGTCGATATTGATCCCCACACGGAAGTAGCGATTTTATTTGGAGCAAAGATAGGATTGGTTGAGCTTCCTCTTGCGTTGATGAACGAAGGAGATGTGATGTTGCTTCCAGATCCGGGTTATCCGGACTATTTATCCGGCGTGAGTCTTGCAGATGTAACCTATGAAACCATGCCTTTATCGGAAGAAAACCTATTTTTACCTGAATATGGCCTGCTCACTGATGAGCAAAAGACCCGAGCAAAACTAATGTATTTAAATTATCCCAATAACCCGACAGGCGCAACTGCGTCCATTGAATTTTTCAAAGAAACGGTGAGTCTTGCTAAAACATCGAATATAGGAATTGTTCATGACTTTGCCTATGGAGCCATTGGTTTTGATGATGAAAAACCGGTAAGCTTTTTGCAAGCAGACGGTGCTAAAGAAGTCGGAATAGAGTTGTATACATTGTCGAAAACATACAACATGGCAGGCTGGCGGGTCGGATTTGCTGTCGGAAACGCAAAAATGATTGAAGCTATCAATCTCTTGCAAGATCACTTATTTGTTAGTATATTCCCTGCCGTGCAAGAAGCTGCCGTCACAGCACTAACGAGTAGCCAGTCCTGTGTAGATAAACAAGTAGCACTTTATGAATCCCGCCGAAATGTACTCGTTACCGAATGCGAGCGCATTGGTTGGAATATTAAAGCTCCAACAGGGTCATTTTTCGCATGGCTGCCGGTTCCTGAAGGATATACCAGTGAGGGTTTCTCTGATCTTCTGTTTGAAAAGGCAGATGTAGCAGTTGCAGCAGGCAATGGCTTCGGGGAACACGGAGAGGGCTATATACGCGTTGGGCTTTTAGTAGATGAAGAACGATTGAGAGTGGCTGTTAGACGGATAGAATCGTTGGGTATATTTTCTTGAAAATCAATACGCTGACGACTATTTCAGCTAAAATTCGGCGGAAAGCTCATTTATCAGCGGTTGCCCAATTTATCAGCACTAACCGTCTATTTAACAGCGATCCACACAGTTAATTGAAATTGAAACACTTTTACTATAAAATATACGAATTACTTCAACTTAAGAATGGAGCATCTCATCATGACTGCACTACTCTCCTATATTTTATTAGGTCTGGCACTATCCATGGCACCTGGAGCAATGACCGTACAGATGGTTAAGCAGGCTTTGCGGAATGGATTTTTAAGTGGTTGGTTCGTAGGTTTAGGTGGAATGACGATCGATTTAACATTAATTACATTGATTTATTTTGGGCTATCGCCTCTATTAACACATCCGATGGTAGAAATCTTCATGTGGTTGCTAGGATTTATATTCTTGTTAGTCATTGGTGCCGATAGTTTAAAAGAATCACGAACACCTGTCGATTTCAGTGGTTCTGCGCCAAGGAAGTCATTAGCAAAGGCTTATACTTCTGGCTTTTTAATGGCTATTTCTCCAGCAAATATTGTGTTTTGGATTGGTATTTTCGGGCCGTTACTAGCGTCTTCTCTTACTGGTGAGAGTCAAGTGCATTTTATTATCGTTGCAGCCGGAATTTTAATTGGCATATTAATCCACGATTTAGGTTTAATGAGTATTATTCATTACACAAGAAAGTTATTAAATCAAGCTATTTTAAAATGGGTTTCTATCATTGCCGCATTGATTTTGTTTGGATTTAGTGTCTACTTTGGGTATGAATTTATAAATCAGTTATGGGCGTATATTTAGATGATATGAGGTGCGTCCGGATAAATTAAAAATGTAAGTAAGAACCCTACGCATTCTTACTAAGAAGTTCACTTACCGTTAAAATATAATATGATTATAAATAGCAACGTTTCTTAGACCATTATTGACAGGTTCATTAATAGCGGGCCATGAACCCAGTCATACCCTGGAAGGAAGGGAAGTGGGATAATTTGTGTAAAAGTCAAAGAGGAAATATAGCAATAGGAATCAAACAAGCTAGGGCATCCTCCCAACCAAAAACAAACAAGCTGTTTAGTGCCCTCATATTTGTTGCTTCCAAAGGCTTATTATTAATCATGGGTATCGTCGCTTTGGTATTCTAAGATATCTCCAGGCTGACATTCTAAAGCCTTACAGATCGAATCTAAAGTTGATAATCGAATCGCTTTTGCCTTTCCATTTTTCAATATAGAAAGATTAGCCATTGTGATTCCAACCCTTCCCGAAAGTTCTGTTACACTCATTTTTCTTTTCGCCAACATCACATCAATATTGATTACAATTGCCATTGTTTTCACCTCAGACCGTTAAATCGTTTTCTGATTTCATATTAATCGCTTCTTGTAAAAGCCTTTGGAGAACAGCTGCAAAGACTGCAATCACTAACGGGGAAAAAACAAACATCATCCCGACAATTACAACACCTGGGGCGTCGTCTAGCTCAGCAAAGATATAGAAAAGCGGCAATCCGAGCACATATAAACTGCTTATTGTGATTGCACATTTTTTTATTTTCCTTAAAGATCCTACAGACAATTTCGAGAACGCATTATTTGTATCTATATAGTCTAAAAGTTTAAATGCCTGATACAACGCAAAGTAAAATGGAATTGCCGATAGATACATAATGGTTAAAATGCCAAGCATCACATAATCCCATCCCGAAAGTCCTTCTACTACATTCTTAGTTATAGTAGGCACCATAAATATGCAAAAAGCAAGAACTGGAGCCCCAATAACAAAAATAGCTAACTTTAAAAATAACGTTGAACCTCGTTTCATAAAAAGCACCTCTCTTATTTATTTTATATTTATATTAACACGTTATTTATTGATTAACAATATATTTTTATTGATAATGACAACTTATTTATTGTTATGGACTTTATATTTCAGATAAAAATATAAAAAAGCATTTCTTATTTCAAAGAAATGCCTTAACTTTAAACTATTCGATGTATAACTTGTTCAACTTGCTGTTGCATTAGTTTAACTACAATATCTGGCTAATACTTTTCAAAAATACATTTTCCTAATATAGGCTAACATAGCATTTAAATTAAAAGGTGTTTTAGAAAATCAATTATTAACTATCAACAATGCCTTTAAGACAATGTTAAAATATAAGATTTTCATTAAAACGTTGCCATACCAATAAATAATAGTGTACTAAATGTTATATGAATTTATATTTTCTCCACGGTAAATAAACTACACAGCATTCCTACTTTCATTTAGCTAAAACAAATCCCCTCTTTCATCCTTTTGCTTCCTCATTTCTTCCGTCCATTCATCTACTTCTTCACGTATTTCATCTGCAATTGCTTCGACTTCATCTTTCTTTTCAGTACTGAAATCGCTTATTAGATCCTGCATTTTACTGGATCTTTCCTGCATAAGCTCCCGAACTTCTTCACTTACTTCAGGTTCTACTAGATCCCTATCATTTAAGATCTGAAGAGCTTCTGAATACCTGGAAGCTTCACTGTCAATAACGGCTTTTATTGGGTTTACATCTTCATCAAAACGGTCATACTCTGCGAGAATCTCCCATGAATCAGGTGCCTTTGTGAAAGCCCATGCCAAATCGATTCTGGATGGGAGCCACTTTTGTTCAATGGTTGTTTTCAATTCATCTGCATTATCTGCTGAAAAATACTCCCCTTCGCCGGCATCCGAAACTGCTTTGAGCTGCTCTTCCGCATCCTGATCCACATTGAAACCAATGATATTTACCGATTTGTCTTCACTATCCTCTACAAAAATTTCAGCTTCTTCGACAGGGTCCCCATCACATGTTTCAACGCCATCGCTAACGACATACACAGTGGTCGGCTCCGTGAAGTCGCTGCTCATATCTGCCGCTTTTTGGATGGCCCCTGCCAATGGAGTGTACCCTTTACTCTCAAAACTAGATAATGCATCGGCAAATTCCGCTTCATCATAGGAACTCATTGGATAAATCTCCTCAATTCCATTACATGACAATTCCTTATCCGCTTCTGATTCAGAGCCTTTATGGCCATATACAACTAATGAAACATCATTGTCCTGCCCGATAGTTTCCCCGAAGCGCTCTACAGCATCCTTCGCTATATCCATTTTCACTTCATTATCCACACTTAATAACATACTTGAACTTGCATCAAGTAAAATAATTGCTTTTCCATTAGCAGGTTCATTCTCGATTTCTTCTTCAGACTTGCCTGGATCCGGAAGAAACGGATCTTCAAAATCAGGCTCAAACTCCTCTGCTTTTTCAATCAATTCTTGATAATGAGGTGTTCCAAGCAAATGAATAAATGCTTTATTAATTTCATCCGGGTCTTGCGTGGCCTGTGCGATCTTTTCCGATTCTTCTTCTAAATTTGTAACAACTGACGGGGCTAGCTCTTTATCGGTTGGGTCTTCCAGCTCTTGCTCCAATGTAATATCCGATACCAATGTTCCCGCTTGTTGTGCTTTCATATCTTCTCTGGACTCGATTTCCGTTACGGACTCAAGCTCATCTAAAATGCTTTCCTCTTCAGCTTCCTCTACCGCTTCGTTCTGTTCATCATTCGTGGTTTGCTCATCACCGGACGCAGCATCTTGTTCATCATTGCAAGCAACCAAAAATAATACCAACATAATTAAACTAATGCGTAAACCCCTTTTAAACATTGCCCTGCTCCCATCTTCATATAGTCTCTTTAAGCATAGAGACAATGAGGGAAAATTTCAATATCTCTAAATAAAAAAATGGGAATAACTGAACGCTATCCCCTACAACAAACTCTTCTCAATCTCCTTCATTTCATAAAAATAACCCTTCGCATCCATCAATTCCTCAAACGTACCGGATTCAATAATTGCGCCCTGCTCCATCACAATAATCTGATCCATTTTTTCAAGACCCCTTAAGCGGTGACTGACTAACATGAGCGTGTCATTCGCTGCTTTTTCGTGAAGATGCCCATAAATGGAGTGCTCCGTCAGTGCATCGACTGAAGATGTTGGCTCATCCAATAACCAAAGACGACCTCCCTTTAGCATCGCCCGAGCAGTCGCAATCCGTTGTTTTTCTCCACCGGAAAGGTTCTCTCCTTTTTCAAAGACAGGGTCTGCTAGGTCAAAATGTTCCAGCTGTACGTTTGCTAACGCCGTATTCAATTCCTCATCAGTCAACTCATCACCGGCCAAAAGCAGATTTTCCCTTACTGTTCCATAGAAAAAATGATTTTCCTGCAGAACGACATTCGCTTCTTTCCAAATGCTTTCTTCATTTAATCGATCAATAGAAACGCCATTAAAACGAATGTCACCTTGATCTGCTGGACTAATTTTCAATAACAGCTGCAGTAACGTTGATTTCCCAGAACCACTTGGTCCAACAATTGCCGTCTTAGAACCCGCAGGAAGCTTCACGTCAACATTTTTCACAGCTGTCCGCCATTCATCTGGAAAGGCAAACGTAACATGCTCCATTTCGATAGATGGTGCCATATTTGACTGAATCTCTTCCAAAGCTCCTTCTTCCGCTTCATCTTCCTCACGAACAACAGAGAAAAGGCGTGTTGCCGCTCGACTGCTGTCCTGCATATGGATTGGGAAAACAGCCATAGGACCAGCATCTTCAAACACCGTTAAGGAAATCATCAAAAGCATTGCCAGGAAAATTCCTTCTAATTGACCATTTACGATTAAATATGCCCCGAGCGCCAATACAAACCAGGATACAACAAGCGTTACAAAGGAATTCACGGATTGATTATACAATGTATTAACGCCTTCTCTTTCCTGCTCATTAATATACGTATCAGATGACTTGAGTAATTGTTGCTCTTTTCCATCAAGCTTCTGGTATATTTTTAAATCCCTGAACCCATGGAGGAATTCAGTAACCTCTGTCGAAAGTACCCCTCTTCCTTCTCTTACATCACTATCTATTTTTGCTTGTCTAATAGCAAATAATGCCGGAACGACAAAAGCTGTGAGAATCAGACCAACAAGCAACACAACAGCTATAGAAAAGGAAAAGAATGCTGTGAATAAAATAGTGCTTAAGAACACCATAACTAATACAATCGGTGGATAAAACACGCGCAAGAAGAAATTCTGCAGACTTTCAACATCCCCAACAATTCTCGAAAGGAGATCCCCGCTTCGATATTTTTGAAAAATGCCGGGAGCTAATGGTTCTAACCTTTCGAAAAAGGAAACGCGCAGGTTACTTAAAATCGTAAATGTCGCCCGATGGGAAAAATATCTTTCTGCATAACGAGCTATTGCTTTTGTTAAACCGAGCAGCTTTACTGATGACGTTAGTATGATCAGTGTATATAACGGCGGGGCAAAAGCAGCTTTTGAAATTAAGTACCCACTCGCGGAAAAGAGGCCAACAGCGGCAATACCGGCAATAAAGCCAAAGATAATCGAATAAAGAATATCCTTCTTCTCTACCATCATTAACTTGATGACAATCGCTAAATCTTTCATTCTGCCAAGCCTCCTTGCTGAACAGTTACCATAGCTCGATATTCAGCTACCGAATTGATAAGCGCAACGTGAGTTCCTGTTGCAATCAGCTCTCCGTTTTCCAGGAATAGAATTTGATCCGCATTCTTAATCGTATGAAGGCGATGTGCGACAGTAATGACTGTGGCGTTCTCGGACAATTCATTGATCGATGTCTGCAGGATACGCTCTGTTTGCAAATCAAGCCCGGTTGTCGGCTCATCAAAAAGAATCACCGATGGATTTTTCAGAAACGCCCTTGCGATAGCAAGTCGTTGTTGTTCTCCACCTGAAAGGCCTCTGCCTGCTTCACCGACTGGAGTGTCATAGCCGTCTTCCAGGGATTGAATCATAGCAGCAATTCCCGCCTTCTCAGCAGCCTGCTCCACGTCGCTCCTGGAGACATCAGCATTTCCACCGATTGCGATGTTTTCAGCAATGGTCCCGGAGAAAATATACGGGTGCTGCGAAATATAACTTAATTGATCAAACCATTCTCTTTCTTTATAATCTGCTCGCGACCTGCCATTAATAACGATATCGCCTGCTGAAGGTCCGATTAAGCCTGCAATCAAATGCAGCAGTGTTGTTTTCCCTGATCCGGTCCTGCCTACAATGGCAATCGCATCGTATGGTCGAATTTGTGCATCAATATTTGTTAATGCAAACTGATCCTCCCCGTAACTATAGCCAGTCTCACGTAAATCAATGCTCGGCGGAGTTGCTTCTTTGTTTAAGCTCTCACTCCCCCAACTAACTGCCTGACTAGTCGCTTCTAATTCATCTGCCACCTTTTTGGCTGCACCCATACTGCTTCTGCCATTATGGAAGGTGCTGCCAAGTTCTTTCAATGACGTATAAAATTCAGGTACCAGTACGAGCACAAAGAAAGCAGTGAAGAAGGAAATACTTTCATAAATGATAAGCTGGATCGCCAATTCAAGAGCCACCAGCCCAATGCTAAGCATCGAAATCAGCTCAAGCATAAAAGAAGAAGTAAAGGCAACTTTTAATATCTCCATCGTCGCATCCCTAAAGCCTAGACTGCTCTTTTCAATCGCTTCTTTTTGCTGTTTTGCACGCCCGAATAATTTAAGTGTAGTAAGTCCCTGCAATGTATCCAGAAAGCGTCCGGAAAACGCCGCAAGCTCATCCATCTGTTCTTCTGATTTCTGTTTGGTTTTCATGCCAATGATGACCATAAAAATAGGAATGAACGGTGCGGTGATGATCATAATAAGGCCTGTGTTCACATGTTGTGTGAAAACAACAACGAGAACCAAAAGCGGGATGAAAGATGTTTGAATCATTTGAGGAATATACTGACTGAAATAGTTATCAATTTCGTCGACAGCATCCATCATCACACTTACCTTCTGTCCTGACTGCCCACGCAAAGAGGCCTGCATAGGATTTCTCGAATATTTAGCTAAGATACGTTTGCGAAAATCAGCCTTCACTTTTGCTGCCATTTGAATACCCTTACGACCGTTCATATAGCTGAACGCCGTCCTTGCTAGAAGAACGAGCAATAATCCCCCCAAGGCTGGGAGGATTTCTTGAAAAGATGCCCCTTGCAAAAAGACACCATCAACGATCATAACGATAAGATAAGCTTGAGCGATAATCGCTGCACCTGTTACTACAGTTGACATAAGCAGAAATAACATGCTTTTTTTCTGTGTGAATGCTATTTCTTTTAAACTAGACATTATATGCAAATCCCCCCAACGTCAGATTTGTTTAGCTCATATGTCATTATTTTTTCCCCTTCACATAATCCGCGTCGAATAAAAATAACCGCATTAATAAAATTAGAGAAGGTATTAATAAAAGAAGGCCACCAATAAACGCTACAATCAAGGCAATTCCCATGGATGGATGTGTTGCACCATCTGCAATGGTGATATACGGGTCCAAGATATACGGATAATGACCTATTCCGTATGCAAAGAAGGCAAAGAAGAATTGTAGCATTACACTAATAAATGCCAGCCCATAACGTTTCCCTTGATAAAGCAGCCACATGGCAATCATGAAGAACCCTACAGATAAGCCCAACATCCACCATAGATCCATCATGTTTTGAAAATGCCTTTCATTATGCTGACTTAAGAAAATAAATGTTGTCAGCCCAGCAATTATCGTTGGCGTACTCCAGAACAATGCATAATTCCGAACAAGCTTCAATGCAGGTTTATCATTTGCATAGGAAGCATAGAATGTCAGAAATGTACTACTGATAAACAGTACCGATACAATAGCTAAGCCGACAATACTCCATGCCAGTGGGCTTGTAAATAGTTCCATATACTGCAATGAAACGACCCCATTTTCTTCAACAATAAACCCGCCTTCTGATAATGTTAAAGCGACGGATAATGATGCAGGTATTAATAACCCGGTTGCACCATACAAGAACATATACACATTACTTTTCTTTGAGCCATAATTTTCAAATGCGTAGAACGATCCTCGTATCGCCAGCAATATGATTGCAATACTGGCAGGAACCAACAATGCACTACCATAATAATAAGCTGTGTCCGGGAAAAATCCTACCACACCAACGAAGAAGAACACGAAGAATACGTTGGTCACTTCCCACACCGGCGATAAATACCTGGATATCAACTGATTAATAATGTGATCTTTTTTCGTGACTTTTGCATAATAGGCAAAGAATCCCGCGCCAAAGTCAACAGAAGCTACGATCAGGTATCCATATAGAAAGATCCATAACACTGCAAGACCAACTATTTCATAACTCATGATTCATCACCCTTTTCTATGGTTGGGTACTGTTTTTCCAGTTCTTCCTCGACAGGATTATTACGAAATAGCTTACGTAATACTACTACACATAATGTTCCTAATACGATATACAAGCCTAGGAACAATAAGAACATTAAGCCAATGTAAGGTGAAGACGTTGCTGCCTCACTCACTGTCATATAGCCGCGTATAATCCATGGCTGCCGGCCCTCTTCTGCATAAATCCAGCCAAACTCAATCGCAAGAAATGCTAAGGGTCCGCTTAAAACGATGCCCCAAAGTAGCCATTTATTATGCTCATTCCATTTTTTCACCTTACTAACAATAAGATAAAGCAGTGATATACCCAGGAGAAATCCTCCTATTACTACCATTAAATCAAACATATAATGGATCCAAAGTGGCGGTCGCAAGTCTTCAGGAGTTTCTTCTAATCCAGTTACTTCACTGTTAAAGTCACCATGTGCCAAAAAGCTAAGTACATTAGGGAAGCGGATCTCACCTACTGGTTCATTATTATCATTCAGCCAGCCAAATAATATCAGATCTGCACCTTCTTCTGTCTCGAAATGCCATTCAGCTGCAGCCAATTTTTCCGGTTGTTCATCAGCAAGAAACTTAGCCGAAACATCTCCTGCCAAAAAGTTAATAGCTGCGAATACAAACGTAACCGTTAATGTGAATTTTAGTGCTTTTTTATGATAGGCAGATGCCTGTTTAGAAAGCTTTTTCTTTAACAGCATAAAAGCTGCAAAGGCAGCAAGAAGAACCGCACATGCTAAATAGGCCGAACTTAACACATGAAATATTTTTGATGGTGCAGCAGGGTTCAACATTGCTTCAAATGGATTAACAGCCGCAAAAACCCCATTCTCCATTTCAAAACCATCCGGCGTGTTCATAAAAGCGTTAACTGTTGTTATAAATACAGCTGACATTCCACCACCAATGATAATCGGGATGGATAGAAACCAATGTGTTATTGGCTTTTTAAATCGATCCCATGTATATAAATAAATACCTATGAAAATCGCTTCAAAGAAAAATGCGAAGACTTCCATAAATAATGGCAGGGCAATAACATTACCTGCAACCTGCATAAAGTTAGGCCATACTAAAGATAATTGCAGGCCAATAGCGGTACCGGTTACGACACCAACTGCAACCGTAATAACAAATCCGCGCGCCCATCGTCTAGCTAACATGGTATAATGCGGATCCTTCTTTTTAATCCCAAGAAACTCTGCTATTGAAATCATCAAAGGAACCCCAACACCAAGGGTTGCAAATATGATATGGAAGCCTAGTGTCATAGCAGTAAGCAATCTGCTCATCAAGACCGTATCTAATTCCATCGTGATTTAAACCTCCCTAATAATCGTGTTCACCATTGAACAAGTGTAGTTATATTTAGTGCGAAATTAATTCACATCGTAATTATTTCGGAAAAAGGCGACCGAAGTTCAATTTTCACTATACAGCTAGTATAAACCCATTTTGACATGATATAAAGACAATAGTATTGACAATTACATGACATTCCACCAGTTTCCAGTGATTTATATTTTAAACCATTTAGCCATATATCATACCTCGGGGGTCTATCCTGGTTTGCCCCTAGCCGCTTTATCACTTTATTGTAGTGAGGACAGGGCCTTTCCTTCATATGTATAATCGTTTGAGAGGTGGAATTGGTGGCAAACAAATCAAATTTCCTGATGAACACCACCCACAAGTGGATACGAACGATTATAGTTGTAGAAAGGGGGCTAAAAAACCAATTAGTTGCCTTCTTTAACTAAAAGTAAGAAAATTGAAGTTAATCAGTACGTGATATAAGGAGGGCTCTAAAATGATTGCCTTAAATATACTCGATTATTCACCTGTAGATGAGGGCTCTGACCCCAGAGAAGCATTGCTCCAAACAACAGAACTAGCCAAACATGCTGAAGAGCTCGGATACAGGCGCTTTTGGGTTGCAGAGCATCATCACGTGTTATCTGTTGCTGGAAGTACGCCCGAAATGCTTATGATGCACTTAGCCACTTCCACTAACCGTATTCGTATTGGATCAGGCGGTATTATGCTTCCACATTACAGTGCTTACAAAGTTGCAGAAAATTTTCGCATGCTGGAAGCCCTTCACTCAGACAGAATTGACTTAGGAATCGGTCGGTCTCCTAGCTACCGACTTGTTAATAAAGCGATGAACGAAGAAAAAGGAGAACGACTATCTTATGAACAGCAAATAGAAGATATATACAAATTCCTAACAGATGATACATCAGAAGATCATCGTTTCCGTAATCTGATCGCAACCCCAAAAGTACAAACAGTCCCGGAATTATGGATGCTTGGAACAGGTGGCGGGAGCGCAAAAATTGCAGCAGCAAATGGATCCGCTTATGCCTTCGCTCATTTTACCAAGCCATCTGAAACAGGCATCGAGGTTGTTGCCGATTACCGAAAACAGTTTCAACCATCTCCATTACTGGAAAAACCAAAAGTAATGATAGCTGTTTTCGCCATTGTCGCGGAAACAGAAGAAGAAGCGGAGGAAATTGCCACGGCCTTTGACTTATGGCTGCTATTTGTCGAATCATCTAATCCGTCACCCTACTATCCATCTATCCAAACAGCCAAAAAACGGGGTATAAGTGTTGCTGAAGAAGGAAAAGTAAACGAGAACCGTAAGCGAATGATCATCGGGGACCCACAGCAAGTAAAAGCAGAAATTGAGAGAATAGCCGAACTTTACCTAGCAGATGAAATAACAATAATACCGAACGTAGCAGGAATTCATAATCGGATGAGGGGGATAGAGTTGCTGGCAAAGGCTTTTGAGTTAGAGTAGGTACCATGATGGCTCTCATGACTACTGTCTTGACAGCTTTCTCGCGTTTTCGGGCGTCATGAAGCTCTCATGACTACCGTTTTGACTAATTTTTCATGTCTTTGGTCGTCATGAAGTTTCCATGACGACCGTTTTGGACTCCTTCCAATGTTTTCGGGCGCCATGATTCCCTCATGACCACTCACTTCTCAACTTGAAAAAGCCCTCCTAAATTCCCTATTCCGCTTCACATAAATAAATATCGTAGTCATCACTACCAACTCGGCCAATGGAACTGAGAGCCATACACCATTTATGCCTAAAAACAGCGGCAGCACTAGTATAAAGATCATCATAAAAATAATTTCTCTCGATGCGGTAATCCAAGTTGCCATGCGTATTTGTGCAACAGATTGAAAATAAGTCATCATGACAAAATTGATCCCCATAAACAGATAGGCTATGAAAAATAATCGAATTCCCGTAACAGCAATTTCCATGACTTCTTCCGGAAACTGCCCGAAAATCGATACGATCTCTCTTGTGGCTAGCTGACCAATCGCAAATGCTGCAACTCCTACCATTACGGCCACTCGTAGTGCTATCTTCAATGTCTGCCTTGTTCTTTCCGCCATTTTAGCACCGTGATAATAACTGACTAGTGGTTGGACGGCCGAGGCCATTCCTAGAAACATCATCAGCATCACACCATGGACATAATTCAGGACAGAGAACGCGGCAACCCCAGCTGTTCCTGCAATTCGAGCCAACGTGACGTTAAAAGCCACTGTAAACACTGAAATTCCGACTTCCGATAAAAAGCTGGGAAATCCCACGGTCATTGTATTTCGAAATAAAGACCGCTGAAATTTAATTGGAACAAAGCGTAAATTATTTCCTTCTCTAAAGAAATGCATAGCCAACACAAGCACCCCAAGAAAAGACGCTATGATGGTCCCTGCAGCTACAGCAGCTACTCCCAATTCTAATACATATAAAAAGTAATAGTTTATCCCAATATTGGATACAGCAGTAAGAATTAGTGCAATCATTGCCAGGTTCGGGTTTTGATCATTCCGTACAAAGGTGCTCAATGCATTTTCTACTGTAAAAACAAAGCCGAATAGCAACATAATATGTAAATAATCAATAGTGAAAGGAAATGTATCCTCGTTTGCCCCAAGCATATAAGCAAGCTGCTCCTGAAAAACAAAAGCAGATAGTCCAATGACAATGGTAAACACAGCAATTAACACCATAGAATGGGTAAAAATAAACTGCGCACGTCTCGGTTTTTTCGCGCCCATTTCCTGGGAGAACAACGTAGCTCCACCAATACCGATCCAAAGCGACATCGCTATGAAAATGGTGAATACAGGTGAGGCAATACCGACTCCGGCAAGCGCAACCGGACCTAATCGATTTCCTACCATAATCCCATCTACCACGATATTCAATGCCATCAGCATCATGCCGGTTAAGGAAGGAATCAAATATTTGAAAAATACTTTGCCAACAGGCGCTGTGTCTAACATATCTGATTTATTTTGTTCGGAGTCCATGATTTGTTCCTCTATTCTTTTTTGAATGCAGTCTTATAGGATACAGCTTAGCAAAAAAAGATCAAAAATACTAGAAAACTTGGTTGTCACCAAGCTTTTCGGTGACACCCTTAGTTGCACTTGTGCAGCAAGAAAAAAGACGACTCAGCCATATACTGGCCAAACCGTCTTACGCTATCTTATAGAGCATTCATCGCTTCGCCAATGGATTTCTCACCTTGCAAGACCTCAAACGCTTTTTTCGAAGTGTTTGGACGTTCGAGCACGTTCACAAGTACATGTGCCACATCCGCCCTTGTTATAGACTTATCATCAATATTGCTCGAAAAGACGTCTGCAGTCTTGATTTTTCCTATCGGGTCTTCATCGGTAAGAACACCCGGGCGAACGATTGTGTAGTCAAGGTCTGTTGCTTGCAAGCTGCGGTCGGCAACTCCTTTGGCAACCATATAATGCTTAATCTTATCACCTTGTTCATCCGGATTGCCGGCACCAATAGAGCTTAATTGTACAAAACGTTTAATTCCTTTTTCCTTGGCCATGTCCATTGCTTTTATGGAACCCCATAGGTCAACGATCAAGGTCTTATCTGCCCCTGTTGATCCACCGGAACCTGCTGCAAAAATAACTGCGTCAACACCATCGAATGCATGACTGAAATCTTTCTCAAGGTCGGCGAGAACTACGTTGGATGCACCAATTTCTTTTAATTTATCCATCTGTTCTTCTTTTCGAACCATCGCTATCGCTTCGTGTTTGGAGTCGGCAAGCTTCTGCACAATCTTCTTACCTACCTTACCATTCGCTCCGATAACTAATACATTCATATTGTCTCACTCCTTTTGTCTCTAATTAGACTTTTCCCGTCAGCCTAGCTATTAAACATGATAATCAACTTCTCCCACTTAAACGCTGATACGTTTTGAAGATGGGAGTTTGCAACGTATCGATCTTATAAAGCGAACGATTAACGTTACCGGACCTGCGACATCAGTGGACTATTCACACTCAGACCCGCTATTCCGTTGGTCTAGCCTTCGGAACTGCATTTAGGCGATTTGATAACTTAAAACCTGATTTATTTCAACATCTTTGATGCATAAAGGGATCGCTTTTTTAACTAAATACTTTCTCATAATATTAGCAGAACCGTTTACATCTGCATTAACCATTTGGTTTTCCTTTGTCCGGTATAAACCGCTTGAGATTCTCTTCCCTGAAAAGTTAGAAACAATCTCTTCCCCATAAGTTGGTATATCGTCCCCATCAAGAAAACTAGCTTTAGAAGTATAGGATTCTTCGGTCACAATGATATGAATACCATCACGCTCCGCTTTGTATTTGATCATATTAATGAGCAGGCTGAAAGGAATACCAACAAACCTCTGGTTATTCTTTGTCCCCATGTTAGCGTTTTGCTTCCATCCCTTATTTTGCCCAATTATAATGGTATCTATATCTTCTAATTCAGCTATACTCATAATAAAAAAGCTTGCTTTGTGAAACAAATCCTTTAATTTACGATGTTTAAGCGCATCGAGATTTTGAAGCCGATGAGATGAAAACAATGCTTCTTTCGATGACTTTCCTTGGCGTAGAATACGGTTGTAATACGCACGTATTTTATTATAAAACTGATTTATTGATTTGATATTTTTGCCCTTCAACAAAACAGGCGCCTTTCCTGTGTTTGTTGTAATGGTTGCAAGGTTATCAATTCCTAAATCAATCGCCATCACACGCTTCGGAATTTCGGAAATAGGTTTGGCAATATTTCCTTCAAAAACAATTTCCACAACAAATTGACCGTACTTCGGAATCACACGAACCGATTTTAGTTTTTCATTTGTGTAACCCAGTTTTCCCAGGTTAAGCTTTTCTTTTATTTTGGGAAACCTCAAACATTTATTTTTAATAATGCAATCTTGGTTTGAAAATGTAGCTATTCGCATTGCGCTCTTAATATAGCCTGGTATTCTCGGTCTTCCTAAATATTTAGATGGATTTTCTTTATAATCTTTTAAACTCGCAAAGAAAGACTTCCAGTTATCAAACACATTACGCATAACAAATTGGCTGTTTTGTGCAGGAAGTGATCGGTAATCTGATTGTTCGATTTGCTTAAAGAGTGCATCTAAAAAGTTATAACTTACATACGGGTTGTTTTTATCAGGCACCCCAAAGAGATTACAAGTAACTTTGCTTTGTTTTTCTTTTGGTTTTTTCTTTTCTTTAGCCAGACGTTTTTCGTATGTTATTAATTGTTTCACATTTATCTTTTCGACATTAGCATGAATCGTATCTAATACTTCTTCTTGCAATGATTGTAATGGTTTATTTGTGGTCAATCCTGTGTATACTTGCCGAATGTAAAAATTAGTGGTGTTATACAAATTCTTGCTGTTTTCACACATATCTTGAAAATAAGCGAACATCCGATGACCCGGTTTAATCCAGATTTGCTGCGTGTTATAAATTGCTTTTTCTCCCAAATCCTAACCCCCTTTCCTTCATTTTAATTATTAATCATATTATATAATTTTTACAATTTAAAAACAAACGTTTGGCTATCATATACTTCTATTTTTGTCGATTCACCTCGCCACGTACGATTGCGCTAAGAGGTAGGGGCACTTTCGACATTGGTGATAAATTTCTGCATTTTCAGAGGCAAAGCATTACCTATTAAAGTGCTTCTTTAATCAACCGTTTATAATAGATTACCGAGAGTATCCCAAAAATAGAGTACAAGCCCGTATACACCAACATAACAAGAATCATCGGTGTCCACAGTTCCGTGCCGAACAAGAACCATCCAGACTTCACTGCAAAATAGCTATGCAATAATCCAATCACCAATGGGATCCCGAAGTTGAAGAGTTGTTTCATTTGAATCCCCCGTAATATGTCTCCTCGTGTAAAGCCGAGCTTTCTCAGGATAGTATAACTCCCCTTCTCTTCTTCCCCCTCATCCATTTGTTTAAAATAAAGAATACATCCCGATGTAATCAGAAAGGCTAATCCTAAAAAGCCGACGATAAACATAATCAGACCCATATTCATTTTTTGACTGTTGCTGGTTCCGAGTTGAGAAGAATTTGCATTCGCATTAAACGTCATGTCCTGAAAAATTTCATTTGCTTGTTCCATATCTGATCGATCTTTCATATCAAGTCCGATGTAAATAGATGATTCTCTTTGAATATCAGGGTCAATATCCTGTGCGAGCCGTTGAAAGATTGTGTTGTCTACAACTGCTACCGGAAGCCCGCCAGCAGTAAAATAGATAGGCAGGATGGAATCATCTCTTAATCCTAAATAATTTTGCGGAATGGACTCATTTTCTCCTTCCATCACGATTTGGCCTGACTCATTCAAGGACATCATTTGCTGCATCACCTGACTATAACCAGCAAAATAGGTTTCTTTAGGAGATACATCGAACGCCCCAACTGCTTCCTCACTGACAACAGATAACTGCATGATGCTCGGATCATACTGTAATGCGGGATCATCAACATTTGATTCCATGATTTGTGATATATCCGTTTCCACCTGGATCACATCTATACGCGTTTCACTATGTGGGATTTGATTTTCCTCCAAAGCACTTGTAAACTGTTCCGCATCTTCCGTGTTTATCATGGAAAAGTGACTTGGAACGTATTGTTCTGCAGATTTTTCTGCTGAGTAATAGGTAATATAGGTCAGTGATAAGAGTCCAATCGCTAGTGCTGATATGGTGGTAATGACCGTGAGCAATAAGGCGTTTGATTTCATCCGGAACATAAGAGAGGAAAGTGAAAGCACATCATTAAGATTTAAGTATCCATCTTTCCTTTTCCGAATGAGATAAAAGATGAAACTGACAGATCCTTTATAGAAAAGATACGTCCCGATAATGACAGAACCTAATATAAAGAGTATGGCCGCAGATAATTCAGTCATCATAGAAAATTCGCCGCTGAATAATTTGGTAGACACACAGTAACCAAAAATAATTAATCCGATTCCCAAGATGCCAATGATCATCTGCCACAGTGACATTTTCTTCACCTTTGTTTCCGTTGAAGACTTAACCTGAAATAAGACTAGAATGCTTTGTTTCTTAATGAAAATATAATTCAATAGCATAATGAAGAGATAGATTCCCGCAAAAACAAGTAGTGTCTGCACCAGTGCTTCGGTTGAAAAACGTAACGTTGTAACTGCCTCTACGCCAGTGATTCTAAACAATATCATCACGATCAGCTTTGAAACGGAAAATCCAATAAAGATGCCGATAACAAGGGAGCCAAAGTACAGACAGGCATTTTCCACACTGAGAATCCGAAAAATCTTTCCCTTAGTCATGCCAATTAATTGAAATAAGCCGATTTCTTTGCTGCGGCGCTTAATAAAAATATTGTTGGCATAGAAAATAAACACGGCGACAATAGCGACAAGCAAAACAGATCCTGCCTGTATTGCTGCAGCCCCTTTAATGGAGCCCTCTACTTTGTCCATAGACGGATCATATTGCAGCGTGACAAAGGCAAAATACAGTGCGACACTGAAAACCAGTGCAAAAACGTAAAGGTAATAATTCTTTATATTCTTTTTCAGGTTTCGATAGATGAGATGATTAATGCTCATTTTGCACCCCACCCAGTACACCCTGTGTTTTTATGATGTCCTTAAAGAATTCTTGTCTCGTTTCCTCGCCCTTGTTTAATTGCGTATACATCTCGCCATCCTTAATAAATATGACTCTTGAGGAATAGCTTGCCGCAGCGGGGTCGTGTGTAACCATAATAATAGTTGCATTCCGTTTCTGATTTAATTCGCTCAGCTTATTTAATAGATCAGAAGCGGATTTGGAATCCAATGCACCAGTTGGCTCGTCGGCAAAAATAATACTCGGATCATGAATAAACGCCCGTGCTGCGGATGTTCGTTGTTTTTGTCCGCCGGATATTTCGTTCGGATACTTATCCTTCACCTCATAAATGCCAAGCTCTGTGGCAATAGACTGAAATGTGTGATCCACTTCTTTTTTGGATACTTTGGTGATGGATAATGGCAGTAAAATATTTTCTTTGACTGTCAGTGTATCCAGAAGATTATATTCCTGAAAAAGAAAGCCTAAATGATGCTTTCGGAATTCGGCCAGCTGTTTCTCTTTCATTCCCGTGAATTCTTTTCCTTCAATTTTTATCGTTCCCTGACTGACCCTATCAATAGAAGAGAGGACATTAAGCAAGGTCGTTTTACCGGACCCGGACGCCCCCATGATG
This sequence comes from Virgibacillus sp. NKC19-16, assembly GCF_021560035.1. Taxonomy (NCBI): domain Bacteria; kingdom Bacillati; phylum Bacillota; class Bacilli; order Caryophanales; family Bacillaceae; genus Virgibacillus; species Virgibacillus salidurans. Next base: position 334,501 of record NZ_CP074373.1, on the reverse strand, counting down.
CTTAAGAATTCTCCTTTTTGTACGTTAACGTCTATACCCTTTAATACTTCCTGTTTATTAAATTTATTCCCGTAGCTTTTATGAATTTTTTTTGCTTCAAGTATCATGTCGATGAATCACTCCTTTTTCCTGATAGTTTTATCATATAAGAATCAACATCTTATTTCCTTCGATTCGCCGAACAAATAAGAGAAGCATGTGACGTTTTTGTCACATGCTTGTAAGATGCACGAAATCATTCTTTTTTGGGAAGGTAAGAGTGAACGTAGTGCCTTCCCCTAATTTCGAGTCTACCTCAATATCAATCATTAAGGAACCTGCTACTTTTCTAGTTAAATAAAGCCCCATTCCGGTTGCTGAACTGTCCTGATGTTTGATCGTGGATGTAAACCCCTTCTCAAAGATACTTGAGATATCCTTTGGATCAATGCCTCGCCCAGAATCGGTGATCTGGATTTTTATCTGTCCATTTGCGACATAACTTTTAACAATAATATCTGATTCCTCGCTGTATTTCACCGCGTTTGTAAATAGCTGCCTGATCATAAATGAAAGCCATTTGGCATCTGTCTGTACTTCTGCAGCTCCAAGTGAAACGTCAAAGCCGATTCCTTTTTGTATACACCATGACCGGAGTACTTTAATTTCTGTATAGATCAGCTCTTCCAATGCTATTTTTTCAATGTAAAGATCATTTTTTATAAAAGGAATGCGCTTATGATGCAACTGCTGATCAAGCAAGAGGTGGACACGAAGCCACTCATTCATTAGCTGTGATTTTAAGGTGTGATCATCAATCCGCTCAATCATCAATTGCATTGTTGTGATAGGTGTTTTGACCTCATGAATCCAGGACGTCAGGTCATCCTGTTCCTCTTCGATATTTTGCAAATATTCAGCTGCTCCTTTACTATACTGCTCTGTTTGGATTGTGACACTATCCTCGACGATCTTTTCAAAAGGACTCTCTGCCTCGATTATACTTGTTAAGTCCGAGGTTTTATCCCATTCATCCATGCTTTTATAGAATTTCGCCTCTTTGTTGTAACGAATGATGAAAAAGATCATAAAAATAAGCATATTTAAAAAATGATATAGAAACTGGATTCGAACGGGATGGAAGCGTCTATATAAGAGATAAGGATGACAACAAGTTGTGTGAACAAGAAGAGAAGGATCCAGCTTTTTCTTTCGATGATATATGTTATCATCATACTTGTCCCTCTTCCAAAGCGATGTAACCCTGTCCAACCTTTGTTTCGATAAAATGACTTAAACCTAGCTCACCCAGTCTTTTCCGCAAGCGGTTTACATTGACTGTCAAAGTATTATCGCTAATAAAACGTTCATCCTTCCACAAGCTCTCAATTAGTTTTTCCCGGGTGACGATTTGGCTTTTGTTTTCAATTAGGACTTTCAATATATACATTTCATTTTTCGTAAGTTCAATCGAACCCACTTCATTGGAGACTGTATTTTTCATATAATCTACGGTTGCACCACACCATGTATGTAATTTGAACTGACTTTCCGTGTTGTAATTATAGACACGGCGTAGGATAGCCTGGATCTTTGCAATCATTACATCAAAATGAAATGGTTTCTGAATATAGTCATCTGCCCCTAATTGCATGGACATCACCATATCCGTAGGGTGATCTCGTACCGATAAAAAGATAATCGGAACATTGGAATGGGAACGAATCATCCGGCACCAATGGAATCCGTCAAATTTAGGAAGCTGAATATCAATAATGACCAAATCTGGCTGAATGGCTGTGAATTCCTGGATGACTGCATCAAAATCAGTAACCCCAAAGATATCATAAGACCATTGGGACAGCCTTTCCTTCGTTTCTTGAAAAAGATTGGCGTCATCTTCAATTAACATAATTTTAAACAAGGTTTTTCACCACACTTTTGATTTTTATATAAACTCCCCATTTTCCCTTCACTTATAATATATTAGAAACCATCACATACATTGTATAATAAAGCCAATTGACAATCCGAGCTATAGAAAAACATTCCAGAAACGGCATATTGGTTACTTTCTCATAAAACTGCTATACTTTTAGTATATTTAATAAAGGAAGTGTATTAATGTGTTAGACGATGTAGGCCTTGTATTAGAAGGCGGTGGCATGAGAAGCGCTTATACTGCAGGCGTACTTGATTTCTTTCTTGATAAAGAAATAGAATTCCCACTTGTTTCAACAGCATCAGCAGGGGCGTTGATTGGGAGTTCATTCATAGCTAAACAACGGGAAAGGAATTATGAAATACTTACTACATTAGGGAAAAACCCGGAGTCCATTTCTTACAGGCGGGTGCTTCGTCAAAAGGACCTATTCGGAATGGATTTTATTTTTGATAAAATTCCCAATGAGTTAATTCCATTTAATTTCGATGCTTTTTCTCAAGCAAACAGTAAATTTGTAATTGGGACTACAAATATAAATACAGGAAAACCAATCCATTACGATACCTATCAAACGAAGGATGAGCTGCTTAAAATCATTCGGGCTTCCAGTTCTTTACCCTTGCTAGCACCAAGTGTTTCATTTAAAGGGAATAACTTAATGGATGGTGGCATCTCTGACCCTATCCCCATCACACCTTCAATAGATAACGCGAATAAAAAGCATATCGTGGTTCTCACCAGAAACAGAGGATATGTAAAAAAAGCAACAAAATTAAATTGGCTTTTCAAACGGGCGTTTAAAGACCACCCCGCATTTGCAAAAGCATTAAAAGAACGCCATATTACGTATAACAAGAAGATGAAGATGCTGCTGGAAATGGAAAAACGGGGAGAGGTGTTCATCATACAACCGAATGAGCCATTGGTAGCCAGTCGTATAGAACGTAATAAATCGAAACTTGATGATTTATATATTCAAGGATATAGAGAGGCAGAAAAGAAAAGCAGCGCACTCGATAATTTTCTTAAGGGTACCAAAAAATCAATTTATTTAGAGAAAAATATTTCTTCTTAATGCACTTATATTTTTTAAAATAAAATGGCCGAGAATACCGCATATATGTATTTTCGGCCTTTTTACATATTACGAAATTGGCGTGCCGTTTTTAACCGGTGCGTCCGGCTTTAGCAGTACCACATCGTCTTCTTCAGGAACTCCTCCGATTACTAATACCTCTGATTTAAAACCCGCGATGCGCCTGTCTGGAAAGTTTACTACTGCGGCTACTTGACGACCAATAAGGTGTTCTGGCTCATATCTCTTGGTAATTTGGGCAGAAGACTGTTTCATCCCCGCCTCACCAAAATCGATCTCCAATTTTATGGCTGGCTTCCGCGCTTCTGGAAAGGGTTCTGCATCTACTACAGTACCAATTCGAATTTCTAACTTTGAAAAATCCTCTATTGTTGCCATGAATTTCACCTCCATTTTTGTAATTACTATACGATATGCAAGAGAAAAAGCGAAATATTTTGGCTAATACGCTGATAAAATGAAGGTAATCGCTGATAACCAGAGTCCAAGCGCTAATAAAACACAATCCCCGCTGATATTCACAGGCTTATTGAATTCCATTCCCGCCTGAATTAAACTAGTAATAGAGTTCTTGGAATCACATTACTTGAGGAGCAGGTGAATAGATTGACAGATTTCACACATTTTAACGAACAGGCTAGAGCAAAAATGGTTGATATTACAGATAAAAAGGAAAGTTCCCGAAAAGCAATTGCCCATTCCAGTGTACAAATGAATCAGGATGTATATGAAAATATCGTAGAGCAGAAGAATAAAAAAGGAGATGTATTAGCTGTTGCCCAGGTTGCCGGCATCATGGGGGCAAAACAAACATCTTCGTTAATACCAATGTGCCACCCTATCCCAATCAGCGGCGTCGATCTTTCGTTTGAATGGCTATCCCTGGAAAACAATATGTATGAATTAGACATTGCCGCAGAAGTAAAAACAATTGGCAATACGGGCGTGGAAATGGAGGCATTAACCGCTGCATCCGCTACCGCATTAACTGTATATGATATGTGTAAAGCAATCGACAAGGCAATGATCATTGGACAAACGTACCTGCAGGAAAAAAGCGGCGGGAAGAGTGGCGATTTTAAGCGGGACGAGGGGGCAGGTTCCTCGTCCCTGCAGCAGGTACAGGATTCATTTGACGGTGAAGCTGAAAGGCTAGGGCTTGAGACAGAAGAAGATGTTGTAGACCTTGTGAAAGAAATTAGACGGGAAATGCATGAGGAGGGAAAGAAGCGTGACAAATAACGAGAGATAATGTTGGATACAAATGTACTCATTTCTACAATATATTTACACAACTTTCACTTTGGCTTAATCTTAATTAGTTCCAGGCATACAATACCTCCGTTAAATACCTGCCAATGCCTGATTAAAACCTTATCGTCGCTTATCTAAAAAAATAAATCGTACGAGCAGGGACGCATGTCCTGCTCGTACCGCTTATCAAAAAGTGGGACGAGCAGCCTACTCCCCTCGTCCCACTACAATCCTTTCAAATTCTCCACAATCTTTACCAACATCTTTTCCTGATAACCGCTCTGCTTTATTTCCGCTATTTCTTGAATCAATGGCTGTAATGCTGGATCATTTATATTGTTCAATTGCTTTAATCTTCTTTCCGAAATCGGCTCATGAGATAGTGCCGCATGGTAATTTTTTACATCATAGTTCCAATAGTTCAACCTATCACCATATCGCTTTTTCAGTTTAAATGCCATCAGTATTCCCTCTGGGTCAAAGTCACCGCTATAATAAACAGTCCCGCCATTTTCGACAAACGCATCAAGGAATTTCAGGGTTGCGATTTTGAACTGTCCGTTTCCTGATACGATGGTTTCATCAATATCATGCTTCAATAGTTCACTTACAACATGCGAAGCTACACTGGAATTTTCGATCATAAACAGACGTTTTTTGCCTGAAGCTGACGTGACACTGCTCAATTTAACCACTTCTTTTAATGGTAAATGAAAAAAGGATTTTTCCTGACTCGCACCATATAGGAGCATATTATCGATGCCGTTTTTGTTTTTACCTGTTGCTTGAAATACGGAAACAAAATTTAATAAGTCATCTGTCAGGATGTGAAATTCATATAATAGTTCTGCTCTTTCTTCTGCACTCAATTCCCTGATTTCCCAATCACTCTCTAAGGAATGGATAATTTGCAATGCATAAATAAACAGCTTTCCTTCGTTCTCATTTACGTCAAAAGCATGTGGATTTCCGGTTGCATTAGAAGCGAAAACAGCTAGGTATTCATAGTTTTCTAACGGTAATAATGCAAATGCGTTATCCAAATAATGCATCACCTTGGTTAAAGATACCGTGTCATTATTGTACATTTGATAAAATCGATTGTTCTTTGTTCTTCTGATCCAATCAATTAGTGCCACAAAAAGACTGGAACTGCAGGTGCTTTCCAAGTTATCGAAATAGGCTTTTCTATCTGTCAGGAAAAGCTCTTCTTCTTCCCGATTACTAACTAGTGGCACGCCTAAATAGGCTTCTACGATTTCTTGAAACGAGACGGAATCCAGCTGTTTACCATATTTCGTTTTTAAAATAGCTTTTTCCATTGTTGCTGCTGTTAATTTTATTGTGCTATTTTTCGAATAATCCTTACCGATAAAACCGGATATGGCACGTTTTTCATCAGGCGTTGGATTATTCAACACGACGGATATACCTTTTTCGACACGTTCATAGCTTTTATATTTTTTTATAAAAAGGGAGAAAAGGCGGTAGAACCCCTTTTCGCGTCTGAAAATAGTTGTAATCTCATCAAGAGGTGACAAGCCGCTCTTCCCCACTTTCCAATTGTTCTGTTCTGACTTTTTTCTTTCCGTTCCAGTAATACGAATCAATCAATACATGTGGCCTGTTTTCCGGACGACTCAATTCATATATATTGAGGGACGGAACAGACGCGTAGCATCCCCATAACGATTGGGAATTGAGTATATAATTGAAATTCAATTTGCGGATGTATTCAAACATGATATTAATATTATCATCATCCACACGTGAAAATGCTTCATCCAATGTAAAAATTCGTGGGCAGGTCTCACTTGCTTCCGAGTATTTTGCATATAATGCTGCCAGCACCGGTGTGATCATTGCCAGCACGCGTTGTCCGCCACTTAATTCCCCGTACGTGTTTCTCGTTAATTTCTTTTCTTTGTCATTTTTCTTCGTAAAGTAGATTTCAAACTCAAACCATTTACGGTAATCCAATTCTTCACGCATGATTTCTTTTAAATTATATTCCTTATGGGTTTGGCTTTCGTGCCTGCGTCTGGCTATCTTGATTTTGGAACGGAAATGGCTGCTTATCTCGTCAACATCAATCCATTGACTATCCCTTTTCAATGCTTCCACCAATTTCAATGTATCAAGCTGTTCCTCATTTTCCTTTTTCTTCGGTTTCCATGACAAGCGAAACTTGATTAAATTTTCGTGTTCCATAAATTTATTCATTTCTTTTTCCCAGCGCTGTACATAGGTAATTTTTCTACGGATCGTATCGCCCAATGTGTTGACCAGGATACGTTCATATAAGTCGCGATCCTTCTCATTGATGTCTCTATCCAACCGCTCGATACGCTCTGTCAAATGTTTTACCGCGTATGTCGGTGGAACGCGTTCTCCATCGACATTCATGGTGACAATAATGCGTGACAATTGATCACTCATCAAATTTAATGTTGCATTTTTACTATCATCATCCGTATCAAAAGATGGAAGGTAATCGGATTTTGCTGTTTGCATTTCCAGTTCATAATGGAATAATTCAATATTTTGGGTATTGAAGGTATTCGTCAATCTATTTTTTACTTTCTCGATTTCCTCCCTTTTCTTATCAATCATCGAGCCATATTGCTTTTCAATTTCTTCGGCGATCTCCAAGTAATCGGATGCGTCATTTTCACCGACCAGATAACCCAGTTTATAATGTGCCTGGAATTCTTTCTCCCACGCTTCATGAACCACTGTTTTAAAAGGGACTTCATTTTCCTTTTTCTCAGTAATAAATTGTTCTCCTGTCTCAATATCACGTACGACATTCGCATGTTCTGTCACTATTTCATTTAATTGTTCCGGAATGGATGTATTGATTTCCTGGGTAAGTTCCGTAATTCTATTGCGAATGTCTTCGGAGCCCATTTCCCTTAACCGGTTTTCATAGGTGGAAATTCTCTCTTTGGCCTTGTCCTGTTTCGATTCATTGTCCAGGACATCGGAACGGTTTTCATCAACTTGTGTTTCATATTCTGTGCAGCGATCACTATAGTCAGCAAAACTTGCCTTCGCATTCATTTTCTTCGTGAAGGAAGTTTCCATATCCTGCAAACATTGCATGTAGTCCTGTTGATTCCTCAGCTCTGTCTCGAACGCCTCGATGGTTAAATCAAGTTCCGTGAAATCCAGTTTTGCTTTAATTTGTACCAATAGTTTCTTGCTTTCCTCATCTATGTCGCTATATTCGTCACTCAATTTTTTTCGTGAAGGTTCATAGATTTGTGTGATAGTTTGCTGTTCGGTATTTATTTTGGTGTATAATTCGGATAAGTTAGCTAAAGATGGGAAAGATTCATATTCTGCTTCCATGTTAGCCTGTGCTTCTTTTGTTTGTGTAAGCCTGCTTTGTTGTTCCGCTATTTGTTCATCTGTTAGATCCCGAGCTTCTTTCAGACTGCGGACTTTTTCCTGTCGGTACATCTCTCTGGCTGCTTTTCCAATAAATAGAGCATCTTCCTGCTGGGATGCCTTCCCTTTTACGAGGCCACTTTTAAAAGCACCACTAGCTAAAATATACGTCCCGTTCTTTTCCTCAACTGAAATGGAGGTGAGCACCTTTTCCAAATGACTGCCATGACTTGATTTTAGCACGGTTGCTAAATTACTTTTTTGCCTGTCTCCATATTCCAAGACAGTTGTATACTGTTTCGCTTTGTCGACATCTTCCGGTTTTACGATTACTGCCTGAAGAATTCCGGATTCCATTAGCGCATGTTGATAATTTAGCGCCTCGTGGGGGTTAATAGCTTCATCAAATTCAAAAGCTTCATAAAAAGGCACGTAGTCAATTCCGGCTTCTGTGAGTGCTTTCCAAGCCTTTCTTTTCTTTTCAACAAAGGTTGGTTCTATCTCTTCTTTATTTTCCCATTCGGTTATCTCACTTTCTATGTTTGCTTTTTCCGTTTCTAGGAGACTAATTTGATGGGAAATGGATACTTTTCTTGATTGGTTTTCTTCCTTTCGCTGTTGATATAACATTTCTAACGGGTTAAGATAAGCTTCTTTTGATAGTTGATCAAATACATCTTCTACCGCTTCAATCAGACTATCTTTCGTTTCTTGGTCGACTTTTAGTGATGTCGTATTATCGGCCCATTGCTGCACTGCCTCTACTACATTTATAATTTCTTCATCTATTTTATCTTTGCAGTCACTAATAACGGTTTGTGACGCGTCAATTTTCATTTGAATGTCGCCTAAATCATTATCAATCCGGCCAAGTTGGTCTCTTAGTTTCTCATATTTTTCCAGATCGGATTTAATCGTTGTTAGGAATTGGCCATATTTTTTCACCTCTTCTTTCCATGCCAGGAAGGAATAAGCGGGTTCATTTTGATTTGCGACCAGATGTGTCATGTATTGATGATGCTTGGAAAAATCCATTTCTTCCGTGATACTATCAAGTTCCTGGATAAAACCCTTAAATTCCTTTTCAAATGTATAAAGATCTGCTTCCATTGCTTCTTTTTTCTTTTGCGCCTCTTGCTTCCGCTTGACTGTGTTATCTAATTTTTCGTTTAAAGATTGTAGTGTTTGACTTAAGACGTTAAAGTCTCTTTCTGCTTCCTGCTTACGTCCCTCGATTTCCTCAATATCTTTCACACCAAGTGAATTTAGCTCTTCCCTTTTTACCTCCAGCTGGTTAGACAGCTTTGTTCGACTTGACTCGATTTCTTCTAATCGCTCGTTCTGTTTCTTTACTTCTTTTTCTCTTTGGGAGATTTCGGTTTTCAGTTTGTTTAAAGACTTCTCTGCTTTCCTATATTCCGTCGCCTTTTCAACCAATGCGATCTGGTTGTATTTCACAAAAACATCATTTAGTTTTTCCATGGATTTCAAGTCTTTTCTTGTATCCTGCAAATCCTTTTCGATACGATCAATGGACTCAATCGAATCTGTTAACGGGCGTAATTCGCCTTCTGTCAGTTGGGGGAGTGAGTCATTAATCACTTCTGCCACGCCTTCTGGTCTATTTTTATCACTTAGCTTTGGACTTCTGATTTGAATTAATAAATCAATCAGTCCCATGAAGTTTTCCAGTGTATCAAACCCAAATAGATGCTTGTTTACTTTGTCGGCATAGTCTTTCCTGTCGGTGAAAATTCTTCCACAGCGATTTTCTGTTTCGATCAGATTACGAAGCTGGTTTTCATTTAAAGGTAGCTTTTTAAGTGATCCCTCGATGATTTCTTCTTTATAAAGCTTGAGAAATCCTTCACCGTTACCAAAGCGTTTGCCATCAACAATGAAATACCAGACCTTGTTTTGCGCTTTCCCTCTCCGTGCTTCGATTCCCATCCCGATTGTTTTGTAAGTTTGTGAATTCTCCTTTTTAAATTCCAGTAAAATGTAGCCGATGCGTTCATTAATCCCGAGTAAACCTTCTTCACCCAATACAGTGTCCGTGATATTACGTTCTCTTCCACCGAAAGGGTCCAGTTTGTGACTCCGTACATCTCCATCCAGTAATACAGTAATTAAGCTTTGGGTCGTTACCGATTTACCACTGCCATTATGTCCACGGAGTACCGCACAGCCATCTGTAAAATAAAATTCCTGATCCGGATAATACCAGAAGCTAAATAATTTCGCACGATGCATTTGCCATTTGTCTACTGTTTCGCTCATGTTTGATTTCCCTCCTTATCCTTTGTATGTTCATTGGAATAGTTCCCAACAATACGGAAAAGCCCTTCTTTTAATGTCAGTGTTTTATCATCTTTCACATCTGCAAAATTCCAGTTCACCAGATAATTTGTAACAACATTTCGTAGGTTTTCGGAGGTCATTTGCTTAAAACTTTTCGACCAGAAACGGGAGTCGCTCATCTTTAGTTTTGTTAGAATCTGCTGTATTTCATTATTGGACATGTCGACTTCATTCGTAAATGAAAATTCATAGTCTGTCTGATTTTCCAGTATACACCCGGCGAATCTCAAGATAAGGTTTGACAGCATATTTTCGGCAGGGTGGACTACTTCACCGGAAGCCATCGTTGTTTTCGTTAATACCGAGTTATGCTTATAGCGCTCGTATTCATAGCCTGTATATTTGTGAACATTGCTTTCGATCTTATGATAGAACCGCTTCACATAATCTTGTTCATCTTCCGTTATTTCATGATGATAAACAATTGGCTCTAAAAACAGGCGCCGATAAAATCGGTGTTTCCCATCGATATATTCGTCATTTTCATTATCCAGGTGCGCCTTGAAATCATTATAGGTTTTCCATGCAAATAAATCTTTGAAATTACGAATAAAATAAGTAACATATGGTGTTCGCTCAAATAATACGTCGTGTTCATCGTCCGCGGCAAAGTCTTCCAGATGTTGATCCACTTCAACAATCAACTTCATTTTCAACGCGTATTTTAAGACACGGATTAAGGAGAGTCGGTTTTGATAACCGGAACCTTCTTTCCAGGTAATCGTTACATGCTCCCTGTCGTCTGCTTGTGGGTAATATGCCTGAATTGCCTCACATATATTTTGCAGCGAAAACTGGTCGTCTCTTCCTTTGCCCTCAATAAATGCTAGTATACAAAACAAAAAGACAAAGTCACGTTGTTTTTTGAAGGTGGTCTGACTCTTTACCTCTTTATTTCCCATCCAGTTGTATGTTTTGACAGGAACTTTCTCGAGTTTTACTAAATCATGGGTAATGATCAAGCGGTAGCGAAACGTGTCCCGAAAAAATGCTTTAATTTCTGCTTCATTATCTTTGATGAGATAATATAATTCCTCATTATCATCTCTTGTAATCCAAAAGCGTTCGATTAATAGCCTAATGCAACGCTGCACTTCTTCACTAATTTGTTTTTTGTTTCCCTCTACTACATCTATCACTTTTCACACCTCGAAATGAATGACATAATCATCGACTGTTAGTGTTCCTTCTGTTGTATGAACGCTTACCATTTGATCACTATTTTTTGCAATATGGTAATTAACGCCGTTATCCGTCTTGCCGCGTTTTTCCGTTGTGGAATTTGCTTTGCTGATCCAATCCAGAATGGCATATAAAATAAAGTTTTCTATTTCTTCTACTTCGCCCAACGCAACCCTGCCTCTTTGTGTGAATTCCTCCAGTTGTTGCTCCTCATAGGCCTTCTGTCGTCTCAAGTTTTCCAATAACTGTTTATCTTCCGCGCTCGGTTCAATGACGGCTATTTGCTTTTTCTTTCTGATGCCAACTGTTTTGACGTTTTGTAGTGGCTTGATTTCTGAACCTTGTTCGATAATTGTTTCATCAGCATAAATTTCTTGATTTCGCTCGGAAAAGAAATGTGGTGGCCTTTCAATGTTGGTGATCGCTCCGAACATTTTCAAGCAATGATCGAAGTTCGCTTCTTCCTCAAACAATTTTGCCAAATGTAGAAATTCATGCTTTTTACTTTTCATTTGTTGTTCGCGTTCGGTGAGTTGTTCCAGAAATTTCATGAATTTACTAATCGTTTCATTAGTTTGGGTTAATAGATAGTCAACATACCGCTCTCCGTATTCATCTTCAACAAACCATTTTTGAATCCCTCTCCATTGCATTTGATAGATTTCTGCCATCTCTTCATCTTTGATTTCTTCTTCAAGATTGGGCTTGTCCTTCTGGTAGATAATCAGTTCTTGAGTAGCCCGATCAACCAGGCCTTTATCCTGGATATCTTTCAATGCATATTCAATAACAAGTGTGTTATTTTGCAAGGCTATAATGAAATCTGTCAAATAGTTCGTGAATTTCACCCTGAATGCACTAATATCTTTGTTTTCCATCGCTTCTTCAATGTTTCTGCTCTGAATGATACCTAAGTAATCCGATGCTTCTTCTCTTAAAGTCTTAAACCGATTGATAATCTCTGTCCAAAGTTCATGAAACTCCGCGCGTTCTTCTTTCGTTAGTGGGGCCTGAAACTCCATTTTTTGAAATTGCAATACAAGCGCTGCCAACGAACTGACCATTTTCGAATCCAGGGAACCTTTTATGCGATGGATTTGACCATCGAGCTTTTCTAACATACGTTCTATCTCAATTGTTTCATCGGAACACTGATAGCGCAATCTACTTCGATTGTAGTCCTGGATTTTGCTGACTCTGGCATTATCCGCATGTGAAACGACATTTCCCCATTCCTCAAGCTGTTTTAAATCTTCATCCAGTTGTTTCTCTGTGTAATTCTCGAACAATTGCAAGGAGTCATTTTCTACTATATGATTATAAATATCACTCGGCAAAGCAGGAGGACCATAATAGTACTCATGCTGCTGGTATAAGTAATGAATGATACTTGTATATCTTCTAAAATTGGGTTCTGATAAGTATTTTGCTTTTACAAAGGGAGTTAACATCCGCTGCTCCAACTTCATTTTAAGCACCTCTCTTGTTGAAAAATTATACTGTATTGGGTGGGGGATGTCTAGGGCATGAGTGGTGTAAGTTGTCGAATTATCATCTTTCTTAATTCATTCGGAATTGTGCCTAAAATAAGCTTTACCTATGGTTAGCTAACCGTTGATTCCATTACAGTCAGCGTATTATTTATCGTATTAAGGTTGACCGTTGCACCAATTGGAATTGTTGCTTTATAAGCCCCATGTGCTGTTGCAACATTCGTCATCAATGGCTTCCCTAGTGGAACAAGAAAGTTATTGATTAAATCTTCATACGTCACTCCGTATGAAACTGGACATTCTGGGCATTCTCCCATCACAATACCAATACAATCCTCAAATTTTCCAGCCAATTTGAGGGCATTCATATATCTATAAACTGTGTTAACCGGCTCATGTGTATCTTCCAGTAACAGAATTCTCCCGCTCGTATCGATCTCATAAGGTGTACCAAGCGTATCCACAAATGATGTGAGATTCCCGCCAACAATAGGTCCAGTTACATTCCCGCTAACCCTGCTAATTTGGGGCATCTCTGGGGGATTTTCAATTTGTCTTTGGGAAGTCATAACGGAAGTTGCTGCAAAGAATTGATCATAATTATAGCTAGGAGTACTTAGGGAAAAATTAATCAGCATAAGGCTATGAAAGGTGATGAGGTTTGCGTATTGGGCCAATACATTCAATAACACGGTAATGTCACTATATCCGGTTATTAATTTGGGATTTTCTTGTATAAAAGAATAATCAAGATAGGGAAGAATACCAGCGACACCGACGCCACCTCTAGTTGGCAAAATCAACTTCACGCTATCATCGGCAAACATATTCATCAAATCAGAGGCACGTTCCTCATCTGTTCCGGCAAGAAAGCCATCCGCCGCATAGACGTGTTCACCAAGCACAACCTGAAATCCCAGGTCCTGCAGTGTTTGGATTCGATCATTGATAACAGCTGCAGATTGCGGACTGCCCAGTGTTACAACACCTATCGTATCGCCAGGCTGCAGAATAGGTGGCTTTATCGCCATCACGTACACCTCCCATAAAAATAAAGATCAATTTATAGTATTCATGGGTGGTGATATTGTGCTTATTTTATGGTGCGAAAAGTAGGTCACCGTATCAAAATCGGTTGTCCCGCGCTCGTGGGAACTCCTTCCGCGCTCATAAGCATTGGTTCCGCGCACACATCCGTTCGTTCCGCGTTCGTGAGCTTTTGTCCCGTGCTCACACATGCTCATCCAGCGTTCGCACGAATTCGTCCCGCGCTCGTCCACATTACAATGGGTTTAGCATAGCACCACTACTACCTCTTCACCCTAGTCTGATTAATAATTAACAAAAGAACAAACGAAAAACTAATACTAATCAACACATAATACCAAGCTACATTTGTCTGTCCGGATTCTATAGCAAAATAAATCGCAGTAGGAATGGTCTGTGTCTTGCCTGGAATATTCCCCGCAAACATCAGCGTAGCACCAAATTCACCAAATGCTCTTGTAAAGCTTAATATGACTCCTGTCACAATCGACCGAAAAGCTAAAGGAATAGCGATTAATATTAATAATTTCCAATCCGTCGCCCCATCTACTTTTGCAGCTCCCAGGATGTTGCTATCAACAGATAGAAACCCTGTTTTTAGAGATTGGTACATTAAAGGGAAAGATACAACAGCTGCAGCTATAACGGCAGCCGTAACTGTAAATAATACACTCCTCCCGGTAAATGCTTCAATCGCTCGCCCCACAAAACTGTTATTACCGAAAATGATGATTAACATAAAACCTATCACTGTCGGCGGCAACACGAGCGGCAGAAAGAAGATGGTTTCAATAATCGCTCTTCCTTTAACCTTCTTCGCTACCATCCAATAAGCCGCAAGTATTCCTAAGAAAAAGGTAATAACTGTTGCTGCGGTAGCCACAAGAAAAGAAAGCTGCACCGGAAACCAAGACCATTCCATTATTCATTCTCCTTAGGCTTTGTTTGAAATCCATACCGTTCGAAAAGCTCCATACTTTTTTCACTTTGCACATAGTTATAAAATATTTCTATCGCTTCATCCTTTTTGCTACCCCCATTTTGAATGGATGCTGAAAAATATTCAATCGGCGGATGGTAACTAGGATTAACCTCTTCAAGGATGTTTACATTTTCCGCTCCATATAGGTCACTCAAATAAACCATCCCCACATCGACGGCTCCATCATTTACATAGGTAAGTACTTGCTGGACATCTTTTGTAAAGACAAGCCTTTCCTCCAATTTTTCCCATACATCCATTTCCTGTAACACCGCTTTGGAATAGGAACCGGCTGGTACCGCAACCGGCGTGCCGATAGCCATTTCGTTATCCGATTGCAAAAATTCCTCAAACGAATTAAGCGTCACATGATCAGATGTAATTACGACCAATTTATTTTCAAGAATGGCAGTTCCTTTTTCAATCAAGCCATCCTCTTTCAACGCTTCATAATCTCTCTTAGAAGCTGAAAAGAACAAATCGATTGGGGCACCCTGCTCAATTTGCCTGCGTAATGTTCCTGACCCGCCGAAGTTATATGTAAGCTCAATCGTTGGATACTCCGCTTCAAATGCTTCTTTTAACTCCATAAGACTTTCCGACATACTGGAGGCTGCTGAAATGGTAAGCTTTGACGTTTTATTATTAGCTTCAGAAGCTTGTCCGCATCCTGCAATAATGAGAAAAACCAACAAGCTAAAAATTTTCATCCGTTTCAATGCCTTTCATCCCTTTGATCAGGTAAATCTTTATTTACCTCTCTAACTGTATGCCCAAGCTCTGGCAGAATAAGCCGCTCCATCGCCAGTTTCACTGCACCTGAAGAACCAGGAGTGGAAAAAATAACCCGGTTATTGGCCACACCGCTGATTGCCCTAGATAGCATGCCTGCCGTTCCTATATCGAATTGATAGCTCAGATAGCGGAACAATTCACCAAAGCCCGGTAATTCTTTATCAAACAATGGCTGAATCGACTCGATTGTCACATCCCGATAAGAAATTCCCGTTCCCCCATTTACAATCACCGCTTCAACCGCTGGATGCTTTATCGCTTTTTCAACTGTACCTCTAATAATCTCACTATCATCACGGATAATCTCGTACATGTTAACCTTGTGCTCCGCGATAGTTAGTAACTCCATAATCAGTCTGCCGCTTTTATCTGTCTCTACATTTCTAGTGTCACTGACCGTTATCACTGCACAATTTACGGGAGAGCTCTTCTGATGATCGTGTGCCATATGATCCCCTCCTTATAAAAACGTTTGGTAATCCGATTGGTGATTTATATTAATAAAGGCTTTTTCACGATCCAATTGTATATAATTGACATTACGCCTTTTCAACAATAGGTCAACAGCTCGTTCCCCATTATCCAGCTGATTTTTGATTTTATCTTTTAAAGAATGATGAAAAATGGAAATGAGCGGCTGCATTTTTCCGGAGACAACAGGGATAATAGCATCCACATCTGAATCGATGGCACGGACCAGCTCTTCTATTACACGAGTTTCCATAAAGGGTACGTCAATAGGAATGACTATATACCACTCAGATCTGCTGGTTTCCATTGCAGTGTAAATCCCGGCAAGCGGTCCCTGGCCCAGGTAACTATCCAGGTCATTTACAACTGGAATACTTTCATCTTCTTGTTTAAACAATGGTTGCAGTTTAGGATTTGTTACAATAAGCGTAGAAGTAACAAAAGGCTTCAATGATGCAATAGAATGTTGATAAAATGGAACACCATCTTTTTCAGCGAACGCTTTCGGTGAACCAAATCGTCTTGACATTCCACCAGCGAGAATGACTCCCTTTAATTTTCCTGTCATTTCGAATGCTCCTTCCATACAACAAAAGTCACAATTTTGTTATTTTCAAACTTACAATTAAATGTCCCAGGTGATACAATTGACGTATACGTTCGATCATGATTCTCCTAATAGGAAAGGGGTTAGTTTAATGCAAGCAAGTCTGCTAACAAAAAACCGTCATGAAGAATTACTATCTGATCAACTGCGTGCCCTTTTGGACTCTATCGGTACAACGAAGGAAATTCATAAGGATACCTTTCTTTTTCAAGAAGGTATGGATGCTCACGACATTTATTTGGTAAAATCAGGACTGGTACAAATCGGCAAGCTTGGTGAAGACGGAAAAGAGTTAACACTAAGAATTTGCAAAAAAGATGACGTTGTCGGCGAACTAACCTTATTCAGTGATAACGCAACATACTTACTCAATGCGAAAGTATTAACATCGGGTGAAGTCCTTGCTATTAATAAAGATAAATTAGAAAAAGACTTAATGCAAAATAGTGAACTTACCTTTGAATTTATGAAATGGGTCAGCAATGAAATGCGAAAATTTCAATACAAGATTAGAGACTTGCTTCTAAACGGGAAAAAAGGCGCCCTCTATTCAACACTCATCCGTCTATCAAACAGTTACGGAATCGAAAAAGATAATGGTATTCTCATCGATTTGCCCTTAACGAATCAGGAGCTGGCAGCATTTTGTGCCGCCACCCGCGAAAGTGCTAACCGTATGTTAGTCGACCTCAGGAAACAAGATGTTATTTCCACGGGGAAATCCGGGAAAATTTTCATCAAAGATATGCAATTTCTGAGAGATGAAATTGGTTGTGAACAATGTCCGATTAAGATCTGTAATATTGACTAGACTGATGAGAGACATGGAAAATGTCTCTTTTTTATTGGATCCTAAGACTGATCCATTCAACTAAAGCATCCATCTCTGTTTTTTTAAAAACCAGATAAGCATAGTTTTCCTGCTTTAATTCCAATGGTGTTAGTACCGCTTTTATATTTGTTACCTCATTTAATAAGTGAAGATCTTCTTCGCTTCTTATTAAAACGATCTTGTTGTAACTTTGCTTCTTAAAGCCTTCCATGATCACTACTTCTATATCCATTAGCCTAAAGATTGCCAGCATTTGGTCGATATCCCAAGCCTGCTCTTTGGAAACCTGAAATAGGCCATCACCTTCCACACCTGATAGAACAGCACCGGCTCGTCTGTGCTGTTCGCTATCGGTTTCTTCTATACCTAAAGGAGCTCCACCATGCCCATGATGTTTCAAGGATGCTACTCTAATGCCTTGATCGGCGAGCGTTTCAATCAAGGCCTTTACAAGCGTTGTTTTACCGCTGTTTTTATACCCGACAATTTGGATGATTTCCATCTACTTATCCACCACTTACAGGGGGATAAACGCGACCGTATCACCAGATTTTATCACATCATCGTTCAGTGCATACTCTTCATTTATTGCGGTCATCACAGAATTCAGCTGTGTGAGATTATATTTTTCCTGCAGGCTCACTTTTAAATCGGTAACTGTGGTTTGTTCCAGTTCCAATTCAAGTCGATTTTGACCAATATCTTCTTGTAACTGGGCAAATAATAAAATAGTTATCATTTTTCAACACCCTCCATATTCGGTTTTCCTTCTAGATATGGTACATTCTCCAGCTGATCGCCAACCCATTTTTCCCCGTCTTCCCAGTGTTCCTTCTTCCAAATTGGCACGATCTGTTTAATTCGTTCAATCGTGTACTCATTTGCTTCATATGCTGCCTTCCGATGGGGAGAAGAAACCGCAATAGCAACCGCAACATCAGAAATATCTAACTGACCGACACGGTGTGTAATCGCAATTTCTGTATCCGGCCATTTCGACTGAACTTCTTCCCCGATCTTCGCCAGCATTTTGACTGCCATTGGTACGTAAGCCTCATACGCAAGATAAATGGTTCTTTTCCCTTTTGTCCACTCTCTCACTGTTCCCATAAATGTCGTTATGGCACCGGCTTCTCTTCGCTCTACCTTTTTTATCAAGGTTTCTATTTGAATCGATTCTTCCGTGATTTCAAAGCGTGTATCAGCCATGGCTCAGGCTCCTTTTTTCTATTTCAAAAAAATCAGCCAACTTTGTTCCTTCTTGATCCTCCAGCAAAATCACATTAACTTCATCGCCTGCTTCATATCCCCTTGTTCCACCAGGCAGGACAATGAGTACATTCGCTTCCCCTAAAGCGGAAACAACATTTGATTTATCCAACCCTACAGAAGTAGCAACCAACTTTCCTTCGCTGTATGTTAAATGCCCCCTCACAAAACGATTAAAGGGATTCGGCTTTGGAAAATCAGCACCAAGTATTGCGATTTCTTTTTTCGAAACCGGATGAAATGCATGCAAGAATGTACGAATAACTGGCCTTGTGAAAAGCTCAAATCCGACATAGCATGCGGAGGGGTTTCCCGATAGACCAAATAATAGCTTACCTTCCTTCTCGGCAACAGTTGTGACACTGCCCGGACGCATACCTACTTTATTAAATAACACATTTGCATCCAATTTTTCATAAATGGCCGGTAGATAATCGTAATCCCCAACGGAAACCCCGCCTGTCGTGATTAAAAAGTCAACTTTTTGCAGTGCATCGATTACCTGTTTGAAGCAGGTCTCAAAGTCATCACTGAATTGTCCAAAGTAAACAGGCTCTCCACCGGCACGTTCGACTTGCGCATAAACCATGTATGCATTGCTGTTTCTAATTTTTCCTGGCTGTATTGCCTCATCAACTTCCAATAATTCACTGCCTGTAGCAATAATTCCGACTTTTGGCTTCCTGCCGACAGGAACATTTTTATAGCCAAATGTCGCCAGTAATGCAACAATTCCCGGATTAATGTATGTACCCTTGTATGCTAGGACCTCCCCCTGCTTCGTATCTTCACCCGTAAAGGAAACATTGTCGCCTCCTTGAAATCTGCGTTTGACTTGAATCATCTTTTTTCCGTCTATATCCATTTCTTTTACAGATTCAAACATAACAACCGCATCGCAGGTTTCCGGCATTTGAGCCCCTGTCATAATTCGTACGGCCTGCATTTCGCCAACGTTCCCTTCAAAAACACTTCCTGCTCCAATTTCGCCAATCACTTCAACGAACACGGGATTGTTACTGGCAGCTGTTTCTGTATCTGCTGATCGTATCGCAAATCCATCATAAGGCGACCGGTCAAAAGGAGGTACATGATGATCTGCAACTAAATCCTCTCCGAGAAAATGTCCATAGCTTGCTTCGATAGGCACATGCTCAACACTACCTGTTTCCGCATATTTCATCAGTCGCGAGATTGCTTCATCTACTTTAATTGGTTTTCGCCGTTCAACCACAATTGTTTCCTCCTATCCTACCAATTGATAATAGACACTCTTGGCCTTTTCAATAGAATTCGTTCCATGAATCAATGCCCTGCCATCATGGAAAAATACGATTCGACAGGACTGATACTCCATCGATAGTAAAAAATCATTTGTTTTTACAGGAGCAATTTTTTCCAGGCGATTCGCCAGTTCCTCCAAATAAATTTCCCGGTTTGGACGGATTTGTACCGTGTTTCTGCCACAAAGTATCTCCATCTTCGTCTGCGCCGCGTAAGTTAGATATCTATAGCTTGGATCTACACCACAAGCTGGACACTCTGTATTCTTCGCTCGCTCAACATTAATCGTTTGATAGTGATTGTTCCATAGATCAAACGTGACAAGTCTTGTTCTTAGAGCATCCTCATCTTCCACCAATAGTTTCAGTGCTTCTGTTGATTGATGTGCCACCACCATTTGCACTGCTGGAGAAATAATTCCCACAGAATCACAAGTAGCACCGGACACTGGGATCCTGTCCAGTAGGCACTGCAGACAAGGCGTTTCCTTTGGTAAAATCGTGTAACTCATCCCTGTACTGCTGACACAGGAACCGAATATCCAAGGTATAGCCAATTTTTGCAGCAGATCATTCATCAAAAAGCGGATATCAAAGTTATCCGTCGCATCAATCACAAGATCTACATTTTTCAATAGCGGTATTAATGACTGACTTGTCGCGTCCATGACATGTGCTTCAACTTTTACACTTGAATTAATATCTATTAGTCTCTCTTTTGCAGAGATTGCTTTTGGCATTTGATCGATCGCATCTTTTTCTGTAAACAGTTGCTGTCTTTGCAGATTGCTAAACTCCACATAATCACGGTCAATGATAGTTAGTTTCCCAATACCAGCCCGCACTAGATTTTCAGCATTTGGGGACCCTAAAGCACCACAGCCGATAATGAGGACATGCTTCTGCCTGATTTTATTCTGGCCCTCTTCACCGATTGGTTTGAAAAGCGTCTGACGGGAATATCGATCTTCCATTGTTTTTTTATCCTCCCCGAAACAAATGATAGCGACTAGCCTCCAATATAGGACATCTCTATCTTTTTCCTGTTTTTCGCTGTTTCTTCTGTCCGTTCATCGGAGTAACGGTCACTTCGCTTTTTCCATGTTGGTACAACGGCAGCCTTAACGTCCGCATCACTGGCACCAGACCTGAGAATATCTTTCAAATCAAAGCCGTCTCCGGCAAACAAACAGGTATAAAGCTTTCCGTCTGCTGCAATTCTTGCCCGTGTACATGTGGAACAAAACGATTCAGATACTGATGTAATAAAACCTACTTCCGTATTCGTACCCTTATACCGATAACGTTTTGCCACTTCTCCTAGGTAATCCGGGTCAACAGGTTCTAATTCAAAGTGCTTAGAAAGCTCCTGAAACAGTTCTTTTTTTGTAATAACTTTACTGAAATCCCAGCCATTTGTCTGGCCAACATCCATAAATTCGATATATCGTAGGGTCATTCCCTGCTCTTTAAAATATTTAGCCATCGGAACAATTTCCTGGTCATTCATCCCTTTTTTTACGACCATATTCACTTTTACTTCCAGTCCGACATCACGAGCTTTCTTCATTCCTTTTAAAACACGTTCTGTTTTTACACCACTATCATTAATAGATTGGAAAAGGGTATTGTCTAATGCATCCAAACTGACATTCACCCGCTTCAGCCCGGCATCCTTTAACTTCTGTGCCATATTTGCCAGAAGCGATGCGTTTGTTGTCAGTCCAATATCCTCCAGGCCATCAATAGCAGCTAATTTTTCGATCAATGTCGGTAGATCTTTCCGCAATAAGGGCTCACCACCTGTTAAGCGGATCTTTTTGACCCCAAGTTGGACAAATATTTTCCCCAACCGTTCGATTTCCTCAAAATTTAATAAATGGTCTTTCGGCATAAATGCATAATCATTGCCAAATATCTCCTTTGGCATACAGTACGTACATCTAAAATTACAACGGTCTGTCACTGAAATCCGCAGATCCTGCAGTGGTCGACCTAATTTATCAGTTAACATAGACACGGAATAATCTCTCCTATTAATTATGTCTTTCTTTCATTCTAGCAGAACCTTTTATGAAAAACTGTTAAAAATGTCACAGATTCCTACATCTATACAAACACCGAATTACAGTTACCGATTGGCTTCTATAATTCGGTGTGGATGTGTATAGACATTCATCTTGTTCCCTCTGGCAAAGCCGATCACCGTAATTCCTAAATCACTTGCCAGCTTTAGCGCTAAATCTGTTGGTGCCGATTTGGAAATAAGAACACCTGCGCCAATTTTGGATATTTTTAATAATACCTCAGAGGAAATGCGACCACTAAATACGATCAATTTATCAGTTAGGCGCACTCGCTCTTTTAGAATATGCCCGTATATTTTGTCTAATGTATTATGCCTGCCGATATCTGTTCGAACAGCTAGAAGCTCATCACGATTTGCAAGAGCGGCATTATGAACACCACCTGTTCGAATAAATTGTTCCGATTGGATTTGTAGCTTTTCCATTAATGCGAAACATTGATCGACAGTTATCATTAACTTGCTGTTAATCGTTTTGGCTGTTTTCACATCACTTTTAAAATAAAATTGGCGGCTTTTTCCACAACAGGATCCGATAAATCGCTTGGAATGGTCGTGTTGGTCTGCATTAATCGGTTTCGTTAGTTCAATATAAGCAAATCCAACGTCTGCATCAATTTGTATCTGTTTCATCTCATCATAAAAGCGGATGATGCCCTCTGATGCGAGAAATCCGACTAACAGATCGTGAAGGTGAGAGGGGGAACAGACCATTGTTGCAAACTCCTCGCCATTCACCATCACGGTAAATGGGAATTCTTCTGCAACTTCTTCATTCAAACGTGAAGCAGTACCTTCTTTGAACCGGACAATTTCCCAGCCTTTTAGCTCTATATTATGCATTTTATACACCCTTTGTAAGAGGCTATTTTAACTGATGGAGGAGGTCTCTCTTGGAGATTCCTCCCCCTGGTCCTACTTTTTGAAAAATAAAGGCAATGCCGCAAGCAATGAGACTCCAGCTGCAACAGCGTACCATTTACTACTGGATCCGGATTGCTGTTCATCACTTTCTTTATTTCGTTTTTCACGTGCATGCTGCAGTCTCTGTGTTTCCGATTTTGCCTTTTCTCTGTCCTCCTGATTGACGCCTAGACCTTTTAGAAAGGCCATTAAGACATTCATACCTTCGATGACTTCAGGATCCTTCAAGGAACGCAGAAGGGCGGGGTACCCGACTCTTTCTTTCCCATAATGCTCATAGGCCGCCACCTTGGAAACAGCCGTATTCATCTTTAAAAGCAGTGGCTCAAGCTCTTCCAAGTTGAACTTTCCAAGTACATCCACCAGTAGAAGTAAATTTTTCATCGACTTGGTTGTATCTGATTCATCGATGGCTGTCACGACCCGCTCAAGCACTTGATCGCTTTCGGCAAAGAGGGCATTGAGCATATTGAAAATTTCATTATCCCGTAAATGATTCATCAGCTTCAGTGCATCAGCAACCGCTTCTTTATTTTCCAGCA
Organism: Virgibacillus sp. NKC19-16; assembly: GCF_021560035.1. Lineage (NCBI taxonomy): Bacteria > Bacillati > Bacillota > Bacilli > Caryophanales > Bacillaceae > Virgibacillus > Virgibacillus salidurans. The sequence goes on along the minus strand of NZ_CP074373.1, from coordinate 310,960 downwards.
ATTTTCCCTCCAATTGCCTCAACTCTTGTTCCCGTATTTCTTTTTCCGTTGGTTCGATTCGATGGATCACTTTGGTTGCTTTAGCCATTGCTTCTTGACCTCCTTGCTCGCGCGACATCACCGGGGAAGATATAATCCTTACGTGCCCATTTTCTTTCAACCTGTACACCGATTTGTGGCTGCGGATGGCCGTAGCGATGATTGATTTTCGGCAGCGGACTTTCCCCTTTGGCCTCAAGGACTTCCATTTTCACCTGAACTTCCTTATACGCAGGGGTGGAAGTATCCTTGTCAGCATGAAAGCTCGTCAGGTAATTAATCGCACCTTCTCCCTGAGAATTCATTGGTAAATATAACTCATCGCCCTTTACTCGATCTGTTACAATGCAGGAAACCTTCACCCTTCCGTATGGAGATATCAGCCTGACAACCGATCCATCTTCCAAACCACGCTCATCCGCCAGTTCAGGAGATACTTCCAGGAACACGCTTGGTGTTTTTTTCGAAATTGCTTCAGACTTATAGGTCATATTTCCTTCATGAAAATGCTCAAGCAGACGGCCATTATTGACATGAAGATCGTATTCTTCTCCGAAGTCAATCGGTTTTGTCCAGTCAACCGGATAAAGTTTTGCTTTCCCATCCGGGAATGGAAATTTCTCTTTGAACAATAGCGGTGTATCCATTCCGTCCGCCGCTACTGGCCACTGCAAGCTATCATAGCCTTCTAAACGATCGTAGCGAACGCCGGCAAACATTGGGGCAAGGGAGGCCGCTTCATCCATAATTTCACTTGGATGCATATAGTTCCATTCTGCCCCGAGAAGATTAGCGATGTCTTGAATGATCTGCCAATCCGGCTTCGATCCTCCTAGTGGTTCGAGCACTTGGTACAACCGCTGGAAACGACGCTCCGTATTAGTAAATGTTCCATCTTTTTCAAGGCTAGGACTGGCTGGCAGAACAACATCTGCAAATTCGGCTGTTTTGGAGAAAAATACATCCTGAATTACGAAAAAGTCAAGTTTCTCAAATGCTGCCTGCACATAGTTTGCATCTGAATCAACCACAGCCATCTCTTCGCCTTTGATATACATAGCATTCAGGCTACCTTCATGAATTGCCTCAACCATTTGATGGTTATTAAGCCCTGGCTCAGTTGAAAGCTCCACCTGCCATCCTTTTTCATAACGGGTGCGGACGTCATCATCTGATACGAGTTCATAGCCTGGGAATCGGTCCGGCATACTGCCAAAGTCACTTGCACCTTGGACATTATTGTGTCCGCGCAATGGATAGGTACCTGCACCAGGCTTCATGTAATTGCCTGTAATCAGCATCAGGTTAGAAATCGCTGTACTTGTATCGCTTCCACCACCATGTTGCGTAATCCCCATTGCCCACAGGAAGCAAGTAGTATCCGCTTCATGGATCGAGCTAGCAATCTCAATCATTTCCTTTTTCGTAAGATTCGTTACCTTTTCCGCATAATCAAGCGTATATGGCTCCAGGCTCTTGATATAGTCATCCATGCCATTGACATGTGTTTTCAGAAATTCCTTAGCTTGCCATCCCTGGTCCACGATGTATTTTGTCACAGCGGAAATCCAGACAAGATCACTGCCTGCTGCTGGTTGAACAAATTGATCTGCCCGATCCGCCATTTCGTGCCTGCGAAGATCAGCGACAATTACTTTCTGGCCATGCAATTTCTGAGCGCGCTTAATTCTTGTCGCAAGTACTGGATGTGCTTCCGCCGTGTTGGATCCGGTTATGATGATAAGTTCTGCATTTCCAATATCCTCAATCGATCCAGAGTCTCCCCCGTATCCAACTGTCCGCCACAATCCCATCGTTGCCGGGGACTGACAGTAACGGGAGCAATTATCAATATTGTTTGTCCCAATTACAGAACGACTCAGCTTTTGCATGAGATAGGATTCTTCATTTGTACATTTAGAAGAAGAAACAAACGCAAGTGAATCTGGTCCTTTTTTCTTTATCTGTTCTTTAAATTTCTGTTCAATTAAACCATACGCCTCTTCCCATTCTGCTTCGCGGAATCCGTCTCCCTCACGAATCAACGGTTTTGTCAGGCGTTCTTCGCTATTGACAAAATCCCAGCCAAATTTCCCCTTCACACATGTTGAAATTCCATTCGCTGGAGCATCCTGATGTGGCTCTACCTTCAATATTTGTCGATCTTTTGTCCATACATCAAAGGAGCACCCAACCCCGCAGTACGTACAAACGGTTTTTGTTTTTTCAATACGGTCTTCCCGCATGGAAGCTTCGACGTCAGAGATAGTCATCAACTGCTCATATCCGGTCTCCACTTCTTTGGTGATGTTAATGAGTGGGCGCATCGAAGACTCCGGAAGCATTCCAGCCAAGAAACCGGCTTCTCCTTCCATCCCCACTTCCATCATGGCATTACATGGACAGACCGTTGAGCAATGCCCACAATTGACACAGGAGGATTCATCAATCGACGTGTCATTATCCCAAATCACTCGCGGACGTTCCCGCTCCCAGTCAATGGTTAATGTCTCGGTCACCTGAACATCCTGACAGGCCTCCACACATAGACCACACAGAATACACTGATCCGGATCATACCGGTAAAAGGAATTGCGATTCACCTCGTAACCCTTCGATTCAAAAGGTGTCTCCTGGTGATTGACCTTCATTTCCTTGACGGTGTTATGTATCTCGCAATTGCCATTATTATAATCGCACACTGTACAATATAATTCATGCTTACCCAAAACCTTGTCCAAAGCGTAAAGCTGCGCCTCATGCGCTTCTTCCCCGTTCGTACTAACGACATCCCCATCAGCCAGTTTGGTTGAACACGAGCGTACCAGCTCACCATTCACACTGACAATGCATGTATCACATGTCTCAATCGCACCAAGACTTGGATGGTAACACAAACTCGGTACCTCCACATTATTTGCAGTCATCGTATCCATAGCAGTATGGGCTTCTCCTACAGTTACTTGCTTTCCATTCAGTGTAACTTCCACATCCTTCTGCAAAAAGTGACCCCTTCCTTTAATTTTATTGTCATACTCCTTTTATTCAGTCTCCCTGTTTGCAATCTACGTACCTATTGCAACGTCTCACACTCTCTATTCACTATCTTCAAATATTTTTAATTATTTTTTAAGGAAGTTAGCCAGTGAGCAGTAGGAAGATTTTATACTTTTGTATGTAAAAAGGCATTTTTAAGTACTAATGAAAATTTATTTATAACTAATGTGAATTTATTCAGGTGAATTTCCAATTTGCCTTTTTTCGTGATAGTTGGTGGCTCGTTCAAGGAGAGTCATGGTGGTTTCCTATCTGCTAAGAAAATTGGGAACCCCTTTAATTGATGGAGGAACTTACCTTACCTTTATTCTCATATGCAGAAGTTTATGTTCTATTGTTAAAATTGTTTATAATTCTATGTTACTTCATCTTATCACAATATTGTCTAAAAAGTAAACGGATACATTAGTTAAATTGTACTTTTCGATCATTGGTATTCTCACGTATATAAGGCATACACCAAGATAGCGATCCTTGGTGTATGCCTATCATAATTCCTATCTGTCGTGTCAATTGTTCCATCTATAGTATCGTTACAGAAAAGTCAGGTTTATTGACTTTCAAAAGCAACATCAGATAGCGCATCTTTATTCAAAATTTTTATATTGCGATTCCCCTTCTGTTCAATCAATCCAGTTGTTTGCAGGCTTGATAACTTTCTACTAATCGTTTCCTGTGTAGTGCCCAAGTACGATGCAAGATCTTTTTTACTCATTGGTAGCACAATTTCGACCGTGTTATTTTTATCAGCAAGGTCAAGCAAATAACCAGCCGTACGTGATTCAACATCTTTAGAACTTAATTGGCCCACAAGCTTTTCCGTGTTATCCAGACGATTGCTGAACTGTTCTAAAATTTTTACCGCTATCGTTGGATAATCTTTCATCAGATCCTGCATGTCATCACGATGTATCGTGCATATATTAGTATCTTTCATTGCTTCCGCATAACTGTCTAATGTTTTTTCTGTAAACAGTGCCAATTCACCCATGAATTCTCCGGGGTCTAAAATGCGTAATAGTTGCTCCTTACCAGATTCAAATATCTGATAAATCTTCACACGCCCTTTATGGACAATATACAAATATTCCAGTGGGTCACCTTCACGATAAATGCTTTCCCCTTTTTTAAAATCCTTGTGCCTGCTCTTCTCAGCTATTTTAAGCATCTCATCATCATCTAGGTGATTAAAAAAAGGGACTTTAGAAACACATAGTTGCGAAGGATTTACCTTTTTATTCTCGATCACGAACCCCTCCTTCTCCATTTCCTACAGTATAACTTAGTTGGATAGAGGTTATGGATAAAAATGCTTAAATTATTAACGTATCTGAATTCATAATTCCTTAAAAATTGACCTACGTCAAATCATATAGAATACATTTGTCTTATAATAGAATGGGGAACTGTAAAAGCAATATATTGAAGGATAACATAGAGAGTATGTTGTTTGTTTATAATACGAGTCTTAACAGAAGGAGGGTAATCATGGCTAAATTATTGATGTTGTATGCAAGCGGAACTGGAAACACAGAATTGATGGCTGAAGCAATGGTTGCATACCTTGAGAATAAAAACCATGCAGTAGTTACCAAAACATTTGATTTTGACCCGATCGATGTTGCGGAACTATTGGAATATGATGCAATATTAATCGGGACACACACATGGGATGATGGCGACCTGCCATATGAAGTAGAGGATTTTTATGAAGAGTTGGATGATGTGGCTATTACTGGAAAGCTCTTCGGTGTATTTGGTTCTGCTGACTCGTTTTATGATACGTATGGTGGGGCAGTGGATCTGATGGCTGATCGCTTGTCAAAAGCAGGAGCGGTATTAGTTCCCGAGCAACTAAAGGTTGATTTGGAACCGGATCGAGTGGATATTGAAAGATGTGAACAGTTGGCTGAGACCGTGCTTGTGATGGCAGATGAAGAGATGAAAAGAAATGCTTACCTCTGATCTTATCTATCAACATAAAGTACTAATATTCACGTTGCGATTTCTAATTTCAATTATACGAACAAACGAGCATGTACACTGTGTACATGCTCATTTCATCGAAAGGGGTTGGGTAATGTTTCAATCATTTAATTCATTTCAGGAATTGCGGTACGACCTTGCTTCTTTTCCCCCTGTCCGCGTTGTTTATATCGTACTAATCGGATTGCGTTGAGGATAACAACCAACACGCTCAGTTCATGAATCAGCATACCCGATGCAAGGAATATTTTTCCTAAAATGACTCCTGCCAGAAGAAAGGCTACCGTTCCGACCGCTACGTAAATATTCTGTTTCATGTTTCGTACGGTTGCTTTTGCTAATGAGTAAGCATATGGAATTTTATCCAGTTTATCTGCCATTAAGACGACATCTGCTGTTTCCATTGCTGCGTCTGTTCCCGCTGCACCCATCGCCATACCCACATCTGCCAATGCAATTGCTGGTGCGTCATTGATACCATCGCCAACCATTGCGACTTTGTATCCTTCTGCTTTTAATCGTTTAATATGATTCACCTTATCTTCTGGAAGCATTTCTGCAAACACGTGGTCAATTCCTAGCTGTGCTGCTACTTTTTCAGCTGTGTGTGTATTATCACCAGTGAGCATTACCGTTTGTTTAACGCCTGCGTCTTTCAATTGTTGAATCGTGCCAATTGCTTCTTGACGGGTCTGGTCAGCAATTGAAATAATACCAGCTAATTTTTCATTTACGCCAACAAAGATTGCTGTATTTCCTTTTTTCTCTTCATCAATTGCATACGTTTCAATTGCTGATGACAAGTCAATCCCGTTTTTCCTTAACAGTTTACGATTTCCAATGACTACGGATTTGCCAGCTACCGTTGCGTAGAGGCCGTGGCCTTTTTCTACGGTGAATTTTTCTGGTTCGTTTGTTAGTGTCAATCCTCGTTTCTCTGCTTCTCCAACAATGGTTCTTCCTAAATGATGCTCTGAAATAATTTCTGCTTCTGCAGTAATCGTTAAAAGTTCTGATTCTTCCATATCAAAAGCTTTCAACCCTGTCACTTCTGGTGCCCCTTTTGTCAGCGTACCAGTTTTATCAAAAACAAGTACATCGATTTTTGCGAGATTTTCCATTACTTCCCCGCCTTTTACCAATGTACCATTCTTTGCACCGTTACCGATCCCGGCAACAAGAGAAACTGGTGTTGAGATAACAAGTGCTCCAGGGCATGCAATGACTAAGAACGTGATAGACAATTCGAAGTTCTGTGTAAAAATGAGGACAAGAATCGATAGTACTAGAATCCCTGGTGTATAGACATTCGCAAAACGGTCAAGGAATTTTTGTGTTTTTGCTTTAGACTCCTGTGCTTCTTCGACCAGTTCAATAATTTTTGAAAATGCGGTATCATCACCGATTTTTTCCGCTTCTACTTCAACATATCCATTATCAATGATGGTCCCACTGAAAACCTGATCCTCTATTTTTTTATTAGCTGGTACAGATTCCCCAGTTATTGTCGCTTCATTGATAAATGCTTGGCCAGAAATGATTTTCCCATCAATGGCGACTTTCTCGCCAGATTGAATTAAAATACGATCTCCTGTTTCAATCTCACTAATAGGCTTGACGAAACGTTCTCCATCTTTCAAAACCGTTGCTTCCATTGGTGCCATTCCGATTAACGTTTTTAAAGAAGAACGGGTTTTTTCCAGCGTTCGTGCTTCTAAATAGGAACCAAATAAGAACAAGAATGTAACTGCTGCGGATTCAACGTACTCTCCGATAAATAGAGCGCCTATTACAGCGATTGTAACAAGTAATTCTATACTGAACGCTTTCATCATGGTGGTTTGTATTGCTTTTTTAGCAATAGAATATCCAGCAATAAAAGTTGCTACAATTAAAGCAATGTCTTTCCAAACTGCCATATCCATAAAATGAAATAATAATGCTAGAATCAATAAACTTCCTGAGGCTATAACCACATGAATCTTTTTCACTTTACCCATTTTCATTAACTCCTTTCGATTTTGTAGTAGCTACCCTATATAGAACAGCTACTAGTTCGTGTTCAAAAAGGAGGATAAAAAGGACCGAGAAGTTCGAGGCGGCGTAGCTTTGAGTAGCAGAACGTATGCAATTAATACGTGAGCAAACGTTCTAGCACGCAGGAAAAGTGTTTTTCTTTTCCAATGAACGGAAAGCAAGCCAACGAACTTCCACAGGATGTGGTGACTTCTGCATTGCCCACAGGACGTGGGCGGTTTTAGCAGAAGGTCCCCTTCGATGTGTCATTTTTACCGGTTTTTTTGAACATCCTCTACTAGTTCTATGAAACTACTGGATAGCCGAGTTTCTCAATTGTTGCCTTTAATTCATCTGATGTGACTTGTTCCTGATCAAATGTTGCTTTTACTTTACTGGAGTTGAACATCACTTTCGCTTCTTCGACTCCATTCATTTTCCCTAGTTTTCCTTCAATTTTCTTGATACATGATGGACAAGTTAACGGCTCTAATTGATATTTAATGGTTTTCATTTTTTGTTCCTCCTTTGTTTTCTATCTTTAGTATAAGGCGTTTTTAAACTTAGTTCCTTGACGCAGGTCAAAATTTATAAAGGTTATTTATATTTTTTTGTAAAGACTGTTTCATATGCTTCTTTGCTATATGCAACCACAGTCCGAATACACTTTGCTCCCACAACTTTAAGGACAGCCAAATAACTATAGAGGTATGTTGTCCTGCCAAAAAAATAACCCGACCCTCCCAGCAATTACTAGGTAGGTCGGATTAGAACGAGCTTTATTTCCTTTTTTTACGTTGCAGTTTGACAAATTTATCCTCATATTTTCGTTTCTTTTTCGGATTATCCATACGTGTGAAAAATTCAATCATTCCAGCTAATGCCTCTTGCACCATTTCCTGATCCGGCATTCTCTCTACCCGTTTAAATCCTTTTTCATAATAAAATTCTGCTTTTTTCAGATCTTTGTCCTGTTTATTTTCATAACAATAAGCCAGACGCATACAAATCATTCCCGCTTCTTCAGGATATCCGGGTTTTAGTTGTTCATGAATGTCTAATGCCTCTTGAAAGTACGCATACGCCTCCTCTAATCTATCCTGATACCTCAAATTAAATCCAATATCCTGAAGGGTATCCGCATATCCCTTCGATTGATTGCCTCCATCTTGCTTAAGTCCTTGCAAGAATTCCTGAAAATAAGAAAATGCTTTATCATAGGCTGCTTTTTCGGAATAAACTCCCCCAAGGCATGTAGAAATTGGCGTCTCATCTTCGGAAACGGATCCGAAAGAGCCAAGCCTTTTTCTAGATATTCTTCCGCATGATCCCATTCGTTTACAGTGATGGACAGTGTTCCTATTTTGGAATAGGCATACACAGTCAGGAAATGACTTTCGCTGTAAAAACGATCCATTTGTTCAAGAGACCTTTTGTAATACTTAAGCGCTCTCGGGATGCCTCCCATCGTTTCATCCAGCTCACCTAATAGTAAATTTCCCTTGGCAATATCTATATGCTTGTCTTCATACACTTCCCCGAACAGCTTCACTGCTTGTGTAATCGTCCTTCTGGATTTTTTCGCATCAATATAAAAGTAGACTTCCCCAATTTTAAGTAGCGATTTCCCCTCAGAAACTTTATCTCCAATCTGTTGGTATGTTTCCAGCAACTGTTGATGAAGATGTAGTGCCTGGTCGTAATCTTCCAAACGAATATAGATGTCCGAAATGGCATAGACTGTTTGTCCAATAATGGAGTTCTCTTCGGCTACTGATTCGCGAAAATACGTTAACGCCTTTTCCAAATTTCTCAGAGCGGATTCATCGTCTCCTTCATCTACTTCTACCATACCTAGACTCCTATAAACTAGTCCATAATAATAAGCATCTTGCCAGTCCGTTGATTCCAGCAAACCCAATAATTCTTTTAACAATTTCCTGGCGTTTGAAAATTGTCCATGCTCTCTTTCCAGTCCGGCATAGTCCAAATACGTGTCTATTACTAGTTCAGTATGTGTTTTGTCCATTTCCTTGATGTGTAGTGCCCGCTTACTGTAATTCTTAGTCTTATCATAATTTTTAACAGTATGATAAAACTTGGCCATCATACGCAATGAAAGAAATTGTACTTCTTCATCTATTTTTTCATCAGAATCAAGAATCTCTTCCAATTCCTCCACTTGCTCCCAGGCCAATTCATATCCCTTTCCGTTCACATGAGCTTTTATCTGTTCTCCCAGAGACAGGAGATGCTCTTCTACCTCTTGACTTGTCATCAAATTCACAACCTTTTTTAGAAAATCATATGTAACACAATAAAGAAAAACAGCAATATCCCTAATCGCAAATGAAATCTGCGCAGTCTCCCGGATGGTTTGAATAGCCTCATCCATCCAGTAGCAACCATGCCAATTAAAATGATACCTGTTAGCAATCCGCTTACCATTTTAAAATTTTGCCAGTAAAATCCGTAGCGAAAAATAACTAGCGATGCATGCATAATAATGATTAATAGGGACGCTGTACCAATCCACCTGTGAAACGGCATTATTTTTTTGGATAGATTCGCAAGTTTAATCTTTGTACTTCGATCCCGAGAAGAACGTATTGTAGAGAAAACAGCATGTCTGGTCCAATTAAATAGTACTAAAAATAGACCCAGTAACCCTAATAGAATATGCACGCCTAATGTGCTGCTGTTTAGCCCATTCCATATCGCTACGATTAATACAAGTATATTCAAATAAAACCATTTGTTCATGTGACCCTCCATTACAGATGCCAGTAACTAGACCCTTCTTTGTACGAATTTAGTTGTTGCGACCCGTGATTTGACATATACTGCAATTTGTCCAACCAGTGCAAGTAATACAATCCAAGCCCAAACAGGCATAAATAATTCCTGAAAGTTAATCAGTCGATCAGGCATGGTATAAATCGGATTATTGTACATCACTAACGTAAATGTATAAAACATGCCAAACGTAAAGTTTCGTGACCATTGTGTTACATTGTAATTGAAGACTCCCTTGTTCCATCCATATAATTGGATCCGCTTTATTGCCCGAATAACCTCGATAATTTCTACAATAACAAGTAATAAGAATACAATGACCCAGAAAACAGCAACAAAACCCGCTGTAAATGTATTGGTCGTTACAATTGCTAAGCCAGTAATCGATAGTGCACCATGGATAATACAATTTGTATTTGCCCAATCATCAGCAAGATTCCACCCCTTATGTCTCCCATATCGATTTCCGATTAATAGCATTCCAGCAAAGTAAAAGATGAAACCCAAAATAATAACAGATACTGCAAAATAAGTCGGTAACTGAAAGAAAACATTATTTAACAGAACCATAATAGATTGTGTCCCAACGGTTGATAGCAAAATTGCACCATGAACAGGATAATCTTTATGATCAAATAATAGCTGTTTAAAATTATAAAAACAATTCAATAAAAAAAGAGCCACAAGAATGTATTAAGAATTGCCATGGCTTGCGTGATTAATAGAATACCAGGAAAGTATTTGAGAAATACATTACATAATACCGACACACCAGCGATCCATGTGCCAATGGTGAAGGAATTTACCGGATTCCGAATAAAAGGAATTAAAAAGTCACGGTGAAAAAATTGTACGCTAAGCGATTTGTAGATGACAATCCATGTTATTAATAATATAAACGCTAAATATTTTCCTAATTGAATGTCTAAAATTGGGAAAGCCTCAACCGTTCCAATTAGAAAAATCCCAATTGCCATAATGATAGCACCGGAAGCCGGTTCGATTTTTTTGTAATCGCCCTTTAATAACAAGTCAAACACGTCCCATCAAGATCATCTATAGATAACATATCATAATCTGTTGCATCTTTTCTGTGAGAAACATCACTATATATTTTCAAGGATCCCCTAAATATTTGGATAATCAGTGAGTTCACTCACAGAATATCCTTCTAAAATAGCTTATCATCATAACCAAGCTAATCTTAGGAGGTTATAAAATGAATGCATTTACTGCTGAGCATACGCCAGCTGATATTGTAAAGATTTTCCCGAAGGCCAGTGATTTATTTAAGGAACGTCAGATTGACTTTTGCTGTGGTGGGGATCGAGTACTCAAGGAAACCTTTTCCGAAAAGAATCTTGATGAAATAACTGTTTTATCAGAGCTAAATACAGCTTATGAAAGTTGGCAAAAGGAGGATCACCAGGTAACCGATTGGGATACCATACCTCTCACTGAACTTGTTGATCATATTGTCTATAACCATCACGCCTATCTAGCAGAGGAACTCCCTGCACTCGGGGAGTTCGTTACGAAAGTGTTCCGTAAACACGGGGGAGATCAGCCGCATTTACAAGAATTGCATCGCCTGTACAACGATTTCAAGGTCGAAATGGACGAACATACCATGAAAGAAGAGCGTGACGTTTTTCCTTTAATTAAAGAATATGAAAAAAACCCTAGTGAAGAACTTTTACAACAGATCCACGTGGCAAATGGGGAGTTAGAGGAAGAACATGACGTGACCGGTGATATGTTGAAAAGAATGCGAGTCATCACAGGCGGATTTCAACCACATGCCAATGCATGCGGTTCTTATCAGATCACCTATGCTCGATTAGCAGAGCTGGAAGAGAACACATTCCAACACATCCATTTGGAGAATAATGTGTTGTTTAAAAGATTGTAATCAAAACGGGAGCGACATGCTTATGTCCCTCCCGTTTTTTCTGCTGCTCGCCTAAAGTCTGCATATCTCCACCGGACATTCTTCACATTGATTAACTTCTTTTAACCCGGCTAGATCTAAAATCTCGATCCTTCCCTTCTTGTATTGTATCAAATCATCCTGCCTAAATGCTGTTAGTATCCGGTTTACCGTTTCCCGGGTTGCTCCAATCAATGCTGCCAATTCCATATTGGTAAACTTATTGGTGATTTTTATTTTATTTCCCTCATGGATTCCATAGGTATTGGCAATACGTATCAGCGTTGAAGCAAGCGCCCCGTTCTTCCCATACAATAGCAAGTCTCTTAATTTTAACTGGGTATGTCGATGCGTCTGACTAAGCCAATAGGAAAATTCAAGGGCCAGATCTCCAGATTCTTTGAAAAGTTTTTCTATATCACAACGTTGCATTACTCCTATTTCAGACTTTTCCATGGTTTGGGCTGTATATGAGCTGAGATGACTGCGCTCTGAAGGGTATTCTCCAAACATATCACCAGAGAAAAAACAATACATTGTCAATTCTTTACCTTCTTCATTTATTTTGGTAAGGTTTACTTTTCCTTTCAGCAGGAAATATAACTTTTCATTTTCTTCTGCCTCCCAGTAAACACGTGAACCTTTGTCATATTCCTCCACGACCATCATTTCTCTAAATTTGTTAAAGCTATCAACTGAAAAATGCCCTGTATTCGTCGACCAAAGCCATTCCAATTCCCCCTTTCGGAAGGATGATTTTTCAGCAGTATGAACATTACTTCGGCAAATTATTCCAAATTTATATTTCTAACAAGTATAGTATATACAGCTTTTAAATTACAACTAATAATTAGTGTTTTATAAAATAATTAGACATTTTAATTTGCATTAACACTTCGTAAGATAAAGATAAACTAAAAGATATTTTCAAATCTTGACGCCCGTCAATTTCAAATATGGCTTCCTCCTTTATGATGGATTTGTAAGGAAAAACAAATGATGATTGCAATCAAGCTAAAATTTTAAAAAAGGAGTAGATTGCCATGTTTATTAAGTGGATTAATACGTACAAAAAGCAAATTACATTTTTGTCAGGTGCTTTATTAATACTCGCATTGATCGCTCATTTCACCGGTTTTCATGATTTCCGTCAAGGGATTTTGGTTGCCACCACCTTTATTGCCGGTGTCCCTATTTTCATTAAAGCTTACCAAGCACTTCGCATGAAAGCATTCAGTATTGAACTGCTCGTTACAATTGCCGTGATTGGTGCGCTATTCATCGGTGAATACGTCGAATCAGCAGTTGTGACATTTTTATTCCTATTCGGAGATTACTTGGAAGCACGTACGTTAGAAAAGACCCGTTCTTCCTTAAAAGAATTGGTTGACATGGCACCACAAGATGCAACCGTAATGCGTGAGGGAGAAACAGCAATTGTTCCAGTTGAGGAAGTGGTTGAAGGGGATCATATTATCATCCGATCAGGCGGGAAAATTCCGGTTGATGGCAGCATTATCACAGGTTCTGCTTCTTTAAACGAAGCAGCGGTTACTGGTGAGTCAGTGCCAGCCTCGAAAAAACTGGATGACACAGTTTTCAGTGGAACGATTGTGGATAACGGTTACATTGAAATTGTCGCCGAAAAAGTTGGCGATGATACCACTTTCGCAAAGATCATTGAACTCGTGGAAGAAGCACAAGAATCCAAATCGAAAACACAGAAATTCCTGGATAAATTCGCGAACATCTACACCCCATCTGTCGTAGTTTTATCAATACTTGTTTATCTGATCACACGTGACTTGCACTTATCCATTACCTTCCTGGTTGTTGCTTGTCCTGGTGCACTTGTCATCGGTGCTCCGGTTTCGAACGTCGCTGGTATCGGTAACGGTGCGAAAAACGGGGTACTCGTTAAAGGCGGCGAAGTAATGGATAATTTCTCAAAAGTCGACACGCTTGTATTTGACAAAATCGGCACATTGACGAAAGGAAAACCAGAAGTAACAGACATTAAAACATTCAATGGTCATGAAGAAAGCTCGTTATTACAACTAGTTGCAGAAGCCGAAATGATTTCAGAACATCATTTAGGTCAAACCATTGTAAAAGAGGCCAAAACAAGAAACCTTTCACTTGACCAAGAACCTAAAGACAGCGAGGTCATCAAAGGAAATGGAATCCGCGCGACACTCGGAGGCGACGTGCTTGCCATTGGAAACCGCAAATTGATGCATGCTGAAAATATAGCTCTCGACAAAGACGCTGTAGCATATGCGGTAAATCGTGAAAAATTAGGTAACACCGCTATTTTCGCAGCAATCAATGGTAAAGTCGCTGGTATCCTTTCAATCGCAGACCAAATCCGTGAAGACGCAGCAAGCGCGCTTGCTGAAATGAGAAGCAATGGCGTCAAGAAAATCGTTATGCTAACCGGTGACAACAAACACACCGCGGAACTCGTTGGAAAACAACTCGGAATGATGAAATCCACGCGGAATTACTACCAGAAAATAAAGTAGAATACGTCAAACGCTTAGAAGAAACTGGTCATGTGGTCGCAATGGCAGGAGACGGAATCAATGACGCACCAGCAATCGCAACCGCCGATATTGGACTTGCGATGGGTAAAGGCGGAACAGACATCTCGATGGAAACGGCAGACGTTGTCCTGATGGCTGACAAACTGTCCCAATTCTCCCATGCCTATTCTCTATCCAAAGCTACCATTCGAAACATGAAACAAAATACAGGCATGGCAGTAGGTATCGTCTTCATTCTCTTAGTAGGCGTACTTGCAGGAACCGTACACTTGGCATCCGGCATGTTCATTCATGAAGCCAGCATCCTGATTGTTATCCTAAACGCTATGCGGCTCATCCGCTTCAACAATAAAAAGACAAGCGAAAACGAAAGAAAACTGGAAGTCAAAGCAGTCTAAACAGGATTAGAGTTTCAACGTGTCCAGCCATCAAAAAACGTTTCAAATTTTGACGTAGGTCAAGGAAAGAAGATCCATCTCGTTTTATACTAAAGATAGAAAATAAGCAAAGGAGAGATTTAATATGACAACGAAAAAATTCCAATTAGAACCATTAACTTGCCCATCTTGCATAGCAAAGATCGAACGTAAATTAGGAAAAATGGATGGTGTCGAAGAGGCAAAAGTAATGTTCAACTCCAGTAAAGTAAAAGCAACATTCAACGACGGGAAAGTAACTGCCGACGAGATTAAAGGAACCATTGAAAAACTGGGATACCCAGTCATTGCATAGGAAGCATAGGGACGGTTCTCATGCTTCCTCAATAACCAGTAAGCACACGAACCGTCCCTATGCTTCCAAACTTTTCAAGCTGTGATATAGATCATGGAAAAAAGGCTCATATCGTTTTATAGTAAAGATAGAAGATAAGAAAAGGAGAGATTTAACATGGCAACCGAACACATACATGAAGACCATCACGCAACGGCCGCATTTATGACAAACCATATCGTAGCAAATTTAGGGGTATTAAACATTAAACTTCATCAATATCACTGGCATATTCAAGGACCACACTTCTTTACCTTACATGCCAAATTCGAGGAGCTATATAATGAAGTAAACCAATATTTTGATGCATTCGCTGAACGATTGATAGCACTTGGACAAAATCCATATTCCACATTGGAGGAATTCCTGGAGCACACATTCATCCATGAAAAAACCTATGATAAGAAAATTGCCGCTGATAAAATGGTAGAAAACCTAGTAACTGATTACCGGACCATTCAAGATGTTGCGATCAAAGCAATTGAATTAGCAGGAAAAGAAGAAGACGCTGTAACAGAAGATTTATTAATAGACTATAAAGATAGTATTGATTCAACAATTTGGATGCTGCAGGCTTATCTTGGAAAAGATGCACAAGATGGAGAAGAAGAATAAATCAGAGGTGATTTGAAGAAACTGCACCCTAGAAGTCATTAGGGCGCAGTTTAGTATACTTTTTCCTTTTTTACTAAAAAAACCATTTTAGCGTTTGCTTTAATCAACAGACATAAGAAAAGAACCGGGCAAACCCACCCGGTCCTTTTCCATTTTGTTTTCCTGCCCATGTATGCCCCTATAATTCCCCAAACACATTTCTCCTCCGCATTGTTCACAGTTGAATCTTAGTGGAGTCGTTGGGTCCCCTCCATCCATCAAATCGAAGTCCCTTACAACGTCATAAGGAATTTCCTCCTCATGACACATTAAACAATGATATTTGATCGACGTCTTTTTGGTTTTGTAGATTACCTTACCCCTCTTTCTTTTTGGGTCTCTTTTGTTTGATTTGGTTTCGGAGTTTCTTGAGATAGGCAATCACCCTTTCCATATAGCGTCTTGTGTCCGTTGAAAATGCCACTTTAATTCCTCGTATACCACTCTCCGGACACACTTCTCCCATGTATTCATAATAATTGTCGTAATGTGAGCATATCATGGGGTCTTTTTGACCACTGGAAATAACACGCTCTCAGGTTTGGCGGCGTAATGTTTTCTTTACTTTCAGTATCCAGCGTTTTCTTCCTTGCTCTTTTAAAAAATATTTTCTCCATTCAAGAAAAATTGACTTACGTCAAGGAATTTCATTAAGAAATAAGAGATACTTGATTCAAGGAGGAGATATACATGAAAAATGTAACTTGCAACTTTCACAGCGGAGTGGATGAGATGATCAATGAAGGATTGGGTGGTGGTCTCATCATTTATGAATATGACAAAGATAAGCTGGAGCCAAAACAAATGAAGCCTGAAGCAAAGGGAATCAGTCCTGGTGATACAGAAGGGATTGATAAAAAATGACATTGGCTTTAATTCTTGCCATCATATCCCTTGCCGGTTTTATTATCTTACGGTCAGCAAAGCTTTTCTTCATTCAATTATTACTCGTCATTTCAATTTTTGCAACAGAATTAGCAGGGATTAATGTATTACCTACTGCATTGGGCATTATTCAAATTTTACTTGGAGCGTTCTTTATTTTCAAGTTTATCAAAGCAATCGACCGAAATTATCAGCTTGTTCTGGAAAAAACACATCAAATACCATCTGAACTAACAAGCAGGGGAGCCAATGGTACTCAGTCATCCTTTATATAGTACGATTCTTTGAAAGTCTATTTCCCCAGGGAGAGATAGGTATGAGAAAAATAATTCCCTTCCTTTTCATTATTACAGCATTATTTTCAATATGGCTTATTGTAATCGCATACTCGGATTATGTAAAGGAACTAGAAGATACCTTACATGTGAATCCAGAAGAAGTTACAAAAATAACGATAGCAATCTCTGAATCTACTAGTCATAAGAGCACCAGAGATAAGGAAAAAATAATTAGTCTCATGGATTATCTGAGTCAAGTCGGTTACCAAAGGCTCTCCGGAGATCAAACTTCCTACATGCCTATGAAAGCAAGTATCATTTACCTTTTTGAAAATAATAAGCAGAGTTTTATAGTGCCATATGAGACCGAAGCTATGATTGATCATAAAGTTTACAAGATTAGAAATGGCAGCATTGAAGACACGTTCCTTGAAGAATTTTATCATTCTATTAATTGATCATGTATCTTGCCACATGAAAATAGATGGCTCTTTTCGTAAGTTTTGTAGCTTTTAAATCTTCGCAGTTGATATAAAAGACGACATTATGTGCAATAATTGCCGTCGTCCGGGATCGTTCCGGGCAGTCGCTTTCCGCGGGCACGGCCTCAGCCTCCTCGCGGAAAAAACACCGCTGCGGGGTCTTCGGACACGTGCTGTTCCCGCAGGAGTCGACTGCCCTCCACTCACCCGAACGACTAGTGATAGCAACGAAACTGCTTCGTTTTATGACACAAATAATATATAGCAGCCAATGCTAGCGGAAACACATGAAGACTCCTGCGGGAGGAAAGGCCTCGGTGAGACCGCGAAGTGCGATAGCACGAGGGGGCTCACCAGCCGCCCGCGGAAAGCGAAATGTGTTTCCGTAGCGAATTCCTGCTCTCAACCAGTGTTTGCAAAAGAATTGTCACTAGTCGTCTTCTATATCCTTTGTATAAAAAGCAACAATCTTTTAGAAAACAGCCAAATAGAATAGGGAGTGTTGGATACCATGCGGGAGGTCCTTCTTATCGGTCATATTTCGTTAGGAGTTATGTGGGCTGGGGGAATTATGTTCATTGGCTGGGGAGTTTTTCCTGCGACAATGTCAATGTCACTAGCTAACCAGCGGCAATTCCTTATCCAACTTATGAAATGGGCACATCACCTGTTTGCATTAATCGGCACCGGGGTTATCGCGACCGGTATATTACTTGGAACCGTCTTCGGCCCCATCCATAGCATAGATGTTATTTGGAATACACCCTACGGCAATATATGGCTGGCTGCTCTGCTGATTGGGATTTTCAATTTACTATGGGGGATATTTGTAGGCTACAGGGAAATGATGATCATTTTCACAGATGACTATTTTTGGAAAGAAGCAGACAAAGGGAATAAAAGTCCGTTGCGTCGACAATTATTCAGGCTGGCCGTTTTGGAGTCCATCGAAGTATTCGGATTTATCGTTCTCATTAGCCTTATGGTTGCATTTTGATAAATCATTTAAGGGAGGTAAGCATTATGGGTATCATTCGAGAAAATCAAGTTTGGAATTCTAACGCAAGAAATTATGTGTATCGTTTTTCATGGCTGCATCTCATGAGGCCAATGACATTCAGTGCAACCATTAGTCCAGTACTGGCAGGTACTACTTTAGCAGCTTTAGAAGGGCCAATACGGTTTGACATTCTTATAGTGTTACTAATAGCCGCCCTCTTCATCCAAGCTTCTGCAAATATGCTCAATGATTATTATGATTTTAGCAATGGGCAGGATGAGGAAAAATGGGTGGCTGCGGAAAGTGTGAATAGTTCTAAACCCCTGCACCATAGAATCCCCTATGTGGCATGGACCATCATTGGCATGGCTATCATCTTAGGTGCATGGATTTCCATTCAGACTACATGGTGGATTGCCTTTATTGGTACTGTCGGCATCCTGGTCGGTTTTGCCTATTCAGCCGGACAGCGTTCCTTAGCATCCTTAGGGTTAGGCGAACTCGTGGCAGCTTTATTTTTGGGATTTGTGACAACTGGACTCGGGTATACTGTCCAGGGCCACGCTACAGGCGGGCTAGTCTTGATGATAGCTTTCCTCTATGCACTACTGATTTCCACTATGATTCTGACAAACAATATACGTGATTTTCAAAAAGACAAGGGACACCGCAACACATTAGCGATGAGACTTGGACGCAGGAATGCGGTTCGTCTGTTAACAGTCCTTCTCGCTACTTCTTATCTGTAGCTGATTATCCTTATCATTTTCCAAATTGTTAGCTGGACTACAATAATCACTATTTTAGCTCTTCCCATAGCATATCGGCTTCGCTGGTCTTTTCGTAAGACTGCAACTCACGAAGATGAAATGATTGCAATGAAATGGGCGGGCAGGCATCACTGGACATTTGGATTGCTTTTTGTTTTAGGAATGGCGCTAAGCCTATAAACGCAAATAGCGAACAGTAAATACACTGTTCGCTTGGTACACCTATTCTATTTACCCTTTACCCTTTTCTCTTATACCCGGATCGTGAACGATATTGCTGCGGCGCCCGTGATGGATATGTCACCGGAACACTGTAAAAATGGATAAGACGTGTAAACGGAATAGATGCAAATAACCCAAAAGCCGAAATGACGTGTAATTTAAAAATCAAAGGAACGCCTGCCATTAATTGATATTGCGGCTGCAGGATGAATAGGCTCCTGAACCATGGCCCAATCGTCTCCCTGTATTCATATGCAGTCACTGTTGTGTTATAAATAATTGTCATAAATGTTCCGCTTCCTGCTACAATAAGCAAGGCTACGATTGAGAAAAAATCTGCAAATGTAGCATGTACACGAACAGGATCAAAGACCATCTTTCGAATCAGTAAAATCACGAGACCAACGATGACCATTAAACCGGCAATACCGCCACCGACAATTGCTCCGACATGATACAGATGATCACTTATTCCTAAAAAATGATAAAATTCTATAGGTATAACCATCCCCATCACATGTCCGATAAATGCAAAAACAATCCCCCAGTGAAATAAGGGTGAACCAATGCGCAGCCATTTCTTTTCAAAAAACTCTGTTGATGGTGCGGCCCAGCTTAGTTGACTGAAAGCATAGCGATAAAGGAGTCCTAAAATCATGATTGCTCCTGTTAGATACGGGAATATGACCCACCAAAAAATATCGGCCATCTATACCACCCCTTGGTTAGTTAATGGATGGCCTCAGCCTATCATTGGTACATGATAGGATAAGGCAATTCTTCTAAATCTGCTTCTTCTCTGTCGAACTCCAATTTCGCAACCTCTTCCGTTGTAGGTTCAGGGAATATATACCGCATTAAAACCTGAAGAATACCCTTATACGGATTCTCTGTGTCAATATTATTTAACATACGCTGAATAGCTACTGCAAGGCGCCTGTAGAGTCGCTCATGATACTTTGACTCAGGTACGACAGCTAAGAGTTCAAAAAGCATTGGCATATAATCGGCTAATTCATCACCTTCACGTTCAAAACCGGCCTCATTAATAATCTTTTGCAATTTTATTAACGCAGCACCACGCTTTGAACTATCTCCAAACTCGTGTGCTGACAAATAAAGACCTAATTTCGACTTCAGATCAAACGTGGATACATATAATTCTCTTATTTCCTGGGAAGATAAGCGAAATAATGGATCATAAGATGCGATAAGCTCAATTTTTAATTCACTTGTTTCAATATTCTCCTCAACGCATTCTTGGATATTCTGCTTTTCTTCAATAAATGTATCCGTGGGATAACCCAATAGACGGGACGCGATGACTAGAACAGCCTGTTCTTCCTGCTTTATCATAGCATGCCTCTTTCGTATGCGAATGTAGCTGCAGCCCCTTCACGTGGTGCTAAATCCTCCAGACTGCAGGCACCTTGTTGATAGTCCAAATCATCGTCCATTTCTCTGCGGCCTGTTGGAATGACGTAGCGCTCAACATATTTTGCCACACCGAGTAGTCGTGCCATGTCTTCAATTTCTTCGGGACTTGTATTTGCTTCTCTTACCAATTCGCTTTGTTTGAACTCATCAACGCCGCCAACTGTTTTTCCTCGCATGAAGACGCGCATTGCTGTTAATTTAAGCAGTACTTTGCGAATCACTTCGGTATCACCGGCTGAGAGAATTGATGCTAAATACTCCATCGGGATACGCATTTGATCTACGGCCGGGATGTAGCCATCCGTGTTTAACTCGTCTTCATTGGTAATGTGGTTCATGATCGGGCTAAGTGGCGGTACATACCAAACCATCGGCATTGTACGATATTCCGGATGTAATGGAAGCGCAATTTTCCATTTGATAGCCATCTTGTAAACAGGTGAATCCTGTGCAGCTTCAATCCATGCATCGTTAATACCAGCTTCGCGTGCTTTATCTTGAATTTCAGGATCAAACGGATCAAGGAAACAGCCAAGTTGAGCTTCATAAAGATCTTGCGGGTCCTCCACAGAAGCAGCATCTTTCACTTTATCTGCATCATAGAGAACAACACCGATATAACGAATACGTCCAACACATGTCTCCGAACAAATTGTTGGGAGTCCTGCTTCTGTACGTGGATAACAGAAGTTACATTTTTCTGCTTTATGTGTATTCCAGTTATAATACACCTTGTGATACGGGCAGCCACTCATACAAAAGCGCCAGCCGCGGCATGCATCCTGATCAACCAGAACAATACCGTCTTCATCACGTTTATACAACGCACCTGATGGACATGAAGCCACACATGATGGATTTAAGCAATGTTCACAAATTCTTGGCAGATACATCATAAACGTTTTTTCATATTCCATGGAAATATGGTCCTGCAATTCCTGCACGTTTGGATCAAGTGGAACGATTTCACTTCCACCTGCCAAGTCGTCATCCCAGTTAGAGCCCCACTCCGGTTTATCCATAAATTTACCGGTGATCATCGACTTTGGTCTGGCGACAGGAAGATTTTCCGATTTCGGGCTGTGAATCAGATTGTCATAATCGTAAGTCCATGGTTCATAGTAGTCTTCCATGGTGGCCATATCCGGGTTATAAAAGATGTTGGCCAGTTTGGTGATCGGGCCTCCTGCTTTAAGTTTTAGCTTCCCATTCTTTAATTCCCAGCCACCTTTGAAGCGATCAGTATCTTCCCATTGTTTCGGATAGCCTGGTCCCGGGCGTGTTTCTACGTTATTAAACCACATATATTCTGTTCCCGGGCGGTTTGTCCATGTGTTTTTACAGGTTACCGAACACGTGTGACAGCCAATACATTTGTCAAGGTGCATTACCATTGCAACTTGTGCTTTAATTCTCAAGCCAATCTACCTCCTTCAATTTTCGTATCACGGCGACGGTATCGCGTTGATGACCAGTCGGACCGTAGTAATTAAATCCATAGCTTAGTTGTGAATAACCACCGATCATATGCGTCGGTTTTAAAGAAATTCGTGTAACACTGTTATGTGTACCACCGCGTTTTTTATTGATTGCAGTTCCCGGCACACCAAGCGTTCGATCCTGGGCATGATGCATGTAAGCCAACCCTTTTGGAATTCGGTATGTTAGTACCACTCTTGCCGAAATCACGCCATTTCTGTTATAAACTTCAATCCAATCATTATCTTTAAGTCCGATCGAATTACCGTCTTTTTCATTCATCCAAACGGTCTGCCAGCCTCTAAATAACTGGGCCATTGCCGTCGTATCCGTGAACATGGTATGAATGCCCCATTTTTGGTGTGGGGTTAAATACCTTACCGTAATCGAATCTCCGTTGCTGGCGACCCCTTTTTCATTCGCTAAGAATGGTCCATGGTTTAATGGCGGTAAATATAAAGGTAATCCTTCACCGAAATCAAGCATCATCTCATGATCCAGATAAAAACTCTGCCGCCCTGTCAGCGTATGCCACGGAAGTTTATATTCCGTATTGACGGTAAATGGTGAATAACGCCGATTGTCTTTCTCCAAGCCGCTCCATACCGGTGTTGAAATAGCATGCTGCGGACGAGCAGTTAAGTCATCCAGGGTGAAGGCTTCCTCTTCCCGACCTGATGCAATATCAGATAGGTTCTGACCTGTTTTTTCCTCCAGCGATTTCCACCCTTCCACAGCCCGTTTCCCGTTTGTCGCTCCAGACATTAATAGGATGGCCTCAATTGCCTGTTTGTCGGTATAAAGATCAGGATGTCCTTTGCCAATTCCATCTCTTTTTGATAAACCAAGACGGCTTTCTAATTCGTTGTAAACACCCTCACCCTTTATTTTTACGCCTTTTGCCCCATAGCCTTTTTTAATTTCAGGGCCAATTGTCGTCATTTGCTGGTACACATTCGGGTAATCGCGTTTAACGATTTGGAAGTTCGGCATTGTTTTCCCCGGAATTGCTTCAACTTCACCTTTGCGCCAATCCTTAATTTTTCCAAGCGGTTGGGCAATCTGTCCTGTGGAATCATGACCAAGTGGTGTCATCATTAACTCCTCTGTCGGCGGCAGATGTTCTTCTGCAAGCTCAGAGAAGACCTTCGCAATCTCCCGGAATGTATTCCAATCACTTTTGGATTGCCATGGCGGTGAAATAGCTGCATTAAACGGATGGACGAATGGATGCATATCGGTACTGCTTATATCGAATTTCTCGTACCATGTTGCAGCAGGCAATACAATATCTGAAAACAATCCTGAACTCGTCATCCGAAAGTCAACACTGACAAAAAGGTCGACTTTCCCTTCAGGTGCTTTCCCTTCTGCGTTTACTACCTCAGGCTGCCATGAATCTTCCGGATCTGTTAAAACTTGATCTTCGCCGCCAATTAAATGCTTCGCGAAATATTCATGACCTTTCCCGCTGTCTCCAAGTAAGTTCGAACGCCAATTGAAGAATACTCTTGGGAAGTTCTTTGGATCATCCGGATTTTCTATTGCCCAATCCACTTTCCCGTCCTTAATTTGCTTAACAACGTCATCGATGATTTCCTGATCACTATCTGCCCCGCGCTCCCTGCTATCCTTGACCATGTCAATGGAGTTTTGTGTAAACTGCGGGAAGGAAGGAAGCCACCCGAGTCTTGCTGACATAGCGTTGATATCTGCTGGATGCATGTTGTTATACTTACTACCCCAGCTGGACTGAGTCTGATCATCATTTACATCCACTTCATACCGGAATTGATCTGTTGCAAAATAGAACCAGGATGTTCCGTTTTGATGACGCGGCGGTTTTATCCAGTCTCCGGCAAACGCAACCTGTTGCCAACCTTCCAGCGGGCGAACTTTTTCCTGGCCTACGTAATGAGCCCAGCCACCGCCATTGACTCCTTGAGATCCTGTCAATAAAACCAGGTTGAGAATAGCGCGGTAAATTTGATCACTATTGTACCAATGATTTGTTCCGCCCCCCATTGCTATCATCGATTTACCATTTGTCCGCGCAGCATTATCTGCAAATTCCTTGGCAATCTTGATGACATGATTTTTATTAACACTTGTAATCCCTTCCTGCCATGCAGGTGTAAATGGCTTCGGATCATCATAATCTAATGGGTAATCTCCCGGGAGGTCTCTGCCTACACCTGTATGGGCCATCATCAAATCATACACTGTCGTAACCTTGAGCACATTCCCATGATGATCATTTATATATTTTACCGGCACACCACGTTTAACGGTGTCGCCATTCTGTTGAGCAAAATTCGGGAAAGTCACCATCGCTGTTTCATCGGATTGATGAATGAAACTTAACTCTGGATCAATCTCTGTTCCATCTTCTTTTTCCAGATTTAAATTCCACTTATTCCCTCCGTCCCAGCGGAAACCTTCTGTACCATTTGGCGCAACCAATTCATTCGTACTCACGTCCCACACAAGCGGCTTCCACTCACCAAGTTCCTGTGTATCTTCGATATCTGAGGATCGCAGGAATCGATCAGATCGGCAGTCCGTCTCACTCTCGTTTAATGTAACGAGAAAAGGCAAGTCCGTGAACCGTTTAACATAATCGATAAAATAAGGTATTTGCTGCTTCACATAAAATTCTTTCAGGATTACATGCGTCATCGCCATCGCCAGTGCAGCATCTGTTCCAGCTTTTGCCGGCATCCAGATGTCGGCAAATTTCTCATATTCCGCATAATCCGGGCTGACACCAACGACTTTCGTTCCGTTATATCTTGCTTCTACCATGAAATGTGCATCCGGCGTCCTTGTTTGTGGCAAATTGGTCCCCCAAATAATAAAGTATTTGCAGTTATACCAATCAGCACTTTCTGGTACATCCGTTTGTTCACCCCATACTTGTGGTGAAGCTGGTGGCAGGTCAGCATACCAATCATAGAAGCTTAAAATGGTTCCTCCAACTAAAGAAAGAAAACGTGTCCCTGCCGCATAGCTCACCATGGACATTGCCGGTATTGGACTAAAACCCACAATACGGTCAGGTCCATACGCTTTAATGGTGTAAATGGATGCACTGGCAATGATTTGGCAAACTTCTTTCCAATCCGCACGAATAAATCCCCCTTTACCACGAGATTTCACATATTTATCCCGTTTTACCGGATCACTCGCAATATTCTCCCAGGCAGCTACAGGATCATAGCCTTCATCACGTTCTGCTTTCCACATCTCATATAAGTCACCGCGGATATATGGATATTTCACTCTAACCGGGCTGTATGTATACCAGGAAAAGCTCGCTCCCCTTGGACAGCCACGTGGTTCATATTCCGGGAAGTCATCTCCAGTTGTCGGATAATCGGTTTGCTGTGTTTCCGATGTAATGATCCCGTCTTTCACGTAAATTTTCCAGCTGCAGGAACCGGTGCAATTGACCCCATGTGTAGATCGTACCACTTTGTCATATTGCCATCTGCGGCGGTAAATATCTTCTGAATCCCTTGGACGAGGACTTTCCTCTGTAAATCCATCATTAATCCGATTTCCTTTTTTCAAATGCTTTAGCTGGTCCAATAATTTATTTGTTCGTTTCACCATTCGTTATTCGCTCCCTCCGGCACCTGAGTCGATTGGATTAAAGCGTTCTCCGTGAATACGAAAAGTCCCTGTTCCCTCTTCCAATTCTTCCAGGAAAACCTTTAACGTCGGCGCATTTGCCGCAACCAATATCAACCGCTCCAATGTATCAAGATCATTCATCTCGTAAATGGATTCAATAATCCCTGGAGATAGATCACCAAACCGCATTCGTAATACGTAAATCAAATCTTCCCGGTCCTGAACAAATTCTGCATCCTCTTCAAAACCAAACAATTGAATTCCTCCTTTTTAAACTTTTGACTTAGGGTTCATCATTTTGAAATAATCAGCAACCATGACTTCTTGACACTTATCCGCAGTCGATTTCACAAATCCCTCTAGTTCGGTACTTTGCTCCTCTATTGCTTCAAATGTAAAAAATTGTTCTTCTTGATGTGCAAATTGATCACCAAACTTTAATCGAATATGAAGCCCGGTCTCCTCTTTGATTGCATCTGCTTGAATATCATACGTATGAACATTATGGAGTTCTTCAAATTTACCGGTTATATACCAATAAAGATCCGGCGATATCACCCTTAACGACTTTCTTCTCCGGTGCTGTTTATCTTCATTCATGGACTATCCCTCCCTATGAATGACTTTATATTAATGATTTGGTAAAATTCTTTCTTCCTCTTGATTATGCAGTAAATCGACAAGAACTAAAGCCTGGAACCGCTGCAGGACCGCATCACTAAATCCATCCGAATCCAATATCTCCTTAATTTCTTTAACAAGCATTCGCAAAAGATCATGATCGCGGGTCAGCTCAATAATGGAATCTTTTAATTCCGGTGACTCCTCAACCAAGTCCTTATATAATCCTTCTTCTTCCGAGTCCGCGTGTTGCAGTGTTCTTGTTTCCCAATGTTCAACGGCAACATAAGCTGTTTCCAATGCCTTTTCTTCCTGCCCGTTCTTTAAAAGGAACTCGAGAATTTCGTTTAATTCTTCCGCCTCATTTAGCGCTGCTTCATGAATGGCAGAGTGACTATCTATATGTTTCAAACCTGGACCTGACATGTAACATTCACTCCTCTTCTTTTCCTGAAATGTAGATATTCCTAGTATTACTTTTCATTGTAAACAACACAGGGGAAAATAAGCTGTGACAAACGTCACAACTTTTCATTTTTTCTCCTATAATTCTGGATCTTTTTGTAAGTTCTATTGCTTTTAAACCTTCGCAGTTAATATAGAATGTAACATTATGCGCAATACTCTCCGCCGTCCGGGATCGTTCCGGGTAGTCGGACTAGCGATAGCAACGAAACTGTTTCGTTTATTAAAAATAATATATAATAATCCAATGCTAGCGTAGGAAATACACGGAGACTCCTGTGGGGGCTAAAGGCTAGTGAGACCCCGCAGAGTGGAGCTCGAGGAGGCTCAGGCAGCCGCCCACGGAAAGCGTAGTGTATTTCCATAGCGGGTGAATACACCAACCATTTCCTGCTTCGTCACAGTTTATATCTTGTATGTCAAAACACCCATTTTTAAACAACCTATTGCTCCATTAAAAAAAGACTGACAAGAGTAATCTCGCCAGCCCTTTTAGAGGAGGAATCAGTAATATCACTTACCGTCATATATAATAAAATAAAAGGAGGTAATTATTATTTAACGGCAATTTACAAACGTTTACGGGAGGGAAACTGATATCCTGATCCTAATCAAAATTTAGTAGCCGTATCCACCAGCAAAACCGCCGGCACCAACGATGATTAGCAGGATGAAAAGGACTACAATCAATGCAAATCCTCCACCAGCGCCATATCCACCTACACTCATTTTAACACCTCCTAACCCTAATAGAATATGCAGCACATCATAACCTGCGTGGGTCATCCAATCACTTTTGCCAGAATGGGCTATTAAGAAAAACTACCGCGCATTTTTCCAGAAATCGGATACCGGAGGTCGAATTGATGGAAATCGGCTAAAATCCTGGTTTCTTTATCATAAAAATAGGCGGTGGAAAATTCCGTTTTCATAGTGTTTGCCGAGCAGACCTTTGCATAAGTTATAAGTGTAATCATAGAAAAAGAGGTGAAAAAAATGAGTTCGAATAAATACAATAATAATTCATCGTTTGACGGTCTGATGAAAGGGATGGATTCCTTTCTTAATGATTCCTTTAGAAATTTCAATTCCCTGTTTAGTCGAAGATCATTTGATGTAGATATGTATGAAACAAAATCCGATGTTGTTATTCAGGCGAAATTACCTGGAATCAAACGTGATCAGATTGAACTGGAAATTGTAGGGAACCAGATTCGAATAGCTGTCCAAAATACTACAATCTATGAAGAAATCAATGATAGAGAGAAGCATCAGCACAAAGAACAGTCCGAGCAAAGGATGGAACGCTTCGTCACATTACCGTTTACCATTTCCGAAAAAGAAACAACAGCTGCATATAAAGATGGAGTGTCAAAAATTACTACTCCTATAAATAATGCAAGCAGAAAGTTCATTGATATTGACAAATGACGGTAATACATTAGAAAACTTGGCATACGTTAAAGGGATTCTTATGAAAGCGTACTTTGCTTTCTTAGAAACCCTTATGCTTTGGAGTGCAAGTCTTTATGGCGAGTGCCTTAGTTGCACTTATGCAGACAGGAAAGTTTTGTACTTTCCTGTCTGCCAAAAAAACCGGTGATCCACACAAGCTGGAAAACCGGTTTTTACATCGTTTATCGCTATTCAAGATTTCTCTCCATAAGTGAAGAAACTTCCTGAAAACCAAGCCTCTCATACAAATGTTTCACATGATTCCCGGAATATACATGTAACTGTACTTTCTTATATCCCTCTAATTTCAGTTGTTTGAATGCTCCCTCACATAACTCTTCCGCTATCCCCTGCTTACGGTATTGCGGCAAGACATAAACTTCCGGAATAACCCCGACCATTTCTCCCGTATGATAATCCATTATGCTTCCAACGCCGATCCATCCTTGAATGACATTATTTTCAATAGAAACAAGGTAATATCCGCCGCTCAACAAAAACGGAGATACCATTTGCATTGCTTTCTCCCAGCTTGGTTCAACATGACCCATGGTTGATTCCTTTAATACATCCAAAGCGTGACCAAGTATTTCCTGCGACTCACGAGAAGTGGCTTTTCTAACTGTCATTTGCCATTACATCCCCTTAGGCACTGTATTCCTATATCATGCATCGAAATATCCGAAAACCTAAACTATCTTTATAAACATAGGATAAATGCTCATGCTGTTCGTGAATGGTTAAGTAAGTTTCTTTTATGTTTTCTGACAGGGAGAAATCAGCGGCGTTCTCCACATCATCCCCATCAAATTTCTTTTCATATTTTTCTACACCAATCTGCTTGAAACCACCTTTTTGAAAAGCACTTACCCATTCTGCTTCTGTTCGTAGTGGAGAAACACCATAAAAATCAATGATGGACTTCATGTCTTTTTCCGGAAGTGATTTTTCAAGTACCATTTCAATAGCCAGTAACACGCCATTTGGCTTTAATATCCTTTTCAATTCCGGGATGGCCAAAGTGCCATTTGTAAATTGTATTACCGACTCTGAAAGGACCATATCAAAGAAATCCGTATCAAAAGGGAGATTCTCCACGCTACCCTGCTTCACTTCAATAGGTAATTCTAAGGATAAAAATCTTTGTCTTGCTTTATCTATCATTACTTTGCTGCTATCTATAGAAGTAACACTACATTTATACTGTTCGGCAATGTACGCAGAGGTCTGACCTGTACCGCAGCCAATGTCAAGGATTGATGTTGTATGATCTACATTTTCCTTTGATAGAATTTCCTTTGTCAGTTGCAGTCCCCCAGGATGTGCGCCACCAACACCCATTAATGCCAAATAATCAAGATATGTGTCCACATTCGGGCCCCCTCCCTTATTCAATAACACCTTATGTTGGCAGGAGGGATTTGTTCCGCTATTCCTATATAATCCCCCTTGCTGCTCCTACCTTTTGATAAATTTTGTGATCATAGGACTCACCTGACTATATAGATCCATCACCTGTTTACCAGTACCTGTTATCTTATCAAAATCTAATTTGCCATCATCTGTTTGAAACATGGACATTAAGTTTGATTTAGCGGAACCTCCTGGATCTATAGGTGGTCTGGATCCCCCCTGAGGCCTCTGCGATGGTCTAGGCCCTGGTGGCCTGTGCGGTGGTCTGTTTGGGAATAATGGCATTGGCATATAGATAACACCTCCTAATGAAACGTACTATATATTATTCCAATAGAAAAATTTTGCGAAGGTATCTGTCCTGATTATAAAAAAAGATGCGCAACGTTCGTTGTTCGCGCATAGCATAGTTAGAAAATGTGCAGTTAGGGGTGCTAATATGGGCGTTATTCGGACAGATAAGTGGTTACTGGATTTGTATGATGAGCCAGTCGAACTATGTGAAAAGTTAGTGGATTACTTTGATAATGTTTTAGCTTCCGAAATCTATGAATACTTAACAATGCATGGTATGTATCGTTCTCCTTTCAAAAACGCAGAAGATTTTCTAAAGAAATTAAAGAATAATAACGTATGGAAAACGGTACATAAGGAGAAACGGCAGCTCCAAGAAAAATGGGACGGACCGGATATACCTATCTTTCTTTTTCCATCAGATACAAATAACCAAAAATTAATGCGGGACTCCAATGGAAAATCAGGATTGGCATTCAGCGATAAATTATTCTTATTTATTTCAGAGGATAACGAAGAAGATGAAATAAGAGCATTGTTTACCCATGAATACCACCATGTTTGCCGATTATCCAACTATCAGAAAAACATGAAAGATTTCGTATTACTGGACACCATTATTTTGGAGGGTCTAGCTGAAAACGCAGTAAGGGAAAGATTAGGGAAAAAACTAACAGCCGACTGGACCTCGTATTACACAGATCAACAGCTGGAAAAAATGCAGAACAGACTAGTGATCCCAAATAAAACCATCCAGCAAACAGATCCGAGACATCAGCGTATATTATACGGGCTAGGTCTTTATCCCAAGATGGCAGGATATAGTGTTGGCTATTACATCGTAAAGAAATATATGGAGGAAAATAAAAAAACGGCTAAAGATTTATTGCATAAGTCGACGGAGGAATTTATATCCTAAGTTGTATCACTGAAAAAAATAAAACAGACGAAAACATTCTCGTCTGTTTTGCAGTTTGTGTTTTTACTGCAGTATTAAACTTCTACCAATAGAAAAGTGGTAATAAAGCCAATGTACCGATAGCCCCTAATGCAAGACCATAGCCGAAGCCACCGCCACCATATCCATAACCAGGACCATAATATCCGTAGCCAAATCCACCTAAATTCCTTTTGCCGCCAAAGGGTTGTAAATATACGCTTCTATTATCAACATGCTTAATTATTCCTCTGTGAGCTCTTCCATCATGGGTTTTAATTTCAACAGCCCTTCCTTTGTATCGCTGACATACGCCATAAAAATGTTCAGCCGACATTTTTCCACCTCCAATAATCAACCATATGACATCATATGTTGCGACATAAATTATCGTAAAGGACAAATGCATTAGTGTATGCGCGGATATCGAGGAAGCATGCTTCCCAGAAATTAGCGCCCAAAATACTTAGAATATGGGTTATTGTCCCTTCCACTCTTAGGTTAACTACATAGATTAATTGTAAAGAGTCAGGGGGTGTTGTGATAATGAGTGAATCAGTTGGATATGGTGGAGGTTTTGCCTTCGTCGTAGTATTGTTTATCCTATTAATTATTGTAGGTGCATCTTACGGCGGGTATGGATATTAATAATAAAAATTATGAATAGGAGGATTTTATTATGAGTTATGGAATGGGATGTGGCTGTGGAGGACACGGCCAAGTAGCAGGAGCTGGATATGGTGGTGGCTATGGCGGTGCCGGATATGGCGGTGCTGGCGGCGGCTTTGCGTTAATCGTCGTATTATTTATCCTTCTCATCATCGTTGGAGCGGCTTGGTGCTAGACCGTTTTTAAAATGCCGTAGTAAATAGAAGATATAAAAACACACACGTCAATTCGGACGTGTGTGTTTTTATTATACTGTTACTGTTTCTCTCAATGGTTTCAACGCACCGCTCCATGCCAAAACCTGATCAAGCATTTGATTCGCATTATCTGCATGGTAATCTGCAGGCTTGAATACACTCATATTTTCAAAATCAGTCATAATCGAGAATGTAACTGCTGTACGCACATCTGCTACTTGCAGTTCACCTAAAATAAGACGTAGATTTTCATGTGCACGCGTACCACCTAAGCTGCCATATCCTACAAAACCAGCTGCTTTATTGTGCAATTCTGGTTTCAGGTAATCGAGTGCATTTTTAAGTACTGCTGATATCGCATGATTGTATTCCGGTGTTATAAATATATAGCCATCGAAAGAAGCCATCTTTTCTGACCAGGCTTTAGCAGCCGCTTCCGCTTCTTGTTGGCCGGATTCAGCTACTTTTGAACCCAAGAACGGCAAGTTATAGTCAGCGAGATCCACGATTTCATACGTAGCATCATTGCGTTTTGTCGCAAAATCGTATATCCAGTTCGAAACTGCTTCTCCGTTACGACCTTCCCGTGTGCTTCCTAAGATAATTCCAATGTTCAACATGATAATTCCCCCTTGTAGTTGTTATTAAATTGAATTCATTTATCTTTAATTAAACGTTTATGAACTCAATATAGCGTATATTACCATGTATTTCAATCAGATGCAATTTATTTGATCACTTTTTATTATAGGGTTATTAAAAGTAATTAGTAAGGCGCGAGTGTAGCTTTTTTCCTTTGTTTTTCCACAATTGCCCTATTGATGATATTGCTTACACCTATAATTCATGAAGCAGCAAATAAAGTTGGAAGGTTTCAACAAAAAATATTGACAACTAAGAGTTACGCTGTTATGGTTATACACATAAGTATATAACTGCATTAGCAGTTAACCTAAAGGAGGGCCGTAATGAAAAATCTTTTCAAAGAAGATAAACCAATCTATACGCAAGTTCGTGAACAAATTGAAGATCAAATTATAAATAAACAACTGCAAGAAGGTGCTCAGGCCCCTTCTACAAATCAGATAGTAAATTTCTACAAAATAAACCATGCGACAGTTTCAAAAGGGATCAATCAACTGGTAGAAGAGGAAATACTTTTTAAGAAAAGAGGAATTGGTATGTTTGTCGCTGAAGGAGCCAGAGAAAAGCTAATCGAAAAACGACGCGAATTATTTATTGAAGATTATATCGTTACACTCGTTCAGGAAGCCAATAAATTAGAAATTACAACTGAAGAAATTCTAAAGTATATTAAAAAAGTGAAAGGAAGTGAAAAATAATGCATATTGAAGCTAAGAATCTTCAACTCGCATATGGACGTGATCAAATCTTACATGATATCAACTTTCAAATCACCGAACCGATAATATATGGTTTACTAGGTAGAAATGGTGCAGGTAAAACATCGATCCTTTCCCTGCTTGGTTCATTTCGCGAACCAACATCGGGTAAATTATTGCTAAATGGAGAGGAACCATTTGAAAACGCCCGACTCATGCAACAGGTAACTTTTATGTATAACAAGGACTTTACTGGAGAAAGTTCCCCCCCAACAAGTGTCATAAAAGATATAAACCGCTACCGTCCAAATTTTGATTTAGCGTATGCAGAAGAACTATTGAAAAAATTCAAGTTTGAAGAAAAAAAGCCACTAGATAAATTATCTACAGGAAAGCAATCTGCCTTTAACGTCGTTGTCGGATTAGCAAGCAGATCACCGATTACCATTTTTGATGAAGTATATCTTGGAATGGATGCACCAGCTCGAGATTTATTTTATAAAGAATTATTAAAGGAACAAGAACTCCATCCGCGAATTATGATTTTATCTACACATCTCGTTTCTGAAATGGATTATCTATTTGATGAGGTCATCATTATTGACCAGGGTAAGTTACTCCTTCACGAAACATACGATGACTTGGTATCCCGTGGGGTAACCGTGGTTGGAAATAAACAGGCAGTGGATGCATTTGCTAAAGATAAAGAAATATTAAATGAAGAACAATTAGGTGATACAAAATCAATAACACTCTACGGCACATTAAGTGAAGCGGATAAAGCTTCTGCAAAAGAGCAAGGACTTACTATTGGTCCTGTTTCACTTCAAGATTTATTTATTCAATTAACGATGGAGGAGGAATAACATGATGAAACCAGTATCTTTTACTAAAACCGGCCTAGATTTATTTGTCTTACAATTATCATGGACATTTTGGGCTCTTGGAATTTTCCTTCTAATTAACCTGGGTAGAATACTATTTCTGTCACATGTAGATTCATTTTATAGTGCGGGCTATATCGCAGGTAACATCTATATGCTTGTTATTGGGATTATTGCAATTGGCTTCCTAACCTACTACGTGGAAAATGGAATCACAAGAAAGAACTATTTTCTTGGAAATGTCATTGCAAGTATTGGTTTATCAATCGTCATCCCGATTCTAATCTACGGTATTAGCCTTATACAACAGTTTGTAATAAATCGTTTCACCTCCATTGTTTTAAATGAAGACGCACTGGAAAACGTAGTGATTGATATTGATGGAAATATTTTCGGGGAGATTATTCAATCGGTTATCCTAACACCCTTTATTAGTCCGGAGACAAATCTAATACTATCACTTGCATTATTTAGCCTAAATATATTTGTGTTTTATATTATTGGCTGGTTGATTGGAGCGGCATTCAAACGTTTAGGTGTTATTGGTGGTTTACTGTTCATTGTGATTGGGATTGCTCTAATCGCAGTGAAAGATTCTATGATACGATTAGCAATGGGTATACCACTATTTGAAAGCTTTTCATTTTTAGATATTGTTCCTGAAGCATTGGCTTTTCCATTAATTTTTGTAGTCATTGTAGTAACACTTATGATGATACGTCTATTAACGAAACGAGCTGAAATAGATATATAAGAACAAAGCCGATGCATCGTCTGCATCGGCTTTGATGAATAGATTATCTTTGGAATAAATCTACAGCGATCTCAGAGAATCTATACCTTTGGATCGATTCTTTTTTGCGGGATAAAATAAACCAGTACATTGCTAATTCTGAAAGGAGAATTTCTTAATGATAGATAATTTGATGAATATGTTGGAGGAACGGGAAGATGAAATGATTGAAATACGTCGCTATTTACATGAGAATCCTGAGCTTTCTTTTAAAGAGGAAGCAACGGCAAATTATATCGTTGATTTCTATAAAGATAAAAATGTCGAAGTCGAAACGAATGCAGGAAATGGCCACGGCGTTATTGTAACGATAAAAGGAGGGCAGCCAGGTAAGACAATTGCGCTTCGGGCTGATTTTGATGCACTGCCTATTACAGAGGAAGCGGATGTGCCATTTAAGTCAAAAAATGAAGACGTGATGCATGCTTGCGGCCATGATGCGCATACCGCATATCTTTTAGTGTTAGCCGATTGCCTTATCGAATTAAAAGATAAAATCAATGGTACCGTAAAAATCATTCACCAACATGCAGAAGAGCAACCTCCCGGTGGGGCAAAGAGCATCGTAGAAGCAGGTTTTCTAGACGAGGTGAATGCTATTTTTGGTATTCATGTCCTGCCAATGGCTCCTGCAGGAACAGTTGGCTATCATAATGGATATTCCTTTAATGGACGTACCTATTTTAAATTAAAGCTTAAGGGAAGCGGAGGACATGGCTCATCACCCCATAAAGCAAATGACGCTATTGTTGCAGGCGCTTATTTTATAACAGCTGTACAAACAATTGCCAGTCGTAGAGTCGATCCGCATCATGCTGGAGTAGTGACAATGGGTTCATTTGACGGCAAGGGAAGTTTTAATGTTATTAAAGACAGCATTGAAATTGAAGGAGATATACGCTATTCCAATGAGGAAACACAGCATGTTATTGACAAAGAATTTCACCGGATCGTTAACGGGATCGAGGAATTATTTGGTGTAACTTGCGAACTCAGCTATGAACCAGATTATCCACCATTGTATAATGATCCAAAACTAACTGAATTTGTAGCGAATACATTAAATGATGCTAAAGATCAAGATATTAAAGAAGTAAAAGAATTCCCGAAAATGGCACCATCTGATGATTTTGCCCACTATTTGGAGAAGGTTCCCGGTTCTTATTTCTTTGTTGGTGCTACACCAAAGGGAGTGGATGATCCATACTTCAATCATCATCCTAAATTTGATATTGATGAGGACGCCATTCTTGTCGCAGCCAAAGCAGTCGGGCATGTGGCTTGCAGTTATTTACAAGAACAATAATCCCGCCGAAAAGAAGGAAATGTTTATTGACTTCCTACTTGTACTCGTGATATGTTTTTATTCGTATAAATCAAACGGTGTAAGGAGAATCATTCCGATGTAAAAAATCCCCTGATTACAAATAGTGTACGATACGCATAAACTAAATTTTGAATGGAAGGGATTTTTTATGAGTCTACAAGATGAGGTTAATAAACGAAGAACATTTGCAATTATATCGCATCCGGATGCGGGAAAAACAACATTAACAGAAAAACTGCTTGTATTTGGAAATCAAATTCGCTCAGCCGGAACGGTAAAAGGGAAAAAATCCGGGAAATTTGCTACGTCAGACTGGATGGAAATAGAAAAGCAACGCGGCATCTCAGTAACGTCGAGTGTGATGAATTTTCCATATAATGATTATGAGGTAAATATCCTGGATACTCCAGGCCACGATGACTTCAGTGAAGATACGTACCGGACATTGACTGCAGTGGATAGTGTGGTCATGATCATTGATGCTACAAAGGGAATCGAAGCGCAAACGAAGAAGTTATTCAAGGTATGTCGCATGCGTGGTATTCCCATTTTTACATTTATTAATAAATTAGATCGCGAAGGAAGAGAGCCTCTTGAATTACTGGAAGAAATTGAAGCGGTTTTAGATATTAAGACATATCCGATGAACTGGCCAGTAGGAATGGGCAAACGATTCCTCGGTATTTTTGACCGTGATGGGAAACAATTTATTCAATATAATGGAAATGAAGAGGAAACCTATATTCCATATGAAGATTTAGATAAGCCTGCACATGAGGAATTGATTTCTCAGGCAGCGTACCAAGAAACAGAAGAGGAGCTTTCTTTAGTGGAGGAAGCCGGAGATACATTTTCAATGGATGCGGTTATGTCTGGAGAGCAGACACCTGTTTTCTTCGGTAGCGCCCTAGCGCCTTTTGGAGTACAAACTTTTTTCGACACGTTTATATCTATGGCACCATCGCCGACGTCAAGAAAATCAACAGAAGGTGTCATTCAGCCTGATAACCCGGACTTCTCGGGATTTATTTTTAAAATTCAGGCCAATATGAATCCTGCCCACCGTGATAGGGTGGCATTTTTACGCGTTTGCTCCGGCAAATTTGAACGGGGAATGAGTGTGAAGCTGGCAAGGACCGATAAGCCCGTCAAACTCGCTCAAACGCAGCAATTTGTTGCATCTTCCAGAGATACAGTTGAAGAGGCGTACGCTGGGGATATTATAGGTGTCTATGATCCGAATGCATACCGAATTGGAGATACATTAGTTGAAGGCAAAACATCATTTGAATATGATGAGTTACCACAATTTCCGCCAGAACTCTTTAAAAAGGTGACAGCAAGCAATGTCATGAAATCCAAACAGTTTAATAAAGGAATTGAACAACTTGTACAAGAAGGTGCGATTCAATTATTTAAAAGACACCGCAGTGAATCCAATATTTTAGGGGCAGTGGGCGAGCTGCAATATGATGTATTCAAATATAGAATGAAAAATGAGTATAATGTTGAAGTCATGCTGGAGTCAATTGGTGAGCGAATCCCACGTTGGTTAAAAGAAGAACAAGTAGATGAATCTCTCTTTGATGAACGGAATCAGCTTGTCCGGGATCGTGAAGATAATTATGTTGTTTTATTTAGAAACGAGTTCGCTTTAAATTGGTTCAAAGATAACCATCCTAAAATAGAATTGATTGATCTATTTGAGTCTAATATGTATGAGCAGAGTTATTGATAGCTCGTTTTGCTCAGTCTCAGTTAGGGTGGGGCCTTTTCCTGTTTTCAGGAGGAGGCTTTTTTGTTTTTGAATCGCTGTAGATAATTCATTCTCGCTCAGCATGTTACCCGAGTTTATAGTTCTATCCATTTTGCTAATAATTCTATCCAATTTCCCATTTATTGAGATCAAGCATTTGTTCTTTTTCTCAACCATATAAAGAAGCTCTTCCAACGATTTTTCTCTGCGTTTCATACGTTCATCTAATATAGCTAATCGCTCATCCATTACTCATTCTCCTTTGTAAGTAATTACGCGAACTCCTCGTATTTATTACAGTTAAATATTTTATACTTGATTATAACTCTATTCTATCATATTTTTCATCAAAATTTTCATTGAAATTTATTAAATAAATGCCACTTGATCCATTTTCATTTCGATTATAGTTAAAAGGAAAGGCTACGCGCTTGGTGCATGGGGGCTATTCTTTGCTATATTATCACTTTAGAATGGCACAGGACAGACCCCAGAAAACACTAGACTGTCTTTCTCCTCTAGCGTATAATTAAAATGTTTGCTATTAAAAGTAAGATAGAAAGGTGATTGATTATTCATGCTTCATAACCCAACAGGAAAAACGCGTGTGGGGTTAGCTTTACTTCTTGCTATGCTTGCCATTTTAGGTCCCCTAAATATCGATATGTATTTGCCAAGTTTTCCTGGGATCGCTGAGGATTTCAGTACAAACGCTACACTGGTACAGTTAAGTCTGACAGCATGTTTAATCGGACTTGCGATCGGCCAGTTGGTTGTTGGCCCGATCAGTGATGCACAGGGCAGGAGAAAGCCTTTGTTAATTGCTACTACCCTGTTTGCATTATCTTCCATTCTGTGTGCATTAGCACCTAATATTACAACACTGATTGCTGCAAGGTTCCTGCAAGGGTTCACTGCTTCTGCAGGGGTTGTTCTGTCTCGTGCTGTAGTTCGTGATGTATTCAGCGGTAAGGAGCTTACGAAGTTCTTCTCGCTACTAATGGTAATCAATGCTGTTGCCCCTATGGTTGCGCCTATCTTAGGAGGAGCAATTCTGGCGTTTCCATCAGCAGGCTGGCAAACGATCTTCTATACACTGGCTGTAATTGGAATTTTAATTGTTATTATTGTTGCTGCGAAATTAAAAGAAACGTTGCCACCGGAAAAACGTATCCCTAGTTCCATCGGCTCTTCTGTGATGACAATGGGCAGTTTGATGAAAGACCGTTCTTTTATCGGCTATGCGTTAGTTGTCGGGTTTGTCCATGGCGGAAGTTTCGCCTATGTATCAGGAACTCCTTTCGTCTACCAGGATATCTATGGCGTTTCTCCGCAAGTATTCAGTGTGCTATTTGGGATCAATGGAATTGCCATTATTACAGGGAGTTTTATTATCGGACGTCTTAGTGGAATTATCTCAGAAGTGAAAATGCTCCAGGCGGCTGTCACGATCGCACTGACTGCCACTTCTCTATTATTAATTATGACAATTATTCAAGGACCGCTTGCATCGCTTGTCATATTAATTTTTATATACATGACCACCATGGGAATGATTATCACAAGTACCTTCACCCTGGGGATGGCCAAGCAGGGACACCGTGCCGGGAGCGCAAGTGCTATCTTAGGCATGCTACCAATGCTGCTTGGAGCGGGATTTTCCCCACTTGCCGGTATTAATGAAGCCTCAGCTGTTCCAATGGGAGCGATTCTTTTTACAACTTCCCTCATCGGGTTTATTGCTTTCTTTACATTGGTAAAAACGGATCAGAATAAAGAGTAGAGATAAAGAGTCTGTCCCTCACCGCGCTAAAATGATAGCGGTGAGGGACAGACTCTTATATTGGTTTAGAATAACTTTAGTGATAAAATAGATAGTAACAAAGTAGGAATCCAGGAATATATTAACGAATGTTGGATATAATCATGGTAAATACGACTGAAAGCAGGGGTACAATGCCTAATAAGCGTGTACGTTTACGTGGAAAAAACCAAGTAACGATCCCAACTGAACTAATTGAACAATTAAATTTAAAGGAAGGAGAACAATTAGAAGTAACGATTGAAAATGGACGCATCGTCTTAATTCCCGTAATAACCATCGAAAAAGACCAAGCTTGGTTCTGGACGGAAGAATGGCAAAAAGGGGAGCGGGAAGCAGATGAAGATATTAAAGCAGGACGCGTAAAGTCTTTTAAGAATGCAGAAGAAGCTATAGAATGGCTTGATAGTGATGAGGCTGATTCATGGGCGAATGAGGATAAATAAATGGAACTATATTTTACAACTAGTTTTGTTAGGAAATATAAAAAATTAGATACACAATCTCAAAATATCCTCAAGAAAACATTGAAATTGATGGAAGAAAATTTTTCTCATCCTTCACTAAGAATAAAAAAGATGAAAGGTTATCAAAACCCGGATATATGGGAAGCAAGTGCTAGTATGGATTTACGAATTACTTTTGAAATTGAAAAGCCTAAAAAAGTAATTCTGCGTAATTGCGGACATCATGATCAAACTTTAAAAAATCCTTAAAATGCTATACGGTTTGAATATCACTCAAGGAAGACACGGAAAGAATCTTACAATGAAAGTACTCAGTTAATCTCACTCTAATATAGTAGAGTGAAGATAGGAGATACAATCTATTGAACTTATTTAACATCATCAAAAATGAACAGAAATATTGGTTAGTTGATCAGGTGAAACGCGACAGCGTAGTAAAAGGGGAATATAAAGATCAACTTGAACAATTACTGCCTGAATGGAAACAAGAAAACGTTGATTATTTATCACTGGTTATAGATGAATCTTTTCACAATTGGCTAGTTTCCAAAGGGTTTCATCAAGTTTCAACCACCGTGGAATACAAAAGAAAATTGAGCGCTTTGCCTGAGATAAATAACGAAATCCGTTGGCATTCTCTTTCCGAGGGATGGATAGGGGACGCGGATTATGGGAATTTATACGATCGATGCAGCTCCGGATCGGCTAATAAAAGTTCGCAAGCAAAGGACCAATTCTTGCTTTCACTGGAGAGTGAACTAGGTGTTGAATGGCGCAATCATTGCTTTTATTTCACAAAAAATGAGGCCTTGATAGGCATTTGTATCCCCCATATAGAGATGGGAACAGAAAATGAAGGCAGGTTGTTTTACTTTGGTGT
This sequence comes from Virgibacillus sp. NKC19-16, assembly GCF_021560035.1. Lineage (NCBI taxonomy): Bacteria > Bacillati > Bacillota > Bacilli > Caryophanales > Bacillaceae > Virgibacillus > Virgibacillus salidurans. The sequence continues at coordinate 269,653 of NZ_CP074373.1, read as the reverse complement.
TGTTCCTGAATGGCGTAAGAAAGGCATCGGAACGGAGATTCACAAGATAGCATTAAGACTGCTGCACCAACTGGAAGCCACCTATTATATCGGCAGTACTGATATTAGTAATGTACATATGGCACAAATTTTTAAACAAAACGGTTGCGTACTTCATGACCGAAAAGGGCAATACAGGATCGCACAGACCCCTTAGTAATTGGTTGTAAAATTATTTAAAGCACTTTAAAATTAATTTAAAAGCTTCAAAAGATGTGATTACAGTTACAGAAAGGAGAACTAAAATTGTTCAGATGTGCATGGTGTATGAAAAAAATTGCTGATGACGAACCATTATCCGCAGTAAACGTCAAATTTGCGGAAGGGATCGATTACAAGGATGTGGAGGGAGAAATTATTCAAATCTATTTAAACTCCCGGAAGACCAGTGTCCCGATGATTGTCACAACATCCGACTCCGAAGCCAAGAAACATGGACAAGATGGCCTGTTTGCAGTTTGCAATCATAAATGTGGAGAAAAAATGAAAGCTGAACTTGCAAAGGAAATCAATACCTTCAAGAATTTTTCAGATGCAGATCTATAGAATCTTAGATTGAAGAACAAGGTCTATGGAACTTTTTACCGAATAAATTATCATACATTAATACATTCACCTCAACTTACTAATCAATGATTGAAAAACCATATATAAGCTGTTCTCCGTTTGCAAAAAATTATCCTATTGAAGTGATGACATCGGTAAAATAATAATATATCTTGTTAAGGTGCCATAAGGCATCTTAGTGTAAATACAAATGATAATGTGAAAAGAGGGTATAATGATGAAACTTGTGGGGGTATCGGGAGCGCCGGCTGGTGAAAAGACGTCTCTAGCTGTACATGACGTTCTAGTCGCAGCTCAACACCTTGACTCAACGATACAGACAGAGTTAATTGACATAAGGGAGTATGAGATCGAATTTTCTGTTGGTGCTGCGTTATCAGATTACAACGATGACACCTGGAATGTTGTTAATAAAATCTCGTCTGCCGATTTTCTCGTATTTGGCACACCGATTTATCAAGCATCCATTTCAGGAGCATTAAAAAATCTCTTAGACTTTTTTCCGGATAATGCCTTCAAATATAAAGTTACAGGTATTGTATCAACTGGTTTATCTAACAAACATTTTCTAGTACCAGAATACCAATTAAAACCAATCCTCACTTATTTCAAAGGATTAACACCAACAGGTAATGTTTTTATCCATAATGATTGCTTTGACGACGAAAGTGAAGCAATTATAGATCGGGATGCTTCCGATCGAATTCAAAAACTTGCTCATGAAATGATTTATCTTCAACGGGGAATTAATAATAGATAATGCCTCATGATTCGTGCAGGGTTTCGTGAAAGGAGTGCAACTATGTATATTTTTGTGGAAGAACAAATCAAAAAGGCGGTTGATAATGGCGAGTTTGAAAATCTGCCAGGGAAAGGAAAACCACTTAATCTGCATGATGATTTGCAAGGAGTCCCTCCAGAATTAAGAATGGGATATAAAATACTGAAAAACGCTGGATATATGACGGAAGAAACAGATAAAAAGGGCGATGTCACCCTGGATGCTTTATTAACTTCTGCAACAGGCAACAAAGAAAAAAATGAAATACAAAACAAGCTGGAATTTGATGAGCTTGTCAGAGAAAAAAAATTGCATAAGAACAAGAAATTTGCCACCTACGCGCAAAAAATTTACAAGAAACTATTTTAATCATTTGACGGAGGGAGTGCGGGCCTGGTGAAAATGAATAAAGAAGCATGAGAACCGTCCCCGTGCTTCCCCCACCTTGTTCATTTACCCCTGAATGAACAAATCCTTTTCATTTCCTTCTCTATTTTCTTTTCTGCATATCTACTAAATCCTTCTGCATCTTGTGTTGACAGGAAAAATATATATCTTTCTTTTTCTTCTTTTTCTATAATTAAAGGGGCTAAATCGTTTTTTAAAAGCAAGTAATTCATTATTAGTCTTCCAACTCGGCCATTTCCATCTGCAAATGGGTGAATTCGCTCAAATTCAATATGGCTTTCACATACCAATGGAATAATATCTTCTTTTATATTTGTTAACGCCATTCGATAAGAAATGTTATCCACCCATTGTTCCATCGTTAAAGATGTTTCACTTGGTTTCGTTGTTTCGAATTCTGCTCCTTTAACATCATTCACTTCTGTTTTAAATTTTCCTCTTTCATGATGCAGACGATTCATTAATAAGGAATGTGTTTCAAGCAAAATATCCATCGTAAATTCTCTTTCCAATGTATCAGGATCTAACAAAAATGCCATAGCATACCGATGATTATCAATCTCATATAGTTCTCGTAAGGAAACCTTGTTCGGTACGGTATTGTGAAGAATAATCGATACCGTTTCAGGTAAACTAATCGTGTTATTTTCAATTGCGCTCGAATGGTGAGACATTCTGACAAAGAAATCATCGATATATTCTTGCGGCAGCTTCATTTTGTAACCTCCAACGTTCCAATTGTATGAAACAGTATACCATACTACTTATGATTTCATCACCTCTGCTTCAGTGCATTAATTCCTGATTAGATTAATCAAACGTTTGTTTAACAACTTTGCCGAGAAGTCCCCTTCAAAATCTTTGATTTAGTAGGGGATGAATCGGCGCTTTATTATAATAAAAAACAAAAAAGTCTAGACAACAAAACAAATGTTTGGTATGATTGTTACAAATCAAACGTTCGGGAAGTGAAAAAAATGCTGGTACGCATGAATTACAAATATGAAATGTTTCCAAACGAAGAGCAAATTCAAAAGCTGGATAGCTGGCTGTCTATTTGTCGTCAGCAGTACAATTCTGCACTTTTGGATAAACAGCGCTTTTACCAACAAAACAAGTCAGGACTGTCCCGAACTACATTACAAAAACAACAAAAAGCGGATAAAGAAAAGATTCCTTTGCTTAAAACAATCCCGTCACAGCCTTTGCAGGAGGTATTATTCCGTCTGGAACGATCCTACAAGAACTTTTTCGACGGGCGAGCACGTTATCCAAAGATCAAGAAGCATAAAGATTATAATTCGATGACGTTCACACAATTTGGGGTTGAAAAACTTACTATAAAAAACAAGAAGACCGGTAAAGTCAACATACGTGATGTGCGTTACGCTGCATCGTTAGACGAGAATAACCGTCTAATGATCTCAAAGCTTGGGGCAGTATACGTAAACTTTCATCGCCCATTGGAGGGCAAGGTGAAACAAGTTACCATCAAACGCCAGGGCAACCATTGGTTTGCGATATTCAGTGTTGAAAAACACGTAAACGAAACGGTTGATTTCCCTGTTCCATCAACAGGAATTGATGTTGGTATCCAAAAGTTTGCCGTACTAGCGGATGGGACTAAAGTCGAAAATCCGAAGTTCCTTGTGAAAGAAGAAAAGAAATTAAAACGAGCGCAAAAGAAACTTTCCCGCATGAAAAAAGGCTCAAATAACTGGAAAAAACAACTTCAGAAAGTGCAGCAACTTCATATAAAAGTTGCGAACCAGCGCCGTGATTTTCTCCATAAGTTGAGCTATCATCTTTCGAAAACGTATAAATTCGTTTTTGTGGAGGACCTGAATATACGAAATATGGTTAAAAATCGTCATTTGGCAAAGGCGATTCATGACGCCGGTTGGGGTGCTTTTTGTAATAAGCTCGGATACAAAAGTGAGAACAATGGTGGGAAACTCGTAAGAATGAAAGCGCACTATACCAGTCAAGACTGTTCCAATTGTGGGAAACGCGTGAAAAAGTCTCTTTCCGTTCGCACACATGTATGCAAGTCATGCGGGACAATTTTAGACCGTGACCATAATGCTGCCATCAATATTGAAAAAGTTGGACTGGGTATTTTGGGTTTGCATCCAACTGCATAAATGGATTGGTTTGACTGTAGGGCAAGGTCCTGTCCGAACAGTATAAAACAAAGCCCTGGGAGATGATGTAAGACTCGGTTCCATAGAACAAAGCCATCGTCTGTGAATGGGGAAGCTCCATCAAAATCTTTGATTTAGATGGAGAGGTTCACTGTCTTATCATATTACAGAACCAAGCAGTTTTTTAACAGGTAATTAAGCCCTGAAATAGAGGTAGAAACCCATATCCATAATCTAGTCGTCTCCGTTTCCAAGTAACTCTTTTAGTGATTTCCTTGAATAATCAGGAAGTATTTCAATAAAGTGATCTAACCCCATGTTGTAGATCAGAGCAAGGCAAAAAGTATCTCTTTGTTCCCCAGATGGGTCAAACGCAACACCATCCCATAATTCTAGCTTATTTTCATGCGGAGTTACGTTCTCCCAATCTGATGCTGTTAATGGTTTACCTTCTTTTGTTGGCTCCATTTTTTCATGGATTCTCACCCCCTAACCACCTTTTTTTCCTTCTTTTTAAAGCCCCATATTTTATATGCTTGCTAATCACTAAGTTTTGTCATCGTACAATAAATAGATACATTCTCTTCGCCGTTATTTGTGAAGCCAATTTGTTCCTCCTTGCCACAATAAATGACGTCTCCTTTTTCTACTTCCAGTTCTTCGCCATCTATCAAAAACACGCCATCTCCCTGGATCAGGTATAAATACAATTCACGTTTCGGATGATTATGTGATTTCATATGCTGACCTGGTAAAAAATTCAGAAGGAAAGCGACACTGTGTTTGTTTCGAATTATATTGATCTTTGTAAACCGCTTTTCATCAAATTGCTGTGCGTCTGTAATTAACTGTTTCTCCATTTTTTCCGCTCCCTGTTCTTTTAAAATTTAGCATGCTAGATGATAATCTCTTATAAGGTTTACTTGATTACAATAAACCTGATGTTCTTCAACGCTTTTCCTATAATGACTATACCTGCAAGTTATACATAGTTATGAACTTTAGTATGCGCCAACAACCTCTTGTAAATCTGTTAGCGCCTCTAACAAGTTTGCATATTTTTCCTTGCCTATACGACTTTCAATATTTTCTTGAATCTCTAACCATATAGGCGTAGCTTCTTCTAATTTATCAATACCTGCATCGGTTATTGAAATAGATTTTGTTCTTGAATCATTTTTATCTTTTGTAATGTACACATAACCACTTTTCTGTAAAACATTCACATTACGAGTTACTGTAGTTTGATCCAGTAACATAATTTCCCCTAGCTTGCTAATTGAAATTACTTTATGATGGGTGATATTTACTAACATGTAAAATTGGGTCACTTTTAATCCGGTAGATTGCATTTGCTTTTCATAACGTTGGGTAACAATTCTTGCTGCCTTTCTAAGGTTTGCACAAGCGCAAAATTGTATTATATGATCCATCTCATTCTGTTTGTTATTCATAAAGGACGCCTCCTTCGTAAAATTTTGATAATTATCTCTTGACAGATGATTTATTCACCCATATTATATATGTATATACATGATTTTTAAAGAGGAAACATTTTTTATTCTATACATGTATACACATATAAATCAAAGTAAGCAACGAATATACTCGACCCAATCAACAACATATCGGAGGGGATAATGATGATGAAACAGGAACTTTATCTTGATGATGTCAACGTAGGGGATACGTTTATCAGTGAAACATATCACTTAAATCCAGACAAAATAAAAAGATTCGCCAGTGAATTTGATCCGCAAGACTTCCATCTTGATGAGACGCTAGCAGAAGATACTTTCTTCAATGGATTAGCTGCTAGTGGCTGGCATACTGCAGCAATTACGATGCGATTATTGACTAGTAGCCTCCCCTTTGCTCACGGAGTTATTGGAGCCGGTGGAGAAATTAAATGGCCACGCCCAACAAGGCCGAATGATATTTTATATGTAAGGAGTACCATTAAAGAAATAAAGCCCTCTAAATCGAAACCTAATCAAGCACTACTATCTGTTGAGAGTGAAACTTTAAATCAGCGTGATGAGGTTTGTCAAAATTTAACATCTAAACTTTTGAGTTTTAGAAAAAGTTGAAGCAACCTTTTCCCTATGACACAAAAAGCTGATTTTCCTCCAACAGGAAAACCAGCTTTTTCTCATATATTTAAGCACTAACATCATAGCCTTGATCTTCAACAGCTTCTTTCATTGCATCCACATTTACTTTTGATTCGTCATAAGTAACATCTACTTTGCCGGAATCTAAATTAACTTCAGCTGCTGAAACACCATCTAATTCGTTTAATGCACCTTCAACGGACATTTTGCAATGACCACATGACATGCCTTGAACATCTAGCGTTTTTTGTTCCATGTTTTTTCACCCCCTTTGAAGGTTTAGAAAAATTATATCTTGACTCTCTTCAAGCGAAGGGAGTTAGAAACAACACTTACGGAACTTAGTGCCATTGCTGCACCAGCAACCCATGGTGCAAGTAATCCGATAGCTGCAACCGGGATTCCTGCTGTATTGTAGCCGAATGCCCAGAAGAGGTTTTGACGGATATTTCGAATCGTGGCATGACTAATTTTGATTGCTTTCGGTATGAGCAGTAGCTCACCACCAAGAATAGTAATATCTGCAGCTTCAATAGCTACCTCCGTACCAGTTCCAATGGCGATTCCAATATCGGCGATTGCAAGTGCTGGAGCATCATTTACCCCGTCCCCAACCATGGCAACTTTTTTATCCTGCAGCTGAATCTCTTTTACTTTATCCGCTTTTTCTTCAGGTAATACTTGAGCTATGACTTGGTCGATGCCAACCTGCCCGGCAATGGCTTGTGCCGTTCGCTCGTTATCGCCTGTTAACATGATCACTTCTAATCCTTGACCTTGTAACTCTTTAATTGCTTGTGGCGCTGTCTCTTTAATCGTATCTGCAACCGCAACAATTCCGCGATATTTCCCATTAACAGCAATCAGCATAGCCGTTTTGCCTTCCACTTCATACTCGGCCATTTCTTGCCCCTCATCACCAACAGTGACTAAGCGATCCTGCATTAGTTTTCGATTTCCAACAAGAATTTGATTGCCAGAGATCGTAGCTTCAATACCGTGTCCGGGTATAGCGTTAAAATTATCTACTTCATCTAAATCAATGTCTTGTTCTGTTGCATAGGCAACAATCGCTTCTGCAAGTGGATGTTCGGAACCTTTTTCCGCACTCGCGAGTAACCGTAATGTCTCATCATCACCTGTAAAGTTTGTTACTTCAGGTTTTCCTTTTGTGATTGTTCCCGTTTTATCCAACACGATTGCATCTAATGCATGGGTACGTTCGAGATGTTCTCCGCCTTTGAAAAGAATGCCGTTTTCTGCACCCTTTCCTGTGCCAACCATAATGGATGTTGGTGTTGCAAGCCCTAAAGCACATGGACATGCAATCACAAGAACAGCAATCGCTGCGACTAAAGCAGGCTCAATTTGCCCAGGTTGTACAAATGAAATCCATACGATAAATGTTAGAAGGGCAATGCCTACAACGATCGGTACGAAATAGCCAGAAATGACATCAGCTAATCGTTGGATTGGTGCTTTCGATCCTTGTGCATCCTCAACTACTTTTACAATTGATGCAAGTGCCGTATCTTTGCCAACTTTTGTGGCTTCCATTTCAATCGAGCCATTTTTATTTATCGTTGAGCCAATCAAGCTAGCATCTACGTCTTTTTCAATCGGGATGGATTCCCCGGTGATCATTGATTCATCTATAGAGGTTCTACCCTTTACAAGCCTACCGTCTACAGGTATTTTCTCACCAGGTTTTACAACTAACCGATCACCTACAGCAATTTCCTCCACTGGAGTCATGATTTCCTCGCCATTTCTTATCACGCGGGCTTCTTTTGCCTGTAAATTCAGTAACGAGGATAATGCATTCGTTGTCTGGGTTTTCGCTCTTGTTTCCAAATATTTACCAAATAAAATCAACGTTATGATGACAGCACTTGTTTCAAAATACAAATGCGGATCGTACGTTGGATTTCCGATGGTCCTAAATGCTTCGAATAGACTATAGAAATATGCTGCACTCGTTCCTAATGCAACAAGCACATCCATGTTTGCCCCGCCATTACGAAGGTTCTTATATGCACCAACATAAAATTGCCAGCCGATAATAAATTGTACTGGTGTTGCGAGTGCAAATTGGAACCACGGATTCATGAATATATCCGGTATATTCATATTAAATAAATGAACCAACATGGTTACTATTAGCGGCGCAGTTAACACGGCTGAAACGATTAATTTCGTCTTCATATTTTTAATTTCTTTTTCTTTATGCGTTTGCTTTTCTTCTGCTTCCGCTTTAGGATGTGCATCATAACCCAATTTTTTGATTTTATCAATGATTCCTTTTGTATCAACGAGTCCTGGGTTATATTCGACAGATGCCGTTTCTGTTGTTAAGTTTACATTTGCAGATTTGACACCGCCTTGCTTATTCAATACCTTTTCAATACGGGTCGAACATGCGGCACAGGTCATTCCAAAAACATCTAAATCAGTCTGTTCCATTAAAACACCATAGCCGACTTTTTCAATTTTATTCGAAATATCTTCGACGGAAGTTTTTTCTGAATCATAATCTACCGTTGCCTTTTCTGTCGTTAAATTGACCCGGGCTTCTACTCCATCCATTTTATTTAAAACTTTTTCAATACGATTGGAACAAGCAGCACAGGTCATGCCTGTTACACCAAGTGTTGCATGGTTTGTTTCGGTTTCACTCATGAATGCTCCCTCCTAACTACTTGGAAAACTGCTTCAGTACACTCATTAATTCCTCAATCGTTTCCGCGCCTTCACCTTGTTTAATCGCATCACTGACACAATGGTTGATATGTCGTTCCGTGACAGCGAAACCTACATTTTTTAACGCGGATTGAATGGCGCTAATTTGTACTAAAATATCTACACAATAGCGATCCTCTTCCACCATTTTCTGTATTCCACGAACTTGACCTTCTATCCGTTTCAGGCGGTTAATCGTTTTTTCCTTTTCAGCTTCTGTTCTTGGGGTAGTTGGGTGATCACGTAAAAACTTATCCAAATGAATCACTTCCTTTTCTTTTATAATTATACTATACCCCCATATGGTATGTTTGTCAATGAAAACTACCTATTTAGCGATTTTAATTTTTCACATCGGTCTCCATATTCATTTCTTTCTACCTAACATACTAGGGGAAGGGTATAATTTAATTTTAAAAACCCTCCCTAACATGCTCAGGTGTATAATGTCAGCAACCCTACATTTAGTTCTATTATGAAAGGATAAACGTGTACGTTATCATCAAACTTAAATTCGGCCCAGTTCTTGTACATGTCAGGCTTATCCTCTTGTGATATTCAATCCATATCACAATTATTCAGCAGATTCAAGTTCACTTTCAACAACCCATTTATGGTCAACAACTTTCACTCCACCTGTAGTTGGAGTGAAGTCCACCATATATACGGTGGTATCTTCTGCTGAATCAATTGTTGCAGTTGCACCATTCATCCCTTTCATATGATCTGTATTCAAGGTAACTTCAGTACCTGGTTCTAAAGGGTCATCTCCCGGATCTTCAACAAGAAGTTCCTCATGTATGACCCATTTGTGATCTTCCACAGGTTCACCGCCTGTTGTCAGGGTGTATGAAACAGTATAGGCAGTAGTGTCATATGCTCCTGTAATGGTAGCTTCAGCGCCACTCATACCCTCCATATTCATATGTTGGACGTTAATAATAGCAGTACTTCCGACTTCATATTTTGGGTTCTCTGCCTCTTGCATACCTGCAGGAACTTCCCCGGAACTAGACATGTGCTCAGACATATTACCTTGGGAATGGGAGGTTGATTCCTCATTTGTATTTTCCCTGTTTTCCTCATTTCCTTCTGCGTCGGTTCCCCTGTTACCACCGCCACATGCAGCTAATGTAAATGCGGAAACGATTAGTAAAACTGCAATTATTATTAATTTTTTACTTTTCATGTTAATCCTCCTTCAAATCTCTCGGTTTTGTTATTATTTTTCATACTTTAGCATGCGTTAATAGCTCTACTACAGAATTATTGATATAAGTAGCTTGCACCAGCGGCATAATACAATTCCTATTGGAGACAATCATAAATTTCATCACCCCTTACCTTCATTATTTATAATTTTAAATATTGATCAATCCTCTATAACCTGTACAAGAGGTATAAGCTAGTTAAAAAACAACCCACTAACCATTTAGGTTATATAATGTTAGTTACCCTACTTTTAATAGCTTCATTATTTCCTCCTTATTCCTCTCGAACCCTATCATGCTTTTCGGTTTTTTCACCAACCCCAAAAGAGAAGGATGGGAAAATACAAGAGCTGGTACGATTCTGCTTCCTGTTATTTTTTTAAGATCTCCCTCTTTAGCTGGTTGTTTTGATAGATCGTATTGCTTGTGGGGAATACGATGGCTTTGCAGGAATTTTTTTAAATCCTGACAATCCGAACAAGTAGGTCTCGTATAGATTTCCAGTTGATATTTAGCCATTTCTTTAATTCCTCTCCTTTAGCTTAAAAATGACCTCCTACATTTCAACCTTACCATACCCCGGATAGGTATTGTCAAATTTAAAAATTGATATAAGCTAAAAGCCATGCCACAATAACATGGCTTTAGGATGCTAATTTCCACCCATTGCTAATTCTTTCTCTTCTAATTTTGTAATCGCCTCTATTGCCACGTTTAAATGTTTTTCTTTCGGTTTTGAGGTGAATAGAGCATATTGCGCAGATTTTCCTATTACCAATACTGCATCCCAGATTATTTGTGGTTCATTTTTCCACAACTCATACCCAACACTCCAGGAAACCAAATATACCCAAAGCGGATCACCAAATACCATAAATAGTATAGAGTAACAGATGAAAATGGATATTACTAAATTTGTTCCGCAATCCTTATGTGTCCTCGGTTGCTTTTCTACTTTTTCCAACGTTAAATTCGAATCCTTCTCGTAAGCACTGTCAGCCATATGTTCTGCTGCATGATACTTCCCGATAGGTGTTATTTTTATAATAAGACCAGCGATAATTAGATAGCAAAACAATATCACGAAGGAGTTAATTGGGATGGTATATGAATTTGAGTTTCTAAATAATAAAAGCTCCATTAGGAACAAGATCATTACAAATGAAAATGGCTTCCAATTTTCGATTATAATCTCAAATATCATGGTGAAAGCACGAACAAAAGGCACCTTCGAAAGTATAATAAATATTTTCTTGTCCCCCTTTTTCAGTCTCGTTTCTGTAGTGATTTTCCCCTTCTTGAATCGGGATATTGCCTGATAGTTTTCTCCGGTAAAACGCACAGAGTTATAGCCGGCTCTTCCTCCGTATATTTCCAAAATAATCCCTCCTATAATCGCATTCAATTTTTTGAGCTATATTTTAATAGATTTTTTAGATGAGAGACAGTTTTTCAAATTCTATGTAACTACGACTATTTTACCATATATTCTTAATATTTATATCTATTTATTACTGATTATTTAATAGACTCTTATAAATTTATCAGTGTTTCTATCCCATTTTCAACATTTTTTGGTATTTGTGACCAGATAACCAACAAAGTTTATATGGAAAATATGAAGGTCGCTGTAATAGTACGTTGGAATGACTTCCTACCATACCGTGAAACTCTCAATCTAATTATTGGAATGTATATTGGTAAATTATGTTGGCAAAACTGTCAATATAGCAAACTACTAATTGGAGGCACTCAATATGAAAAACAACATTATTATAGGTATTAGTTTTCTAGTTTGCCTATTTATTTTTATCCCAACAGTTCATGCGGATAGTGGACAATTATACAAAGTCGATTCGGAAACATTGGAGTTACGGGATGCACCAGACCAAAACGCAAACATTCTAGCTGAACTAAAAAGAGGTGCAAAAGTTACTGTTTTTCAGGAATCATATGGCTGGGGAAGTACATTTTATAATGGAAATGAGGCATGGGGAGCACTGCATCAACTTGCGGCAGTGAATAATCCACAGAAGGGCGCAAAAGAACGACAAGTTCAAACTGCTTCATCTTCGGAAATAGATGCAGCGCCCGGTGAATCTGTAGAAAGTGCAAAACTGTACCAAGTGAAAGCACCTGTCGTAAGATTACGCAACGCTCCTGATAATAATGCAACTATCATTACTGAATTGAACAAGGGTGCAAAGGTTAGCATTTTTCAAGAATCATATGGTTGGGGGAAAACTTTTTATAATGGGAAAGAAGTATGGATCGCCCTGTACTTACTTGATGAAAGAAATAAATCTGCAGATCACGCGATGTCAGAGGTTAATGAAAAAGCTGATCCGCAACAAATAACAGAAGGAACTGAAAAAGAGGACTCAGAGGCAGAATCTGGCCAAAAAGATGAGGATGCGGAAGTAGAAGAAGAATTTGATGAAAAAAAAGAGTCAACTGCCAAAACTAAAGAAAAGGAGGAAAACCAAGATATTCAAGGAAAGCAACGTGGAGAAAAGACACTGTCCGGTTATCATTTTGTTATTGACCCAGGCCACGGTGGAAAAGACTCCGGTGCAATTCGATCAGAGGTAAATGAAAAAACTTTAGCACTATCTACAGGGAAAAAAGTCGAAGAACAGTTACGTGATAAAGGGGCTTCCGTTACATTAACCCGAACCGATGATACGTTTATTCCATTGGAGGAACGGGTGCAAATTAGTAATTCCACGAATGCAGATACATTTATCAGTCTGCACTATAATACATTTGAAGACCAAAATATACGTGGAATCCATACCTTTTATTATGACGTAGGTGATAATCAGAAGCTTGCCGATACCATTCAGAAATCATTGATCAATCACACAAACCTCAATGATCGCAGAGCGAAACAAGCTGATTATAAAGTGTTAACAGATAACCAACAACCGGCTTTATTAATTGAACTTGGTTTCATTAGTAATCCAGAAGAACGGCAGCTTGTCCAAACTGATAAGTATCAGGAGAAAGCCGCAAAGGGTATTGTCACCGGATTAGAAGATTATTTTAATTAGACCCCGAGTTTCGCCATAAATCAATAAAGTATGATAAAAACAATCCTTTAAGATGAAATGTTCTTAAAGGATTGTTTATTTCTCTAGTAAATAAAGGTTCACAAAGCAAGGTGCTCCTAATTCTACATACATTTCTTGAAAAGTTTTTTAAACCTTGATGCTCGTCAATTTCAAATATGTCTTTCTCCTTTATGATTGATTTGTAAGGAAAAACAATTGGTGATTACAATCAAGCCAAAATTTTAAAAAGGAGTTTATAGCCATGTTTATTAAGTGGATTCATACGTACAAAAAGCAAATTACATTTTTGTCAGGAGCATTGATGGCAAAAAGCTAAAGCCCATCAACCAATACTTCAAAAAACGATAAGCCACCAGATGGGGAAGAAGAATCATAGAGAAGAATTGAAGTGCACCCTAGAAGTTATTAGGGTGCACTTTTTTGCTCCGAAGTAAGAACCCGCCACATCATCAGTCCTTCAAAAATGTTAGAAGTTTTTCATTAAATTCTTTGGCATGAGTTACATTTAAACCATGTGGCCCACCTTTTATTAAGGCTAATTTACTTCCAGGAATCATTTCATGTGTTCGCTTCCCACTAAGTTCAAATGGTACAATTCCATCCGAATCGCCGTGAATAACAAGGGTAGGTACATTAAATTTAGCCAAATCCTTTCTAAAATCTGTCTTTCCGAAAGAAGAAATACAATCTAGTGTTCCCTTTGGCGAGGCCCATGCCGCAATATCTCTATTATATAATCGAAATGGTTCACTTACTAAGTCAGTCTGATCACCAGCAGCGAAAAAGTTTTTTGTAAACCCATCAAGAAACGCAAGACGATCATTCTTCACTCCATTTTCAAATTCCTAAATCCATTATAAAGGTTTTTTTATGCCAAGAACAACGAAAAACCGAAGATTCCCATTAATTTTTATTTTTGTATAAAATTAATGCAATGAAAATCTGAGACTAGATGATTACACGAAAAAGCTTACGACCAAAGCTTATATCAAAATTTTGCTTTTCGCACAGCTTCACGAAACCGATAGTTTAGAGGCAATGAGTGATGCATTACTTGATGATGACTTCCAGAAAGCGCTTGGCTTTGATTCCATTAGTGCATCCCAGCTGTCACGTAAAAATAATGAAGTAGCTCCATCGATTCTGGCTAGCATATTTTTGGATCTCGTTGGTCAGATCAAGGGATTTCACAAAAAGCAACCGAACGCTTCCATGCCATTAAAAGTCATTGATTCCAGTACGTTGCCCCTAAATCTCACAAATTTTAAATGGGCAGCGTTCCGTAAAACGAAAGCTGGCGCGAAACTTCATTTAAAGCTGGTATTCATGGATAAATATACGGTTTATCCGGAACAGGTGGTTATCACTCCAGCGAAAGAACACGACCGGAATCAATTAGAAGTTCTCGTTGATGATAAAGAAGCCATGTATGTGTTTGACCGTGGCTACGTAGATTACGAGCGCTTTGATCGAATGACAGATGAAGGATATTTCTTCGCTTCAAGACTGAAGAAAAATGCCGTCATTCGAGAAGTTCACTCTTTTTCACTACCATCAGAATCTGCGGTGTTATCCGATAAAATGGTTAATATTGGATCCACTCAGAACCGGGCGGAGAATGTATTCCGCTTGGTGGAAGTGGAGGATACGAAAGGAAATATCCTTCGTTTAATCACCAACCGATTTGATTTAAGTGCTGACGAGATCAGCGATATCTATCGTTCACGCTGGGCAATCGAGTTGTTTTTTAAATGGTTGAAACAACACGTAGAAATCAAACATTTTTATGGAATGAGTGAAACGGCATTACAAAACCAAATTTATATCGCACTCATCACCTACTGTTTACATGTACTTATTCAATTAGAAACAAAAAGTAACAAGTCGCTGCTTCGTATTAACCGCTGGTTAAAGGCAGCGTTATGGAAACCAGCCTATCTTTGGCTAAGCAGGTTTGACAACCAAACCGTTCCGTAATATCAACTATTGTCGTCGTCCCTTCTGGAATAACTGTGTATAATTTTCAAAAAATGGACAAAGCCACTTTTAGGTCGGCGTTGACTTTTTGGCAAAAAATAGTGGAACCTAGTTTACTGAATGTTCTCACTACATTTATGCAATGCTAGTGATATCTTTTAATCAACTCGACAAATGTATCGATAAATGATTATAAGAATTGAAGCGTCTATTAGCCTATGGCGTAAGCACCAGGGCCAATTAAAGCGATGCCGATGACGATTGCAATCGTAACAAACGGATATTCAATGCCGCCTTTATCGGACCAATAACCATTCGCCAAGTGGACTTTAAAAATAGCACCGACCATGACAATCGTAATCAGAGCAGCCGCAACCCATGGCAAGAAGCCTACTGCTAGCATCAAACCGCCGGCAAATTCAAATAAGCCAACTAAAGCAGCCATTGTCACTCCTGGTTTGATACCGATCGATTCAAAAAAGCCCCCTGTATTTTTAAGCCCGTTACCACCAAACCAGCCAAATAGCTTTTGTGCACCATGTCCTGCCATGCTGAGTCCGATGACTAATCTTATTATTAATAGGCCTATATCCATAAATATAAAACCTCCTACTTTTTATTACTATGTTACTTTTTGTAACGAGAACCAATATATTATAAATTCAAGATGTTGTCAAACAGCAAAACTTGCCAAATATAGAAGTAGGTAATTTCGTTTCTGACATCCTATAAGGATCATGTAAGGCTCAGAATTTAACATCTGCTCGCTAGAAAAATTATAGTCTTGGATGTGCAATAGATAAAAAGAATCCATTTTGAAAAAGATTGATCAAAATGGATTCCTATCCTGCAGATTTTTTTAAAAAGATAATTATTTCAGTAATCCTTATTCTACTAAACTGCATCATTTACTTTACGTACAACGTTTTACGATCTTCCTTACAACTAAAATCAACATTTTACTTGCTGCTCTGTTCCGATACAGATACAGTAATTTTTAATATGAATGTGCCGGTGAGAAAGATTGATGGAACAGATGCGATAACTTTATACGCAGCTCACCTAAAGATTAAAGTTAGAAAAAGGCATTCCGAACTCTCACAAATCCTAATTAAATGCTTCAGCCAATAATTCAATCGCTTTTTTGCGGGCTTCCAACCCTGGCATAAGCGGTATTAACAGAACTTCATCAGCCTTAAATTGAGTAATTAACGCCTTTAATTGTTCTGTAACACTTTCAATATCGCCCACTACCATCCGGATTCGATTCGCTTGAATGATCGCCTTTTCTTCTTCCGTATATGAATAGTTTCGAGCGGTTTCAACGGATGGAAATTCTATCAAATGACCAAAGTTATCCTTGCCGAGAAGCCATAAATCTAAGGCTTCTGCGTATTTTTCCGCTTGCTCATTCGTTTCAGCAACGACAACAAACGGGGAAATGGACACTTTTGGCTCTGGCATGAAAGATGAAGGGTTAAATGCCTTACGATATACTTGTGCTGCTTGGATACCAATATGCAATTTATCAATCCCTGCAAGTGGAAATAATCCAAACGTATAGCCAATTCCTAACTTAGCAGCCATTTTAGCACTCTTGACACTAGTTGATAACACCCACATCTGAGGAACGGTTGAAACAACAGGGTTAGCAGTAATGCCAGAGAAACGATGGTTTTCATCCACTTGATCGCTCAAATACTTGGTTAAATCAACAATACTCTGCTCGTAATTGATTTTATTCTTTTTATTTTCATTCAATGTCCGATTCACAATGGCCGTTCCTACCGTATTGCCTATTCCCAGATCAATTCGACCAGGATGAAATGCTTCGAGAATCCGAAAATTTTCAGCTACTTTATATGGACTATAATGCGGAATCATCACACCACCCGAGCCGATACGAATCCGCTCCGTCGCATCTGCCAAACGCATCATGATTAATTCCGGTGAACTACTGGCAAAAGCAGGAACGTTATGATGTTCCGCCATCCAAAACCGTTCGTAACCTAAGACTTCAGCTAATTGAGCTAGTTCAATCGTATTCTGCAAAGCTTTCTGGGCACTTGAACTTTCATCAATTTGCGCATAATCCAAAATCCCTAATTTAATCAAGTTCACCCTTCTTCCTGCGTCTCATAGTGCTTACGCCTTTTCACTTAAGATAAAGCTAACGAATTCTTCTTTCGTTAGCTTTCCAAAGTAATTAGCCAGATCCAGCGGCTCTAACGCATTTAATAAGTCCTCTTTTCTTAACCGTACCCCGACTAAAGCTTCTTCCACTTCTTTTATTTCTTTTGATCCGAAGAAGTCACCCGTAATCTGGATGGAAGCAATTTTAGCATGCTCAACGCCTAAGCCGACACTAATCGTTCCAATTGGAAAGCGTTCTGTTAAACTATATTCGAACTGATGAAAGCGACCATAGTTCCAGTCCCAATTATGGTATTTCTCTGCGGCAATTTTATCGACACCCGCCCAATCCTCTGGCGTTAATTCATATCGCTTCGCTTCACTGACGTCATTAACTTCAAGTAATTGGCAAATCATGTAATCCGTAAATTCCCAGACCGTCATTTCCTGATATTCTGGTGCTAAATAAGGACGGATTGATCCTATTCGACTACGGACGGACTGAATCCCATGTGCTTCAATTTTCTTTTGGTTTGGATTCAAGACGGACACAATTGCTTCATAATTAGGATCTAATAGTAACGAATACCCAGCATAAACGCGGCCTTTCTGTAAAGTCATCGCTGAACCAGAAATTTTCTTACCATCTAAAACTAAATCATTACGGCCTTTGTATTCTACATTATCTACACCTAAATTCTCCAGTGCTTTGACGACCGGTTCATATAAACGTGCATAGTTCCCATAAATGTCAGTACTGCCATCAAATAAGAAACAAAAACTCATATTACGATCATCGAGGTAAATCGCACCACCACCTGATTCTCGGCGAATGATTTTAATATCATGCGCATCCATATAAGGCTGATTTACTTCTTCGTATGCATTCTGGAATTTTCCAATTTGAACAGCTGGGTGCATCATATAGGCGAACAAAACATCATCATCTAAGAAAATATGATCTTTCACATAGTCTTGTAAGGCCATTACCATTCCCGGATCATAAATCCATTCTCCATTACGCTTCGATTCAATTAAATACATACGCTACCTCCATTATTTATTCAGGTGCCACTGAATGTAAGACGCTTGCGATATCTTCATCAATTCTTACTGTTTGCGTGAGAATCGCTTGTGGAGTGAAGTAATCCTTCTGATTCATTGTCACAAACAATGATTTAGGATTTCCTTTAGTCATTTGTTGAAATGGATGTTTAATAAATTGCGGCGTTGTATGCCCAACCCCAATTTCCAAGAAGAGTATTTTCTTCGCTTGGTTCTCTTCTAAGAATTGCTTGTAACGCGCTTTCTGCTCATGAAAATGATCATCCTCCACCATTCCTTTTACTTCATCACGTTTGTTCACTTCCATAACAGCTCCACATTTCGGACAATACGGAACTAAATTTGCAGGTATCTTCATATCCGATTGTTCCCTTGCCATTTGGCGTATTAAGGCTTCATCATGATACGTCTGTTGATGACAATGCTCGGAACATTGCCATAGCCCGTACTCTCCTTGAATACGAAACACTTTATCCATATCGAAATCGGCCGCATAAAACGCATTATCAGCATTCGTTGTAATAATATGATAGTTTTTATCCGATATTATTTGGCGCAGATCAACATATGCCTTTCCAACTGGCTGATCAAAGAAATTCAACAAACTGAAGCGACTTTTAAAAGCCCAATATTCTCTCGCGTCCTCAAAATCAAAGACACTTGCTTGCAGCATATCATAGAAGCGATACTTCGCAATGAAATCGGGAAAAGCGTCCGTAAATCTTTTCCCTACATATGTAAATCCAGTCGCTGCAGACATGCCTGCACCAATCCCAATGACAATTGCCTCAGCTTCTTCTATTACTTGATGTAAAAAATCAGCTTGTGACATGGATGATTCCATCGGTAATGCCTTCCAATGTGTTTGCATTTGTTCCATAACAATCTCCTATTCTTTTATCCCTAATAATGACTGATAAATTTGTAGGTCCTCATCTTTAAACACATTAAAGATAACGTTAAGCGTTGACCCGGTATCACGTAAATATGCTCGCGCAGTCTGAATCGCAATCTCAGCCGCACGCTCGTTAGGGAAATTAAATTCACCTGTTGAAATACAGCAAAAAGCTATCGTCCCTTGTTGGTGCGCATCTGCCAAAGCCAAACAAGAACGATAGGACGAAACTAATAATTTTTCCTTTAAGGATGAGACACCACGATCGTCGATATAAGGACCGACTGTATGAATGACATTGTCAGCTGGTAAATTGTAAGCCTTGGTTATTTTTGCTTTACCCATCGGTTCTCTGCGGCCTTGTGCTTTTATTAGCTTGTCGCAATCTAATCGCAATTGTACACCAGCACGTGTATGTATAAAATTGTCAATACAGTCATGATTAGCTTGCGTACAACCCAGAAAATCACTATTGGCTGCATTAACAATTACGTCTACCGCTAGGCTAGTAATGTCGCCTTGCCATAAATAAATTTGCGGTTGTGCGTCTTCCAAATCATTCAATGAGGTTAATGGCCGTTCGGTATTCCACTGTGTTAAGAAGGCATCTTGAACCGCCATAAATTGTTCTGTTACTGGTTCAGGGGGTCGGACATTACACAGCCCCCGAAATAATGCTAATTTTTCCTGTGCAGTATCCCTTTTGTACTTCACCACTTTGCCCTTCACATCTATGTTCTCGTTCCATAAATAGTCAATTAGATAGTCTAATCTCTCCTCTTGGTCCATACCCTACTCCTGTTCTGAAAAGTATCTTGTAACTCCTTCTAATTGGTTAAACGCCTCTTCATCAACATCCGTTAATGTAACCATCCAATTATCTTCTGCTTTCGCTGAATTCAACAGTGCTGGTTCACTTATTAATGCTTCATTTCGCTTAACAATTTTACCAGCCAACGGGGAAGCCAATTCAAGAACCGTTTTCGAAGCTTCTAAATTTAAAATGGTATCACCTGCTTCAAGGGTATCAGTATCAGCAACTATGTATTCAACAAAGCCAACTGTACCAATATCATCTTGTAACTCTGGCGTCATACTTAACGTATAATCATCACCATTTTTTTCAATAAATAAATATTCGCCACGCTTTTTCATTATAAATCCCTCTTTCTTTTTAAATATTATAATATATTTAAGTATATCATATTAGCAATACCTACCTCCAACAGGGCAGCTCATTCTTTTTTAAAAATGTATTAGGATAGCAAGTTATAACAACGTATGTTAAATTTATCTTGAACAAATCTATTATATAGGTAGAAAAACTGTATCACATTGACACTATCTGGCAAAGTGGTAGCTTTAAGTTAACAGCAAGTATAGCGTGATGGAGGGAGTTGGGTAATATGCGAATGAAAACAACGGAACAATACAGACCTTTATTTGAGACAATAACTCTACCAAATGGTATTGAATTAGATAATCGTTTTGTCCTGTCACCAATGATCACAAATTCTTCAACTGTGGAAGGTTATGTGACGCAAGAAGACTTAGCATATGCAAAGCGACGCGGTCGTTCAGCACCCTTACAAATTACAGGGGCCGCTTATATCGAAGAATACGGTCAATTGTTTGAATATGGTTTTAGTATCGATGATGACCATAGTATCGAAGGACTTAAAGAACTCGCTCAAGCGATGAAAAAAGATGGTGCGAAGGCAATTATTCAATTAACACATGCAGGTCGTTTTTCCAAAATATCGCTTAAGGATTTCGGTGTCGTTTATGGTCCAAGTAAAATGCACTTGAAAACTCCCGTTGAACATACGGTTTTACCGATGACCAAACGTAAAATCAGGCATGTAATTACTCAATATGCTGACGCAACCCGTCGTGCGATTAAAGCCGGTTTTGATGGCGTTGAAATTTCAAGTGCCCAGCGCTTATTAATTCAAACATTCTTATCCACTGTTTCAAATCAGCGTGATGATGAATATGGCGCGGGGAATATTGAAAATCGTTCACGTTTTGGTATCGAAGTGATGGAGGCTGTTCAGAAAGTTATTGATGAAGAAGCACCTGCTGACTTTATTCTCGGGTTTCGCGGCACACCAGAAGAAACACGCGGGAATGAAATTGGCTACAGTGTAGAGGATTTCTTTTATTTCATGGATCGAATTATGGGAGTGGCAAATATCCACTATTTAGCTACTGCAAGTTGGGGCAAGAACATTTATAAACAAACGATTCGCCAAGGTAAATTTAAAGGTGAAATCATGAATCGTATTGTGTACGAACATATCGCTTGTCGTACTCCGGTTATGGCCACTGGCGGTATCAACTCACCAGAAAAGGCACTTGAGGCCCTAGAGTTCGCCGATATGGTTGGTGCATCTACACCTTTCGTTACCGAACCTGAGTTTGTTACCAAATTAAAGGAAGGCCGGGAAGATGAGATTAACTTAGGTTTTTCTCCAGACGAAATAGCCGATTTAGCAATTCCGGAAAGAGCTTTTAAAGACATTGTTGAATTAATGGATATCGGCGGATCGCTTTCAGAATCCTCCCGTCATGAATTTCGTAAACTGTATAAATAATGCTCAGGAAAACACCAATCCTTATTGAACTCATTTAGAGGTAAGGATTGGTGTTTTTTCTGGGAAATAAATTAGCTTTGCTTATAATCGATTTTATTTCATAGTTAACGCTGCGTTTTGATTATTATGTCTTGTTAAAAACGTTACAATCAGCAGTATTGCTATCGATAATGGTAAACCGATAAAAATAGGATGTAAACCAAAAGGATGGCCTAAAATCTGCCAAATGACTGCTGCGACCAGACCTCCCCACATGGAAGCAATACCAGCAGCTTTGGTCACCTTTTTCCAAAATAAACCAAACATTACTGGTGCTAATAGACCTGAGACAGACATCGCCGTTCCAGTTACCATCAGGTTAACCAATCCAGGAATTGCCAATGCTAACACAAGGGCAACAATGGATACGATTAAAACGGAAATCTTACTGTAAATAAGCATTTTTTTATTATCAAGATGTTTGAAGTTTGGCCTGATAATATCGTTTACGATAGAGGATGACCCCGCTAAAAGAAAGGAGTCCGCACTAGATATAACGGCCGCCAATAACACAATAACCATCACAACCACTAAAGAGAACGGAAAAACATCCCCAACAACACCGTAATAAATGTTTACTGGATCAATATTTTCCAGTCGTAAACCGAATCTGCTGAACACACCGATTGCAACAGCAAATGCACCTATTAAAACAGCAATGATCATCGAAACCCAATATCCATTCATTGCGGTTTTTACATTTTTGGCTGCCCAAACACGCTGCCAAAGATCTTGTCTAATAAATTGAAAAACGCCTAACGTCAAGAGATATATGAATATTTCACTTGGGTCAATATTCATCACGCTGAGCATATTTTCTTGATTAACGGAGCTGGCGTTTTCTGAAATTGTATCCCATCCCCCGGTGGATATCACCACTGTTATAAACAAGGCGATGAAGCCCAATGTTAGAATTGTTCCGTGAATAACGTCCTGCCAAATAACAGTCTTCAGTCCGCCAAAATAAGTTTTAAATGTCAACAATACCCAGCCGATAAAAATTCCCAAAGTCACATTTAACCCGATTGTCAAATTCAGTATCGTGGCAATAGCAACAAACTGCATACCGGTCATGGCACAATAGGAAAATAATATACTAATAACAGTCGGAATACGAGCTTGATTACCATAACGCAAGGAAGTATAGTCACCCACCGTGACCATGTTATGATTTTCCCCCAGGCTTCTGATCCGCCTGAGCAAAAATGATGCAAAAATAATGACACAAAGGAACATCGAGATATGTATCCACTGCTCTCCCATTCCTAAGCTATAACCATTCTCCATATAACCTAATAATGTTGATCCGCCAACGCCAGTTCCAATAAATGTTAAAATTATAGGAAAAATTGAGACAGATCTGCCGGCAACATTATAATCTTCATACGTTTTCGTTTTCCGGTTTATATATAATGCCAACACAAATAGAAAAATAAAATAAACAACGACAATGACTGATAATATAATTCGTTCATTTCCACTAAACATATAATTACTCACCTCTAAAAAATTCAAATAATATAAAGCTTATCATAAACCTCCTTGTGGTGTGCCTTTAACCGGGAAACCTTGTAGCGTGGTAATTATATCTGTAACCGATAATGAATGACATAACCCTTCAGTATTAGAAAATTAAACTGCCTGACCTATACCTTAATTACCATTTTCCTTAGAAATGAAACACGTCGAACGGCTTTTTTGCACCGGTTATGTCTCCCGATTCTTTAACGAATATTTATTTCTCAGTGAATTTTTGCATCAGCTTGTACAGGCGAGGGTGCGAATGTTTATGTGCAAAAAACTAACATAGTGCTTACATTAATGCGGGGGCACTATGTTCCATAATGGAAAAAATAACTAAATATTTGCTGCTTGTTTCTCTTCCGAAAGCCACGTTTCAAACGTATAGGCCATTTCCCAGAAGGCGAGTTCATATTCTTTGGCCATCACAAACTGAGCTTTAATTTTTTCTTTTTCCACCTCGCTCGCTTTAGCTACCAGATCATCCAGCAAGTCAATCATCTCACAGGTAGATTCTTGGAACCAATTACTTGCATACATCTGAATCCAATTGTCGTAAATTCCTACTCCAGGTTTAGCATCCCGATTTTCCAAGCCAATATCGGCATATAGCCAGTAGCATGGAAGCATCGACGCAACGATTTGCGCCAGGCTGCCGGACAATGCAGTTCGATACAGATGGGATGTATACGCATAGGCTGTTGGTGTTGGCTTAAAATTACTTAAATCGTCATCGGTAATATTTAGAATTCGGGCGTGTTCCTTATGAACGGTAAGCTCTGCTTCAGCGGTATTTTGTGCTTTTCCAGCTAATAATGCAGCCTGACTAAAATCATCCGCATGTGCGGCGGCAAATGCATGGACTTTTCCATAATGCTTCAAGTAATAGATATCCTGCATAATATAATTTTTAAATGTTTCCAGTGGTAAATCGCCTTTGATAATACCCTGGACAAATGGATGATTCATGCTGTACGCCCAACTTTGTTTAGTTGCAGTTTTCAAGGATTCCGAAAATCGCATTGCTATGTCCTCCTTAAATTTAATGAAAAAAACGTCTACTTAGTATCCTACTTCCACTGCAGCATTCACCATGTACATCAAATCATTTTTATCTTGCTGATCTTCAAGGAAAATGCCGCTTGTCGTTGCCATACCGCCTGTTATAACCTCAACCGAGACACGGCCATATGGAACCATACTCTTAATTTTGTCGTGTTCTAATTGATCCAAATCTTGAGGAATCGCTAGTTTTATATTTATCTTCATATTATTTATGCGCCATCAGGCAGCATACTGCGAATACCGAGCATTGAATTATAATGAATAGCGTCCTTTACAGCACGACACGCTGCCACATTGACATCTTGTCCATGTACATCGAGACCAGTACCGGTTTCTATAAAAAGAATTTTTTCCATAATGAAATTCCTCCATTAACTATAATAATTGTTATGTCCTTGCGTTAGCCAGCTGTTCCATCGGGTGACAGAAATCATTCTGTAAGTCGATCAATACGAGGCAGTTTTCTTATCAAGCAATGACTCCTGCATCATTTACACAACTCCTTCACATCGTTGTATACTTATTGTTCCAGGTGTTGATGAGCAGCAATGGTGTCCTCGTTCAAAAAATATAACTGATCCAAAAAAGTCGGAATAAATGAACCTGGTCCTGTCGCTGTTTTCATGGCTAATTCCGCTGCAATTCCATACCCCGTTACTGCTTCAATGCTTGCTTCGTAAATATCTTCTCCAGCTACACCGGCAAATGCACCGATAACAGAGGTGAGCAAGCAGCCACTGGTCGTGATGTTTTGTAGCATGACGTGTCCATTTTTACAAAGGGAAGTTCTTTTTCCATCTGTGACGATATCCGTTTGGCCGGTCGCAATAACGACCGTTTCATACTTTCGCGCCACTTTTTCAGCAATGGAAGGATCATTTTCTTCAAGAGAACTATCCGGACTCGTTGTCTTTTCCAATGATTCGCCTAAAACCGCAATTTCACCGGCATTGGCACAAATAGCAGCTATTTTAATCTCGGACAGAATTTCATGAATCACAGTTGTACGAAAATCAGTCGCACCAATTGCTATGGGGTCTAAAAAAACCGGTACTCCCGCTTCATTTGCAGCTCTTCCTGCTACCATCATTGCTTCTGCCCGGGCTTTGCTTAAAGTTCCTAAATTTAATATAACAGCATCCGCCTTCCTTGCCATTTCGTCTGCTTCTTCTGGCATGTTGGAAATCGAAGGAGAGGTGCCCACAGCTATCAATCCATTTGCTATAAAATTGGAACCTACTTCGCTCATAATATTATAGATCAGCGGTGATTTTTTTCTTGTTTTCATCAGGTATTGCATGATAAGACCCCTTTCTTTTAAAATTGAATAAGAAAACTTAATTATGGGAAGAATTGCTCCTACTGACCACTCGTTAAACCAAAATTGAGAATTCCTGCTCCTCCTGTTAGATACGTTCCGGTAATCGTTAATGCATCGTATTTTTGTCATTTTATCAATCCTTTTCCATGACATGCGAGGGAAGCGATTAAAATAATGTTTCTTAAATGTGATGTTTGCTTATTTTTTTAACTCTTGCAACAATCATCCACCCTATTAATGAACCTGTTATACTACTAACCAAAAATGACGGCATGAAAAAAAGGGCTCCAACTGAACTTCCCATTAGCAGCTTAGCAAAAGGAACGGAAAATAATGAGGAAATGACCCCGGTCCCAATGATTTCTCCAATAACTGCCCACCTGTATTTGCGAAATTTGTTATAAAGATACCCTGAAAGGAAGGCACCGATCATTCCCCCAGGAAAAGCCAATACCGAACTAGTGCCAGTCAAAACACGGAGCAGCCCAATCATAAATGCAACACTTACAGCTGGCTTTGTTCCAAGTATAACAGCTGCCATAACATTGACGGTATGTTGAACTGGATACGCCATCAGTAGACGTGCTGGAAACCAAATAGAGCCAATTGTTCCAATAGCCACAAAAATGGCCATCATGGTCAACATTCGTGTTCGATTCATATATCGTGTTTCCCCTTTTCAAGAAAATGATTAGCTCTTCATATTAATTGTTCTTATTTGTCTCGCAGACCCAATCATTTAGGAAACAGCTAAAAAATAAAGAGCCAAGTCTATAAATAAGACCTGGCTCGAATAATCGATTTTATTTCTTCGACTACTTCCCTCCGCTGGTATTAACCAGATCAGGTCTGTAAGAGTCGGAAAGCTCCACGCTTTCCTCTCAGCCCGCATTTTGGGCACCTCTAGTAGTTACTTTTTATTAACTTATTATTCTCATCCTAACACAAGAAAGGGGTCTGTCAAGTATTTACGGGAACCATTGTTGTTGGAGAACCTCGAGTCTCCTCGGAACAGAGCACCTCCTCCTTAATGACTTGATCCACTGGCTTTATAACCCGTATTCGCCTTCACCTTCACCTCCGCATAGCGTCTCAGATCTTTTTCTTTAGAAAGAATCGTCCCAAGATAACCGCCCAAGAAGCCTATTGGAACGGAAACGAGTGCAGGATTATCCAGCGGGAAGATAGGCTCCCCGGTAAATAATGCCGCTCCCTCGACTGGTGAAAACACACTCGGACTGATAGACACCAGTACCAACGCTGAAATCAATCCGCTTAGCATCGCGGTAACGGCACCTGACGTGTTGAACCGTTTCCAGTAAACCGTGTACAGGATTACCGGCAAATTGGCACTTGCCGCAATACAGAAGGCAAGTGAAACAAGGAACGCCACATTAAGATATTGGGCAAACAGCGCGAGAACAATGGCCAGCACCGATACGATCAGGGAAGCCGTACGAGCTGCAACTACCTGCTCTTTTTCCGACGCTTTTCCTTTTTTGATTATTTGCCCATAAAAGTCATGGGCCAATGCCGAGGCTCCTGAGAGCACAAGGCCCGCGACCACAGCCAGAATCGTGGCAAATGCGACCGCTGATATGAAAGCAAACAGGAGATCTCCGCCAATTGCTTGTGCCAGTAACGGTGCTGCCATATTTCCTGCCGGGTTGGCCTGAAGAATCGCACTTTCCCCGACAAACGCCGCTGCACCAAACCCTAAAAATAAGGTCAATATATAAAAGGCTCCGATCACCCATGTTGCCGTAATGACCGAGCTTCTTGCTGTTTTAGCATCCCTTACCGTGAAAAAGCGCATGAGAATATGCGGTAATCCAGCAGTACCAAGCACAAGTGCCAGCATCAGGGAGATCGTCCCCAGCGAGTCGGTATACTGCAGCCCCGGCTCCAAATAAGCCGCACCATGACTGGTGGCCGTTTTCATATCAGTAAACATTTGTCCAATATTAAAGTTGAACCTGAGCAGAACGAGAAACGACATGATAACCATACCAGCCATTAGAAGCACAGCTTTCACAATCTGCACCCAGCTTGTCGCTGTCATCCCACCAAACAGTACATAAACTGTCATCATGACACCAACAATCAGAACGGCCAGCCAATAATCAATCCCGAATAAAAGCTGAATCAAGGCACCTGCGCCAACGAGCTGGGCGATCATGTAAAACGTGCTGATCGTCACCGTGCTAAATGCAGCTGCTCCCCTCACCTTTCTCGCATCAAAGCGAGAATTGATCATATCTGCAAGCGTGTATTTACCCAGATTCCTTAACGGCTCGGCAACCAGAAACATGACGACCAGGTAGGCAATCAGGAATCCGATCGAGTAAAAGAAGCCGTCAAAACCATAAAGCGCAATTGCCCCGGCAATCCCCAAAAAGGAAGCAGCCGATAAGTAATCTCCCGCAATGGCTAGCCCGTTTTGCATCCCGGTCAGACCGCCGCCTGCGGTATAGAAATCACCGGCTGTCTGGGTCTGTTTCGCAGCAAAATAGGTAATCACTAGCGTCAGAAGGACAATAGCAAGAAAGAGAATAATAACTGTCGGGCTCATTTATCATTACCTCCTTTCTGTATTTTTTCGATGATTTTATCCGCCTGTTTGTCAAACGTATTCGCCTTCTTCACATAAACCATACACAACACCCATGTCATCACAAACTGGGCAAAGGCAAACAGCCACACCCAGGAAATATCTCCGATCGCCGGTGTGTTCAGAAAGGTCGTATACGTTGTCAAAATCGGCAGCAAGAAGTAAAAGATCAGGAAAAAAATCGTCCATGGAACAATAAATTTTTTCTTGTCTTTCATAAATTTTTTAAACGATGGGCTATTAGCAACCTTTACGTAATCAACTTCTTTCTCTTTCTGCTGCTGATATTCTTTTTCTAAAGCCATGTGTATCCTCCTTGTTTTGTCATTGAATATATGCCGAAGCTGAATATTCACATTATTGTCAGCCTGTAATTGAATTTTGCTGCATATACCCTCCTTCAATTTGAAAGCGCTTGCTAAAAGTATAAAGAAGAAGAAAAACGCTGTGGGAAAATCCGTTTCAATGGTAGAAATCCTTGCACGAATGGTCGCCATACCGTTATCAATTGCCGAAAATATTAAATAATTGCTTTCTCGCTGCGCGGCTTACTGGTATCGTAGTCTGGTTTTTGTCCTTCAAAGTCACATTGCTTGTGCCATTAAACCATGGAGTAATTTCCTGCACATGATCCAAATTCACCAGATAGCTCCGGTGTGTCCGGAAAAAGGAGTGCCCTTTTAGTTTGTGTTCCAACTCCTGCAGGGTCATTTTACTTGTAATCACCTGATTCTCTGTATGTATTTCCAGCATTCGTTTAAAAGGGGCAGCATAATAAATCGATTCCGGTGCCACCACCATCATCCGCTCGTCATCATCAATCAGCAGTTTTCCCGGTGTCGGTGTCGTCTGTTGCTGGTAAGCAGCTACTTCTTTTTTGGATCTCAATTGCTCAAGTTTATTGCGTGCCCGCTGCATTGCTGTTTGAAAGCGCTCCGCATCATACGGCTTCAATATATAGTCGACCGCTTCGATTTCAAAGGCTGTCACCGCATATTCCTCGTAAGCGGTGGTGAATATAAACAGCGGTGGGGCCAGGTAAGCAAGCTCGGTAATCTTTTTCGCTGCCTCCACCCCATGCATCCCCGGCATATGAACATCTAAAAATACCACCTCCGGTTCATGCTCCACGTATAATTCGATTAACTGCTCTCCTGTCACTGCACTTGGACAGGCAATCACATCCGGTTCGTCTTTCAGTAAATACGTCAGTTCCTCCCTTGCCAGCTCCTCATCCTCACAGACCATGACATGAATACTCATTGCAATACCTTCTCCCTTTTTTCTGCTTTGTAGAAAAAATAAAAAACTAAATTGTAACTTCTTGTCAGCAGAGGACTCGATCAACTCCAGCACCAACGGCTAGTATGCTTCCGTTTTTGTTTCAATCTGAAAACTCACTTCACTACCACCCTCCGGCAGATTTCTTGCCACGAGACGCGCATCTTCCCCAAGCAGGCTGATCAGACGCTGGTTAACATTGTATAAACCTGTTCCACTGTTTTTCTTTTCCATCCGTACTACCTGGCCGGCCTCTCTAACAATATCCTCCGGAAAACCAATACCATTATCGCGAACGCTGACATGGACATGACCGGCAACTTTCACGATGCGGACCTCAATTTCCCCGCCTTCCGTAACCGTAGCCAATCCGTGCTGCACACTGTTTTCAACGAGCGGCTGAATGGTCGATGGCGGAATGGAAAGCTCCGCCAACTCCTCTGGCTGCACAAATTGAATATCCAGCCGGCTGGAAAAACGCCGCTGAACAATATCGATATACGCCTGCACGTGCTGGCATTCCTTATCCATGGAAATCAGCTGTTCAGAGACCAATTTAATATTAAATCGCATAAAATGAGCCAGTTTCACCGTAATATGGCGCGCTTCCGCAGGATCTTTGCGGACAAGTGCCGCAATCATGTGAAGCGTATTAAACAGAAAATGCGGATTGATTTGCGCCTGCAGATTACGAAGCTCAGCATCACGGCTGTACAGCTCTAGCCGCTCTCCTTTTATCGTTTGAAGCTGATTGGAAATAAGTTGACCCAACCCTCTTGCCAGCATCAATTCCACCGGACGAATATGCTGGGATTTCTTAAAATATAGCTTAATCAGTCCTGTCGCTTCATTTCCTTCCATAATCGGGATAATGATCGCCGCCTCTAATGGACATTTTTCCTGTTCGCACTCTATATCCTCTCGGGAATGGGCGATGAGCATTTGCCCCTCAGCAATCGCCCGCTTGGATAAATCGGTGGTGATTTGGTTACCCACCAAATGATGGTCATGCCCCAATCCGCGGTGTGCCATGATTTCTTTCTCGGTTGTTACACTAACTGCTGCCAATTTCAGCCGCTCATACAAAAGATCAGCAATCCCATTTGCCCGCTCAGCAATCGATTCGTTTTTTAAATAGGGAATGGCTTCCTCAGCCAGCGCCAATGCCTGTCTCGCCGCCTGTGCTGCCTCATTTTCCTGCTCCCTGAGAACAATCCCAATCATGGCGGTAAATATCGCTATGGCAATACTGTTGGAAAGCACCACAGGCAAACCGATCGTGTTGACCACCGCGATCATATCCATAGTAGTTGTATCAAAAATCAGCAGCAAATGTATCAGCAAAATTGGTGGAAAAACTCCGATGAACAAAGCCTTCATCGGTGAAATCACCCTTTCCCGGGAAAAGAACCGGGCAGTATACCCTGCCAAAAGCCCAGTCAGCGGGTTGACCAAACTGTTGGCCAAAAAGCCGACCCCGCCGAGCATAAACAGATGCGCACCAGCAATGACCCCTGCTCCGGCACCAACCAGCGGACCGCCCAAAAGCCCAGCAATCACAATCGCGACAAGGCTGGAGCTAACAATCATCTGATCATCCTCCACTGTCCAGACGAAATTCCTTAGCACAGTAAAGTCCTCCGTAATCACTACCCCGGTAATCGTGCCGGCAATTCCAAACAAACCAAACATCCCAGCATGAATCAGCGCCATTTTCCCGCTGAATTCCCGGTAAATTAGAGACCGGAACCCCGGAATTCTCGTCAGGACGAAAGCAATCACCAATAACAAGCCTAATCGTTCAAACAGGATAATCGTAAGTTCCATCATCGGCGTTCACTCCCAGCATCCATCCCGGTGTGCGCCTTTACAGTGAATTTTGCAAAATCTGCGGCGTTTTCTGGTGTCTTTCCGGAAAATATCGTCCCTAAATAGGCGCCCAGAAACCCGAATGGAATGGCGATAATACCGGGATTATAAAGCGGGATCAGCGGCTCGCGTAATATCCATCCATGATCCGGATGCATGATATGCGGGCCAAACAAGACTAGGACAAACGCACCGGCGAGTCCAGTGATCATCCCGGTAATTGCCCCCGCCCGGTTAAATCGCTTCCAATAAATCGTGAACATTAGTACCGGAAGAATGCTGGATGCTGCGACAATAAAGGTTAAAGACACTAGAAACGTCACATTTATATTTCTTAACCCAAGGGCAATCAGGGTGGAAACCAACCCGATAATAAATGCAGAAACCTGCGCCGCACGAACCTGTCTTTTTTCCGTTGTCTGCCCTTTTTTCATAATATGAAAGTAAATATCATGAGAGAATGCAGTCGTCGCGGAAATCACCAAACCGGCAACCACAGCGACAATCGTCGTAAAAGCAATCGCCGATATAAACGCCATCAGGAAATCCCCGCCCAATTGATCTGCCAGCAAGGGTGCCGATAAATTGCCTGTTTCGTCAAGAGTGATCAGTTGCTGGTACCCGACCAACGCCACCGCACCAAGCCCCAAAACGAGGGTAATGATATAAAATACGCCGATAATTCCGCTGGCAGCGAGCACGGATTTTCGCACTTCCTTCGTGTTCCTTACTGTAAAAAATCGAATCAAGATATGCGGCAACCCTGCTGTCCCAAGAATTAAAGCAAGCTGAAGCGACAGACTCTCCATTGGGTCGGCAAATAAATTTCCGGGCAGGAAGAACTGCTCACCCAGCGGAGTGCCAAGCTGAACCTGTTGGAGTAATGCTGACAAATTCCAGTCAAAGCGGGAAAAGACGATCAGTGACAGCAAAAAAGTTCCGGAGAGGAGCAACACGGTTTTCACAATCTGTACCCAAGAAGTCGCAAACATCCCGCCAAACACTACGTAAATAGTCATCAGACTTCCAATAATCAGAACAGAAGTGGAATACTCAATGTCGAGCAGCAAACGAATCAAGAGTCCAGCCGCCACGAGCTGGGGGATCATATAAAGCACGGAAATTATCAGTGTGCCTACAGCCATTGTACTTCTCACTGTATCAGACGGAAAACGCGCACATATCACATCACCAAGCGAATATCTCCCCAGGTGATGCACCGGCTCAGCAATAAAAAATAAGACGATCAAATAAGAAACCAAAAAACCAATAGCATACATAAACCCATCAAAACCATGCAGCGCAACCATACCGACAATCCCTAAAAACGACGCAGCACTGATATAATCCCCGGCAATCGCCATGCCGTTCTGCATCCCTGTCAAACTTCCCGCTGCAATATAAAACTGATTTGTCGTCTTGCTTTTCCTCGCCGCCCAGTAGGTGATGATTAATGTGCAGACAATAATGCAAAGAAAGAAGAGCAAATAGGTAATGTTCATTTCTCGTCACCTTCAATTAGTGGACATTCGGATCCGGATACTCTCCTGTACTTTATCTATGGTATAAATGATAAATTATTAAGAAAAATACGTAAAGTGGAAAGGTTTTTGTTGAAATAATATTAATGATATTATAAGTGATATAACAACAAATAAGGAGGCTTCACCTATGCCACATCTTTTTTCTCCATTAACGATCAAGGATTTAACGTTACGAAACAGAATCGGCGTCTCTCCCATGTGCCAATATAGTGCAGATGATGGCTTGCCGAATGATTGGCATCTCGTTCATCTTGGTTCACGTGCCGTTGGCGGTGCGGGGCTAGTTATTGTTGAAGCTACATCTGTTGAACCACGAGGACGAATTTCACCTGAAGATTTAGGGATATATTCCGAAAGACACACAGAAGCTTTCGGGCGGATCACGCAGTTTATCAAAGACCAAGGAGCTGTTCCTGGAATTCAATTGGCACACGCTGGGAGAAAAGCATCTACATATGCACCTTGGAAGCAAAATGACTACGGTGTCGATGTTTCTGATGAGCAAGGTGGATGGGAAGTTGTCGGGCCAAGTGCTATACCCTTTTCAGAAAACAATCGAACACCAAAAGAACTGTCGATTAACGATATTCATGAGATCCAAGAAGCGTTTCGTCAAGCGACGATCAGAACTCGAGAAGCAGGGTTTCAATGGGTCGAATTTCACGCGGCGCATGGCTATCTGGCACACAGCTTCTATTCACCTTTAGGAAACGAACGGACAGATCAGTATGGAGGCAGTTTTGAAAATCGTATTCGATTCGTGATTGAAACGACCCGGATCATGCGTCAGGAATGGCCGGAAAACTTACCATTTACCGTTCGTATATCTAGCTCCGATTGGGTTGATGGCGGTTGGACGATTGAAGATTCTATCGAACTGTCCAAACGTTTAAAAGAGGAAGGAGTGGACCTTATCGACTGCAGTTCAGGCGGAAATACATCGAATCCATCGATTGATGTTGGTCCAAGCTATCAAGTTCCTTTCGCCGAAAAAATCCGACATTCCGCGAACATTGCAACAGCAGCTGTAGGCTTGATCAACCAAGGCATGCAAGCAGATGATCATATTCGTAACGGTCGCGCCGATATCGTACTTATGGGGAGAGAAATGTTACGGGATCCATATTTTCCGTTAAAAGCTTCCCATGATGTTCACCAGACAGATAACTTGGATATACCGCCCCAATATGAGCGTGGGTGGACAGGCTGGAATTAAGGATTGAGCCCAGTATTTTTTAACATAGGATGTTGCTTCTGTATTAATAGAAGTTCTGAATAAGAAAAATATATTTGGTAAGAAACTGGAAACCTTGCAGGGCGAAGAATCTATCCAAGGAGTGGTTGAGCAAATTTAAATTTAAGTACAAAAGATTTTTGATAAAATATCAAAAACTACAAAAGAGACAACTTTGTGGAGTTGCCTCTTTTTTTGCAGTTAAGAAAGCATATCATATTTCTTACTGCAAAAGTGCAACTAAGGCTGTCACCGAAAGGCTTGGTGACAGCCAAGTTTTCTAAAATATCGGTATCTCAGCGTCCGTGAACCTCTCCAGCTAATCCAAGATTTTGAAGGAGACTTCTCGGCAAAGCTGTTAAATCAACGCCAGCCCCTGCGTTCTTTTACTTTTCAAATGATCCGGCCATTCCACCGGTACTTTCTCCCAAGTGCGCCCGGCATCATAAGAAATATAAAAGCCGAGATTATTAACTCCGTAGAAAACACCTGGCTCGTCTGCATCAGAGGCCAGCGCAAAAACAGTGGAGCCCTCCGGTTCAGGAAGACCATCATATACAGGAATCCAAGAACCGCCATTTTCGCGTCGCACCAAAATCGTACTTGCTCGCGAAGGGTCATATGCTACACGCGGGCCTTTTGCAGCCGATGCTACCATCGTATCTGCATCACCCGGATCCACGGCAATATTGACCAGGTAGTTATAGGGTTCCAGCCCCTTGTTGACTGTCTGCCAAGTGTTCCCAGCATCAAAACTTTCGGCATACCCGCCACCCGCGGCTTCGTATATTCGCCCCGGAACTTGAGGATGAATCGTTAATGCATGGCAATCATATTGGGAATTCGGTTTGCGATCCTCCCAACGCCCCCCTTTATTTTCACTTTTCATGACACCGCCAAGTTCAATCCCGACAAAGATACGATTTCCATCATGAATATCCGGTTCAATCCAACGCACATGATGGGTATGGGGACGAGGTGGAAAGCTCCAGGAAGATCGTGACGGTAATTCTAGTAATCCCGGGCAATCAGTCCATGTTTGACCACCGTCTTCGGAACGAAATAGGCCGCTGGGTTCCGTGCCTGCCCATACAACACGATAACCATTCCTTTCCTCAATTGGACTGACGGCCACACTCATTACCCGGTTATGTGTTATGCCTGGCCCGGCAGGCTCCCACGTCTCGCCACTGTCATCACTAATCCACAGACCATTGTCAAATGTCCCCCCATACAGCCTTCCAGGCAGAGAGGGATCTGCTGCAAGACTCAACAA
This sequence comes from Virgibacillus sp. NKC19-16, assembly GCF_021560035.1. Classification (NCBI taxonomy): domain Bacteria; kingdom Bacillati; phylum Bacillota; class Bacilli; order Caryophanales; family Bacillaceae; genus Virgibacillus; species Virgibacillus salidurans. Next base: position 234,148 of record NZ_CP074373.1, on the reverse strand, counting down.
TACATTCGGTGCCGATCTTTCTTTCATCACCCAATCATTCTCGATTTTTTGAATTTCATAAACAGAACTTCCCGCGGAAAAATATAAGGCTTTCATGTCTTCACCACCTTGGTGTATTTTAAATTTTGATAATTAACCACCAGATAAACGCTTAAATACCTCTACCCTTATTTAGTTTTCAAAAACATCTTCCTGCTATTCTTTCAAATTGTAAAAAGAGTGAATAGCAATTAAAGATCCTTTAAATTATGTAACATTTTTCACCCTCATAACCCAAGCTTTTCGCTTTTTGTTGAACAAATTTTGGAACAAGTTCATTTTGTCTATCCATCATCTTTCTTTCCTTTCTTATCTTAAAACGTATTAGAACCAATTTCCTGACCTTCTTTAATCCACTTATCGACTTTAGATGTTCTTTTTCGTTTCGCCACAAAAACACCCCTTTAGACAATCATATCCAAAGGGGTAAATTTTTTATAGACGGTTAAACTTTATTTCAAATCTAAAAAATTACTCAACAGTAACTGATTTAGCCAAATTCCTCGGCTTATCAACATCACACCCACGATGCAATGCCGCATAATAAGCCAACAGCTGCATTGGCACAACACTTACAAGTGGTGTCAGCAGTTCATGCACATGTGGCAAAACAAATGCATCCTCATCCTGCTCCAGACCTTTCATGCTAATTACCATTGCATTCGCACCGCGTGCTACAACTTCCTGCACGTTACCTCTGATTGAATAGTTCACATTCGCTTGAGTTGCCAGTGCGATAACCGGTGTTCCCGCTTCAATTAGCGCAATAGTTCCGTGCTTCAATTCTCCTCCGGCAAAACCTTCTGCCTGGATATAAGAGATTTCTTTCAGCTTCAATGCTCCTTCTACACAGACATTGTAGTCTGCGCTGCGGCCGATGAAGAATGCATTGCGTGTTGTTGGTAAATAGTCTCTTGCCAGGCCTTCAATCTCATCTTTCTGATCTGTTAAAATTTCCATCGCATTTGCGGCAATGGCAAGCTCCTGCATGGGATCGAATTCTAACTCAAGACCTTTTGCCTGTGCCGTATCTACTGCTAAAATTGCGAGTACCGCAATTTGTGCCGTGTATGCTTTTGTTGAGGCAACGGCAATTTCCGGCCCTGCATATAAATTTAAGGTGTAATTTGCTTCACGAGAAAGGGTGGATCCTGGCACATTTGTCATCGTTAATGCTGGATGTCCCATTTCTTTAATTTTTACTAGTACGGAACGGCTGTCAGCAGTCTCTCCACTTTGTGAGATGAACACAAATAATGGCTTTTCTGACAACAGTGGCATGTTATATGAAAATTCGCTTGCTACATGGACTTCAACTGGAATGTTTGCGATTTTTTCAATGAACGATTTACCAACCAATCCGGCGTGGTAACTTGTGCCTGCAGCAATGATATAGACGCGGTCTGTTTTTTGCATAGCGCTTCGGATATCTGCATCAAGCTTCAGTTCATTGTTTTCGTTTTGGTATTCGTTGATAATTTTACGCATAACAAATGGCTGTTCATCAATTTCTTTCAACATGAAATGCGGATAGGTTCCTTTTTCAATATCACTCATATCGATTTCTGCTGTATACGGCTTACGGTCAACCACTGCACCACTTAGCTTCTGGATTTCAACAAAGCTGCGGTTCACAATGACGATTTCCTGATCGTAAATTTCCAGGTATTGATCCGTCACTTTTAATGTTGCCATTGCATCACTGGCAACAACATTGAATCCATCGCCTAAACCTATCAATAATGGGCTTTTATTTTTTGCTACATATATATTGTCTGGATCTGCCGTATCGATCATTGCAATTGCATAGGAACCTTTTAAAAGGCTTATGGCCTGACGAAATGCCTCAGCTGTATCCTGATATTTGTCAAAAAGCTTTTCGATTAGATGAATGACAATCTCCGTATCTGTTTCACTAACAAAAGCCGTATCGTTTAGATATTCTCTTCTCAATTCCTGATAATTTTCGATAACACCATTATGAACAAGAGTAAATCTTCCAGACGCACTAGTGTGTGGGTGTGCATTCTCTTCACTTGGCACACCATGTGTTGCCCAGCGGGTATGGCCGATTCCCATTGTTGCATGAGCAGTATTATCCACGCTTTCTCTAAGCGTTGCTATACGGCCTTTTACTTTCGTAAGATTTATGCCGTCTTCGTTTAACATTGCTATTCCAGCTGAATCATAGCCGCGATATTCTAACTTTTCCAGTCCATTTAATAAAATCTCTTTCGTATCGTTTTGCCCGATATAGCCTACAATGCCGCACATATCGTTGTCCTCCTTAGATGAAAGGGGCAGACAAAAACGACCTTCCTTCTGTTCTATTTCCGGGGGCGTTATGCTGCCCCTTTCTCGTGATTGTTTTGGCATCTCACTTTATCCTTTGGCCAACGAGTCACCTCATTGTTTTGGAGAACAAAGCCTATCGATTGAGATGTACAATCGGGAGGAATCCGCCGAACTTCTCGATTAACCTCCACCTCGTCAACTATTTTCAATCATCGGTCTAAAAAATAGTCCTGGCGCTTTTTCTTGCTTTTGTAACTTCTATGCTCCTTTCTATTTTTGACTGAAGTCTATCGCCTCATTTGCGAGTAGACTATTACATTTTATCTAAGAATGAGTAGGCGGTCAACAATTTTTTCAATGAGTTTAAGTTAGTTTATGAAGGTGATTTGCGATGTGTTCATTTTGTTGGCCCATCTCATGAAACACAGGTAAGCTTGCAGGGATTTTATCCGCTACAAGCTAGATCCCTCAGAAGGCACTAAATGATGAAAAAAAGATCCTGTGGCCTTCTGGATTGTCTCTAAATTACTGTTGTCAAAAGCGATCAAGATACAAGTCGCCGGGCCACCCGACTTTTCCAAATCAATATCAGAGGAAAGCTTATCGTCCCGTTTTGTCCAACTTCTCCAAGCCGCTGCAACTCCCTTGGAGCCAATAGGCAACACTGCTTTTACCTCTTCCATCTGACAAAACCTCTGAAACAAAGCAAGTGGTATGACTTCATCCTGCCGCTCGAGTACTTCGTTCCCAACTAATGGGGCTCCAATCACAGCAAATTTTTCTTCACCAGACCATTCAGAGTCTCGGTTATCCTCTATTGTTCTGGTCCCAATAACCGTTATACCAAGACCTGACTGCAGACTGGCAAAATTACTTTCCGTACTTCCCGTGATTGGAAGCATATCCCGCTCCAACGCTTTCAAAACATCTTCGGCTCCATTTTTATAATCCTGCCAGGCTTTGTCACTGGTAAAGTTTTGCATGACAATTGTTCGAGGCTCTGCTCCTTCAGCAAGGCATTCCATCATAGCAACACGCAAGGTTGAGTAACCTACAATTGTATTCGATGTACTCACCGCATCCTGTGGTTTTTCACCGATAGCGCCACTATTATCAGCAGTAATGACTAATTCTTGATCGGCGTTTAATGGTACTATGACAGCATTGCTCATCTATTCCTTAATCCTTTTTCTTCTTATTGCTGCCACGGAAAACTTTGGCGCTTCGTTCATATTCTACATCAGGGACATCTAGTCTGGCATTGATGACACGTGCTACGGCAAATAAATAATCAGACAAGCGGTTCACATATTTTAATGGGATGGGAGAAACCTCTTCTTCAGCCTTCATCAGCGATACAATGGCTCTTTCTCCCCTTCTTGCAACTGTCCTGGCAATATGGAGGGAAGCCGAAGCATCTGAACCACCTGGTAAAATAAATCGTTCCAGTTCCGGTGCTTCATCTATCAGTTCATCCATTTTGTCTTCCAGATAAGTGATAGGTTCTTCGGTTAATGGATGTTCCCTTTTCTTCTTTGAGATATTGGATAATTCGGATCCGCAATCAAATAATTCGTGTTGAATTTTCTCCAGGTCTGCTACAATATCTTTGAATAATTCCTTATCTAATTCTGAGACAGCCTTTCCTACAAACGAATTCACTTCATCAATGGTTCCATATGCTTCAACACGGATATCATCTTTATCGACTCTTCCGCCAATGACACTTGTTTGGCCTTTGTCTCCAGATTTTGTATATAATCGCATTGTTACAACTCCCTTTTGTTTTTTATCGTTTCTTCCATTCCATACCAGATGATATCGACCCGTTCCGCACGACCTGCTAAGTCCTGATATGTCCATCCTGTAATGTCTCGCCACATGCGATCACGTTTATCAATTGGTACGATACCTTTGGAAATATCAGTACCAATGATGACAAGGTTTCGCCCACTGTCCACTTTTTCCCACTGCAGCCATGGCGTGAATAGATTTATCACGTTCTTACGCAATGTGTTTGTTGAGCGTTCAGGACCTATTTGGGCATGAATCCATTTTTCAACACCTTCTAAAATTACGGTAGCTGATAGATCTGTACTCACGGGGGTCATTAGCGTATCTGTATCATATGCGGATAGCCATCGATATTGATTCGGTTCATAATGTTTTTTTACCCATTTTCGCTTTCCATTGTAGGCACCGCCTGTAATGAAGTGCATCGGTTATTCTCCTTCCAGTCTAGCGTCTCCCAGTAAAGCTTGATCCCAGTGCTATGAAGAATTTGCCATTCCCAAAAGCCTCTCTTCTCCTTAGTGAGTTTTGTTAACAGGAAACGTATTACCCCGCCATGCGTGACAAGTAAAATATTTCTATGCTCATCTTCATCTACTTGGCTTTTCAGTGTTTGCCAGCCGCGATTCAGCCTGCTTTCCATTTCAGAAAAGCTCTCCCCATCAGGCGGACGATTAATAAGCGGATTGTCCACCCAGTTTCGATATTCAGGTTCATGGCAAAGTTCCGCGTAGGTCGCCAGTTCCCACTTGCCAAAATTCATCTCCCGAAATGCAGCACTTTCTACATAAGGGGCATTGGAACAAAGTACAGCGGCCGTTTGCCTACACCGAAGTAAATCACTAGAAACACAGAGATCGTACGCCTCACATGGCAATCCTGTTAACTTATCCCGTGCTTCATCAGTAATCGGCGGATCACTCCAGCCAAGGTACCTTCTTTCCAGATTTGCCTTTGTTACACCATGGCGAAAGAGTGTAACAGCCACACCGCTATCCATAACAAAAGTTCCATCCCTTCTGAACTCGCACCTAACGTGTCTCCTGTAATGCCGCCGAAGTTTTTCTTTATTTTCCCAGCAACAATAAATCCTATAACAATCATACTACTTATCAGAATAAAATAGAATACAAGCAATTCCGTATTTAGTAGCGCTAGCATTATACCAATGATAATTAAATAGATACCATAAGTAACCCAGAATGCGTTGCTTCTCCCCTGTTGAAAAAAGACAGCCATTCCGCTATTTCTTGCTGCCGGCATTAGTTGCAAATAGGCACCCAACAGCATTTTACCAAGAAAGGGTATCAACATCACCATTAAATATGTCCAAGGTATAGCTATTGTCAGCAATTCATATAAAACAACAAAGCGAACGCCAAGAAAAACGATGATCGTTAGTGCGCCAAATGCACCAACACGAGGATCCTGCATAATTTCCAGCCGCTTCTGCTTATCCCTATACGAAAAATAAGCATCGCCTGTATCAATTAGACCATCCAAGTGAATTCCGCCAGATAAAAATATCAGTACAAGCCACAAACAAAGGGCAATCACGACATCTGAAAAAGGCGTAAAAGACTGAAGTATCAATAAGACAGCTGCATAGAATGCCCCTTGCAATAACCCAAGCAGCGGGAATGTCTTTAGCGCACGTGAAATATAGAAGCGACTCATCGGGAGCTCCCTTTTTATTGGAATACTTGTGAAAAATTGCAGGTTTATGCAGATTCCTATGAAAAATCCTCGTAAATTAGCGAGCATCGTTTTCACCCGTAATGATGTTTAATAGTTTTTCCCAATCGATATAGGCTCCCAAGTGCTCTGCCAGATTGTCGTAATTGGACTGCTTATCCGTTGGACGGGGATGGGTTTCGTTTTGGGGGCACCATCCCTTAACACTATCCTCTTCAGCAAGATTATGTTCAATATGCGGCACAACTCCTAGAACAGGAACCCCGCTATACGACTCCAGCCATTCTCTGCCGGTAGCAAAAGAAGAAACATCCCCATGAAATTTATTTATAATAATCCCTTTTACCTGCTTCCTTTCATCCGATGTCAGTAATTCCAGTGTCCCGACAATACTGGCAAATGCACCTCCCCTGTCAATATCAGCCACTAGGATAACAGGAACTTCCGCCATTTCCGCTACAGCCATATTAGCAAGATCGCTTTCTTTTAAATTCATCTCCACCGGGCTGCCAGCACCCTCTATCAAAACTAAGTCATAGTCTTGTTCCAGTTGATTCAATGCGTCCTGAATGGCTTCTCTCGCTAGATCATAATAGGATTTCTTATAATCCTGTCCAGAAACGATGCTTCTTTTTTCCCCGAAAAGGATCACCTCTGTCTGCTGATTTTCGCGAGGCTTTAATAGAACAGGATTCATGAGAACAGAAGGGGCGAGACTGGCCGCTTCCGCTTGCTGGGCCTGCGCAATACTTATTTCTTTTCCGTCACTTGTTACAACCGAGCGATCGGACATATTCTGTGCCTTAAACGGTGCAACATCATATCCTTTATTTGCAAAAAGGCGGCATAGACCAGTTGTGAGTATGCTTTTCCCGACATTAGAAGCAGTTCCCTGGATCATTATCCCTTTCATTTTCAGCCCCTCCCTTCTTGCAAACCGGTATACCGCTCTCCACCAAATAGGCAGCATCCGCCCACTCCACGATGTTTTGATGAACGTTTCCGAGTATGTATTGGTATTTTCTTGTTACCGATGCTTGATGCGGGACATCTTGCATTACTTCATTAGAAACAACAATCACCCCACTAGAAGCCTCCTGTAAACTGAATATATCTGTTAACATATAGTTCATCACCACACTGGAGTCATTGATGTTTTGATCAAATAAATAATTGTTTAATAATGTTGTCGCACAATCGAGTACGAGAATATCCTGTTTTGAAAAATTACTTGAAATACGTTGCAGGTTAGTCGGACATTCCCATGTTTTCCAATTAATAGATGCGATCGAGCGATTTTCCTGATGACGCGTTATTCGTTGACGCATTTCCTTATCGGAGGGAACACCACATGCAATATAATGTAAATTCGCGTCTAGCTCCCTGCTCCAATCTGTTGCCAATTCCTCAGCAAAAGAGCTCTTCCCACTGCGAACACCGCCAGTAACAAAAATCAGTTTACCCTTTTCCATTCGGATAACGCCTCCATCAACAAACTATTTTCCGCTTCCTTTTTAATAGCCACGCGAAGCCACTCCCCCTCGATCCCAGGGAAATTATACGTGTGACGTAATACAATTCCCTTCCTGAGTAAAAATGTAAAAAGTTCCTGCTGGTCGTCCATGGATGGATCTCTAATTAGATAAAAATTGATGGCTGATGGACTATGCTGAAAACCTGTTTCCCTGAAAAAAGAAAATAACCGATCCCTTTCTTTCTTGATATAGTCACGGGTTTGTGAGACGTGCTGCTGATCATCCAAGCATATTTTTCCAGCCTTTAAAGCAATTGCATTTATACTCCAATGGGCCTGCCTTTTGCCAATTTCCGTCAGCACTTCCGAATGCCCTGCGAGATATCCCAGACGCAAGCCAGCAATACTGTACATCTTTGTCAATGAGCGCAGCACCAATAGGAATGGCGATTGGCTGGCTTCATCAATAAAGGTTACAGGATTGTCTGCGAAGTCATAAAATGCTTCATCCAAGATTAACAGGGTTTCGGACTGTTCACATGTACCAATAAGCCAATCAATGGTTGTACGATCATATTGCATACCTGTTGGATTATTCGGATGGCAAAAAAACACAGCGTCAGCCGTTTTCAATTTCTGCTGCAATGATTCCATATCCATCCCCCATTCGGATGGATAAAGAATATGGTAAAAAATGATGCAGTTTTCACTCCGACATGCAGCCTCATATTCGGAAAAAGCCGGGTGGATGATCAGCACCTTTTTTCCTTGGAGATAGCGGGCAATTAACGTAATGAGTTCGGACGCGCCGTTTCCAGGTAGCAGACAGGATTCCTCGATACCTTCCTTTGCAGCAATTGTTTGTTTCAATTCGGCAAAAGTAGGATCTGGGTAATCATAAATATCCGCAAGCCAATTTCCCCAGTTGTGTTTGATCGCCTCAGGTGCGCCTAACGGATTAATATTCACACTGAAATCCACAATTTTCTCTGGCGGATTTATCCCAAGCGCATTGTATAAATGATGCGGATTAGAACCATGTGACGGCAGCTGCATAACATCCTCCCCCTATCCATAAAAGTATTAAAAAGAGCCTAACCGAACGTTCCATGATGGAGAGAGCGCCCAAAATGTGTTCCTTATACAAGTTTTTATAAGCTTGCCCCATTACAGCGCGCTCTGACTTAATACCCTGATAATAGTTCGTTCCTCCCAGCTGCACACCCAGTAGAATAGCAAGAGCCGCTTCGCCCCAGCCGCTATTAGGACTTGGATGCTTCCTAGCCTCCCGCTTCAAGTCATAGGCTGCCTGTTTTTTCGTTACGAAAGGAGATGAGCTCGACGTAATCATGCAAAAACCAGTAATGCGGCTTGGCAGCCAATTAAGCAAATCATCAAACCGAGCGGACGCCCAGCCAAATTGACCATACCTTTCATTTTTATACCCAACCATCGAATCACAAGTATTAACCACGCGGTACACTATCGCCAGCGGTGCACCGCCAACCAGCGCCCAGAATAACGGTGCCGTAATACCATCACTAATATTTTCTGCAACTGTCTCGACTGTCGCCCTTGTTATTTCTTCTTCATTCAAGTTGTCTGTGTCTCTTCCAACAATCATCGAAACCTGTTGTCTGCCTTTCGTAACGTCCCCTTTTTTCAAAGGCAGATAAACACGATGAGCAGCCTTTTTCAAATCGTTCCCGGCAATGGTAGTTGCTATGATGAGCGATTCTGCTACAATCCCTGCAAAAACATGAACTTGGTATGCACCGTATACAATTAATACTGTAATAGAAAATGTCACGATACCAATCACAATCAGCATGAGAATTCCTTTTGTTACGCGCCCGTCTCCCTTATTCAAACGCCGATCCAGCCATGAAATCATGGAGCCAATCCAGCGAACCGGATGCGGCCAGGAAGGGGGATCACCAATTAGTCGGTCTATGACCAAAGCGAGTGTTATACTAAGCAAATGATGAATCACCATAAGTTACATTAAACCTTGAGAACGCTGGATTGCTTTTTTTGTTTCTGTATAGACACTTTTTCCAATTAATTGGCCAAGCTTCGTCGCGGAACCTGCATAGGAAAGAACAGGCCCCTGCTGCACGGCAGCAACCAGAATGCTATCAGTTGAGGTGCCGGTTGCGATAGTATTAGTCTCGCTATCTTTAACCCCCAGCTCCATTAGCGTTTTCGTTTTCGCCTCTGTTGCAGTCATTACCGCCTGTATAAAGGCTTCTTCCGTCAGTTTCCCATTTACAAATAACCATATATTGATCGTCCCAGGCTTTACCTTCCCAAAAGCCGCTTCTGTTCGCGTGCTATCTGTCGCGTTCCCGACCCCTGCTGTCACTACAGTAAAAAGGGAAACGTCTTCTTTTTCCCATAACCCATAAGCAACACCTTCCATCTGAACGGCCGTCATCATTCCCACCGTAAGAGAGGCGTCGAATCCATACGCTTCTAGGTAATTCCGCATCTCACTTTCAGGATCCGAACAGTCATAGTCTCTCGGAACATGACGATTAACAAAATAACTATTCCAGCCATGACCGGCACCACACACGCCTGATGATAATGTTCGCATTGGGACTTTAGATGTGAGCGTAATATGTTCCTTTTTCACATGCAGCATGGAAGCATCAATCTTCGCATCAGATAAAAAATCGTCACCAGCAGGAATTAAATGCATCTGCGGTTTGGCAATTTCCGGGTGGGGATGCTTTTTCACCTCGGTTTGGTACACCTCTTTAACTAATTCCTCTGTCAGTACACCATCCGGGGCGTCCAAGGCTCGTGTCTGTCCTTCGTGCAGTAGTAGCAATCGATCACAATACAAACTGGCAAGGTTTAAATCATGAAAAATAGAAATAACCGTCAGCCCTTGCTGTTTTGCCCCTTTTTTCAACAAATCAAGCAAATCTTTTTGATAGGCTAAATCCAGATGGTTGGTCGGTTCATCGAGTAATAAAATTTCCGGCTGCTGGGCTAAGGCTTGTGCGAGAAACACCCGCTGTTGCTCACCACCTGAGAGCTGCTCCACCAAATCATGCTGGAAGCGGGTGATGTTCGTTTGCTCCATGACCATTTGCAGTACTTCTTCATCCTTCGTTGTCCAGCTTTGAAACAAGCCTCGGGTGTGCGCGTATCTTCCAAGTGCCACCGTCTCCCTCACCGTATAGGAAAATGCGTGTGCAGAGAGTTGGGGGAGTACTGCCATTTTCCTTGCCAGTTCTTTTCGCGAAAAATCCGCTATGTTCGTGTTATTTAGTTGAATGGAACCATCTGTACAGGCAATTAATCCGCTAACCATTTTCAGCAAGGTTGTCTTCCCGCTGCCATTAGGGCCTAAGATACCAAAGAACTCTCCTTTAGAAACAGAAAAGCTGACATCTTTTATAACAGGCTTCCCATCATAGCCTCCAACAACTGCATCCAAACGTAACATTACATCCCCCCTCGATTTCCTTTTCGTTGTTTAATCAAAATGACTCCAAATACTGGCGTCCCAATTAATGCCGTGATCACACCAATCGGCAAAATTGTCGGCGAGATAATCGTTCGTGACAACAGATCTGTCAGCATTAAAAATCCTGCACCGGTTAAAATGGAGAGTGGCAAGAGGTGAACATGATCCGGTCCCCACAGGCGTCTAGTTAAATGCGGAATCACCAAACCAACAAAACCTATTGCCCCGGAAACCGCCACCGCCGCACCAGTCAGTATCGACCCGGCAACCAAAATGATTAATTTCCGTTTTTGGACATCGACACCTAGATGCTGTGCCCGTTCTTCTCCAAATGACATCGCATTTAACTCTCTTGTGTTGATAAGCAGCAAAAGGGCTCCAATAATGAAGAATGGAATAATAATACCAACATAGCTCCATCCCCGCATCGACACACTACCAAGCAGCCAGCCCATGATTTGCTGCAGTTGGTCACCTGTAAAAGCAATGATAAGGGAGATAAATGCACCTAAAAAAGAACTAAAAATAATCCCCGTTAAAATAATCGTCTCCACCCGCATCGTCCGGTCCACTCTTCTAGCGAAAAATAACACAGATAAAATAGTCAATAAGGCTGTCGTAATACTTAAAACCGGCAGCGTATAAAGTCCAAGGAATGGAATAGAAATATTAAAAAACAATGTCGCAACTGCCCCAACAGAAGCACCTGAAGAAACTCCCAAGATATATGGATCCGCCAGTGGGTTTCGCAGTAAGCCTTGAAAGGCCGCTCCTGCAATGGCAAGAGAGGCTCCAACTAACCCTGCCAAAATCACTCTGGGCAGGCGAATTTGAAAAACAATATTTCTATATGTCTCATCGACCTGTTCAGCTATCGGTAAGTGAAAAATCTGTGCACCGAGAATTGTGATAATTTCTGAAACAGGAACGGACACACTACCAACCGATATAGCGGTCAGCATGGAAATGATTAAAAATACGAGTGCCATTATATAGGCAACTACATATTTACTCCGCTTCAAAATATTCCGGATAAACAACTTCAGCAATCTCCTCTGCACCCTCAACTAAGCGTGGGCCCGGACGACTTACAATGTCAGAATGTATGTCATAAACATCTTCATTTTCAACAGCAGTCACGGAGCCCCAACCGTCACGACTTACTACTTGTTCTACCGGATTATCCGAATAATGCCCGTATGTCGTTATAATAACATCAGGATCCAGCCCTACAATGGACTCCGGATCGATTGGCACCCAGCCATCCAGTTCTTCAGCAGCATTATCTGCATCAACAACCTCTAGGAGTGAATCGAAAAATGTGTTTTGTCCTGCAGTAAAAATATCCGGTGCCGGTGATACTTCAAAAAAGACCGATTTGCGTTCCTCTTCAGGAATTTCCTCTGCCGTTTCACTTAAGTTTGCAAATCCTTCTTCCATATTGTCGACGATTTCATCTGCTTCTTCCTGCGTTCCTGTAACTTGTCCGATTTGGTCAATGGCTTCATAGGTTCCTTCAATATCCTGTGCATCATTTACAACAAATACATTGATGCCGGAAGCACGAATCTGTTGCAGTCCTTCCTGAGAGGATTCCGCACTGGATCCATGAGCAAGAACGAGGTCTGGATCCAAACTAAGGATTACTTCGATGTTCATTTCTAAACCACCTATTCTTTCTTTTTCCTGCACTTCTTCCGGATAATTATCATGGTCTGAGACACCAACGATTTCATCCTCCAGCCCAAGCGCAAATGCGATTTCTGTATTGCTTGGAATCACCGAAACAATACGCTCCGGTTTTTCATCTATGGTCACTTCATTATCAAGCGCATCTGTGATCGTTAACGGAAATGCTCCTTCTTCTGATTCCTCTGTGCCCTCTGATTCTTCCGTTTGTTCTGTTTGTTCGGCACTGTCATCTGAAATTTGCGAATCATCTTCGGATTCAGAGCCACAGCCGATTAAAAGACCAAATGTAAGTATTAATACAAATAAAAATGATAAAATCTTTTTCACGTTCGTACCCCCTTATAGTATTTGTATAAACTAAAAAAACATCTTCACGAGAAATGAAGATGGATATGTAAAAGGGCAGCCAACAAATAAAATAAACCTGTCCCATTACACCCTCCTATTCCTCGTAGGTTTGGTGCGCGTCCGGTTACAGGCAGGTCTCCTGGCTTATGATCATCGCTTACTGTCCTTCCCATACATCGAATGCACAGTGGTCATTACAGCTAGCTCACATATACAGTGGCGGGACCGCGTTGGATTTTCACCAACTTCCCTATTATAATTTCTGAAGTCGAAATCACCTGAAGCCTTAAACTATTAATTTTTTCACAACTTAAGTATACATAGTTCTACAGGATTTGTCATTACTTTTAGTTCAAGGAAGCACGGGTTCTGATGGGAGAGAGGATCCTCAACTACTCTCCTCAGCCCAAATATTAACTATACTCTACACCTCTCTTCACCCGTTTATAATACAGCAGGGCTTTGACCATAAACGTGCCAAATTCAGCGACTAGAATAGTCATTTATTATCGCTAAACTGGTTAAAATTCAAAGTCCTTAGAAGAAAATGATTCAAGAAGATCTGAAGTTGGCATGCCAAATCCCTGCCTATATTCTTCTCTAATTTCTTGTATCATCTTTTTAATTTCGGGGTTTATTTCTACTTCCTTACTAATAGTTGTTTTTTCTTTTTCACTAAAGTATCTCATCCCCTCACTTCTCCCTTATAATAATATCTCTGAAATCCAAACAAACGCGGAATAGCTATATAAGCTATAGTTATATTTAATAGAGAGCCTATGAATAACGAAGGTAGCATTGCAATATAAAATGCAATATCAAATAAGAATATAAATGGTAATGGGGCGATCAAGGCATTACCGAACAAGAATAACACTCCAGCTAAAACCTTTTGTTCTTTTTGAAAAAGTATAGCAAACAGTGAAACAAGCAAAGCCATTTCTATCGCAATAATTAAGTGTAGGATTCCGAGTGGCATTCCCCCAATAAGCGCTGAAAGCAAATGGCCGAAAGCCCCGACCATAGCTCCGGCTCCCGCCCCAAAGAAAGCCGCTGCTAATAAAGCCGGGAAAACATCCAATGCTACACTTCCAATCACTGCAGGTACCTTAATAGCCGCGCCTACTGCAGATAGACTTATAAATAAGGCTAGTAAACTCATTTTTCTAACATTCATTTTCAGATTTCCTTTCTCAATATCTATCCTATCCCTGATGCTTCTCCAAAAAGTCCAGCATCAAACTGTACACCTTAATCTCATTTTCTCTTTTCGAAAAGCCATGCCCCTCGTCTTCCAGCACGAGATATTCCACATCGCGGCCTTTTTCTTCAAGTTTAGCGACGATTTGGTCGGACTCCTCTTTGACGACACGTGGATCTTTTGCCCCTTGAATAACGAGCATTGGTTTTGTCATACCGTCCAGGTAAGTTACGGGTGAATCCCTAATAAAACGCTCTTTATCACGTTCTGGATCACCTACCCAGCGCTCCATAATTGGCTTCCAATGAGGCGGGACGGAATTAACGAATGTGAATAGATCAGACGGCCCGAAGATATCGACTACCGCTTTGAAATATTCCGGATGGCGTCCGTGTAATAGAAGCGCCATGTAGCCACCATAGCTGCCACCAACGAGAAATAATTTTTCCGGATTTGTGATATTATTATCAAACAGCCACTGAATGCCGGCCACATTATCCAGGCGCGGCCCTTCTCCCCAGTCTTGTTCCACTAATTTTACAAAAGATGAGCCATAGCCTGTGCTCCCACGGAAGTTTGGCGCGAAAATGGTATATCCGCGATTCAGGAATGCCTGGAACATCGAACGGAACATTTTTCGCTCAGATGCCTGTGGCCCCCCGTGTGGCCAAAGAATCGTATAACCGTTGTCATTTTCAGGCTTTGCCTTGAATAATAGAGATTCTATTTCCATACCGTCAAAAGATTTATAGGAAACCACATCAGGCTCAACCATGTCCTCCGTGCTAAGACCCAGTACGCGATTGTTTGTCAGTTGCTTCCATTCCTCCCCATTTGTTGTTTGGAAAATATTAAGTGGTACGGTGCTGCTTCTTCCCAGCATATACAGATTCCCGGATTTGGCAACATGTACCTTTTCAATCACATCAACTGGTGTGGACAGCCTTTTAAGATGCTCCGATTCCGGTTCGTAACGGTATAAAATATCTTCCACACCTTTTTCAGTTACTAGATAAAGTGATTCATTTTCCTTGTCCCACTTTAGAGATTCTACACTTTCTTCCTCGATCGCCAGTACAGACGCAAATTCCTTTGTAGCCAGATCAAATTTTGCCACATAGCTGTATTCACTCTCGTAATCTGTTACAAAATAGATCGTTTTATCATCGACAAAAACAGCATCCCCAACAACGTGAACCTTTTCGGGATCAGGTGTTAAATCATAGGATTTATTACCAATTTTCACAAAGCCTGTAATATATGTATTTGCAAACATGCGCAAATATACAAATGCATCTTCATTGTCAGATACCGCTACTAGATGCGTTGGCGATACTTCTCCCTCGTTCAGTAATGTATCGGTATTATTTTCCAAGTTACGCATGCGCGCGTTCAGGAAAGATGGATTCTCTTTCGATGTCATATAATAGATTCGTTTTCCATCTTCACTCAGATGGGTAAAATAATACTTTTCCTCCGGTTCCCCAGTAATAAGCGGCTGCGGGAGTCCGCCCTCATGAGGAATAGCGTAGATCTGATGGTTCTCATCCCCGTCTTTGTCATACCCTGCGAGCACATAGCGATTTTTCGGATCAACCTGGATAAAGCTAATTGACTCATCATGATGGGCAAACAAATATGGAAATGTATCCGGTAAATCCATTGCCCATAAATTCACTTTCCCGTCTATATTGGAACTGAAAATAAGCCGCTCTTCATTACTGCTCACTGTAAAATCTTTAATCACATTTGTGCGGAAAAATTGTTCTACGGTTGGCTTTGGAAATTGTATCATTGTTGACCTCCTCATTCGTATGTTTTTTCAAAATTAATAGATAATCCTAGTATAAATGATTTCTCTCGCATGTGGTAGAGATATTGGGTTTTTTTATTAGACTTAATCGTGTAGCTGCTCGGACTACGGGACTCGTCCCATTGGGGTCGGGATTCGGTCGGCGGATCGCTCGCGGGAGTTTTTATCAATCTGGCAGAACCAGTTATCAACATTGAAAAGAAGAGCACGTTCAAATCGGGAGAGAAAACATCCAAAATGGGAGGGGGCAACTTCATATCGGGACAGCATGCATCCAATACGGGAGGGAGCACACTCAAACGGGAGGGGCCATCCACTTATTACACATCATTTTAAACAATCCCAATCAAAAAACCGCCCCCATCCCAGAGAGCGGCTCCAATCAAATCTATTCCTTCATCCCCAACAAATCATCAATCACTTTCGCAACACGTTCAACATACATTTCGCAGTCTTCTTTCGTAGGCGCCTCTACCATGACACGGACAAGAGGTTCTGTCCCCGATGGCCGGACCAGTACGCGTCCTTCATCACCCAGTTCTTTTTCAACTGCCTCGATCTCGCTATTAATGCGAGAATTCGTCAGGGCTTCATTTTTATCGACAACTTTTACATTTTTCAGTACTTGCGGAAAGATACGCATTTCTCCTGCGAGCTCTGATAGGGGCTTACCTGTTTCTTTCATGACATTTACAAGCTGGATAGCGGATAACATCCCGTCGCCTGTTGTCACATAATCGAGGAAAATAATATGCCCTGATTGTTCTCCGCCAAGGTTGTAGCCGCCTTTTCGCATTTCTTCCATGACATAACGGTCCCCTACTGACGTTTTATCACTGTGTATTCCGTTTTCTTCCAGCGCTTTATAAAACCCTATGTTGCTCATCACCGTTGATACGACCGTGTTATATTTTAGTACACCTATTTCATTCATATATTTTGCACAAATATACATGATTTGATCACCGTCAACGATGTTTCCTTTTTCATCGACAGCGATTAGGCGATCCCCATCGCCATCAAAAGCAAGTCCGATGTCGGCATCCTTTTCTGCTACAAATTCCTGCAGCTTTTCCGGATGCGTTGAGCCAACATTATCATTTATATTTAACCCGTCTGGTGATGAGCCAATTGAGACAATATCGGCTTCCAGGTCAGCGAATAAATGTGTCGCCAGGGTAGATGTTGAACCATGAGCACAATCCAGCGCAATTCGCATACCCTCAAAGTCATTATCTATCGTATCCTTCAAGAAGGAGAGGTATTTTTGGCCACCTTCAAAATAGTCATTAACGACACCTACATCCCCGCCAACAGGACGCGGCAGATCATCATCCCCGTCCATGAGGCGTTCAATTTCATTTTCCTGATCGTCTGATAATTTATAACCGTCCGAGCCGAAAAATTTAATGCCATTATCTTCAACTGGGTTATGTGATGCCGAAATCATGATGCCAGCTTGTGAGCTTGTGGCTGTTGTTAAGTAAGCAACACCTGGCGTTGAAATGACGCCGACACGCATGACTTCTGCACCAATCGATAGTAACCCGGCTAAAAGTGCACCCTCAAGCATGTACCCGGAAATGCGTGTATCACGTCCTATGATGATTTTAGGCTTTTCTGTATCACTAGTTAAAACGTGTCCACCAAAACGTCCTAATTTAAATGCCAGTTCTGGTGTGAGTTCCTTATTTGCAACTCCTCTGACACCATCTGTTCCAAAATATTTTCCCATTGCTATACCTCTCCTTTATATCCAATTCGACCTAGTGAGAGCGATGTTTATTAATCTCGGTAAATCTCTTACAGGCGTCACTTAAGTGATTTCAATTGTTACTTCTTCAAATTCCCCTGTGATTGTCACATCATCCGGGCCTTCAATCGTTACAGGCAAGGAATGCTCACCTTCTTCCAAATCACTTACATCAATGAATAGATTAAAATCTCCTGCTGTTAATTCACTTACATCTGCGCCATTTCCTGCAATTGTTATATCCATTTCCGAGTTGTCCGGATCCACAAAGGTCACATCTTGTCCATCCTGCAAGCCTTCTGTTTCAATAGGAACGTCTTCAATGGTTTGCGCTGGCTCCACCTCAACATCGACCTCCACCGTCTCCGTTTCCGATACTGCTCCTTCAGGCAGAGACAGGCTTGCATCAATTGTTTGTGACTCTGTAATTTGCGATAAATCTATTTCCTCTGTAGAAACACTTTCTATTTCTTCCAATACATCTGTCGTAGCAAAAATTTCAACCTCATCTATATTAGCATCAAGCGACTCTAATGCATACCCATCCGGCAATTCACCTGTTGTTGAGATATTGAGTGATACGGTATCGCTTGGATTATTTATATCAGCAGACACGACAGCATTTTCAGGTTCCACTAAAACATTCAATTCATTTCCTTGACTATCATATACATTAACAGGTACCTCACGATTGTTAATCGATTGATCTAATCCGGATACATTCACAAACACTTTTACCATTCCGATTTGATCGATAATACTTCTTGAACTGGTAATGGATACCGACGTGGGCTCTACTTCGAAGTCACCAAGTTCAAAACCCTCCGCAAGCTGGTCGCTATTAATGAAGTCTACAGTCACCGGAAATTCCTCTGTAGCTCGTTCTTCAATCGTCACCTCGGCTGTTTTTGGCTCGATGTATACGGACAATTCGGGTGGTATATCTTCATACTGAATTTCCACTTCATGTGTCCCTTCTCCTAACCCTTCCAGGTTAACAAACACATCAAAATTCCGTTGTCTCTCTACTGGAGTCAATATTCTCGCAACACCTTCTAAAGTAACGTTGACATACTCCGGAACACCACTCACAACATAATTTTCTTCATCCATACGTATATCTACCGGAACATTTTCTAGTGTACTCACCTCATCTGATGTCTCTGGAAAAAGGGTATTCTCATTTTCTGCCGTATCTGTTTCCATACTAACCATCACATATAGTAATATGGCAAAAACCAATGCTATAATCCTTACAAACCATTTACTTTCAAACCACTTATCCATTCTTTTCCCCCTTTCGTTTCCATGACTTCTTTTCAGGGGTTTTAAGATGTAATGATAAGTTTTCATTTAATATTTTACGAAGATCTTCTGGGTCAAGTTCTCTATGTAATTCTCCATTACGTGTACAAGAAATATTACCGGTTTCTTCAGATACAACAATCGTCAGTGAATCTGTCACTTCACTAATACCCATTGCCGCTCTGTGCCTTGTCCCCAGTTCCTTTGATATATAAGGGCTTTCTGATAATGGCAGATAACAAGCCGCAGCCACAATATTTTCCCTTTTTATAATGACAGCACCATCATGAAGTGGTGTATTTGGTGTGAAAATATTTGTAAGCAGTTGATGAGTCAGTCTCCCGTTTATCGGTATCCCTGTTTCTGCATAATCACCCATTCCTGTTTCACGCTCAATTGAAATTAATGCGCCTATACGCCTTTTAGCCATATATTTACATGATTGTATGATTGCTTCAATATTTTGTTCCATCAATTCCTCTTCAGATCTTGCACTTCTTGCGAAAATATTTCCCCTTCCAAGCTGTTCCAATGCTCTTCTTATCTCTGGTTGGAATAAAATAGCTATAAGGAGAAATCCCCATAGAATGGCTTGTTCTGTAATCCATTCGATTGTTTGTAAGCTAAATAAAATACTTAGCATTCTGACAGCCAACACAACCACAATCCCTTTTAAAAGCTGGATTGCCTTTGTGCCCCTAATCAGCATCATTAATTTATATAATACATACCAGACGAGAGCTATATCTACGCCTATTCTTAGCAGATTTAAAAGGAATCCCCCATCAAGCATGTTCACACATCCCTCTGTACATAAAATCACTCCCCAACAACTGGAAAGTAGCCTTCTTATTATAACATATTTTTGTATGGTACATGTATAAAAAAATAGGAAGCAGAGGGGAGGTTCTTTTGCTTTTTTTCAAGCAGGGAATTTTTGAACATCCCCTAAAAGTCAAATACACCTTGAAATACATTTTTTACCTGATACCATATCCAATCGAAAATTTGATCTACCTGATTCAGTTCACCGCTTACTTCTCCGACAGATCCTGCCATTAGCGGTTCCTCATCCATGGCTTCATTCTCTATTAGCTGACCGTTGATCAATGTAACATTTCCATCCACTGTTCCATCAATAATTAAATCACCGTTTTCAACATATAAATCTCCGGATACCGTTACATCTGCGGGAACGATAACGGTATCTCCCTCGATAATTAAATCCTCCTGTTTCGAGACAACCAATTCATTATCCTGATTCCATGAGGAAAAAACACCACTAATCATGAATATAAAAATTAGCGCTGCCGAGATCACCAGGGGATGTGCCTTAATCATGCGCAGATATGTCACACGTTTCTTTTCAGCTGGTAATTTTTGCATAACATTATTTGAAAAATTCGCTGGTGCTGCTATATGCTCCGTACTTTGTAGAAGTGTGATAGTCCTTTTTAGCTCATATAAATGCTTCTGACATGCTTCACATTCTTCTAAATGGCTGCCAAGTTCCTTCTCTTCTGCTTTGGTTAAGTCTCCATCTAAATATTTATGGATAAGCCCGTGAGCCTCATCGTTACAATTCATATGAATCACACTCCCTTACACATAACGCAATTTTCTCCTTAACGCTTCCCTTCCACGATGAATGCGGGTTTTAACCGTTCCGAGTGGAATATCCAGGGTATCACTGATCTCCTGAAGGGAAAATTCCTCTAAATAACGCAGAATAATGATACTCCGATATTTCGGTGGTAGCCTTAAGATCTCCTGATGTATAGATCTCTGCAATTCCTGACTCTCCACCTGTTCACCTGGAGACGGGTCTCTGCTGGTCAACTGGGAATACATATCCAAACCCTCAGTGCCTTTGATCTTATCATCAAGATAATAGTCCGGCTTTCGTTTTCGAATATGATCAATCGTTAGATTCGTGGCAATGCGATATAGCCATGTCGAAAATTTCCTGCGATCATCAAACGACTGGATATTCACATATGCCCGAATAAAGGCTTCCTGTGCTATATCCTCCGCCTCATGTGTATTCCCAATCATGCGAAAGCAATGTCGATAAATTTTATCTTGATATAATGCGATCACATCTTCAAAAGCGGATTGATCCCCTTTTTTCACCTGTCTTATTTTATCTCTAATTAGTTGCTCCATACTTCTTACCTCCGCTAATGATGCGGTATTTATGTTACGAATTGTGGTTCATAAAGGTTTCATTAAAGTTTTAAATAATTTAGGCGTTTAGACTTGCTTTTTTCTGGATACTTTTATAGTATATTATACTGGATAGGAGGATAGTTTTGTGGAAAAAGAGCAGTTATTAGAAAAAATTGAGGAATGTCGGCACGAAATGATTTTATTAAGCCATTCAAATGACTTAACTTCTGAGGCCGTCATCGCAACCAGTGTAAAGCTGGACAACCTCATCAACGATTATCAAAATTTTGCACATTAGTACGAGCAGAGCTCCTTAGATTAGACAAAAAAGAAAAATAGGGTAAAAAAAAGACATCAAATTTCTCCATATTTAGAGGTTTAATGTCTTTTTTAATGCATTATTTCAGTTTTTCGCCAAACAGTGAGCCCATTAGACCAACTGCTACCTCAGCTGTTTTATTTTTTTCATCTAATATCGGGTTTACTTCAACAAATTCAGCAGACGTTAGGATATCTGCCTCTGCAAGCATTTCCATCGCCAAATGGCTTTCACGATATGTAATCCCACCAATTACAGGAGTGCCAACGCCAGGCGCTTCGGATGGATCCAGCCCGTCAAGATCAAGACTTAAATGAATACCATCTGTTCTCTCCCTCAGATAGTCGATGGCTTCCTGCATTACATTTGACATGCCTATCCGATCAATTTCATGCATGGAGTACACGTTAATGCCTTTTTCACGGATTAATTCCTTTTCTCCAGGATCAAGTGAACGTGCGCCTACAATAACAATGTTTTCGGGCTTTATTTTAGGTGTATAACCTAATATATTCGTTAATTTCACGTGACCAATACCAAGGCTTGCTGCTAGTGGCATCCCGTGAATATTGCCTGATGGGGATGTTTCACTTGAATTCAAATCACCATGCGCATCATACCAGATCACACCTAAATTCTCATAATGCTTGGCTATTCCAGCTAAGCTGCCAATAGCAATACTATGATCTCCACCGAAGATTACCGGGAAGCGATTTTTCGTAATTTCCTGATCTACAATAGAAGCAAGCTCCGCGTTTGCTTGTATGACTTGTTGTAAGTTTTTCAAATTACTCTCTTCCACCGCTTTAGCTGTATCTGGGCGGGCAATTGCTATATCACCTAAATCATGTATATCATTTTTTAGTTCCTGTAGCTTTTCAATAGCACCAGCGTAACGCAACGCACTCGGCCCCATATCCACACCGCGGCGGCTTTGGCCCAAATCCATTGGTACACCAATAACTGACATATTATCTTGCATGCTCCATCCAGCCTCCTTCTCCTTTATTGTAGCCAAAAAAGTTCTAATGACTCAACTCGACATTTTATTGTATATATATGCATTAGAAAAAGCAGGCCTTGACTACCTGCTCACGTCCGCTTCTATAGCCCCATAGCCGCACGGCTGGATGTCCAATGGCTTAATCCCAGCTTGCTCCCAGGCCTGCATTAATGCTTCAGCCTTTTCCTTTGATGGCATAAACGCAATACCACAATCACCGCCCCCAGCTCCTGAAGGCTTGCCGGCACCACCATATCCTTCAGCTAAATCACATAATGTCCTCAGTAATGGTGTTTCAATTGCTACATCCGCATGTTTTCCTACTGTAGCTAGAGCCTGCCTATTTTTTTTGACACCTCTCAACAAAAGATCGACGTCTGATTCTGTCATACCCTTTAAAAAATATCCAACCGCTTCCTCACTATTTGTGAGAAACTGTTGAAACTTGGCGAGGGCATCATTTTTTAGTTTTAGTATTTCATCGACAAGTTTCTTCGTGGAAGCAGGCTTTCCAGTCCAGCCAATACACACATATATATTTTCAGGTAGTTTTATTGGCTCCACTGAAAAATAAGTCCACTCGCGCTCCAGAAGTTCTGTCAGTGTCTTCCGATTCTCGTACGCTTCGATTAACCAATCAGCCTGAAAAGATGAATATTGAAGAAAACCACCATAGGACGATGCTGCTACATCAGCTCCTGAACCATTTCGTTGTGTTATAACATGTGAAATAGCTGCAAGTTTAAATATCAACATTGCAGATGGTTTTTGAGGCAGATGTTTTTTTAAAATGGCAGAGATAACCGATGTTACCACGGCAGCACTTGATCCAAGGCCATATTTTACACCTGAAGCATCATCAAGCTCGCTTCGAATCGATAACTTAAAATGGCCAGGATTTATTTCATGCTCTCTTAAATAGGTAAACGCAAGGCTCATTGCTTTTTCTACAAAATGAACCCTTGCGTCATTTGTGTCGATCTTCACTTCATTATTTTTATATTCAAAGCGAAGGTCATGTAGCTTAAAATCTTCAAGTGTCAAGCTGTATTCATCACTTTGCTGAATATGTGCATATACAAAACGATCTACAGCCATGACAACCAGATTATGATGAGGTTCGAGCACAGCAAACTCTCCAGCTATCATCAACTTTCCGGGTACTTTTATGGTCATTGGTGTATTAGGCAAACTTTTTCAACCCCTATAGAAAGCTTACTCCCTGTCCTGATTTACTTAAGATTACGTCTTCTGCACCAGGTATGTCGCGGAGTGTCTTTTCGACAGTTTTTTCATTTTCAGGTAAATAGAGGACTTTCACATTCGGTCCTGCATCTATGGTAAAAAATGCTGGAATTCCTTTTGCTCGCATTGCTTGTACAGTTTGCATGACATCTACTGTTCTGTCTGTCCAATACGTGAAGGGAGGACTTGCACCCAGTGTCGTAGCATGCATTTTCAGACAATTTGCTTCTGCAATCTGTCCCGTTTTTTCAAAATCTCGTGTCATAATGCCTTCCTTAATTTGCTCCAAGTCTCCGGCTGCGCTCCTCAACCAGCCATCATAAAAAGGGGACGTTTCAACCGTTCGCTTCATTCCCTCACGACTCGACACATTTTTCACCGCATCAGAAAGGACGACAGCAGCAACGCGGATGTCCCAATGATCTTGTGCGGCTACGGGCACAGCATACGAATCGGAACCATCTAAGTGTTCACCCATCTGCCACTCTGCAAATCCGCCATAAATCGAGCGCGTGGCGGATCCTGAGCCTTGACGAGTTATTCTTGATAATTCCTGATCACTTAATGGTAAGCCAATCGCTTTTGTTGCTGCGGCGGCAAGTGCTGCAAAACCGGATGCCGACGATGCAAACCCGGCTGCAGTGGGGACATTATTTATGGAATGGACATCAGCATATAAATCTGTTTTCCCTGCAGTTTGGCGGATTAGATCGAGAAATTCGCGCACGCGGCTATACGATTCACCTGAAACAACCTCATCATTTATTGTAAAATGATCGACGGGCAAATCCTCTCGAAATTCTACCATTGTCGTTGTATGAAAACCGTCCAACGTCAGGGAAAGACTACTGTTCGTAGGTAATATTAGCGACTCATTGCGTTTTCCCCAATATTTAATTAAGGCAATATTCGTGTGTGCTTTCGCAGTAGCCTTCATTGTTCTTCCCCTTTTTAATATCTAGTTTTTTGCTTTAGCACAAATGGCCACACAGCCTGTGCTCCGACTTTCTTTAATTTCTCAGCAAGCTGGCGTGAGTGAACTTCATTTTGGGCAAGCGCAATAATGCAACCCCCATTGCCACCGCCTGTTAATTTCGCACCTAGAGCACCTTCCTGACGTGCAAAGTAGATAAGCCGATTTAATCCGGCATCACTTACACCGAGGGATTCGAGTTCTTTCTGTGCTTCATTTAACATATGTCCTAAAAAGTTTTTGCTTGCTTTTTCTAATGCATCTTTTGCATGGTGGGTTAATTGACCTATACGATCCAGTTTTGCCTGGATTCTTTTCGGCGCAGACTTTAGTAAATTGCCTACAGATTCAACGGATAATCTTGTATCCCCAATTCTGCCGGAGTCTGCTACAACAAAATGAAACTCATCACTTAGATCTATGAAATCAATCGGATGTTCTTTTTCATACCATACCGGCGATTCAGTTGTTATAGTAAGAGTATCAATACCGCTTGGAGCACCGTGGGCATATGTCTCGGAAATATTTGCAAGCTCCAGTAATTCATCTTCTGTATACTCCTCATTTGAATATGCAAATAAAGATTTAATCACAGAAATAGCCACGGAAGCACTGGACCCAAGACCTTTGCCATGCGGTATAGATGAATTTATATTGATCAATAAATCCTGGTATGGCAATTGCAGGTGATTTAATGTTTCTTTAATGCAATTGACGATACCACTCAGGGATTCAGGTGCTGATTCAAGTGGCCCATGATAGAATGAGCTATCGATTTTAATGGATCCAGGCACATATTCAACGACGGACTCTACACCTACTAACGGAAAGGGAATAGCAATTGCAGGTTGCCCGTGTACAACTGCATGCTCTCCTATCAAAATTAGTTTACTATGAGCTATTCCTATAGCTGTTTGTTCTGTGGTTGCTTTTTGTATACTCATTTTATATTTTGTTCCACCAATTCTTTAGCTTTTCCGACACGGATTTCTTTTTGTTCAATTAATTGTTCAGCAATAATATCAATCATCTCCCCAGAGGCCCCTGCTGCAATGGCAACAGAGCGAGAATGTAAAGCCATATGGCCTTTTTGAATACCGTCAGTTACTAAGGCTTTTAAAGCACCGAGGTTTTGTGCTAAACCGACCGAGACAATAACTTGGGCTAATTCCTGAGCCGATTTAACATCCAACATACTATATGCAATTTTTGACATGGAATGAACCTGGGTAGATCCACCTACCGTAGCCACAGACATTGGTAATTCCAGCTCACCAACAAGATTTCCTGACGGGTCCTTTGACCAGGTCGTCATGGAACTGTACTCGCCGCTTCGTGCTGCATAGGCATGCGCGCCTGCTTCAACCGCCCGCCAATCGTTACCTGTAGCAATGACAATTGGATCAATTCCGTTCATAATCCCTTTATTATGCGTGACCGCGCGATATGGATCCGATGCTGCAAATTCATAAGCATGTACAACTCCATCGCGGACTTCTTCCCCTGAAAAATCATCCGTTTGAAGTAGATCTGGAGGAATCACTACTCGCGAACGTGCCAAGCATTTATCTGCATAATTTGATAAAATTCGCAAGTAAACTTTCCCTTTCGTCAAGCCCTCCACTGTAGGGGCTAGGGCTTCCACCATAGTATTAATGATATTTGCCCCCATCGCGTCACATGTATTAACATATACATGCAACACAAGCATTTGACTGTATTTAGAGTCCGATCCTTCATTGAGTATTCGAACCTCCAAATCCTCGGCACCTCCGCCTCTGGCTGCTAGGCTCGGATAGGCTGCATTTGCATCTTCTATTAAAGATTCCTTCTCGCTTAAAAGAGCGCTCTTGGCAGCCTCCAAATCAGGGCTGCCCACTACTTGAATTTGACCAATCATAACTCGATCCGTAGCCTCAGCAGTAAAACCGCCCGTCTCCCGTACGATTTTAGCAATATGGCTTGCTGAAGCTACGATAGATGGTTCCTCAACCGCCATTGGTACTACATATTCTTTCCCATTTATGAGGAAATTCAATCCTAAACCGAGTGGCAATGGAAAGGTTCCAATCACATTTTCAATCATTTTATCTGCAGTATCTGCCGGCAGGGACTCATTTGAAAATAAATCAGCAGTCTCTTCATCTGTAAATGTATGCATATCTTGCAATAATTTCCTTCGCTCATCAACAGTCATATTATAAAAACCAGGAATTCTGGAGGTTTTCATACCCATATCATCCTTTTGTATAGCGTCATTGTTTAAAAAAGATCTATTTACATTTTAATATAAAACATGCTTAGAATAAAATTATAACATGTATATGCCTATTTCGTGGTTAGAAAAGTTATTTTAGTTATTAATGCCCTAATGGCAATTGTTTTTCTATTCTTATAATCCCTTTCCGAAACAAAATTACTCTATCTATTATGTAAAAAAAACACCCAAAATGCAAATAAACAAGGTTGCCTATTGTTACGACTACCTTGTTTATGTTCGATTGCAATATAATGTTGCTTTTTAGAATGATAAATCATGGTGAGCCATGGAGGAATCGAACCTCCGACCCTCTGATTAAAAGTCAGATGCTCTGCCGGCTGAGCTAATGGCTCATGATTTGGCGAGCTGCTCATTATGGATGAGATCTTGCTCGTAAGTTTTATGTAACGTCGAGTATTGAATAATTTCGCTTAAAATAAAAAAATGGCTGGGCCACCAGGATTCGAACCTGGGGTGCACGGGATCAAAACCCGATGCCTTACCGCTTGGCTATGGCCCAAAAATAGAAATGGTGGAGGGGGAGAGATTCGAACTCCCGAACCCTGAGGGAGCGGATTTACAGTCCGCCGCGTTTAGCCACTTCGCTACCCCTCCGATAGTCTTGACAGATATAATTGATTTATACATCAAATTCAATTGAAATAAAAAATGATGCCGGCCAGAGGACTTGAACCCCCAACCTACTGATTACAAGTCAGTTGCTCTACCAGTTGAGCTAGGCCGGCTATTGTTGGTGACCCGTACGGGATTCGAACCCGTGTTACCGCCGTGAAAGGGCGGTGTCTTAACCACTTGACCAACGGGCCATGAAGCAGCGTATTCATATATTTGTCGTAAACCGACGAATTGTATTATAACCAATCCGGCAAACTTTGTAAAGGGGAAAAGAGATTTTTTTAAAATAATTTTTTCTCAGGGATAAAAGTTCTTTATTTTAATCTAAAATTCGATTTCTCTAAAGAAACCAATTAAGTTATAATAGATAAAAGAAAATCAATTGGAGGTTTACTTATGTCTTGTTTATTAGAAGGAAAAAACATCATTATAATGGGAGTTGCAAACGAACGAAGCATTGCCTGGGGGATAACGAAATCATTACATAACGCAGGTGCGAATTTAATTTTCACCAATAGACAGGAGCGATCCTATCAAAAACTAACCAAGCTTCTTGAACAAAATGATATCGAACCAAAATTAATTGTTTCCTGTGATGTTGCGAGCGACGAAAGTATTAATCAAGCTTTCGATGAAATCAAGGAAAAAATTGGCGTTGTTCACGGGCTTGTACATGCGGTTGCTTTTGCGAATCGGGATGAATTAAGTGGTGAATTTGCAGACACTTCACGTGAGGGATTCTTATTGGCGCAAGAAATCAGCGCGTACTCACTTGCAGCTGTCACTAGGGCTGCCAAAGAGTTAATGACAGAAGGCGGCAGTATTGTTACCCAAACATACCTGGGAGCAGAACGCGTCATCAAAAACTACAATGTCATGGGTGTTGCAAAAGCATCATTGGAAGCTAGTGTGAGGTATTTAGCAGAAGATGTCGGAAAGTATGGCATTCGCGTTAACGCAGTATCTGCAGGCCCAATACGCACCTTATCCGCCAAAGGAGTATCAGGCTTCAACGAGAAAGCAGGAATTATTGAAGAAAAAGCCCCATTACGTCGAAATGTGGATCAGGATCAAGTTGGCGATGCAACATTATTTTTCATGAGCGAACTTTCCAGAGGCGTAACCGGCGAAGTCATGCATGTAGATTCCGGATACCATATCATCGGTGGATAAATTTTATCAGGGCGCCTGTCTGCTTGCATGCAGTAGCAGGCCCTTTTCTCTATATGGGGAGGTTAATCTAATGAAAGAATGGTTCAGTGATATACATGGAGAGCCCTTTATTGCTTTTGGTTCCAGTCATATTACGGTGCTAATTATATATTTTGTCGGGCTTATCACTCTTTTACTAACATATAAAAGAATTCTAACTAACCCATCTACATACAACTTCATAAGATGGACTCTTTTTGTTTTATTAATCCTTTCAGAGTTATCTTATCAAGTGTGGACAGCTGCTAATGGCATATGGAATTTACGCGATCATATGCCACTGCATTTATGTGGCATAGCCGGCATCACCGGAGCCATCGCCCTCGTTACGCATAATAAGAAATTAATCACCATCACATTTTTTATCGGATTCGTCCCTGCTTTCTTGGCACTTATGACACCTGAATTACCATATGATTATCCGCATTTCCGCTTCTGGAAATTTTTCATTCATCACATGGCGATTTCGTGGGTCAGTATTTTTCTAGTACTAACCAACGCTGTAAAAATTACATTTAAGTCAACTATGCAAGCGTACGGATACTTACTATTATATGCCGCGATAATCGGGTACTTTATTAATCCCGTATTGGATTCTAATTATCTATATCTCTCGCATACGCCATCTGCGAATACCCCGCTTGATTTGCTTGGAAGTGGCGTGTGGTATTATATTAATCTTTGTTTATTGGCGCTGGTCGTGTTTGTTGGGTTATTTGGGATTTATAAACTCTTTCGTATTAAAAAATAATGGAGACCAGGTTAATGCTTCCCCGGCCTCCTGCGAATGATAATTCATCACCTATTGCGTTCGCTAAATATTTTAATAAAGTTATCCTGCACTATATCTTCAACTGTATCCACTGCGTTGGCATTGCACCAAAAAATGATGCCAGATAACCAATTAGCAAACCGATCCCAAGCAAAATCAAAACAGCGATAATAGTTCCGAGTAACCTTTTGTTATCCATCCACACCTCCCCCTTCGTGTAAGCTGTTAAATTGCCCTCGTGTGTAAAGGTAGTGAATATGCCTATACATTATATTTATTAGTGGACGTGATAAAATGTTACTGGGATAGAACGTGTATTTATGTAAACAAATGTGAAAGCTTTAAATTAGATGTTAACCGAGAGATGGCAGAAAACAATCCTACGAAACGTATTACATAATGGGTTAAATGCCATTGTTTTAGAATAAAGTGAGGATGACTAGTATGGATACGATCAAAATCCCAAATGATGCAGGGATGATTATAAGCACATCGAGCAAAGGGGATCAGGCCAAATGGCTCGTAGGCGATAAATGGGTAAAGGAAAATCCACGTGGTTATGAAAACATCGCTGAATACATTACTTCTCTCGTACTATAATGCTCAACCAAATAAACAGATTTATTTATCCTTCCAGTTTTTTAAAATTAGACGATTCATTAAGTGTCTAAATCATCCATTTTTTACACATCTTACACTTATTCGGATTTATCTAGTAACAAATCATTTTTCTATACCCTTCGCCTGTCCCATATCCATTTTCAACTAGGAATATGAAAGGTTCTAATTGAAGAAAATATATTAGAAATCCCTTTTCATCTAAAAAATGAGTTTCTCCATCATAGGAGAAACTCTATGCACCTACACTTATATAAAAGCTTCCAAGCAGATTCGAACTGCTGCCCCACCTTACCATTTCTGTGTCAATAAGATTATTAAAGAACCTACGTTCCATACCCTCTGTTTTTACAAGGTTAATTCGCGTCTAATGGAGTCCTTTTATTGTTTTTTCCATCTACTTGTATCTTTTATGTTTGCAGTTTGGTTTGCAATTCATATAATCTTCCTGATTTACTCTTTTATAATAGTACTATTAATAAGGAAGAAACACGGGTCATAAATTTAATCCAGATTCGTAATAGGTGATCCACTAAATAATTCGAGGTTGTTTTGATCCCTTTATTAAACAATCGCGCGTTTGTGGAAGACCGACTGTTCACCTTTGTATAATTTTTTCTGCAATCGCATTAGCATCATCACTTACACCATAGATCAAAGCTGAACTTCTTTTACTTTGCCAACTTAATCCAAGAAAATAGAGCCCCTGAACATTCGTTACTCCAAATTTATGAATGGGTTTACCTACATCGTTTAGAACACCCTTAATATCAACCCAAGAATAATTATTGCGATACCCTGTTGCCCAAATGATTGACTTTACTTCCTTGGAAGGCGAATTTTTAAAGGATGCTATACCTTCCTTGACAGCCTCGACTCGACTAACTACTTCAACATACTTTTTGATTGTTTTATAATCATCACCAATAATTGGATCTCTCTTTTGAATAAACTTTCCTACTAATGAATCGGGCTTTACTATAGAAACCCCTAAAGTTTCTAACCACCAAAACAAACTTTTCCCCGCAATCCTTTGTGGAATCCTTTTAATTGATTTACTTTTTGAAAGTGTAACTGTGTGCGTGCCACTCAATTCAGCTGCAATCTGGATGCCAGTATTTCCTGCCCCAAAAATCAACACATCACCTTTAGGAATTTGTTCCGGGTTTTGATAATCCGAAGCATGAATCATGAAAGGAATAGAATCATCATGAATATGCGGGATGAAAGGATGATGGAAAGCACCTGTAGCCACAACGACATAACGGGCAGTATAACATTGATCCTGCGTAAAGATACGGAATTTCTGATTACTTACATTTGATAGTTTTATGACTTTTTGGTTATTAATTACGGGTAAATTATTTACTGATTTGAATTTTTGTAAATACAAAACTACTTCATCTTTATGAGGAAACCCATTAGGATCGCCTTCAAAAGTAAAATTATGCAATTGACTATAATTTCTTGGGGTGAACAACCTTAATGAATCATAACGTTTTCTCCAAGATGTCCCTGTTTCACCATTTTCATCAAGAATAATAAAACTTATCTTATGTTGCTTGAGTGCATATCCCATCGCTAAACCAGCCTGGCCGCCACCGATTATAACAACCTCTTTAAACTTACTCATCTTCCTTCACTCGCATAAGCCTTAAACTATTCAGAGCTACTAAAAGAGTTGCACCCATATCCGAGAGAATGGCAATCCAAAGTGTTAACCAGCCTGGGATGACCAGAAATAAGGCGACAAGTTTAATAGCAATGGCAAAAGTTATGTTCCCTTTGATGATGTTTAAGGTTTTTCGGCTAAGTTTAACAGTAAAGGGAAGTTTCTTTAAATCATCACCCATTAAAGCAACATCCGCTGTTTCAAGTGCAGTATCCGTACCAACTCCACCCATGGCTATCCCAACTGTAGAAGCTGCTAAGGCTGGGGCATCATTGACTCCATCACCCACCATAGCAACATGGTTATTCTCCGATTTTAATTGTTTAATTACATCCAATTTATCCTGTGGTAATAACTCTGATTGAACATCCGTTACGCCGACATGCTCACCTATCGCATTCGCAGTGCTATGGTTGTCACCTGTAAGCATAACCGTTTTTTTAATTCCTGCCTGGTGTAACTTTTGAATAACTTCCTTGCTTGATTCCCGCACTTCATCTGCAACAGCAATAATAGCTTCAATTTTATCCTCTGTTCCTACGACCATAACTGTTTTTCCTTGCTTCTGAAGTGCTATAACATCCCATTCTATTGCCTTATTAAGATTAGTTACCGATAACTCTTGAAATAATTTCGGGCTTCCAATATAATATATTTTCCCATTTATCTTACCCATTATCCCTTTGCCTGTAATTGAAGAAAAATCTTCTATGGGTATGTCAGAATAAGAAATATTATCACTGTCAGCTTTTTTCATAATCGCTGACGCTAATGGGTGCCCGGAACGATATTCTAATGCAGTTATGATTGACAGTAGCCCTTGTTCATCTGTTTGTTCCTCGATTACTCTATAATCTGTTACAACGGGAACTCCTTTGGTGAGCGTACCTGTCTTATCAAAAGCAATAGCCTTCAATCCACCGATTTCTTCTAGGTAAACTCCACCTTTTACTAGGATACCTTTTTTCGCTGCATTTCCTATTGCAGATACAATCGATATTGGAGTAGAAATAACCAATGCACAAGGACAACCAACGACAAGCACAGCTAAACCTTGATAGATCCATGTTTCCCAACCTGCGCCAAAGAATAATGGAGGAAGAACAGCAACTAATGCTGCAACAATCACAATGACAGGAGTATAATATTTTGCAAATTTATCAACAAAAGCCTGGGCTGGCGCACGCTCGCCTTGCGCTTCCTCAACAAGATAAATAATTTTTGAAATTGTCGTATCTTCAACTAATTTTGTTATTTTTACTTCAAGCAATCCTTCTTCATTAAGCGTACCTGCAAACACTTCATCGTCTAGGTTTTTTTCAACAGGAACCGACTCGCCTGTTATTGCTGCTTGGTTAATGGCGGAGTAACCATTTACAATAACGCCATCCATCGCAATCTTTTGCCCCGGCTTAACAAGCATAATATCCCCAACTGCGATATCATTGACATGGACCATTATTTCCTGTCCATTTCTTCTAATAACCGCCTCTTTGGGTGCAATATCCATCAATGAACGAATCGATTGCCTTGCTCGATCCATTGAGAAGCGTTCTAAGGCTTCACTAATGGCGAAGAGAATGACAACAATTGCAACCTCTGCCCATTCCCCTATAATAACACCGCCGATAACAGCAATCGTCATAAGAGTTCGCATATCAAACTCAAATCGAACTAAATTTTGCAGGCCTGTTTTTAAGAGTGACAGCCCTCCGACAAGCATTGATGTAATAAATAATAGTGCCGTAACAATATTCTCATTCCCATTTACAAACATGGAAAGAAAACCGAGAGCCATAAATAAAACCGAATAAAGCAACGTACTGTGCTTTTTATAAAATGGCACTTTTTCTTCCTGTTTCTTTTCTTCTTCATTGACTACTTCCGCGGATTTCTCAGGTTTCACTTTAAGATTCTCAAATGCCCCTGCCTGTTCTAATTGTTCAACAGTTGTTTCACCATACACGGAAATTTTAGATGCTCCAAAATTAACTTTCGCATCTTGGACTTCCGGTAACTTTTTAACATTTTTCTCGAACTTTCTTGCACAATTTGCACATGAAAATCCCTGGACCCGATAATCGTTCATTTCTTCTTTCATTACTTTTGCCTCTTGTTCAGACATTGACCTTCACTTCTTTCTTATGTGCTAAGGCAATTATCATTATCTGATTGATATGTTCATCATCTAACGAATAAAAAGCGAGTTTTCCTTCTTTTCTAAACTTGACAATCCCTTGCTTATGAAGCGTTCGTAAGTGATGAGAAGCATTAGCAACTGTAACGCCTAAGATATTTGCTATATCACAAACACACAGTTCTTCATCCTGACACAAAGCATAGGTGATTTTTGCTCTATTTTCGTCGGCAATTGCTTTTAACATTTGAGAAACACCAGAAATATCTACTGTCTGTAAATCACCCTGTATTCGATTGACCTTTTCCTCGTCATAACAAAAAACTTCACAAGTATCTTTTTTATTCATACTTATCACCCATCATCATTCAAATATTTATTTGAATATATTATAACCATTTTTGTTGTTTCATTCAAGTAATTATTTGAATAAACATAAAAAGAAGAATCAGGGCACGTACCCCCAATTCTTCTTCAACTTAACTGCCAGTTACAATCCTTCCCTTTAGCTTAATAAAATTATTTAAAATTCCTTCATTGTGAACAATACTTTATTCCATTAAATGGACCTATTGCTGAATTGGAACAATCCAACATATCAACATTGTATCAATCTTTATTATAAATTATCAAACTTTATTTCAAAGCCACAAATTGCATGATAAAGTCAGTCTTTCAACGCTTTATCCTAATAAAGGTTTGCAAACCTCTTTTTAACCAAAAAAATAAGTTTCCCCTTTATAGGAGAAACCCTTCTATACCAACGTTTTTGACTAAGCTTCCAAGCAGATTCGAACTGCTGACCCCCACCTTACCATGGTGGTGCTCTACCTGCTGAGCTATGGAAGCATAAAAATGGCTCCACAGGTAGGATTCGAACCTACGACCGATCGGTTAACAGCCGATAGCTCTACCACTGAGCTACTGTGGAATAATCTAATATATTTCATCAAAATCATACTTTATTATTATGTATTTCATTATACTTTTTTATACAATAAAAAAGTATATAAAAAAATCGGCCTGGCGGCATCCTACTCTTGCAGGGGCAAAGCCCCAACTACCATCGGCGCTGGAGAGCTTAACTTCTGTGTTCGGCATGGAAACAGGTGTGACCTCTCCGCTATTACTACCAGACCTAATGTGTTAGGTCGTTCTGTGTTGATCAATCAGAACTTCCTTCTTTAAAATGAAGACAAGATATATTATATGCATTTCTAATAGAAAATGCAAGGGTTTTTTTCATTTATACCCTAAAAACTAAATAAGAGTTTCATGAACGACCATCAAAAAAGAAATTAGTTAAGTCCTCGATCGATTAGTATTCGTCAGCTGCACGTGTCACCACGCTTCCACCTCGAACCTATCTACCTCATCGTCTCTGAGGGATCTTACTCACTCGAAGTGATGGGAAGTCTCATCTAGAGGGGGGCTTCATGCTTAGATGCTTTCAGCACTTATCCTTGCCACACGTAGCTACCCAGCCATGCTCCTGGCGGAACAACTGGTACACCAGCGGTGTGTCCATCCCGGTCCTCTCGTACTAAGGACAGCTCCTCTCAAACTTCCAGCGCCCACGACGGATAGGGACCGAACTGTCTCACGACGTTCTGAACCCAGCTCGCGTACCGCTTTAATGGGCGAACAGCCCAACCCTTGGGACCGACTACAGCCCCAGGATGCGATGAGCCGACATCGAGGTGCCAAACCTCCCCGTCGATGTGAACTCTTGGGGGAGATAAGCCTGTTATCCCCGGGGTAGCTTTTATCCGTTGAGCGATGGCCCTTCCATACGGTACCACCGGATCACTAAGCCCGACTTTCGTCCCTGCTCGACTTGTAGGTCTCGCAGTCAAGCTCCCTTCTGCCTTTACACGCTACGAATGATTTCCAACCATTCTGAGGGAACCTTTGGGCGCCTCCGTTACTCTTTGGGAGGCGACCGCCCCAGTCAAACTGCCTACCTGACACTGTCTCCGAACCGGATCACGGTTCTGGGTTAGAAGGTGCGTGCAGCCAGGGTGGTATCCCACGGGTGCCTCCTCGTAAGCTAGCGCTCACGATTCTAAGGCTCCCACCTATCCTGTACAAGCTGCACGAACATTCAATATCAGGCTACAGTAAAGCTCCACGGGGTCTTTCCGTCCTGTCGCGGGTAATGCGCATCTTCACGCATAGTATAATTTCACCGGGTCTCTCGTTGAGACAGTGCCCAAGTCGTTGCACCTTTCGTGCGGGTCGGAACTTACCCGACAAGGAATTTCGCTACCTTAGGACCGTTATAGTTACGGCCGCCGTTTACTGGGGCTTCGGTTCTACGCTTCGCTCGGAAGCTAACGTTTCCCCTTAACCTTCCAGCACCGGGCAGGTGTCAGCCCCTATACTTCGCCTTGCGGCTTCGCAGAGACCTGTGTTTTTGATAAACAGTCGCTTGGGCCTATTCACTGCGGCTCCTCCTAAAGAGGAGCACCCCTTCTCCCGAAGTTACGGGGTCATTTTGCCGAGTTCCTTAACGAGAGTTCTCCCGATCACCTTAGGATTCTCTCCTCGCCTACCTGTGTCGGTTTGCGGTACGGGCACCTATGACCTCACTAGAGGCTTTTCTTGGCAGTGTGAAATCAGGAACTTCGGTACTCTATTTCCCTCCCCATCACAGCTCGCAATTGTTGGACGGATTTGCCTATCCAACTCGCTCACTGCTTGGGCGCACCATTCCATCGGTGCGCTTTCCTTATCCTCCTGCGTCCCCCGTCATTCAAACAGTCATGAGGTGGTACAGGAATATCTACCTGTTGGCCATCGCCTACGCCTTTCGGCCTCGGCTTAGGTCCCGACTAACCCTGAGAGGACGAGCCTTCCTCAGGAAACCTTAGGCTTTCGGTGAAAGAGATTCTCACTCTTTTTTCGCTACTCATACCGGCATTCTCACTTCCAAGCGCTCCACCAGTCCTCACGGTCTGACTTCACTGCACTTGGAACGCTCTCCTACCATTGTTCGAAGAACAATCCGCAGCTTCGGTGATACGTTTAGCCCCGGTACATTTTCGGCGCAGTGTCACTCGACCAGTGAGCTATTACGCACTCTTTAAATGATGGCTGCTTCTAAGCCAACATCCTGGTTGTCTGAGCAACGCCACATCCTTTTCCACTTAACGTATACTTAGGGACCTTAGCTGGCGGTCTGGGCTGTTTCCCTTTCGACTATGAACCTTATCACCCATAGTCTGACTCCCAGGGCTAAGTAGCTGGCATTCGGAGTTTGACTGAATTCGGTAACCCGGTGAGGGCCCCTCGTCCAATCAGTGCTCTACCTCCAGTACTCATTCCCCTGAGGCTAGCCCTAAAGCTATTTCGGAGAGAACCAGCTATCTCCGTGTTCGATTGGCATTTCACCCCTACCCACACCTCATCCCCGCATTTTTCAACATACGTGGGTTCGGGCCTCCAGTCAGTGTTACCTGACCTTCACCCTGGACATGGGTAGATCACACGGTTTCGGGTCTACGACCACATACTAATTCGCCCTATTCAGACTCGCTTTCGCTGCGGCTCCGTGTCTTCCACTTAACCTTGCATGGGATCGTAACTCGCCGGTCCATTCTACAAAAGGTACGCCGTTACCCATTAACGGGCTTCGACTACTTGTAAGCGCACGGTTTCAGGTTCTCTTTCACTCCCCTTCCGGGGTGCTTTTCACCTTTCCCTCACGGTACTGGTTCACTATCGGTCACGAGGGAGTATTTAGCCTTGGGAGATGGTCCTCCCGGATTCCGACGGAATTTCTCGTGTTCCGCCGTACTCAGGATACA
This sequence comes from Virgibacillus sp. NKC19-16, assembly GCF_021560035.1. Taxonomy (NCBI): domain Bacteria; kingdom Bacillati; phylum Bacillota; class Bacilli; order Caryophanales; family Bacillaceae; genus Virgibacillus; species Virgibacillus salidurans. Next base: position 196,436 of record NZ_CP074373.1, on the reverse strand, counting down.
CTCCGGAGAAAACGCTCTTTCAATTACAGGGCTCTTACCTTCTATGGCTGATCGTTCCAGATCGATTCATCTAAAGCATTTCTTTGTAACTCCTAATGGAGTGTCCTACAACCCCGAAAAGCAAGCTTTTCGGTTTGGGCTCCTTTCCGTTTCGCTCGCCGCTACTTGGGAAATCGCATTTGCTTTCTATTCCTCCGGGTACTGAGATGTTTCAGTTCCCCGGGTCTGCCTCATCTACCCTATGTATTCAGATAGATGTCCTGTTCCATTACGAACAGTGGGTTCCCCCATTCGGAAATTCCCGGATCAACGTTTACTTACAACTCCCCGAGACATATCGGTGTTAGTCCCGTCCTTCTTCGGCTCCTCGTACCTAGGCATTCACCGTGCGCCCTTCTTCACTTAACTAAATTACTAGTTAATGGTTCCAAAGAACTTACATTTTTTGATGTCGTTATTACTCTTATTTAGTTTTCAAGGTACAAAAATGGAGCCTAGCGGGATCGAACCGCTGACCTCCTGCGTGCAAGGCAGGCGCTCTCCCAGCTGAGCTAAGGCCCCGTATTCGTCAATAGATGGTGGGCCTGGGTGGACTCGAACCACCGACCTCACGCTTATCAGGCGTGCGCTCTAACCAACTGAGCTACAGGCCCATCTATTTATATAATTCATCAGAGGAATTCACTCTCTCAAAACTGAACCAAACAACCATGTATGTCCTCGACCAGAGGTCTAAGACCTCTAGCGTTCCTTCTAAATATCCTTAGAAAGGAGGTGATCCAGCCGCACCTTCCGATACGGCTACCTTGTTACGACTTCACCCCAATCATTGGCCCCACCTTCGGCGGCTGGCTCACGTAAACGTGTTACCTCACCGACTTCGGGTGTTGCTAACTCTCGTGGTGTGACGGGCGGTGTGTACAAGGCCCGGGAACGTATTCACCGCGGCATGCTGATCCGCGATTACTAGCGATTCCGGCTTCATACAGGCGAGTTGCAGCCTGCAATCCGAACTGAGAATGGTTTTATGGGATTTGCTGAGCGTTACCGCTTCGCTGCCCTTTGTTCCATCCATTGTAGCACGTGTGTAGCCCAGGTCATAAGGGGCATGATGATTTGACGTCATCCCCACCTTCCTCCGGTTTGTCACCGGCAGTCAAATTAGAGTGCCCAACTTAATGCTGGCAACTAATCTCAAGGGTTGCGCTCGTTACGGGACTTAACCCAACATCTCACGACACGAGCTGACGACAACCATGCACCACCTGTCACTCTGTCCCCGAAGGGAACTCGGTATCTCTACCGATTGCAGAGGATGTCAAGACCTGGTAAGGTTCTTCGCGTTGCTTCGAATTAAACCACATGCTCCACCGCTTGTGCGGGCCCCCGTCAATTCTTTTGAGTTTCAGCCTTGCGGCCGTACTCCCCAGGCGGAGTGCTTAATGCGTTAACTTCAGCACTAAGGGGCGGAAACCCCCTAACACCTAGCACTCATCGTTTACGGCGTGGACTACCAGGGTATCTAATCCTGTTCGCTCCCCACGCTTTCGCTCCTCAGCGTCAGTTACAGACCAGAGAGTCGCCTTCGCCACTGGTGTTCCTCCACATCTCTACGCATTTCACCGCTACACGTGGAATTCCACTCTCCTCTTCTGTACTCAAGTCCTCCAGTTTCCAATGACCGCTCACGGTTGAGCCGCAAGATTTCACATCAGACTTAAAAGACCGCCTGCGAGCGCTTTACGCCCAATAATTCCGGACAACGCTTGCCCCCTACGTATTACCGCGGCTGCTGGCACGTAGTTAGCCGGGGCTTTCTGGTTAGGTACCGTCAAGGTACTGCCTTATTCAAACAGTACTTGTTCTTCCCTAACAACAGAGTTTTACGATCCGAAAACCTTCATCACTCACGCGGCGTTGCACCGTCAGACTTTCGTCCATTGCGGATGATTCCCTACTGCTGCCTCCCGTAGGAGTCTGGGCCGTGTCTCAGTCCCAGTGTGGCCGATCACCCTCTCAGGTCGGCTACGCATCGTCGCCTTGGTGAGCTCTTATCTCACCAACTAGCTAATGCGTCGCGGGCCCATCTGTAAGTGACAGCATAAAAGCCGCCTTTCAACTTCTCATCAGGAGATGAAAAGTGTTATCCGGTATTAGCTCGCGTTTCCACGAGTTATCCCAGTCTTACAGGCAGGTTGCCCACGTGTTACTCACCCGTCCGCCGCTCGTTCCACAGGCGCACACCCCGAAGGGTGATTGCCTGCTTCCCGCGCTCGACTTGCATGTATTAGGCACGCCGCCAGCGTTCGTCCTGAGCCAAGATCAAACTCTCCATAAAAGTTTGAATATAATTGACACCAATCAATCATATAATGTCTTAGCTTAAAAATTGATTTAGGGTTTGAAATCTTCCATTCAGATTATAATAATCTGACCTTCGATGCCTTACCACTAATATCTGTTTGACATACTGGTTGTTTTGTTCAGTTTTCAAAGAGCAAATTCATTTGTTGCGTTAAATTAGCAACTTTTTAATTATATCACATTCATTCTCTAAAAGTCAATAGTTTCTTTTAACTTTTCTTTTAAGAAATGAATATTTTGCTCGCCCTCAAAATAGCGATTTTCTTAATGAAACAGTTTGTCGTTTTTTGCGACGAAATATAATTTATCATGTTCAAGGATAAAAGTCAATAGGTTTGATAAAAGATTTTTTCCGTAAAAATGATAATCTGTTCCGTAAGTGACGACAGACAATAATATAGCATAATTATAAGGGTAAGATCAATAGGGAAAACAAAAAATTATGCTATACGCTTATCACCTACAAACCAAAAACCAAGAACCAGTATAAATAATTTCACCCAATAACTTGCCCCTTTTGCAAAAACAGTCGATTATATAGGTAAGAAAGGAAAGCCTGGGAGATTCATTCCACTAGACTTTCCACTCATAGCTTATTGATGGTCACTTCGTCTTGGCATGTATTTAATGCACTCTTGTTCAGTTGCTACCCGACGAAATAATTGAAATAAAGCCTGGTATCTTTCTCTCATTGCTTGCTTAACCATGTTGTCTATTCTATGATCCTCAAGATCCATAAGTAATTCGTCTAATTCGCGTTTCAGGAGATATTCGATCTCTTTTTGTTCCATTTCATTAATTAATAAGCCTAACATTACGCCACCTCAAACCTTCTTAAACTAGTCAGTCTTTCACCCAAAGTTACATTAAAATCAGTCACTACATGTATTCGTGAAAATTGACGAATTTCGTCGGTTACTCTATCACTTTTTATCATTACGCTTACTATTTCCACGTTTATGTACTTTTAATCCATACAACTCTCATTTTTATTATATAAAGATAGCTTGTTCTTATTCGAAGTTACTATTCATAGACTAAAGTAACGAAGGACATGTTATGGGGGAGTCGATGATGGAGCATTTTTATGTTTTGAAATTTAATAGGTGGAAACGTTGGGGAATTGTTGTACTGCTTGCTTTTTTCACAGCTACATTTGTATGGTTTGAACGGGATGGTGCATTTTCGGTTTCTTCGGATGATGAGCCTGCTGCTTTATCAAAAGGGGATGCCAATGAACCAAATATCGCCTTAACGTTCAATATCAGCTGGGGAGAAGAAAGAGTGTTTGATATTTTGGAGCAACTTGAACAAGAACAGGTTCAGGCAACATTTTTCCTGAGTGGAGAATGGGTAGAACGGCATCCTGATATTGTAGAAGACATTGCTGAAGGAGAGCATGAGATTGGGATGTTAGGCTATCGTTATAAAAGCTATCTTGATCAGGAAATCGATGAAGTACGAAATGATTTAGTCCAGGCAAGGGAAGTTTTTGAAAAAATGGATTATGAGGATGTAAACCTGCTTCGTACACCGAGTGGACATTTTAATACAGAAATCATTGAGCTGGCGGAAAAGATGGGTTTTGAGGTGATCCACTGGAATGTAAATTCGCATGACTGGACGAATCCTGGCACGGACACCATTGTCGATAACGTGATGACGGAAACAGCAAACGGTGATATAATCCTGATGCATGCATCTGATTCTGTGAAGCAGACCGCTAATGCATTAGATACAATTTTGCCAGGATTAAAAAATAAAGAATTTGAGTTCGTATCCATTTCCGAGCTAATTAACCAAGCACAGGCAGATTCTGAAATAGTAGAATAAATAAACACCCTGATAATCGTCTTATCAGGGTGTTTATTATGCCTTTTTAGGATTTGCCTTTTTAGATGGATTATTTTCCCTCGCCGTAGCCGCTTGATCCGAATCCGTCTCGTGCAAACGGTGGAGTTTAAGAAGCTGATAGGTGTTACACGCGAGTAGCGGGATAATCATTAACCATGCGTAATCTGTTCCTTCTGTTCGCATTCCGGGGATCCATTCGATCGTTGTCATCACAACCATTAAAAACAATGCAGGAATAAACGCCCGTGGTTTCGTTTCCTTTGCTTTAATCCAGGCAATGAGTAATCCGTAACCAAGGATCGCAGCCGCCATCAGCATATACCATAGAACAGAAACTTCCCCTTCTGTCGCTTGATAGGGGAAATATACCAAATCGAAGACAACAAAGGCGATTAATACAACTTGTACCGTCGGCCAATAGGAGCGGAACAAGCCTAACCCTAAACGATTAAGAAATAAATGGGCAAAGAACCCCATCTGACTAACTGCAGCAAAAACGAGCCCCAAGCCTATAAAAAACAATAGGAATCCAGCAATTCCCATAAAATCAAACGGATTTAAAACAAGGGCGTAATCTTCAGCTTTTACGAAGAAGCTTGTAACAAGCCCTGCTATCGTTCCAATAAATAATGTTTTAAAAAAGAAATTCACTAATTTACGCGTGTTCAAACCGATTTCCTCCTACTTAATATGTAAAAGCTATAATTTCACAAATGATTCAACAGCTATTTTATCACGAAGGAATATTTTTTTCCTTAACGAAGTGAATATTTTATAAATTTGTCACTCATATTAAGGGTGTAAGGAAGGAGGATCTCTTCATGAATCGCATAATTTTTATATTCGTTATTATGTCCATTATGTTAATAAGTGCCTGTAATGGAGAAGGCTCCTCCGGAAAAGAAGCAGAATATGATACAACAAAGAAAATGGTTGTTGATATATTACAGACGGAGGATGGAAAGAAGGCACTTCAAGAAATTATGTCTGATGAGGCAATGAAAGAAGAACTTGTTATCGAATCTGATGAAGTAAATAAATCCATAAATGAAACACTGACTTCCGATAAGGGAAAAGAAATGTGGAAAAGTTTGTTTGAAGATCCCGCGTTTGTTAAAAGTTTTGCCAGTTCCATGGAAGAGCCACAAAAGGATCTGATGAAAAGTTTAATGAATGATTCCAACTACCAAGAGCAAATGCTTGAGCTCTTGCAAGATCCAAAAATGACTGAACAAATGGTAAGTGTTTTAAAAAGCCAGGAGTTCCGCTCTCATTTGGAAGAAACCATCCAACAAACATTAGAAACCCCGACATTCCAGGCTAAAATCCAGGAAATATTATTAAAAGCTGCTGAGGAACAGGGCGGCGGCCAAAGTGGTGACAGTGGCGGTCAGCAAGGTGGCGGCGGCAGTGGTGGTAGTGGTGGTAGTGGTGGAGAAAGCGGCGGTGGTAGTGGCAGCGGTGGAGGAGGCGGCCAATAACCCAGCCGACCGGACAGTGTAAAAGGGCGCACGCGCGGGGACGCCCTCTTCTCTATTTTTATTCCTCTACTTTCGCTGCAATTTTCGAAGCAATTTTATGATATTCTTGTCCAATTGGATGGTCTTCTTGATATATCGATGGCGCAAAAATATCTTCTTCCTCATATGGCTGCTGGAGAGGCAATTGACCGAGCACCTTTGTTTTCAGTGCTTCTGCAAGCTTCGGTCCGCCACCTTGTCCAAAAACATACTCTTTATCTCCAGATTTACTTTCAAAATAGGCCATATTTTCAACAACACCCAGAATTTCATGTTCTGTCTTTAATGCCATCTGGCCAGCACGTGCTGCTACGAATGCTGCCGTTGGATGCGGGGTTGTCACAAGTACCTCCTTGCAGGTAGGTAATAGTTCATGCACGTCCATCGCGATATCGCCTGTACCTGGTGGAAGGTCAAGCAGCAAGTAGTCCAAATCGCCCCATTCTACTTCCTTGAAAAAGTTATTCAGCATTTTTCCAAGCATTGGCCCGCGCCAGATGATTGGCGAGTTGTCTTCAACAAAGAAACCCATGGAAATAAGTTTTACACCAAAACGTTCCACTGGAATGATCGTTTTACCGCGAACTTGCGGGCGTTCCTCAACACCCATCATATCCGGAACACTAAATCCGTATATATCCGCATCAATAATGCCTACTTTTTTACCGAGTCGCATTAATGACATAGCGAGATTAACCGTAACCGTTGATTTTCCAACACCGCCCTTACCACTTGCAATGGCGATAAAGTGTGGTGGATTTGCGCCGCCCATCAATGAACTTTCTTGTTCTTTTTCTACAGCTGGCTGGTATTTTTGAATAATTTCATCAGGCAATTGCTCAAAGCGCAGGCCAACTGTTGTAGCGCCATTTTGTTTTAAAATGCCTACAATTTCCTGTTGCAATTGCATCTGTTCTCCCGTATTTGTTTTCCCAATAGCTATCTTTAAACTGACATGCTTTTTCTCTTCTTTAATATTGATGTTTTTTATAGCGCCAGTTTCCTCAAACGTTGTATGTAAAAACGGATCCTTAACCGGGTTAAGTAGTTGTACAATTTCGTCATTTGTTAACATATATGTCACCATCCCCTTATTGGCTATATAAAAATTTCTATCAAAGCCAGTATAACATAAAACACATAAAATCTAAGTGATTTGAATTATGGGATTTATTTGCAGGAATTTATTCCTCTTGGCCTTCTATTTCTTCCGTGACATATCTCAAAATTCCTTCATAAATACTTGCTGCCATCTGGTCTTGATAATCGTCCTGTTTTAATAATTCACGTTCCTCCGCATTTGACAGGAAACCTACCTCAACTAAAGCGCCGGGTACTTCTGCATGTTTTAAAAGATACATGCCATTATTCGCTAACGGGGATCGATCCGTATTTTCCAGATTACGAATAATTTCCGATTGGATCATTTTTGCCAAGTGTCTGCTTTCGTCAAGTTCCGGATAGTAAAATGTTTGCGCGCCACGCCATTTGCTTGATGGCAGAGCATTTAAATGTAATGTCACGAAGAAATCGGCCTCGTGGTCATGAATAAATTGTAGTCGGTTACGAATATCCTCCGATTTTCTTCGGGAAAGCCCTTGTGTATCTTCCGCGGCCAGGTCCACGTCTTCTTCCCTTGTTAAATAAACAATCGCACCGGTTTGCTGCAAGTAACGCTGGAGCTTTTTAGCCATAGATAGTGCGATGTCTTTCTCCAATGTTTCATCTTCACCAACCGCACCCCCATCGACACCGCCATGACCAGGATCAATGACAATTGTTTTCCCGGACAATGGTAAGGACCAAGAGGAAGATTCCCACGTTTCTTCACTTTGCTGAAGCGGAAATTGAATAAGAAAAATTAATAATAAAAACCCTATTGCCCATAAAGTAATTTTGCTACCACGACTCATAACACTCGCCCCTTATCATTTGCTTTCTTTATTTTATGGGACGAGTTATGGTATTATGACAATACATAATAGCTGTTTTTCTTGGGACACTATATTCTAGAAGAGTGTAGCTTTTGACTCAAAAGATTTAAACTGCGACATAAGTGCTTGTTGATTTCCGCTGCGGACCCTTGCGCACCTTAGGCACGGCTCCAGTCAGAAGGAAACCACTTCCTGCGGGGTCTTCAGACACGTATTTTCCCCGCATGAGTCAACGGTCCTCCGCTCCAATCAACTATCGAAGGTGGATATCTGTTGTTCGATTTTAAAAAGCACAACACAAGCGGAGGAAATACATGGAGACTCCCGCGGGAGCTAAAGGCTACGATGAGACTCCGCAGTGCGCCAGCACAAGGAGGCTCATCAGCCGCCCGCGGAAAGCGGAATGTATTTCCGCAGCGGGTTAAAAGCATCAATCTTGATTTAAAATCAACAATACTTAGAACCTCAGGAAAAGCTATTAACGTTTATTTTTATTGATACAGTGGTAATAGTAAAAGAAAAAGTTCCATCCAAGAGAGGAGACTGTTAAATGGATTGGTTAGGAATTGGGGTATTGGTTATAGGTGTTGCTTTTCTTGCATTGGTAGTTCTTCTTATAAAACCATTAATGAAATTGTCAGGTGTTCTGGGAAGTTTGCAAAAAACGACCGACAAATTACCGCAAAATGTTGATGACATAAGTTCACAGGCAACAGAGGTACTTACAACAGGCAATGATACACTGAACCAATTAAATACCCAGATCAGAGAGTTAAGCCCTATTCTTCATATCATAGGTGACGCCGGAAATGCGACAAGGAAATTATCATCTTCTATGGTTGATGCAACAGAAGAGATGAAAGCAAGCACAGCAGGAGGCAGCGAAATCACGAAGGGCAGAAACCTTGAGGGCTTGTATGGAGCATTGACATTAGGGTATTACATTTTTCAGAAACAACGTAAAAATTAATGAAACTCCCTCGGTATTTTTAGTTATACCAAGGGAGTTTTTTTATTGCTCTATTTTGTGATGAACTTCCTGCTTAATACTTTCGATTTCCTTAGCTCGCTTGCGCCCTTCTGCATAAAAATTTCTTTCCCGATTCTTTACCCTTTCCACAAAAGGTTTATAGTCAACGCGCTCTTGCCGCTTCGAGACGGATTGTTTAACAACCCACCCAAGCAGTGCACCACTCACGGCACTTACCGCTATTAAAGATTTATTCGTTCTGTCCATCCGTCGTTGCTCCTTCACTTTTCGCTTGTCTGCGTTTCGTGAGCAGATAGTATCCTAATGCAAATGAACCGTATAGGCCGCCCAAATTATTCTTCTGGGAAATATCCTTGCTGTCATTTGTTTTATTTTTCACCGTTTCCGTTACATCTACTAATGAGGAGGAAAATCTCCTGGTGACATTTCCAACATCACCTACAATGTAGAATAACGGGCTCAATTGTCCTAATTTCTCGTTTACATCGGCAATCGTGTCATTGCTGTGATTTATTAGGTCTCCAGTTTCTTTAAACACATCATCTAGCTGATCCGGTAACTTTTCGACCGTTTTTTCAATGCCACTAAGAATTCCCGCCAAATTTTGCAATGTATGTGCAATAAAAATGGTTAATATAAGAAAAGCTACGCCGATAATGAGTACGCCTACCCCAGTTAATGTCATATGTTATCCCTACTCCCTGTTTGATTGTATGGTATCATTTCTGTATTTTCATCCTGAATCATCAGTTCATTTTTGTCCGTTTGTTGTTTCTTTTTCCACTTGGAATATAAAAGAAAAGCTGCTTCACTCCATTTGATTCCTTCAATAAATGGCGTCAGTTTGCGCCTGAACTCCTTGTTGGTAAGCTTTTCCCTGTTTTGTTTGTAAACATGATTCATGGAATTAACGGAACTCCCCACATTTTCCATGGTATCGAAAAGACTGTCCGTTGCTTTCAATTTAACTTCCATGTCGTCCACCATTTCCTCGGTTGCCTGAACAGTTGATTTAATCTCCGGCGTGATGGATTCAAACTTTTTCTCTACCTCACCTAAGGTTGTCCCAAGGGCTTCCATTGTGGTGGATACGCGTTTTAACACAAGACATATGTATACAACTACAACTGCGAATGCGATTGAACAAAATAAAATTCCTAAATAAATTACGCCCATGATTCACCAGACCTCCTTTTACTCAATTATACCACTTGTCGTCTGAAATAAAACGTAATTAACTTTGTCCCTATGAAAAGATTTAATGCTCCTCATTTAGGGTATAGAAATAGGTAAAACCAAAGAATGGAGGAACTTTAATGGATAGGGTAAAAAATTTTGCAAAAGACTTCATGACAAAATTCAAAGAAGATAATGTTCCATTATTGGCAGCAGCGCAATCCTATTACTATCTTCTCGCTATATTTCCATTGATTATTGTAGGATTTACCATTATCCCATACTTTAATATTAATCCAAATGATGCAGTGAATTTCATCGGGAATGTTTTGCCCAGTGAAATAGCCTCCGTTTTTGAAGAGAATATCGTAAGCTTGGTCGAAACACCTCAGGGAGGCTTGCTCACTGTCGGTATCCTTGGTGCCCTATGGGCCGCTTCTAACGGCATTAACGCATTTATCAAATCATCCAATGCAGCATATGGAGTAGAAGAAACACGTTCTTTCATTGTTGTGCGCCTTATCGCATTAGGACTGACACTTGGCATGATAGTAGCATTAGTTATCGCGTTTGTTCTCCCGGTGTTTGGTAACATTATTATAGGCTTCCTAGAGTCACTATTAGGCATCTCAGAGTCGATGACCTTGCTATTTCAAGTATTACGCTGGACGATCAGCATTCTCGTTCTCTCAGGACTTTTAATGATGCTATATCGGTTTGCGCCAAATAAGAAAATACCGTTTAAGCATATAATTCCTGGAGCACTTACCGCAAGTGTCCTGTGGCAATTGATATCCCTAGGCTTCTCTTTCTACGTCAGTAATTTCGGAAACTATTCCGCAACTTATGGAAGCCTTGGCGGTATTATCGTATTGATGATCTGGTTCTTTTTAACCGGCCTCATCTTAATGACCGGTGCTGTAATAAATGTGCTATACCACCGAAAACAGCGCCGGGCTGATCCTGAAAAGAACATTGCATCTGGAATATAAGGACACCCTCTGGTTTCAGAGACCGTTTCATCACCTGGAAAGTAATCCTGAAATCAGAGCCCTATTCCAATTTTCATAATTGAATACGTTCGTCCAAGGCACCTCTTGTACTTTTAGTGGTGTGATGAATACTGCGCGCCTGCGGAATTGTCCTGCCGGCTCTTCTGCTACAAATTCACCAACCTCTGCGCCCTCCGTTATTTCCTGCATATTATTCATCAAAATCCCTGTTTCAATTCCCTGTTCTACTAGTTTGCCTTCCGCGTTCATTTTCCATACAGCGTCAGTGAATACAAGATCTTCAAAAAGAACCGCAGCACCAAGTGATTCATCGAGCGTAATATTTAAGTTCGCATGATAGCCTGGGAGCAATTCTTCAAGCTCCCCTTCCTCACCAGTTTCATTCAAAGAAACATGAAACGGATAAACACTTTCCTCTTCTACCTCTACCGCTTTTGGTGAATCACTCACCCCAGCAACTTCTCCTTCGATTAGAGTATCCTCTTCCGTGAGAGTCACTTCTACTGTTTGCCCCTGTTCGATTTGGGTGCGTTCCTGTTCGGTTAATTCGCCCTCTGCATGTAAAGCTGTACTTTCAATTGTAATAAGTGGGTCATCGAGCGTTTCCTGTACGGTTTTTATTTTCCCCTGAAAAGGGCTTTCCACCGTGATGGTGTCACCATTTGATGTAAGCTCGGTTAATTGACTCTCTACACTCGTTAATTCCGCTGTCTTTTGAGCTAACTCTTTTTCTTTTTCGATGATATATTGTTCTTTCATCAATTCCGCCTCAACCGGGGTTTCAGGCTCCATTGTTTCCATCATTTCATCGTCTCCCGGTATTTCCGTGATTTCGTCTTCTTCGGGCATTTCCTCTTCAAAATCAAACGGCATAGGTGGTGGCTGTTGAGTCGAGGAGCCTCCCCCCTGGTCAGGAATTTGATAGAGCTCCATCTCCGAAATAGCAGCTTCAATCGCAGCTATTTCACCATTTAACACTTCGACCTCATTCATTAAATCGGCTTCTGCCTCAACATAATCATGAACCTGGTACGTATAAAGATCATCGCCTGCATTCACTTCTGTTCCTTCTTCGACAAGGAATTCCTGAAAACTGCCCAAATTCTCGTCAAAATAGACATGATCCTCACTCACAGATGCCAGCACCCCTGGTTTATGAAGTCGCTCAGCAACATCTGCCTCAAAAACTTGCGACCAATTTTTAATATACGATTTTCTTTCCACATTACCATCATCATCCACATAGACAAGTAAAAAATTAATACCAATAAACAAAACAACAGCTGCCTGAATTAGTCTTCTTCGCATCATCCAAACCACCCACTTATGATGAACTCATCAGCATAGGCTAAGAGCGCCGCAATACACCAAAATAGAATATGTAACAAGATAACATTCGCCCACAGCCAACGCTTTTTCACAACAGTCATCGTGCTCATATATTTAACCTGAAACCAAATAATCCATAATTGGAAAAGCGAGATGGCCCCGAAAAAATAAATGACCCACGGTGTTTCCGTTAAATAAGATGTGATTATTCCGAGTGACAGTGGTGACACATACCAATCCAGCCCAATTATAAGCATCAATGGGATCCAAATAATTCGCTCGATTAATAGAACAACAAGCACAACCTGTTGCATGATAATCAATTTCTGGTAAGGTATGTCTGTTAATAAATAAAAAAGCAAAGCAGGCACAAATAATATAAGTGCAGCAAATAAAACAGCAAATCCCGCGCGGCCGATAATAAACCAGAACTTACTTTGTTCATATGCAGCAGGCGAGAGTCTGGCAAAATTTTGCGAGATAAGGTCTGTCCCAATCCCCAAATAAGCCATCCCCGCATATATGAACATACTAAACAAAACGAGTAACACACTTACTTTCCATAGATTTTGTATTTTCTCCGCCTTGCGAATCCGAAATAAATGATTGTCCATCGATCGAAAAAATTTAAATAAATTAACAGAGTAGGTCATGATTACATTCCTTTTCTATCACTTTTTACATATTTTTCTTAATTTTAACCTAAAATCCGATAAAATTCTATCTTATTTGTTTAATTTTCGTAGATTAGGAAATTGTACCCTGTTTAATGGACGAACATGAAAAGGATGCTCTGAGGGAGGGGCATCCTTTTTGGAGGTCGGTGGGATTTATCGGCTGACGTGTGAGATTTATAGTTTTGCAGACGCTCTCCCGATTTAGTGCGGGTGTCTCCCGTTTTGTCGTGGGGCTCTCCCGTTTCAGACGTGCTCTCTCTCGATTTGGTCCGCATTCTAAAAGAAATCCATCAAATATGTCTGCCGCCTTGGAATGAGTTCCTCAAGCTGTTCGATAGCCTGCGCATCGCCTTTTAACAGCCCCACTTGATAATAATCACTTGGCCGCTTGTATCCTAAAAGCACGCCTGTCAGAACCTGAATCGAGCATTGAATAGCTTCTATATTTGCCACATCACCATGTCCCAACTGATAACTCCCGCTATTCTCCGGCAAAAACTCATCCTCCAACTCTAATGTAAGCTTGCCATCACCTTGAAAAGGATACGCCTCTAAAAAGCCTTTTACATCAACAATTCGAGCCATAAAATACGGAAGCAGCTTCTGCTCAAACCGTGGTTCATCCAGCAAAAGAGGTAGATTATCATCTTCAGGGACAACTAGGTTAGCCTTTTCAGCCATCGAATCATGGTTCCCGATAAACTGCACTAACAGCTTACGGGCATTTAAATTGTTATATACTACTTCCTTCACTGTTAACACTTGCTCTTTCACATTATATATTAAATAGCCCTCTGGATAGCCCTCAGCACTAAAAGCAACCGCAATATGCTGCGACTCATCCTTTAACACACGTTGCTTCCACCACTTTTCATCACGCTCCAATATGCCATTAAATGTTTTTGCGTATTCGGTATATATACGGTGCAGCATGGGTATATCAGGCTGTATGCGTCGCACATAACCTGCTCCGCCCCATTCCTTCTTCAATTTTTCCAAAGGGATGGAATACCGCTGTTGTGTGAAGGCATGCTCCCATCCGTACTTTCGGTAAAAGGCAAACGAAAATGGATGCAGAAAGGAGAGGGTTTGTCCATTCTGCTTCATTTGTTTTAATGCATGATAAAGCAAATGTTTGACCATCCCCTGCCTGCGGTATTCAGGCCATGTCGCAACAGAGCTAATTCCGCCCATCGCAAAAGACCTGCCATGGATATAACAGGACAGTGGTATCAGATGAACCTTTGCCGCTATTTGATCCTCTTCCATCCATCCCCAGACCGTATGCCGCTTCACTTCTTCCTTTTTCTTCTGCAACTCCTCTTCTGACAATTTATATTGAAAAGCAAATTGAGAAAGCGAAAAAATTTCATTGTAATCTGCTTCGGTTAATGTTTTGATATTTTTCAAAGTATGAGCCTCCTTCACAATAATACTTATTATTATGATAAAGGAAAAATGGTATTTTTGGTATCATGAAGATTAATTAATGATATGCAACAGTTAGAATCACTTTGCTTCACTTACATTGATTAATTCAGGAATAGTCACAAATTCCATCCCTTCTTGCTGCAGACGCGGAATAATTGTATCTAAAGCATTGACGGTACCTGATAAATCCATTGTCCAATCACCGCCATCATGCATGAGTATGATAGAACCAGGCATGGTATTTCCTAAAACATTGTCGGCAATTACATCAGCTTCCAATTGCCTCCAATCCAGGGAATCGACGTTCCAGAGAATTATCGTATTGCCCATGCTGCCGAGTAATTCAACAATCTGCCGGTTTAAATTACCATACGGGGGACGGAATAATCTGGGGCGGAATCCCAGAATTTGTTCAATCGTTTCCTCTGTGGTTGTTACTTCCCAATGAGCTCTTCCCAGGCTTTCTTCCGCTAAATTGGGGTGCCAATACGTATGATTTCCAATGGCATGCCCTTCAGCGTTAGCTCTCCTGACAATATCGGGGTATTCAGCTGCTCTGGCGCCCATCAGGAAAAAAGTAGCGTTTACTTGATATCTATTAAGAACATCCAGTACTTGAGGTGTAAAGCGCATATCCGGACCATCATCAAAAGTTAAAGCCACTCTATTCTCTTCAGATGAACCGCTTAAAAAAACAATGTTGGGGTATTCACGCTGCAGAATCGAATTCGCAACTAAATTAGGCTCTCTGCCAACACTTTCTGATCCCCCCTCGGGTTGACTTTGGCTCATTTGTCTAATGGGACCATCCCAATACCTCCATGAATCGCCATGATGAAAATACATATTCATTCAACCTCCATATCTCCATATTCACCTATATCTTTTACTATATGAAGATAATGGTTTGGACGTTACACAAAAGGGAATGACGCCAGAATGGTTTTAATATCGGACCAACACCTTTAAAGGTAAATTTTTACTGATTTTTATCAAAATGAACCAATTCAGAGGGACACAGTTTTGGAATGTCTATAGGGCCTTACGCAAATAAATTTAAACGGAGTAAGCTATAATTAGCTCACTCCGTTTGTAACATTACCCCGATTGTCAACGTTCCCATATAGGCTTGACCTTTACGAGCTATTTTTGGCCAAGCTCCTTGAACCCCGTGGGAGTCTCGTAAGACAAAATCATCTTCATTGATAACAGGACTAAAGTATCTCACATTATAAGGAAGCATTGATTGAATCATATAATTAAATCTCTGAGGGAAGAACAATTGTGTAGTAAGAACTTCTTTTCCAGCTACAAAGACCTTCATATGAATATGTATTGTCCTCGTTTCGTACCAACCAGGAAACTTCGTCAAGAACTCTACCATTCCGTTTTCATCTGCTCGCTGGCGGCCACGCAGATATGTTTCGTTATTCGTTGGCTCAATATGATCGGGGTTTTCTTCGTTTTCAAGAGCTGCATTATCGTAGCCTGAGTAAATTCCGAAAGCATTGCTATGCCAAACATCAACTTCTGCTCTTGGAATGGCTATGCACCCCTTTACATTTACAATTTTTAAACGCAGGCATAGATCTTCGCCAGTCTGCTTCTCGCGAATATCTCTGCGATAAGGAACGTTTTCTAAATAGAACGGACCTTCTTCCGCCTGACTAGTTAGCACACATTGATCGGTATCTTCAAAACTATAGCTTAGCGTTAGAAATGTGTTGTGTTGCTGGTGCAGGATAAACCTTTGAAGCCATTCCTGTTGTTGACATAACATCTGTTGATATTGAGGTGATTGCTGGTTATTTGCATTATGGAATTGTTGCTCGTATTTCGGCAATTGTCGATTTTGAAAGGAATAAATATAATGCGGATTATAAGAATTATATGGGTTATAGTACAAACAGTCCCCCCTTATATGCGGCATTTTTATTATCTTATGACGGTTTTTTTATTTTAGAAGTTAATGCGTTTTTCCACGGGTGGTTTCATAAGATTCTCCTTTCGTTACATTGTATATTTTCGAGAAATGGGCCGGGAAATCCTTTTTCCTATGAGTATTTGTTGCAACAAAAACAGCACCACAATAGCTATCAACACTACTTCCCTCGATGACTGCTCTTACAATCTTACATATGTTAATCACCAGCATGATTCCTAAAAATCCAATAGTCCAAGGCATTTGCATCCAAAACATATGCAAGTGCCTCCTAATTTCTTGTTTACATTTCGCAATGATAAAACGGCTCCCGTAGACACTCCCTTTTAAAAATCCTTCCGCTCATAAAGCCAAACGGATAAAGCATAGGATAGCAGTGTAATAATCAAACTAATGCCCGCAAGCAGCATGATGAAGACATTTGGATTTGCCATGATGGTCTCCACCATATTGTCTAGCGAGTCCATTCTAGGATTATGATAAATATTCATAACCATCTGTATGCTAATCGATGTTGCCACTGCTGCTATCACCGACAAAGCCATCGCTGGAACATAGCCGAACAAAAGATGGAGCGGATAGAAAACAGACATTAGCAAAAGAAGTCCGGCAAGGGCCAGCAACAAATCCCATCCCGTCATCAGCCGAGCCGGGAATGGAGCAAAGGTGACAAACAGAAAAACATAGAAAGACACAAGCGCCGCAGCCGGGATGAACCATATCAGTGGCGTGAGATATTTTGCTAAAATGATTTTCTTCCGAGTGACGGGCAAGGTATTCATCAGTGCCGGTTGCTCATAATAAGTCGCAGAGCTCGGGATCCAGGCAGCAAAAAGAATCAGTAATAAAATATGCTGGATTGGCGCACCGCTTGTAAAAAATCCTGTCATTGGAATGAACCAGAAAAAGACTAAAAGATAGATATAAGTGTTTTGACCGAACACTTCATTACGCAATAATTGAATGATCATTTTTACGCTCCTTTACCGTATAAAACATAATGTCCTCAAGCGATGGCCGCTCCAGCAGCACCTGGCCGGTTTCCTCCCCGGCAAACTGCTGTTTATCCGCAAGCAACCCCTCAAATCCGATATCCGTTTCCTTTAAGCCTTGCAGCAGTCGGCGCCGTCCTGGTGTCAACCACTCTTTCGGCCCTTTCACTACTGCATACTGATCCAACAACGCATCCTTTTCCTCACTCGCCATGACTTTTCCTTTATCAATAAACGTGATAAAGTCGGCAACCTTCTCCAGGTCTTGCGTGATATGGGTCGAGAAAAACACCGCTTTTTCTTCATCCTGAATAATGTCCTGCAAGAGCTCCAGCAATTCTCTCCGAAACACGGGATCCAGCCCTGAAGTGGGTTCATCCATGATAATCAGCTCCGGATCATGGGACAATGCCATCGCCAAAGAAAACTTCATCTTCATCCCTTTGGAAAGATGGTCCACCTTTTTCATACGAGGCAGCTCAAACAGATCAATATAATAGGTGAACAGCTCCTCATTCCACGTCTGATAAAAAGGGGCAATCAGTTTTTTGTTCTGCTCCAGGGACAAATGCCCGTAAAAGAAGCTCTCATCCTGGACAAATCCGATGCGCTGCTTAATTTCCTCCGTGTCCGCTTCATGTGTCTTCCCAAAAATCCGAATTTCTCCTTGATCAGGTCGGATCAGGTTCATGATGCAGCGGATCGTCGTACTCTTGCCCGCTCCATTCGGGCCGATGAAGCCGGTAATAAAGCCTTTTTTCACCGTTAAGTTAATCCCTTCCAAGGCAAACTTGAAAAATCGCTTCTCTAAATTTTTCACTTCAACTATATTTTCCATCTGGCTCACTCCTCATATAGCAATTTCATCATCTCGATCAGTTCGTTGAGCGGAATATTGAATGCTTTGCTGTCCTCCAGCATTTTTGCCATTTGATCCTCAATCAGCTTAAGCTGCTTTTCTCGAAGTAACTCGGAATTTTGCGAGGCTACAAACGACCCCTTGCCCGGAAACGTTTCAATGAAGCCCTCTTTCTCCAGCTCCTCATACGCCTTCTTTGTGGTAATCACACTGACCTGCAGATCTTTCGCCAGCTTGCGTATCGACAGCAGGCTTTCCTTTTCCTGCAGTTGGCCATGAAGAATCTGCTCCTTCATCTGGTTTTTTATTTGCACGTAGATCGGCTGATCCACCGCATTGGAAATAATAATATTCAACGCATCACCTGCTTTGCTCGATCTGTTAATACTGTATATGTGTAGTATATACAGTATGTACGGTGACGTCAAGAGATTTTATACAAAAATAACTGCCTTTTTTCCTATAAAAGCTTGGAAAAAGACAGTTTATACGCTGTTTTAACTCATATTACACATAAGCAAAGGGAATTTTCCGATAACCATTTCTACCAATGAATTGCAATCTTCAAACCAGCCGTTTAGTACTTCCATGGATTTATTCAGAACCGGCCATACCAGAGGTTGAACGAGCTACGATGACTATGTGAAAGATCGTAAGTTGCAGGAAGAGTGCACAAGCACGAAAAGGCCCCCTCCGACTCGCTTATTTTAAGCAATCTAAAACAGGCCCAACTCCATAAAAGGAATTGAGCCTGTTTGTTGGTATATTAACTTAACGCTTCCTTCTTACCTCAAACGCGCATCCTGACCATGAATACGCCGAACGATTTCTTTTTCTTTCTTCGGAGAGTGAAGAAACAGTGCCAAAATAAACGCAAGAAACGCAAGAATCGTACTGCCGATAAACGCCCATTCAAATCCAATAACCTGCGAAAGTCGGCCAACCATATCCGCAGAAGTATTGGCATCCGGTGCAAAGCTACCCGCGCCCATAGAAACAAGTGTCACAAGAATCGCCGTACCAAGCGCCGCCGAAATTTGCTGCAAGGTGTTGGCCATCGCCGAACCGTGCGAATACACCGTTGGCGGGAGCTGGTTCAATGCGGATGTCATCACTGGCATCAATGCAAACGACAGACCAAACATGCGGATAGCATAAATCGTTGTCAAGTACGCAAATGATGTTTCAAGCGATAGGCTGGTAAACATAAACGTTGTAACCGTCACAATACCCAGGCCAATCAATGCCAGCCACTTGGCTCCAAACCGATCAAACAGCCGTCCGGTAATCGGAGACATAATTCCAATTACAATTGCACCTGGAAACAGCATCATTCCGGATTGAAGCGGTGTAAATTGCAGCACATTTTGCATGAACAGTGGCAGCAGCGTCTCAGCCCCTATCATCGATACCATCACCGTCATCGTGATTACAATCGCCAAGGTAAACGTTCGATATTTAAAGATACGAAATTCCAGCATCGGTGTTTCCAAAATGAGCTGTCGCCAAATAAATAATCCTATCACTACTATACCAACTGCGATCATGGTGATAACTTCCGCACTACCCCATCCGCTTTCAGAAGCGATACTAAAACCGTATAAAAATGAACCAAAACCAACGGATGAAAGAATGATCGATAAGATATCTATTTTTGGCTTCCGCAGTTCCGTTACATTACGTAAAAATAATGCCGCGATCGTCATAGCAATAGCAACAATTGGCAGTACAACGTAGAATAGGGAACGCCATGAGAAATATTCCAAAAGTACGCCAGATAATGTCGGACCGATTGCCGGACCAAACGCAATAACAATTCCGATTAATCCCATTGCGGTTCCACGACGGTAAACCGGAATAACTGCCAAGAGCACTGTCATCAAAAGCGGAAGCATAATGCCAGATCCCGAAGCTTGAACTACGCGTCCCAGTAGTAGTACCGGATAAGCAGTCGCTATTGCTGCGATGAGCGTGCCCACGCCGAATAATCCAATCGCTGTTAAAAATAATCCCCTTGTGGTAAATCGATCGATCAAAAATGCCGATATCGGGATCATCACACCATTAGTCATCAAGAAAGCTGTCGTCATCCACTGGACTTCACCTTGCGTGATGGAAAATGCCTCTTGAATGGATGGGAGTGCAGTTGCGAGTAGCGTTTCATTGATAATTCCCATAAACGCTCCTGTTAGCAGCGCAGCTATCATCAATGCTTTCTGTTTTGTCGGCATATCCCAGGAATTTGCTGTGTCGCTCATATTTCATCATCCTTCCATACTTCCCATGTTGTTAAAATGACTGTTAATTGATTTTTTAGATTCGGACGGCGGTAAAGCTGGTTTAGCAACGCATCAATGAGAAATTCCCGTGGCTTTTCCTGGCCGAGTTCTTCAATCAACAAATCAATTGTTTGTATATCTTTTTTATCCCCTAATTCAGCGCGTATCGCATCCAAATCATGCTTCATGTTCTCCAGGATCGAAACAGGAACTGCGTCTTTAACATGACGTGGCAGTACCGGAAAAATATGTTCATCATTTGCAACAATTGCGTGAAGACATTCAGCGATCAAGTCCCCAATCCTATCCAATGGGAACGCTGGGGCCCCCTCCCAGATGATCTTCATCAAATAGCTGTGGACCGTACCTTCCATAACAACTGCCAAATCATTTAAATATTTTCCGGGCTTTGGTCCAAACGCTTCCAGCAGTGCATGTTTATGCCATTCATGAAGTTGATGCTGCATGCGATTTAGTGACTTGGGAATAGGTCCATCGTCATCTGGAGGGAAATCGGCCATAACAGCATGAAAAAAGTACCGATAATCAATTGATCTTTCCAGTTCAATGGTGATTTTCTTTTTAAGGACCTTGATAGGTGAACTATGTAAACCCTTTGAAAAATAATCTGCCTCCCGAAACATCTCATCATAATAGCGCTGTAAAACTTGCAGAATCATGCTTTCCTTCGAGTCAAAATGATTATAAAAAGCCCCCTTGGAAATACCACATGCACGTGTTATATCTTCTACAGAAGTCGAATGAAAACCGTTTTTCTGAAATAGCTGTACAGCCGCATCCAGCATTTCCTCTCTTCGCTGTCCCATTAGAACCTCCTTTTTGACTACCTGGTTACCAATAGTAAATTTATAGTCACCGCTACATGATAACATATGAATTTTTAAGATACAACAGATTTTTTAAAAGATCGGGAAGGATAATGCAGGAGAGGAGACAGTCAAAAATTAAGCAACATAAAACAAGCCCTCTTCCAAAAATGGAAAAGGGCTTTAAACATTGGTATATTAACGCTTGGAGAATTGTGGTGCACGACGAGCGCCTTTAAGACCGTATTTCTTACGTTCAGTCATACGTGGGTCACGAGTCAGGTAACCTTCTGCTTTAAGAGGAGCGCGGTAATCCGGATCTGCCTCTAGAAGCGCACGGGCAACACCGTGGCGGATAGCGCCAGCTTGGCCGGTAAATCCTCCACCATGAACGTTTACTAAGACGTCATAGGTTCCTTGTGTTTCTGTAAGCGCAAGTGGCTGATTCAAAATAAGCAGTTGCGTTTCATATGGAAAATAGTCTTTTGCATCGCGATCATTAATTTTTACATTTCCAGTGCCCGGTACTAAGCGTACACGTGCAGTTGATTTCTTACGACGGCCTGTGCCGTAATATTGTACTTGTGCCAATTACTTTACCTCCCTTTATTATCCGCGAAGCTCATAAGTTTGCGGTTTTTGTGCTTGATGATTGTGCTGTGAACCTCTGAATACATGCAGTTTCTTACTCATTTTACGACCTAGCGGGCCATTAGGAAGCATACCTTTAACAGCACGTTCCAGCATTTGCTCAGGGTATTTTGTACGCATTTCTTCTGCATTACGTTCTTTGATACCACCAGTGTAGCCTGTGTGACGGTAGTACATTTTGTCCGTCATTTTATTTCCTGTCAGTTCGATTTTTTCAGCATTAATGATGATGACATTATCACCAGTATCCGCATGTGGTGTGTAGGTTGCTTTATGCTTTCCACGAAGGATCGCAGCTACCTCACTTGCCAAACGACCAAGACGCTGGCCTTCAGCATCCACAACCAACCATTTGCGTTCGATATTGGCTTCATTCGCCATGAAAGTTGTGCGCATGATAGTTTCCCTCCAAATTTCATTCATTCGTTTCATATTTTTTATTCGTATATTTCAACACAATTAGATTCCGGGGCTAATCGTGGTTTAGAAATAAATTGCCATAGACCATCTTATCCCATAACACTAGGGTTTGTCAAGGGAAAGTCGTGATTCCCGAGCATTTTAATCTTCATATTTTACATCCCACAAATATAAGCCTTGTGGTGGTACGGTTTCGCCAACAAGCCGGCGATCTTTACTATCCAGTAAC
Organism: Virgibacillus sp. NKC19-16; assembly: GCF_021560035.1. Taxonomy (NCBI): domain Bacteria; kingdom Bacillati; phylum Bacillota; class Bacilli; order Caryophanales; family Bacillaceae; genus Virgibacillus; species Virgibacillus salidurans. Next base: position 173,948 of record NZ_CP074373.1, on the reverse strand, counting down.
ATAGCAATCTCGGCTGGTTCACGACGCTCTTGCCCGATGTCGAGTAGCACGCCAACGATGATGCGCACCATATTATATAAAAATCCACTTCCTCGAAAAATAAGTTCTAATTCGCTGCCCCGCTTTTCGCAAGTAACCTGATAAAGCGTTCTTTCCTTGCTTCCTTTTGTGGTGGCTTTAGCTGAGGAAAATGTGGTGAAGTCATGCTTCCCTTCCAGCTGCTTGCACGCCTCTTGTATTGCTTCTACATTCAAGCTATAGGGAAACTGATAAAAGTAGTTTCGTTTAAAAACGTCAGCCTCTTTTTCATTCCATATATAATAGCGATATTCTTTTTCCACAACATCATAGCGTGCGTGAAACGACGCGTGCGCGAGCTTTACTTCCTTCACATAAAGGTCACCAGGCAAGAGTGTATTGATGGCACGCTTCCAATTACTTACAGGGATGTCATATAGAGTCTCAAAATGGATTGTTTGATTTATGGCATGGACACCTGTATCTGTCCTTCCGGAGGGGTGCACACGTACATAAGAGCCTTTGTGCATCTTGGTTAGTGCCTTTTCCAATTCCCCTTGTACGGTGCGTTGTTTAGGCTGTATCTGGAAGCCGGCAAACCCGGATCCATCATAGGTAATAATGCATTTCACTTTTTGCATAACGACCAGCCTCTCTTGAAGTTAACTTCTTGTGATAAATAAAACTGCAAGTACGACAGCAAATAATAAATAGATGCCTATATCCCGTTTTTCAACTTTTAACTGCCTTAGTTTCGTACGTCCTTCTCCGCCTTGATAACCACGCGCTTCCATGGCCATAGCCAGTTCCTCAGCACGTTTAAATGCACTGACGAACAGCGGTATCAGCAATGGTACAACTGCTTTTGCCCGTTCTTTTATCGGACCAGTTCGAAAATCAACCCCTCTTGATGCTTGTGCTTTGGATATTTTATCCGTCTCCTGTATAAGTGTTGGGATAAACCTCAAGGAAATGGACATCATTAAAGCAAGCTCATGCACCGGGAATTTGAATCTTTTCAATGGATGGAGCATATCCTCAATCGCGTCCGTAATCTCTATCGGTGTTGTCGTTAATGTTAATAGGGAGGTCACTAATATAAGCAAGAAAAACCTGAGAGAAATAGCGAACCCTTGGATAACACCACCGGAATAGATTTCAACAATAAAAAGATCAACAAGGAGTGTTCCTTCATTTGTAACAAATAAGTGCAGTATAAACGTAAATATAATCAGAAACCAAACCGGTGTTAATCCTTTCATAATAAAGCGAATTGGTACGCGTGATGTAAACATACTCAGAAGAGCAAAAGCAATTAAAACCCCGTAGCTTAAAACATTGTTCGCTAAGAATACAATGATGACAAAAGCGAAGATGATCGTAATTTTCGTTCGGGGGTCCAATCGGTGGATAAGTGAGTCACCCGGGACGTACTGACCGATGATCAATGCATTGTTCATGAGGGCCTGACCCCCTTCAAACAATCATGGATCGATTGTGCTATATCCGTTATCGATTGCCTTTCAAAGAAAATAGACTCTCCAAATTTTGCTTCAAATAGATTTAAAAATTGAATGATTTCCGGCACATCGAGCTGAACCTGATGAAGTGCCTCTTTTCGCGTAAATACGTCTTCAGGCTTGCCTTCCATGTATTTGGTACCCTCGTTCAAAATGATGACATGATCCGCATAGTTTAAAGCGTCTTCCATGCTGTGTGTCACAAGAACCGTAGTTAATTCCTGTTCCTGATGAAGACGATAAAACATATCCATCATTTCCTTTTGCCCGCGTGGATCCAGTCCAGCAGTGGGCTCGTCCAGCACAAGGACATCCGGCTTGACTGCAAGCACACCCGCAATAGCAACTCTTCGCATCTGCCCACCACTCAGGTCAAACGGCGATCGCTCAAGTAACTCCTCTGGCAGTCCTACAGCTGGTGTTATCTCCTTGATACGCCTATCGATTTCATCTTTTGGTACACCAAAATTTTCTGGGCCGAATGCAATGTCCTTTTCCACCGTTTCTTCAAATAACTGATGTTCAGGGTATTGAAAAACAACGCCAACGCGACTTCGTAATTCTTTCATACTACTGGGCTTATTATCGCGCGTTAGATGAAAATCGCCAATGGAGACTTCCCCCACGCTTGGACGAACAAGTCCATTTAAATGCTGAATGATCGTCGATTTCCCGGAACCCGTATGACCAATAATCGCAACATAAGAACCTGAAGGAATGTGAAATGAAAGATCCTCAATCGCCTTATGTTCGAATGGTGAATTACGCTGATAGATGTAGCTCACGTTTGTGAATGTAATGTCCATAAATCCTCCACCAATTCCTCATGATTTAGCGGTTCCTTGGCTAGCCCCACACCTGCAGTTTTTAGTTCATCTGCTAAAATGGCAACAAACGGTACATCCAGCCCGATTTTCCGTAATGCTTCCCTCTTTGAAAATATCTCACGCGGCGCAGCCTCTTCCCAAACTTTTCCCTCGTTCATGACGATAACACGCTCAGCCTGGACAACCTCCCGCAAATCATGTGTAATTGTAATTAATGATAGATCATTTGATGTCTGGACATCGGAAACTGCCTGCATGATTTCCTTGCGCCCTTGTGGATCAAGCATAGCTGTAGCCTCATCTAAAATAAGCACCTTCGGGGAAATGGCTAATACGCTTGCAATGGCTACCCGTTGCTTTTGCCCACCTGAGAGACGATGCGGCTCAGTCAATAAGTAGTCATTCATTCCCACAGCTGTTAAATTTTCATCAATACGCTTCACCATTTCTTCTCGGACGATCCCTCGATTTTCCATCCCAAACGCGACATCATCCTGTACCGTTGTTCCAACAAATTGATTATCCGGATTCTGAAAAACCATCCCTACATCCCTGCGTATGTCCCAAATGGATTCTTGATTTACTTCTTGTCCATTGATTATAATTTCACCTTCTTGAGGAAATAATAACCCATTCAGCAACTTCGCAATCGTCGACTTGCCGGAGCCATTATGACCAATAATCGCAACTGATTCTTTATCATATATATCAAATGAACAATTCTCCAATACCCAGGGTTGGTCGTCCCCATAACGAAACGACACATTTCTGAACTCGATTAGTTTTTCCCTCATCGGTATTCCTCCTCCGGCTCCCCTGCTCAGCCTTTTCTTCCCTAGTTGCGCGTGAGCTAGCGACTCGAGTCTTATCTTTGTCACAAGCCTGTTAGCTAAAAGATTGTTGCTTTTGACACAAAAGATATAAAGTCTGACGTAACTTACCGCTACGGAAATACACTACGCTTTCCGCGGGCGGCTGGTGAGCCCCCTTGTGCTCGTCGTGTTGCAAGTGATTTCGGGAAGCAGCACTCCTCGCAAAAAAGATTGCTATCGCACTTCGGGGTCTCACCTATGCCTTTCCTCTCGCCGGAGTCTTCGTGTATTTCCTCCGCTAGCAGTGGCTAACTATATATTATTTGTGTAATAAAACGAAACAGATTCGTTGCTATCACTAGTCCGGGTGAGTGGAGGGCAGTCGACTCCTGCGGGAATAGCACGAGTCCGAAGACCCCGCAGCGGCGGTCTTCCGCGAGGAGGCTGAGGCCGTGCCCTAAGGTCCGCGACTGCCCGGAACGATCCCGGACGGCGTAGAGTATTGCACAGAATATCGCGATTTATATCAACTACGACGAATTAAAAGCAACAATACTTATGAAAAGAGTCTACTACAAAAAAAGGGCTTGGTCTCACCTCATTGAAGAGATTAGCCCCGCCCTTGACGCAAGTACTTGCATTAAACTAGTTCAATGATTGCCATTTTTGCTCCATCACCTTGACGAGCACCTAGTTTAAGCACACGCGTATATCCACCTTGTCGATCTTCGTAACGCGCGGCAACATCATCGAAAAGTTTCTGAATAACATTTTCGTTTTCGTTAGCTTCCTGGTTATATAAGAATGATGCAGCCTGACGACGTGCGTGAAGATCGCCACGTTTGCCAAGTGTAATCATTTTCTCTACTATAGATTTGAGTTCTTTCGCTTTTGCTTCTGTTATTTCAAGCCGTTCATGAATAATTAAATCAGATGCAAGGTTGCGAAGTAGTGCCAGACGAGTGTCTGTTGTACGACCGAACTTTCTAGCCATGGACTATCCCTCCCTTTCCTGTAACTCTAAAGGTGTTAATTAGTCGTCATCACGTAAACCTAACCCTAGATCATCTAGTTTTACTTTTACTTCTTCCAGTGATTTACGACCTAAATTACGGACTTTCATCATATCTTCTTCTGATTTGTTTGCAAGTTCTTGAACTGTATTAATTCCAGCCCGTTTCAAGCAATTATAGGATCTGACAGAAAGATCAAGCTCTTCAATTGTCATCTCCATCACTTTTTCTTTTTGATCTTCTTCTTTTTCAATCATAATTTCTGCACTTTTTGCCTCATCTGTTAAACTTACGAAAACATTAAGATGTTCTGTAAAGACTTTTGCCGCTAAAGAAACTGCTTCTTCAGGGCGGATACTTCCATCAGTCGATACATTCAGCGTTAATTTATCGTAGTCTGCAACTTGCCCAATACGCGTATTTTCCACGGTATACGACACACGTGACACTGGAGTAAAAATAGAATCAATTGCCACAACACCGATTGGTTGCTCGTCATGTTTATTTTGCTCTGATTGCCTGTAGCCGCGTCCACGTGCTGCAGTTATCTTCATATGCAAGTTGCCTCTGCTGTTAAGCGTTGCAATAGGTAGCTCAGGATTTAATACTTCTACATCACTATCATAGGTAATGTCTGCAGCTGTAACCTTTCCTTCTCCCTGTACATCGATCTCTAATGTTTTCTCAGCGTCAGAGTAAATCTTTAGAGCTAGTTTCTTCAGATTCAAAATTATTGTTGTCACATCTTCAACAACACCATCAATTGTCGAAAATTCATGTAGTGCTCCGTCAATTTGAACTGATGTCACAGCAGCACCTGGAAGTGAGGATAATAGAATACGACGCAAGGAGTTTCCAAGAGTGGCACCATATCCACGTTCGAGCGGCTCGACTACAAATTTTCCAAATGTAGCATCTTCGCTGACTTCTACCGTTTCAATTTTTGGTTTTTCAATTTCGATCATTCCATAAAACCCTCCTTTAAAACGTCGAAACTCCGGCTAGACTCACCTGCCTAACCGAAATTCCCCAAATAGGCAGCCCTAGTCTGCACTATTAGTTTACTTTTCGTACATCGTTGTCCTTCGAAGCTATCTATATAAGCTTTTAAACTTATACTTTTAGCCATCATAATCCATTATAGACAGGGTGACAACTTCTCATACATCCATTATACACGACGACGTTTGGGTGGGCGGCAACCATTGTGAGGAACTGGTGTTACATCCACAATTGCTGTAACTTCCAAGCCTGCTGCCTGAAGTGAACGAATTGCTGCTTCACGACCAGCGCCAGGGCCTTTAACAGTTACTTCCAATGTTTTCATGCCGTTATCTACAGCTGTTTTTGCAGCAGTTTCAGCGGCCATTTGTGCAGCAAAAGGGGTTGATTTACGAGAGCCTTTAAAACCAAGTGCGCCTGCTGAACTCCAGCCAATTGAATTACCTTGTCTATCCGTAATCGTAACAATTGTATTGTTGAACGTTGAACGAATATGCGCTACACCTGTATCAATATTCTTTTTCACACGACGTTTACGTGTATTTGTTTTACGTGCCATTGATTAGCTTACCTCCTTACTTTACTTTTTCTTGTTAGCCTGTGTACGGCGTGGTCCTTTACGAGTACGTGAATTGTTTTTCGTTTTTTGACCACGTAATGGTAACCCGCGACGGTGGCGAACGCCTCTATATGAGCCAATTTCTATTAAACGTTTAATGTTTAGTGATGTTTCACGACGAAGGTCACCTTCAATTGTATATTCCTCAATTGCCTTACGGATATTACCTAATTCGTCTTCTGTCAGATCGCGAACTCTCGTGTCTTCTGAAACACCAGCCTGTTTAAGGACTTTCTGAGCAGTAGTTTTTCCAACACCATAAACATATGTTAGGGAAATAACTACGCGTTTATCACGTGGAACGTCAATACCTGCAATACGTGCCATCTACACTTGCACCTCCTTGATTATTACTTTTTATCCCTAGAAACTTTTAATAACCAGCTAGTTTTAGCCTTGTTTTTGCTTGTGTTTCGGATTGTCGCAAATCACCATTACAGTGCCTTTACGTTTTATAACTTTACATTTTTCACAAATAGGTTTTACAGATGCTCTTACTTTCATCGTCTTTACCTCCTTTTATATCGGAGCTTATTTATAACGGTACGTAATTCGTCCTCTTGTTAAATCGTACGGAGAAAGTTCGACCGTTACTTTATCGCCTGGTAGAATGCGAATGAAATGCATACGGATTTTACCGGATACATGCGCTAATACTGTATGGCCGTTTTCAAGCTCTACATTAAACATCGCATTCGGCAATGTTTCCGTCACGGTACCTTCCACTTCAATTACATCGTCTTTAGCCATCGTGTCCTACTCCCTTCTTCAAATCAGTCACAACCTCACCTGCAAATTTAGCTATGGCAAATCTGAGTTTACCATTTGTGACACGACCAGTTTCCAGAAGGCTGTTTTGGACTTCAGGGGAAATGTAATCCATTAATTCAATATGACTTACATTTTTCTTTTTTGGTCGGTCATATTTACGTTTTTCCCCATCTGCCAGCAGAACATACCGGTCTTCAATTATTTTAATGACTACCGCGTATTGACCTGCCTCACGTCCTTGCATAATACGAACAACTTGACCTATTAGCGGAATCGAATCATCTTCGTTCAACAACGATCACCTTCACTTAGGCTATAGTTTATTTACTAACCTTTTTTAAAAAGTTTATTTTACTAACCCTAGTCACTATATCTTATATAGTAACTCACCGTTATATTATAACTTTTTACAGCTAGAATTGCATCTATTCTGCGACCTAAAATACAGTTTCATCGCTTATTTGTCAATTTTGGACTGAATATCCTGAAATACATGATCAATCTCCTGATCTCCATCTACTGTTACAAGATAACCTTTATCCTCATAGAAATCGAGTAACGGCTTCGTTTGTTCCAAGTTAACCGCTAAGCGATTTTTAACCGTTTCAGGCTTATCGTCGTCTCGTTGGATTAACTGGGAGCCGTCCTTATCACATTTCCCCTCTTCTTGAGGAGGATGGTACATAACATGATAAGTCGTTCCACATGTTGGACAAATTCTACGACCAGTCAGACGCTCCACTAATTTTTCTTCCGGTACCTCTACATGGATACAATAGTCAATCGCTTCGTTCATTTCTGTGAGAATTTCCTCTAAACTCTCGGCTTGAGCAATGGTTCTTGGAAATCCATCCAATAAAAATCCATTCCTGCAATCTTCTTTATTCAAACGTTCTCTAACAATCCCAATTGTTACTTCATCTGGAACAAGTTCACCTTGATCCATATATTCCTTCGCTTGCTTCCCAAGATCTGTACCTTCTTTAATGCTCAAGCGAAACATATCCCCTGTTGAAATATGAGGGATGTTATATTTATCGTTTATTTTCTCGGCCTGTGTGCCCTTTCCAGCACCAGGCAGACCCATCAAAATCAGGTTCAAAACCTTTCCCCTCGCTCTCGTTGGCAGCTAACCTTTACTTAATAAACCCTTTGTAGTGTCGTTTTACCAACTGACTTTCCAGTTGTTTCATTGTTTGAAGCGCAACACCTACAACGATTAGTAAGCTTGTGCCGCCTATTTGTATTGCTTGAGGCAGATTTGCAAGACCACCCAGAATAATAGGCATCACAGATACCGCTGCTAAGAAGAGTGAACCTACAAATGTTAATCTGTACATGACGCGTGTCAGGTACGTTTCCGTGTTTTTCCCTGGGCGAATGCCCGGGATATATCCACCTTGTTTTTGTAAGTTTTCGGCCATTTGTTCTGGATTAACCTGAACAAATGTATAGAAATAGGTGAAAGCTATGATCAGTGCTACATATATTACCATACCGATTGGCTGTGTATAATCAAATATCATTTGAATGGTTGAAGCAACCTGACTGCCTTCAAAGAAACTGGCAATCGTCGTTGGCGCCATAATGAATGCAATTGCAAAGATTACCGGGATGACACCTGCAGCATTTACTTTAAGTGGCAGATGTGTAGATTGCCCGCCCGCCTGCGAACGATTAACAACTTTCTTCGCATATTGAATTGGTATTTTACGTAATGCTTGCTGAATGAAAATTACACCAACAACTACTGCAATAATAACCAATACAATTAAGGCAACAATGACAATATTGATAAACAATTCATCACCAGGGTTAACAAAATACTGGCTATATAATTGACCAACACCATTTGGCACTGCAGCTACAATACCTGCGAAAATCAAAATCGAGATCCCATTTCCAACACCGTTTGCCGTGATTTGTTCACCAACCCACATCAAGAATGCTGTTCCACTTGTTAATACGATCGCAATAAACAAGAATTTCATAAAGTTTGGATCTTGAATCAGCATCCCTCCAGCCATTGCATTAAAACCGATAGACATCGCGATTGCCTGGACAAATGCAAGACCGATCGTAGCATAACGGGTTATTTGAGCTAGTTTTTTACGCCCACTCTCCCCTTGTTTTTTCCACTCGGAAAACTTAGGTACAACATCCATTTGCAATAATTGCATGATGATGGATGCTGTAATGTAAGGCATAATCCCCATAGCAAAAATGGAGAAATTCTGCAGGGCTCCCCCACCAAACGTATCAAGAAAACCAAACGCATTTTGTTGGTTCATAAAATCGATCGCTTCACTATCTGTAAAGGGCACAGGAATAAATGTACCAATACGGAAAACAACCAGCATTAATAATGTGAAAATTATTTTCTGCCTAATGTCTTTAATGCGCATAAAATTGGAGATTGTACGGAACATTAAACCACCTCTGTTTTACCGCCCGCTGCCTCGATTGCTTCTTTTGCTGAAGCAGAGAACTTATTAGCTTTTACTGTTAGATTCTTTTCGATAGTACCCTTGCCTAGTACTTTAATACCGGATTTAGGTTTACTTACGACACCTTCTTCAAGTAATAGCTCAGGTGTAATTTCTGTGCCGTCTTCAAAACGATTTAGCGCATCAAGGTTTACAATAGCAAATTCTTTGCGGTGAATATTTGTAAATCCGCGTTTTGGCAGGCGTTGGAATAATGGCATTTGGCCACCTTCAAAGCCTGGACGAGTGCCACCACCAGAACGTGCCTTTTGGCCTTTATGTCCTCTGCCGGAGGTTTTACCATTACCGGATGACATCCCACGACCCACACGGTTACGTTCTTTGCGAGTTCCTTCTGATGCCTTCAATTCATGAAGTTTCATGCGAGCACCTCCTTTTACGCTTATTTATTGTACTTCTTTTACCGTTAGAAGATGAGCTACTTGATCAACCATACCACGGATGGCTGGAGTATCTTCATGAACAACGGATTGACGAATTTTCTTTAGTCCTAATGCTTGAACAGTTTTACGCTGTTTTTCTTTTCCACCAATAACACTGCGTGTGAGGGTGATTTCTAATTTGTTAGACATTTGCTTCCCTCCTTATCCTAACAGTTCTTCTACAGACTTTCCACGTAATTTTGCTACTTCTTCTGCTGTTTTTAAGTTTGTTAAGCCAGTTAATGTTGCGCGAATCATATTAATTGGTGTATTGGAGCCTAGTGATTTCGTTACAATATCACCAACACCTGCAAGTTCCAAAATCGCACGAACCGGGCCGCCGGAGATAACTCCTGTACCCTCTGTTGCTGGCTTCATTAATACGTTGCCAGAGCCAAATTGTCCATGAATCTGATGTGGAATGGTAGTTCCAACGATTGGTACGCTGATTAAGTTTTTCTTCGCGTCATCAACAGCTTTTTTAATTGCTTCCGGTACTTCCAGTGCTTTACCTGTACCAAAACCTACATGGCCATTTTTGTCTCCAACTACTACTAATGCAGCAAAGCGGAAATTACGTCCACCTTTTACTACTTTTGCAACACGGTTGATCGCAACAACTCGTTCTTCAAGATCTAGATTGTTCGGATCGATGGTAGTTTTCATGTAAGGGTTCCCTCCTTTATCGATTAAAATTCAAGTCCTGCCTCGCGGGCAGCATCTGCCAATGCCTGCACACGTCCGTGATAAAGATAGCCTCCACGGTCAAATACGACTGATTTGTACCCTTTATCCTGGGCGCGTTTAGCGATCATTTCTCCAACTTGTTTTGCTGATTCTACATTAGCATGAGCCTCTGCGTTGAATTCATTATCCTTTGTAGAAGCACTTGCTACTGTATTTCCACGTTTATCATCGATTAATTGTACATAGATGTGTTTGTTTGAACGGTACACGTTTAAGCGAGGACGAGCTTCGGTTCCAACAACTTTATCACGAACACGTGCATGTCTTCTCTTACGTGTAACATTCTTGTCAGGTTTTGTGATCATCTAGGTCACTCCTTTCTGCTCCCTAACGAATCGTACTTACTTCGCAGTTTTACCTTCTTTACGACGCAGATATTCGTTTGCGTAGCGAATACCCTTCCCTTTATAAGGCTCCGGAGGTCTAATTGCTCTAATGTTTGCAGCAACTGCACCTACTAACTCCTTATCAATACCTTTAACAATTACTTGTGCGTTCGAGGGTACATCGATTTCGATACCGTCACGCTGTTCGAGTTCCACCGGGTGTGAATAACCCGCGTTAATCACTATTTTATCTCCCTGTTTCAGTGCGCGATATCCAACACCGTTAATTTCAAGGGATTTTTCAAAGCCTTTATGAACACCTTCAATCATATTACTGATCAAACTGCGAGTTGTTCCGTGCAATGCACGATGATCTTTATGATCGCTTGGGCGCTCAATTGTAATTATATTATCTTCTGTATTAATTTTCATATCCTGGTGTAGTTCCCTAGTTAATTCACCTTTAGGTCCTTTAACAGTGACCGTATTGTCATTAAATGTAACCTCTACACCCTCTGGAATTTCAATTGGCTTAAGTCCTATACGAGACATTCCATGCACCTCCTTGGGGTTAAAATGTTAATTACCAAACATATGCTAGAACTTCGCCACCAACAGCTTGAGAACGCGCCTCTTTATCAGACAAGACACCTTTTGATGTTGAAACGATTGCTATACCTAAACCGTTAAGTACACGAGGTACTTCGGCAGCTTTTGCATAAACACGCAATCCTGGCTTACTAATACGTTTGATACCTGTAATTACTTGTTGCTCCTCCACGCCATACTTAAGGAAAATACGCAAAATACCCTGTTTATTGTCCTCAATGAATTCATAATCGGAGACAAAACCTTCACGTTTGAGGATATCAGCGATATCTTTCTTGATAGTGGAAGCTGGAAGCTCTAATTTCTCATGTTTTACCATGTTAGCATTACGAATACGAGTTAGCATATCTGCGATTGGATCTGTCATGACCATTACTAATTACCTCCTTCCCGAATCGGGGTTTACCAGCTTGCTTTTTTAACACCAGGAATTTGACCTTTATAGGCAAGTTCACGGAAGCAAATACGGCAAAGTTTAAATTTACGAATTACAGAATGCGGACGACCACAACGTTCACAGCGTGTATATTCACGCACTTGATATTTTTGCGGACGTTTTTGTTTCGCAATCATTGATTTTTTAGCCACAATTTTCCCTCCTTTTTAGCTCGTTGGCTTATTTTTGGAAAGGCATGCCTAGCTGACCTAAAAGTTCACGCGCTTCTTCGTCAGTATTAGAAGTTGTTACAATAACAATATCCATACCACGCACTTTGTTTACTTTATCATAGTTGATTTCCGGGAAAATCAGCTGTTCTTTAACACCTAATGTGTAGTTACCGCGACCATCGAAAGCTTTTTTCGAAATACCACGGAAATCACGTACACGTGGAAGTGATACACCAATAAGCTTTTGAAGAAATTCGTACATACGCGCACCGCGAAGTGTTACTTTAGCCCCGATTGGCATTCCTTCACGAAGGCGAAAACCAGCGATTGATTTCTTTGCACGAGTAACTACAGGCTTTTGACCGGAAATTAATGCAAGTTCTTCAACAACACTATCGAGTGCTTTTGAATTTTGAACTGCATCACCAACACCCATGTTGATTACTATTTTTTCAATTGCAGGCACTTCCATAACCGATTCATAATTAAATTTATTCATCAATGATGGTAATACATCATCTTTATATTGTTGTTTTAGTCCATTCATCATGTCGCCCTCCTTTCGCCCGAAAATTAATTATCTATTGCTTCACCGGATTTTTTGGCGATGCGGACTTTCTTTCCATCACGTACTTCATATCCAACACGAGTTGGCTCACCGGATTTTGGATCAATTGGCATTACATTGGAAACATGTATTGCTGCCTCAAGATCAAGAATTCCACCTTGCGGGTTATCCTGCGAAAGTTTTGCGTGTTTTTTGACCATATTAACACCTTCTACAAGAACACGTTTCTTCGTTGGATATGCCTCTAAAATCGTACCTTCTTTACCCGCGTCTTTACCGGAAAGCACTTTTACTTTATCACCTTTTTTTACATGCATGGCTTAGCACCTCCTTGACAAGACTATTCATTACTATAAAACTTCTGGAGCTAGAGATACTATTTTCATGAATTTAGCATCGCGCAATTCACGTGCGACTGGTCCGAAAATACGAGTTCCTCTTGGACTTTTATCATCGCGGACAATTACCGCTGCGTTTTCATCAAAACTAATATATGATCCATCTTTACGGCGTGCACCAGATTTAGATCGTACAATAACAGCTCTGACAACTTCACCTTTTTTGACAACGCCGCCTGGTGTTGCTTGTTTCACCGCGCAAACCACAACATCACCAATATTAGCCGTTTTTCGTCCTGATCCACCCAATACTTTGATGGTTAATACTTCACGGGCGCCAGAGTTATCTGCAACTTTTAAACGAGTTTCCTGTTGAATCATATCGCTTGACCTCCCTTCGGATACCTACCGAGCAAACTTTACTTATAGAACTACCGCTTCTTCCACAACTTCAACTAGACGAAAGCGTTTCGTTGCTGATAGTGGACGGGTTTCCATAATACGGACAATATCGCCGGTTTTTGCTTGGTTGTTTTCATCATGTGTTTTGAATTTTGTAGAATAGCGGACACGTTTCCCGTATAGTGGGTGAAACTTGTATGTTTCAACAACTACGGTGATTGTTTTATCCATTTTATCTGACACTACACGACCTGTATATACCTTACGATTATTACGTTCAGACATTTTGAGGTTAACCTCCTCTCGGGTTATCAGTTATTTACGTTTAATTCACGTTGACGAGCAACAGTTTTCATACGGGCAATTGACTTTCTCACTTCACGAAGACGTGCCGTGTTTTCCAATTGTCCTGTTGCAAGTTGGAAGCGTAAATTAAATAGTTCTTCTTTCAATGAAGTAACTTTTTGTTCAATTTCAGCAGTGGTCAGTTCTCTAATTTCATTAGCCTTCATTGCTATCACCACCAATTTCTGCTCTACTTACAAATTTCGTTTTAATCGGCAGTTTATGTGCAGCAAGACGTAGGGCTTCGCGTGCAACCTCTTCTTCTACACCTGCGATTTCAAACAATATTTTTCCTGGTTTTACTACTGCTACCCATCCTTCTGGAGCACCTTTACCGGAACCCATGCGTACCTCAAGGGGCTTTGCAGTGTATGGTTTGTCAGGGAAAACTTTGATCCATACTTTACCGCCACGTTTCATGTAACGAGTCATTGCAATACGGGCAGCCTCAATTTGTCGACTTGAGATCCATGAAGCCTCGGTTGCTTGCAGGCCATACTCACCAAAAGATACGGTTGTTCCGCCTTTTGCTCGGCCTCCCATTTTACCACGATGTTGTTTACGATATTTCACACGTTTAGGCATTAACATAAGTTATGAGCCCCCTTCCTATTTGTTGTCTGTTTTAGTTGGAAGGACTTCTCCACGATAGATCCACACTTTAACTCCTAATTTACCATAAGTAGTATCAGCTTCTGCTGTACCAAAGTCAATATCGGCACGTAATGTGTGTAGTGGCACGGTTCCTTCACTATAATCTTCCGCACGGGCGATATCTGCGCCGCCTAGACGTCCGGATACTTGTGTTCTAATTCCTTTAGCTCCACCGCGCATTGCACGTTGAAGGGTTTGCTTCTGTGCACGACGGAATGAGACACGGTTTTCCAATTGACGGGCGATGTTGTCAGCAACTAATTTTGCATCAAGATCAACTTTCTTGATTTCAACAATATTAATGTGAACACGCTTGCCAGTCAAGCTATTTAATGATTTACGTAATGCTTCTACTTCTGAACCGCCTTTACCAATTACCATACCTGGCTTTCCAGTATGAATGGTGATGTTTACACGGTTTGCTGCACGTTCGATTTCAATAGAAGAAACAGCAGCTGTACTTAGACGGTTTTCAAGATATTCTCTGATTTTAATATCTTCATGCAGTAAGTCTGCATAGTCTCTGCCAGCATACCATTTTGACTGCCAGTCTTTAATGACGCCAATACGAAGACCGGTTGGATTTACTTTTTGACCCACTAACTATCCCTCCTTCTTTTCTGAAACAACCACTGTAACGTGGCTTGTGCGTTTATTAATTTTACTTGCACGTCCCTGTGCACGTGGGCGGAAACGTTTCAATGTGACACCTTCATTGACATATGCTTCAGATATCACTAAATTATCTGGTTCCATTTCGTAGTTATGCTCTGCATTTGCGATTGCAGAATTCAATACTTTCTCTACGACTGGAGAAGCACCGCGCTGTGTATGGCGCAATATTGCAACTGCTTCACCTACGTCTTTTCCTCGAATTAGATCAACGACTAAACGTACTTTACGAGGAGCAATACGAACTTGTTTCGCACTAGCTTTAGCTTGCATCTTGAGTGCCTCCTCTCATTATCGTCTTGTTTTCTTATCATCACCGGAATGTCCTTTGAATGTCCGGGTTGGCGCGAATTCTCCTAATTTATGTCCGACCATATCTTCTGTCACATAAATAGGTACATGTTTACGTCCGTCATATACACCAAAAGTGTGACCAACAAAAGTAGGGAAAATAGTTGAACGACGAGACCATGTTTTTATTACTTGCTTCTTGTCTGATTCATTTGCTTTCTCCACTTTTGCCATTAGATGATCATCTGCAAAAGGTCCTTTTTTTAGACTACGACCCATGGATAAACCTCCTTTTTTCAAATTGAGAGGCGGTTAGTCGCCTTCTCCATTATTTTGGTTTATTTCTTACGTTTACGAACGATATATTTATCTGTCGGCTTATTACGCTTACGAGTCTTGTAACCAATAGTAGGTTTCCCCCAAGGTGATACTGGTGAATCCAGTCCAATTGGCGCACGTCCCTCACCACCACCGTGTGGGTGATCATTCGGGTTCATTACAGACCCACGTACTGTTGGGCGAATGCCTTTCCAGCGTTGGCGACCTGCTTTACCGATACGAATCAATTCATGCTCAATATTACCAACTTGGCCAATTGTCCCACGACATGTTGACAGCACCAAGCGAACTTCTCCTGAGCTCAAGCGAACTAATGTGTACTTATCTTCACGTCCAAGGATTTGTGCTTCTGCACCTGCTGAACGCGCAAGTTGTCCGCCACGACCAGGTTTTAACTCAATATTATGAATGATAGTACCTACTGGGATATTTGCAAGCGGAAGTGCGTTACCTGTTTTGATATCCGCATTTTCTCCAGCCTCAATTTTTTGTCCTACTTTAATTCCTTTTGGAGCTAGAATATAGCGTTTTTCTCCATCAACATAATTGATTAATGCGATATTTGCAGAACGGTTTGGATCATATTCAACTGTAGCAACGCGTCCTGGTATACCATCTTTATTGCGTTTAAAATCAATCATGCGATATTGACGCTTATGACCGCCACCTTGATGGCGCACTGTTAATTTCCCTTGATTATTACGTCCGCCGCGTTTGTATACCGGGCTTAGCAAGGATTTCTCCGGAGTATCTGTTGTGATCTCAGCAAAATCAGATGTAGACATATTTCGTCTGGCATTTGATGTTGGTCTGAATTTTTTAATTGCCATCTTGTTTTCCCTCCTTCACTAACTGTCTTATTTAGCCTTCATAGAAGTCTAGGTCTTTACTGTCTTCTGAAAGCTGAACGATAGCTTTTTTACGGTCTGAACGGTAACCACCGTCACTCGGCATTCTTCTCATTGGATAAATACCAAATCGCTTGAATTTACCTTTAAGATTCATTGTGTTTACTTTTTCGACTTTAACACCAAAAACTAATTCAACAGCAGCTTTTATCTCTGTTTTATTTGCTTTTGGATCTACTTCGAAGGTGTATTTCTTCTCTTCCATTAAATCTGAAGTATTCTCTGTAATAACAGGGCTCTTAAGAACATCTCGTGAATCTTTCATTATACAAGCACCTCCCCTGCTTTTTCAGCTGCATCCTTCGTTACGATCAGCTTGTCATGCGAAAGCAAGTCCAGTACATTTATTTCATCTACTGTTAATACGTTAACGCTTTGTAGATTATTTGCTGAACGATTTACTGTTTCGTCTTTATCAGCCGTTACGATTAATGCTTTTGACTCTACCTGAAGTGCTTCAAGCATTTTCACAACTTCTTTTGTCTTAGGAACATCCATAGCAATACCTTCCAAAACAACTAGATTTCCCTCTTTCACTTTAGAAGATAGTGCAGATTTAAGTGCTAGGCGACGAACTTTTTTTGGCAGTTTATAGCTATAGCTACGTGGTGTAGGTCCAAAGACAACGCCACCGCCTACCCATTGTGGTGAGCGAGTTGAACCTTGGCGTGCGCGCCCGGTCCCTTTCTGGCGCCATGGTTTAGCACCGCCGCCGCGAACGTCTGAACGGTTTTTAACAGCATGTGTGCCTTGGCGCAATGATGCGCGTTGCATTACTACTGCTTCATGTAATACATGTGCATTTGGTTCAATGCCAAATACGGAATCATTTAATTCCACATCTCCGGCTTGTGAACCATCTTGTTTTAATAATGTTACTTTAGGCATGACTTATCCTCCTTTCGTATATGTGATTAGTTAGCCTTTACTGAACTTGTAACTTTCACAAATGATTTCTTCGCACCAGGAACATTTCCTTTGATTAATAATAGATTGCGCTCAGCATCTACACTAACAACATCGAGGTTTTGGATCGTAACTTGATCGCCACCCATTTGTCCTGGCAGTGGTCTCCCTTTAAATACACGCATTGGATCGATAACACCTAACGCACCTGGAGATCTATGAAAATGAGATCCGTGGGTTGTTGGTCCACGTTGTTGATTGTGGCGTTTGATTGCCCCTTGGAAACCTTTCCCCTTAGATGTACCAGTTACATCGATTTTATCTCCCGCTTGAAAAACTTCAACGCTGATTTCTTGACCAACTTCATATTCGTCAAGTTCTGCGTTACGGATTTCACGAACGTAGCGCTTAGGGTTAGTGCCCGCTTTTTCAGCATGACCTTTTTCCGCTTTATTCGTACGTGATTCCTTTTCATCAGCAAAACCGAGTTGCAATGCCTCATAACCATCATTTTCTTGTGTTCTTTTTTGTAGAACTACATTAGGCTCAGCCTGAATAACCGTTACAGGTGTTAACTCTCCAGTTTCAGAAAATAGCTGAGTCATGCCGATTTTACGACCTAAGATTCCTTTCGTCATCCGTCACACCTCCTATATAATACATTCATTTTATAATTTAATTTCAATGTCCACACCAGATGGTAAATCAAGACGCATAAGCGAGTCAACTGTCTGTGGTGTTGGATCAACAATGTCGATTAAGCGTTTATGTGTACGCATTTCGAATTGTTCACGTGCATCTTTGTACTTATGCACCGCACGTAACACCGTATAAATGGATCTTTCTGTAGGTAATGGGATCGGTCCTGAAACTTTTGCTCCGGAACGCTTCGCAGTATCTACAATTTTTTCACCGGATTGATCTAATATACGGTGATCATACGCTTTTAAACGGATACGAATCTTCTCTTTTGCCATTATTTTCCCTCCTTTTCGCCCATATCATAATAGACATACTCCGTGGAAATTCCTCGAGCACTCCGCCATGGCAATGGGGCCGGGCGTGCCAACAACCTTCCACTTCATCGCCTTTAAAGACCAACATTTGCATTATATAGAATAATGCTGGCCAATACAATCCATTCATGTCGAATCAATGATGTGATCGCACAACTATGTATTATACGCACTTCATCCAATGAATGCAAGGGGTAGCGTGAATTTTTTATAAAAAATTGTGGAACGTGTCTATGGAATAAAAACTTACCGAACCAAAGACCAGCAGAAAATGATCTTTTTCATTTGCAAAGGCTCTTTTCGTAAGTATTGTTTGCATTAAAATTTCGCAATTGATAGAAAAGACAACGTAAAATCAATGATAGTAGCTCTTCATTGACCGCTACGGAAACACACTTCGTTTTCCGCGGACGGTTGGTGAGCCTCCTTGTAGAAAAAAACAGCCTTTACAAATCCAGAAAGAAAACAGGCAGCGTGAAACGCGCTGCCTGTTACCTGCTATTATTATTCTTGGATTGATGTTACAACACCGGATCCAACGGTACGTCCACCTTCACGAATGGAGAAACGAGTTCCGTCTTCAATCGCGATTTGGGAGATCAATTCTACTTCCATCTCCACGTTATCACCAGGCATTACCATTTCTACTCCTTCAGGAAGTTGGATAACTCCTGTTACGTCCGTTGTACGGAAGTAGAACTGTGGGCGATAGTTAGCAAAGAATGCTGTATGACGTCCACCTTCTTCTTTAGATAGAACATACACTTCTGCTTTGAATTTCGTATGTGGTGTAATAGTACCAGGCTTAGCTAATACCTGACCACGGCTAATATCGTCACGTGAGATACCACGAAGTAGCGCGCCAATATTATCACCAGCTTCAGCATAGTCAAGAAGCTTACGGAACATTTCAACACCAGTTACTGTAGTTTTTCTTGGAGCTTCGTTAAGACCGATAAGCTCAACTTCTTGCCCAACTTTAATTTCTCCACGTTCAACACGTCCTGTTGCAACTGTTCCACGGCCAGTGATTGAGAATACGTCCTCAATAGGCATCATGAATGGTTTATCATTATCACGCTCAGGGGTCGGGATATACTCGTCTACAGCATTCATTAGCTCAACGATTTTTTCTACGTAATCTTCCTCGCCTTCCAGCGCTTTAAGTGCAGAACCTTTTACGACTGGTGTATCGTCACCAGGGAAATCGTATTCTGTCAATAGATCACGTACTTCCATTTCTACTAGTTCTAGTAGTTCTTCATCATCAACCATGTCTGTTTTGTTTAGGAATACAACAATCGAAGGTACCCCAACATTACGAGACAAGAGAATGTGTTCACGTGTTTGTGGCATCGGACCATCAGCAGCAGATACTACCAGAATAGCACCGTCCATTTGTGCAGCACCAGTGATCATGTTTTTAACATAGTCAGCGTGACCTGGAGCGTCAATGTGTGCATAGTGACGTGCATCTGTTTCATATTCTACGTGAGATGTATTAATCGTAATCCCGCGTTCTTTTTCCTCAGGCGCTCTGTCAATCTGATCATAGTCCATTGCAGAACCTTTCCCGGATTTCTGATGCATTACTGCTGAAATAGCAGCAGTCAATGTAGTTTTACCGTGGTCTACGTGGCCAATTGTCCCAATATTAACGTGAGCTTTTGAGCGATCGAATTTTTCTTTACCCATTATAGTTCCTCCTTTAAATAAATAGCAATTTTTATTTGTATAGTTCAGCCGGGAAATAATTGAAGCAAAAACCAAAATTATTTCTCGGGCTTCACTAAAAGTTATACGATAATTTTAAGCAAAAATCAATTATTCGCCTGTGTTTTTCTTAATAATTTCTTCTGTGATGCTTTTCGGTGTTTCTTCATAATGGTCAAATGTCATGGTATATGTTCCACGCCCTTGTGTGTTTGAACGCAATGCAGTTGCATAACCAAACATTTCAGACAGTGGCACAAATCCTTTTACAAGTTGTGCTGTGCCGCGTTGTTCCATACCTTCCACACGACCACGACGTGACGTTACATCACCCATGATGTCGCCCATGTATTCCTCTGGTATCACGACTTCCACTCTCATCATCGGCTCAAGTAAGACTGGCTTACATTTACTTTTTGCCGCTTTTAATGCCATGGATCCCGCTATTTTAAATGCCATCTCATTGGAGTCGACATCATGATAACTTCCATCATATAGGGTTGCCTTCAAATCAATCAATGGATAGCCGGCTAGAACGCCACTTTCTGTTGCTTCAACAATTCCTTGTTCAACGGACCCAATATACTCACGTGGAACCGTTCCACCAACAATTTTGTTAGTGAATTCGAATCCGGCTCCTTCTTCGTTTGGTTCGAATTTAACCCAAACATGACCGTATTGTCCACGTCCACCGGATTGACGTACATATTTACCTTCAACCTCTGCGGAACCGCGGAATGTTTCACGATATGCAACTTGCGGCGCACCGACATTTGCTTCAACTTTGAATTCACGTTTCAAACGGTCAACGATGATATCAAGGTGAAGTTCACCCATACCAGAGATAATGGTTTGACCTGTTTCAACGTCTGATTCTGTTCTGAAAGTTGGATCCTCTTCAGCTAGCTTAGCTAAAGCAATGCCCATTTTATCCATGTCTGCTTTTGTTTTTGGTTCAATAGCAACAGAGATAACTGGTTCTGGGAAATCCATTGATTCCAGGATAACAAGATTTTTCTCATCACAGATTGTATCCCCTGTTGATGTATCTTTAAATCCTACTGCAGCAGCAATCTCACCACTGTAAACCGTTTTAACCTCTTCACGGGAATTCGCATGCATTTGCAGGAGACGTCCTACACGTTCACGTTTTCCTTTTACCGAGTTTCTTACATAGGAACCGGAATCTACAGTACCGGAGTAAGCCCGGAAGAATGTTAATTTCCCGACATACGGGTCTGACATTACTTTAAAGGCTAAACCAGAGAATGGTGCATCATCATCTGATGGACGTGATGTTTCTTCTTCTGTCTCCGGAACAATACCTTCAATTGGAGGTACATCCGTTGGTGCAGGAAGATAGTCAATAACACCATCAAGCACTAATTGTACACCTTTGTTCTTAAATGCTGAGCCTCCAAATACCGGATAAAATTCAACATTTAGCGTTGCTTGGCGAATGGCTGCCTTTAGTTCTTCTTCGGAGAATTCTTCTCCTTCCAAATACTTCATCATCAGATCTTCGTCAAGTTCAGCTACTGCCTCTACAAGGCTTGCTCTGAGTTCTTCAGCTTTATCCTTATAATCTTCCGGAATTTCTCGAGAATCAGCACGTGTGCCTAAATCATCTGGATAGTAGTAGGCTTGCATGCTAATAAGGTCGATAATTCCTTCAAAATTATCTTCAGCCCCTATTGGTAACTGAACAGGATGAGCATTAGCTCCCAAGCGTTCTTTTAGTGTACTGGTTGAGTATAAGAAATCTGCGCCTATTTTATCCATTTTGTTAATGAATACAATTCTTGGTACACCATAATTTGTCGCTTGGCGCCATACAGTTTCCGTCTGTGGTTCTACACCTGATTGTGCGTCAAGAACAGTTACTGCCCCATCCAGCACACGCAAGGAACGTTCCACCTCTACTGTGAAATCCACGTGTCCAGGTGTGTCGATAATGTTGATACGGTGATTCTTCCACTCGGCAGTTGTTGCTGCGGATGTTATTGTAATTCCGCGCTCCTGCTCTTGACTCATCCAGTCCATCTGTGATGCACCTTCATGTGTTTCACCAATTTTATGAATACGTCCTGTATAGAAAAGAATACGCTCTGTAGTAGTGGTTTTACCTGCATCAATATGAGCCATAATCCCAATATTGCGCGTCTTTTCCAAGGAGAAATCTCTAGCCATGTATTCTTCTCCTTCCTCTTAAATAACTTTTTTTAGGTTTCTTACCAGCGATAATGTGCAAAGGCTTTGTTTGCTTCAGCCATCTTATGCATTTCTTCACGTCTTTTAACAGAAGAGCCTGTATTATTGGAAGCATCTAAGATTTCATTAGCTAGGCGTTCTTCCATTGTTTTTTCTCCGCGTAGGCGGGAGTAGTTAACAATATAACGCAGGCCTAATGCCTGGCGTCTTTCTGGGCGAACCTCCATTGGTACTTGATAGTTCGAACCGCCGACACGACGCGCACGAACCTCAAGAACTGGCATGACATTTTTCATTGCCTGTTCAAAGACGTCCATCGCGTTTTGTCCACTACGTTCGCCGATAATGGTAAATGCATTATAAAGAATTTTCTGTGCTATACCTCGTTTACCGTCAACCATGATTTGGTTGATCAAACGTGTCACCAATTTAGAATTATAAAGTGGATCCGGTAAAACATCTCGCTTAGGTACTGGTCCCTTACGTGGCATATGACATCCTCCTTTCTTAATCTTTATCTATAATATTACTTTATGCTTTTTTCTTCGGTTTTTTGGTACCGTATTTAGAACGTCCTTGCCGGCGACCATCTACGCCAGCAGTGTCAAGTGCACCACGAACGATGTGGTAACGAACACCAGGTAAGTCTTTAACACGACCGCCTCTTAACAACACAACACTGTGTTCTTGCAGGTTGTGCCCGATTCCAGGAATATATGCAGTTACTTCCATCGTGTTTGACAAACGAACACGTGCATATTTACGAAGTGCAGAGTTCGGTTTCTTCGGTGTCAATGTACCAACACGTGTGCACACACCACGTTTTTGCGGTGAATTTTGGTTAGTAGGTCTCTTTTTAAAGCTGTTATACCCTCTATTAAGTGCTGGAGAGTCATATTTTTTAGGTTTGTTTACGCGACCTTTGCGTACTAGTTGGTTTATTGTAGGCATGTTGTATCCTCCCTTCTATTATAAAAATGAAAACTTTAGATCACCCTTGATGCAAAGGTTTTGTAAGTCCACATATCCAGGTGGTTCATCTTAAAGCAAAAACAAAGCTTTCACAGAATCCCCTGTCAAAACAATGATCGTTTTATCGCTAATGCGGATGCTCCAACTTCTATGCCACAAGCAGCTCCCAGTTTTTTCATCGAATCTACGCGTTCACATGGTATATCTAGCTCCATAGCTAAACGTTCTACCTGTCTGGTTATTTGCTGATCAGCATCATCAGCAACAAACACTTCACTTACTTCGCCATTACGCATGGATTTCAGTGTTTGCTTTGTTCCGATAATTACCCGTGATCTGAGTTGCATCACTTTTTCATAAGACATTTTCTATCCTCCAAAGTAATTAGAAAGCTAAAATCCAGCCTAAGCCTTTTTCTTCTTTTTATAGCAGGTAAAATCGGAAGCACCTTGAGTATTCTATCATTCACGAATTTTAAAGTCAATATAAAATACCAATTTTTTCGGTGCTTCCGAACTTTTTATCACCAACTAAATGCAGTGGGGGCAGGTGACCCTTATACCCTTAGCCCTATTGCACTGTCTCAGATTCTTCGACTTCTTCTACATCTTCTTCAACTTCGTCCGTAGATGGCCTTACATTACGGTATCGATTAATCCCTGTACCGGCTGGAACAAGTTTACCGATAATAACATTCTCTTTAAGGCCTAACAGTTCATCCCGTTTACCTTTAATTGCCGCATCTGTAAGCACTCTGGTTGTTTCTTGGAAAGAAGCTGCAGATAAGAACGAATCTGTTTCCAGAGATGCTTTCGTAATTCCAAGCAAGACAGGCTTACCGGTTGCGGGTTGCTGGCCTTCGTTTAGAACTGTATGGTTCGCATCCCTAAACTGGTGTAATTCCAGTAATGCGCCCGGAAGTTCTGTCGTATCTCCGGATTCAATCACACGGATTTTACGCAGCATTTGGCGTACCATTACTTCAACGTGTTTGTCGCCAATTTCAACACCTTGCATACGATATACACGCTGTACTTCACGTAGTAGATAGTCCTGAACGCCTTCTACGCCTTGTATACGCAGGAGATCTTTTGGATCAATAGAACCTTCCGTAAGTGGGGCACCTGCCTCTACCTCATCACCGACAGAAACCTTCATACGAGCATTATACGGCACTGGATACGCACGTTGTTCTACATCACCCTGAACAATAATTTCCTGTTTATCTTTCACTTCTTTAATTTCTTCTATCGTACCATGAACTTCAGTGATAACGGCTTGCCCTTTAGGATTACGTGCCTCAAACAGTTCCTGGATACGTGGAAGACCTTGTGTTATATCGTCTCCGGCAACTCCGCCTGTGTGGAACGTACGCATTGTTAACTGTGTACCAGGCTCACCGATAGATTGTGCAGCAATAATACCCACTGCTTCTCCAACTTCTACCTCGTCACCAGTTGCAAGATTTCGTCCATAACATCTTTGGCAGACGCCATGTTTTGTATTACATGTAAATGCAGATCGTATCGTTACATGCTCAACACCGGCATCGACAATCTGTTTTGCCTGGTCTTCGTTCATTACTTCTTCTTTTTCTACAATAACGTCTCCTGTTTCAGGATGCTTGACGGTTTGGAAAAGCGTACGACCTACTAATCGATCGTATAATGGTTCGATAAGCTCGGCTCCATCCGACAGGGTTGATACTGTCAAACCACGGTCTGTTCCACATTCTGCTTCGCGAACAATAACATCTTGTGCTACGTCTACGAGGCGTCTTGTTAAATAGCCGGAGTCAGCTGTTTTAAGTGCTGTATCCGCTAGCCCTTTACGTGCACCGTGTGTCGAGATAAAGTATTCAAGAACAGTCAACCCTTCACGGAAGCTGGATTTAATTGGCAGTTCAATGATCTCACCAGCAGGGTTGGCCATTAAGCCACGCATACCTGCAAGCTGTGTGAAGTTCGATGCATTACCCCTTGCACCTGAATCACTCATCATGAAAATAGGGTTTCTATTACTTAATGAATACATTAATTTGTTTTGAATTGTATCTTTCGCCTGTGACCATACCGCAATCACTCGATCGTAACGTTCTTCATCCGTAATTAACCCGCGACGGAATTGTTTTGAAACATTATCCACTTTAGATTGTGCATTATCAAGGATTTCCCCTTTTTCAGATAACACAACAATGTCTGATATACCCACAGTCATACCAGCCTTGGTGGAATAGTAGAAACCAAGGTCTTTCATACGGTCAAGCATTTTAGATGTCTCACTGATTTTGAATCGTTTAAACACTTCTGCAATAATATCCCCCAATATACCTTTTTTAAATGGGTCGATAATATCGCGATTTTTAATTTCTTCTTGAATGTTTGTTCCGCTGTCCACAAAGTACTTCCCAGGTGTTTCAATTTCCAAATTGCTTTGTGTTGGCTCATTAATATACGGGAACGATTCAGGTAAAATTTCATTAAAGATAAGTTTACCTACAGTTGTCAGCAGCAATTGATCATGCTGACTCTCCGTAAATTTATTGTTTACACTGGCAGCTTCAACGGCAATCCGGGTATGCAAGTGTACATAACCATTTTGATAAGAAAGCAATGCTTCGTTAAGGTCTTTAAAGACGCTTCCTTCTCCAACCGCATTTTCCCGTTCCATCGTCAAGTAATAGTTTCCTAAAACCATATCCTGTGATGGCGTAACAACAGGCTTACCATCTTTTGGATTCAATATATTTTGTGCTGCAAGCATTAACACACGCGCTTCTGCCTGCGCTTCTGCTGACAGAGGAACATGGACTGCCATTTGGTCACCATCAAAGTCGGCATTGTATGCAGTACACACAAGTGGGTGCAAGCGAATCGCACGCCCTTCAACTAATATAGGTTCAAATGCCTGAATACCTAAACGGTGCAATGTTGGTGCACGGTTAAGCAGTACAGGGTGCTCCTTGATTACATCCTCCAAGACGTCCCATACATCCGGATGCACACGTTCCACTTTGCGTTTTGCTGATTTAATATTATGGGCGATTCCTTTTGATACTAGCTCTCTCATAACGAAAGGTTTAAACAGTTCCAGTGCCATCTCTCTAGGCAGACCTACTTGATACATCTTCAAACTCGGACCAACTACGATAACCGAACGTCCGGAGTAGTCAACACGTTTCCCTAGTAAGTTTTGACGGAAACGGCCTTGTTTCCCTTTTAGCATATGAGACAGGGATTTTAGCGGTCTGTTCCCAGGACCTGTAACCGGACGGCCACGGCGACCATTATCAATTAAGGCATCCACCGCTTCCTGAAGCATACGTTTTTCATTTTGAACGATAATACTTGGTGCCCCAAGATCCAATAAACGCTTCAAGCGATTATTACGATTAATAACACGGCGATATAAATCGTTTAGATCGGATGTAGCAAAACGTCCTCCATCAAGTTGTACCATCGGGCGTATTTCCGGTGGGATAACAGGCAAGACGTCTAATACCATCCAAGATGTATCGTTTCCTGAATGACGAAATGACTCGATTACTTCCAACCGTTTAATGGCACGCGTCCTACGTTGACCGTGCGCTGTTTTTAGTTCTTCTCTTAAAGCCTCAACTTCCTTTTCAAGATCGATATCCTGCAGAAGTTTACGGATTGCTTCGGCACCCATTTGCGCTTTAAATGATTTACCATATTTATCATAATAGGAGCGATATTCTTTCTCAGATAATAGTTGTTTTTTCTCTAAAGGTGTATCTCCGGCGTCTGTAACAATATATGCGGCAAAATAGATAACCTCTTCCAAAGCCCTTGGTGACATGTCTAATACAAGTCCCATACGACTTGGGATACCTTTAAAATACCAAATATGTGATACAGGGGCAGCTAATTCGAGGTGTCCCATACGTTCACGACGAACTTTTGATTTCGTCACTTCAACACCACAACGATCACAGACAACACCTTTGTATCGTACACGTTTATACTTTCCGCAATGACATTCCCAGTCTTTTTGCGGACCGAAAATTCGTTCACAAAACAAACCGTCTTTTTCCGGTTTCAACGTCCGATAATTAATCGTTTCTGGTTTTTTCACCTCGCCGTATGACCACGAGCGAATCTTCTCTGATGAAGCTAAACCGATCTTCATATACTCAAAGTTATTTACATCTAGCAAGGGGCCTACCTCCCTTTCAGTGTCCGATTTTATCATCAGCCTGCGTTGCCTTGATAAAGCTGGGAGTTGACTCGTTATCCGAACCAACACCCACCCGCTTTTTAATTTTCTCCGACTTCCAAATTAAGCTTGCTTGCTGCCTGTGTTTCTTCTTCTTCCAATTCACGCATGTCAATTTCCTCTTCATCTGCTGAGAGCATTTTGACATCCATTCCAAGGCTTTGAAGTTCTTTAATGAGTACTTTGAATGATTCCGGTATTCCCGGATCAGCTACATTATCACCTTTAACAATCGATTCATATGTTTTCACACGACCGACAACATCATCTGATTTAACGGTTAGTATTTCCTGAAGTGTGTATGCAGCGCCATATGCTTCAAGTGCCCAAACTTCCATCTCACCAAAACGCTGTCCACCAAATTGCGCCTTACCACCAAGTGGTTGTTGCGTAACCAGTGAATAAGGGCCTGTGGAACGTGCGTGTAATTTATCATCAACCATGTGTGATAGTTTAATCATATACATAACACCAACAGATATGCGGTTATCAAATGGTTCACCGGTTCTGCCGTCATAAAGTATGGTTTTCGCATCTGGTGACATACCTGCTTCTTGCATGGTTTCATATACATCCTGCTCATTCGCACCATCAAATACTGGCGTAGCTACATGAATGCCAAGGTTTCTAGCAGCCATTCCAAGATGCATTTCAAATACCTGTCCGATATTCATACGTGATGGGACACCTAACGGATTAAGCATAACATCGACTGGGGTGCCATCTGGCATGAATGGCATATCTTCTTCTGGTAATAGTTTTGAAATTACCCCTTTATTCCCGTGACGTCCTGCCATTTTATCCCCTTCGGATATCTTACGTTTCTGTACAATGTACACACGAACCAACTTATTAACACCGGGCGATAACTCATCGCCATCCTCACGGTTGAAGATTCTAACGTCGAGCACAATTCCCCCGGATCCATTTGGCACTTTTAGGGATGTGTCGCGGACCTCTCGGGCTTTCTCTCCAAAGATGGCATGAAGCAGACGTTCTTCAGAGGATAATTCTGTAACCCCTTTTGGCGTTACTTTACCAACTAAAATATCTCCATCTGTTACTTCAGCACCAACCCGGATAATCCCTTCTTCGTTCAGGTTCTTCAGTGCATCTTCCCCGACGTTTGGAATATCTCTGGTTATTTCTTCAGGTCCCAGTTTTGTATCACGGGCCTCCGATTCGTATTCTTCAATATGAATGGATGTGAAATCATCATCTTTAACGAGTCTTTCACTCATAATGATGGCATCCTCATAGTTGTAACCTTCCCATGTCATAAAGCCTACAAGCACGTTACGGCCTAATGCTAGCTCTCCAACTTCCATGGAAGGACCGTCAGCGAGGATTTCGCCTTTTGTAACTCGATCGCCCTGACTTACGATTGGTCGCTGGTTATAACTTGTTCCCTGGTTTGAGCGAATATATTTTTGTAGACTATATTTTTCTAAATCGCCTTCCACTTCTTTTCCATCAACTTCGGAAATACGGCGGACGTGAATTTCCTTCGCCTCAACACGTTCTACAATCCCATCGTTGCGGCAAATTATCGCAGCACCGGAATCTTTCCCGTCAACATATTCCATACCGGTACCAACAATTGGAGCCTTTGGATCCATTAATGGTACTGCCTGACGTTGCATATTCGCACCCATCAATGCACGGTTGGAGTCATCGTTTTCCAGAAATGGAATACATGCCGTTGCAGCTGATACAACCTGCTTTGGTGAAACATCCATGTAATCAAGCTGACTTTGTGGAACTACGGTGTTTTCACCACGGAAACGGGCAATAACTTCATCATCTGCAAAGCTTCCATCATCGTTTAACACCGCATTTGCCTGTGCAACAATATAATTATCTTCTTCATCTGCAGTCAAATAATCAATTTTCGCTGTTACTTTATTCGTTTCCGGATCAACTCGGCGATATGGTGTTTCAATAAAGCCAAATTGGTTTACTTTTGCATAGCTTGACAAGGAGTTTATTAAACCGATATTCGGACCCTCAGGTGTTTCAATTGGACACATACGCCCATAGTGGGAGTAGTGAACATCACGAACTTCAAAGCCTGCACGCTCACGGGTCAGGCCACCAGGTCCAAGGGCAGACAAACGGCGTTTATGCGTAAGTTCTGCTAACGGGTTGGTCTGGTCCATAAACTGTGATAACTGCGAGCTACCGAAGAACTCTTTAATGGAAGCAATCACAGGTCGAATATTAATCAACTGCTGTGGTGTGATGCTGGAAGTGTCTTGAATAGACATTCGCTCGCGAACCACACGTTCCATACGGGATAATCCAATACGAAATTGATTTTGTAATAATTCACCAACGGAGCGTAGGCGACGATTACCTAAATGGTCAATATCATCTGTACCTCCAACCCGGTGCAGGAGATTAAAGAAATAGCTTACTGCTGATACAATATCAGCTGGTGTTATATTTTTAATAGAATCATCCACATCTGCATTTCCAATAACATTAAGCTCCCGCTCCCCGCTAGGGTCAGTAGGATCTACAATTTTAATGGATTGAAGCGGGATCTGGTCTTCAATGACCCCTTCGCTAGGCTCAAGAATTTTCTCTCCCAGTTTTTCCTCTTCACTTTCCAAATATGGTATAATTTTATCTAATAATTTACGCTCCAGTTTATCACCTTTTTGTGCTAAAACTTCCCCTGTCTCATGATCGACAATGGTTTCAGCCAGTACTTGGTTAAACAGGCGATTTTTTATGTCTAACTTTTTATTCATTTTATAACGCCCGACATGTGCAAGGTCGTAACGTTTTGGATCAAAAAAGCGAGAAACTAATAAGCTTTTCGCATTATCTACTGTAGGTGGCTCTCCAGGACGGAGGCGTTCATAGATTTCCAGCAGCGCTTTATCAGTAGTTTCTGTGTTATCTTTTTCGAGCGTGTTTTTCAGGTATTCATTCTCACCTATAAGATCAATGATTTCCTGATCTGAGCCAAATCCAAGTGCACGCATAAGCACCGTAATCGGCAATTTACGTGTACGGTCAATCCGAACATAAGCTACATCTTTTGCATCTGTTTCAAATTCCAACCATGCACCACGGTTAGGAATAACAGTTGCGGTGATACCTCTTTTTCCATTTTTATCATATTTTTCATTATAATAGACACTAGGTGAACGCACGAGCTGTGAGACGATAACACGCTCAGCTCCATTGATAACAAACGTCCCTGTATCTGTCATAAGCGGGAAATCTCCCATAAAAACTTCCTGCTCTTTTACTTCGCCGGTTTCGTTATTGATTAAACGAACCTTCACGCGAAGTGGAGCATTATACGTGACATCCCTTTCCTTGGATTCATCTACAGGGTATTTTGGTTCTTCTAATGTATAATCCACAAATTCCAATGATAAGTTCCCTGTAAAATCCTCAATAGGTGAAATGTCTTTAAACATTTCCCTCAAACCCTCTTCTAGAAACCATTGATACGAAGCGGTTTGGATTTCAATTAGATTTGGCAGCTCTAATACCTCACTGATACGCGCATAGCTCCTGCGCTGGCGGTGCCGTCCATACTGAACTAGTTGACCTGTCAACAGCTTCACCCCTTAAATCAAGCATTTTTCTTAAAATGTTTATATATGAAAGAAAAACACACTGAAAATACGATTATTCAGCTTTGTTTTTCAGATCTACCCATACGTTCAACTGTTAAAAATGAGCTGAACAAACTTGCAATGCGGAGTTAATTGTTATATTCTTATCTTAGTGAAATAAAGATTTTACTGTAAAACCTCATCCGTTATATTTCTCGATTTTACCAGTGTCTCCGATCACCGGGGAAATATACGTTTCACTTTTTATAAAAATTCCTCTTGACAAAGAAATCCAATATTAACATTTACCTATAGTATCATAAGAGCATTACTTGGTCAAACATTAACAGCTCGCAGGATAAAATAACCTTTGTCTCTAGCAACTATTTCTACACTCCCAAATAGATCTTCTAATTTTGACTTTGCCGAAGGAGCGCCCTGTTTCTTTTGAATAACGACCCACAACTCTCCATTATCATGCAGTGCAGCCTTGGCTCCCTCAAATAATTGATGAACAACTTTTTTCCCGGCCCGTATTGGCGGATTCATTACAATCGCAGCAAATGAACGACTGACTAAATTGGAAAACTGATCACTTTGTATGCATTCGACATTATCGATACGATTAAGTGCTGCATTTTTTCTTGTTAGGGTTATGGCCCTTTCGTTAATATCCGATAGCATTACATTCCGATCAGGGAAATGATCTGCAAGGACAATACCAATAGGCCCGTAACCACAGCCAAGGTCTAAAAAATCTCCCAAAATAGCAGGTTCACGGAATTGCTCTATTAACAGTCTAGAACCAAAATCCACTTCATTTTTAGAAAAAACACCGACATCACTAGTGAATGTATATAATCTTGTTCGTAATTGATAATTCCAAGTCTTGGGTGAACTTTTGGATTGAGGTTGTTGTGAATAGTAATGCTCAGCCAACTGAGGTCACATCCTTTAATAGAATGGAGAAGATTTTTGTTCATTGATCAGATACAGAAAGCCCGTCGTTAAACGACGAGCTTCCTCTAATATTGTCAGTAAAAATTACTTAACTTCTACAGATGCGCCTACTTCTTCAAGTTGGCCTTTAACTTCTTCTGCTTCTTCTTTTGTTACGCCTTCTTTAACGGCTTTTGGTGCATTATCAACCACGTCTTTTGCGTCTTTAAGACCAAGACCTGTGATTTCACGAACTGCTTTAACAACTTTGATTTTGGAGTCTCCAGCACTTTCAAGTACTACATCAAATTCAGTTTGTTCTTCAGCAGCTTCGCCTTCAGCAGCTCCGCCTCCTGCTGCAACAGGTGCTGCAGCTGTTACACCAAATTCTTCTTCAATTGCTTTTACTAGATCGTTTAAGTCTAGTACGGACATTTCTTTAATTTCTTCAATGATTTGTTCCTTAGACATGATATTTCCTCCTAATTTTGGTTTTGATTTATAAGGATGTTCAAAAAGTCCGGTAAAAATGACACATCGAATTTCTCACGAATGCTTGCTTTTCCGTTCCTCACGTATTAATTGCATACGTTCCGGTACTCGGGAGCTACGCCGCCTCGAACTTCTCGGTCCTTTTTATCCTTCTTTTTAAACACATATTTATAAGGGCAAGTTTATGCGCCTTGCTCTTCTTTTTGCTCTGCAACAGATTTTGTAACATACGCAAAGTTACGTACAGGTGCTTGTAGTACACTAAGCAACATGGAAACCATACCTTCGTAATTTGGCAGGGTAGCAAGCTCTTGCATTTGATCAAGGGAAGCAACTTTACCTTCGATCACGCCACCTTTAATTTCAAGTTCCTGATGTTTTTTTGCAAAATCATTAATAATTCTTGCTGGTGCTACGACATCATCATTACTAAATGCAACAGCAGTTGGACCAACCAATGTTTCGTTTAGTTCCGTTAAATCTGCAGCTTCAACTGCGCGGCGGGTCATTGTATTTTTATAAACTTTAAAGTCAATACCAGCGTCGCGTAATTGTTTACGTAAATCAGTTACTTCAGCAACATCAAGGCCTCGGTAGTCAACGATTACTGCTGTTTGGCTCGCTTGAAATTTTTCAGTGATTTCATCTACTACCTGTTTCTTCTTTTCGATAATACTGGACATTGTTCCACCTCCTAGTAACATTCATCATACCGCGTGCGACCTGAGTCTATCACATAATAAAAGCCTCCATGTAGACATGAAGGCTTATAACAAATGACAATCAATCATAGATTTATCTCACTTGGTTCTAAACACCTCGGCAGGAATATTAAGCAATTTTTGCCCCTGCTGTCTACGGCACAACGTATTCATTTATAACGAAATTTAGTATAACTAACATTTCGGTAAAAGTCAACAGCTAATTAACGATAACTGGAAACGTCAACTCTGATTCCAGGTCCCATTGTAGAAGCTATAGAAGCATTACGCAGGTAAGTCCCTTTGGAGCTTTGCGGTTTCACTTTAACAAGTGTGTCCGTAATAGCTGCAAAGTTTTCGATTAATTTATCATTATCGAATGATAGTTTTCCAATAGGAACGTGAATGTTAGCAGATTTATCGACACGATATTCCACTTTACCAGCTTTAATATCATTAACGGCTTTTTCAACTTCAAATGTAACTGTTCCGGTTTTCGGGTTTGGCATGAGTCCTTTTGGTCCGAGTACACGTCCAAGTTTACCAACTTCAGCCATCATGTCCGGTGTTGCAACAATCACATCAAATTCGAACCATCCTTTGTTAATCTGGTCGATGTAATCTGATTCTCCAACATAATCTGCTCCCGCATCTTCTGCTTCTTTTGCTTTGTCACCTTTTGCGAAAACCAGTACACGTTGCGTTTTACCAGTACCATGTGGCAAAACGGTTGCACCGCGAATTTGCTGGTCTGCTTTTTTAGGATCCACACCTAAACGAAATGCAGCTTCAACTGTTTCGTCAAAGTTTGCTTTGGCTGCCTCTTTCGCTAATGAAACAGCTTCACTTACTTCATATGATTTAGAGCGATCAACAAGTTTTGATGCTTCTTGATACTTTTTACTTTTTTTAGCCATTTTGTTTCCTCCTCTATTGTGGTTATAACGGTAATACCTCCCACTTATAAGAGCACAAAAGCTCTTATAACGCATGCCACACCTTCGCTCATAGCAAAACCGCCGCATTAACGTAAAGGCTGCGAACAGGCATCTGAAGATCACAGCCTGCACCGTATTAAAATTGAATTAGATTAGTCTTCAACTGTGATACCCATACTGCGGGCAGTTCCTTCAACCATACGCATTGCCGCTTCTACATCAGCAGCGTTTAAGTCTTCCATCTTCGTTTCTGCGATTTCTCTTACTTTATCACGTTTTACAGAACCTACTTTATTACGGTTAGGCTCTCCTGATGCGGTATCAATACCAGCTTCCTGCTTCAACAAGACAGCAGCAGGTGGAGTTTTTGTAACAAATGTAAATGAACGGTCTTCAAAAACCGTAATTTCAACAGGAATAACCGTACCTGCCTGATCTTGTGTACGTGCATTAAATTCTTTACAGAATCCCATGATATTAACACCCGCTTGACCTAATGCCGGTCCTACTGGTGGTGCTGGGTTTGCTTTTCCGGCAGGGATCTGCAATTTCACTAACTTGATTACTTTTTTAGCCACGAGACACACCTCCTTAAAGTCCGTGATGTGGTAATAGGTATCCAAGAAGGATCCTCCCACTCATATTTACCTCGCTATTCAAAAAGCATGAATAACAAAAGAATTTTAGCATGCTTTATGAAATAATGCAAGTATTTTGTTGGCATTTTTAAAGACTCTTTCGCAATCATTGTTGGTTTTAAAGATTCAGAGTTGATATAAAATACGACGTAATGTGCAACGCTCATCCCACCGAAGACATTTGTTCTCGCAGGATTCGACTGCCCTCCGCTCACTCTGACTAGTGATAGCAACGAATCTGTTTCGTTTTATTACACAAATAATATTATAGTAAGCCACTGTTAGCGGAGGAAATACACGGAGACTCCGGCGGGAGGAAAGGCATAGGTGAGACCCCGAAGTGCAATAGCAATCTTTTTTGCGAGGAGTGCTACTTCTCGAAATCACTTGCAACACGACGAGCACGAGGAGGCTCACCAGCAGCCCTAAGGTGCGCGAAATGTATTTCCGTAGCGAACCCCCTGTTCTCAACCAGTGTTTGCAAAAGAATTGTCACTAGTAGTCACTGGGTTGTCTTCTATATCTTTTATGTCAAAAAAACAAATGTTTTCGGTGGGACGAACCTTTAGTGCAGTCTCAACCTTTTAGAAAGCAGCCTTTTAAAACAACTCTAAGTCATTTTCTCAATTTGTGAAAAGTCCAGTTCAACAGGCGTTTCTCTGCCAAACATGTTCACGTGGACTTTAACTTTTTGCTTGTCGGTATCAATATGCTCGATCGTGCCGGCAAAGTCCGTAAATGGGCCATCTGTTACTTGGACATTTTCTTTTAATTCGAAATCAACCTGCACAGGCGATTCATCCACACCCATGCGTTTTAATACGGATTCTACTTCATCAGGCAGGATCGGGGTTGGCTTTGCACCACCTCCACTGGAACCGATGAATCCTGTTACACCCGGGGTGTTGCGCACAACATACCAGGAGTCATCTGTCATGATCATTTCAGTCAGGACATAACCAGGGAAGAATTTCTTTTTGACAGTCTTCTTTTTGCCATCCTTAATCTCGGTTTCTTCATCTTCAGGAACGAGTACGCGGAATATCTTATCTTCCATCCCCATCGATTCAACCCTTTTTTCCAAATTCATTCTTACTTTATTTTCATACCCGGAATACGTATGAATGACATACCAATTTTTCTCCATTTGAACAGGACAATGTATTTTGTCCTTCCCTCCCTTTAGTTTTAAGTCATGTATATGTTCATGTTATGTTTTAACACCTTTTTTAGACAACTTAAAAAACCCGCTAGCCCGGGTTTTTAGTTAAAATATTAATTATTTTCATTATAGCATACATTACCTATTATTATTCAAAAAAACTATTTAAAACTTGTGAAATTCCAAAATCAATGACAGCAAAAAAGACAGCAACGAAACTAACTGTTAATATTACCGTTATGGTATAGCTTGTCAATTCACGACTTTTTGGCCAGGAAACTTTTTTCATCTCTCTGGTGACGTTCTTTAAAAACTTAATCATGCGAGCTTGTACCCCCTAAACTCCCTGAGAAAAATGCGCACTTTTATTTTGTCTCGCGGTGCAATGTATGCTTCCTGCATGTTTTGCAGTACTTATTTACTTCCAAGCGTGCAGGTTGTGTGGATACATTTTTATTCGTTGTATAATTTCTGCTTGAACAAATAGCACACGCTAATGTTATTTTATTCATTGTTTTCACCCCATTAAAGGGTATTTTCCTCATATTAATGTAGCATGGTTACGTCGAAGTGTCAACGCCATGTTTGATTCCACCACTTTCAATTAATTGTTCCAATTTCCGCTTCACACGTTGCAAGGCATTATCAACAGACTTCACATGACGTTTTAATGTAATAGAAATCTCCTGATAAGATTGTCCATCTAAATATAGGTGCAGAACATCCCTTTCAAATTCGCTCAATAATTCGGATAATTTAAGTTCCATATCGCCTAATTTTTCCCTGTTTATAACTAATTCCTGTGGGTCGAGCGCCCCTGACTCAGCAATTACATCCATCAACGTCCGATCCGATTCTTCATCATAAATCGGCTTATCCAATGACACATAGGAATTAAGCGGGATGTGTTTCTGTCTTGTTGCTGTCTTAATAGCAGTGATAATTTGCCGTGTTACACATAGCTCGGCAAAAGCTTTAAATGAAGACAGCTTGTCCCCATCATAATCCCTTATCGCCTTATAGAGGCCAATCATGCCTTCTTGCGTGATGTCCTCTTTATCAGCACCAATAATAAAATAGGTATGCGCTTTTGCCCACACAAAGTTTCTATATTTATGTATTAAAAAGTCGAGCGCATGACTATTTCCTTGATGAATCAGCTGTAATACCCCATCATCATCAAGCAAGCTTAATTTATGGTCTACCTCTAGTTGCTTGACATTCACCAGGAATGACCCCCTGACTATATTGCAGTCACTTTAAACGTTATTATACAGTAAGCGCTTAAATAGAGTCAATAGGCAAAACCGAGGAGAATAGGCAATTTAGAGGTATTTTCATGCTTATATATCCCCGCGGCGCCACTTTTCGAATTTTTCTAAAACATCTTCATCAAGTGCTATCTTTGATTGTGGCTGGATTTTCTTATGGTTCTGGATATTTTCTTTTATCTCTCTCTCCATATTTTTTAATTCAATATAGAGCTCTCTGGCTGGTTTTCTTAATGCGCCTCTTGAGAAAATAGTACTTTGCTCCGCATAGTCAGATGTTGCTACATATACTTGGTTCTGAACATTTTTCAGTTTCGTTACAAGCTTCTCGATACATTCATCTGCCGTTTCCTTTTCTTTGGTATAAATAATCTCTACTTTAAATGCCTCGAGTTTACTGGCCAACCCCTTGACATAATAGGCATCAAACACAATAATGACACGATGTCCGGAATATGCCTGGTATTCAGCCATCCACTCTATTAATCGATCGCGGGCCTGCGCCATGTCAATCTCTTTCAGGCGTTGTAATTCATCCCATGCCCCTATAATATTATATCCATCGACAACAAGTACAATCATCCGCCATCACCAATGGGATGTCGCCTGCGATATACCTCATATAACAAAAGGCTGCATGCGACAGAAGCATTTAATGAGGAGACATGCCCCTTTAATGGGAGGCTTACGGTCCAATCACATTTTTCCTTTGTTAATCGGCTCATCCCTTTCCCTTCATTTCCTATGACAAGTGCAATAGGAATGGTACCATCTAATACACGATAATCTTCTGTTGCGTTTGCATCTGTACCGACGACCCACACATTTTTTTCCTTTAATTCCTCGATGGTGTTGGCGATATTAGTCACTCTGACAACAGGAATATGTTCCATAGCACCCGCAGCCGTTTTGGCAACTGTTGCTGTTAAGCCTACCGAGCGTCTTTTCGGTATAATAACACCATGCAGGCCTGTTGCATCAGCTGTACGTAAGATGGATCCTAAATTATGCGGATCCTCTAGCTCGTCCAAAATAATAAAAAATGGATCCTCATTTCGCGCCGCAGCCCGATCGAACAAATCATCAAGCGTTGCGTATTGATAGGACGCCACGTATGCGATAACTCCTTGATGATTCCCGGCACTTAACTGATCCAATCTTTTCTTCGGTACTTTTTGCACAATGGTTCCGGCTGATTTTCCGAGGCTGATCAATTTGCCTTGCACATTTGCATTTAACTGCTCGGAAATAAATACTTTATTGACAGATCTTCCGGATTTTAATGCTTCAATAACCGGGTTCTTTCCTGTGATCATTTCCTGATCCATGTTACGTCTTCCTCCCTTCGATAAAGTGAATCGCTTTTTGTAATAATTCGGTTAAACGATCCTGATTACCAGCTAAATGGTGATAGCCTATCAACGCTTCGAATGCTGTACTGTACCGATAGGCTTGTACACTCGTGTTCTTAGGGATGGAGCCGGATTTTGCATTTCGCCCACGCCGGGCAATCCGCTCCTCATCTCCTGTGAGAATCCCTTCCTCAAGCCAATGCAAAATAATATCTGCTTGAGCCTTACCTGAGACAAACGTCACCGCTTCTTGATGAAGATGATTTGGCTTCACCTGGCCTGCATCGATTAAATGTTCCCTTACATACACTTCATAAACGGCATCACCCATATATGCCAGGGCTAAACTTTTCATCTGTTTTACATCACGAGGCTCCATCATTCGCCTCTTTTCCAACGAACACCCTGGTTTGTATCTTCCAGAATAATATTTTTTTCCTTCAGCATATCTCTGATGTCATCCGCACGGGCAAAATCTCGGTTTTTCCTGGCTTCCGTTCTCTCCTCTATTAATGCATCTATTTCTTCGTCAAGAAGTTTAGTTTCTCCTTGTAAAGTAATTCCAAGTACATCCAGTATAGAAGCGATTGCATCTTGAAATGCTTCGATAACCTTTGTTGATGTTTGCTCGGATTGTAAGTAAACATTCGCTTCTTTCGTTAGGTCAAATAAAACCGAGATGGCATTTGCTGTGTTAAAATCATCATCCATTTCCGCTTCAAACCGCTGTTTGAGCTGATCCACTTTGCCCAGCCATTCTTCTTTATCGTCTACTAAATTCATACTTGCTTGCTTTCGGTGCTCTAAATTAAAGTAGGAGGTTTCAATGCGATCAAGGCTATTTTTAGCAGCGTTTAATAATTCATTCGTAAAATTAATCGGATTACGGTAATGAACGGTCAACATAAAAAAACGAACAACACGCGGGTCATGTTCTTTTATAATATCTCTCGTTAACACAAAATTCCCCAGTGATTTGGACATTTTTTCATTCTCAATATTAATATACCCATTATGCATCCAGTAATTTGCAAATGTTTCACCATTCATTGCTTCTGATTGTGCAATTTCATTTTCGTGATGAGGGAAGGTCAAGTCCTGACCACCAGCATGGATATCGATGGTTTCACCTAAATATTTCTTGGCCATTGCCGAGCATTCAATATGCCATCCTGGTCTACCGCCACCCCACGGTGAATCCCAAGCAATTTCGCCTTCCTTCGCACTCTTCCATAGGGCAAAATCAAGCGGATCTTCTTTCTTTTCGCCAACTTGAATCCTTGCCCCTGAACGCAACTCGTCAATGGATTGATGCGAGAGTTTTCCGTAATCATCAAAAGACCGTGGTTTAAAATATACATCCCCATCCACCGCATAAGCATAGTCTTTGTCAATCAAGCCAGCAATAAAGCGGATAATATCATCCATTGCTTCCATTACCCTCGGATTGTAGGTTGCCTTTTTCACACCTAATGCACCGACATCCTCCAGATATGCATCAATGAATTTATTGGCAACATCCGTAACCTCTTCGTCTAGCTCATTCGCCTTTTTAATAATCTTATCATCGACATCAGTGAAATTTAATACGTAATCAACCGTATATCCCTTATATTCCAAGTACCTGCGTACAGCATCAAAAACAATGGCAGGACGGGCGTTTCCAATATGAATATAGTTATATACAGTTGGTCCACAAACATACATGCTCACTTTACCTTCTTCCAAGGTCTGAAAATCTTCTTTTTGGCGTGTTAATGTATTATAAACTTTTATCGGCATGGCGATCTCCTTCTTTCAACATAGCTAATTCCTTTTTTAGTTCATCCACTTCTGCTTGTAATTCGGCACATCTATCCGCGACAGGATCCGGCAGTTTATGATGATCCAGATCTGTTCGTACCTTTTCCCCGTTTTGGACAACGACTCTTCCCGGTACACCGACCACAGTGGAGTGGTCAGGTACATCCTTGACCACAACAGCACCACCGCCTATTTTGGAGCTTTCCCCAATCGTTAACGACCCAAGTACTTTGGCACCGGTAGAAATGAGAGCATTGTCTTTCACAGTCGGGTGGCGTTTTCCCTTTTCCTTGCCCGTGCCCCCAAGGTTACGCCTTGGAAAAGAGTGACATTATCCCCGATTTCGCATGTTTCTCCAATAACAACACCCATCCCATGATCAATAAATAGACGCCTTCCTATTTTTGCTCCTGGATGGATCTCAATGCCTGTTATAAAGCGACTCACTTGTGAAATAACACGTGCAATAAAAAATAAACGTTTATTATAAAAAGCGTGGGCAATCCGATGTGACCATACTGCATGCAAACCGGAATACGTCAAAATTACCTCCATATATGTTCGGGCTGCCGGATCCTGTTCAAATACAACATGCATATCCTCTTTCATCGTCCTGAAAAATCCCATTACGTTAAGCCTCCCTTAATAGAGAATCAAAAAAGCGTCTCTGTGTATTCAAATACACAGAGACGCTCATCAAGCGTGGTTCCACTCTGTTTGGAGAAGATTATTTCTCCCAACTTATGCTCTTATAACGGTAGAGTTCCGCCATTATGTACTAAAGGCAAAAGTTCCATAACAGACTCAGGAGGGGCACTTCAAAAATGATGCCTTAAAATCACTCGCAGCCGGGTGGTGATTCTCTCTGGATAAGACCTTCATTTTCTACTTTTCCTCGTCAACGTTCACTATTTGGTTACTTACTACTATATTACAAATTTGATGTAATGTGAATAAATTAAGCTCCAATTTGTTTTAATACTTTATCAAGTCTTGCCAGAATAACGTCTTTCCCTAAAAGCTCAATAGCCATTGGCAGCTCCGGTCCGTGGGTTTGCCCGGTTGTAGCTACACGAATCGGCATAAATAACTTTTTGCCACGGTGGCCTGTCTCTTTCTGCGTTGCTTTAATGTTTTGCTTAATGGAGTCTTTGGTAAACTCGTCCAAATGGATGAGTTTATCTGTGAAAACCTGCAGTACTTCTGGCACCTGTTCCTGCTTGAGGACATCCATGGAGCCTTCATCAAAGGTAATATCCTCATTGAAAAATAGCTCCGTTAACTCCACAATCTCCGCACCATAGCGTAATTGTTCTCTATATAAAGCGATCACTTTTTCTGCCCAGGTTCTTGTTTCAACATCCATATCCTTAGGAAGTCTTCCCGCATCAATCAGGTGCGGCATTGCTAAATCAATCACCGTTTCTAATTCAGATGCCTTAATATATTCATTGTTCATCCAATTTAACTTTTGACGATCAAAAATAGCAGCAGACGTGGACAGACGCTCAGGGTCGAAAATGTTAATCAATGTTTCTTTATCAAAAATTTCTTCCTCACCGACCGGAGACCAGCCGAGCAATGTAATAAAGTTGAATAATGTTTCCGGCAAATATCCCAAATTACGGTATTGCTCAATAAATTGCAGGATATGCTCATCACGTTTACTTAATTTCTTGCGCTCTTCATTTAAAATTAATGTCATATGGCCAAACTTCGGAGGCTCCCAGCCAAATGCATCGTAGACCATCATTTGTTTCGGTGTGTTCGAAATATGCTCCTCCCCACGGAGTACGTGCGAAATCTCCATCAAATGATCATCAATAGCAACTGCAAAATTATAGGTTGGAATACCATTTTTCTTCACAATTACCCAGTCACCAAAATCACTGGATTCAAACGTGATATTCCCGCGGACAATATCTTTAAATGTATAGGTCTGATTTGCAGGAACGCGCATACGGATACTAGGCTTACGACCTTCTGCTTCAAACGCTGCAATTTGCTCATCTGTTAAGTCACGATGTGCCCCGGAGTATTTCGGAACTTGTCCTTCCCTGCGCTGTTCCTCCCGTTCTGCCTCAAGTTCTTCTTCTGTCATATAACATTTATAAGCTAGACCCTTTTCAAACAATTCTTCTACATATTTATTATATAAATCAAGCCGCTCTGTTTGACGGTATGGACCATAATCCCCGCCAACATCAGCACCCTCATCCCAGTGGATACCGAGCCAATTTAAATATTTAAGCTGGCTTTCTTCTCCACCAGCGACATTCCTTTTGTCATCTGTATCCTCCACACGAATAATAAATTTCCCATCGAAATGTTTAGCAAATAAATAATTAAATAATGCCGTACGCGCATTCCCGATATGCAAATTACCTGTTGGACTTGGCGCGTAACGTACACGAACTTTATCTGTCATGGTGTTGCCCCTTTCGTTATTTCGGTTTTATATAAAAATTCACGACTATATGAACTGTAACAAAAAGTGATAACATCGAAGTTATCACTTTTTACTGTACCATAATAAGTTATACCCTTTTTATTGCGCTTTTTCAAGTAATTTTGGTTTTGCAAAAATCATTCTTCCTGCAGAAGTTTGCAAGACACTCGTAATTAATACCTCAATTTTTTTACCGATATAATTTCTTCCTTCTTCTACCACAATCATCGTTCCATCATCCAAATAGGCAACACCTTGATTATGTTCTTTCCCGTCCTTGATCACATGTACTTCCAGTTCTTCACCAGGTAATACGACAGGTTTAACTGCATTTGCCAGATCATTAATATTTAAGACGGGGACACTTTGCAGGTCACATACTTTATTTAGATTAAAATCATTCGTCACTACAATTCCGCCAATAACCTTTGCTAACTTAATCAATTTGCTGTCAACTTCTTGAATTTCATCAAAATCGCCTTCATAAATTTCCACTTTTACAGGTAAGTCCTTTTGAATACGATTCAGCACATCTAATCCCCGACGTCCTCTGTTACGTTTCAAGGCATCAGAGGAATCTGCGATGTGCTGCAATTCCCCAAGAACAAACTGTGGAATGACAATCGTTCCTTCCAGGAAGTTCGTTTGACAAATGTCAGCAATCCGTCCATCGATAATAACACTTGTATCCAGGATTTTTGCTTTTGGCTGATTGGTTTCCGGTGTGTCAACAGATCTTCGCTTATCACTTTTATCACGTTCTTTTTTATTAATATTTAATAAATTGACGAATTCCTCTCTGCGTCTGAATCCAACCTGAAATCCAAAGTAACCTAGTAAAATGGTAATAAATAGCGGCAATACCTGTGAAACAATATCAATGTTTATGTCCTGCAATGGCATATTGATAAAGTAAGCAATAACTAATCCCAGAATCAATCCTAAACTACCAAAAAACAAATCTACCGCCGGCAGTTTGATGAGTGCGTCCTCGACCCATTTTAGCGATTTTGCAACATAGTCTGCCAGAACATATGAAATAAGAAAGAAAATAATTGCACCGATTATCATGCCCAGATATGGTGATGCGACCCAACTTGCTTCTGTAAAATCCAATAAATTAATAATATATGGTATATATAAATACCCAATGGTACCACCTAAAACAATAAAGAATAAATAAACTATATATTTTAGCACCACTGTTCACCTCCTAACTTTATTATTACCTTCTTTAAATTAAAATAATCCTAAAACAATAAAGAAAACCCTATGATATCAACTAAATAATAGCATAACTAGCCCATACTATCAATTTGATAAACAATATATTTTATCACAGTGAAATAACAATAGCAATATTTTCTAATGCCTATCTTGCCAGACCGGTATCCAGCGCCTCCTGAACGGTATTCACACCGACAACTTGAATATTTTCGGGGACCGTCCAGCCATCTAAATTCTTCTTCGGACAGATAACGCGCTTAAACCCAAGCTTAGCCGCTTCCTGCACGCGTTGTTCGATCCGGGAAACGCGACGTATCTCACCTGTTAAACCTACTTCCCCAATAAAAATATCTTCCGGAAGTGTGGATTGATCACGGAAGCTCGAAGCAATACTTACAGCGATTGCCAGATCAATAGCCGGCTCATCAAGTTTCACACCCCCAGCTACTTTAATATATGCATCTTGGTTCTGTAGCATTAAGCCAACACGTTTTTCAAGTACCGCCATTAATAACGGGACCCTGCTACTATCAACCCCTGTCGCCATCCTGCGCGGATTCCCAAAACTTGAAGGCGAAATTAGAGCTTGTATTTCCACAAGTACCGGTCTCGTCCCCTCCATCGAGGCAACAACAGTAGAACCTGCAGCCCCTTGCGAACGCTCCTCTAGAAATATCTCGGAAGGATTCATGACTTCCTTTAAGCCTTCTTCCTTCATTTCGAATATACCCATTTCATTTGTGCTGCCAAAGCGATTCTTAACACCACGTAAAATGCGATACATATGATGTCTTTCACCTTCAAAATAAAGTACAGCGTCCACCATAT
Organism: Virgibacillus sp. NKC19-16; assembly: GCF_021560035.1. NCBI lineage: Bacteria > Bacillati > Bacillota > Bacilli > Caryophanales > Bacillaceae > Virgibacillus > Virgibacillus salidurans. Next base: position 129,194 of record NZ_CP074373.1, on the reverse strand, counting down.
GTTCCAGCATTCTGGGTCCGGCAATAGCTCCCTCTTTCGTTACATGGCCAACAATAAATATCGGAATGCCACTCGATTTTGCTATTTTCATTAATTCACTTGTAGACTCACGAACTTGAGATACACTCCCCGGAGCACTGCTGACTTCTTCGCGAAAAATGGTTTGAATGGAGTCAATAACCACAAAAGATGGCTGAATTTCGTTAATATGTTTGGTGATATCAAATAAGTTTGTTTCAGATAAAACATACAGTAAATCTGATGTAACGCCTAAGCGATCGGCGCGTAGCTTGGTTTGGCGAGTTGATTCCTCTCCTGATATATAGAGTACCGGGAGCTGTTTATCCGCGAGTTGCGAGGATATTTGCAGTAGCAATGTTGATTTCCCGATCCCCGGGTCGCCACCGACGAGGACAAGAGATCCAGGAACGACTCCTCCACCAAGCACACGATTTAATTCCATCATCGAAGTGGTTATCCGCGGTTCTTTCTGTGACTGTATGGCGGTAATTTTTTCAGGCTTGCTAGCAGTTTTTACGCCCCCACTTACTGTATGCTGAACAGTAGCACGCGATGCTTCGATTTCCTCAACTAATGTATTCCAGTTGTTGCACCCTGGACATTTGCCCATCCATTTCGCTGATTCATAACCACATTCCTGACATACAAATTTCGTTTTCCGTTTTGCCAATGCTCCTCATCCCCTCTCTTTATTATATAATACTTTTGCATCTGGCAGGTTACAGACGTCTATCAATTTGGCTAAACATTTCCATAGTCATGCCACAATTAGGAAGGTTCTTTAGTAAAAGCTGCTTTCTAAAAGGTTGTTGCTTTTGGGATAAAAGATTAAAAAGACGACGTAATTACTGTTTGCTATAAGTAATTGCTATAATGGCCGTTCGGGTCAGCGAAGGGCGGATGCTTTCCGCGGGCACGGCCTCAGCCTCCTGATATGAACGAAACTGTCAAGGCCCCCACTCTGCGCCAGGTTTTGAACTATTTTTGACAACTCTAAGAAGAGAAGCGATTTTTGGCTTCTTTACTTTCTTGGTTAAATGTGTAGCCTACTGGCTAGAGTGGCTTCTTCTTTAGCTTACTGAGCACTTCTCACCTCTTCGAATGGTTGTCAAGTGCTCTCCTTTACAACCATTCGAAGAGGTGAGACACTCTTTTAAGCTAAAGAAGAAATAATCTTACCTCCTTCATCATTTTTGGATATAGATGGGATAAGAACACGGCACGAAGGCAAAAATCTCTACTGCGGTTAGCATTCTGATATTCGTGGGTTTTCACATTTTATCTTTCCGTATAAAGGACTTTTCCACTAACTCGAGACGTGCGTTATTCTATACAGAAATGGCACAGAGGAGGCGCGTGGGTTTTCCTTTCCGGTTTTTCTCTTTGCCTTCGAGCCCTATTCTCATTCTTCTATTTTTATTAATAAAATTTGTATGCTTGCTTCCATCATTTATTAGACATTAGACTGTTGGAACATCCTCAATTTCTTGCGTAACCGCCCATATAAAACCTGCTAATTCCCTTGCCACTGCCGTAATCGCTTTACCACTTTCCTTTCCTCTGGATAATAATCGATAATATTTTTTGTGTAACCGGTTTTGTGCTTTCCAGGATATTGCTTGAACACTGGCACTCTGACCTTCTTGTCTTTTCTTCAGCTTTCCTTTCACGGCAGGTTGATAACGATAACTCCAAGCTGATTCTACTAATAGACGACGTACATGTCGATTTCCTGTTTTTGTAACATTCCCTTGATTTCTTCTGTCACCACTTGAATCCTCACTTGGAATTAATCCAACATAAGCCATAAAGTGTTTAGGGGTAGTAAATCTTTTGAATGATCCAATCTCAGCTACAAGGCTTGTAGCCGTAATTAGAGCCACCCCTCTCAAAGACTGTAGTGCCTGAATTTTTTGGGCATGTACACCTTCAGTTGCTTGTAATTTTATCTCTTCTTCATACCTTTTTACTCGCTGTTCAATCTCCTGTAATTGATGAAAATATTCCTGAAAGACAATGCTTGATGAAGACCGTTCGAATTTCAAAGTACTTAACCATTCCCTATACTTATAGGTCCACTTTCTTACTCCTTCTGGAGGATAGATATTATATCGTAACAGAAATTTGGTTAACCGATGTTTCGCTCTTAATTCATCTTCTTTCGCATCTTCCCTTGCCCGAACTAAGTCACGAAGGGCTTCATCGTCCTCGGTTGGTACATAAATAGATGTTAATTCACCAGCACGAAAAAGTTGAGCGAGTCTAACAGCATCTCTTTTGTCCGTTTTGATTCTCTCACCAGGCTTTTGGGGAATGAGAGATGGAGCAATTACATCACATTCAATTCCGAGACTAAGAAAGAATCTGTGCAGTTTGTAGCCTGTTGGCCCCGCTTCATAACATATTCGAAGTAATTTAGGATCCCCTAATTTCTTTACTAACCTTCTAACGTTTTCATACTTGTGAGGGACCATTCCCCAATATCTTGGTTTTTCTCGGCCTTCCTCTGCAATAGCAACTGAAATTTTTTCTTTGTGTACGTCTAATCCAACGTATTTAATGGTATCCTTCATAATAACTAGCTCCTTCCGTAATGTAGCTCTGATTTGGTTTTTGTCTTTCTAGTAGTCATTCTAACCAGATTAACCTACGAATTTACGAGTAAGGAGCTAGTTTCGTTCATGATAACTCGAGAAAACCACTCTGCGGGGTCTTCGGACACGTGCTATTTCCGCAGGAGTCACCACCCTTCGCTCACCCGAATGGTGAGTTGCTCGATATTTTGAATATTGATTACTAATGCAATTTAGCGGCAGTAACCGGAATATCAGCGTAGGAAACACATGGAGACTCCTGCGGGAGGACAGGCCTAGGTGAGACCCCGGAGTGTGTTAGCACGAGGAGGCTCACCAGCCGCCCTAAGGTGCGCGAAATGTGTTTCCGGAGCGAATCCCTAATCTCAACCAGCGTTTGCAAAAGAATTCTCACTGCGTCGTCTTTTATACCAACTTTGAAAATATAAAAGCAGCAATACTTACGAAAAAGCCTTAGTAAAAAAGCCAGAAGAGTTTATTCTTCCAGCTTTTCTACAGTTGCAGTAGGCAATGGTCACTTATGGGAGAACAATAAATTCACCTTTATTGTTCAGACCGACTTTTACTTTTTGTCCTTTTGAAATGTTCTCTTTGAGAAGTTCCTCTGATAATAGGTTCTCAATATTTTGCTGAATAGATCTTCTGAGGGGTCTGGCCCCATATTCAGGATCATAAGCCTCGTTTGCTATTTTTTCAAGTGATTTATCGGTCAATGAGAAGTCAATCTCCTGTTCGGACAGGCGTTCTTTTAATTGTTCAACCATTAGTGTAACAATACGTTTCATATGCTTTCTTTCTAATGCGTGGAAAACAATCATTTCATCGATACGGTTTAAAAACTCGGGACGGAATGCCTTTTTCATTTCCTCGGTTACTTTAGATTTCATATCTTTATAATCTTGACCTTCTTCCGCAAGATTAAATCCAACATGTTTATTACGTCTTAATTCATCGGCCCCAACGTTGGAAGTCATAATAAGAACCGTATTTCGAAAATCGACAACTCGGCCTTTTGAATCTGTTAAGCGACCATCTTCCAGTACTTGTAATAGAATATTAAATACTTCCGGATGTGCTTTTTCTACTTCATCAAGTAAAACAACAGAATAAGGCTTTGTACGAACTTTTTCCGTTAGCTGACCGCCTTCCTCATAGCCTACATAACCAGGAGGGGAACCAACGAGACGGGACGTGGAGTGTTTTTCCATGTATTCCGACATGTCAATTCGAATCATCGCTTCCTCATCTTCGAACATGGCCTCTGCCAACGCACGGGCAAGCTCTGTTTTACCAACACCTGTTGGGCCAAGGAAAATAAACGAGCCAATTGGACGTTTGGGATCTTTCAAGCCTGCACGAGCTCTACGAATAGCTTTAGAAACTGCATCGACAGCCTCTTCCTGACCAATCACACGATTATGCAACGTCTCCTCCATGTTTAACAAGCGTTCACTTTCATCTTTTGTCAGCCTTGCTACTGGAACTCCCGTCCATATGGATACAATACTCGCAATGTCTTCTACCGTTACTTCTGTGTCTGTTTGACCCTGCTTTTCCTTCCATGCCTTTTTCGTTTTTTCCAATTCCTCACGCAAACGTTGCTCGGAATCCCTTAATGATGCAGCTTTTTCAAATTCCTGACTTTGGACAGATGCATCTTTTTCTTTACGTACATCTTCCAGCTTTTGCTCCAATTCCTTCAAATCAGGTGGAACGGTATAGGAATGCAATCGAACTTTTGAACCTGCTTCATCAATGAGATCAATGGCTTTGTCAGGTAGGAAACGATCTGTGATATAACGGTCAGACAAGCTTGCTGCTGCTTCAATTGCCTCATCGGTAATTGTCACACGATGATGCGCCTCATATCTGTCACGTAGACCTTTTAATATTTTCACGGTTTCTTCAAGTGTCGGTTCATCTACTTGAATTGGCTGGAATCTGCGCTCGAGTGCTGCATCTTTTTCAATATATTTACGATACTCATCAAGTGTCGTTGCACCAATACATTGCAGGTCACCACGGGCAAGGGATGGTTTTAATATATTGGATGCATCAATCGCACCTTCAGCGCCTCCCGCACCAATTAACGTATGCAATTCATCAATAAATAGAAGGATATTACCTGCCTGGCGTATTTCTTCCATCACTTTTTTCAAGCGATCCTCAAATTCCCCACGATATTTCGTACCAGCTACAACTGTACCCATATCGAGTGTCATCACACGTTTATCACTTAATGTCTCTGGAACTTCATTATCGATAATCTGTTGTGCCAGCCCTTCTGCTACAGCTGTTTTACCAACACCCGGCTCTCCTATCAATACAGGGTTATTCTTTGTCCTGCGGCTTAATATTTGAATAACACGCTCAATTTCCTTGCTTCTGCCAATGACGGGATCAACACTGCCTTCTTTTGCAATTACCGTTAAATCTCTTGCCAACGAATCTAGTGTTGGCGTATTTGCATTTGATTGTTGGTTATTGCGGTGTCCTTGTCTCCCGCCCTGTGATTCATTGCTTCCAAGTAATTGAAGTACTTGCTGACGTGCCTTGTTCAGACTAACGCCAAGATTATTTAATACACGTGCAGCGACTCCTTCGCCCTCACGAATCAGTCCTAGAAGGATATGCTCTGTACCTACATAGGAGTGGCCGAGCTTTCTTGCTTCATCCTGGGATAGCTCCACTACTTTTTTGGCTCTTGGCGTATAATGGATCGATTGCATGGGCTTCTTTCCAACACCGATTAGCTTCTCAACCTCTTCCTGAATCTTAGGTACTTCAAGGCTTAAAGACTCAAGAGCCTTCGCAGCAATCCCTTCCCCCTCTCGAACAAGTCCCAAGAGAATGTGCTCTGTACCAATATTATTATGCCCAAGTCGCACAGCTTCCTCTTGTGACAGGGCTAATACCTTTTGTGCTCTTTCTGTAAAACGTCCAAACATCATATACATTTTCCTCCTGTCTATTTCTCCAATTGTAGGCGTTCACGAATCAGTGATGCCCTTAATTCATCCCGTTCATCAGCTGTTAACGTCGCGCTTGCATATTGTTGCAGGAATCCCGGCTGTGTCAAAATCATTAATTCATTAAGTATATTTCGGGATACATTTTTAATGAGTCCTAAATCAATTCCCAGTCGAACGTTTGATAAACATACCGCTGCTTCCTTTGATTCGATAATTCTGCTGTAATCCAGCACACCGAAAGATCGGAAAATGCGATCTTCAAGCTTTTTGCCTGATTGCTCCATGATACGATTCCGTGCATTTCTTTCGTGTTCAATCAATTGTTTCACAACACTTTGTAAATCCCCTATAATATCCGCTTCCGATTTGCCTAGTGTAATCTGATTCGAAATTTGAAAAATATTGCCTTGCGCTTCACTGCCTTCACCATAAATGCCCCTGACAACAAGTCCAAGCTGATTAATTGCCGGTGTCATGCGATTGATTTGTTTTGTCATCGCAAGAGCAGGGAGATGCATCATAACGGATGCCCGCATCCCTGTACCTACATTGGTTGGACAACTTGTTAAATATCCTCTTGTCTCATCAAAAGCATAGTTAATTTTCTCTTCCAGCCAATCATCCAGCTCAAATGCCTTCTCCAACGCCTTTGGTAATTGAAGGCCCGGGAAATACAATTGGAGCCTGATATGATCTTCCTCATTAATCATGACAGATACCTGTTCATTTTTAGAAATAATCGTCGCTGAAGCTTGATCGCTTTTTGATAAGTGTGGACTGATTAAATGCTTCTCAACTAACACCCGTCTTTCAACTGCTGTTAAATCCGGAATCGAAATGAATGCAAAGTCCTCATAATCCTGAAAAGACTGATGCTCATATTCCTTTTTAAAAAAATCCCGAATTTCCTCCAGCTTCCCCTGGTCTGCAAGAATAGGATACGAAACGTCTGAGAAATTCCTTGCCAGACGGATCCGACTACTTAAAACAATATCACTATCCGGACCTTCTTCGCGCATCCAAGGGCTAATAGCCTCATTCATAAATTGCTTTAGGGTCATGAATCATCACCTGCTTTCGAGCTATTACTCTGATCTTGCAATGCTTTAATCTTATCCCTTATTTGAGCAGCTTCTTCAAAATTTTCATCTTCAATCAACTGTTGCAATTCAGCTTTATAACTTTCCAGTTGTTTCTTTGTATGCAAGTCGCCCCCCATGCGTTTGGGAATTTTCCCATAATGCTTGGTGTTTCCTGAGTGTACCCTGCGCAATATCGGATCAAGCCTTCCTGAAAACGTATCATAGCACGTGGCACAGCCGAACTTTCCTACTTTTTTAAATGTTGAAAGTGACATTCCGCATTGCGGACATTTCAATTCCTTTACTTGCTTATACGAATTACTTTGCTGATTTTCCATCATTGCCGAGTCAAAATTGAATAGGCCTGTTAGCAAATTATGAAGGGAATACCCTTCCTCCGGATACGTCATATAGCCTTTTTCCTTCGCACACACTTCGCAAACATGAACTTCGGTTTTATTCCCATTTATGACTTGCGTAAAGTGAAGTGTGGCCGGCCGATGCTGGCATTCCTGACATTCCATCGTTTTTCCCCCTTACTTGTTTAGGTATTTTAACTCTGAAAGCATGGCAGTTAACACACGAGCCCGAACCTCATCCCGAAGTGGCAGCTGAAATGCTAACGTATTTCTATCTATTCCACTTAGAATAATTTTCGCCTCACGTTCGGTAATTAATTCCTCCTCCAATAGTCGCTCAAGCACATCAATGGAAGCTGCCTGCGTTACTGTAGGATTGATCATCCCTATTATTTCATCAATGAGTTCAGATTTATCCTGGTGTATAACCCGCATAATTCGAATATAGCCACCACCGCCACGTTTGCTTTCTACTATATACCCTTTTTCCAATGTAAAACGCGTTTTTATTACATAATTTATCTGAGAGGGGACACACTGAAACTGATTAGCAATTTCACTACGTTTAATCTCGATTGCATTTTGCCCTCTTGTTTGTAATATCTTTTTTAAATATTGCTCAATCACATCTGAAATATTACTCATGAGCCCACCTCCTCTTCCTCGTATGAGCTTTTGACTTTGACTATCTTTGACTATATGTTTATTATACCCTAAAATATGTGAGATGCAAATACATTGTTCTATATATAGAGTAGACAAAAATTTGGAAAACAAAACAAGAAAAAAACCCTACAGCATATTTTATGTGTAAGGTTCTTCGAGTCGTTCTCTATTTAAGTTCGGAAATATTTTTTACATAATCAATTTTAGAGATTTCTTCGACCAAGGCTATACGCTCTACATCGGGTTTTCGCTCAATCTTCACAAAGATATTCCTTACATCATGTTCTGACTTTGAAATTTCAACTTTCTTGATCGTCGAATTAAATTTTTCAAAAACAGAAACAATTTCATTAATTTGAAGATCAGGTAATGCCACAATTTCAATCAGATTAGAGGAACGCCCTTTTGTAAACAACTTTTCAAAGTTATTCAGGAAAACCAAGCTGAGCAGAATGATAAGTGTCGTAAACAAAGCAGCCCCGTACATTCCTGCACCAACAACTAAGCCGAGTCCCGCAACTGTCCAAATGGAAGCCGCAGTAGTCAGACCACGAATCGTTCCACCATAAACGATAATTGTCCCTGCACCAAGAAACCCAATCCCACTAATAACATAGGATGGTATTCGCGCCGGGTCAAAACGGACATTATCATATTCCTCTATAAAAGCCTCAAAACCGAATAAAGATAAAAGCATCATTAAGCAAGCCCCAACACCAACGAGTATGTGTGTGCGAAAACCGGCAGAATGATTATTCAATTCACGTTCAAAGCCAATAATACCTGATAAAACCAGTGCAATTAACACACGAGTCATCATGAGCGTAAAGTTATCATCAAATACGTGTTCCATAAATGCTTCCAATTCCCGCCCCTCCATTCTATATATATATTATATATTACAGTAAATTTGCGAAGTTACATAGTTAAGATAATTGGAATTCTCTATTTATATATATGATTTAATATAAAATTTAGCAGTAGAAAAAGGCTTTAAGCTTACATTTAAAAAATAAAAATAACGATACGACAAAATATAACAATCTTTAAATGCAGAAAAGAGCTGGAATGCAGTAACTGCATTCCAGCTCTTTTGATTTGCCTGGCGGCGTCCTACTCTTGCAGGGGCAAAGCCCCAACTACCATCGGCGCTGGAGAGCTTAACTTCTGTGTTCGGCATGGGAACAGGTGTGACCTCTCCGCTATTACTACCAGACCTAACGGTGTTAGGTCGTTCTGTGTTGATCAATCAGAACTTCCTTCTTTAAAATGAAGACAAGATATATTATATGCATTTCTAATAGAAAATGCAAGGGTTTTTTTCATTTATACCCTAAAAACTAAATAAGAGTTTCATGAACGACCATCAAAAAAGAAATTAGTTAAGTCCTCGATCGATTAGTATTCGTCAGCTGCACGTGTCACCACGCTTCCACCTCGAACCTATCTACCTCATCGTCTCTGAGGGATCTTACTCACTCGAAGTGATGGGAAGTCTCATCTAGAGGGGGGCTTCATGCTTAGATGCTTTCAGCACTTATCCTTGCCACACGTAGCTACCCAGCCATGCTCCTGGCGGAACAACTGGTACACCAGCGGTGTGTCCATCCCGGTCCTCTCGTACTAAGGACAGCTCCTCTCAAACTTCCAGCGCCCACGACGGATAGGGACCGAACTGTCTCACGACGTTCTGAACCCAGCTCGCGTACCGCTTTAATGGGCGAACAGCCCAACCCTTGGGACCGACTACAGCCCCAGGATGCGATGAGCCGACATCGAGGTGCCAAACCTCCCCGTCGATGTGAACTCTTGGGGGAGATAAGCCTGTTATCCCCGGGGTAGCTTTTATCCGTTGAGCGATGGCCCTTCCATGCGGTACCACCGGATCACTAAGCCCGACTTTCGTCCCTGCTCGACTTGTAGGTCTCGCAGTCAAGCTCCCTTCTGCCTTTACACGCTACGAATGATTTCCAACCATTCTGAGGGAACCTTTGGGCGCCTCCGTTACTCTTTGGGAGGCGACCGCCCCAGTCAAACTGCCTACCTGACACTGTCTCCGAACCGGATCACGGTTCTGGGTTAGAAGGTGCGTGCAGCCAGGGTGGTATCCCACGGGTGCCTCCTCGTAAGCTAGCGCTCACGATTCTAAGGCTCCCACCTATCCTGTACAAGCTGCACGAACATTCAATATCAGGCTACAGTAAAGCTCCACGGGGTCTTTCCGTCCTGTCGCGGGTAATGCGCATCTTCACGCATAGTATAATTTCACCGGGTCTCTCGTTGAGACAGTGCCCAAGTCGTTGCACCTTTCGTGCGGGTCGGAACTTACCCGACAAGGAATTTCGCTACCTTAGGACCGTTATAGTTACGGCCGCCGTTTACTGGGGCTTCGGTTCTACGCTTCGCTCGGAAGCTAACGTTTCCCCTTAACCTTCCAGCACCGGGCAGGTGTCAGCCCCTATACTTCGCCTTGCGGCTTCGCAGAGACCTGTGTTTTTGATAAACAGTCGCTTGGGCCTATTCACTGCGGCTCCTCCTGAAGAGGAGCACCCCTTCTCCCGAAGTTACGGGGTCATTTTGCCGAGTTCCTTAACGAGAGTTCTCCCGATCACCTTAGGATTCTCTCCTCGCCTACCTGTGTCGGTTTGCGGTACGGGCACCTATGACCTCACTAGAGGCTTTTCTTGGCAGTGTGAAATCAGGAACTTCGGTACTCTATTTCCCTCCCCATCACAGCTCGCAATTGTTGGACGGATTTGCCTATCCAACTCGCTCACTGCTTGGGCGCACCATTCCATCGGTGCGCTTTCCTTATCCTCCTGCGTCCCCCCGTCATTCAAACAGTCATGAGGTGGTACAGGAATATCTACCTGTTGGCCATCGCCTACGCCTTTCGGCCTCGGCTTAGGTCCCGACTAACCCTGAGAGGACGAGCCTTCCTCAGGAAACCTTAGGCTTTCGGTGAAAGAGATTCTCACTCTTTTTTCGCTACTCATACCGGCATTCTCACTTCCAAGCGCTCCACCAGTCCTCACGGTCTGACTTCACTGCACTTGGAACGCTCTCCTACCATTGTTCGAAGAACAATCCGCAGCTTCGGTGATACGTTTAGCCCCGGTACATTTTCGGCGCAGCGTCACTCGACCAGTGAGCTATTACGCACTCTTTAAATGATGGCTGCTTCTAAGCCAACATCCTGGTTGTCTGAGCAACGCCACATCCTTTTCCACTTAACGTATACTTAGGGACCTTAGCTGGCGGTCTGGGCTGTTTCCCTTTCGACTATGAACCTTATCACCCATAGTCTGACTCCCAGGGTTAAGTAGCTGGCATTCGGAGTTTGACTGAATTCGGTAACCCGGTGAGGGCCCCTCGTCCAATCAGTGCTCTACCTCCAGTACTCATTCCCCTGAGGCTAGCCCTAAAGCTATTTCGGAGAGAACCAGCTATCTCCGTGTTCGATTGGCATTTCACCCCTACCCACACCTCATCCCCGCATTTTTCAACATACGTGGGTTCGGGCCTCCAGTCAGTGTTACCTGACCTTCACCCTGGACATGGGTAGATCACACGGTTTCGGGTCTACGACCACATACTAATTCGCCCTATTCAGACTCGCTTTCGCTGCGGCTCCGTGTCTTCCACTTAACCTTGCATGGGATCGTAACTCGCCGGTCCATTCTACAAAAGGTACGCCGTTACCCATTAACGGGCTTCGACTACTTGTAAGCGCACGGTTTCAGGTTCTCTTTCACTCCCCTTCCGGGGTGCTTTTCACCTTTCCCTCACGGTACTGGTTCACTATCGGTCACGAGGGAGTATTTAGCCTTGGGAGATGGTCCTCCCGGATTCCGACGGAATTTCTCGTGTTCCGCCGTACTCAGGATACACTCCGGAGAAAACGCTCTTTCAATTACAGGGCTCTTACCTTCTATGGCTGATCGTTCCAGATCGATTCATCTAAAGCATTTCTTTGTAACTCCTAATGGAGTGTCCTACAACCCCGAAAAGCAAGCTTTTCGGTTTGGGCTCCTTTCCGTTTCGCTCGCCGCTACTTGGGAAATCGCATTTGCTTTCTATTCCTCCGGGTACTGAGATGTTTCAGTTCCCCGGGTCTGCCTCATCTACCCTATGTATTCAGATAGATGTCCTGTTCCATTACGAACAGTGGGTTCCCCCATTCGGAAATTCCCGGATCAACGTTTACTTACAACTCCCCGAGACATATCGGTGTTAGTCCCGTCCTTCTTCGGCTCCTCGTACCTAGGCATTCACCGTGCGCCCTTCTTCACTTAACTAAATTACTAGTTAATGGTTCCAAAGAACTTACATTTTTTGATGTCGTTATTACTCTTATTTAGTTTTCAAGGTACAAAAAGAGAGATTTACTCTCTCAAAACTGAACCAAACAACCATGTATGTCCTCGACCGGAGGTCTAAGACCTCCAGCGTTCCTTCTAAATATCCTTAGAAAGGAGGTGATCCAGCCGCACCTTCCGATACGGCTACCTTGTTACGACTTCACCCCAATCATTGGCCCCACCTTCGGCGGCTGGCTCACGTAAACGTGTTACCTCACCGACTTCGGGTGTTGCTAACTCTCGTGGTGTGACGGGCGGTGTGTACAAGGCCCGGGAACGTATTCACCGCGGCATGCTGATCCGCGATTACTAGCGATTCCGGCTTCATACAGGCGAGTTGCAGCCTGCAATCCGAACTGAGAATGGTTTTATGGGATTTGCTGAGCGTTACCGCTTCGCTGCCCTTTGTTCCATCCATTGTAGCACGTGTGTAGCCCAGGTCATAAGGGGCATGATGATTTGACGTCATCCCCACCTTCCTCCGGTTTGTCACCGGCAGTCAGATTAGAGTGCCCAACTTAATGCTGGCAACTAATCTCAAGGGTTGCGCTCGTTACGGGACTTAACCCAACATCTCACGACACGAGCTGACGACAACCATGCACCACCTGTCACTCTGTCCCCGAAGGGAACTCGGTATCTCTACCGATTGCAGAGGATGTCAAGACCTGGTAAGGTTCTTCGCGTTGCTTCGAATTAAACCACATGCTCCACCGCTTGTGCGGGCCCCCGTCAATTCTTTTGAGTTTCAGCCTTGCGGCCGTACTCCCCAGGCGGAGTGCTTAATGCGTTAACTTCAGCACTAAGGGGCGGAAACCCCCTAACACCTAGCACTCATCGTTTACGGCGTGGACTACCAGGGTATCTAATCCTGTTCGCTCCCCACGCTTTCGCTCCTCAGCGTCAGTTACAGACCAGAGAGTCGCCTTCGCCACTGGTGTTCCTCCACATCTCTACGCATTTCACCGCTACACGTGGAATTCCACTCTCCTCTTCTGTACTCAAGTCCTCCAGTTTCCAATGACCGCTCACGGTTGAGCCGCAAGATTTCACATCAGACTTAAAAGACCGCCTGCGAGCGCTTTACGCCCAATAATTCCGGACAACGCTTGCCCCCTACGTATTACCGCGGCTGCTGGCACGTAGTTAGCCGGGGCTTTCTGGTTAGGTACCGTCAAGGTACTGCCTTATTCAAACAGTACTTGTTCTTCCCTAACAACAGAGTTTTACGATCCGAAAACCTTCATCACTCACGCGGCGTTGCACCGTCAGACTTTCGTCCATTGCGGATGATTCCCTACTGCTGCCTCCCGTAGGAGTCTGGGCCGTGTCTCAGTCCCAGTGTGGCCGATCACCCTCTCAGGTCGGCTACGCATCGTCGCCTTGGTGAGCTCTTATCTCACCAACTAGCTAATGCGCCGCGGGCCCATCTGTAAGTGACAGCTCAGAAAGCCGCCTTTCAACTTCTCATCAGGAGATGAAAAGTGTTATCCGGTATTAGCTCGCGTTTCCAAGAGTTATCCCAGTCTTACAGGCAGGTTGCCCACGTGTTACTCACCCGTCCGCCGCTCGTTCCACAGGCGCACACCCCGAAGGGTGATTGCCTGCTTCCCGCGCTCGACTTGCATGTATTAGGCACGCCGCCAGCGTTCGTCCTGAGCCAAGATCAAACTCTCCATAAAAGTTTGAATATAATTGACACCAATCAATCATATAATGTCTTAGCTTAAAAATTGATTTAGGGTTTGAAATCTTCCATTCAGATTATAATAATCTGACCTTCGATGTCTTACCACTAATATCTGTTTGACATACTGGTTGTTTTGTTCAGTTTTCAAAGAGCAAATTCATTTGTTGCGTTAAATTAGCAACTTTTTAATTATATCATACTCACCCCCTGAAAGTCAATAGCTTTTTTGGCTTTTCTTTTAAGAAGATGATATTTCGTTCGCCTTCAAAATGGCGACTTTCTTAATATAACACACTGACTCGTTTAAGTCAATAGATTATTTATTATATGGTGGAGCCTAGCGGGATCGAACCGCTGACCTCCTGCGTGCAAGGCAGGCGCTCTCCCAGCTGAGCTAAGGCCCCTTATTCAATGGTCGGGAAGACAGGATTCGAACCTGCGACCCCTTGGTCCCAAACCAAGTGCTCTACCAAGCTGAGCTACTTCCCGTATAATGGTGCGCCCGAGAGGAGTCGAACCCCTAACCTCTTGATCCGTAGTCAAGCGCTCTATCCAATTGAGCTACGGGCGCTTATGGTGCCGAGGGCCGGACTCGAACCGGCACGGTAGTAACCTACCGCAGGATTTTAAGTCCTGTGCGTCTGCCAATTCCGCCACCCCGGCAGGACTTGGAGCGGAAGACGGGATTCGAACCCGCGACCCCCACCTTGGCAAGGTGATGTTCTACCACTGAACTACTTCCGCTCGGTATTTAATTAATGGTGCGGGTGAAGGGACTTGAACCCCCACGTCCGAAGACACTAGATCCTAAATCTAGCGCGTCTGCCAATTCCGCCACACCCGCAAGTGATGAGCCATGGAGGATTCGAACCTCCGACCCTCTGATTAAAAGTCAGATGCTCTGCCAACTGAGCTAATGGCTCATGTTTGTTACTTATAAGATAATTCATGGTTAATAACTCGTACCTTAATACGCATTATTTGTGAAAAGTAAAAAATTTTTATTCGTTTTAAAAATGGTGCCGGCCAGAGGACTTGAACCCCCAACCTACTGATTACAAGTCAGTTGCTCTACCAGTTGAGCTAGGCCGGCAAATGGTGGAGGATGCAGGGCTCGAACCTGCGACCCCCTGCTTGTAAGGCAGGTGCTCTCCCAGCTGAGCTAATCCTCCAATGAGACAGGATGTAAAATGTATGCGCTATAAGAGATTCTTAAGTAATAATCTCTTTAGGTTGTGAATTACGCTGATAATCAATCAGAGATAGCGCGTCGCGATCCTAGTATGTTTTTTAACATATGTAAAGCCTGGCGGCGTCCTACTCTTGCAGGGGCAAAGCCCCAACTACCATCGGCGCTGGAGAGCTTAACTTCTGTGTTCGGCATGGGAACAGGTGTGACCTCTCCGCTATTACTACCAGACCTAACGGTGTTAGGTCGTTCTGTGTTGATCAATCAGAACTTCCTTCTTTAAAATGAAGACAAGATATATTATATGCATTTCTAATAGAAAATGCAAGGGTTTTTTTCATTTATACCCTAAAAACTAAATAAGAGTTTCATGAACGACCATCAAAAAAGAAATTAGTTAAGTCCTCGATCGATTAGTATTCGTCAGCTGCACGTGTCACCACGCTTCCACCTCGAACCTATCTACCTCATCGTCTCTGAGGGATCTTACTCACTCGAAGTGATGGGAAGTCTCATCTAGAGGGGGCTTCATGCTTAGATGCTTTCAGCACTTATCCTTGCCACACGTAGCTACCCAGCCATGCTCCTGGCGGAACAACTGGTACACCAGCGGTGTGTCCATCCCGGTCCTCTCGTACTAAGGACAGCTCCTCTCAAACTTCCAGCGCCCACGACGGATAGGGACCGAACTGTCTCACGACGTTCTGAACCCAGCTCGCGTACCGCTTTAATGGGCGAACAGCCCAACCCTTGGGACCGACTACAGCCCCAGGATGCGATGAGCCGACATCGAGGTGCCAAACCTCCCCGTCGATGTGAACTCTTGGGGGAGATAAGCCTGTTATCCCCGGGGTAGCTTTTATCCGTTGAGCGATGGCCCTTCCATGCGGTACCACCGGATCACTAAGCCCGACTTTCGTCCCTGCTCGACTTGTAGGTCTCGCAGTCAAGCTCCCTTCTGCCTTTACACGCTACGAATGATTTCCAACCATTCTGAGGGAACCTTTGGGCGCCTCCGTTACTCTTTGG
This sequence comes from Virgibacillus sp. NKC19-16, assembly GCF_021560035.1. Taxonomy (NCBI): domain Bacteria; kingdom Bacillati; phylum Bacillota; class Bacilli; order Caryophanales; family Bacillaceae; genus Virgibacillus; species Virgibacillus salidurans. The sequence goes on along the minus strand of NZ_CP074373.1, from coordinate 113,231 downwards.
GAGGCGACCGCCCCAGTCAAACTGCCTACCTGACACTGTCTCCGAACCGGATCACGGTTCTGGGTTAGAAGGTGCGTGCAGCCAGGGTGGTATCCCACGGGTGCCTCCTCGTAAGCTAGCGCTCACGATTCTAAGGCTCCCACCTATCCTGTACAAGCTGCACGAACATTCAATATCAGGCTACAGTAAAGCTCCACGGGGTCTTTCCGTCCTGTCGCGGGTAATGCGCATCTTCACGCATAGTATAATTTCACCGGGTCTCTCGTTGAGACAGTGCCCAAGTCGTTGCACCTTTCGTGCGGGTCGGAACTTACCCGACAAGGAATTTCGCTACCTTAGGACCGTTATAGTTACGGCCGCCGTTTACTGGGGCTTCGGTTCTACGCTTCGCTCGGAAGCTAACGTTTCCCCTTAACCTTCCAGCACCGGGCAGGTGTCAGCCCCTATACTTCGCCTTGCGGCTTCGCAGAGACCTGTGTTTTTGATAAACAGTCGCTTGGGCCTATTCACTGCGGCTCCTCCTGAAGAGGAGCACCCCTTCTCCCGAAGTTACGGGGTCATTTTGCCGAGTTCCTTAACGAGAGTTCTCCCGATCACCTTAGGATTCTCTCCTCGCCTACCTGTGTCGGTTTGCGGTACGGGCACCTATGACCTCACTAGAGGCTTTTCTTGGCAGTGTGAAATCAGGAACTTCGGTACTCTATTTCCCTCCCCATCACAGCTCGCAATTGTTGGACGGATTTGCCTATCCAACTCGCTCACTGCTTGGGCGCACCATTCCATCGGTGCGCTTTCCTTATCCTCCTGCGTCCCCCCGTCATTCAAACAGTCATGAGGTGGTACAGGAATATCTACCTGTTGGCCATCGCCTACGCCTTTCGGCCTCGGCTTAGGTCCCGACTAACCCTGAGAGGACGAGCCTTCCTCAGGAAACCTTAGGCTTTCGGTGAAAGAGATTCTCACTCTTTTTTCGCTACTCATACCGGCATTCTCACTTCCAAGCGCTCCACCAGTCCTCACGGTCTGACTTCACTGCACTTGGAACGCTCTCCTACCATTGTTCGAAGAACAATCCGCAGCTTCGGTGATACGTTTAGCCCCGGTACATTTTCGGCGCAGCGTCACTCGACCAGTGAGCTATTACGCACTCTTTAAATGATGGCTGCTTCTAAGCCAACATCCTGGTTGTCTGAGCAACGCCACATCCTTTTCCACTTAACGTATACTTAGGGACCTTAGCTGGCGGTCTGGGCTGTTTCCCTTTCGACTATGAACCTTATCACCCATAGTCTGACTCCCAGGGTTAAGTAGCTGGCATTCGGAGTTTGACTGAATTCGGTAACCCGGTGAGGGCCCCTCGTCCAATCAGTGCTCTACCTCCAGTACTCATTCCCCTGAGGCTAGCCCTAAAGCTATTTCGGAGAGAACCAGCTATCTCCGTGTTCGATTGGCATTTCACCCCTACCCACACCTCATCCCCGCATTTTTCAACATACGTGGGTTCGGGCCTCCAGTCAGTGTTACCTGACCTTCACCCTGGACATGGGTAGATCACACGGTTTCGGGTCTACGACCACATACTAATTCGCCCTATTCAGACTCGCTTTCGCTGCGGCTCCGTGTCTTCCACTTAACCTTGCATGGGATCGTAACTCGCCGGTCCATTCTACAAAAGGTACGCCGTTACCCATTAACGGGCTTCGACTACTTGTAAGCGCACGGTTTCAGGTTCTCTTTCACTCCCCTTCCGGGGTGCTTTTCACCTTTCCCTCACGGTACTGGTTCACTATCGGTCACGAGGGAGTATTTAGCCTTGGGAGATGGTCCTCCCGGATTCCGACGGAATTTCTCGTGTTCCGCCGTACTCAGGATACACTCCGGAGAAAACGCTCTTTCAATTACAGGGCTCTTACCTTCTATGGCTGATCGTTCCAGATCGATTCATCTAAAGCATTTCTTTGTAACTCCTAATGGAGTGTCCTACAACCCCGAAAAGCAAGCTTTTCGGTTTGGGCTCCTTTCCGTTTCGCTCGCCGCTACTTGGGAAATCGCATTTGCTTTCTATTCCTCCGGGTACTGAGATGTTTCAGTTCCCCGGGTCTGCCTCATCTACCCTATGTATTCAGATAGATGTCCTGTTCCATTACGAACAGTGGGTTCCCCCATTCGGAAATTCCCGGATCAACGTTTACTTACAACTCCCCGAGACATATCGGTGTTAGTCCCGTCCTTCTTCGGCTCCTCGTACCTAGGCATTCACCGTGCGCCCTTCTTCACTTAACTAAATTACTAGTTAATGGTTCCAAAGAACTTACATTTTTTGATGTCGTTATTACTCTTATTTAGTTTTCAAGGTACAAAAAGAGAGATTTACTCTCTCAAAACTGAACCAAACAACCATGTATGTCCTCGACCGGAGGTCTAAGACCTCCAGCGTTCCTTCTAAATATCCTTAGAAAGGAGGTGATCCAGCCGCACCTTCCGATACGGCTACCTTGTTACGACTTCACCCCAATCATTGGCCCCACCTTCGGCGGCTGGCTCACGTAAACGTGTTACCTCACCGACTTCGGGTGTTGCTAACTCTCGTGGTGTGACGGGCGGTGTGTACAAGGCCCGGGAACGTATTCACCGCGGCATGCTGATCCGCGATTACTAGCGATTCCGGCTTCATACAGGCGAGTTGCAGCCTGCAATCCGAACTGAGAATGGTTTTATGGGATTTGCTGAGCGTTACCGCTTCGCTGCCCTTTGTTCCATCCATTGTAGCACGTGTGTAGCCCAGGTCATAAGGGGCATGATGATTTGACGTCATCCCCACCTTCCTCCGGTTTGTCACCGGCAGTCAGATTAGAGTGCCCAACTTAATGCTGGCAACTAATCTCAAGGGTTGCGCTCGTTACGGGACTTAACCCAACATCTCACGACACGAGCTGACGACAACCATGCACCACCTGTCACTCTGTCCCCGAAGGGAACTCGGTATCTCTACCGATTGCAGAGGATGTCAAGACCTGGTAAGGTTCTTCGCGTTGCTTCGAATTAAACCACATGCTCCACCGCTTGTGCGGGCCCCCGTCAATTCTTTTGAGTTTCAGCCTTGCGGCCGTACTCCCCAGGCGGAGTGCTTAATGCGTTAACTTCAGCACTAAGGGGCGGAAACCCCCTAACACCTAGCACTCATCGTTTACGGCGTGGACTACCAGGGTATCTAATCCTGTTCGCTCCCCACGCTTTCGCTCCTCAGCGTCAGTTACAGACCAGAGAGTCGCCTTCGCCACTGGTGTTCCTCCACATCTCTACGCATTTCACCGCTACACGTGGAATTCCACTCTCCTCTTCTGTACTCAAGTCCTCCAGTTTCCAATGACCGCTCACGGTTGAGCCGCAAGATTTCACATCAGACTTAAAAGACCGCCTGCGAGCGCTTTACGCCCAATAATTCCGGACAACGCTTGCCCCCTACGTATTACCGCGGCTGCTGGCACGTAGTTAGCCGGGGCTTTCTGGTTAGGTACCGTCAAGGTACTGCCTTATTCAAACAGTACTTGTTCTTCCCTAACAACAGAGTTTTACGATCCGAAAACCTTCATCACTCACGCGGCGTTGCACCGTCAGACTTTCGTCCATTGCGGATGATTCCCTACTGCTGCCTCCCGTAGGAGTCTGGGCCGTGTCTCAGTCCCAGTGTGGCCGATCACCCTCTCAGGTCGGCTACGCATCGTCGCCTTGGTGAGCTCTTATCTCACCAACTAGCTAATGCGCCGCGGGCCCATCTGTAAGTGACAGCTCAGAAAGCCGCCTTTCAACTTCTCATCAGGAGATGAAAAGTGTTATCCGGTATTAGCTCGCGTTTCCAAGAGTTATCCCAGTCTTACAGGCAGGTTGCCCACGTGTTACTCACCCGTCCGCCGCTCGTTCCACAGGCGCACACCCCGAAGGGTGATTGCCTGCTTCCCGCGCTCGACTTGCATGTATTAGGCACGCCGCCAGCGTTCGTCCTGAGCCAAGATCAAACTCTCCATAAAAGTTTGAATATAATTGACACCAATCAATCATATAATGTCTTAGCTTAAAAATTGATTTAGGGTTTGAAATCTTCCATTCAGATTATAATAATCTGATCTTCGATGTCTTACCACTAATATCTGTTTGACATACTGGTTGTTTTGTTCAGTTTTCAAAGAGCAAATTCATTTGTTGCGTTAAATTAGCAACTTTTTAATTATATCATACTCATCCTCTAAAAGTCAATAGCTTTTTTGGCTTTTCTTTTAAGAAGATGATGTTTCGTTCGCCCTCAAAATGGCGACTTTCTTAATATAACACATTGACTCGTTTAAGTCAATAGATTATTTAAATCCATTTTGTCGTGTTTTTTGTCGTCTTTTGTTTAAGCAACGATAATAAATTTACCATGATTATTTACGAAAATCAAGAGTCTTTTAAAAAGAAATAAATGGTAATTTATATTTTACTATTTGTTAATCCAAGATTAAACGTTCATAAATACTGGACAACACTAGTTTAACGCCTGTTCGTATAGTTTACCCGAATCCTAAATAATAAACCCCTCATACTTTGGAATCCACGTCTTTTTAGTGACATGTCAAAGCCAACACTCACAACCAATGAGCATCTGCATGATAAAAGAAAGAGCCCATTAGAAAACTAATCCTTTTGCCGTGAAGGCAAAAGGATTAGTTGCACTTATGCAGATATGAAACTTTTTACTTCTTATCTGACAAACAAAGATCCCCTATCAACTTAAGATTCATTCCTTGTGAGCTCATTTTCAGGGTCTGCTTATTTTTCACGCATTAATGGAAATAGCAATACATCACGAATCGATTGTGCGTTTGTTAACAGCATAACAAGTCGGTCAATACCAATTCCCAGACCGCCTGTTGGAGGCATGCCATATTCCAGCGCTTCCAGGAAGTCATCATCCATTAGTTGCGCTTCATCATTTCCTGCTTCTCTTTCTTTCACTTGTGCTTCAAAACGTTTTCTTTGATCAATAGGGTCGTTTAATTCACTAAATGCATTTGCGTGTTCACGGCCGACAATAAATAATTCGAATCGATCCGTAAAACGCTCGTCCTCTGTATTTTTCTTTGCTAATGGAGAAATTTCCAAGGGATGCCCATAAATAAATGTAGGCTGAACTAATGTCTCTTCCACCTTTTGTTCAAAGAACTCATTAACAATATGCCCAAAAGTCATGGATTCTGTAATTTGGACGCCATGCTCTTTCGCAAGATCCCTAGCTTTTTCGTCACTCATGTTCTCCCAGAAGTCTACACCCGTTTGCTCTTTTATCGCATCAACGATATGAAGTTTCGTCCATTCCGGTTCCAGATCGATTTCAAGATCACCATACGTGATTTTCGTTGATCCCAACACTTCCTTCGCGATATGAGCGATGAGATTTTCCGTTAATGCCATGATATCGCGGTAATCTGCATAGGCCTCATATAATTCAATCATCGTAAACTCTGGATTATGTCTAGTTGAAACGCCTTCGTTGCGGAAGACACGTCCAATTTCATAAACCTTCTCCAGACCACCAATTATCAGACGTTTTAAGTGTAGTTCAATGGCGATACGCATATATAATGGCATGTCTAGCGCGTTATGATGTGTTAGGAAAGGACGTGCAGATGCGCCGCCCGGGATCGCGTGCATCATTGGAGTTTCCACCTCTAGGAAACCTTCCCCATTCAAGTATTTACGCATCGATTGGATGATTTTGCTTCGTAGTATAAAGGTTTCCTTGCTGTCCATATTTGTAATCAAATCCAAATAACGCTGGCGATAACGTTGCTCAACATCTTTTAAACCATGGTATTTTTCCGGTAATGGACGGAGTGATTTTGTTAACAGTTGGAACTGTGTTGCCTTAACAGATAGCTCCCCAACTTTTGTTTTGAACATCACTCCTGTAACACCAATAATATCTCCTATATCCGCTGTTTTAAAAATTTCATAAGCGTCCTCACCAATCGAATCCTGACGTACATAAATTTGTATTTGACCACTTATATCCTGCAAATGTGCGAATCCGGCCTTACCTTTTCCACGCTTTGTCATCATTCTTCCGGCGATGGTAACCTCATCTTCCTTTTCCTGCAATTCCTCTTTGGAAAATTCATTATACAACTCAATCAATTCTTCTGCTCTATGTGTTCTGGAAAATTTCTCGCCGAATGGGTTCAGTCCCTGTTCGAAATAAGCGTTTAATTTTTCCAGGCGAACTTGCATTTGTTCATTTATTTCCTCTGACACGATTCATCACTCCAGTCATTTATATATGTAAGTATATAGAAAAAAGCCTGTTTTTTCACGTTAAAGCAGGAGAAACTGCCAATGTATAACCACCGGCAGTCGCTTTGCGTATTAATAAGCCCTTCCTGCCACCTCTAACTCATTCGTATACGTGAATAAAATATCTACTAATTCCTCGCGGGCTTCGTCGGCATGGTTAGTTTGTTTTCTTACTTTCCCATTCCTTTTGAGTCCTTTTAGGTACCAAGCAGCATGTTTGCGCACTTCCATGATCGCTATTTTCACACCCTTTATGGGCCTCTTCATTATCCTTCCGCCGATTCATTTTGCATCCATTTTGTTACATCCCTTATATCAGATGCCGGAAGCTCCTTTAAAAAGTCCCGCACGCGCTTCCCCCATGTTGGTATGATTAACCCTGGTGCAATTTCATCTAATGGAATAAGTACGAATGCTCGCTCATGCATTCTTGGGTGTGGAATAATTAAACTTTCTATTTCACTATTCTCTTGATTATATATCAAAATGTCAAGATCTATTGTTCTGGGCCCAAACCGAATTTTGCGATCCCGGCCCAATTTTTGCTCCAGCTTCTGACAAAACCGCAATAAATCATAAGAGGTGCGTGATGTATCTATCTCAATAACCATATTTAAAAAATCCGACTGGTCTGTATAGCCTACTGGCGCAGTTTCATAGATTGATGACTTTTTGCGGATAAAAATGGAATCATCCTCTGAGAGTGTATCTATAGCTACTTTCAGGTATTCTTTTCTTGGCTCAATATTAGATCCTAAAGCGATAAATGCGTTATTCATACAGTTTTCTCCCGGAAGATTTCTACAGCTACGGATTGGTAATGTCCCGGGATAGGTGGGTCAGGCTTTGTAACCTTTACCGTGCAGGCTGTTAATAATTCAAAGGAAGTAAGTAAAGCCTCAGCAATAGTCTCTGCTACTGCTTCAATTAGATGCTTCGCCTCACCTTCTGCAATTTCCTTTATAAGCTCATAGACCTGTCCATAATGGATAGAGTCGTTCATATCATCTGTCTTGCCGGGTCTTTTTAAATCCATGAAAAGTTCCACATCTACGTTAAACCGTTGTCCAAGCTTATTTTCTTCCGGCAACAAACCATGGAAGCCATAAAATTGCATCGTATTTAACATAATTTTATCCAACTGTCTTCCCTCCTTCAGCGAGCATGGCATCCATCATTTTTGCCATTTCTGCATTTGCTTTTACATTGTGTACACGAATGATTTGAGCACCCTTTGTGATACCTAAACAAGTTGTTGCTCCAGTTCCGTTATCCCGTTCTTCTGCAGGAAGGTCCAATACCCCACCGATAAATCGTTTGCGTGAAGTTCCTAATAATAATGGGTAGCCTAAATTAGCGAATTGCTCCAGGTTGTTCATGACAACTAAATTATCTTCCGCTGTTTTGGCAAATCCTACACCCGGATCCAGCACAATATTTTCTCTAGTAACACCAGCTTTTAAAGCAATCGTAATACTTTCCGCTAAATCTTTTTTCATGTCATCAATCAGGAAAGTGTAATCCTTAGTTGTACGGTTATGCATTAGAATAATCGGAACTTGATAATCCGCAGCTACATGAGCAATTTCGGGATCCATTTTCGCGCCCCACACGTCATTAATGATTTCAGCACCTGCTTCAACCGCCTGGCGAGCTGTTTCTGCTTTGTATGTGTCGATGGAAATCGGTATATTAATTTTTTCCTTGACTGCTTGAATCATCGGTACAACGCGCCGCGCCTCTTCTTCTTCTGATACAGGCTCATGATCCGGACGTGTGGATTCCCCGCCAATATCAATTATATCAGCACCGAGTTTTTCCATCTCCATAGCCTGTTTAACCGCATTTTCAATCGTCGTATAACTACCGCCATCTGAAAAAGAGTCCGGGGTGACATTTAGAATCCCCATTATATGTGTACGATCGGATAAATCAAATGATTTTGTCGTTGTTTTTAAGATCATAATCCTATTTTTACCTTCTTCCACTAATTTTATTTAGCAGTTAAGAAAGTATCACCACTTTTTTAACTGCATAAGTGCTGGCTAATGCATCCGCTATTAATGGCTTGCGCTCCAAGTATAAGGGTTTCTAAGAAAGCAAAGTACTTATTTCTAAGAATACGTTTAGCGGATGTCAAGTTTTCTAGTTTAATCTTATCATAACAAAAAAGGACTAGCATCAAATTATTTTCGATGCTAATCCCTCACGTCCTTAGACTATTTATTCTTCATCAAATTGATACAGAGGAGTAGATAAATAGCGTTCCCCGTTATCAGGTATAACTGCAAGTACTTTCTTGCCTTTGCCTAATTGTTTTGCAACCTTTTGGGCTGCGGCAACTGCGGCTCCAGCTGAGACTCCTCCCAGTATTCCATTGGTTGTTGCAACTTTGCGTGATGTTTCAAATGATTCTTCATTTGATATTTGGATCACTTCTTCATAGATGTCTGTATTCAATATTTTTGGAACAAATCCTGCGCCAAGCCCCTGGATTTTATGTGGACCTGGGGATCCACCAGATAAAACCGGGGAGTCTTCAGGCTCTACCGCATAGAGTTTAATCCCATCAAAATTATCCTTCAACACTTTACCTGCACCGGTAATTGTTCCACCTGTTCCAATTCCGGAAACAAATGCGTCCAGCCCATCACTCATTTGTTCAACAATTTCTTTCCCTGTGGTTCGTGCATGGACTTCCGTGTTTGCTTCATTATTAAATTGCTGTGGCATGAAATAACCATTTTCTTCTTTTAGTTCTTCTGCTTTTTTAATCGCACCTTTCATCGCTTCAGCTCCCGGGGTCAATACTAACTCAGCCCCATAAGCACGGAGTAGATTACGACGTTCCTTACTCATTGTATCAGGCATTACTAAAATCGTCTTATAGCCTTTTGCTGCTCCGACCATTGCAAGGCCAATGCCCGTATTACCGCTTGTTGGCTCAATAATGGTGTCACCATCTTTTAAAGAACCATTTTTTTCTGCTGCTTCGATCATGGACATGGCAATACGATCTTTCACCGAACTGCCCGGATTCATAAATTCCAATTTCAAATAAATATCTGCACTATCTTCATCTGTCATGCGATTTAATTTAACAATCGGTGTTTCCCCAATTAAACCAGCAATATCATTAGCTACTCTCATGGAAATGCCTCCTAATCCCTAGTTATTTCGTATGATTAATTACAATTTACGCTTTTCACGTTATATTGTCAACTAATACACCTGTTAAACCCTATGTCAGCTTACTCCCCATATATCCATTCTATGTCTAACTCTTCCCATAATGGATCCGCCTGGAGTGATTGATCCATTTCATTCAATGCCAACTCACTTTCAACATATGGCTTTATTTCATCATAGGTGAAATCGATGGATTGAAGTTTTCGATGAAGATAAATAATAGCTACTCCCGTATCTGCTTCAAACGGTTCGCTATAGGAATATTCCTCCATATCTGCAGCTACCTCTTCGTACCCATTCGGGAAAAATTGACTATTTGTACGAATAAACCCAAGGTACCCACCATCACTTGCTGACTCTTCATCTATTGAATATTCCTGTGCAAGCAAATCGAAGGAAGCCCCCTCTTCTAACTCCCCTATTACTTTTTCTGCCGTCTCAAAATTTTGCACTACAATATGGGAAAGCTGCATAGAAGACGCGAAATCATATTCGTTCCCATATTGATTATAATAGCTTTCAACTTCTTCCTCAGGAATGGATGTATCCTCCGTCAAAAGTTGTTGCAATTGATAGCGATAACGTATATCTTCTCTCCATTCTTCCTCTTTTTCCTCAAATTCTTGTTCGCCCGTAACTCCTTGCATCGATGTTAATAAAGCAACTTCGCGTTCTATAACCTTCTCATGAACATCTATTTTTTTCGCTTCAGCTAATTGATTTACAACAGCCTGATCGATCATCGCCTCGAGTTGATTTTCTCCGTAAGAATTCCTGAGAGAATCCATCCATTCCTCGTAGCTAATCGCTTCTCCATCGATGGATGCTACAGACCCGTCATTGTTTATCTCTATTTCTTCATCATTATTCCTTACAATGGATTGCTCATTATCCCAAAACAATAATGTTGCAATATTTGTAATCAGAAGAACTACAATAAGTGCTAGGAGTAATTTTCTCGACATAGCTATCCTCCAAGTTGTTTGTTTACTGTTTTATCAATGTTTGAAGTTCCTCTTCGGTAAAATGATAGACTTCATTGCAGAAATGACAGCTTACTTCTGCCCCATGGTCCTCTTCAATCATGGCCTCGATTTCCTTATTTCCTAATCCAATCATGGCTTGTTCAAATCGCTCTCTGGAGCATCTACAACGGAATTTAACCGGGAGGCGTTCAAGTATCTTTACCTCTTCCTCAGGAAACAAGTGCTCCAGGAGCCCCTCTGGTGTATTCCCTTCTTGAATGAGTGTTGATAGTGTAGGGAAGGCCTGAACCCTCGCTTCTAATTGTTCAATGATCTCCTCAGTGGCTCCTGGCATCACCTGAATAATAAACCCACCAGAAGCAAGTACCGAGTGATCAGGATTAACCAATACACCTGCACCTACAGCAGAAGGTGTCTGCTCCGAATGTGCAAAGTAATATGTAAAGTCTTCTCCAATTTCCCCGGAAATAATCGGAACTTCCCCGGTAAAATAATCCTTCAATCCAAGGTCTTTTACGACACTGACAGTTCCTTGTGTACCTACAGCACGTGCGACATCCAATTTTCCAAACGCATTTAAGTCAAAGTCAACATGCGGATTTGATATATATCCACGAACCTCTGCCTTCGCATTACCATCAGCAATGATACCACCGACCGGGCCATCACCTTGTACCTTTACGGTAATGGAGTCTTCTCCTTTGAGCATGGCGCCCATCATCGCTGTTATGGTAATCGTACGGCCTAAAGCAGCAGAAGCGGTCGCCCAAGTATCCTGTCTCCTGCACACTTCTTTAACCGCGTCTGTAGAAATTACGCCATAAGCACGTACCATACCGTTATATGTAGTTGCTTTTACTAAATAATCTTCCATAATGCCAAGCTCCTTCTATAGATTGTTCATGAATTTTTATGTCTATTTGTTCATCTGATAAATGAGATTCAATCCCTTTAACGTCAAGTACGTATCAACATGATCGATGCATTCGGTTGAATCTCCTATCAAAGCTGCTAGTCCACCTGTAGCAATTACTTTCGGATTGATATTCATCTGTTGTTTGATACGTGTGACGATCCCGTCTACTTGTGCCACATATCCATAATAAACACCGGATTGCATAGCCTCTACTGTCGATGTTCCAACAACATTACTTGGTGCCTGTATTTCAATTTTAGGAAGCTTGGATGCTTTACTGTATAATGCCTCCATTGAGATATTAATTCCCGGAGAGATAATCCCACCAAAGTACTCTTCTTGCTTATTTATGTAACAAAACGTTGTAGCAGTGCCAAAATCAATAATAATAAGTGGCGCTCCATATTCTTTAATGCCCCCGACCGCATTAACGATCCGATCTGCCCCTATCTCATGTGGATTCGGGTAACTCATTTTCAAAGCAGATATAGCGGTCTCTCTCCCTACAATGACAGGTTTTAATCGAAAATAGATGTGACACATTTCTTCCAGTGCATACATAATTGGAGGAACTACGGATGATATGATGACACCATCTATATCTAAGAATGTTAGTCCCTTATAGTCAAAAAGTGATTTTATTAATACGCCAAATTCATCCCCGGTTTTATGACGGTCGGTTTTAATCCGCCATTCATGCTTTAGTTCATCTTGTTCAAATACGCCAATCACTGTATTCGTATTTCCTACATCAAGTACAAATAGCATTATACCCCATACCTTCCTATCCCAAAAGCTAGCGTTTTCTACTCATTAATATACCACACTTTATTACAAGAAAAAAAGCAGCCACCTAAGTGACTGCTCCTATACGCTTATTCTTTTTTATCCGTATCACCTGAAGAAGGCTTGTTATCTTTAAATATTTCTTCTTTTTCCTGTTCCGTTAGAGGTCCTCTTTTTTCCGTATCTTCTTTATCTTCAGTTGACTTAGCCTCTTCTTCTTTTGATTGGATGTTTACTTTTACATCTTCTTCTGATTCGTCTTCTTCCTCAGGCTCTGGAAGTACACCTTCATGGAAGAGTGCGTGAATTTGCTTAGCGTCCAATGTTTCTACTTCAAGAAGCGTTTGTGCTATAAGCTCTAACTTATCTTTATGTTCTGTCAAGATTGATTTTGCACGTTCGTAACAGTAGTTGATAAAGTTTTGCATTTCTTCGTCAATGTCTTGGGCGATAGAATCACTATAGTTCTGCTCGTTTCCAATATCACGACCTAAGAAAACATCACCACCACCGCCACTTGTAAATTGAAGTGGGCCAATCTTATCACTCATACCGAATTCGGTAATCATTTTACGAACAATACCTGTAGCTCGTTGGAAGTCATTGGATGCACCGGTACTAACTTCGCCGAACATGATTTCCTCAGCAACACGACCACCCAGTAGACCAATAACTTTATCAAATAGCTCTGGTTTTGTCATAAAGTAACGCTCTTCTTTTGGCAGTTGTACAGCGTAACCCCCGGCTTGACCGCGTGGTATGATCGTAACCTTATGCACAGCATCTGCATCGTCAAGTACCATTCCGATAACAGTGTGCCCACTTTCATGGTGTGCCACAATGTCTTTTTCTTTTTTCGAAATAACTTTTCCTCTCTTAGCAGGACCTACGAGAACACGATCAATAGCTTCATCAACATCAATCATATTAATCTGATTGCGATCACTTCTGGCAGCAACCAGTGCTGCTTCATTTAGTAAATTCTCTAAATCGGCACCTGTGAAACCTGGTGTCCGCATTGCGACCGTTTTTAGGTCTACCGTATCTGCCAAAGGCTTATCCCTTGCATGAACTTTTAATACATCTTGACGTCCTTTAACATCCGGGCGGTCAACCGTTATTTGACGGTCAAAACGTCCAGGTCTTAGTAATGCCGGGTCAAGGATATCTGCACGGTTTGTTGCGGCAATCAAGATAATTCCTTCATTAGCACCAAATCCGTCCATTTCAACAAGTAGCTGGTTTAATGTTTGTTCACGTTCATCGTGTCCACCACCAAGACCTGCACCACGTTGCCGACCAACAGCATCAATTTCATCTATAAATATGATACATGGTGAATTCTTTTTCGCATTCTCAAATAAGTCACGTACACGGGAAGCACCAACACCTACGAACATCTCCACAAAGTCTGAACCACTTATCGAGAAGAATGGTGTGCCAGCTTCACCTGCAACCGCACGGGCAAGTAATGTTTTACCTGTTCCCGGAGGTCCTACCAATAGTACCCCTTTTGGAATACGTGCACCTACTTGTGCGAATTTGCGTGGATCCTTCAGAAAGTCAACAATTTCAACAAGTTCTTGTTTTTCTTCATCGGCTCCGGCAACATCACTAAAGCGAACTTTTTTCTTTTCTTCTGTATACATTTTGGCTTTACTTTTACCAAAGTTCATCATGCGGCCTCCGCCGCCACCGCCGCCACCTTGGGCCCGGCTAAGAATAAAGAAGAAAATTAGTCCGATAATCAGAAACGGAAGCATCATTGTTAGAAAACTAACAAATGCACTAGGCTGTTCCTCTTCTACTACATTAAGCGCACTTTGCTCATTTGCCGTGGTTGTAATGCTTTCGATTAAAAGTGTATTATCAGGAACTTGCGCAACAAATGATTGCTCATCATCTACTAAAGTTCCGGTAAAACGCATAATCCCATTTGCTGGCTGCATCGTCATTTCTTCGATTTCGCCATTTTCTAAAGCTGTCTCAAATTCTTGTACATTAAATTGTACTTCTTCTTCGTTGTCTCCTTGAAATACGGATATAACTGCTACAACGACAAGAAACATAAGTATCCAAAAAAACGCGTTCCCAAAAATCCGTTTCATTTCCTACCTCCTCCCAAACGGGAAAAACTATATTTCATCCTATCATATGAAAAAGTTTCAATACAACTAATTTCACTTAGAAATGATGGTTATTTCACATCGCTCCATGCCTTATGTAATATTGCATAAAACAATCGTACAATATGTATTCTATACTAATAAAATCACCTTAATCAACTTAATTGTCCTCATACTTACCCTTTACTATAAATTCCTGGCTTTAATATACCAATGTATGGCAAGTTACGATACCTTTCATCATAATCCAAGCCATAGCCTACAACGAACTCATTCGGAACTTCGAACCCAACAAGATCTGCTTTAATGGCTGCCGTTCTCCCGGCCGGTTTATCAAGCAATGTAACAATTTTAATTGAATTTGCTTTACGGTACTTAAATAAATCAACAAGATATTTTAGGGTCAGTCCACTGTCGATAATATCCTCGATAATTAATAAATCACGTCCCTCTACCTTCGCGTCCAAATCTTTCACTATTTTCACTTCACCTGAAGAACGTGTACCACTTCCATAGCTTGATACATCCATAAAATCCATTTCCAAATATGTCTCCATTCGGCGAAGTACGTCAGACATAAATGGCATTGCCCCTTTTAATACACCAACAGCCAATGGAAATTTCCCGTCATATTCCGTTGTAAGCTGGCGCCCTAGTTCCCTGCATTTATCCGCAATTTCCTCTTCTGATATTAATACCTGTTTAATATCATTATGCATCCTAGTTCCTCCTACATGTCACCTTTTTCATAGATTATCTGAATATATGAGGTGTTACTTTTCTGAGAATCAGGTTGTCCTTTTTTTAATCCAATTAACCATAGGATTTCTCCATTATTATCGGTTAAAATCGGCCATTTCGCACGATCTTTTTTCGGCACTTTGGCATCGATAAATATATCTTTAAGCTTCTTACTGCCCTCAAGTCCCTTCCAATGCATTCTATCCCCGGCCAAGCGTGTTCTAATATGTAATGGTAGAGCAATTTCCTCTTTATTACAAAAATAGGAATGCTTATCTTGTCCGTAATACGTATTATTATAAAATGCAGTAACTGTGGAACCATCCGGAAAATCAACTCTTCCTGGTACTTCCAGCGTTTTATGAAAAGAAGGTGGGGCTTCTTCTGGTAAAAAGTTAAAAATTAGCTTCCCATACACTTTTTCCAATTTCAAATGGGCAGGAAAGTCAATTTGAACATTGCCTTTATCACTTTGTAATAACGCGAAAAATTGCTCCTCATGAACGTAAGATAAATCCTTCGGTAATCTATTATACAGATAGTTTAATATTAGATGAAATATTCGCCTTTGTAAAGCAGAGTGTTGTGCTTGAAACACATCGATTTCAAATGCCGCAAGCGTGCCTTCTTCGTCTAATTCTACAATCTCATTGAAGACCTTACCTGCCTGCGCTCGTAAATACTGCTCATCCTCACCTAGCGTTTCACTCAAATGCTGTACTGTAGTATGTATATTACTATTTTTCTCTTTTAGTAGTGGAATAGTTTTTTTCCTGAAAAAATTTCTCGTATAGATGGTCTCATTATTTGTTGGATCTATTCTTGGAATGATCTCACTCGCTTCTAGGTAAGTATTAATTTCCTTTTTTGTCACTCCCAGCAATGGTCGAATAATGCATCCTGTAACAAAATCCCTTTTCACTGGGATGCCCGAAAAATCACTTGAATTAGCGGAACGAACGAGCCCCATTAACATGGTTTCAACTTGATCATCACCATGGTGACCCAGTGCTAAATAATCTGCCTCGTATTTTTCCATTTGCTCTGCAAAAAATCCATAGCGCATCTGGCGTGCTGCGATTTGCGTTCCAACCTGCTTTTCCTGCTTGTAAGATGGGACATCTAAGGACGTTCCAATAAACGTTACATTCCACCTGTCACACATCTTACTTACATAGCCTAAATCGGCCTCAGATTCCGTGTCTCTGAGTTGATGATCGATGGAAATGGCGATCAAACGCAGTTCCCATTCCTTACGTATCGAACAAAGAAAGTGAAGTAGAGCCATCGAATCCGGCCCACCGGAGACACCAACCAATACCGTTGCGCCCTTCGTCAGTAATTGATGTTTTTTCATAAAAGCTGTAACACTAGATTTCATTTTAGCTTCCATCTCCAAGACTAATTTAAGAGGATGTTCAAAAAGCCCGGTAAAAATGACACATCGAACTTAACCGACGCGGTCCTTTTTATCCTCCTTTTGAAAACGCACTTTAAGTTTATCCTATCATACCCTTTTTCACGGCAAAAGTAGAGAAAAAAGGTAATAGGCAAATGCGATGACCGAAATCCCCCCTGCTTCGATGAGAAAGGGTGCTTTACTAGCCTTATCTTTGGATCGGCTCCTTTTTTGCACACTGTATAAGCTACTCGTTATCTCACGCTTCATCTCAGCACTGGACTGGTATTTTCCCAGCAATGCCTTTTTAAGTGAATCATGGTATGGAGCCAGCGCCTTTGCATCGTTTAGCTTTTTGAATAATGTTTTCTCAGGTTGTGGGCCTCTTTCAAATCGATTCGGATAATACAAATTTAAAAATACCATAACAAACGCAAACAAATCATAGCTTGCCTCCGCTCTCCTTGTACCCATACCCCAATAGCCTCTGTCGTAAAACTCGGTGTATTCCTTGATTGCCCGTCCGATTTGGGTGGTGCCTCCGACATCAACCCATCTCACTTTTGGCGGTGAGTGAACAACAAGAAGGTTGTCTAGTTTTAAATCACCAAAAACCCACCCCGACTGGTGCAGCTTTTCCAAATCTTCCAGTAGCTGAAGCATAAACACGCCGGTCCACTCATTACCCTGTTTTTTGAGAAAAGAAGAAAGGCTTTTCCCCTGTAAATATTCCATAACATAGAAGGAATAGGTAAGGCCATTTGGTGCAACCCAATCATCCACATCCAACAGCGAAGGTCCAAGACGACGGGCTTGGACCTTCTTTAACGCCTTTAATACATTGACTTCGACTGTCAGCGATGTACCTTTATCACTAATTTTTAACGCAGCAGGTTGTCCGCCAAAATCACATAAGTATACCGATCCAATCGCACCAGCCCCAAGTTTACGTTTAATCGTGTAACGCCTTTTATGCCATTTTCCGACTAGTGTCGTTCCGGGTCTTAATTCAATACCCTGCCTCTTCCATTCCTGGTTCGTCTTCATCTTTAAAGCTCCTTAATAAGCTCTTCTTACCAAATTGATACATTGCTTCACGTATCGCTGGTCCTGTTGGCGTAATACCTCCACTCGTCAGCTTCGGAAATACGGTTGTCACTGCATCAAGCTCCGGTGACCAATCAAACACTTTTTGAATACTTTTTCGTTTGCCTGGAAAGCTGAAAATACAGAAACGGTTTCGCCCAATACGAGCATTTAAGCTTATCGAAAGGTCAATTAATGCCTCTTTCACTGTAGGGAGCTTGTCATGCATACTTGCACTTGTGTCGATTAAGACAAGTACTTCCAAATCACTGGTCTCTCCCATATCCTCGACTACTTCCATAATCTCACCGCGTTTTTCAGGTTCCATATCTTCAAGTGTTTGCTCCGAGCCTAAAATTTGCTTTAACTCTTTATTGACAAAGCCTTGAAGCGTTTGCGTCATTGCCTGCTTTGTCACCATCTGAACCGTTTGCGATAAAGCCTGTTTATAAACTAACTGACTCACACCACCACCGGACAACGCAATATCCTCTATCTCTTGCAGCCCCTCAGGCTGCTCCGTCTGATCATCATCCAAAATTCCGATTACATTCACCGTAACACCTTGCTGATTTGCCAGCGCTGCCGTTGCCGAAGGATCTTCCCCTTGATTCGAGCAGCCGTCCGTTATCAATAAAATCTGTTTCAACGTACCTTTCTTCACAGTTATACCTCCCAACTATTCCAGTAACATCATAGACACAAAAGGAAGGAAGTATACGTTGGAATACTCGGCATACGCCTTTTAGGAGGTCCGAAGTCAGATTGGTGGAAATCGGCAAAATTGCCTATTTCATTATGTTGAATTACCCAATCACTGTGCCTTGCTCTGATACACCGGTACCGCGGCCCATTCGGGTGTATTCTTCGTCACTTTTGCAACAAGCACCGTCATATCATCCCCAATTTCTCCGGATCTGGTCCGAATCACCTCTTCCAGTAATAGATCAGCTATTTCCTGGGGATCCTCTGTCTTCATCTCGCGTATTTTCCGCTTCACCCATAGATCTGTATTCTCCACATGTTTTGGCCCATCGAAAATACCGTCACTCATCATAATAAGCAGATCTTCAGAAAGTAATTGCTCACTCACGATATCGACATCAAATTCCTGGATAATGCCCATTGGGAGATTGCTCGCCTCGACTTTCAGCATTTTGTCTCCGCGTTTTACAAAGCTTGGTGTCGAACCAATTTTCAAGAATCGCACGTAAGCATTATGCAAATCAATTACCGCGAGATCCAATGTCGCGAACATTTCATCCGTTGTTCGTAGTGCCAGTATCGAATTGATCGACTTAATTGCCACTTTTTCAGGGATTCCTGTTTGCAGTATTTGCTGCAAGAGGCGTAGTGTCTCTACACTTTCTTCTTTCGCACGTTGCCCGTTACCCATCCCATCACTGATGGCCATCGCGTATTTTCCCGCACCAAGTTCAATTGTTGTATAACTGTCACCTGAAATAAGCCCACCACCTTTTGCTGCGTTCGCCGCGCCGGTTTCAATGACGAACTCTTTGGCGGAACCAAATGCGAGGTAACAATAACCATTTGGAAATGGTGAAATGTCTTCCTGCTTCACGACAATCATTTCTTGTAAAATATCAGACAACACCGGGGCAATTAATTTCGGCCCTTCCCCATGATAATTATAAAACGATACCGTCATTTCAATATCGATATTACCTTTTTCCAAGTTATAGATATCTAGCTTTTCCAAATCAATTCCCATGTGCTTTAATCCATGAATAATTTGCATTTCTTGTTCCTCGTGATGTTGCCTTTCCTTTAAAATTTCTTTCGCAAAATCCTCCATGACATCGGATACACCTTGCAGCTGATCTGCAACTAGCTGTTTACTTTCCGTCACTTGATCCTTTAGCTTTCGATTTGCTTCAAAAAAGGAAACCTCCTCTTTCATCGCTTCCACTACTTTTTTCGGTTTCACACAGTAATTTTCAAATTCACGAGCCACTTTACGATTAGGTTCGTTCCCATCTGAAATGTCATCCTTCATTTCTTCCATTAAATTGTATGTTTTATCAAATTGCCTCTGCCAGCAACGATCTTTCAGGAAACAATTCTGACATGTTTTCTCTGTAACCTGACTTAAAAAATAATCCGTTTCCCATTTTGTTTCATGTTCATCCTGTACCTGTATATCAGAAGGTGCAAAGCTTTTGGACAGGGCGCCAAACACATCCGAAAATTGTTCCACTCTTCTTGCCGTAACATTACGTACTTTTTGCAGGTATTGTTCTTGTTCCGTGGTGTATGCCTCCGTACCAGGAATGTAGCGCGATAGACTTCTAAACCAGCTTGCAGGGGTCAAAATAAAGAAAATGATCGCAATTAGTGATTCCATAAGGGAAGGGGCTAATGTAGCCGCACTTCCATAAATTCCTATCAAAAATGTTCCCACTAATAAACCAACAGCAACCCCGGGCTTTTTCCCTTCTTTCAACAAGCCCCCTAATAATCCGGAAAAGGCAAGAAGGCTCATCTGGTATAAATTCGCAACATTAGCCAAGGATAAAATCAATCCCGCTACAACCCCTACCGTTGAACCAATGGCAGCACCACCAACGAAGGAAAGTATTAGTACAAAATAACGTGAGAATACCTGTTCCACCGAAGCACCATAAACTTCCCAACCTATGGTACCTGTCAAAATCGAGGCAATTAGAATAATCATACAGACGATTTCTTCATTTTTTAATGTAGGTTTATATCTTTTTGGTGATAATAAAGGAATACTTTGCATAAAGATTAATACTAGGACCGTTCCCAGCATACCCTCAACAGCTAGCAACATCCACTCATAGGATGAAAGCTGACCATTAATCGAATAGAGAAAAACCCTAGGCACCGCTGTAGATATAAAAACAAATAGCGGAACAACGAGCTGCTGGTTTTTTACATTTTTAAACAAGCCTGCCAGGAAAATAAATAAAATCATGGCTAAAGCTATAAAAATACTATGTGTTATAGAATAACTCAACGCACCGGCAAACACAGCAAGCATCGATTTTGCCGCTTTCTCCTTATGTACAAACCACATCGTTGCCAGAAATGCCACCGCAAAAGGAGAAACGACAGATAGGATGACAGCCCGTCCCAGTAAAAAGCCTACAATAAAGTAGAGCCACCCCTTATCGAGTAAAATTGTGCTGACTTTTGCATAAACCTTCTTGGAAAACCTGTCCCATTTTCGGTTATCCTTTTCGTTTCCAAGCGTTTTGGGTTTTACTCTTGGAATTGAATCCATCATACGAAACCACTCCCCCGTCTTTGTGTTATTAAAACACAGGCCGTATTCTTTTTTTGTCAAAACAACAGAGCGTATTCCAAAAATCGTTCGACGACTTTCTGAATAAGAAGCAGTTTTCAACACGAACGAATGTGTGATAAATTTTCCTGATCCTTATAGACATCGGATTATGTTGGATAAAGCGATATGCGTTTTACTGACAAGTTTGCCGAAATGGGTAAAGTTGTGCGGAAAAAAAGTGTGTTTTAAAATAACAAACTATCCCATTGCAATATATAATTTATAGGCGTATAATAGTTCTTGTGCGAATTGTTCGTGCATGAACATTATGACTCTCGAAGGAGATACTATGGATAATTACGAAAAAATCAGTGACATTATTTATTCCTTTCGCGAGGTAAATAAATTCTTTTACAGACAGATGTGGCAACACGCAAATGAGTTAGGTGTCACCATTGTTCAGCTGCAAATCATGAAAATAATCGATGAAGAGGCCAATATGAGCCTACAAGATCTCACCAACAAGATGAATGTCAACAAAAGCACCGTCAGCAGCACAGTAGAACGTTTGGTAAAAGCAGGGTATATCAAAAGGCAACAATCTGAAAAAGACAGAAGAGCGATTGTCCTTAACTTGACGGAGATAGGAAAAGAAAAGCAACTAGAGGGGCATCATTTATTTTATGAGCGGCTCAAGCACCTAAATGAGATCAGTGATAAGGATGTAGAAACCTTGCTTGATCTGCATAAATTAATCAAAGAAAAGATTCAACTAACTGGAGATGAGAAGAATTGAAATGGAAAGATCGAACAGCTTTTGTAGATGCAAATGAAGTACCAAAAGGACCGATTATTTCGGTCATGGTCATGGGAGCTTTTGTTGCTATTTTAAACCAGACGCTCCTGAACATCGCTCTGCCGGTTATGATTGTTGATATGGGGATGTCAGCCAATGCCGCGCAATCATTAACAACCATTTTTATGCTGGTAAACGGGATTTTAATTCCTATTACCGCTTTTTTAATGGAGAAATTTACAACAAGACACCTTTTCTTGACTGCCATGTCCCTATTTGCACTTGGAACCCTGATTTGCGGGATATCCTTTTCGTTCCCGTCTCTTCTTGCAGGACGGATCGTGCAGGCGGCAGGTGCCGGAATTATGATGCCGTTATTAATGAATGTTATCTTAAGTCTATTTCCTATTGAAAAACGTGGATCTGCGATGGGAATGATTGGTCTTGCAATGATGTTCGCCCCGGCAATCGGGCCTACACTTTCCGGACTTGTCGTGCAATCATTTTCCTGGCGTGTATTATTTTTCATCGTATTGCCAATCGCAATTATTGATATCATCCTTGCATACTTCTTATTACGGAATGTAACGAAAATATCGAACCCGAAAGTAGATTATAAATCTATTATTTTATCAACCTTTGCATTTGGCGGATTATTATATGGATTCAGCAGTGCAGGGGAAATGGGTTGGGGAAGTCCTCAAGTATTCATTCCGCTTGGCATTGGCATGATCGTTATGGTCTTCTTTGTCATGCGACAACTTCGGCTGGAGACGCCAATGCTAGAGTTCCGTGTATTTAAGTATAATATGTTTTCACTGACGACCGTGATTAGTGTTGTTGTTACGATGGCCATGTTTGCAGCCATGATTCTCATTCCCATTTATTTGCAGAATATCCGTGGATTTTCTCCATTGGAATCTGGCTTACTCCTACTACCTGGAGCAATCATAGCTGCCATCATGTCGCCAATTACCGGTGCGCTTTTTGACCGAATTGGCGCGAAGCCATTAGCATTAGTCGGACTTGGACTTACGGCAGTGACCACTTTATTATTTGCTAATCTTACAGATGAGACAGGATACTACTTTATGATGTTCGCTTATACGATGCGAATGGTCGGTATATCCATGATCATGATGCCGATTATGACCGCGGGGCTGAACCAGCTGCCAAGGCGCCTATATTCGCACGGTACAGCGATGGCGAATACGCTCAGACAAATGTCTGGCTCCATCGGTACTGCATTTCTGGTAACTGTTATGAGTAGCCAAACAGCCAAACATGTTACTGATTTAATGCCATCAGGAACACCAACCGAATCGCAGTTAGTAAACATTGAAAACCTAGCAACGATTCAAGGAATTAACGATTCATTCATGGTTGCTACCGTCTTTGCGATGATAGGATTTATTTTATCCTTCTTTATCAAAAAAACAAAACCGGTTGAAGAAGATGAAGAATATTACCGAGAAGTTGCTAGTAAAAAAGAACGGAACATGCATGTGACTCGTAAAGTTGGTTATGAAAATAGGTAGGATGTAAAGTACTGCTCGTTAAAGGCGAGCAGTGCTTAAAATTTTTTTATTGACACAAGCTCTACTCTGTTGTATCATAAATTCTGTTGGCTTTTTGGCGGCGTAGCTCAGCTGGCGAGAGCGTACGGTTCATACCCGTAAGGTCGGGGGTTCGATCCCCTCCGCCGCTATTTTAAAAAATTATATTTTTAACTTACTAGCGTAGAAATCCTTTATATTGGGTTTCTATTTTTTTATATACCATAATTATATCAGAAAGGAAGGATGGGAAGGCAGTATTCATTTTCAGAGGACCAGGAAACTTGTTATATAGAATACGTCAAACATTCTAGCCAGCACAGATTATAATAGATACAAAGCATGGATTTTTAGTCGTCGAAAAGAAAACCCGCAACTTCCCTAAATACCAAAAAAGCAGGTACCAGCATTATGCTAAGTACCTGCTTTTTATTTTATAGAGCATCATATATAGACAGCAACTGCTATCCTCTTTTAGCACCTCGACCCCCGCGTTTGGATTCCGTGTGCTTCTTCAAAGAGGCTAAACGGTCTTCAGAATCTTTGAGGAAGCGGTTCATTTTTGACTCAAAATTTTCCGCTTGCGCTCGGTTATTTTGTGGGCGTTTTGGCTTATCTTTGGCTTTTTTAATCGATAGACCAATTTTTCCATCCTTCTCGACATTAATTACTTTTACTGTAACTTCTTCACCGACGCTAAGGTGTTCATTAATGTCTTTAACATAGCTGTCTGCAACCTCACTAATATGGACAAGTCCGGTTTTACCTTCCTCAAGCTCAACAAACGCCCCAAAGTTAGTGATACCTGTTACCTTTCCCTGCAGCTTGCTGCCTACTTCGATTGACATAAAAGAAATGCTCCTCCTTAAAAGATTAAATATATAGTTCTTCTATATTATAGTCATGCAAGTGAAAGTGTGTCAATAAGAGGGCTCTTCCTCAGGCAGATTAAAGATTAATTCCCCTTCTTTTGAGAAGAAATAGTTCGTTCGAGCTACATCCAATACATACTCCTCATCCTGCAACAATTCGATCTCTTCTTTATAATTTTTTTCCTGGTCCTGTAAGGAAGTCAGTTCCTCTTCCAGTTGCTCATACTCTTCAACTTTCTCCGCATGAAGGGCGCGCTGCTGGATATGATATACTGTCATACTCCCAATAGCAATCGCTGCTATAATGGAAAATAACACAAGACGACGAATTAAACGCTGCTTTTTTCGTTTCTGCCTTTCCATATGTGCATCGTATTGCTGCATGTACTGTGAGTCTAATCTTGTTACCGTTTTTTCCCTTTTAGACAACTCCTGCTACCTCCTCTTAAACGTTATATACTTCCGGCATTTTATATATATATTCTTCATTATACTATAAATTCCTGCTGTTTTGTATAAAAAGTTTTGTATTTTTTCTGGCAGCAATCCGTATAGCTTCAGAAAAATCCACTTTATTGGAGTATAGACAAGCTTAAAGAGGAAAAGAAGAATTGAACCAATCAGGCCTGCTATCCATAAAACAATACTTACAACCAGCTTCACGATCCACATAATAGGTGTAATGATAAGTGCTTGTACCACATTAGCGCAAAATCGGTGAATAGCTGCTGCTACACGGATAATTCCCTCTAAGAGTCGTTTATATATTCCAGCAGCAAATACCTTATACATAGCAAAACCGAGTAGACAGGCCGCAAATATATAGACCCTTATTTCACCACCATTTACCCGAAAGAGAACATAAAATAAAATCAAGGTCTGGGTGAGCCAAAAGGAAACTTCTATGACATAAGAAAAAATTACCTTTTCTTTCCAATATGGGGTAAAGCGCCGAAACGTCTCTTGTATGATACCCAAATAAAAGCCGCCTAAAACCATGGCGATCATTGTCGCGAATTGCACGGTTAGTGTCATCTGAATAGCTTGCTAAAGAATCCTTTAGCTTTCTCCTGTTGCTGCTCATCCACATAGGAAAGCTCATAGATTTTACCTTTAATCGAAACGACGCCGTCCCCAACATCAAGATTTTGCAGCTGCAGGTTTTGCCCGCGGATAATTAAATATCCCATCACCGTTTCCAGTAAAAATTCTTCATTATCAAAGCTATCTACTTCCTTAACACCAGTAATTTCCAGGTTTTTACGGTTATTCAATTTTACATAATGATCTTTTTGCACACGTGTCACGTTTTCATTTTTATCATAGTAGTTATTCATTTAAAAAGCCCTCCTTATCATTATTACTTTATGATAGGAGGGACAAGTATAGAACTATTCATTTTGCTCTTCTTTGATTACTTTATATAGCGTCTCTGCTTCATCTTTTTTCACATTTTCTCTTAAGTTATTAACCTGAAGTGTCACAAGCTTTTGTCCGAATTTGATCACAAGCTCATCGCCTGCCTCTACCGTTGATGAGGATTTGGCTTTGTTGCCGTTAATCGTAATCCGCCCTTGATCGGCAACTTCCTTCGCCATGGTCCGTCGCTTAATTAATCGGGATATTTTTAAAAATTTATCTAATCGCATGATTGATTTCACTCTCCTTCTTTTGCCTGATCCCACAATGCGTCCATTTCTTCTAGTGTAGTGCTCTCCATATCTTTTCTTTGCGTACTTAATTGTTCTTCGATATAGGAAAAACGGGAGATAAACTTCTGATTAGTTTGATTTAACGCAATTTCCGGGTTTATTTTATAATACCTTGTTAGATTCGCAAGTACAAATAGTACATCCCCGAATTCTTTCTCAATTTCCGTGTTGTCCTCTGCATTGATGGCATCCCGGGCTTCTGTTACTTCCTCATCCAGCTTATTCCAAATATCACTCACGTCATCCCACCCGAAACCGACTTTGGCTGCTTTTTTCTGGAGTTTAAACGCT
This sequence comes from Virgibacillus sp. NKC19-16, assembly GCF_021560035.1. NCBI lineage: Bacteria > Bacillati > Bacillota > Bacilli > Caryophanales > Bacillaceae > Virgibacillus > Virgibacillus salidurans. The sequence goes on along the minus strand of NZ_CP074373.1, from coordinate 87,177 downwards.
TTTGATAAGGATGGAAGATGCTTCGGAACACCATCGAGCATAGATTTGCGCTGTTGCCCTTTTTCCTCTTTCTTCAATTCGTCCCAATTCTTATAAACATCATCGACCGATTCAACCGTAGTATCTGCAAATACATGTGGATGACGGTGGATCATCTTATCCGTAATGGAACCTATCACATCATCAATATTGAAATAGCCATCATCTTCCCCTATTTGGCTATGAAGCATGACCTGCAAGAGAATATCCCCGAGCTCTTCGATGATGTTTTCCTCATCTTGATTATCAATTGCATCGATTAATTCATACACTTCTTCAATCGCATACTGGCGTAAAGATTCATGTGTCTGCACCTTATCCCACGGGCAGCCATTTGGACTTCGCAATGTTGCAATAGTCTCTCGTAATCTTGTGAACGTGTGATTCAGTAGCGCAGCAGGAGCTGGCGGTACATAGACACTTGTTAAATTACTAACTTCCATAGAGCGATCAAGATCTTCTAAAGGAACTGTCCGGATCATCTCATGCGTACTTCCGGCCGCTTCCACTACTGTAATCTCATAATCTGCCGGCAAATCTTCCAGCAGCGCAAGTTTCACTTCTGATGCTATAAACGGATCATACACCTGACAAAATACAGTGTGTTGCCGATAATTAAGCTGACTGCGTTCAAAGGACGTACCATCTATAAATTGGAACCCATCGATTGGATCGATTTTCAGAACTGTAAATAAATCATCCAAATAGCTCTGTCCACCAGCAATTTCTACTTCGACCTCTTTTTGCTCAAGTAACAACTGTACCGTTTTCTCAGCAAGCATCGGGTGACCAGGGAGGGTGTAAATAATAGGTGTGTCCTTCGCTTTTTCGATTAAGGTATCCACTATTATGTGATAAACATTTGCAAACTGCTCTTCTGTCTCATAAACATGATCAAAGGCCTCGAAGCTGACGCCCTCTTGCTTTAATGAACGAATAACCGGGTGATCGATGGTTCGTGTATAGACAACACCTTGCGTATGCTTCAATTTTTTATAAATGCCTAGAGACAGCTGATCCATATCACTAGCACCTAATCCAATTATTTCAATTTTACTCATTTGTCTTCCTCCCTTTGTGGATACGAATGAAAACATGTGCAAATGGCAGCATGGCTAATTCCCTTGCTGTAAAAGCTCGCCATCTTAACAGGCAATAGATAAAGATAATTCCACCCGTTATCGCGATAAACACGATATAAAGCAGTAACCCAATGCGTGTTGATACAGCAACCTGGGAAAAGATAGCCTCTACGACAATAAGATAAATAACCATTGCCAGTGTAGCTTTTACCAGCGCACCTATATTAATTTGCCTGAAAAAATGCAGGCCCGGCAATTTCCTTTTCAATTCAAAAAGTACAAGCCCACATAACACAAGTAAGCTGAACACAGTTGCGACAGCACTACCTGTTATTCCAAACCATGGAACCAACAACTGATTGCTAATCCATTTGATAAAGAATGCGATTGCTATAAAACCAGCTGTTCGTTTCAGATATCCCACGCTTTGCAGAATAGCTGACGCCGTAATCGCCAACGAGCAAAGCAGTATGGACACGACAAGTATTTGTAAATCAACCGTTCCTTGATCATTTTGAAACAATAATACATTCGCTTCAGAGAAGATAGCAATTAATCCTATTGTGGCACCAGTGGCTAAATAAAAACTGAACAACATGGCACCACGTATGTAATGATAAAACGTATCCGGGGCTTTTTCCAACTTTTGCTTCGAAAGGCTTGGCACAAGTGCAAGCGCAAAAGATGATCCCAAGACCGTCCCAAGCTGGATTAAAGGCTGTCCGCGATCAAACACGCCTTTTGCCTCCATGGCTTCTATCTGTGTGAAACCGTAATTCATTAAACTGGGGATCAGCGTAAATGTATCGGCGAATTGGATCACCAGTAGCACCATATGATTTAAAGCAGCAACCATCCCCAATGTTAAAATCGTCCGCACATAATAATTCCACGGGACTTTAGATGTTTCCCGCATAACAGGCCTTTCTTTGATAAAAAACAAAGCCAGAATCAGAATAGCCGTCGCAGAACCTAGTATCGATGCAAGCGCAGCAGCATGTCCAATTTCATAAAAATGTTGCCCCTGAACGGCAACAACAACCGAGGCTGTAATAATGATCAAAACTCGAATAAACTGTTCTCCGATTTGCGAATAGGCTGTTGGCTTCATATGATAATTCCCTTGAAAAACCCCTCTTAATAAAGCAGAGAAAGGAATCAATAAAAAGGCAAACGCCGCAAACCGGTACGTATTCGCCAAATTTTCGTCCCCTACCCATTCAGCAAGTAAAGGCGCATTAAAAAATAAAAAAAGAAATAATGCCCCATTGATTCCAAATAGAATGATAAAAATGGGGATATAAAAGCTTGTGAACGAAAGAAGTTTCCCCTCCGCTTTTAGGTCTACCGCCATTTTTGATATCGCTGACGGAAAGCCATATAATGCAAAAACCATTGCGATCCCAAGAATAGGATACACCTGCTGGTAAATATAAAAACCGATATCTCCTGTCATATTTTGTAGGGGAATCCGGTAGCCGGCACTTAGGATTTTACTGATCAACCCGGCTATTGTCAGCAACAAAGCCCCCTTAACTAACTTATTCGTTTCATTCCGGTCCATGGCAAACGCCCTTTTTTCTTCGTGTAAATGTAGATTTTATTATAGCATAGATGAGGCGGAATCTCATTCGACGATAAAAGCGCTTGTAGGTGGTTTTTATCAGCGTTTCACACAGGATGTAGTTTCGTTTCAAAAAATTGCAGCCCGTTAATATATTCTTCCACCCCACTTTCGATCATTATAACAAACCGTGTATCTTTTATATTTAAAATCGTAAAATTAATCAGTGGTATATAGAGATTTATGTTATAGTAAATACAAATATTGCGAATGATTAAACTTATAAATTCTTACCTATTTCTGGAGGGAGTAGAATGAAAAGATTCATTATATTCATCGTAAGCTTCGTAGTTATATTTTTCTTTATTCAACTAGCATCAGGTGTGGTTCTCACCACTTTCTACACTCCTGACTTATCAGAGGCTTGGAATATGAGTGGTAACTTGCCCCAAGAGGTTGCTTTGGGTAAAAGCTCTTATTTTCCAACCCTTTTAATTGCTGTTGTAGCGGCAGCATTGGCTTATCTAATTCCTAAAATGCTGAAGAGATTTTCAAAATAATATTCATGCTAGTGAACTATTAAAAAAAATAATTAAGGAGGTTCAAACATGTGGTTTTTCATGGCGATTGCGCCTCTTGTAATAGTGGGTGGGATTACAGTATTTGTAATTGGAAGGCTTAAACATAAATATAACCAGGGTAACTTAGGTAAGAAAAAGTCAAAAGGCGCTCAAGATTTATTAGATAGTTTAATACCAATAGGAATGATTTTTGGGGGTGCTATCGGCGTCATTCTGGGCATGTTTTCCCCAATCTCTCTACTATCTACAGTTAGTTTAGGAGCTGGAATCGGTTATTTATTTGGATATTTTGCTTATGAAATTTATAGTATGAAGGAAACAACCATTCATAAATAGTTATGTTCCTGAAACGAACGCTAACTAGGAATAAGAGTCAGCGAGAATGCTGAAACAGTTGAAATTTATTTGTACTTAGTCATTTGTAAATGATAATACTGTATTCTAATATACGGATGGATGCAAAGTAAATTGACAGAAGATGAACTTATTTATGGGCTTTAGCTGCTGACTGGACATAAGAATTCAACAAAGTAAGCTCCAGGGTTAATTTAACATAAGAGTGGGTTCTAGCTCATGAGGTAAGTTAGTAGAAATCGAGTAGCAGGGGGTTAGTCTACTCGATTATCCTGATCGCTCTCCTTGGCATCATTTTCTTCATTCTTTGTTTCACCAGAAGCGTCCTGTACAGATCCTTTTACTTTATCCTTTTTGCCGCTCCCCTGCATTTTCTTATTATCTGTTAGATTACCTACTTGATCTTTTATTTCACCTTTTATTTTACTCACTTTACCTTTTACTTTGTCTGAATTTCCATTACTCAATTTTGTCTTCCTCCCTTCTATAAAAAAATTCCCTGTTATAAATCCCTTTAAACATTCTTGTTTTGTGAATTATCCGGTGTTTCGGGAAAATGTGTAATAACGTTCACTGATGGGTATACAAAACAATAAAGGAGTTGAAACAAATGCGACAATATGATGTGAAAATATCCCTTAAGAATGGCCACGTTATTGAGACGACCTTACAAGGAGAAAGTGATCGGGAAATAAAAAATCAAATCATGGGGGAAGATGGACTTTTCAACGAAAACGGTGCTTTCTTTTTTAAGGAGCATGTTATTTCAGTAGAAGCCGTGAAAAGCAACAACGCTTAAATAACAAGAGTAAGGAGGTTGATACATATTAGTCATGTAATATATATCAACCTTTATTTTTATGGCTTTGAGTATAAAAAGCTATATTTAAAAGTGGCCTTTCTATTCGTTGTTTGTACGATATAATCAGCCGAGGAAGCATAAACTAAAAAACTGCCCCCAAAAAGTCTACACTTTCTAGAGACAGCCTTTATCCATTTAAGTATTACTCCATCTGCCTAGCCAAAAAGCTTGCGGCTGTTTCGACTGCTTTTTGCTCGACATTGCTTAATTTCTCTTCTTTGGAAAATATCATAACACAGCCAATTGGATCTCCGTTTGCGATGATTGGGCTAATACAATAGGAATTAAGTTCCTGTTCGTTTCCATCTATGACCTCTACATTGCTTGTTTCTGTTTCAAAAACCTGTGAGCGGTCTTCAATTGTTTTTGTCATTTCAGATCCAATATTTTTATTTAAATAGTCCTTTTTTGATTCCCCAGCAATAGCGATTACTTCGTCCCGGTCACAGATTAGGACTGGGGATTGCAGGGAATCAAATAATGCTTCTGCATATTCCTTTGCGAAGTGGCCTAATTCGTTAATTGGTGAATACTTTTTTAGAATAACTTCGCCTTCTCTATCCACGAATATTTCCAGTGGATCCCCTTCACGGATGCGCAGTGTTCTTCTAATTTCCTTTGGAATAACTACCCTGCCTAAATCATCAATACGTCGTACAATACCTGTTGCTTTCATATCTAAGTAGCCTCACTTTCTTATGATGATTATTATTTGTACATATCCTTTTTCAATTACAAAAATCACCAGTTGTGGTTTTAGTATGAATCATCACAGGAAGACTATACATTAGATACCAATTTTTTATTGTTCTCTATCCACTGCTTGCAACTTATCAACCAGATTTTCTACGGTCCCGTAGCGCCCGTGGCGGGAATCACCCGTATATTTAAAGATTATTTTCAATTTACTATTCTCTGTCCCTAATTGCACACCTCGTCCAAAGCTACTGGCAAGCTCGAATAATTTTGCTCCGTCGATTTGCTGACTTCGATTTTCATCCACAAGCAGCTCGATTTTTTTATTCTTTTCACTAATGGATTCGACACGTTCTCGTTTGGCATACATTTTCAAGGAAGCTACGGCAAATAAATGCTCCACTTCCGGCGGGAAATCGCCGAACCGATCGATTAATTCATCCTTTAGATCATCAATATCCTCCGAAGATTCAATGGCTTGAAATTGTTTATAGATTTCAATTTTCTGTTTCTCGTCTTTAATATAGGATTCCGGGATATAAGCATCCACATCCAATGTGAGCTCAGGTTCAAAGGGTTGTATGTCTTCCACCTCTTTCCCGGCTTTACGAGCTTCGATGGCATCTTTGAGCATTTGTGAATACAAATCAAACCCGACAGAGTCGATAAATCCATGCTGCTGGGCTCCCAGTAAGTTCCCGGTTCCACGAATGGACAGATCACGCATCGCAATTTTAAAGCCGGAACCTAACTCCGTAAATTCCTTAATGGCTTGCAGACGCTTTTCAGATACCTCTGTGAGTACTTTATCTTTTTGATAGGTAAAGTACGCATATGCGACGCGATTGGAACGCCCCACACGGCCACGCAGCTGATAAAGCTGACTCAGCCCCATATAATCTGCATTATTCACGATTAGTGTATTCACATTTGGAATATCGACACCTGTTTCGATAATGGTTGTGCTAACCAATATATCAGATTCACCTTCTAAAAACCCAAACATAGCGTTTTCCAGTTCAGCCTCATTCATCTGTCCATGTGCGACCGCTACTCTGGCATCCGGAACGAGCATATTGACATCCCTAGCAACCTTATCAATACTTTCCACCCGATTGTGCAGGAAGAATACTTGGCCGCCGCGTGCCAATTCCCGCTCAATCGATTCACGGATGAAAATAGGGTTGTATTCCATCACATAGGTCTGAATCGGAAAACGATTTTCAGGTGGTGTCTCAATGACAGATAAGTCACGTACCCCGAGCATGGACATGTGCAAGGTTCTTGGAATTGGGGTTGCTGTTAAGGTGAGCACATCCACATTGGTCTTCAATTGTTTAATTTTTTCCTTATGCTTCACACCAAAGCGCTGTTCTTCGTCAACAATAAGCAGTCCTAAATCACGATACTGCACGTCTTTGGATAATAAGCGATGGGTACCAATAACGATATCAACATTTCCTGATTTTAACCCTTTTAATGTTTCCGTCTGTTGTTTCTTCGTTCGAAAGCGTGTTAAGAGGGCGATGTTGACCGCATGATCCTGGAAGCGCTCTTGAATCGTTTCAAAATGCTGTTGGCCTAAGATAGTTGTCGGTACTAAAAGAGCGACTTGCTTTCCATCCGCTATAGCTTTAAACGCAGCACGTATCGCCACCTCTGTTTTCCCGTAACCAACATCCCCACAAAGCAGTCGATCCATCGGGCGTTCTCTTTCCATATCTTGCTTAATTTCTTCAATACAGCGAATCTGGTCATCGGTTTCCTGATACGGAAACGAAGCTTCGAATTCACGCTGCATCTCGCTGTCTTCGGAAAAGGCATACCCCTGTTTTTCTTGTCTTTCGGCGTATAGCTTAATTAAATCATCCGCAATGTCTTCAACAGATGACTGTACTTTTCGCTTCACCTTCGCCCATTCTGATCCACCTAATTTGTACAACTTCGGTTCTTTACCCTCGGAAGCTACAAATTTCTGAACGAGATCAATTTGATCGATCGGAACGAAAAGCTTATCATCGCCGGAATACTTGATCAGCATATAATCTTTATGTGAATCCTTAACTTCCAGCGTTTCAATCCCTAAATATTTACCTACACCATGGTTTGCATGTACAACGTAGTCCCCCACTTTTAGTTCCTGATAATTCTGAATCCGTTCAGCATTAGATACTTTCTGCTGCCTTCTCGGCTTCTTAGTTCGTTTTTTGAACAGTTCATTTTCCGTTATCAGTGCCAGTTTATGCATCGGGAATTCTATACCACTGCTGATATTACCGATAGCTATCGTAGGAATCCCTACAGGCAGTTGCGGGGTTTCTGTGACTGCTGCTTCAATATCATAATCCATGAAAATAGAATTGATTTTATCCGCGCGTTTTTTATTTGGGGCTAAAATGACAACAGAGTAATCCCCTTTTTCCCACCGCTTTAACTCGTTTTTAAACAAATTCATTTGGCCATGGAATTCCTGCATGACCCGAGAAGAAAGGTTGATAATATTTTGCGGTTGTGTATTTGGAATATGCCGCAAGAATACAGACATATACAGCCGTTGGTGACTGATATTGTCCCATACCGATTGCCAATCAAAGGAAAATGTACTATTTCTTACCATTTTATTTGATTCGAGTAGACTGCTGTACCACTCGGCTTCTTCCGTATCCAGGTTCGTAGCTGTTTCCTGTATTCTGTTCATTTCATCGAAAATAATCAACCCATTGGAAGGGAGGTAGTCTAACAAACTAGCAGGATTTTCATAGAGGAATCCAATATATTTATACATTTCTTGAAAATGCTCCACATTCTTCAGGCGTGCGATATCCTGTTCCATGTTTTCGGATAATGTTTCTTTTGCTTCTACATCTGTCATTTTACCTAAACTGTCTGCCAATGCATTCTCGAGTCTCCCTGCGCTTGAAAGAATATCTTCGTCTGTCAGTAGTAGTTCTGTCGCCGGCCCGACAATGACTTCCTGCTGTTTGTCCAATGAGCGCTGTGTTTCCGCATCAAAATACCGTATAGAATCTATTTCATCATCAAACAATTCTATACGTATCGGGTATTCCTCTGTTATCGGATAAATATCAATGATTCCGCCACGAACACTAAATTCGCCGGGTGTTGTAACCATTCCCTGACGCGCGTATCCCATATCTACTAATGATGACAGGTACGCCTCAATATCAATCGCCTCTCCAAGCGCAAATCTTAATTGGTATGTGCTCCAGTAGCTTGGTGGTGGTAATATCCGTTTTAATGCAGCTACAGGCGCGATTAAAATACCTGATTCCCTTTTCGACCAGGCTGTTAATGAATCGATCCGTTGACTCCTGAGTTCCGGACTGGCAATGGCAATTTCAGAAGCGATCAGTTCATTCACAGGGTATAAATGGACATCATCTTCCCCGGCAAATTCAGCTAAATCGTCGTATAGCTGTTGCGCCTGTACTAATTGATGTGTTACCAGCAAAATTGGCTTATCTGCAGATTCATTAATCAGTGAAACAAGCAGACTTCTTGCAGATCCAGATAAGCCCGCAACAAGCTGTTCGCTCATACCACTGGTAACCCCACCTAAAATTGATTGTATATCTTCTTTTGATTGTAAATAATTATGAATACCTTTCATTGTTAAACCCCCACGCAGTACTTACGTAAGCGCAAAAATGCCTTGGCTTCTTAACCAAAGCTTTTGTTGCTTATTTTATTGTATGAAAAAATCAAGTTCATGATAGTGTGGATGATGTCCCAGCGTCTCTTCACAGTTTTCACAAATTGCTTGAATGTGAACATCTCCATTATCCGTATAATGTATCATTTCTTTTTTGTCCTTCGTTGATAATTGGTCAAACCCTAAGAGGGATGTGTCAACCATTTTTTCTTCTAACTTTCCGATCTCATTACCGCAATGCCTGCATTTATAAACAATAGCCATGGGAAAAACCTCCTCGAATAAACACACGTTACAATTGTTCAAAAAATCACCAAATTATTAACGACGAATTTTTGAAAACACACCTTAAAAGTTTATCCGAAAAGTAATATTTTATACATCTTGCCCTTCACACTATGTGGACTTTAGGCATTATATTCATTCATTACTTCAAGAAAAGGTTTTTCCAGCCAGCTTTCACAGGCATCTGCTGCATTCTTAATGCTTTTGTTTACATCTTCCTGTTGTTCTTTTGAAAAAGATCCCAGGACATAGTCAATGACAGGAACTTGCGTTGTTGGTCTGCCGATTCCGATGCGAAGACGTTTAAATTCTTTCGTTCCTAAGTGATCAATGGTTGATCTGATCCCATTATGACCGCCATGTCCGCCTTTTTGCCTTAACCGGATTTTGCCTGGAGGTAGATCAAGATCATCATAGATAACAAGGACATCTTCTACATCCATATGATAATAATCCATTAAGGGCCTGATCGATTGCCCTGACAGATTCATATATGTCTGTGGCTCAAGGAGAATAACCTTTTCACCTTGAATAGGCTCGATGGCGTATTTACCATTAAACTTCTTCTTATTTAACTTCCAATGATGCCGCTTTAGTAATTCCTCTATGACCATAAATCCAACATTATGACGAGTATCTTTAAATTTTTTCCCTGGATTACCTAACCCAACAATACACTTCATATTACTTCTTCCTTTTTTAAAACAATATAACAATCCCTCCTAAGTTCTAAAGGAGGGCTTGTATTGTTAATTGTTATGAATTAAAGCCTTATTTCTCTTCGTCGTCCTTACCATCTACTAATTCAGGCTCTGCGTTTTCATCTGGTGATTCTTCTACGTCATCCAATGTGTCTGGTGTTAGTATTGTAGCAATTGTTGTGTCTTCATCTTCAAGAAACTCATAATTTGCCGCTTTTGGTAGGTCAGCAATGGTTATACTGTCACCAACTTCCAGTGATTCGATGTTTACGGAAATTTCCTCAGGAATGTCTCTTGGTTTTGCACGAACCTGCAGTTCATATAACGGCTGTTGTAATACTCCACCATCTTTTGATCCTTGAGCTTCACCTTCTAGACGTAAGGCTACTTCAACATCCATTTCTTCTGCCATGTTTACAATATAGAAATCTGCATGCAATACATCGTCTTTAAGTGGATCCATTTGATATTCATGCAACATGACATCAACTGCATTATCATTTTCAATATCTAGGGAGATAATAGCGTTTCTTCCTTCATCGCGAACGGTTTTAACGAGTTCAATGCTATTAACAAAAATGGACTTAGAGTCTTTTTCCTTACCATAAACAACAGCAGGTACTCTGCCGCTATTCCTAATTTCTTTCGTTGCAGATTTTGTTAGGTCGTCCCTTTTCGTTGCTTGTAATTTTACTGCCATCTTGATCATCCTCCAACTATTTTTAAGCGTTATATATTTTTTCAGCTTGTTATAAAAACGTTATATTTATATTTCCCGTTATACAGAATATCTAAACTTTAATCAAACAGGATACTCACAGATTGCAATTCATGGACACGTATAATTGCTTCTCCGATAAGTGGTGCAACAGACAATTCGGTGATTTTTTCACTGCGTTTTTCTTCCGGTATTGGTATCGAATTTGTAACAATTAATTCTTTTAGTTGTGAGTTATCAATTCGATCAATTGCCGGGGGAGACAATACTGGATGTGTAGAACACGCATATACCTCTTTAGCACCGTTTTCGACTAAAGCATTCGCTGCTAATGTCATGGTTCCAGCTGTATCTATGATATCATCAATTAAGATTGCTGTCTTGCCTTCGATATTACCCACAATATTCATAACCTCAGCAACATTCGGACGCGGGCGACGTTTATCGATTATACCTATTGGTGCCTTTAGCCGATCTGCCATCTTCCTTGCTCGTGTCACCCCGCCATGATCCGGGGACACAACGATAATATCGTCAAGGTTTTTCTCCTTAAAGTATTCTGCAAGGATGGGAACACCCTGGAGATGGTCGATTGGTACATCGAAAAAGCCTTGTATTTGTGGTGCATGTAAATCAAGTGTTATAACACGATCTGTCCCAGCAGTTTCAAGTAAGTCTGCTACTAGCTTAGCGGTGATTGGTTCACGTGCCCTTGCCTTTCTATCTTGCCTTGCATAACCATAATATGGCATAACAATATTAATAGACCTTGCTGATGCTCGTTTTAATGCATCGATCATAATCAGCAGTTCCATCATGTGCTGATTAACCGGAGCGCTTGTTGATTGTACGACATAGACGTCATGCCCACGAACACTTTCTTCGATATTAATCTGAATTTCACCATCACTGAAATGCTTGACTGTGCATTCTCCAAGTGATGTTCCAATATGATCCGCTATTTCCTCTGCTAACTGGCGGTTTGAATTCAATGTGAATACTTTTAAAGATGGATCCTTATAGCTAGACGCCATGAGATAAACCCTCCGTTAATCGTTTTGTCTATTTTTAAGTCTTGTAGCATAGCCTTCTTTATTTGTCTGTCTTGCTCGGGCAACGGACAGTGACTCTGCAGGGACATCCTTCGTAATCGTTGATCCTGCAGCAACATAGGAATCGGCTCCGATGGTTACAGGTGCAATTAGGTTGGAATTGCAACCAATAAATGAATCATCTTCAATGGTGGTTAAATATTTATTTTTTCCATCATAGTTCACTGTTATTGTACCACATCCGACATTCACATTGCTTCCAACTTGTGCATCACCCATATAACTTAAATGGGAAACCTTGCTAGCAGTCCCTATTGTCGTCTTTTTAATTTCAACGAAGTTACCGACTTTCGCTTCATCGCCGATTGCAGATTCCGGTCGAATATGCGCATACGGTCCTATTTTAACACGTTTGCCGATTTTACTATTCGTTGCAACACTCTGCTTAACAACGGAACACGAACCAATATAACAGTTGTCGATCTCACTATGTGGGCCAATCTCAGCATCTGAGTCAATGGTAGTGGCACCTGTTATAATCGTCCCAGGGTGGATCACGGCGTCCTGTTTGATCTCAACATCCGGATGGATATATGTATGATCTGGATCAATGATCGCTACACCATTACGCAAATGCTTCTCATTAATTCGCCTTTTCATTATTTTTTCAGCCTGGGCCAATGCCATGCGGTCATTAATTCCTAATGTTTCCTCAAAATCTGGTGTTATAAAAGCAGATACCTTCTCTTTTTTATCACGCAAAACTTCGATCACGTCAGGTAGATAATATTCACCTTGGACATTATCATTGGATATTTCCTTCAAAGCTGCAAAAAGAGCCTGATTATCAAAACAATATGTACCTGTATTAATCTCCTCTACAAGTCGTTCGTTCGCGTCCGCATCTTTATGTTCCACAATACGCTCTACCTCATCCGCTTCATTTCGAATGACTCTCCCGTATCCTGCTGGCTCCTTGGTTTTTGTTGTTAAAATGGTAGCGCTTGCGCCTTCTTTCTCATGATGATCAAAGAGAGCCTGATATGTTTCACTGGTAATCAGTGGTGTATCTCCACAGACCACCATTGTTGTGCCTTTTTCATCTTTTAGTAATTCTTCTGCCTGCATCACAGCATGTCCTGTCCCAAGTTGCTCTTCCTGAGTCACGAACGCACTGTCGTTTCCTATATGTTCGATTACTTTATCCGCACCACGTGAGACAATTGTAACCGTTTTATCGAGTTGTACCGCTTTTATCTGATCAATTACATGCTGCACCATCGGGCGTCCCAGCACCGGATGAAGAACCTTATAAAGCTTCGACTTCATTCTGGTTCCTTGCCCTGCTGCAAGAATGACAGCATACCGTTTCGTCATAAAGAAACCTCCATATTTCTTTTTTCTCCATTATGAATATATCGCAAAAAGCTCATAATTTCAATAGAAACTAGCTTGGTGGGCACTTTTTATGGGGAAGGTTGTTTTCTACAAGATTGGGACTGCACCCAAGGTTCGTCCCACCGAAAACATTTGTTGCTTTTGACAAAAGATATAGACTGCGACATAATACCGCTACGGAAATACACTACGCGCACCTTAGGGCGGCTGATGAGCCCCCTCGTGCTATCGCACTTCGGGGTCTCACCGATGCCTTTCCTCCCGCAGGAGTCTCCGTGTATTTCCTCCGCTGGTATGAACATTAGAACATACTTGATTCAATTACATAATGGCCATGCACTTTTATGATGGTTAAATTGGAGCGGAGGACCGTTGACTCCTGCTCAGAAAAGCACGTGTCTGAAGATCCCGCAGGAAGTGGTTTTCTTCCGAGTTATCAGGAGGATGAAGCCGTGCCCGCGGAAAGCAACAGGCACTTACGTCGCACTTTATATCAACTGCAACGATTTAAAAGCAACAATATTTACGAAAAGATTCATGGGGAAAAAAGAAGCCTAATCTGACTATGGATTAGACCTCTTATTATTCATGCCTATCAGGAGGCTCCAGCTTCTTCATATTCCTCTTTAACCTTCCCTACATGGCGATATTCTTCTAATACAGCATCTTGAATTTTTGCGCGTGTCCCTGAATTGATCGGGTGTGCAATATCCCTGAATTCACCATCAGGGGTACGCTTGGATGGCATTGCGACAAACAATCCATTATTTCCGTCAATAACACGGATATCATGGACAACAAACTCCCCGTCCAACGTAATCGATGCAATTGCTCGCATTCTTCCTTCTGTGTTAACGCGGCGTAATCTTACGTCAGTTACTTCCATGATGCTTCACCACCTTTTCCCATTTGAACTTATCTAACTAGTTCAACAAAAGAAAATAAAATCCTGCCTAAACAAGGAAAAAATTAAATATTTTTTATAATAGGACGGTTTTTGTGAAAAAATAGGAAAACGCTTTTTAATATGTTTGCACAAATATTCCGTCCCCTTCCAGCCATTCTGCTAGAAAAACTTTTTTGTAATCTCTAATTCCTTGTGAAGCAACCTGGTCTCTCAGCCATGATTCATCTGACCCTAAATCATCGAGCTCATCCCATAATACTACCCCATCACGAATTAACGTTACAGGAACATGCACAGCCTTGCTAGGTAAATTGAAATCTTCCTGTGCTGTTTTTTGATACATGGACTTTTTTAAAATGCTAATCGAACCATTTACCTCTAAATAACAAAAAGCTACCTCGCGAATGGAAAAAGTTTCACTTTGCCGAAGCAAGCTTTGCAATTGATTAATATTCATCCGGTTTTTCTTTAACGCTTCCCTGTCAACAATTCCATTTTTAATTAGTGCGGTCGGTTTCCCTTCCGAAATACCGCGGATGGTTAGAAATTTTTGGCTAAGGTATTCAACAATGAACAGCATTATGCTCCATAATACGATGGAATATATAACATAGAAAACACCGACTTTTTCATCATATAAAGCGTTGCCCAATAGTTCACTCAATACAATCGCTGCTATAAAAGTAAAGGGGGTAAATTGGTTAATGATCTTCTTCCCAACAAATTTGATGATGAGAAAAAGCAGAAAAAACCCGGTAATAAGTTCAAATGTCAGATGCATAAGATTCATAGCAATAACTCCAATCCTGATACTCCTTTTCATTTATTGCCAAATAAATGCATTGTAATACAATTCATGGGCACTGGAGGGAGCAGAAAGAAGTCCAGAGAGTCAGATATTCTTTTCCGTCACTTTTAAAGGCGATTTACCATGTATAACTCCTTACGTCAACGTACCCCCACTGAGAACCTTACGATCCCCATTTCAGTGGGGGCTTGGGTTAGCTACTCAGGTCTCCTCGCTAAATCCCTTAGACGGTTTGACGCTCTGAATAGCAAGCACCTCTTAAGCACTCCCCAAACACTGTTTTTGGTTGGTACTGACGACAAACGATCGTTTTCCCACTTGCACCACCCTTTTCGAAAAAGAGCAGTTCATCCTTTAGGAAGAAGCCACCACTCAGATTGCTCTGGCGTGTGCTACAAGCCCCGACAAGTCGAGTACACATGGATGGTTGACGCACCCACTAAGCTATGCGCTAAGCAACAGCTTTACGTTTTTGTACTTCCATTTTGATTGGCGTTTTGATTTTAAGATCTGCGTCTAACTCAACAATTTCTGATTTACGCAATATGTTCAAGGCCCCGTTAATATCAGCATGGATACATTGTCCTGTTTCACTTCGATATAGACCACGATTGATACGTTTACCACGGAATGTGTAGCTTGATTGATCATTTTTCGACCAAACAGGAATTGTATCTTTGTCTAGGAAACTAGCTTTCGATGTATAGCTTTCTTCTTGCTTCACAAAACGAATACCCGCTTTCAAACATCTGTTTTCGATTGCAGTAATCAGCTTATGGAATGGAATCTGAACAAATTTCTGATTGTTCTTTTTCCCTATAGGGGGCGCTTGCTTCCAACCAGCGTTGTAGCCAACAACAATCGTATCAATGTTGAATGCGCTTACCTTTTTGAATAGCAATCCTACAGCCTGTGAGATATAACCATTGATCTGATTTTCTCGTTTGTTCCAAAGTGTCGCGATACGGTTCGTTACAATACGTTTGGAAATACCGTTTTCAATGTTTTTCTGTTGCAGATTGCTTATCGTTTTGTTGAAATATTGGTTGATGGACTTTAGCCTTTTGCCATCAATCAGGAACGTATCACCATGGTTTGTTGCACAACTCATCATTATGTCTACGCCTAAATCGCAACTCAAAGCGTTAATAGTTGTCGTTGGTTGTTTCTTCATCTGAGGAACTTGCATTTCATAAATGTAATGCACCTCAAAGAACCGACCTTTTTGCTTCGGTACGATTTCAATATATGAAATTTTCTTGTTCAACAAATTTTTAGGCATACGAATTTTAATAGAACCGAAACGTTTTCGAATTGCCACATTCATCGGAATAGCCCAGTATCCGTCTTGATCAACCTTTGGAACTTGGTAGATCTCAATGATACGTTTCTCCGTAGAGTAAGAATATTTCGGAAATTTGGGACGACCAGTGAATTTCTCCGGGTTTTCCTTCCACTTTTTCAGCGCTTCAAAAAAGCTCTTCACTTCCGCATACAACGTTCTGCGAATGGCTTGAACGGAGTTTGATTGAACGCCCCAATAGTTAACATCAGCACGCATTGCAGCGTCAACTTCTTTTATGGTCGCCATCTTATCATTGTTCAAATAGTTTTGTTTAACCGCATACAAGCCAACATTACGCAAAGCCTTTGAACTATGCGACATACGTTGAAGCAGACGAAATTCTTTAGCCATAAGAGTACTACGTCCAATATTTTGTTTCTGAGTGAAACGTTGAATGTTTTCGGTTTTCTTTTGTTTACGCAATACTTTAACGGATTTCTTTCTAGCCATTGTGTTCACCGCCTTTCTCAACGAGTCAAATAGGATTATTTCATTCCTTGAGACTCCATGTATGTACGGATTGTTTTGATAGGCGTAACACCTGTTGTCTAATTTCTTTATCATAATAATACACTTCTTATCTATGACTATTATATCATTGGACAAAGGGTTATGCGAATTTTTGTTCGCCAAAAAGTAAGAAAATACAAGAAACGTGTTCAGCCTATTGGCTGACGGCAATTCATCTTCACCTGAATTGTTGGGCTGGCGCCCGAAACCAGATGGAGTCTTCTTGCCGAAAAGGATAAAACGAAAGATACCACAGTGAACAACACCGTGGTATCTTTCGTTTTTGCTTCCTTATTTGCCAATAAAATTTCCTGGATGGACTTCAATATATTTCCTTTTCATGTCAACATTGGTTATTTTGACTAACGATGTATATTCCTCGACAACACGATCCTCTTCATCATCATCCGCCTCAGCCAGTACACCAATTGCTTTCACATTTGCTTCGAACTCTTCTAGTAAATTGATCATCCCTGTAATTGTGCCACCGGCTTTCATGAAATCATCAATAATACAAACATTAGAGCCTTCCTGCAAGCTTCGTTTAGGAAGTACCATGGTTTGTATCTTACGAGATGATCCGGAGACATAATTAATACTTACAGACGATCCTTCCGTGACTTTAGGATCTCTGCGCACAATGACAACAGGGACATCAAGAAAGGATGCTACAGCATATGCTAAGGGTATCCCTTTGGTAGCAACTGTAACAATGACATCAATATCCTGACGTGCGAATGCGGATGCAAATACACGACCGATTTCTCTCGTTTGGCCCGGATCACCCAGTATATCGCTCATGTATAGATAACCGCCAGGAAGTATTCGTGATGGATCCTCCAGTTTACGGCGAAGTTCTTGAATGAATTGGATACTTTTGTCACGTGAAAATTCAGGGATATACTGAACACCACCAGACGCGCCGGACGTTCTTTCCAGAAACCCGAGCTCTTCACGTTGGAAAACATCATCGATAATATCCAGATCTTCACTAAGCGATGACTTGGATGATTCATATACTTCAGCAAAATAAGGAAGCTGCCTATGTTCTCTTGGATTTTCCAGAAAAAAGTTAGTCATTGAAACTAAACGATTGCTTCTTTTCATTTCCACACCTCAAAACCGAATATTACCATTAAATATACCATTTTTATACGTGTTTTGGCAATGCTTATCCTAATAGACGCACTAAATATACTTCCTCACAAAAACCACGCA
Organism: Virgibacillus sp. NKC19-16; assembly: GCF_021560035.1. Taxonomy (NCBI): domain Bacteria; kingdom Bacillati; phylum Bacillota; class Bacilli; order Caryophanales; family Bacillaceae; genus Virgibacillus; species Virgibacillus salidurans. Next base: position 69,384 of record NZ_CP074373.1, on the reverse strand, counting down.
TGCCATTATAAATCCGCTGCGCTTTACTCTGATGCTCAACCAAGCTGTATACTGTTGGGCCACTTCCACTCATAAGCACTCCTGAGGCTCCTGCCTGTTCCATTCGATCTTTAATACGCTGTACTTCAGGATATACCGTTAATGTAATACCTTCTAATGCGTTCCCGATATGGGCACACATCTTATGAAAATTCTTTTGTCTAAGTGCATCCATAACAGCATTAGTGTTGGGGTGTGTAAGTTCTTCTACATTCACACGCTGAAAAATCGTTCGTGTTGAAACACCAATATCCGGTTTTGCCAGTACCACCCAACAAGATGGAGGAGCCGATAGAGGCTCGATTATTTCTCCTCGGCCTTTTGCGATTGCCGTATTTCCATATACACAGAAAGGTACATCAGAGCCAATTTTAGCCCCAATCGCCGCTAACTCATTTAGAGGGATGTCCAACTTCCACAGCCGATTCATTCCACGCAACACAGCTGCAGCATCCGTACTGCCACCACCGAGACCAGCTGATACGGGAATGCTTTTTTCTATATGGATATGCACACCTGTTTTTATTCCGTACTTCTTTTTAAAGGCATCTGCAGCTTTATACGCCAAATTGCGCTCATCACTTGGTACAAACCTACTCTCAAGCGAAATCTCGATTCGATCCCGGTTGATGGAGTGCAATGTAATGCGATCGCTTAAGTCAATCGTGGTCATTATCATTTCCACATCATGATAACCATCATTCCGCCTACTTAGCACATCGAGCGATAAGTTAATTTTTGCCGGCGCTTTTTCAAAAAGAACCATCACCGTCACCTACTTTGAAAATATAACCAAATTGTAACACATTAGAAAAATGGAGGCGACTCCTGGGTAAGACTGAGTTTTTAATGGGATAGCCAACGAAAAAAAGACAAACCCATTTAGGGAGGTCACTGAAGAACTGTCTAATTTTATAAATTAGACTGATTCCACATTCAAAAAAGCAGCTGTTCCGGATTTATTTTTTCCGGAACAGCTGCTTTTTTGAAGCGAGGGGGTGTATTCAGTCCTCATTTTATTCGATCAGCTTCAGGATTCTTTTTAAGTTGACGGTGAAGATTGCCATCGCACCTTGTAAATACATGCCATCAAGACCCGAAGATGAGGAAACCTCATATCCGTGTCTATGTTTCAATTCGCTATTCTTTGCTTCAATCTTATAACGTTCTTTTGCTTTTTCCTTAAATTTCTCACTCTCTTGAAATTCCCTTTGTTTCTGATGCTCTTCTGATTTAATACTTACCGAATAGGTTTTTGATTTAGCACCAGGTTTATAGCATCCTTCTTGGAGAGGACAACGTTTACATTTCTCTACGTCAAAATAGTACGTTTGTGTTTGATTTTTGTTCTGTCCCTTTTTTCCAACACGCGCTTTTCTTGTAGCCATATACCCTGCTGGACAAACATACATCCCCGCATCTTTATTGAATTCAAACGCATCATCTTTATCACGACTACCGTGCGATACATTTGGATTTAACTTGGCAACCAAGTCCAGCTCGTTTTTTATCGCATATCTGATATTATCCTTATCTGAATAAGCTGCATCCCCAATAATCGTATCGATGGACATTCCCGTTTCCTCACTCTTTTCGATCAAGGTTTGAAGTTGCTTCCCATCGTTTTTCTCGCCAGTTGTCACTGTAGCTGCCGTAATAATACGCTCTTCACTCATGGCCAGGTGCGTTTTATATCCGAAAAAACTGGAATCCGCGGATTTGTGTCCTACACGTGCATCTGGGTCTTCAGAGTGCTGAAGAAAATTGACATCATCATCCATTGTTTCTTTGAGAAGGTTCAACGGTTCTTTCACTTTGGGATATTCTTGAAGCACCGGTTCCGCCTCAATGACATCGACTAGTTCTTGTGTGTAGGCAAGTTCATCCTCAATCGTATCGGATTGGGGTTTCTTGGGGAATTTTTCTTTCATGGACTCATCAATCGAGTAGATTTCTTTGCGTACCTTTTTCGAACGATTGCGAAGTATTTCCTGTGGTGTCAGTTGATTGTATTTTGACTTCGTATGTGTTGCATCTACAATGATTGCTTTTGATTGAATGATATCTTTTTCCACAGCGATTTCAACTGTTTTGCCAATTAAGAGGTCAAGGAGGTTTTCGTCTCCCAAACGTTTACGGCGAAAATGCGTCAATAGGCTTGAATCAATAACCTCTTCTTCAGGAGCCATCTCCAGGAAATACTTAAAGGACATGTCCACGCGTGCGCGTTCTACTAAGTCAGTATCAGAAAGATTATAAATGGTTTTTAAAAGAAGATATTTAAACATACGAATCGGATGAACGGCATTCCGGCCGTTATCATGGCAATACTTGTCTTTTAACTCATCATAGATAAAGGTAAAGTCAACAAGTTCGTTGATTTCTCTTAGTAAATCATCCTTTGGAATAATGGCATCATATAATCCTGCATAGTTACTCAGATTCATCGACAGTTGACGTTCAATCATCCAATCCCTCATTTTTTATGTATTACTATTATTGTACAATAAATCAGCCCATCTTTCTTCAAAAATCGGAAGAAAGATGGGCTAATATTTAATACAATTGGACTTTTTCAGTGACCTCCCATTTAGGGTCTGTCTTTTTCCTGCATGTTTTGCTCGGCCATTTCAATTGCTCGTTTCACCATGTTGCCGGCATCTTTCGCCTTGATGCCTCCCCAGCCTTCTTGCTTTACCGTGTCGTAAAATCCTAACTCCTTGGCAATTTCTTCTTTCATCTGGTCTGACATAATTCCTTGACGTCTAGCCATGAAAGAACAACCCCTTTCATTGTTATTCTACGACATCTATAGCTTGTGTAGCTACGGCATTTAAAACCCCGTTATTTGTATACAAAATAGGAAAATTTTTTATGTTAGTGTGACGTATGTTTTCTCGATTGATTGCTAAATCTATATATCGTTGGTTGATAAAACAAGAGCAGTAAACAATTGCTTGTCTACTGCTCCATTATGATATCGCCGTTCTATCATCAGGAAAGCTTAATTCTACAGTTTCTGTTAAAACGTCTGCATAGCTGTATGAAACACGTTCGAATGCATTTTCGTCTTGATCCAGCTCAACAACAAAAACAGAAGGATACATTTCGGCTAATATGCCTGACCGTTCAATTGTTTTCCTTCTTCCGCCATTGGCTTTTAATTTCAAACGTTTTCCAACTTGACATTCAAGACCTTGCTTTATTTCGATTAATGTTTTAGCCACTACACTCCACCTCACTGGAAATAATTATACCATAAGCTTGTTTAATAGTCAAATAAAACTTTACATTATAACAGTATAGCAATTTTACTGTCAACACTAAAATTCACGATTTCTATATTATTATTTGTAAATGTTAACAATTTATGTATTGACTTGTACTTTTTCTGCAAAAATCTAATCTTGTCCTCGTTAGTTTCCAAGGACAAGATATGCATATTATTCTGTTAATTCCTCCGATTTTTCTTCTATATACGGTAATCCTGTGCGTAGTAGCCCCCGTGTTTCAACACCACCCATTCCCTTATCACCTGTTAATGTATTTCTCAGTGCATCCCAGACACTGACTTTTTCCATAAATGGTGTATACGCAATTTTGGCAGCAATAAAAACAGGATCAAGCGCATGGATATTGATGCGCAGTGGAGAACTTGCATAGTTGGCTCCTGCACGTATCATGGATTCAAAATGGGATTGACATGCCCCTGCGAATATAACAAGCTGATCCAGATGAGGATTCGCACGCCTTGCCTCTCTTACCGTTTCAGCAAAGTACTTGGAATTTCGATAAGCACGAAGGTCACCTTTTATACCTTTATTTTTGGAAAAAGAATCATGTCCAGTTATCACAATAATGTTCGGTTGAATGCGCTCAACCAAAGCGCCTATCTCAAGCGGCATGTCTTTTTCATGTAAATGCACACCATGTACCTGCAAACCCATCCGTTGATATAATTCAATACATTTTCGCAGGTAATTTTGATCCCCATCCAAATGAAGTACCTTCGCGGGTAATTGAAAATAACTTGCATGATTATGGTAGCCATCCGTTGATTGGTATTCCCGTTTTTCTCGCATCAATTGGTAATCTTGCCTGAATAAGCGATAAGAAAACTCCTCTTGTTCCTTTCCTTTTTGCCGTCTCTTCTCCAGTTCTCTGGCTTGCACTTGCAGGAGGTCTTCCGCTTTGGCATCAGCCTGCAAGCGAATGTCCTCCCCGTATAAATTAACGATATCTTTTTTAACTGATGCAACCCGAAAAAGCAGGTCATTATTATATGATTTGCGTGTTACTAATTCCCCGGTTGTAACTCCCATATACTCACCTCACAGCCTTCCATGAAAGCATTCCTCCTATAGACTATGAGGGTAAGAGTCTAACTGTGCAATGCTCTTTTTGACTCACATCTGTGCCTTCACAGACAAATGGGTAAAGCAACTGCCTTACCCATTTACGTCCCCCGCGTTATAAAACACGTTAGCCAAAGCAGCAAACTCCTCTATATCCAGAGACTCCCCACGTCTGGCGCCATCTATATTAACCATCTCAAGTAGTTCCGTAATCGTTTCTTTATCATACGTTTCTTTAAAATAACGTATTAAGTTATTTCGCAATGTCTTCCTTCGCTGGCCAAAACAGGCTTGGACAAGATTAAAGAAATATTCTTCATCCGTCACTTGAACAGAGGGCTCGTCCCGAATAGTCAACCTAAGAACACTAGAGTCCACATTGGGCTGCGGCATAAACACGCTCTTAGGCACATTCATAATCACTTCTGCCTGTGTATAATACTGCACAGCTACCGTTAAAGATCCATAGCTTTTCGTATTCGGGTTTGCTGCCATTCGATCGGCAACTTCTTTTTGGATCATGACGGTAAGCGTCGATACCGGTAACCTCTCACGCAGTAATTTCATCAAAATTGGGGTTGTAATGTAATAAGGGAGATTGGCGACGATGTGAATTGGCTGCTCCGGCCCAAAATGACCGCTAATCACTTCCTGTACATTCGCTTCTAGGATATCCTGATGAATAATTTGAACATTATCGTAATCCTGAAGCGTATCTTGTAAAATCGGCAGCAAACGCTGATCGATTTCAAACGCCACTACCCTATCCGCATGAATCGCCAATTGCTCGGTTAATGCACCGATTCCAGGGCCAACCTCAATAACTCCAGTTCCTTTATCTATCCCCGCATGTTTAATAATATTTTCGAGAATATTTGCATCCACCAAAAAATTTTGCCCCAAGCTTTTTTTGAATGAAAATGTATACTTATTTAAAATCTCTTTGGTTCGGGTGGGGGTAGCTATATGCTTTTTAGGCATCGTGATTTTCCTCCTGTTGCAGCTGTCTGACAGCATGCTCGAATTGCGCTTTTGAAATTTGAAATACGGTTAACCGTTTTAATAGCTGTTTGCCATTAGTATGCCCGATTTGAAGCAGTTCACCAAGTCGATTTCGATACGTGCTTGCTTTTGGCCCACCGATCAGTCCGTGTTTTATCAAGTCTTCTTTTTTGATGTCACTCGATTCCACTTCGGTTAGTTCATATACATCTTCAAGAGCCCTTTGAATTGCTTCCCTCGATGCATGTTCAATGCCAAGACTTTTATTATCCGGGTGCTTCGCTCTTGCTGTGTTTGGTGTCAAAAAAGCATGCTTACATCCTGGCACTTCCTGATCAATTATATGGCGTATCCGTTCACCAGGGTAATCCGGATCAGTGAAAATGATAATTCCCCTTTTTTGTTTCGCGTGTTTTATTTGTCCTAAAATTTCTTGATTAATCGCTGATCCATTCGTTTCAATTGTATCTGCATCTACGGATTGCTGGATTTTTGTTGTATCATCTCTTCCTTCAACAACAATTACTTCTTTTATTTTCAATATATATCCTCTTTCCTAGAAAATTGTCTTTTGTTAAAGGGATTCTTTGAAAGCGTCTCTTGCTTTCTTACTTTTTTTCTTCCTAAAAAATAATGCTCCTACCATAATAGCATGGCACGAGCATTTATCCTACATTTTAACAATTAATCAAGAATCTTCACTTCAACTGTTTTCCTTCCCCAGTCATAGGCGGCGTCTTGCGATGGAACATGGACATCAACCCGATTACCGGTAATATGTCCTCCCGTATCACTCGCAACAGCTTCCCCGTAGCCTTCTACCCATACTTTAGTGCCTAATGGGATAACACCAGGATCCACAGCGATCACTTTTTTATTCGGGTTTGCATTCAAATTAACCCCTGTGGTCGTATATCCTGAACAGCCGCTGCAGCTTGCCGTATATGCACTTGCGCTCATCTGAATTGATTTTCCACCTGAATTACTATTCGATGCGGGTTCGTTTTCCGGCTCTGGTTCTGGCTCTGGTTCAGAACTGGTATTTGATAACGTAACAATATTTGCTTCTCCTTGCACTGGCTCAGGTTCCAGATCAGGCGTCTGTTCTTTTGTACCCACTGCTAATACACGATTCTCGCTTTCTTCTATTACTTCTTCACTAACTAACTCACGGTCGATTTCCTCACCATTTTCCATTACTACTTCATAAATCTTTTTAACTTTGCCTTCCTCGCCTTGGGTAACAACTCGTTCTTCCCCTTTAGCAAGCGAGCTATCTTCCTTTGTTTCTGTGTCAAAAGCGATTGACTCTGTTAATTCCTCTTTTTCCTTTTCCACGCGCACAATGTTAACAGCCGTGTCTTCCGTTACATCTTCCCCTAGTCCTGGTTTGATTTCATCATCACTATCCGCATCATAGTCAACATCTGCATCTGTTAGTAAGTCTTCAATTGTACCACCTGTCGTCCAAGCTTTTTTCTCTTCTCCGCCATCATTGATTGTTACCTGAAATGCCTGATTCACTTCTATATGTAGTCCATCTTTGATTGCTTCTGTATTGTCATGTGAAATATCATCACGGGCTGCAAATGAAAGATTATGTTCTGCTAAAAATTCTTCAATTGTATCTGCAGTCGTATAATATTCCTGCTCATCACCATCAACTGTTACGATGATTTGTTTTGCAGTATCGTACGTGATTTCCATCCCGTTTTCGAGCTTTGCATCCCTGTTATGCGATAATGCGTCATGCTCCCCAACAGTAATCCCAGCTTCCTGAAGCAGTTCCTCAACTGTATTGGTGTGCGTTTTCACCGTTTGTTTTTCATCATTTTCTACAATTACTACTTCTGCTTTCGTGCCCTCAAATAGTAAATATCCTGAAAATACAATAAGTGCTAAAACACCAATACTTGAAACAACCAGCTTCATTTTCGACGCCGGCATTAGCTTTTGAAATATTCGCATGCTTCTGCCTCCCTTATATCGTATTCGATTATATAAACAGTTATATGTAAAGTCAAAGCTATTTGGATTACGATTTGTTTACAATCAAGTTACAATCGATCAGCCGCAAATAGACGAAAGGTTAAACTGTTGGCATAGGAGGATTTTACACCTTTTTTAAAATAAAAATAAGACTGGCCGTCGACAGCCAGTCTCCAGTTTATGCCATTATTTTTACATAAAAATTTCAGATCAAGATCGCTCAATTTCAAACAGCGAAAATGCATTTTTTGTCGTAATGTCACTAATTTCCTCGAATGTCATTTCCCTTAATTCTGCAATTTTTTCTGCTACCAGTTTCACATATGCGGGTTCGTTCCGCTTACCCCGATTCGGATGTGGTGCTAGGAATGGCGCGTCCGTTTCCACAAGCAATCGATCCAGCGGGACTTGGACGGCAACTTCCTTTGGCATTGTTGCATTTTTAAAGGTTACCGGGCCACCAAGTGAAATATAGAAATTCATATCCAGACATGCCTGTACGTAGTCCACCGAATCATTGTAGCAATGCATGATACCGCCTACTTCCTTGGCATTTTCTTCTTGTAGGATTTCGATGATATCTGTGGTTGCCTCCCGGTTATGAATCGTAATCGGCATGTTCACTTTTTTGGCAAGACGGATTTGCTTGCGGAACACTTCTTTTTGTATGTCTTTCGGCGATTTGTCCCAATGATAATCTAATCCCATTTCACCGATTGCAACTACTTTCGGATGCGCGGACAGTTCTTCAATCCAATCCAGATCCTCATCTGTCATATCCACCGCATCAACCGGGTGCCAACCGACAGCCGCATAAATCGTCTCATTAGTCTCAGCGATTTCTATGGCTAAGGGAATCGTTTCCCTGTCAAAACCAACGACTACCATATAGCTGACACCTACGTCAAATGCACGCTGAATCGTCGCATCGCGGTCTTCGAAAAATTGCCTCGCATTTAAATGTACATGTGTATCAAAAAGCATTTCATCACTTCCTTATAAGAGGAAAAGGCCGACCCTTGAGGTGACCTTTTCTTAGAGATTCTTTTCCGTCAGTATTACTGCTGTTAAATCTTCGCAGTTGATATAAAAGACGATGTAATGTGCAATACTCGCCGCCGTCCAGGATCGTTCCAGGCAGTCGCTTTCCGCAGGAGTCGACTGCCCTCCACTCACTCGGACTGGTAAGGTGGTTCGATTATTACAATATCGGCAATAACCGGAATTCCAGCGGAGGAAATACACGGAGACTCCTGCGGGAGCTAAAGGCTACGGTGAGGCCCCGCGCGCCAGCACGAGGAGGCTCATCAGCAGCCCTAAGGTGCGCGAAGTGTATTTCCGGAGCGGTGGATTAACAAGTATATCAAGATATGTCGTCTTTTATATCTTTTGTGTCAAAAGCAACTTACTAAAAACCTTACTTCACAACAGAGCCATTCGCAAGCGTTTGCTCAACAGAGGCTAGTGCGAGTTTCCCGGACTCATCTTCGCCGCTGAGAACCATTCCTTCAGATAGTTTGCCGCGTAGTTTTACAGGTTTTAAATTGGTTACACAGATGACCTTTTTACCAACTAAGTCTTCAGGTTTGTAATGTTCTGCGATCCCAGAAATGACTTGGCGCTTCTCTGTTCCGATATCAAGCTGCAATTGCAGCAACTTGTCAGCCTTTTTCATTTTTTCGGCTTGAATGACTTCCGCTACACGCATATCCAGCTTCATGAAATCATCAAAGGCAATTTGTTCTTTTTGCTCAGGTACCTCTTTCTTAGCAGGTTCCTCTGACGTGTTTTGCATCATTGCTTTAATGGTTTCAACTTCCTTTTCCACATCCAGTCGCGGGAAAATAGGGTCACCTTTTTGGACGCGGGTTCCTACTTTAATTTGCCCGTCTGCATACACACTATCCCATTCTTTTAGCGAATCATCAGTAACATTCAATTGCCTGAATATCTCTGCAGGTGCTTCTGTTAAAAATGGCTGAAGCATAACAGAAGCTTTGCGCAAGGATTCAGCAAGATGGGCCATCACGTTTCCGAGACGCTCTTTTTGACCTTTATCTTTTGCTAGAACCCAAGGATGCGTTTCATCAATATATTTATTTGTACGGCTGATGAATTGCCAGAGCGATGATAGCGCAACAGAGAATTGCATGTTTTCAAGCGCGTCTTCCACTTTTTCAATCGTTTCTTTGGAAAATTGCTCTAACTCCTCGTCCACCGCTGCCTCGGAAGGGCGATATGCAGGTATTTCCCCATCAAAATATTTTTCAATCATGGCTACCGTTCGATTTAACAAATTCCCAAGGTCATTTGCCAAGTCATAATTGGTACGCTCAACGAATCCTTCCGGGGTAAATACTCCATCTGATCCGAATGGAACTTCTCGGAGTAAGTAGTAGCGCAACGCATCTAGACCATAACGATCTGTGAGCTTAACCGGGTCAACGACATTTCCTTTTGATTTAGACATTTTACCGTCCTTCATCAGAATCCATCCATGTGCGAATACCTTTTTCGGTAATGGCAAATCAAGTGCCATGAGCATAATTGGCCAATAAATCGTATGGAAACGAACAATTTCCTTACTCATTAAATGCACGTCGGCCGGCCAATATTTTTCGAATTTCTTCGGATTGTCGGTACCATACCCAAGTGCTGTAATATAATTACTTAGCGCATCGATCCACACATAAATAACGTGCTTCGGATCCCCTGGGACTTTAATTCCCCAGTCAAACGTTGTACGAGATACAGCCAAGTCCTCCAGACCAGGCTTTATAAAATTATTCAGCATTTCGTTTTTGCGGCTTTCCGGTTGAATAAAACCAGGGTTATCGTCATAAAACTGAACAAGTCTGTCTACATATTTACTCATTCTAAAGAAATAGGATTCTTCTTTTACCTTTTCAACAGGCTTCCCGCAATCCGGGCAATGTCCGTCCTCCAACTGACGCTCTGTAAAAAAGGCCTCATCTGATGTACAATACCAGCCTTCGTATTCATCAAGATAAATATCGCCTTGCTTCACGAGCTGATCAAAGATCTTTTGAACTACCTTTTTATGGCGTTCCTCGGTTGTACGTATAAAATCATCATTTGATATTTTAAGTTTTTCCCACAGATCCTGAATACCACTGACAATCCCGTCTACATAAACTTGCGGCTCCATGTCGTTTTCTTCAGCTTTCCGTTGAATTTTCTGGCCATGTTCATCGGTCCCGGTCAAGTACATGACATCATAGCCACGCATACGTTTATATCTCGCAATCGCGTCACCTGCAACGGTTGAATATGCATGTCCAATATGCAAATTTCCACTCGGATAATAAATCGGTGTTGTTATGTAGAATGTTTTCTCATTTTTGGGCATTCGTGTTACCTCCTTAACTCGGCTACCAATTAATATTTAAAACTATTTCCATTGTAGCGATTTAATCGCCATTTGCCAAATCCTGCGCAAAATTTCCTATAAAAAGGAATTGACACAAAAAGGAATTATTGGTATCCTGTTGACAATGTCGAAATATGAGGATTTTTTTAACAATTACATTTAATGGAAGCGGATGCATGCGGTATTTTTACCGATCAGCATTTTTTCCAACCTTCAGAGGGGAGAAAAAGCATGAAATCTACTGGAATTGTACGAAAAGTCGATGAACTTGGACGTGTTGTCATACCAATTGAACTACGCCGCACACTTGACATTCACGAGAAAGATGCAATGGAGATTTATGTCGATAATGAAAATATTGTTTTCAAAAAATACAAACCAAGTATGACATGCCAAATTACCGGCCAAACGTCTGATGATAACTTATCATTTGCAAATGGAAACCTTGTACTCAGCCCAGAAGGAGCAGAGGAGTTAATTGAGGAAATTCAGTCGCGGTTGAGTAGGTGATATAATAGAGAGGGGGCTGACGTGTGATTGTAGTCATGTGTCAGCTTTTTTTGCACGCAGACACATTTCATCAACATTCTCTGGGACAATTGAAGATGCAGGATGCAGTGTGACGGGAACTGCTTCGGGGGTAAAAGGTGCATTTTTTGCTAAATATATGGAAAACAACAGTTTTGAACAACCTTTAAATCTAACAGTAGAATAAGGTTAAGAAATTCAGGAAGGATGGCCGAATTATGGTGCAGATCTCGAAAGTTCATGTTAAAGATTTCGATGTTTGAAGTATTGGTTGATTGACTTTAGCTTTTTGCCTCCATCAGGAACGTATCACCGGGTAAAAAATATATTAATCTTTAACATTTCCTTTCCCATAATTACTATCCACTGTGGACAAACTAAGAGAACTCACGTGCCAGTAATAATCTTTAAAAGTGGAAAGCCGCATTTTTGATTGAATGCGACTCACAGTTTGTTCAAAAAATTAACAAAAAGTTGGTTAGTTATGCAGTTATACTAATAAACCAAAATGTTGTAAGCCTTATAAGCTACCGTTTTGATCACAATCTATTGTGATATAAGAAGCTACTTCTTTTAATTCATTGACTGTATTACGGCAGAAATTGATTGCAAACAAAAGCATTATTAATGAAATAAATAATTAAGCTTACTTAGGTCACTCAATTATTCTTTTGTAATAGCCGTTCGCTATGTCCTCTAATACTGGTTTACCTTTTGGCTTCCATCCAAGCATTATCCTAGCTTTTTCAGCACTTATCCTGCTATTGGAACTAAAAGCGTAATGTCCTCCCTCTGCTCCCCATTCGCCGATAGCATCGTCTATGGTCATGCTTTTTGTTTGTGTTCCTAATTCAAAAGTTTCGTTTATCTTTTCGGCGATCTTTTTAAAGGATACCTCACCATTTCCAGCGAAGAAAAGCGACCCTGAGGGGGCATTTTCCAATGCTAATGGAAAAAGGTCTACAAGGTCATCAATATGAACAGTGGACCATACATTTTTACCTTTTCCAACATGATGGGCTGCTCCCCTTTCCAGGGCAACACGAATCATTCCAGGTACCTGATTGCTGTCCCTTTTTATTCCTCTTCCTTCTCCATAAATTAGGGTAGGGCAAATGACAATCGTACGAATACTCCTATTTGCAGCTTTAACTATCATCTGATTAAGGGAAAACCAGGCTATTTTTTCAGGAGAAGGATCAATTGTTTCTTCATGATAAACCTGGGGACTATATTCGCCAGCTGCCTTATCACTAACGATGCTTGAACCACTAATGTGAACAAATGTTTTCCCAGTACCTTCTAAGGCCGTAAGAATAGTAGCTACTGCATAAGAGTTCTCTGCATCCGCAGCATTAATAACAATATCAGCCTGTTTAACTGCAGACATTAATGGTTCATAATCATATAAGTCGCCATGGTGTGGAATGATCCCTATCTCTTTTAATTTTTTTGCACCATCCATTGATCTGACTAACCCTGTTACTTGATAACCTAAATCCATTAATTTTACAGCAATTGATCCACCAATATATCCTGTAGCCCCAGTTATAAACACTTTGTTACCTATCATTTTACAAGCCCTCTATTTTTAATTATATAGTTACCCACCTTTTTTACCGTATCCCCCTTGCGTATTGAAAAGGAGGATTTACCTTACGAGACAATGCCTTTTCTGCGTGTAATCCCCAGTAAGGATCATTGAGCATGCCTCGTGCGATAGCCACAAGTTCAGCATCTCCATTAGAGATCGTTGCTTCTGCAAGGGCAGGGTCACTTAATTTCCCAACTGCAATAACCGGAAGACCTAGTTGCTTTTTAAATTCACGTGCAAAAGGAACTTGATACCCCGGGGTATTTTTTGGCTTGCTTTTTCCTGGAGGGCCTTCACCACCACTGGATACATGGAAAAGATCCACACCTGCTTCTTTAAAACGGTTAGCCATTTTTATCGAATGCGATAAATCATAGCCATCGTCCACGTATTCAATGGCAGACATCCGCATAATGAGAGGCATCGTTTTAGGCATGGCACTTTTAACTGCTCTAACCACTTCTTCTCCAAAAAGCGCTAAGTCTTTTCCATATTCATCGGCGCGGTTGTTGATGCTTGGTGACATAAATTGATGCAATAGATAACCGTGAGCACCATGTAACTCAATCGTGTCAAACCCTGCTTTAACAGCTCGTTCCGTAGCTTCTTTAAACTGTTGAACGGTTTCTTGAACTTCTCGTGTAGTTAAAGTTCTTGGGGATTTAAGTTCACCATTCATCGTTTCTTCCGGCAGAACCTCTACAGGAATGTCGGAAGCACCAACAGGCTGGGTGGCATCTTCAGCTTTGCGTCCAGCATGTGCAATTTGAATACCGACCTTAGCGCCGTGTTTGTGAATCTCACTGATGATTCGTTGGTATTCTGGAATTTGATGGTCTGACCAAAGACCTAGGCCACCATTAGTAATTCGGCCCTCGGGTGTTACACTCGTCATTTCCATGATAATTAACCCTGTTCCACCGACAGCTCTAGAAACGTAATGTACGAAATGCCAATTGTTTGGAGCACCATCTTCTTTGTCAACGGAATACTGGCACATCGGTGACATGACGATGCGGTTTTTTAACTCTAAATTTTTGATGGAATAGGGGGTGAGTAAATTATTCATTGTAATACCTCCTTACTATTTGCTTGCGCATGCATATAAAATAAATCAAGGATACTGTATGCACTTAAACGCTTATTTATTTGCTTGCACATACATATATTAAACGGTATGCTATAATTGTGTCAATACATCGAAACAGAAAGGGTTATAAATATGAACGATAATGAATTGTTTACAAACTGGATTAACCTTACAAAATATCATGATCGCCTATTGAAAGCTATGGACTATTCGTTACACCATCAATTTCAATTAGGTATTAATGAATTTTATTTATTATACTTCCTTGCACAAACCGACGAAAAGAAAATGCGTCTATCAGATCTGCTCCCAAAGGTCGGTCTGAGTCATAGCGCATTGTCTCGATTAGTATCAAGGATGGAAAAATATCGGGGAGAGTCATTGGTCGAGCGTAAGACCGATGAGGAAGATAAACGCTCTATTGATGTTTTACTTTCAGAAGAAGGGGAACGACTAGCAGAGGAAATGTTGTCGTTGCTTAATAGCACGCTGAGTAAACAGTTAAGCGAAAAAGACATTAATAGGATTAAGGAGTTATTTGATTAGAAAGACTCCAACGGAAAAAGACTATTCAGAAACGGGCACTTTAGCGAAAGAACACAAGTAGAAAATAATAAACTTTTCCCAAAAGCAGATACTGACCATTTTGCTGAATTGGGCTTTTATAAATCCCTTTTGTTAAACTTCATTTAGACCAACGTTGATATCCTATAAAAATTAAACAACCGACAATTTGCGTCAAGGAATTAAATGGATACTTGGATCTCCGTATTTACCGGGGTGACTATTGCCTCGTCCCGCGTTCGCAAGCATTCGTTCCACGCTCATGATGGTTCGTCCCGCGTTCGCAGGTGTTCGTTCCGCGATCATGATGATTCATTCCGCGTTCACAGGAGTTTGTTCCGCGCACAGACCAGATCTTACCGGGACAAGGAACCTATCCCTATGTCCCGACATGATAAGCCCGATAAACATCCCGTTTCAGCAACTTCCTATCCACCGAAGCTTGCTTAATCGCCTCTTTACTGGATAAATTACGCTCTTCCATATAGTAATTCACATGTTCAATCACCGACAAATGGCTCCACCACAGCGCATTACCTTGCTCTTCCAGATCAGAAGAAGGAGCCCCTTCAACAACGACGCAAAATTCACCTTTGAGCTCGTTTTCTTGAGCCCAGGAAATAAGTTCTTCCATTGATCCACGAACATATTCTTCAAACCGTTTCGTCAATTCACGCGCAATCACAACTTGACGATTACCAAGCTGCTCATTCATTACATTTAACGTATCCTTCAGGCGATAAGGTGATTCGTAAAACAGCAACGTCGCCTGAGTTGCTTTCAACCGATGTAATGCTTCTATTTTGTCCTTCTTTTTTCGTGGCAAAAAACCGTAAAAGTAAAACTCCGCAGGCGGCAGTCCGGATCCAACTAACGCACATAAGGCTGCATTCGCCCCCGGCAAGACAACAACAGACTGATCCCTGCTGGTAGCAGCTTGCACCAACTCATAGCCCGGATCAGAGATTGCCGGCATGCCCGCATCACTGACAATAGCAATTGATTCGCCGTTTTCGACTCTCTCCAATAACTGCCCCTCACGCGCCAGCTTATTATGCTCATGATAGCTGATCAAGGGTGTCGCGATGTCAAAATGATTGAGCAGGTTTTTCGTGTTTCTCGTATCCTCTGCAGCAATAATCGATACAGATCCCAATATTTTTAAGGAGCGATACGTAATATCCTCCAAATTCCCGATCGGTGTTGGAACAACATATATCACGCCATTCATCTCATCGTCAAAGCTTTTCTGTATGTTCACTCTGCATCACTTCTTTCAGCCTGTCCCGAATTAACTTAAATTTCTCGTTTCGGGAAAGTTGTTTGATCTGGTATTCCCTCTGCATTGCTTCTTCTTTGCTTGAAAATTTCTCCACAAAGACAACCTGAAAAGGCCCTCGTCCACGGGTATACTTTGCACCATTTCCTTCTTTGTGCTTGTTCAAGCGGTTCTCTAAATCATTCGTATACCCCGTATATAACGAATTATCGCCACATTTAAGTATATAAACCGTATGTTCATGTTCTGTCATAGATAATACCCTCTGCCTCTTCTGTATAGGTTCCATCCGCCTTGTAAATATAGAGCGGAGGTAAAATTTTTAAATCTGCTTTCCCATCACGAATGCCTTCCACTAATAACATGTTAGCATCTTTGCCTTCCTTGGGATAAATAAACTGCAAGCGTTTTGGCTCCAGTTTATATTTCCGAAAAAGCGTAATAATATCAACCAATCTCCCCGGACGGTGCACCATCGCAACCTTCCCGCCGGGTCGAACATGTAATTTACAAGCTTTCACAACATCTTCCAGGGTAGCGAAAACCTCATGTCTGGCGATTGTCAAATATTCATTATGATTAAGCTCCGTATCGTTTGGTGTACGAAAATAGGGCGGATTGCATGTCACCACATCAAAACTACTCTGTCCTAAAACCGTCTGCATTTCCTTTAAATCCCCGTGGATCATTTCTAATTGTCCGTTTAGCTCATTCATGCTTACATTTCTCTTCGCCATACTAAAAATACGTTCTTGAATTTCGACACCCGTTATGTGAGCGTTTGTCCGCTTCGCCAGCAACAGTGGAATAATACCGTTTCCGGTACATAAATCCAAAATCCTTCCTCGTTTTATCGGTACATAGGCAAAATGTGCAAGCAATACCGCATCAAGCGAAAAGGAGAATGCTGTTGGGCTTTGAATAATCTTCATGCTTTCATCTGCTAATGCATAATCAAGTCGTTCGTCATCATATAGCTGTACCATTGTCTAACCCTTTCTATGCAAGAAAAGCTGCCCCGGATCCTAGGGCAGCTATAATATATGTTATTTGGTTCTATTAAATAAATCAAGACAGAATATGCAATCCGCATTTTGCCTTGGACTACCGAATTCCAGATTACAGATATGAAAGCCTTCTTCATACAACCTGGCTAGATTATCATAGCCTTCACCAGGAATTGTCTTAGAAGGGCTCTTTTCATTGGATCCTTCTCTTGCTTCATCATCTTCCTCAGGATGATCCAAATGTTTTCGCAAATTATGGTTTTCCATAGCAAGGCGATGATTTTCTTCCAACAAATTACTCAATTGTCCCTTCAAATCACCAAGTTGCTCATATAATTCCCCAATTCTCTGTTCCATATCCGAAACTTGATCAAATATTTGTCTGTTATTCACGCCTCATCACTCCGTTATTCTGTGGCCCTAAGCTAAAATGCCTTCATCGATTAGCTCATCTAATGTATACTCAACTTGGCGTTCTTTTTCTGGGATATCGACTTGGACGAGTCGTTCAAGGATGTTTAGCCCTGCTACTTTTCCATTACCGAATGGCGTCTTAATAGCCTGGCCAATATCCGGTAATTCACGCTTCGCTGTTTCATATTCATCATTTTCGTATTTCAAGCAGCACATCAAGCGACCACATAACCCGGAGATTTTTGCCGGATTCAGGGAAAGGTTTTGGTCTTT
Source organism: Virgibacillus sp. NKC19-16 (assembly GCF_021560035.1). NCBI lineage: Bacteria > Bacillati > Bacillota > Bacilli > Caryophanales > Bacillaceae > Virgibacillus > Virgibacillus salidurans. The sequence goes on along the minus strand of NZ_CP074373.1, from coordinate 51,859 downwards.
TGCCATTTTAATAGATACAGGTTCAAAATCTCCCAAGAACGTGGAACAACAAAGCATTCTACCACATGGGCCAATTCCGCCTAGCATTTTCGCCTCATCGCGAACACCAATTTGCCTTAGCTCGATACGTGTTTTGAACATGGCAGCCAGATCTTTTACCAGATTACGGAAATCAACTCTCCCGTCCGCTGTGAAATAGAAAATAATTTTATTACGATCAAATGTATATTCTGCCTCTACTAGATTCATATCCAGATTATGTTCTTTAATTTTCTCTGATCCGGTTTTGAAGGCTTTATCTGCATTCTCCTGATTTTCCACAACCGTATGCTTATCTTTCTCATCCGCCTTGCGAATCACTTTCTTTAAGGGAAGGACAACATCTTCCTCATCGACTTGTTTATGGCTGATAACAACTTTTCCAAACTCGATGCCGCGAATGGTCTCCACAACAACATAGTCGCTTGCAGAAAGGGCCTCTGTACCTGGATCAAAATAATATATTTTACCCGCTTTTTTAAAACGGACGCCAATCACATCAATCATGCGATATATCACCTCTGTATATGAAGTGTAAGCTGTTCAATCACTAATGTCGGATGAACATTCTGCTTCAAGTTTCTTTTCGCCTGCAAAATCGCATTCAAAACCGTTACCAGTTTCTCTTGTGAAAAAGTCATTGCTGCCTTTTCCAGCATTTCATTTTGCGGTGCGAAAAAAACCATGGAATCTTCATTTCCAATATGGTAATAAAGAATATCCTTAAATGCCAGAAGTAATAAATCCAATCCTTGCTCCTGTTCATTTCTTTCCTTGAAATGGTTCACCCAATGATTATGAATAAACAGAAATACATCTTCAGGATTATTTGTATAGACTCTTACCAATTGTACCACTAACTTTCTTGCTGTGGCAAACCACTCATTGTCATTCCAGGCAAACGCATCATCCAAATTATTCGTTAACGCACTCATTAAAACAGCATTTCCCTTCGTCATCCCTTCTTCTATTAAACGATGCTGGAAGGAAACTGGGTCTAGCGGCTTGAGATCAATCACCTGACAACGGGATTTGATCGTTGGTATAATCCACTGGCTATTTTCAGTCAGCATTATCGCCGTCGTCTGTCTGCTTGGTTCTTCCAAAAACTTCAGAATGCGGTTTGCGGCATTAGCTGTTAACGTATCAGCACCTTTAATCACATACACTTTTTTATTGGATTCAAGGCCTGAATAAGTAAACTCCTTTTGCAAGTCTCTAATCTGTTCTATTTTAATCGATTGCCCATCCGGCTCCATCCAATGCACATCTGGATGGTTCCCGGAAGCAATTCGCTTACATGCATTACACATGTTGCAGGGTTCAACCCCTGTTTTATTCTCGCAAAATAAATCCTTTGCAAGTAGTAAAGCAATGGCCTCTTTCCCCGTACCACGTGCTCCCTGGAGTAAATACGCATGAGAAATACGGTCTTTTTTTATGCTGTTTGTAACGATTTTACTTGCCAAAGGCTGTACCTCTGCAACTTCAGACCATGTTTTCATAAGTACCCTTCCATTTCTCACGTATATATATTAATCAGCAGTCCCTTAATCTCACCTATGAGGCCAAGGATGTCTACCGTCTTTTTTTCCTGATTCATCATTTCCTCGGTTAATTCAAGGAGTTTCGCGTCTACTTCCTTAACAACTGCTAGTTTACGATTCTGTCCTTCCATATTAAAGCCATACGATTTTTGTAAATCAAGCCCATTATATACCGTTTCTTTCAGGAAATCTTTAACCATACGCTTGAATTTCGTAATGTCACGAAACGACCTAAAGCGGGCCACTTTATCCCCTTGCATTGTAATATTCTTCATGAGCTGCTGTAATTCCTGCTGCTTTAGATGCTTTGTTTGGGACTGAAGCTGCTTATGAAATGCTTGTGTATCAGCTGATTGCGGGCGCGTATACTCTTTTTTAGTTTGTGTTTGCATTTCCTGGCTTATTTTCATGCGTTCAGTCCCCTTTTTAAATCTCTAAAATTGATAAAACGATTCAATTGGCAGAATGAACACAGTTGCTCCACCTACTTCTACTTTGACCGGTCTTGGGATATAAGAATCCGCGTTGCCGCCCATTGGCGAAATCGGTGCAACCATTTGTTCGCGGTGTGAGCAATTATCGCGAATAACTTCTAATGCTTCATCGACATAGTCATCCTTACACCCGATCATAAGGGTTGTGTTACCTTCTTTTAAAAACCCACCTGTTGTCGCAAGCTTGGTTGTTTGGAATTTCTCTTCTCCTAAAGCATCGACAAGGCGATTGGAATCCTTATCCTGAATAACTGCAATAATCAGCTTCATGTGGCATACCTCCTTTACTCACTTTTTTGTAGATAAGAAAGAATACGATCCATGGCTTCTTTTTCAACAGCTTCCATCGTTTGGTCTGCGTTGATCATTTGCATCCTATCCGCAAATCGCTTCATGAGTATATGATAAGCTTCATATACCTTTTCATGAAAATGAAATTTTTCCAAATCCAAACGATTTCTTTCTCTATCTTTATTCGCTTTGATACGCGCTAATCCCTTTTTGGGGTCAATGTCAAAAAATAACGTTAAATCAGGCATTGCATCTTGTACGGCAAATTGGTTGATGGCAAAAACTTCATCCATCCCAAGTCCACGCGCATGGCCCTGATAGGCAAGGCTACTATCAACAAAACGATCACATAGGACAATTTTGCCCTGCTCCAGTGCCGGCAATACCTTTTCGACGAGATGCTGTCTTCGTGCTGCCGCATATAGCAAAGCTTCGGTTCGCTCTTCTATCTTTGTATCCTTTGTATCCAGCACGATGTTTCGTATTTGTTCTGCGATTTCGATACCACCGGGTTCACGTGTTGCGAGCACGTCGTACCCTAGATCCTGTAGTTTGCTGTTTAAAGAATGGAGAACCGATGTTTTACCAGCACCCTCGCCACCTTCAAATGTTATAAAATGTCCACTCACATGTCTTATCTCCTTCGTCGTTTACGTGTATATCCGAATACCTGGATCCCTTTGTTGAATCTTCACACCCCGCTCAACCAGGGTTTCTATTATTTCGATATGCGGTCCTGTGATTTTTTCTCCTTTTAGAATAACAGGAATTCCCGGCGGATATGGAATTACCGCTTCTGCTGCTATATGTCCAATTGCTTCATGAAAAGAAAATTGTTTATCGTTTAATTGATTCATTTCCTGATAATCCAAAGTCAATTCTTGAATATCTTGCGTGAAAAGCTTTGTTATCTCTATTGTAGCACGATTATCCTGATTTTTTAATTGATCACCCACGTTTTGCACGGCTTTTTTCAGTTTATGAAAGTTGCGAAACGGTGTGAGACCATGGATAAATAGGATCTGATTATGTGTAACAAGCTCCGGATAGATGTTTTGTTTTTCAAAAAGGTCTGCGATATCTTTTGCAGCAATGCCATTTTTCATGTGTAACGTTATTTTCAGTGGGTCATCTGTAGATAGAATTCTCCAATGATCAGAGGCTTGCAGGATCTCCCTTACCATTGAAGCGCTATAGATGATGTTATCTATTTCTTCTGTTTTCATGATTGCTAGAAACGCACGCGCAATATCAAGTGATGCCATCAATGGATAGGAAGGGCTGCTTGACTGGATCATCTGCAGGTAATGTGCGATACGGTCCTTTGAAAGAAGCCTGGACTTCATATGTAAAAAAGAAGCCATCGTCATCGCAGGCGCCATTTTATGGGCAGATTGAACAACAACATCTGCCCCCAGGTCCAAGGCTGACGGCGGAAAGGAATCACCAACGGAGAAATGAACCCCATGAGCTTCGTCTACGAGCACAGGCATATGGTATGCATGCACTGCATCTATCATTTCTTTTATCGCATATGTTTTCCCGAAGTAGTCCGGGTAAGTAAGCACTACCGCTTTTGCATCCGGGTGCTCATGAAGTGCTTTTCTTAAGGTATCTTGGCTTGGACTGATATAACGATCAACTTCCCGGTCATATTCCGGCGCTATAAATACCGGTCTTGCACCACTTAGCTCCAGCCCGTTCATCACCGATTTATGACTATTTCGCTGCACAATCACCTTATCCCCACCGTTACATGTAGCCAAAATCATCGCCAAGTTGCCGGCAGTGCTTCCACCAACAAGGAAGAAAGTATGATCTGCCTGGAAAAAGTCCGCTGCCAAGTTTTCCGCTTCGGCAATTGCTTCTGTTGGAGCGTGAAGGTCATCCAGACCAGGGAGCTCTGTCATGTCCAACTTTAAAATTGAGTCGAAAAATTCCCGTGCGTAGGTAGGGAATAGAAGGCCATTTTTATGTCCGGGAACGTGGAAGGAGGTTGGGCTCGTGTTATTAAATTGTTTTAGGGTTTGGAATAGTGGGGTGTGGTGATGATTCATATATGTATCTCTCCATTCAGAAATTAAGAATTGAACTCTTTTTAGTTGTTTTCTCTTCTATAATAAATAGATAAACAGAGAAATAGATAACACCATGAGTTGATTCGTGCTTATAATCAACGAAAACACTGTATTAGCAATGGTAGTAGAACCTAATAATGCAAATAAGAATAGCCCAATTACTGCAGTGGGAGCCAATGCAAGTATAAAAGCAGTAAAGCTAATAAGGGATAAATTTGCCTTTTTTCTTCATGTTCTTTTCTTTCACTTTTATAAATCCATACAGACATCAATAAAAATGAAATAACAAATACAACGATTACCGGTATAACCATTGTCATGTACACACTCCCAGTATTGAGTCACCCAGTTCAGCAAGGGATGGTTTGGCTCTTTACTAATTGCTAAAGCGATTTATTTTAGTTTAGCAGTAATGCATACATTATAAAATAGGGTGATTAACGTTTGTCATAATAAACACCATGGTGGCTCCCATCTGATCAAAAAGTACGAGCGTGGTATAGCGGATAAGGGACGTAGAGACAGGTCCCTCGTCCCACCCGCATCGCTATGATACAATGGGCCAATATGAATGATCGATCATTTGGAAAGGAGGAAGCATATGCGTTATCCAGAAGCCTATGTCGATTTCCTTGTTTATTTTCAGGGCGTACGGGATTATTTCGAGTGTCATGAAATTTTGGAAGACGAATGGAAAAAGGTACCGCCTGAAGAAAGAAAGGCTTATTGGAAAGGGTTCATCGCCATTGCCGTTTCGCAATACCATCACCGCCGAGATAATTTTAAAGGTGCCGAACGCGCCATGCAAAACGCCATAACACGTCTGGAAAAAGATCAGTCATTGCTGCACGCTTTTGGTTTAGATGGGGAAATGACATTGCAGTTGTTTGATGAGAAATTGACAGCTATTCGCGCAAACAAACCTTATGAAAGCATGAATCTGCCAATTATTGATGCTGAACTTCTGGAACTATGCCATCAACGTTCTCAAGGTAGAGGGTGCACATTCGGTAATCCAAGCGACATGAGTGATGAGGCCTTGATCAATAAGCATCGCATGCCAAATAGAGACGCTGTTATTTCGAAGCGGGAATCCATGTATCGAAAGAATATGTAAGTAAGACGGGTGGCCCTCGCCCACTCCCAAACAAAAAAAGCCCTTGCTGTGCAAAGACTTCTAATTTATGAATATAATTTCGGTTTGCTTACATTTTTTAATTTTCTTAGGTAGTAGTTATATTTCTCTTCCCTGGGCTCGGTATGAATCATATTATATTCACATTCACTGCAAATAAACATCGTGTACAAATGAATACCCCTCGCCTTTTCTTCCTCACAAATACCACAACGCTCAAAGAAATTAATTTGTTTCATGTCCCCACCTCCGTTATAAATTAGTATCTCCCAATCTAACGGATTTTATACAAGGAAACTTTGAAACTTATATTTTCTTCTTTATCCAACCCATTTTAAATCAAAAACAAATGAATCGCAGTCAGTGAAGCGAGCCCAAATATCCCCAGAAATCCGGATACAATCACAGTAAACAGATTAATAGGAATATGCAATCCTATAGCTCCACCAAACACATTCAGGAAAAACAAAAACAATATACCAATACCCAGTTTCACGGCACCTTGTCCAATAAAACGCATCGGCTTAACCGGGGCACCGATAATCAATAATAAAACAATTAATGCAATCATAATCGAAATAACAACAGTAGAACTCAATGCAAATCAACCCCTTTTCCTTGTCCCCTTATTAGTACATATGATTAGAGAGGTGGAAAAAGAACTGAAAGTATGAGGCAATTTCTACTCCCAGGTAATTTAACAAACTACTTTTACCTAGTATGCATTACTAAACATTAAATAGCGAGGAAGAATTTTTATTAGTGCTAAACCAACCATATTTAAAAGTTATTGCAAATGGAACAAAATAATATACATACCGACCGATAATATCATTGTTTCAATTAAAGATGCTTTATTAAATTTATTATATATTCTAAAATCTAAAATCGCTTGAGCAACTATTAATATAAATAACAATCCAGCCAAACAATAGTATTACTTAGATTGAAAATAGCCGAAATAAACAAGATTACAGGACCAAACATTAATTTTGTTTAAAGATTATATTCCTGTAATCTTGTATATATAGTTCTCTCTTCATTCACCAATAAAGACACCTCCAAATATATAGTAACCTGAATTATTCATAGATTACCTAATATGTTTGACTGTCAAGGTTGGAGCTCATTTCAATAGTGAATCAAATAATTTGCAATTGGTTTTGTATACTTGTTTAGTTGTATCTAGTGCTATAAGGATCGTTCTTTTACCAGTAACTTCTTTACCATTTTTCGTAAACAAAAAGCACCGCGAAAATGCGATGCAATTTTAAAGTTTGCTGGAATAAGAAAAGCCACATCGTTTTAACAGATACGACTTTGTAATAAGTCTATTTACTTGGATGAATGGTACATTTCATGCCATTCCGCTTGCTGATCCTTCCATACACACTTTCTATTCAACATTTTGAAGTATTCCACCCGGGTTACATGATAAAAAGTAAGGCTTACAATGATGCCAATAATAACGACAATAAAGCCGACTGTAAACCATAGGAGAAAAAGAGTGAATAATCCAACCAGGGACCATTTATGGCCTTTGGTCAACTGAAAACTTCGCCATACGCCCCCGAACAACCCAGTTTTTGGCCGTTCATAAATAATATACATAGCTTGAGATAAACCTAAAAATATCCATACGCAAAGAAGGAAAAGGAGCAAAACCGCCAAAATAATTAGAAATTTTATTTCTTCCACATTACCCCCTCCCTTATCCATAAAATCATATAAATACGAATATAACCAAGGGACAAAATACCTTATATCCCTTAGTTCATTGTTAAATCCTAATTTCATCCCTAAATCCTAAAACGCTACATCAAATGAAGTCCCTGCACCAACTGTTTCTTCCGTTTTCATATTCATCGGAACACCCGTGATCTGGACAGTCAGATTGTTTATTTCCTCCGCAGTCAAATTGTCATCATCCAACATATACACTAACGTGGTATTTCTTGGTGTCTGTGTATCAAAAGTACCATTGGATTTTCCACTAAACATATCATGCGCTACTAACTGTGCAGCGTTCAGTTGAAGCGTTGTAGAAGCAAAGAAGAATTGCATTGGATCATCAACTGTATTCTGAAGTGTCGCATCCATTTGTATAAATGTCACTTGATCCCCAGCTATACCAGCTGTCGCTTCCTCTGTTACATCACCACTTACAAGGCTTATATTTTCAAATTGAATATGTATTGGCCCTACTTCCACTGGATGAATGTCCGTCGTTTGTTTTTCAATCGTGAAGATCCCTGTATCATTTTCTACAGTTTCGCCTTGAGCTCCATCAACCGCAAACTGCCCTTTGGGATAATAGTCAAAACCAGCGGACTCCTCCGATTCATCTTCTGTCTCCTGCTGTTGCTGTGCTTCATCCGAACTGTTTGCTGAAGATTCTTCTGGTTTGTCTTCCACCTCTGCTTCGTTCTCGTCATTCGCCTTTTGCTGAGCCGTTTCTTCCCCAATATCTTTAGCTGCTTCTTCTGGCTCGTCAGCTGACTCATTCTGGCTCTCCGGGGATTTAGCATCTTCTTCTACATCTTGCTGCGCGTCTTCTGACTCCTCTTGATTCTCCCCATTTCCTTCGATCTCTGTTTCTGTAGCACTGCTTCTATCAACTATGGAACTAACCATATTATTCCATTCTATATTCGAACCATCAGAACTGTAAGCAGATAAAACAGTGAAGAAAGCAACTTTTATTAACCAACCGTCCAATTTTAATCCCCCCTTATAGATTTCCTTTCATAAGAGTAGCAAGTATAAAGTGAGAAAACAAGAATACTTTTAAAAAACTTGTAGAGAAAAACTTCCAATTTTTAAAAATCTACTAATCCAACTCCCGTACCTTTTTATTCGATACGAAAAAGACAAATAAAGCAGATAATAGAAAAGTAGCCGTATTAATACTATATGCAATGTAAAATCCTATAGCAGCAGCAACTAGCACCCCTCCAAGTAATTGACAATGTAACCGAGCCATCATCTTCATGGAAGAGATTAGCGTTAAAATAAAAAGAATTAAATGCAGCATGAAGTTGCTCCTTACTCAACACGGCCCACTCATCACGATTACGTTGCACAAATTGAGGCCCTTTAAGTATTACATCATCATTAAATTGCTCCCAATGTTTATGCACATCAGAAGCCTTACGAATAGCATCATCATCCCTCCCGACATTTCCAATAGTAGCATAATGTATACAGTAACTGCTATTTCACCTGAAACTTAATAAAATTACTCATCCCTTTTTGGAATAGAAGAACCCAACGTGCATTAATGATTAATTCAACAGTAAACATGTTATACTTAAAGTAACATGATATACTATAAAAAAATCTAACCTTGAGGTGATCAAATGAAAAAAGTGAATATTAACGACCTCAACCAATGGATAAATAAGCGAAAACCTGAAGTAGAACGATCCATTATTAGAAATCGCGATTCAGAAAGGTTAATTCGAACGCGTGAGCGAGACAAAGATGAACAAAAGATTATTGATAAACTCTGTATAGAGCGCTGGAAAAAAGCTGAACAAGAAGGCAAAATAAAATATCTTTCAAAACGGAAGTGGTTTTATGATTTCGATTGAAGAAGCTAAAATCAAAATTGAGCAATTACAAGGGAAACAAAAATTCGAAAAAATGGTACAAACAACAGCAATTTTAACAAGCCTTTTCGAAATTGAAGGGCTAAAACCTATTATTGTTGGAGGCTTAGCTGTAGAGATCTATACACGTAATGAATATACTACACTGGATATTGATATCATATTTAGCCAACGAGATATAGCTGATAAGTATTTGAAATTGCTTGGCTTTGTTTCTGAAGGGCGTCATTGGTATCACGATGAGCTAATGATCAGCGTTGAAATCCCAAACGATATTCTTGAAGATGCAGATAATGAAAGAGTTGTTGATTTAGTATTAAAGGATGGCCTTCATGTCTATGTAATAGGATTAGAAGATATTATTTTAGATCGATTACGTGCCTGTGTTCACTGGAAATCATCATCCGATTGTGAATGGGGAAGAAGGTTATTTTTACTTCATTTTGAACGTATAGACATAAACTATTTAAAAAATATAGCCCAAAACGATCAGACCATCCATACAGTGAATCAGTGGTTAAATGAAAAAAGGGATGGTTAAAATCATTATACTTCTCACCGCCATACTGGGTAAAAAGGAAAGACAAGGGCACATCAATCCTACATCCCTTGTCTATAACACGTCCTATTCTACTAATCTATCAATCAAACCCGCTGCATCGCACTAACCTTCCGATGCCTCGCTTCACGCAGTAAAAACATATATTTCGCCTGTGCCAGTGCTTCTAAGTGATGGCCTGTGTATGGAGATTCAATGCTTTGTTCTACAATGGATTCAATTTGCTTCCATTCTCGTTCCAATGCAAAAATCGCATCTAATAATTCCCCGTCCACATCTGTTTTCTTTATATTCCCCATGTGCTCACCTAACTCCTATACGTCTCTTCTGCCCTCTAATGCTTTTGATAATGTCACTTCATCCGCATATTCCAAATCGCCGCCAACCGGGAGGCCATGTGCAATTCGTGTCGTCTTAATCCCGGATGGTTTAACAAGGCGTGAAATATACATCGCTGTTGCTTCCCCTTCGATGTTTGGGTTTGTAGCTAGGATCAGTTCTTCTACTTCTTCATCTTTTAAGCGATTAATCAAATCAGGTACATTGATGTCTTCCGGGCCAATTCCATCCATTGGGGAGATGGCACCATGAAGGACATGGTATTTTCCATGAAATTCCTTCATTTTCTCCATGGCGATGACGTCTTTAGGATCCTGCACGACACAAATAATCGATTGATCGCGTGACGTGTCCTGGCAAATGGCGCATGGGTCCTGATCGGTAATATGTCCACATGTAGAACAATGTGTTAGCTCCCGCTTTGCATTTACCAGATTTTTCGCAAAGTCCATGACATCATCATCTTTCATATTTAATACATAAAAAGCCAGACGGACTGCCGTTTTCGGTCCGATACCTGGCAATTTTGTAAAACTGTCAATCAGTTTAGAAATCGGTTCTGGATAATACATCAAGTTGCCTCCTAGAACATTCCCGGCATGTTTAGCCCTTTCGTGAATTGTCCCATTGTGTCATTTGTTTTATCTTCAATTTGTTTAAGTACATCATTCGTTGCTGCAAGAATCAAGTCCTGAAGCATTTCCACGTCATCGGGATCGACGACTTCTTCTTTAATTTGAACATCGGTAATTTCTTTTTTTCCGTTTGCCGTAACGGTAACCATTCCGCCACCTGCAGTTGCTTCAAAGCTCAGTTCATGTAGCTCTTCTTGTGCTTTTGTCATTTGCTTTTGCATTTTTTGCATTTGCTTCATCATGTTATTCATATTTCCCTTCATGGAAAATACCTCCTTTAAGTTAATTAGCTTTTATAATTAATCATGTATTTCTAAAAGATCATCCCCAACAAGCTTTCTTGCCTCTTCCACGATTGGATCAGCTTGATCTTCTTCCTGGGGTTCGCTTTTCTCTTGATTGTTTATATATTCCGTACGTAATGTTGTCCAATCTTTCTCTGGAATTGGAATAATAGTGACATTTTTATCCATTACGCTTGCAAGTACAGATTCAATTGTCTCCTGATTATCTAAAAACAGGGAACAATGGATTTCATATTTAAAAGCCACCACAAGCGCCTGATCGGATGCAGCTGCCGGCTTACTATCCTGAATGGTTGCATGTGCAGGGGCATTTGCCGTTTTTAATTTGCTTAAAAAGTTCGCCCATTGGGACTGTACATTTTTTAAGTTAGGCTTTTCAGCTTGCCTTAGTACGTCACGAATGCGTTCATACGGTATTTTATACCCATTCTTCGTGCCTTTGGATTGTGGCCTTCGCTGTTCACGACGCTGCACAGGTTGCGGACTGTCAACAGGGTTTTCTTTCAGCTTGGTTAGTTCTTTTTCTAATTGGGCTAGTTTATTCGAAAGATTGGTAACTGCCTCGGAATCAACATCGCTTGCCTGAGTCTCCTGCTCATGATAGCGATTGGTAATTGTTATGATGGCAATTTCAATAAACACTTTCGGGCTATTCGTCGATTTAATTTCCTGCTGACACTGATTTAATTGCGTAATCGCATCTTGTATCCAGTCAATCGATACAGATTCAGTCAGCGCATTAAAACTTTCGTCTGCTCGTGCACGTTCCAGTAACCCTTCCAGGGATCGTGCGCTTTTATATAGTAATAAATCACGCATAAAGTATATCAGATCATACACAAAACGTCCCGGATCTTTTCCGCTTTGAATTAATTTGTCCAGGAGCTCTAACGCGTGCTTAACATCTTTCTCATGCATTGCTTTCACAATATCTGTCAAAATTCCCTGCGAAACGCCACCTGTAACCGCTAGTACATCATCTAATTCAACCGTATCTTCACTATATGAAATAGCTTGATCCAAAATGCTTAACGCATCACGCATCCCGCCTTCTGCCGTTAACGCAACGGTTTCCATTGCATCCTGAGAAACGGAAATATCCTCAGCCTCCAGGATAGTGTGCATTCGATCAACAATCGGTTGATTGGAAATCGGCTTAAAATCAAAACGCTGGCATCTGGAAAGAATCGTCAGTGGAATTTTATGCGGTTCCGTTGTTGCTAAAATAAATACGACATGCTTCGGTGGTTCCTCAAGCGTTTTTAACAGCGCATTAAATGCATTCGTCGAGATCATGTGCACTTCATCAATGATATACACTTTATATGGAACAGAGCTCGTGGCATATTTTACATTATCACGTATATCGCGAATATCCTCAACACTCGTGTTGGATGCAGCATCAATTTCAATCACATCTGAAATCGATCCATCCTGAATGCCCAGGCATGCATCACATTCATTACAGGGCTCTTTCACCGGCGAACGCTCACAATTGATTGTTTTTGCAAAAATCTTCGCCGCACTCGTCTTCCCTGTCCCACGCGGACCGGAAAAAAGGTAAGCATGTGAAAACTTCTCCTGCAGAATTGCATTCTGCAAGGTTCGTGTTATATGTGTTTGTCCCACAACGTCAGCAAAGTTCCTCGGCCGCCAGACGCGGTATAACGCTTGATAGCTCATAGTATATTTTCCCCTTTAGGATCTCTATCCAATTATACCTGATTTCAGGGGTAAATGTGAACCTTCAGGAAAAAACATTTGTGAAAGTTTGAGATAATGCCCCTTTTTGGTGGGATTGTTCGATTGTATGGGAAAGGGATACATCGATTAGTTTAAAATTTTCAGACATTTAATGGTAAGAGTGAACTTCTCGAATGACGGCATTTTTCTTCAGTCTTGAAGCGAAGAAATATCCTTCATCTGTCATTCGATCAAAGCGCTCGTAATCTACGTAGCCACGGTCAAACACATACATGGCTTCTTTATCATCAACGAGAACTTCTAATTGATTCCGGTCGTGTTCTTTCGCTGGAGTGATGATCACCTGTTCCGGATAAACCGTATATTTATCCATGAATACCAGCTTTAAATGAAGTTTCGCGCCAGCTTTCGTTTTACGGAACGCTGCCCATTTAAAATTTGTGAGATTTAGGGGCAACGTACTGGAATCAATGACTTTTAATGGCATGGAAGCGTTCGGTTGCTTTTTGTGAAATCCCTTGATCTGACCAACGAGATCCAAAAATATGCTAGCCAGAATCGATGGAGCTACTTCATTATTTTTACGTGACAGCTGGGATGCGCTAATGGAATCAAAGCCAAGCGCTTTCTGGAAGTCATCATCAAGTAATGCATCACTCATTGCCCCTAAACTATCGGTTTCGTGAAGCTGTGCGAAAAGCAAAATTTTGATATAAGCTTTGGTCGTAAGCTTTTTCGTGTAATCATCTAGTCTCAGATTTTCTGCTTGTTCGAAAACTTTTTTAAAATGGATAGGTGAAATCCATTTACTAAACGATGATATTGGTGTATTCTTGTCCATATTAGGTCCTTTATATTGGATTTGGACAGGGAGCCACCCCTCTAAATCCATTATAAAGGTTTTTTTATGCCAAGAACAACGAAAAACTGAATATTCCCATTAATTTTTATTTTTGTATAAAAATAATGCAATGCTAGTGGGTATATGTATTAAAATAAGTCTAACAAATAGATTCATTGTCATGAAGGATGTGGAGAAAATAAGCAATGGTGACGTAACATGGGGGCCCGGAACACTGTACGAGGTACTTGGCAAAAAGGCTGCCATGGACAGCGATGCACGGCGAAAGTATTACTCCCTTACTGACTTGGGAAAGGAATACAGAAGACTGGAATCGCTTGTAAATAATACTTCCGGTGTTATCAGCGAATTGGAGGATAGAGAAGGTGGCAATTAGGAAATTTCGTTTATTTCTTGCTTCAGGGGTGGAAAAAGAAGAGCGCTGGTTGACGGATATGTCTGCCAAAGGATTGCATATGGAAAAATCCAGACTAGGGTTTTATACCTTTGAAGAAGACGAAAGTAAATCTTATGTGTACCAGATTGATTTTCAGCAGGGAGCCAATGAGGATTATTTTCAAGTTTTTAAGGATTTAGGGTGGGAGCCTGTAACTGGTTGGGCTGACATGTTTCAATATTTCCGCACCGAGGCGTCCCAGGAGGGGATTAAAAAAATATACTCGGATCGGGAGTCTGTAATGGAATCATATAAGCGGATGATGCGGGTGTATCTGTTTTTATTTTTCATGCTGATTCTCACACAGTTGCCAATATGGCTTACGTGGGATGGGCACTTCTATCAAGTTGTTGTGATCACCCTCTCCACGCTTGTGATTTTGCTGTATATTTATATGCTGATTGCATTAAAGAGCAAGATTAATCTTTATTGGAGAAATTAAAGGTAGCGGGCAATTAGACTGCTCGCTTCTTTTTTATACTGGTTTAGTTGCTTCATTGATTGGTGGGACCCCCATACTATGGCTGCCGTATACAGCTCTTTTTGGCTATATATTATACAAACAGAAAATCAGCAATATTAACATCTATTTTCAAGTAAAACGCAAAAAAGAAACCTGCATGCTCCTCACACACAGGCTCCCTTCATTTTTACTTACCTATTACGATTTCGGTTGCGGTTGTTGTTTCTGTTGAAGTTGTTATTATTATTCTGTTTATTGTTATCTTGATCCTGATTCACATCATCAAGAAACTCATTGGCAAATTCAACATTGTCTACGTCGTTTTGATTGTTGCGGTTGTTGCGTTCGTTATTACGGTTGTTATTACGATTTCGACGGTTATTTTCGTCCAAAGGTAAGCACTCCCTAGATGTTTTTGTTAAGTGAATTCTAGCAGGCTGAACTCACTTACAAAGCTTATTTTGTCCCCTTTTTTTAAAATAACGCGCTTATTTAGCTGCCAAAATATACCTTAATCGACTACCATTCATAATGTGTGTTTTACAGGAAAAGATATATAAAAACCCTGCCAATACTGCATTGACAGGGTACTAAAAATATGTACGCCGTGCACCCATCGTTGATGTGACGTCCCTATGCGTTACTTAAGTTCATGGCTCTGCCCAGGCTTCCCCGCGGCACACAAGAAACACCACTTACTGCTGCTTCCTTCCGGATCTGACAGAATTCATGGGTTCCTGTTGCGCAGGACCTAAGCGTCAACACCACTTCCTTAAGGCAGGCCATAAAGACGCCTCACCTCAGATGGGAATTCGACCTCGCTATAGCGGATTGCGAGTACAGGGCACCGCTACCTCCCCGTTTAGCACGACATTACTTATTATAACGATTTTTTGGGGAAAATGCAATGATGTTTGGATACAAATTTATGGAAATTTAGCGTTGACTCTATTTATGAAATAGCTTTTAGTTAAGAAGAATCTCGTTTAAATGATCCGCACTTATAATTAAGTGCGGATCATTTAAACAAAGGAAACTTACTTCTTCCTCCTAAGCTCCCTAAAAAACGCCGTCAGCAACTCCCCACATTCCGTTTCCAGCACACCGCGCGTTACCTCCACCTGATGATTAAACCGCTTCTCATTCAGCAAATTCATCAATGTACCCCCACATCCTGCTTTAGGGTCAGGTGCACCGTAGACAACACGTTTTATTCGTGATTGCACAATCGCTCCGGCACACATAGGACAAGGCTCAAGCGTGACGTATAACGTGCAATCCTCCAAGCGCCAGCTGCCGATTTTCCTGTTCGCTTTCTTGATAGCAATCAGCTCGGCATGGGATAGGGTTTCTTGTGAAGTTTCACGTACATTATATCCGCTGGCGATTATTTCACCCTCGTGAACAATCACAGCACCAATCGGCACTTCATTTATCTCACGTGCCTTCTCTGCTTCTTCCATTGCTGCTTGCATACATTTTCCATCCGTCACAGGCGTCACTTCACTTCTTTAAAAGTTTTAAAACATAGAAATAGGAAATAATACATATAGCATTCCTAAAAGGAGAATTCGATGAAACAATCACTTGAAAATACGGCTGTATTATTTGTTGATGTTATTAACGATTTTGATTTTGAAGGTGGGGATGACCTGCTTAAACATACCGACGAAATTTTACCGAGTATGAAAAAATTAAAAGATTTTGCTAAAGACAATGAGCTTCCTATCATCTATATTAATGATCATTATGGTTTGTGGCAAGCAGATTTCAATAAAATTATTGATCGTTGTAAAAATGATCGAAGCAAGCATGTGATAGATGCGCTGAAGCCTGATAAACATGATTATTTTCTCATTAAACCACAGCACTCGGCATTTTTCCAGACACCGCTTCAGTCATTGCTCCGCGATATTGGTAAAACCCATCTGATTATGGCGGGAATTGCCGGTGATATTTGTATCCTGTTCACAGCTAAAGATGCGTATATGTACGGGTTTGATATGCATATCCCGGAAAATTGCATGGCCTCTGAGGAGAAAGAAGGCAGTGAATATGCATTATATTTAATGCGAACGGTAATGGATGCACAGATCGAACCTGTTTAACAGTCATTTTTGGATCACCCTCCTCATAGAGTGTAAGTAGCACTATTTCACTCAAAAAGGAGGGAATTTTTTTGCAAATATATGTTGTAGAGCCAGGGGATACGTTAAATGCGATCGCAACTACATACAATACGACGGTGGATGTTATTATTGATGCAAATGAACTGGATGCACCGAATAATCTTGTTGTTAGGCAGGCACTTGTTATACCGATTATAGGCAATTTTTATTTTGTACAGCCTGGTGACACGCTTTATTCCATCGCTCAAAGCTTTGGTATGTCTTATCAGGAGTTGGCACAAGTCGATAATTTTCCTGTGGATAACACATTGCCGGTTGGCTTTCAATTATACATTCCATCTCAACCAACAAGAGAGATAACATCCAGTGCCTATTTTGAACCTATAGGTGACACCGTTTCCGAAACGCTGGAAAATGCCGCAATGAAAAACGCACCTTATTTAACGTATCTTAACCTTTTTAGCTACAATGTGAATCGTGATGGAACACTCGCGTCACCTCCAATGGGCAACCTGCAACAAATTGCAGACGAAAATAATACGTCACTCATGCTTGTTGTAACCAATTTGGAAGAAGGAGCATTCAGTGCAGAGTTAGGACATATTATCCTCACAGTCCAAGCCGTTCAAAATACATTGCTCGACAGTGTTATCAATATAGCTACTACAGAAGGTTTTACGGATATACATTTTGACTTTGAATTCCTGCCACCAGAGGACGGGGAGGCTTATAATAATTTCCTGCGAAGGGCAAAGCAACGTATCTCTGAAGCTGGCTTGTTGATGTCAACTGCCCTGGCACCGAAAACCAGTGCCGAGCAGGAGGGGGCATGGTATGAGGCCCATGATTACGCAGCACATGGGGAAATTGCTGATTTTGTTGTACTGATGACGTATGAATGGGGGTATAGTTACGGGCCACCAATGGCTGTTTCACCGCTGGATCAGGTACGACAAGTCGTTGAGTATGCATTAACAGAAATGCCTGCTGAGAAAATTTTATTGGGGCAAAATTTATACGGCTATGATTGGACATTGCCATTTGTAGAAGGTGGAGACCCGGCAGAAGCGATTAGCCCGCAACAAGCGATTACACGAGCAAGGGAACAAAATGCAGCGATTGAATTTGATGATACCTCACAAGCGCCATTTTATATGTATCGTGATGCGCAGGGAAATTTGCATGAGGTGTGGTTTGAAGACGCAAGGTCCATTCAGGCCAAATTTGATTTGATTAAGGAGTTAGGCTTGCTCGGGATAGCTTATTGGAAGCTGGGGCTGGCTTTTCCGCAGAACTGGCTGTTGCTTCAGGATAACTTTACGATTACAAAATCGGAATAATATAAAGAGAGCCTCTAGCCATGGTGTATGGTTAGAGGCTCTCTTGTCATTTATTTTAATACATTCAGTGATTCGCGATTAAATGCCGGAATATCATCTGGTTGACGACTTGTTACCAGCTGATTCTGACAAACGGCGACTTCTTGATCTACCAAATTTGCACCGGCGTATTCCATATCCACTTGGATAGATTTAAACCCGGTTGCTTTACGACCTTCTAATGATTTAGCCGTAATTAGCAGCTGTGGACCGTGGCAAATGGCAAGAACTGGTTTTTTATCATCCATGAATTTTTTCGCAAATTTTACGAATCGATCATCTGCACGCAATTGATCCGGTGAAAATCCACCAGGGATAAATAATGCATCAAAATCGTCTGGTTTCACGTCATCGATTCCCTGATCGATGGTAATTGTTTCATCATTTTGCTTTCCTGTTACTTGTTTTCCTTTTTCTTTTTCAATCGTTACAATCTCATGTCCGGCATCCTTAAATGCTTTTACCGGATCAGTATACTCTACATCTTCGAACATGTCTGTAATAACTGTTGCTATTTTTTTAGCCATGTCTAATACACTCCTTTATGGGAATTACATAAATATATATACCCGCTTGCGGAGAATTTAAACATGCTATTTGATTCCCATTAATTCCCGTAATTCATCCTCATTGGCTACTAAGTCTTTAATTGTATACTGATCGAGCACTTGGAAAAATGCAAATAATGCTTTGTTCAGCGCATGTTTCAGTGTACATCCCGGAGAGATCACACAATGGTCGGTTCCTTTATCAAAACATTCCAGTAAATTAAAGTCATTTTCCAGCCGTCGAACGACTAAGCCAACATTAATCTCACTTGCCGGTTTCGCGAGCCGAATGCCGCCCCCTCGTCCTCTAATCGTTTCCAAAAGCTCCATTTTGTTTAACTCAAAAACAATTTTCCCTAGATGATGCTGGGATATGTTGTAAACTTCGGAAATCTCTTTGATACTCGCAAGCTCCCCGTCTCTCTTCATCCCTGTAAAAATTAAAACGCGTAACGCGTAATCGGTATATTTTTTTAATTGCATGTTTATTCTCCTTATAATCTGTGTTCAAAACGTATCATTTTGTGACTTTTTACACAACCTTCTCTACAGTCTTCACAATATTGTAACACAAAAGCCGTTTACACTATTGATACAGTTGCAATATTTCTTATATAATAAAGATGTACACGAAATACATGTTTAACTTTTTTAAAGGAGTGCATTGTTATGACAACGGAAACGACTGTAGGGTTAGACAAAGAAACGAAAGACATCGTGAAAGCAACTGTACCAGTTTTGCAAGAACATGGAGATGCAATAGCGAATCGATTTTATGAACTGATGCTTGCAGCTCATCCTGAATTAAAGAATATTTTCAACCAAACGAATCAAGTAAATGGAGAACAACCGAAAGCGCTTTCCAAAACGGTGTGTGCTGCAGCAATACACATCGACAATTTGGAGGACATTTTACCAGTAGTCAACCAGATTGCCCAGAAGCATAGGAGTCTAAATATCAAGCCGGAGCAATATCAAATTGTCGGGAAATATCTATTATTGGGAATCAAAGATGTGCTGGGAGATGCAGCTACAGATGACATTATTAATGCTTGGGGAAAAGCGTATGGTGCGATAGCAGAAGTGTTTATCAGCGTTGAAAAAGAGATGTATGAAGAAACGCAAAACAAACCTGGGGGCTGGGTAGATTTCCGTAATTTTAAAGTGGTGAAGAAGGTACCAGAGAGTGATGTTATTACGTCATTTTATTTAGAAGCCGCAGATGGAAGGGCCATTCCTGCTTATCAACCGGGACAATATATTACAGTAAAAGCGGAGATTGAGGGAGAACCTTATACGCACCTGCGTCAATATAGCCTATCATGTGCGCCAGGAGAAGGCATGTATCGAATCAGTGTGAAAAGGGAAGATGCCGGGGGGAATAGCCCGGCGGGGGTTGTATCCAATTTCCTGCATAGAGAAATTAATGAGGGAAGCATTTTACCTATTAGTGCACCGTCCGGCGATTTCATGCTTGATCAAGAAGATAGACGACCACTCGTTTTAATGAGTGGTGGTGTGGGGCTAACACCGATGATGAGTATGCTTGAAACAGTAATTAAAGAACAACCTAATCGTGAGGTAGTATTTATCCATGCGGCAAAATCCGGCAGTTTCCATGCGATGAAGGATCGTGTACGTGACATTACTCAAGGTCACGAGCAAGTTACAAGCTATACGGTATATGGCAATCCTTCTGCAGAAGATCACTGTGATAAAGAAGGCCATATTGATTATGAATGGCTAGCAGAAATTCTTCCAACAAATGACGCTGCGTTTTATTTCTGTGGGCCAAAAGGATTCATGCGTACAGCTTATCAAATTCTGCAAAAATATCATGTAGCAGATGCTGATCTTCATTATGAGGTATTTGAGCCGGCGGAGGATATAACTGCGGCTTAGCGTGAGGGGAGGTTTTTGAGGCGGTCGCGGTGCTGCCATTCGGCACTCGTGGCCTTCGATTCGGCTTTCACGGTCGTTCCTTCGGCTTTCTCGGCGCTCGATTCGGCTTTCGCTGCTACACCTCATAAAAAAAGCTCCCTACCCTCACTAAATTACGGTAAATCTGTTTTGGGGTTATATAGCTCGTTGAAGCAGCTCCAATTCCCCGGCCAGTGAGGTCAATATTATCCTCACTCCCGAAATAATAAGCCTGCCAAATGAATTTAGAGCAATAATTTCTTTCGATGTCTGCCAAACTTCTCGTATACGTATACCTCCTAACCTGTTCTATATTCCGTTTCGCCCATTTGGCTGCTTTTCTGGCCATGAAAGCTTCTTTATATCGTAATACCGTCAGCTTTTCTCCCTTTCTATGTCTACTTAGATATATTGGCATACTATCTGAATGCCCATAGCTGCCTCTCCCATTTACATGGTAAATCTTAAAATCCTCTCCAACGATACCTTCATGTCCAACGATAAAGGAGGACAAAGCTAATTTATGCGAGTAGATAACATCGCCAGGCTGCATAAGGATTGTAGTTCCTGGATATATATGAACTGGATCATCTGTCTTATATGTCATACATGTTTTTTCCTTTCAAAATCGAAGCTATCTCTAGCATAAAGAAAAACGTTGGCCTTCGCCAATAAGACGAATGCCAACGCTATACCTTTATTTTTCCAATGTCGACGTATCTCCTGTCGGCAAGCCTAACTCCCATGATTTCAGGAGGCGACGCATAATTTTACCACTGCGCGTTTTAGGAATGCTGTCTGTGATTTCTGTTTCACGTGGTGCTGCATGTGCGCTTAATCCGGTTTTAACAAATTGCCGGATTTCTTCAAGCAGCTCATCCGATTTCTCATAGCCATCATTCAGTGTAACGAATGCTTTAACGATTTCCCCGCGCTCGGGATCCGGTTTCCCAATTACACCAGCCTCTGCAACAGCTGGGTGTTCAAGCAACTTACTTTCCACTTCAAATGGGCCAACGCGCTCACCCGAAGTATTAATCACATCATCCAAGCGGCCCTGGAACCAGAAATAGCCATCTTCATCCTTATAGGCACTATCCCCGGATACATACCATCCATTTATAAAATAGCTTTCAAATTTCTCAGGGCGCTTCCACACGGTACGCATCATCGCTGGCCAACCTTCTTTGATCGCTAAATTCCCCATTTGATTTGGTGGAATTTCATTACCTTCATTATCAACAATAGATGCTTCTATTCCTGGAATTGGTTTACCCATTGATCCTGGGCGAATTTCCTCTGACGGGAGATTTACAATCAGCTGTGCACCTGTTTCAGTCATCCACCATGTATCATGGATACGCAAACCAAATGCTTTTAATCCCCATGTCACAACTTCCGGATTCAGCGGTTCACCTACACTCAATATATGTCTTAAGTGTGACAGGTCATGTCTTTTCACAGCCTCTTCGCCGGCGCTTAAAAGCTTCCTTAATGCTGTCGGTGCGGTATACCATACGGTTACATTAAATTTATCCAGGGTTTCGTACCAGTCATCCGGGGTAAAACGTCCCCCGCGAACAACATTCGTAACCCCTTTTAGCCATGGAGCAAATATGCCATAGCTTGATCCGGTAACCCAGCCAGGATCTGCGGTACACCAATAGATATCGTCTTCTTTGAGATCCAGCACCCACTCAGCAGTAGCATAATGCTGAATCATCGCATTATGCACATGATACACGCCCTTAGGTTTGCCTGTGGAACCGGATGTATAATGAATAATCATACCATCCTCCAGATCAACCCATTCGATCGAAAACTCCGATGATGCCACGTCCATCTCTTTCTTATAATCGATATACCTATCAGAGGTTTCATTGTGATCCCCGACGAGGACAATTTTTTCAAGATCAGGTAAGTCCCCTTGTGGCACTCTACCTAATAGGTCAGGTGTTGTAATAAGTACGCTTGCTGCACTATCCTGCAGGCGATCCCGTACTGCTTGCTCCATAAATGCTTCAAACAGTGGACCGGCAATCGCTCCTACCTTTAATATACCAAAGAAAGCCGCATAGAATTCCGGACTCCTCGGCATGAATAAAAAGATACGATCACCCTTTTTCACATTTTGTTCCTTTAGCACATTAGCAAATTTATTACTTTCTTGCCTAAGTTGCTCAAAGGTTACTTCCTCTTCCCGATCTGGAGATGAATATAATAAAGCAACCTGGTCCTTTTTATTTGGATCGTCGGCATGACGATCTACAGCTTCATAAGCCATATTCACTTTTCCGGTTTCATTCCAGCTGAAATTCTTTTTTACATCATCCCACTTAAATGTTTCACGCATTTTTTCGTAGTTTTGTAGATTATGATTTCCTTCTCTTGCCGGTATCTTTTGAACATCCATCTAATCACCTCAATTTTAAGTTTTGCAATCGATTACAATTCGGAGTAAATTAAATTGTTTAAACATTAAGCTAACTGCTTTCTATTTTAGAACATTTTGTGACATTTTTAAAGTGATTCGGTTTAAATAGTGGGTTTATTTTTTACATTAACCTATTACAAAGACCGCCACTAGTGATTAGGGCGGTCTTAAATAAAATTATTTTTGTTTAGCTTCCTTCCGCTTGTCACTTTCCGAAATGACATATGCGGCTGTTGCATCCCCTGTAATATTTAAGGATGTACGGAGCATATCCAGTATGCGGTCAACACCGACAATCAATGCAATCCCCTCTACTGGTAATCCAATCTGCTGCAGAACCATTGCGAGCATGATTAAGCCTACACTCGGAACTCCTGCTGTTCCAATACTTGCGAGCGTTGCAGTTAATACAACCATAAGAATATCTGTGAACTCTAATGGAATAGCATAGACTTGGGAAATAAACACAGTTGCAACAGCCTGCATAATAGCGGTTCCATCCATATTAATCGTTGCGCCTAATGGCTGAACAAAGCTGCTAATTGATTTTTTCACACCAAGATTCTCCTGAGCAGCTCGCATAGAAATAGGCAACGTAGCACTGGAGCTAGAAGTACTAAATCCTACTGACATGGCAGGGAAAAATCCTTTATAAAATGTGAGCGGGTTTGCTTTTCCAAGCACCCAAATTGCTAAGCTGTACGTAACAGTCGCATGAATAATTAATCCTAAAATTACGGCCACCATATACATTGCCATGGATCCAATTGCATCTAGACCTGCATCGCCAATCGCTGATGCAATCAGTGCAAACGCCCCGTATGGTGCTGTTTTCATAATAATATTAACCAGCCAAATTAAAATTTCATTTGCCTGTTCGAACAACCGATGAATGCCAGCCGTTTTCTCGCCTAGAAAAGCAATTGCAATCCCAATGAATAGTGCAAACGCAATGATCTGCAGCATATCCCCGGAAGCAAGTGCTCCAAATGGGTTATCCGGAATAATATTAATCAGCGTCTCCATGACCGGTGGGGTGGATTCTGCTTCAAATTCCGCGTTTTCTGTGTCAAATGTCCCCGCAGTACCGGGCTCAAGCACATAAGCAACACCAAGCCCAATCACTAATGCAATCGCTGTCGTAACTAAATAAAAACTAATCGTCTGAAACCCGATTTTTCCAAGCTTTGTTGGATCACCTAAACCGGCTGTACCTAAAACGATAGATACAAACACGATTGGCACAACTATCATCATAATGAGGTTTAAAAATATTTGTCCAACCGGTGTTAATACATACGTATCAACAGGCGAAAATACCTCTGATGGTGCAAAGGTAAAACCTATACCAACAATGACCCCTAAAATAAGGGCGATAAGAATTTTTTTTGTAAGACTCATATATTATTTCCTCTCTTGTTGTAATTTGTAGTGGAGCAGTGAATTGAATAATATCTTGTCTGAAAGTAGCCATGCAACTGAATTTGAGTGAATGGCCCCGGCAGGATTCGAACCTGCGACGCATGGTTTAGGAAACCAACGCTCTATCCCCTGAGCTACGGAGCCACATTTTTAGATGTAGTAAGCCTATTATACATAAATGAAGCTTTGTTGAAAAGTGGAAGTTTTTCTCTAATAGAAGATCTCCTTATTCTATGATAAAATGAAATACATCTGTGGCAGATTGACTATTGATTGGAGGAGTATGTATGGCAGAAGTTCCATTTATTGCAATAGAGGGGCCCATTGGTATTGGAAAGACATCCCTTGCAAAAAAACTTTCTGTCCATTTTGATTTTCATTTATTAAAAGAAATCGTCGAGGAAAATCCATTTCTCGGCAAATTTTATGATGATATCGAAGCATGGAGTTTTCAAACGGAAATGTTTTTTTTATGCAATCGTTTCAAGCAATTAGAGGAGATTGAAACAGAATTCCTAAACCAACATAAAGCAGTTATTGCTGATTATCATATATTGAAAAACATGATTTTTGCGAAACGTACATTACAAGCAGATAAATTCGAGAAATACGAGCAGATTTATCATATTTTGACTAGTGACATGCCTGTCCCAAATATGATGATATACATTCACGGGAGCATCGACACGCTAGTTGAACGCGTCCGTCAGCGAGGCAGAGATGTGGAGCAAAACATGAAGCCGTCCTATTTGGCCCAGCTCGCGCGAGACTATGAAGATTACATGAATGAATTTGAAGTCATGCATCCGGACATTCCGGTCATACGGATTAACGGAGATGAGACCGATTTTGTGCATCGTCAAGACGATTTAAACTGTGTGATCGAAGAGGTTCAGACGCAGCTCAAGCGTCATGCAATTCAAGCAAATGATTTATAGAGGAGAACAAGAACAATGAACTTAAGAGAAAAGTACCAAATCCCAAACGACAGCATCATCACAGTAGCCGGTACAGTTGGTGTCGGAAAGTCTACTATGACAGAAGCATTGGCCAATGCATTGCAATTTAAAACATCTCTGGAAAAGGTGGATGCAAACCCTTATTTGGAAAAATTTTATACAGATTTTGAACGATGGAGCTTTCATTTGCAAATTTATTTTTTAGCAGAGCGATTCAAAGAACAAAAGAAAATCTTCGAATATGGCGGCGGGTTCATTCAGGATCGTTCCATTTACGAAGACACAGGCATATTTGCGAAAATGCATTACGATAATGGCACCATGCCAAAGACAGATTATGAAACCTATAAAAATCTATTTGATGCCATGGTGATGACACCCTATTTCCCACATCCGGACCTACTCATCTATTTAGAAGGGACATTTGATGAGATCATAGAGCGTATTCACGAACGCGGACGCGAAATGGAGAAAAACACGCCTATTTCCTACTGGGAAGAAATGTATACACGCTATGAAAATTGGATTAATAATTTCAATGCCTGCCCCATTCTGCGTATTAGTATTTCGGATTATGATTTAATGAAGAAAGAAGGGTCTATTGAGCCGATTTTAGAGAAGATTGGGCATTTTATCCAGCAGTCACGGAGGTGGACGTCGAGGGAAAAGATTAATAACACTACAACTTTATGAAAAAATCAACAGCTGAGAATCCAGTATTGACATGGATTTTGGCTGTTTTTATATCACTTTAACTGCAAAAGTCTGCCCTGTTTTTAGCAAAATGAAAATAATTTGTCCTCTACTAAAATATTAGCAATGAAAAGATTTTAATAAAACTAGTATTCTTAAACAAGATACTTTATTCTTGAATTTTGCATCCCAAAAACACAGAAATAACCACCTGTTTCACCCCCTAAATTCCTTGATATAACTGGTTTTAGACACCCTTTCATTTTAACGTCTTAAGCGGCATTATCCTCTATAAATAATTGGTTTCCTAAAAAAGATGCTTCAAAAGTCCTTTGGTTTTCTTTCGAATACCTTAAAGTCCTGGTCTTTTCCCTTGGCAGGAGATTTTAAAGATTATTATTAAAAACAATATATTGTAAAAAAGATGTAAAATATTGGAAAAAATGTTTTATTTTTGAAATACGTATGTTAATGTGGTTTTGCAATCATGAATAACATAAAAATTCTAAAAAAGGGGAGGTGAGAAAGTGGTTGGGCAATACAGAGTTACCTTATTCTATGTATCAGTTTTAACTATCATTATTAATTCAGTTGAGTCAATGATCGAGAAACTTAAAGATTTAACTTCTTTTCAAGAGAAGGAATACACTCAAGGTAATCCAATAGCGGTTTGGATTACGGTTCTCATCGGTGTACTTGTTGGTGGTCTTACTATTGCAGGGTTGATGTGGGCTTGTAACCAATTTGCAGATGGAAAAGTATTTGAAGGTGAGTTTAACATTCTTGGTGCATCTGTAAGAATTAAATGTGGAGGATAAAGAGAACTATAATTGAAAGCGTTAAGCTTACTTAACGCTTTCAATTTAAATTATTTATAGATGTAGGTGATCTCTTATGATGGAATTTTATCTGGAAGAGAAAAGTTATGGTAAAAATTTTCATATCAGCAATGTTGATATAAAAATCAATCCTGGAGAAGTATTATGCCTTTTGGGACATAATGGGGCAGGGAAGACAACAATAATCAAATCAATTTTCGGTTTAATCAAGTATCAAGGTAATATGAGCATAAACCACAGAAGAATTGATTTATCTAAAGAAGAGGATATAGATTTTTTCAAAAAGCACGTTGCTTATATTCCGGATGAGGTTAATATTTTTCCTTTTTTAACACCAAAGGAAGTGTTTGAATTACTTGCAAATAAAAATAAGGAAACTAACACAAAATTTTTGCAAAAATTAATTGATATATTTGAACTAAATCAATATATCAATGTACCAATCAGCAGCCTTTCTCATGGAAATAAAAAAAAGACACAAATTGTATCATATCTGTTTCGCAAACCAGCCTTTGTGATTTTTGATGAGCCGACAAATGGTTTAGATCCAGATATGACTATAGTTTTACGTAAGGTGATTAAATTATTGAGGCAGCAAAAAATGGGTATTTTGCTCTCTACTCACAATCTCAGTTTTGGCGATGAATTATATGACAAGCTTGTAATTCTACGTAATGGGGTAGTTAAATTAACGGCGAATTTCGAGAACGTGATTAAAACTTATGGAAACGTAGGTCTAGAAGAAGTTTATACGAAAATTAATGAGGATTATTATAAACAGGTGGATGCGATTTTATATGAGTGATTTAAAAAGTCTTATGAAATTAGTTGAACTCAAAAATGCTTCTCAAACTTCTAAAAGAATGATAAAAAGTAATCCCTCATTATTTTTTGCTTGTTTGTTAGCTGTTTTAATAATAGCTGTTTTATATAATATTTTTGTAATTCAATATCTTTATTCCTTTGATTTTAATTTTGAAACCGTGGTATTAAACTTATTTTTAGTTTCTGGCCTTATAGCTTTTTTAATTTCTTTTTTTATTAGAAATAAATTCAAAAACGAAAAGTACGTCACACTTTTTTTCAATATGGAAACAAAAGCACATAATATTGTTCATGCAGGTATCTTTATATATTATGTGACTCATACAATCTTATTAGTTCTGATAGCACTGCCTTTTGTCATACTTCACAACTTGCAGACTGGAAATTTTAATACACTACTTTTTTCAATAAACTTATTTTTGTCTATATCTATAGCCTTTTACTTATCTTTTAATTTATGGGTTATTGCAAGTAAAGTCATATTTTCTTTGTCACGAAATAACGATAAAGATCATTTATTATCAACAACATTTGTTTTTTCAACTTTATTTATTGTATCTGCATTCGTGATTCACTACACGTTAGGAAATGCAATGGAATTTCCTTACCTTTATGCAGTTATTGCATCATTATTCTTGATTTTCAATTTATATGTAGTTAATTGTCTTTCTCTATATTATCTAAGATACTCTTTCCAAACGTTAGTTCCAATAGCATATAGAGAGAAAAAAGTTAAAATTAGCGCACAAGATAATAATTTAATAAAAGAGTTAAAAACGGAGTTATTATCCATAAAAAGAAATGGCGTATTTAAAGAACAAGCTATCGTTTTCATTATATTGTTTATAACAAGCATTGGCCTGTACGTTTATCTCGATATTATGAGATTTGACTTCTTTTTTTCTTATTTAATTAATTTTGGTCTAAAGGAGATTATATTACTTATCTCTTTAGAAATTGGTATAAGCTTTAACTCTTATAAAAAAGCTATTTATCCAAAGAACCTAAAGAAAAGTGTATATTTATATATTCGAATCCTTGCATTGTTAATAATTAATTTTCTTTGTTTTTTTCTTTTTATTACAACAATCTCATTAATAACCAGTTCTCAGGTTTCTTTTGACTGGTATTTGATGATATCCGTTGTTTTTGTCAGTCTTGTTTCATTATTTATTGGATTTGCGTTAAGAATTACTGATTCAAATAAAATTTTGGTGGTCTTAACACTTTTGATTGCTGTTAATCTTTATGATTTTTTTGTATTGCAAATACTAGATCCGATTTGGGTCAGCTATTTAAACATCTGTATATCAGTCATGTTAGTTTTCATTACTGAATTCCTTTATTTAAGAAGGCCTGTATTAAGATGATTCTTTATTTTTCATCACTCATTTCTATAATAATTTTGCATGAGTTGGGTCATATTATCGCGGTTATGTTCTGCAATATTTCTGAAAAGAGACTGATTTTCGATTTCAGAATTTCTGTATCTGCAAAATCTATTAGTATTAATCATAAAAAATTTAAAAACCCCCTTAAGAATGCTATTATTGCAGTGTTTGGACCGATATTTCCGATTATTATATCAGTTTTGCTTAATTGAATCAAATTATGTATCAGTTCTATTTTTGTTATCCCTTTTTAATATTTTATTTTTACACCCATCACTTCCAGACGGTAAAAATTTTGTCAACAATTTTAAAAAAATAAAGGAGTCTAAACAATGAAATACCTGAAAAGCGTTTTTAATGGTTTATCTTTTATGTTTCTTTTTATTTTAGTTATCTTATCTGCACCTATTGTAATGCTTTTATTAGGATATACAGATTTTAAACAAGATCCTAGTTTTTTAGGTTATAATCTCTATGTTATAGAAATCCAAGGAACTAACTTTTCTTCAAGCGCAAATTTTTTAGGCCTCCTGTTCTCTTTTCTTATTGGTGTGATCATTTACTTTCTATTTCAGGCTTTATTCAACCGAAATAAACATCAAAAATGATGCGCACATACAGGGACTGTCCAAGGGCAGGCTTAATTACTCAACACTATGTATATACTTGACAGTAAAAAGTTTTCGAGTATTAAGAAGCCAGCCAAGCGTCCAGTAGTCACATGGATCTTGGCTGTTTTTGTTTCTATTTAACTGCAAAAGTCGGGAGATTGTGAGGTGAGGGACTGGGAAGAATGATTAGATGAGTATTATTTTTGTGGCATAAACTCAAATATAGCACAAACTGGCTTATCACTCTGAAATATTGGGTTTATTCATTAAAACCTGTCATACACTATTTCTTAAATCTCTCTCTTGTATTCACATAAACAAGCATAAATACAACTATGCTTATAAATAATACGAGACCAACGATGAACAACCAACTGATTTCAAGTCCTTCACTAAGTACCCAAAGTACCATACTAAATGATAGAGCAAACATCATTTTTCCCATAAACTTACACAAAGCGACCATATCATATTTTTCTTTTTCTTCTTTAGGCAATGTGTTAAAACCTGCTATTAGGAAGTAGCCTTTTCCAATAGAAAATATAATTCCCAATACGATAAATAAACAAATCATTATAATTGTTCCAATCATTTTTATCCCCTTTGGTAAATGCCTTCGGAAACATCCCCAAAATAATAAATAATGGTGATAGTAAAACACTAAAAATATGCTTTTCTTTATCCCCTTACTAGATTGAAAATTAACTTCCTCACAGTAGGGATAAATCACCCTCACACAAAAGGACCGCTTCAATGTAGCCTTATAAACCTACTGCTTAGAACAACGAACACATGACGACATATAGAAACCTTTCCTTTTTCATTCTCCTCCCAACTCAATCGAGCGAGCTCTTGCACTTCTTACGCATTGTTTAATGGTTTCTTCAAAATTGTACTGATCTAAAGCTTCGATGCCAGCGGCTGTTGTTCCTGCCGGGCTGGTTATTTTGTCTCGTAAGGTGGAAGCCGACTCACCGGAATGTTGGAGCATTTCACCCGCGCCAACGACAGTTTGGATCACAAGCGTGCGAGCGACGTCTGGATCCAGTCCCGCTTCAACAGCTGCTTTTTCCATTGCTTCAACTAAATAATAAATATATGCAGGGCCGCTACCAGAGATGCCTGTTACCGTATGCATGTCAATTTCATCGACAATGGTTGCCGTGCCAATGGTTTGAAAAAGTTCCTCTGCTTGTTGCAGATGTTCATCCGTAGCAAATTTTCCTTTCGAAATAGCTGTTGCAGAATGGCCAATGGTAGCAGAGGTATTTGGCATGGTACGCACCACCGGGGAATCACTTTCGATTAAATCGGAAATATGATCTGTGGAAACTCCGGCAATGACAGAGATAATCAATTGCGTTGGTTTGATATATGCTTTAATGGAGTCAACCGCGTTTTTTAGATCATGTGGTTTGGTAGCAAGGATGATAATATCCGCTTCATACGCTACCTTCTCTTTATCCATCATACTCCTAATTTCATATTTCTGTTGAAGCTGTTCTACACGCTTCTGATTTTGTTTATTTGTAACAATAATTTGTTCCTTATCTAGTATCTCGGCCTTTACGATTCCGGAAATAATAGCTTCAGCCATCGATCCTGCACCGATAAAAGCAATTTTCTTATTCATTTGATATCCACCTTTTTGCCAAAAAATAGTCCGTTCATATTAATAATTTACATAAGTATGCTATAAAAGAGCCTTTATTACAATAATTAAGCACGTGATTGTATATAGAAAAAACCGCTACAATGTAGCGGTTTTTTATCTCCAATTGTTATGCGCTAATTAATAAAATGGAGGAGGTAGAGGGATTCGAACCCCCGCGCGGTTTGACCCGCCTGTCGGTTTTCAAGACCGATCCCTTCAGCCGAACTTGGGTATACCTCCGTGACGACAAGAATTAATATATCATGCCTTGTTTTTGTTGTCAATTATTTTCGCCTTATTTTTTTAGAGGTTTTTTTTCACCTTAAAAAGAAGTGTATAGGGTCTTCCCTCTGTATTAAGGCAGCGAGGGACAGACCACTTATAAAATTATTCCCAATTCAATTCTTCTCCACATAAATCGGCGAATTTTTTCATTAATTCTTTAAGGTATTGGTAATCCATTGAAGAGAGTTTACTCACCTCTACACTTTCTAAAATATAGTTATTAAAGTTCCATACTTCCATTTTAAGTGAATCATTATCAGTGACAATAGCTAGCTTATACAATGCCTCCACAATACTATATACAACCGAAATATCATCTTTCCCATAATGTTTTATTTGGTAAAAACTTTTATATAGATAATCTCGGAAACTCTTTTGTTCCATAATCAGTCGTAATTGCCCATCATTATCGGAGTAATACGTGACCGGGCGATAGTTCCCAGCTAGTTCGGTTAGCAACCCACCAATCCGATTGATACTATTTATTGCCGTGTTTGGATCGTTCATACTAGTTGATAAAGCTTTTACGGCAATTTCCACTAGCTTTTCCATGGAAAACTCAATATCCTGAAGATCTGTACGTTCATCTCCAATAGCTAAAAACTGATCATGTTCCTTTACCTCATAGTTTATGTCGCTAAATGCCCAAAAGTAAAAGACTGGCATCCCTTTAGGCACATAATCTCCAACTTGGAAATTAGCTTCTAAAACCAAATGATTTGTAGTGGCCCAGTTAATTAAATAATTATAGTCTATCTTTTGAATGTAGCCAGAGCGGCTTGCATAAATCGTTTGTCTGTCTTCTTCCCTGATGCTTTCAATTTGCGAATGGTCCCAATGTTGATGTTCTCCATACGCTCTTTCTGCAAAAGCTTCTCTAATTATTTTCGACGTATCATTACGAATCGTCCCAATTAAGAAATTCACTTGCACCCAATGAGCCGCATAATGAATGAAAAGGATAAAAAAACCCAGCGAAGTAATTGCAATAATTACAGTGAAAAAGGGACTCAGCAACTCTTTTTGATTATTATCTGTTAATAACCATAAGTTAATTAGAACAAAGATGAAACCAAATGTGTAAACACCTAGCACGTGCTGCGTAATTTTACTCCGCATAAAGTCCTGCAGGGCACGAGGTGAAAACTGCGATGAATATGTCGTTAATACGACCATAATGGTTGAAAAGCTTATCGTTGTCATCGTCAACGTGGCTGTAATTAAAGCAGCATAAAGGTTCTTAGCTATACTCTGACCTGTAAGGAAAATGTTCGGGATGCTATCTGATACTTGAGGGACTAACCAACTATCAATGGCTGTAACTACGCCCACTGCGATTATAGAACATATTCCATAAACAAGTGGGAGAAACCAAAGGCTATCCCGAACACGAAACCAAAATGTGGCATGATTCATTTTTAGCCTTCTTTCTACTATATACACTAATATTCCTGATCATATTACTGGAAAAACCATAAATTTATTCTACAAATATTTAAATTTATATTTTTCCCATTCCGAGGGGATCTATTTAAGATTAAGCAGGCGGTTAAAATAGTCAAAATAATGCTTACGGATGGAGTGAGTGAAGAGTTTATATCCAAGTATACAAATCTTTCAATCGATGAAGTTAGACAACTAAAGCTTACTGTTAATAAAGAGAAAGGTTAAAATATCCTCCTCATCTAATATGAGGTCTGTCCCTCACTACTTTTGCACGTTAGTAGCGAGGAACAGACCCCTCCTTATCTTATTACATCCTTCCCGCCCATATAACCACGCAACACCTCAGGAACTACCACAGACCCATCTTCCTGCTGGTAATTTTCCAAGATAGCTGCAACGGTGCGACCGATGGCAAGTCCGGATCCATTAAGTGTATGCACAAATTCCGGTTTTCCTTTTGTATCTCTTCGGAAACGGATGCCTGCACGTCTTGCTTGGAAAGCTTCAAAATTAGAGCAGGAAGAAATTTCACGGTACGTATCCTGGCTAGGGATCCATACTTCAATATCGTATTTTTTCGCTGCGGTAAATCCTAAATCCCCTGTACACATGCTCATCACGCGGTATGGCAGATTCAACAGCTGCAATACTTTTTCCGCATTCCCGGTTAGCGTCTCTAATGTTTCATAAGAATCCTCAGGTTTTGTAAAATGGACTAGCTCGACCTTATTAAATTGATGCTGACGGATTAACCCTCGAGTATCACGGCCGGCAGATCCCGCTTCTGAACGAAAGTTTGTACTGAACGCGACATACTTCTTCGGCAAGGAATCTGAGGATAAAATTTCCTCACGATGATAATTCGTTACAGGAACCTCTGCTGTTGGGACTAAAAAGTAATCCCAATCCGCAATATGAAAGGCATCTTCTTCAAATTTTGGCAGTTGACCGGTACCTGTCAAGCTTGCGCGGTTTACCATATATGGTGGCAGCATTTCCACGTATCCATGTTCATCTGCATGCAGGTCCATCATGAAATTTAAAAGCGCACGCTCCAGTCTTGCACCAAGCCCTTTATAAAAAACAAATCGGCTCCCCGTAACTTTCGCAGCTGCTTCAAAATCCAATATATCCAAATTTGTCGCAATATCCCAATGAGCCTGTTTCTCAAAAGATAACGCCGGATGGTCTCCCCATGTACGCACCTCTATATTGTCGTCCTCATCCTCTCCAATCGGTACACTTGCATGTGGAATATTAGGGATGGAAAGCATGATAGAATCTAATTGTTCTTCAACTTCCTTCAGATCTTTATCAAGCGTGGAAATTTGCTCGCCAACCTCACGCATTTCCTTGATCGCCGGTTCTGCATCCTTTTTCTCTTTTTTTAAAGCTGAAATCTGCTTAGACGCTTCGTTACGTCTTGCTTTTAGTTTTTCTGTTTCAGCAATTAACCCGCGACGATTTTCATCAAGTTCCCCAAACTTATCCAATGCAGATAAATCCTCACCTCGGCGGGAAAGCTTTTCCTTTACATCTTCAAAATTATTCCGCAAAAATTTCATATCCAACATGTTAACTGCCTCCTGTTAAGGGGTCTGTCCCTCGTTAGATTAACGCATTAGCGTAGTGGGAGGACAGACCCCCCCTAATAAAATACAAAAGACTCCCGCCCCTAAAAATAGGGACGGGAGTCTCATACCCGCGTTGCCACCCTTGTTGAAGAGATGTACTCTTCCGGCTCTCGTGTGTAACGGTACGTAACCGGGTTTACTTAGGGTGGCCGATGCAGACGCAAACAAGCCATTTTTCATAAACCAGTTCAAGGATGGATTCGCAGTATACTTACATCGATTTCCACCAACCATCGATTCTCTAGAGAAAGATATACTGTTACTCGTTCCTATCAGCACTTTTAAAGAACTTATATTATGTTATATCATAGTCAATTTTTTCTTAAGATGCAAGTGTTTGTATAGATTCTTCCACCATATCCACAAAATATGCAATAAAACGATTATCATCTGTCAACTCCGGATGGAATGCTGTACAAATGTAATGTCCCTGTTTCACTGCCACAATCTGTCCCGCGTAAGTTGCAAGAATTTCTGCTTCAGGGCCAATTTCCGTAACATAGGGAGCGCGAATAAATATAGCATTAAAATCATCCGCAACACCTGCAATCTCAAGCTCAGCTTCAAAGCTTGCCACTTGGCGCCCGAATGCATTCCGAGCAACCTTTATATCCATTAAGCTTAAATGCGCGTCCTCCTGGCCTTCAATTTCACTTCCCATTAAAATCAGACCAGCACAGGTACCAAATACAGGCTTTCCCTGCTTGCCAAATTCTAGAATCGCTGCTTGAAAACCATAGCTATCAATTAAACGGCGCATCGTTGTGCTTTCACCGCCTGGCAAAATCAATCCATCAATGTCCTCAAGTTGTTCCTTGCGCTTTATCTCCATGGCTTTGGCTCCACAAGCTTCAATCGACCGAATATGTTCACGAACTGCACCCTGCAGGGAAAGTACACCAATTGTTACCATACTATTCCTTCTTTCTATTCGCTGCGATCCTGCATACGATCATGTCCCTCGATCGTACTCATTTCCAGACCTTTCATTGCGGTACCAAGACCTTTTGAAAGCTCACTAATCAATTTATAATCCTTGTAGTGCGTTGTCGCTTCAACTATGGCTTTGGCGAATTTTTCCGGATGATCGGATTTAAAAATACCGGATCCGACAAATACACCGTCAGCACCTAATTCCATCATTAACGCTGCATCACTTGGTGTTGCAATACCACCTGCTGCAAAATTCACAACAGGAAGACGTCCTTCTTCGCGAACTTCCAATAATAACTCGTATGGTGCGCCGATTTCTTTTGCGAAAGTCATCACTTCGTCCTTAGACATTGCAGTTAATTTGCGAATCTCGGATTGCACTTGCCGCATATGACGTACCGCTTCCACAATATTACCGGTACCAGGCTCGCCCTTCGTCCGAAGCATGGAAGCTCCTTCGCCAATACGGCGTGCGGCTTCCCCTAAATTACGACAACCACAGACAAATGGTACTGTATAATCAGATTTATTCAGATGGAAAACTTCATCCGCTGGTGTCAATACTTCACTCTCATCAATATAATCAACACCCATTGCCTCTAAAACACGTGCCTCCACAATATGACCAATACGCCCCTTTGCCATAACCGGAATGGATACCGCATTCATCACTTCTTCTGTAATGGTTGGGTCAGCCATACGTGCAACACCACCTGCTGCACGAATATCAGATGGCACACGTTCCAGTGCCATAACGGCAACTGCCCCAGCTTCTTCAGCAATTTTTGCCTGCTTGGCATTGACGACGTCCATAATAACGCCGCCCTTTTGCATTTCTGCCATTCCGCGTTTTACTCTTTCTGTACCTGTATTAGCCATATTCATTTCCCCCTTTATTTTAACTAAACAACCCTTTAATCCAATCCACAGATGTAGTGAAAAGGTTAGCGAAAAAGTCACCAACAGCGCCTATTGAAAGCATAAACCAATTATTTTTTTCCACGGAATCATTTGCTACTAAATCAACTGTATTACGACTATCATCAAAAATGTAGCCATGGTCCGTTTCACCATCGTATACAAGTTCTGCTGTTCCTACTTTTTCTCCTTCTTCAATTGGCGCAATTAACTCGCCATCTTCGTTTAAATAATCTTCATCTACCGTATATTCTACACTATATAATTCCTCTTCACCTGATTTAACAGGAACAGTAAAGCTTTCAGCTATTGAAACATCCAATGTATCTTCTTTACCTTTTGCAACCGGAATACTAGACTCATTTTCTACCTGATGTCCTGCAGGGAATAATTCAATCGTTTCAAATTGTTCAAAGCCATAATCCATTAGCTTTTCTGTTTCATTAAATCGCTCTTCTTTACTATCTGTTTTCATGACGACAGAAATCAATCGTTTACCATTACGTTCTGCAGTTCC
Organism: Virgibacillus sp. NKC19-16; assembly: GCF_021560035.1. Taxonomy (NCBI): domain Bacteria; kingdom Bacillati; phylum Bacillota; class Bacilli; order Caryophanales; family Bacillaceae; genus Virgibacillus; species Virgibacillus salidurans. The sequence goes on along the minus strand of NZ_CP074373.1, from coordinate 14,824 downwards.
TGTAAACGTAAAGCCCGCAAGCTCTGTATTTCCAGTTTTTAGCCCATCCATGCCTTCATAATAAAATTGTTCCAGGAATGTAGCGTCATGTGGAAGCATCCAGTTTAAGTTTTCCAATGTATACCCTTCAAATTCGACCTCTGTTTGACTGGATATCTCAAGCGCCTCAGGGTAATTATTCACTAAATGATAGGCAAGTAAGGCTGCTGACTTAGCAGATAATAGACTCGTCTCATCCTCACCTGTTCCCTCAGGGCGATTATCACCTAAAGAGGAATTATCAAGACCGGTTGAATTTACAAACTTATATTCAGGAAGATTTAATTCTTCCGCTTTTTCATTCATTAATGCTACAAATTCTGTTTCCGTTCCTGCTATTAACTCAGCAAGTGCAATTGTTGTCGCGTTATCTGAAAAAATCGCCATTGCTTCATATAACTCACGAACCGTATAGTCCTGATCCTGTCTTAATCCTACGCCGGAAAATGATGGATTAGCAGAAATACTGTACGCATAATCACTGATTTGGGTTGTTGTATCCCAACTAATTTCACCGGCATCGATTGCTTCCAACACAAGATATTCTGTCATCATTTTCGTCATACTGGCTGGTGGCAAGGCTACATCCGGGTCCTTTGCATATAAAACTTTACCTGTCTCTGCGTCAACTAAAATAGCTGATTCAGCATCTAAATCCAATGTATCTGCAGCTTGAGCAGAAATTGGTTGTACAATTACCGACGTTATCAACACAAAACTTGCAACTAAAAATAGTAAATTTTTCTTTATCTGTTTCACTTCCCCGTACCTCCACCAAAAATTTTAACTATGGCTCTTTCGTAAGTATTATTGCTTTTAACTCTTCGCAGTTGATATAAAAGACGACACAGTGACTGTTTGTTATAAGTATTTGCTATAATCGCCGTTCGGGACAGCGAAGGACGAATGCTTTCCGCAGGAGTCATCGCCCTTAACTCACCCGAACTGGTGAGATGGTTCGATATTTTGAATATTGATTCCTAATGCAATTTAACAGCAGTAACCGGACTACCAGCGGAGGAAACACATGAAGGCTCCTGCGGGAGGGAAGGCCTCGGTGGGACCCTCGAGTGCGTTAGCACGAGGAGGGTCGTCACCAGCCGCCCTAAGGTGCGCGAAATGTGTTTTCGGAGCGAATCCCCGCTCTCAACTAGTGTTTGCAAAAGAATTGTCACTGCTTCGTCTTTTATGTCTTTTATGTCAAAAGCAACAATCTTTTAGAAAACAGCCTTAACTATTAATCTCTTTTCTACACCTATATTATTTTACCACAGAAAGAAATGAAAAAATAGATGGGTAAAAGGGGCCCATCTATTATTTTTTCATGAAATTTTAATGAAAGCTCATTTTTACTACACCGAGTAATTCGGTGACTCTTTCGTTATCTGTATATCATGTGGATGGCTCTCCCTTAAGCCTGCTCCTGTAATTCGGATAAACCGGGCGTCATTTCTTAGTGAAACAATCGAACACGCGCCACAATAACCCATGCCTGAACGCAAGCCTCCAATTAACTGATGAATGGTATCGGCAATTGGCCCTTTATAAGCGACTCTGCCTTCAATACCTTCTGGGACAAGCTTCTTCACATCGGCTCCTTCCTGGAAGTAACGGTCTTTTGAGCCAGCTTCCATAGCGCCAACTGATCCCATTCCACGGTATACTTTATACTGCCGACCTTGGAAAATTTCTGTTTCACCAGGACTTTCCGCAACCCCTGCAAACATGCTACCGACCATAACTGCATGTGCGCCGGCAGCTAATGCCTTCACAATATCACCAGAATATTTGATTCCACCATCTGCAATGATCGGAACACCATATTCTTCAGCTACAGCAGCACAGTCATTAATTGCCGTTATTTGCGGAACACCAACACCTGCGATAACACGTGTTGTACAGATGGATCCCGGGCCTATACCAACTTTGACCATAGACGCACCTGCTTTAATTAATTCTTTCGTTGCTTCAGCTGTTGCGACATTTCCAGCAATAATATCCAGATCCGGATAAGCCGCGCGTATTGCTTTCACTTGATTAATGACACCGTTTGAATGACCATGTGCTGTATCAATAACAATGACATCAACACCAGCGCCAACCAATTTTTCAATCCGCTTCATGCCATCACCAGTAACACCTACCGCAGCACCTGCGATCAGTCTGCCTTGTGTGTCTTTTGCTGCATTCGGAAATTCAATGACCTTTTCAATATCCTTGATGGTGATTAATCCTTTTAGAATCCCATTCTCATCCAAAAGTGGCAGTTTTTCAATTCTGTATTCTTGCAGTAGTTCTTCAGCCTCTTTTAATGTTGTCCCTACTGGTGCTGTAACAAGATTTGTACTTGTCATTACTTCTGAAATCATAATGGAATAGTCCTGGATAAAACGCAGGTCACGATTCGTCAAAATACCTACTAATTTTTGCTCTTCAATGGTATTCACAATCGGCACACCTGAAATGCGAAATTTACCCATGAGATGCTCAGCATCATATACCTGATGCTCTGGAGTCAGGAAGAATGGATTGGTTATAACTCCACTTTCCGAACGTTTCACACGATCCACTTGTTCTGCCTGGTCTTCAATCGACATATTCTTATGAATGACACCAAACCCGCCTTGTCGGGCCATTGCTATCGCCATTTCCGCTTCCGTTACGGTATCCATTCCTGCACTAATAAAAGGAGCGTTCAATCTGAGATTAGCTGTCAAGGTTGTTGAAACTTTTACATCCTTTGGCAATACATCTGATTTATCCGGCATGAGCAACACATCATCAAATGTTAAACCTTCTTTGGCAAATTTATCGTCCCGCATCTTCATCCTCCTTTAATTATATATGAATGCTAATGATCAACTTGGTTAAGCTACGTAAGTAATTCTTATTTTTATATACAATACGCCATCAATGAAGCTTTTTCAAGTCGATACTTAAAAATAAATGGATTCGAAATTTTGTATTATTTTAAGAGGAGAATTCGCATGGAAAAAAAGACAATCGAATCTCTATACACCTATTTACAAACACTAAAAACCAGCCAGACCTTTTTGAAAAATTGCTACAAGGATCTGCCAAATAGCGATGCTGGTTTAAAAAGCTTTGAAAACAGTGGAACGTTTATGTTTTACCTGGATCATGGCAGGATTTTTTTAACAGAAGGGGAAAAGGTAGATATCAGACTCAAACCACTTTTATATTTTTATGGACTTGTCCATTTGCTAAAGGCATGCATTCTTACAAACCGGCCCGATTATCCGGAGTCCACAACTGTCCTGGCACATGGCGTAACGGCCAGAAAACGTAAGAAAAAGAACTATACCTTTACGGGAGATGAGGTGAAAATCCAACAAAATGGTTTATTTAGTTATGCCTACAACCATTTATTCAATGCAGAAGTACCACCATTTCAAAAGGTAAAAATGGATACACTGCTTGGACTGATCCCTGAAATGAGTGATTTTTTCTCCTATAGTAGAGAGGAAAAATCTATTTCGATTGGAAAAAAGGCGGCAACTGACTTAAACTTTCCACTCCACCTGCTGGATAGTTATCATTTAACTAAAGCCGCATTCATTCAGCGTGTTCGCGTTTATTTACCAGCTATTTTGGATACAAAAACCTCAAATGAGCAGCTTCATATTAAACTCGAAAAACCGATGCAATGCATAACCGGTCCGTTTTACTTGCATCTGGATAAACAGGAAATATACTTTCCCCGTAGCCGAGATAATTTTTTGTCCATTCATGAGATCATGGTTCATTATTTACTTTTATATAATTTGAGCATGATCAGCCGCTACGAGACAGAGTATTGGGGTGAGCTTATTTCTACCAAATCTGAACTGGATTATGCAATTATTTCCCATTACTTAAACGTAGCTGCTGACAAGATTTCCTTTTTACTTGGTGAATGGCTGTTTGAAAGGGCCCTGAATTAGGATGAAGCTTTTACCATTTATTATTCCTATATTTACGATAATAGTTGACCTGACGTATGAATAAATAGAGTTTACGTTTGAGATTGCGATCTTTTTTATAAAATAATGGATTCCCCCATTTGCCTTGTTTAATGAGACGTTTAACGTCACCTAAAACCTTATCGTTACTGACAAATTTGCGGAGAACGATTTTAGGTACAACGGTAAACAAATACTCTTTGTTTAAATAAGTTAGCGGCTTTTCCTTTCCATAAATGCTGTCATCGGCGATATATTCTGCCATATTATGTCCAAGCGCTGTAACGTAGTAGCTGGATCTCCCTTGGCGAATATTTACCTCAAACACTTTAAATTTGCCGTCACGGGTATCATACTTCAGGTCAAAATTAGCGAAACCCACGTATCCAACTGCTTCCAGGAAGTGTTGAAGCTTTTTCATCATTTCCTCGTTATAGCGCGAAATTACTGCCGTGTAATTTCCAATCGCAGTAGCCGTATGCTCCTGAAGCACAACCTGTCCAAATGTAACAAGCTGTGTCTGGCCTCGTGCATTTGCATAAATAACCGAATCCCACATGTACGTATCATCACCTGGAATAAAATCCTGGATGATAAGCTCATCCTGATAACCACTAGACGTGATCTTATCAATAACCTGCTGAACTTCTTCTTTCGAGCCCACTCTATATACTTTTTTCTGCCCCTCAAATGGATGATTATAATACGCAATACCATTACTTGGTTTTATGATGACTGGATACATCATCTCTTCCTCGAAGGGTTTCGGATGCTTGCAATCATAAAAATAAGTGGTGGGCGTATCAATCCCATGTTCCCCGCAAAGCTTATAGAAGTTCGATTTGTTCTGTAGCTGGTTCATTAACGTCTCATTGATCAAATCAAATACAAAATGTTTCTTTAATTCCGCTTCATTTTCAATCATCAAACGAACGTATACGTCATTTGTTCCTACTAATAGAAGTTTTTTGTTTGTGGAAGCCAGTTTCGTAGCCAGCGTAGTGAGTATGGGAACAAACTGTCCTTCATCTGCTAGGGTTGGATGTATTTCAATTTTTTCAATGACAGAACTTAAATCGGTAAATGCCATTTGCTGTTTACCAATTAAAATCGGTTTGATGTCATATGCTTGGTGAAAAGAGATAGCCATATTATAGGCGTTTATGTCTGTTCCAACAATAATTGGTATGAAAGGTAAATTACTCATCTTTCTTGTCCTCCTGAATTACTCGTTCGAAATTTTATATGTAGATCATTATATCACTTCGGCTTATATATTATAAATAATCGCTCCGATTGCAATACTGAATAATAAATAAGGTAACGTTTCAGACGAAAATCTTACTACGTTACCTCTTCTTTTTATCTATTCATCCGTTGAATTATCTGATTCTACCTCATGCTCTTCTTCTTCCTCAATTCTCGTAACGGTTGCTACTTCTTCCTCTTCCTGTAAGCGAATTAAGCGTACACCCATTGTGTTACGGCCGGTTTCTGAAATACTATCAACAGGAATACGTATCAGAACGCCTGCTACTGTTATCAGCATCAGATCTTCATGTCCGGATACAGCTTTTACTGCGACGACATGTCCGGTTTTATCCGATAGTTTGGATGTAAAAATACCTTTCCCGCCACGGTTGATTCGCCGGTACTCTTCTTCCGGTGTTTGTTTTCCATACCCTTTATTGGTAACGTGAAGGATGTTTGATCCTTCCTCCAAGATTTCCATGGAGACGACCTCATCTTCACCTCTCAGGGAAATACCTTTTACCCCGGCAGCTGTCCTTCCCATGGTTCTAATTTGGGATTCCTCAAATCGAATGAGGTAACCGTTCCTCGTAGCAATTAAGATATCCTTCATTCCATCGGTGAGTCGAACAGAAATCAATTCATCTTCCTCGCGCAATCCAACCGCGATTAAGCCACCTTTTCGGATGTTTTTAAAATGGGAAAGGGAAGTTCGCTTGGATATACCGTGTCTTGTCGTAAAGAAAAAGTAGTAATCCTCACTAAATTCATTCACCGAGATAACGGCGTTGACCCATTCACCTTTTTCTACCTGCAGCAGATTAATAATCGGGATACCTTTTGCCGTTCGGTTAAATTCAGGAACCTCATATCCTTTCGTCTTGTATACTTTTCCTTTGTTTGTAAAGTATAATATCGTATCATGCGTGGAGGTGGAGACGAGATGCTCAACGAAATCGTCCTCATTCGTACCCATCCCCTGAATGCCGCGTCCGCCGCGATTCTGCCTGCGGTAGGTTGATGCCGGCAGACGTTTGATATATCCCTTATTGGTAAGGGTAATAACAATATTTTCCTCAGGAATTAAATCCTCATCCTCGAAAAAGTCTGCCCCACCAACCGCAATTTCTGTACGACGTTTATCGCTAAAGCGTTCTTTCACTTCCGTCAGTTCTTCCCGAATGATTTCGAGTACTTTTTCCTCACTTGCTAAAATAGCCTTTAATTCAGCAATGAGATCCATCAGTTCACTGTATTCATTTTCAATTTTTTCACGTTCTAAACCAGTTAAACGTTGCAGGCGCATATCCAAAATAGCTTGTGATTGCTTTTCGGATAACTCAAAGCGCTCCATTAAACCATCTTTGGCAATGTCCGTCGTTTTTGAATTGCGGATGAGGGTAATAACTTCATCCAAATGATCCAGCGCAATACGCAACCCTTCTAAAATATGGGCACGTGCTTCTGCTTTACGTAATTCAAATGCGGTCCTGCGTTTGATGATCACCTTTTGATGTTCGAGATAGTGTTCTAAGCATTGCTTAATTGTCAGTACCTTTGGCTGACCACCAACGAGTGCGAGTGTATTGATACCAAACGTCGTTTGCAGTGCGGTATATTTATATAAATTATTCAAAACGACATTCGCATTGGAATCACGGCGTATTTCAATCACAATACGCATCCCCGTACGATCGGATTCATCGCGTAGATCTGAAATGCCCTCGATACGTTTTTCACGAACATGTTCTGCTATTTTTTCAATTAGTCTTGCCTTGTTTACTTGATAAGGCAATTCAGTAACAATGATTGTTTCCTTGCCATTTGGCTGTTCTTCGATATTTGCTTCTGCACGTATCGTAATAGAGCCCTTCCCGGTTTCATATGCTTTACGAATACCGCTTTTCCCCAAAATTTTCCCTGCTGTAGGGAAGTCCGGCCCATGGATATAGTCTTCCATTAGCTCATCAATTGTTATCTCAGGATTTTCACTAAGTGCCAGTACTGCATCAATCGTTTCACCTAAATGATGTGGCGGAATGTTTGTCGCCATGCCTACTGCGATTCCTGACGTACCATTTACCAGTAAATTCGGGAAACGGGCAGGGAAAACTGCTGGTTCACGTTCTGTTCCATCATAGTTATCCTGAAAATCAACCGTATCTTTATTAATATCTCGTAATAACTCCATGGAAATCTTGGACATTCTTGCCTCGGTATAACGCATGGCAGCTGCAGAATCACCATCTACAGACCCGAAGTTCCCATGACCATCTACGAGCATATAGCGATAGCTGAAGTCTTGTGCCATCCGTACCATCGTTTCATAAACGGCGGAGTCACCATGTGGATGATACTTACCAATGACCTCACCAACAATACGTGCTGACTTTTTATGTGGCTTGTCAGAATGCATCCCTAAATCATTCATTGCATATAAAATTCTCCGGTGTACCGGTTTTAATCCGTCACGTGCATCAGGTAATGCGCGTGAGACTATAACACTCATGGAATAATCCAGAAATGATGTACGCATCTCTTTACTCAGATTAATCCCTTGAACGTTTGATCGTTCCTCTGCCATTTATTTCCCTCCTAAAACAGAAGTCGGACGTTAGATGTCAGTTACTACTGACACCTTATCTCTGACCTCCGTTATCATACGTCTAAATTCTCAACATACTGAGCATTTTCCTCAATAAAAATTCGCCTTGGTTCTACTTTATCACCCATTAACATATCAAAGACTTGATCCGCATCAATCGCATCTGTTAAGTCTACCTGCAATAATGTGCGGGTTTCCGGATTCATGGTTGTATCCCATAACTGCGTCGCATCCATCTCACCAAGCCCTTTGTAACGCTGCAAACCAGGCTTTGGTGATTTCGGAATTTCGTTCAAGATTTTCTCCATATCCGCATCATTGTATGCATAATGAGCTGTTTTCCCTTGTTGAATTTTATAAAGTGGCGGCTGCGCGATATAAATATAACCATGTTCAATTAATGGGCGCATATAACGATAGAAAAATGTTAATAATAATGTTCGTATATGTGCACCATCAACATCCGCATCTGTCATGATAACCACTTTATGATAACGTGCTTTGGTGATATCAAAGTCTTCAGCAATCCCTGTACCAAGCGCTGTAATCATGGATCGTACTTCCCTATTGGATAAGATTTTGTCGAGACGTGCTTTTTCCACGTTTAAAATTTTACCGCGTAAAGGGAGGATTGCTTGAAAATGGCGGCTGCGTCCTGTCTTGGCAGAACCACCCGCAGAGTCACCCTCAACAATATACAATTCGCTGATTGCTGGATCTCTGGATGAACAGTCAGCTAGTTTTCCTGGCAGATTGGAAACTTCCAGCGCACTTTTCCTTCGTGTTAATTCACGCGCCTTCTTCGCTGCTATTCGTGCACGAGAAGCCATGAGACCCTTTTCTACAATGATTTTTCCGATAGATGGGTTCTCAAACAGAAATTTGGAAAATGTCTCACTGAATACGGAATCGGTAACGGTACGTACCTCACTATTCCCGAGCTTTGTTTTGGTTTGTCCTTCAAACTGTGGATCAGGATGCTTGATGGAAACGATCGCTGTCATTCCTTCACGTACGTCATCGCCGGAGAGGTTAGGGTCATTTTCCTTATATAGATTATTTTTGCGTGCATAATCATTTATTACTCTTGTCAGACCGGTTCTGAAACCAAATTCATGTGTACCGCCCTCATACGTATGAATATTATTAGCAAATGAATAAAGGTTGCTTGCAAATCCATCGTTATATTGAATGGCTACCTCTACAGCAATGCCCCCATCTTCTCCCTCTGCATAGAAAGGCTCATGCAGTACATCTTTCGTTTGGTTAATATACTCCACATAGGAACTGATGCCACCTTCATAATAGTAGCTTACCGGGTCCTCATCGGTTCGTTTATCCTCAAGCGTTATTGTTAAACCTCGATTTAAAAAGGCTAACTCTCGCAAGCGCTGAGCCAATGTATCATATTCAAATGTTGTGCCTTCTTCAAAAATCTCCGGGTCAGGATTAAAGTGTGTCATCGTCCCTGTAATGTCTGTATCGCCAACGACTTCAATTTCACCTTGAGGTATTCCTTTTTTAAACTGCAAGAAATAAATTTTCTCGTCACGGTGAACATATACTTCCAAATTACTGGACAACGCGTTAACAACGGATGCGCCAACACCGTGCAGACCGCCTGATACCTTATATCCACCGCCTCCGAATTTACCACCTGCGTGGAGTACGGTCATAATAACCTCGAGAGCGGGTCTTCCGGTTTTTTTCTGTACATCAACAGGGATGCCGCGCCCATTATCTTTTACAGTGATACTGTTATCTTTTTCAATAATCACCTGAATATGATCACAATAACCTGCTAAAGCCTCGTCAATACTATTGTCAACGATTTCCCATACAAGGTGATGCAACCCTTTTCCACTTGTTGTTCCAATGTACATACCTGGTCTTTTCCGAACTGCTTCCAATCCTTCAAGGACCTGAATTTGGTCAGCACCATATGCTTGGTTCTCATCTTTCTCTTCCATTGACATATTCTCACATCCATTTCCTGACAGATAGAAAAATTTTCTACCTGCAAAAGTTCCGCTTATTCTATTTCGTCTGAAAAGTCATCTAGTCTACTAATCGTGGAAATCATACTTGCTCGTTTCTTTAAGGTTGCAACAGATAATGTGCTGTAATAAATGATCTCTGTCGTGACCATAACCGATTTTGCATCATTCATTGGTCCAACAACCTTCTTTTGCTTGTTCGATTCTGTCATCATCTCCTCCATAATGGAAGATGATGAGATTAAATTATAATCAACGATCGCAATGATATCATTCGACCTGATAACATGATCATTGCCTATATGCATAAACATAGGCGCGTGACCCCCTTGAATCATATATCTATTTTCCCTCCGTTTACGTGAAACAGCTCTGCCTTTCTTAAAGTTTCATGGTTAATCCCGTCAACACTTGTTGTTGAAACAAAGGTCTGAACTTTTCCCTGGATCGTATTTAACAAGTGGGATTGCCGGAAATGATCCAGTTCACTTAACACATCATCAAGAAGCAAAACAGGGTATTCACCAACTTCATTATAGATAAGTTCTATCTCTGCCAGTTTTACAGATAGTGCAGTGGTTCGCTGCTGCCCCTGGGAACCATAGACTTGAACATTTTTATTATTCACATAAAAAATCAGATCATCACGGTGTGGCCCGATTAATGTTGTTCCACGTTCGATTTCTTTTTCCTGTATCTCTTGAAATTTATTTAAATAGATTGTTTCTATTTTCTCCTTATTTGCCTCTTCTGATACCTCAATCGTGGCATCATACCTGATTTCAAGGTTTTCCAGTTCACGGCTTATGCCATGATGAATCGGCCCGGCCCATTTCCTGAGTAAATCCAGAAAAACAAACCGCCTCTCAAGTAACGTTGCAGCATGTTCGATTAGCTGTTCTGTCAATACATGCAGCATTGTTATATTGTTATCAGGATTTGCCTGTCGCTGCATTTTTTTTAATAAATGATTCCGTTGTTTAATTAATTTTTGATATTGTGCTAAATGATAGATATACCTTGGCTGAATTTGCCCAAGTTCCATATTGATAAATCGTCTGCGATTCTGCGGGGAGCCTTTAACAAGCGTTAAATCCTCCGGTGCAAACATTACTACATTTAACGCACCAATATAGTCACTTAATCGTTTTTGTTCCATTCGATTTAATTTCGCTTTTTTCCCTTTTGACGAAATAACAACTTCAAGCGGAAATGTCTGGTTGCGTTTTGTTATCCTACCTTCTATTTTAGCATACTCTTCGTCCCAAAGGATAAGTTCTTTTTCACGGGGGGTGCGGTATGATTTCGTAAAGGCCAATAAATAAATAGCCTCCATCAAATTTGTTTTTCCCTGCGCATTTTCCCCAATAATAACATTGACTTTATCATCGAAAGGGATATCCAATTTTTGGTAATTCCGGTAATTTTTTAAGTTTAATTGATCAATGTGCATGCAGGATTCCTCTTTTTGCTTTCGACTAATTGCTACTTGTAACGATAAATAATCCAAGCCCTTCAGCTTTCACAACATCATTTGGATAAAGCTTCCTTCCGCGTCGATGTTCGAGTTCGCCGTTTACTAAAACACCCTGATCCTGTAAGAATGCTTTGACCATTCCGCCGGACTCAAGTATGTTCGCAAGCTTGATAAATTGACCTAACGTAATAAATTCCGTATTTATTTCAATTTGTTCATGCAATTCACTCACCAATTTTCATTCGTTATTTTCGTTGTTTAGCCTTAAAAATGTCATATATCTATTCTACTAAAGTTTTGCCGTTTAGGGAAGGTAAACCCCTCATTTTATTTAAAATGCGCTCATTTGGCCATGAATTTGCCTTTTATCATAAGAAAAACTCTTACCTGGAAAAGATAAGAGCTTTTTTGTGTCTTTTTTAGTAAGAAATGGCTTTTATAAAAGTTTGTTGTTTTTGACGCAAAAGATATAAAGTGCGACATAGTTACTGTTTGCTATAATCTCCGTTCGGGTCCGCGAACTGGCGAGGTGGCTCGATATTTTGAATATTGATTACTAATGCATTTTAGCGGCATTAACCGGAACACTCAGCGGAGGAAACACATGAAGACTCCTGCGGGAGGAAAGGCCTAGGTGAGACCCGGAGTGCGTAGCACGAGGGGGTTCACCAGCCGCCCTAAGGTGCGCGAAATGTGTTTCCGGAGCGAAGTCCAAGCACCCGACTATTATTACAACGAGAGGCTTCTCATAAAAGAAAATTTTCACTATGTCATCTTTTATACCAAATGCGAAGATTTAAAAGCAACAATTACTTTCTTAATAAGTTCTAACTGGGAGAATCAATTGCAGAATTGGATCTTCATTTGCTGGTCGAATAATAAATGGCCGCATGGCGCCGGTGAATTCTATTTTTACGTCATCATATTCAATAGCTTTTAATGCATCAATCATATATTTGGAGCTAAATGAGATTTTAAGTTCCTCTCCCTCCATGGATTGAACGGTAATTTCTTCTGCAACTGTTCCAACTTCAGGGGAATTACTTGTGATTTCAACTAAGTGATCACCTTCTGTTGTCAATTTCACCACATTATTGCGTTCTTCTTTCGCGAGAAGGGACGCACGGTCGATGGTATTTAATAATTCTTTTGTTTTTACATGAAGCACTGTTTTACTTTGATCAGGAATTAATCTTGATGTTTCCGGATAATTGCCATCGAGTAAACGGGACATAAACTTCAAATGCTTCGTCCGAAATAGAATCTGATTATTGGTCACACTTATTTCAACAGGTTCCGGCGTATCACCTAAAATTTTATTTAACTCGGTTAAACTTTTTCCAGGTACAACAATATTGGAAAATTCGACGTTTGTCTCATTTACAGGAATCTCTCGTGATGCAAGTCGATGACTGTCGGTTGCTGTAAACGTTAGTGTGTTGGCATTTAATTTCATATGAACCCCTGTCAAAATAGGGCGGGTTTCCATGGTTGAAACAGCAAAAACTGTCTGTTTTGTTAAGCTTTTTAATAGATCTGTTGGCATTTCAAAGCTTTCATCTGTTTGTAATGTAGGAAGTTGTGGATATTCCTCTGCATCTTGTCCATTTAAGTTAAATTCCGCTTTTCCGGAGCGAATCGTTAGTTTTAAATTCTCATCGGATTCAATTTCCACCATCTTTTCCGGTAGTTTGCGGACGATATCAGGAAAATATTTTGCTTGGAGGACAATACTTCCTTCTTCAATGTGTTCTATATTTACATTTTCGTCTTGTTCAGCTGGGATATAAGATTCAATGGATATATCTGAGTCGCTTCCTGTTAGTATAATTCCATGTTTTTTTGCTTCGATCTTTATTCCAGTTAAGATTGGAATTACAGTTCGAGACGAGATTGCTTTCATAACGTCTTGTACACTCGTAATTAATTGATCACGACTGATTATAAATTTCATGAATGATTTCCTCCTAGTGGACATTCTTATTTATTTTTTATTATAAAATACAGTAATAATAGTAATAAGGGCTGTGATTATGTTGATAAGTTTAACTCTAACTTTCATGACGAGTTATTCACATGTTGATAAAGTGTGCACGAGTCTGCTCATGTTTACACATTATGCACATGTGGATTTCTATCAGACTATTTCCTAAAATGATTTTAACTGTTCTTTCAGTTCTTCGATTTCGCTCGTTAAATTCATGTCATTCTCCATTAATTTTACAATTTTATCATGAGCATGAATGACAGTCGTATGGTCACGCCCGCCAAATTCTTCACCAATTTTAGGCAGCGAAAAATCGGTTAATTCTCTTGATAGATACATCGCAATCTGTCTAGGAAAGGCAATTGCTTTGGTGCGTTTTTTCGCAGGGAAATCTTCCAGACGAATGTTATATTTCTCCCCAACTGCTTCTTGAATGCCACCAATGGTAATAACTCTAGGTTTATTGCTTGGAATTATATCTTTTAGAGCATCTGCAGCGAGTGATGCGTCAATATCCTGATTGATTAACGAAGAGTAAGCGACAACGCGTATTAATGCACCTTCTAGTTCACGAATGTTGGTGTCAATTTGATTAGCGATATACAGCATCACTTCATTTGGAATGTCCAAACCTTCTGCCTTTGCTTTTTTATTTAATATAGCAATCCTGGTTTCCAGATCAGGTGGCGTAATATCGGTAATTAATCCCCATTCAAAGCGGGAGCGCAAACGATCTTCGAGTGTTGGTATTTCCTTAGGTGGACGATCACTTGAGATAATAATTTGTTTGTTTTCCTCATGTAATGTATTAAATGTATGGAAAAATTCTTCCTGTGTTGATTCTTTACCGGCAATGAATTGAATGTCATCAATTAATAGGACATCGACATTACGATATTTATTGCGGAAATTTATCGTTTTGTTGTCCATGATGGCATTAATGAATTCATTGGTAAATTTCTCAGAAGTCATATAAACGACCTTTGCTTCGGGATTGTGCTGCTGAACGTAATGTCCGACTGCATGCATTAAGTGCGTTTTCCCAAGGCCAACACCACCATAAATAAAAAGTGGATTATATGCTTTTGCAGGTGCTTCTGCGACTGCCAGTGATGCAGCATGTGCAAAGCGGTTTCCAGCACCAATGACAAAGGTGTCAAATGTATATTTGGAATTCAGCATTGTTTTTGCGACATCATTTGTATTTCCGGTTGATTTTGGTTTTGGCGTTTTATCTGTATCCTCCGGCTGCGGAACTGAATCCGGAATGATAAATTTTGTAGCGAGTCGTGTCCCGGTAACTTCTTCCAGAATGTTTGAGATTAGATTTGTATATTGTGTCTCTAACCAGTCTCTGGCAAATTCATTGGGTGCAGAGACGATCAAGGTGTTTTCTTCCAGCTTTTCTGCCTTTGTACTCTTTAACCATGTTTCAAAGCTTGGTTTACTAACTTCCTCTTCAATCTTTTCCAGTGTAGCAACCCATAACTCATTAAGATTTTCCAT